>NZ_JBXAQL010000001.1:267659-2155259 GCF_058807215.1 Sphingomonas sp. GW821-FHT12D09 | reverse complement strand
AAATGCCGTTCAGCACCGAGGTGCCGCTGGCGTTGGTCAGCGTGCCGCTGCCGAGATTGGCGTTCACCACCGCGCCGTCGAGCTGGACGAGGCCGGCAGTCAGCGTGCCGGTGCCCGCGAGCGTGCCGCCGATCGCGGCGGTGCCCACCGTGTCGCTGAAACTGCCGAGATCGAGCGTGGCGCCCGCAGCGATCGAGACCGCCGCAGTATCGGCAAGCCGGTTGGCCGCGCCCAGCGCCAGCGTGCCGCCCTGGACCGCCACATTGGCCGCCGCGGACGTGCCGCCAAGGGCCGAAGTGCCACCGAGCTGGAACAGGTTGCCCGTGCCGAGGTTCGCATTCACCACCGCGCCGGTCAGCTGGTACTCGCCCGCCGTAAGCGTGCCGCTGCCGGTAAGCTGGCCGGCGATGCCGACCACGCCGACCGTGTCGCTATAGCCGCCCAGCGCAAGCGCCGCACCCGAAGCGATCGTGACCGTGGCAGTGTCGGAGATGCGATCCGAAGCGCCGAGGGTCAGCGTGCCGCCATCGATCGCGACATTGACGCTGGTCGCAGTGCCGTTCAGCGTCGAGCCGCCGCTGTGCTGGACCAGCGTGCCCGCGACATTGGCGTTCACCGTCGCACCATCGAGCTGGATGATGTTGGCGGCCAGCGTGCCCGTGCCGTTGAGGCTGCCCGAGATCGCAGCGGTGCCGACGGTATCGTTGAACGCACCGAGGTTGAGCGACGCGCCCGAGGCGATCGAGACCGCCGCACTGTCGGCCAGGCGGTTCGACGCGCCCAGGTTCAGCGTGCCGGCATTGATCGCCACCACCCCGGTCGCCGACTTGCCGCTCAGCGTCGAGCTGCCACCCATCTGGACCAGCGTGCCGGTGCCGAGGTTGGCGTTCACGGTGGCGCCGTTCAGGTCATATTCGGTCGCAGTCAGCGTGCCGGTGCCGTTCAGCGTGCCGGACAGCGCCAGGCCGCCGACCGTGTCGCTGACACCATTCAGATTGAGCGTCGCGCCCGCATTCACCGTCACCGTGGCGGTGTCGGCGAGACGGTTCGATGCGCCAAGCGTCAACATGCCGCCGGTGACGGCAACAACGGCCTGCGCCGCAGTGCCGTTGAGCGTGCTGCTGCCCGAAGCATTGACCAGCGCGCCGCCGGCCAGATTGACGTTGATCGTGGCGCCGGTCAGGAAGGTGTTGCCGGTGGTGCTCAGCGTGCCGGAGCCGTTGACAATGCCTGCCAGCGACGCAGTCGCGACGGTATCGCTGTTCGCGCCGAGATTCAGCGTGCCGCCCTGCCGAACGGCCAGGCTCGATCCGTCCGCCAGCACGTCCGATGCGCCGAGCGTGAGCGTGCCGCTCACATCTGTGAGGCCGGTATAGCTGTTGGCGCCGTTCAGCGTGATCGCGCCGCTATTGGCGATCGTCACGCCGCCGGTGCCGCCGATCGTGCCGTCGAAGCTGCCGGTGCCGGCCAGGACAAGCGTGTTCGCGCCGAGATCGACGCTGCCCGCGCCGGCCAGCGCGCCGATTGCCTCGTTGCCAAGGAGCTGCAGCGTGCCCGGCGCCGCGATCGTCACGGTGCTGGCATCGCCGATCGCGCTGCCGCCCGAAACGGCGATCGTGCCGGTGTCGATCTGCCAGTTGTTGCTCGAGCCGTCGAAGCCGGTGAGCGTCCACACGCCCGTGCCTTCCATCGTCCGGCTGTCGAAGTTGGAGATATTCGAGACGTCAAGCGTGGCGTTGCCCGCACCGGCCAGCACCAGTGCATCGGTGCCGCCGCTGCCGTTGAAGCTCGAGCCCGCACCGATGGTCGCACCGCTGAACAGGACCAGCGTGTCGTTGCCGCCGCCCAGGTTCACATTGCCGGTATAGCTGCCCGCGATGGTGACGGTGGAGTCGGCATTGCCGAACAGCTGGATCGCGCCAGTGGTGGTCGAGCCCGCCTGCAGGTCGATCGCCGTCGCCCCATCGCTCTGGATGGCGCCGGCGATCGTGCCGCCGGCCTGGTTGGTGACGCTCAGCGCCGCGTTGCTGACGATCGCGAGGCCGCCGGTGCCGCCCTGGATCGTGCCCGAATTGGCGATCGTGCCGCCGCTCTGGAACCCGATGGCATAGTCGCTGCCGCTCGAGGCGATCGTGCCGGCATTGGTGATGTCGGCGGTGCCGCTGGTGACGTTGACGCCGATAGCGCCGATGATCGTCCCGCCCACCGCGTTGGTCAAGGTCAGCGCGCCGTTCGATGCGATGCCGACGCCGTCACCCGCGATCGTGCCGCCGGCCTGGTTGTTGACCGTGCCGCCCGCCAGCAGGCTCACGCCGGTGCTGCCCGCGTTCAGCGTGTAGCCGCCGATGCCGAACGTACCGCCGATAATGGTCCCGCCATTATCGATCACCGTGGCGGCATTGTTCAGATAGACGCCGGCATAGCCGCCCGAGACGTTGCCGTCATTGGTCAGGTGGATCGCGCCATTGCCGATCAGGGCGGCGCCGGAACCGCCGTCGATCCTGCCGCCGGCCTGGTTGCCGACCGCAAGCAGGCCGGTGCCGCCATTGTAGAGCACACCGAAGATCGCGCCACTGTTGTTCACCGCCGCATCGGCTGCGCCCAGCTTGGAGATCGCGCCGGTGACGCTGCCATTGTTCACGAAGCTGCCGCCATTGGCGATCGACACCGTGTCGTAGCTCGTGGTCGTCATCGAGCCGGTGTTGATCAGCGTCGAGGCGTCGCGGATCTGGAAGCCCTGATCGTTGGTCGAGGTGCCGGCATAGGTCAGCGCCTCGCCGGTCGCGAGACCGGAGACGTTGACTACACCGGTGCCCGAGATGTTCTGGCTGATCGTGCCGGAAGCCGGCTGGACATAGGCCAGCGTGCCGTTGGTGACGATGCTCGAACCCGAGATCGTGCCGCTGGTGCCCTGCAGCGTCGCGCCGAGGTTGACCGTGGTCGTGCCGGTCCAGTTATTCGCGACATTGCCGAGGATGATCCTGCCCTGGCCGCCGATCACCAGGTCCTGGTCCGGATCGACGCCCGTGCCGGTGCCGGTGGTGATCGCGCCGGTGAGGCTGGCGATCACGCCGGCATCGGCGTTGAGCGTCGATGGGTTGGCCGATGACGGCGTCACGACTTCGAGCGAGATGTTGTTGGCGAAGGTGCCGCTCGCGCCGAAGGTGGCGGTCGGGTCGATCATGTGGATCGTACCGGTGCCGAACGCTCCGTCGCTCTCGGCGCGGATCGAGCCGCCATTGACGTAGATGTCGCCGGTGATGTTCGAAGTGCCGTCAAAGGTTATCTCGCCCGAAGGCGCACCATTGCCGGCATAGATCGCCGTGCCCGGTGAAGTGCTCGGGCCGGTAAGGGTCAGGTCGCCCGAAAGCAGGCCCAGGCCTTCGAAATTGGTGAAGTTGGCCAGACTGACCGAGCCGCTATTGCCCGCGCCGAAGTCCGCGAACAGCGTGTCGTTGCCCGCGCCGCCATCGATCAGGCCGGCGATCGTGCCGCCATAATATGTGAAGCTGTCATCGCCGTCGCCGAGATCGGCCGACGTGATCGATCCGCCAGCGATCAGCACGAGATTGTCGATGCCGGCGCCGGTCGAGACATAGCTGCCGTTCAGCGCGCCCGAGATATAAACATCGCGGCTGCCGCTGCCGGTCGAGACGATGTCGCCATTGACGGTCGAGCCCGCCTGCAGGTTGACCGAGATCGCCGAGGCGCTGATAAGCGCGATCGCGCCCGCGCTGCCGCCATTGATCGTGCCGCTGTTCTCGATCGTCGCAGCACCGCTGCCGACCACGACGCCCCAGCCGTTCACGGCATCGCCGCCGCCGCTGATCGTGCCGCTGTTGATGAGCCTGCCGCCCTGGCTGAGCGTCACGCCGTTGCCGATCGTCGCGGTGATCGTGCCGGCGTTGGTGACCTGGGCATTCGTGCCGCCCATGGCGATGCCGGCCTGGCCGCGGATCTCGCCGCCATCCTGGTTGTCGACAATGCCGTTGAAGCTGGTCAGGTTGACCGCGGCGTTGATGTTGGCCGTTACACCGGTCACGCCGGTGATCGTGCCGCTGCTGACCAGACTCGAATTCGGGCCGGCCAGCGTGATCAGCGCATAGTTGTCCGCGGGGGCGAGGGCGGTGATCGTGCCGGTGTTGTTCACCTGCCCGCTGGCGCCCTGCAGCGATATCGCACCGGCCGAACCTGCGTTGATCGTGCCGTCATTGTTGATCGTCGCGGCGATGCCGCTGACATTGCCGGCGATGGTCACGGTTTCGCCGCCGACGGTGCTGTTCCAGTTGACGTTGACCGTGGCGTTGCTGCTGTTGAGCGTCGCGGCGCTGCCGCTGGCCGTCCAGTTCGCGAACCCGCCCGTGCCGATGTTGAGCGTGGTGCCGGTGCCCAGCGTCCAGCCCGCCTGGCCGCTCTGCGTGCCGACGAGCGTCAGGCTACTCGACTGGAGGTTCTGCGTCTCGAAGCCGGTGAGGTTGGCGACGCTTAGCGTCGATGCCACGCCGGTGTTGACGTTGAACACGTCGGTGCCCGCGCCGCCATCGGCCGAGGTGAAGGTGCCGCCGTTCCAGTTGAGCGTGTCGTTGCCGTAGCCCAGGCTGATCGCGCCGTTCACTGCGCCGCCGTTGAGCGTCACCGTGTCGCTGGTCGTTCCCAGCAAGAGGTTGCCGTTGATCGTGCCGGTGTTCGTCAGCGTCATGCCGTAGTCGGCGGTGATCGCGTTCGTCACGCCGGTGATCGTCCCGTTGTTCACGATAACCGCGCCGGTCTGACTGGCGGCGACCGCCGCGCCACTGGCCGAGCTCAGCGTCGCGCCACTGCCCACCGTCAGCTGGGTGTTGACGCCGGTCAGGGAAACCGCCGTGCCGCTCACACTGGTGAGCGCGGCACCCGTGCCCAGCGCAAGCGTGCCACCGCTGACCGCCCAGCCCGAGCCGTCGCTACGGCTGCCGGTGAGGGTCAGGTTGCCCGACTGGCCGGTATTCGTCTCGAAATTGGTGAGGCTGGCAAGTCCGAGCGAGCCACTGACGCCTGCGCCGAGATTGCTGGTGAAGCTGTCCGTGCCCACGCCGCCGTCGATCGTGCCGCTGAAGCTGCCGCCCCGCCAGACGAAGCTGTCATTGCCCTGGCCGAGCAGGATATTGCCGGTGACCGAGCCGGTCGAAGCGAGCGTCAGATTGTCTACGCCGCTGCCGCTGGTGGCGCTGTAGCCACCCAGGCTGCCGCCGATGCTCACCACGCGCGTGCCGTTGTTGCTGGCCACGATCGCGCCGGTGGTCGAATTTTGCTGCAGGTTGATGGTCAGCGTGCCGGACGTGCCGCTGACCTGGATACCGCCCAGCGTGCCCGAGATGATGCCGCCATTGGTGATCGTGCCGGTGCCGCTCGCGACGATCGCGTAATTGCCTGTCGAGGTGATCGAGCCGGCATTGTTGATCGTCGTGGCGCCGGCGACGTTGATGCCCGCGATGTTGCCACTGATGAAGCCGTTCACCTGGTTGGTGATGCTGGCGCCACCCGTGGCGAGGATGCCGTAGGTCCCGCCGCTGATCAGGCCATTGGTGAGGTTGGTGACCGAACCGCCGGCACCGTTGAGCGAAATCGCCTCGCCGCCGAAGATGGTCGCGGCGCTGCCATAGCCGCTGGCGAGCGTGCCGGTGAGGATACGGCCCGAATTGGTGATCGAATCCGCCGCGTTGCGGCCGACCACGCCCCAGCTATAGCCGACGATGTCGCCGGCATTGGTGAGGCTGATCGCGCTGTTGCTCAGGTCGATCGCCGAGCCAGTGAAGGTCCGGGCGACCAGGCCGCCGGCATTGTTGGTGACGGTAAGCGTGCCGCCGCCGGTCGCGCCGATCGACGAGATCGTACCGGAGTTGCTGACGGTCGAGACCGGCGTTCCGTTGAAGGCGACCGCGTTGAGCGTGCCGCCGGCATTGTTGGTGATCGTGCCTGCGTTGGCGACGATCGAATTGCCGGGGCCGCTGGCGATCGTGCCGGAATTGGTCACGCTGATCGTGCCGGCGGCGTTGGTGATGCCGTTCGCCGCGCTGGCGTTGATCGAGCCGGTGTTGCTCAGGGTGAGCGACGTGCCGCCCGCCATCGTCACGCCGCCGCTCTGCGTCGCCGCGCCGCCAAGGGTCAGCGCGCCGCCGGCGAGCGCCAGCGCACCGTTGCCGGTGATCGTGCCCGAATAGGTACCCGCCGCATTGGCGAGAGTCAGGTTGCCGTTGCTCAGCGTCGTGGCGCCGCTGCCGTTCAGGCTGGCGATCGTCTCGGCGCTCAGCACCGAGAAGGTCGCGCCCGCGCCGACATTGACACCGCCCGCGTCCGAAATCGCCGACCCGCCCGAGATGGCGAGCGTGCCGCCCAGGATCGAGGTGAGGCCGGTATAGGTGTTGGCGCCGGTCAGCGTCAGCGTGCCGGTGCCGGTCTTGGTCAGCCCGCCGCCCAGATGCAGGCCGCCGGTGAACGCATAGTTGGTGTGCGGGCTGCCGGTGTGATCCTGGACATAGGCGGAGGTGTCGCCCTGGTTATTGTATCCGGCGGTGCTGCTGTCGACGCGGTAGGTGGCGGACGCCTGCACATATGCCGACGGGCTGCCGCCATAGACATTGTACCAGGCGAGATCGTCGATCGTCGCGGTGCTCGTGCCCGCGGTCGAAGTACGATAGTCGCTTGCGTTGCCGCCGAAGAGCAGAGCCGCGGCCTGCTGCGCGGTATAGGTCGGCGGGTTCGTCGACCATGCCGGACCGTCCGAGACGACCCAGCTGCCGATATAGGCGACCGGCGTGGTATCGATGATCGCACCGGTGAACGTGGTCGAGGCATTGTTGCCGCCGACGGTGAGCGCGTTGGCGAGCACGTTCGTGATGCCGGCACCGCTCAGGCTGCCGACCGTCTCGCTGTTGGCAAGGCTCAGGGTCGCGCCGCTGGCGACGCTGACCGCGCTGGTGTCGCCGATCGCGGCGCCGCCGCTTGCGGAGAGCGTACCCGCCATCACGCTGGTCGCGCCGCTATAGGTGTTGGCGCCGGTCAGCGTGAGGACATTGGTCGGCCCCTCGGTGACGACGAGGGCGCCCGTGCCCGAGATGTTGGCGCCGAAGCTGCCGTCGAAGCCCTGGTTGAACGCCAGCGTGCCGGCATTGGCGACCGAAGCGCCCGAGATGGTGTTGGTCGCGCCCTGCAGCGTGGCGCCCGCGCTGATCGCGGTGACGCCGGTCCAGCTGTTGCCGGTATTGGCGAGCACGATCGTGCCGTTGCCGCCGATCGTGACATACTGGGTCGCATCGCCTGCGCCGCGGCTGATCAGGCCGGTCAGCGTCGCAGTGACGCCGGTATCGGCCGAGAGGATCGTCGGATCGCCGCTCGCCGGGGAGGCGACTTCGAGCGAGATATTGTTGGCGTAGGTGCCAGTGGCGCCGAACTGGATGGTCGGGTCGATCGCGTGGATCGTGCCGGTGCCGAACGCCGTCGTCGTCGTGGCGCGGATCACGCCCGAGCGCAGATAGATTCCGCCCGTCAGCCCGGTGCCGCTGAACACCAGCGTGCCGCCATTGGCGTTGATCACGCCGGTGGTGAGCCCACCCGAGGCGGCGCCGGTGAGCGTCCACGTGCCCGCGTCACCCTTGGTCAGGATGCTGGCCGTGCCGATCGAGCCGAGATTGTAGATGCCCGCGGTGCCGTTCGCCGCCGTGCCGTCGCCGGTGCCGAGCAGCGCCAGCGTGTTGGTGCCGAGGCCCAGGTCGACCGTGCCGAAGCTCGCGGCGGCGAGCGTGCCGGCATTCTGCAGCGTGATGCCGCTGGTGCTGTCCACGGTCGCTGCGCCGGCCGTGCCGCGGCCGTTGAAGATCGACAGCGTGTCGTTGCCCGTACCGAGCGTGATGCTGCCGGTAGTCGAGCCTGCCTGCAGATTGACGTTCACGAGGACGTTGCCGGAAATCACGCCGACGCCGCCCGTGCTGGTCGCGGACCCGTAGTTGACGAACGTGGCGGCACTGGCGAACGAGACGCCCGCGGTGCTCGCACCGATGATATGCCCCGCCGCGGCATTGGTGATCGTGCCGTCGCCCGCGTAGATGCCGGCGTTGCCGCCGCCGGTGATCGTGCCGCCGTTGACGATAGTCGCGCTGCCCTGGACGGTTACACCGTCGAAATTGCCGCGGCCGGTGATCGTGCCGGTGTTGTACAGGGCCAGATAGGCGCTGGCGACGATGCCGCCCGCGGCGCCGTCGATCGTGCCGCTGTTGGTGATGGTGCTGGAGTAGACGTTGATCGCATCGCCGGTTCCACCGGCGGTGAAGGTGCCGCCCGAGACAGCGCCCGTGCCGATCGTGCCGGCATTGTTGATCTTGGTGATGGTGTAAACGGGCGCAGTGATGCCGTTGGTCAGGCCGGCGATCACGCTGGTCGCGCCGATATTGTTGACGGTAACCACGCCGTTGGCCTGGCGGATGCCATAGCTCGCCGCGTCGGTGCCGCGGATGACCGCGCTGTTGTCGATGGTAAGGCTGGTGCTGTTCACCAGCAGGCCGCCGCGGCCGCCGGTGATCAGGCCGGCGCTATTGGTAACCGTTCCCGTAGCGGTGCCCGAAGACTGCACGCCATAGCCGAAACTGGTGTCGCTGCCACCGGTGATCGTGCCGCCATTGTTGGTCACCGCGCTGTTCGCGCCGGTGAAGGACACGCCCGAGGCGGCTGCAGCGGTGATGCTGCCGCTATTGGTGAGCGTCAGCCGGTTGGTGACCGTGATCGCATCGAACGCACCCGTCGCGGCGGTCGAGATCGTGCCGTCATTGGCGATGGTCGTGATGCCGGTGGAATAGATGGCCGCGTTCCGGTTGGCAGCCACCTGGCGGATGATCGCGCTCGCCTGGTTGGTGATCGTGCCGCCGCCGGTGCCCAGCACGACCGTATAGGGGCCGCCGGTGCTCGTCTGAAGGATGCCCGAGCCGTTGTTGTTGATCGTCACGCTGGCAGTCGTGGCGCTCACTGCCGCGCCGAGATTGGAGGTGATGAAGCTGCCGCCCGTAATCGTGCCGGTATTGGTGAGCGTGCCGCCCCCGCCGGCGAAGCTCACACCGCTATAGGACGCCGCGGTCATCGTGCCCGAATTGGTCACGTCGATACGCGCGCCGTTGGACAGGAAGATATTGCCGTCGACGCTGACCGTGCCGGCGTTGCTGAAGGTAACTGCGCTGGTGCCGAAGCTCGCCGCGAAGTTGTTCAAGCCGGTGACCGTCGCGCCGGCCAGCACATTCACGGTGCCGCCATAGGCGCTGGCGGCGTAGGAGGCGCCGCCCGCGACATTGAAGGCGGTGGTGGCGAAATTGAGCGTCGTATCGGTCGTGGTCTGCCAGTAATTGCCCGAGGCTGCCGTCGAGCCGGTGAGCGTTAGCGTGCCGCTCTGCAGGGTGCGCTGGGTGAAGTTGGTCGGAGTTTTCGAGACGTCGAGCGACGCGGAATTCCCTGCCCCGAGCTGGGCGGTGAAATAATTGGTGCCGGTGCCGCCATCGACGACGCCGCCGAGCGTGCCGCCCTGCCAGATGAAGTTGTCGCTGCCGCCGCCTAGCGACACGGTGCCGCTGATCGAGCCGGTCGCCGCGACCGTGACGGCGTCGATCCCCGTGCCGGCGCTCGCGTCGTAATTGCCGGTCAGCGCGCCGGCGATCGTGATCGTATGGAGGCCGCTGCCGTTCGAGACGATGTTGCCGGTCGTCGTCGAGCCATTGGCCAGCGTGACACTCGCTGCCGTCGTGCCGTTGAGCAAGATGCCGCCGGCGAGCGACCCATTATTGGTGAAGCTGCCGCCCGCGAGAAGCGAGACGCCGGTGCCGCTCGAGACGATGCTGCCGTTGTTGACGACCGTCGAACCCGCCTGGTCGTAGATGCCCTGCGCCGCCTGGACGGCCGCGCCGTTGGCGACCGTGATAGCGAACGCGCCGCCGGCAAAGGTGTAGACGCCGGCGGTGCCGGCAGTGAGGTTGGCATTGACGTTGATGGCGTTGCCGGTGGTGGCGCTGGCCTGTGCCTCGATGCCGCGCGCAAAAGCGGTGGCGTTGCCGATCGCGGCGCCCACGGTGATCGCAACCCTGCCCGCGCTGACCGCATGGATGCCGGTGCCGAGATTGGCCGAGCTGCTGTTGATCGTGCCGGTGCCGCTCGTCGTGATCGTGGAAGTGCCGGTGGTATCGCCGGCCGCAGTCGAACTGATGCCGGTCACCGCAGTGATCGCGCTCTGCGAGTTGACGCTGTTGTTGCCACCCGTCGCGTTGAGCAGGATGCCGGTGTTGGTGGCGTTGATCGAGCCGCCGGTCGAGATGAAGCCGGTGCCGTAATAGTTCGACGCGTTGACGCCGGTGGCGAAGCCGCTGATCGACGATCCGCCGATCTGGATGCCGGCGTTGATGCTCGAGATCGCATTGATGCCGGCGACCGCGCTGCCGTTGCCGATGAACGACTGGCTGTAGCCCGTCGAATCGAAGCTGATATAGCCGCTCGGCGCGTTGAGGTTGATGCCGTAGCTACCGGTGAAGACCGACCCGCTCGAGGTGAAGCCCACGCCCATATTGGCGTTGGTCTGCACATAGAGCGCCGAACCGCCGCTCACCGTGGTGGTCAGGTTGTTGGCGCCGGTAAGAGTAACCCCGGTCGAGTTCAGCCCCGAGGTCGAGCCGCGGACATCCAGCGCGTTCGCGGCGCCGGCCGTGTCGTTGATCGTCACGCCGTTCACCGTCAGTACGGTGGCCTGGGCGAGGTTGGTGATCGCGACACCGCCGCCGCTGGCGGTCTGGTCGTTGACCGTGGGGGTGCCGCCGGACGCAGTGATGGTGCCGCCGCTCGCGGGCGAGGCGATCGTCTGCGCCGCGGCGGGGAGCGCCAGGCCGATGCCGATCAGCGCCGTGGTGCCGAGGAGCGCCTTGCGCCGACGCTTGCCAGCCGTGTTGCTACGAACGAACGAACCGCTCGACGCCTGAGCGTCGCGACCAAAAAGCGCCATTGTCGTAAACCCCCGGACCCGGAAACTGAAGGAGCCGGGAGAAAACGCGCGGATGCGTCTCCAGGCTAACCGCTGCCGCCTAAAACAGATTCGCTCCGAAGCCCTTGAACCAGCGTGCCAGGCGCTTGTTTCCATGTGCCAGGAAGGAGGCGATCCGGCATGCCCAAGCGCGCACGGCCGGTCGCGGGTGCCGAAACCCGAAGCCGAGCGTTCGGCTTTCCGTCCGATCGGGAGAGCATTGCAATGGATCGTTTCTTCACGAATGTCGCTAGCCGCGCCGCGAACATCATGGGCCAGCCGCTGGCGTTCATCGTCTCGGCGCTTCTGGTTATCGTCTGGGCGGCGAGCGGGCCGTTCCTCAACTATTCCGACACTTGGCAGCTGATCGTGAACACCGCGACGACGGTGCTCACCTTCCTGGCGGTGTTCCTGATCCAGAACAGCCAGAACCGCGACGGCGCGGCGATGCAGGCCAAGCTCGACGAGGTCTTGCGTGCGCTCGACAAGGCGCGGGTGGAGTTCGTCGGCATCGAACACCTCACCGATGCCCAGATCGGCGCGATCCGCGACGCGCTCGAGAAGGATATCGAAAGCGAGAATTCGAAGGACCGCACCGTCGAGCGCACGGTCGAGACGCTGCTCAAACGCTATTGAGCCATGGGGCGGCTTTCGTCGCCAGCCCCCGGAACGTCCGTCCCCATCGCATTGTTCAGACATCACAAGATCGGAAAAGGCGGAAAAAGAACATGGCGAACGATTCATCGACCGGTGGCGGCCCCGATCGCGAAGCGCGTGACGCGCCGGGCGACACCTCGCCCAATCCCACCGGCACTTCGAGCGAAAAGCCCGCAGAGGGCCCGGACGACATCCCGCCGGAGCAGCCGGGATCGCCCGACCCGAGTTCCGCGAAGGACGCACGATGAACTGGGCGGACCCCTGGAAGCTTGGTGCCTCCCTGTGGGCGAACGGCGTGGCATTGTCCGAGACGATGCTCGCCGCCAACAGCGTCGTCGGGCACCGCAGCCGGACGATCGACGCCGCGATGCGCAATCCGATGACTGCGGACCTCGACGAACTCGGCCGAATGGTGCCCGAGAAGATGGCCGCATTCGGCGAGGCCGGTAGCGCGATCGCCCGGGATTGGGCGGCGATGCAGCAGGAAATGCTCGCGCAAGGGAGCGACATGCTGCGTCTCGGCACGAGTTGGCCGCCCGACCCGGTGATCGCAACGCGGATGCTGGAGCGAAGCACCCGGCTCATGCTGCAGGCGAGCATGGCGGGCGGGCGTGCGCTAGCGCCTGTCCATGCCGCAGCCACCGGCAATGATCGGCGGCTCGGCAAGGCGCGCCGCAGTGGCCGCTAAGACAGGCAGGGGATAGCCGGCGCGCCGCGCGATGCGGCGGCCGGCGGTATCGATCAGGGCTTGAGCGCCTTCGCCATGTTGAGATGCGCCGCGACGGTCGGCAGCAGCTTGGTGGCGAATCCCTTGAGCACCGGCACGTCGCCGGTGGTCGAATAGAGCTTCAGCCCAGCGAGCGTCTTCTGGTGGGCGTCTACCTGCGCGCCCGCATAGGCCTTGTCGAAATCCGCGCCCTTGAGCAGCTTCAGCGAGTCCAGCGACTGCTGCTGCTCCGCGGTGAGCGTGGGATCGGGGACAACTGCCGGCGCAACCGCGGCCGCCGCGGTCTTCAGCTTGGCGGTCGATTCGGTGTGCGCCTTGATCATCATGGTCGCGAACTTCTTGATCGCGGGCGATTGCGACTGGGTTGCAGCCAGCTGCGAGCTCGTGATCTCGAAGGCATCGCTCGAAGCCGCTGCGTTGGCGAATTGCTGGCTCGGCGCGATGGCGGGCATGGTCATGTTCTCGGCAACCACCGTGTTGGTGGTCTCCGTGGTCGTGGTCTCGTCCTTGTGGCCACAGGCGGCAAGCGCGAGGGCCGAAGCCCCGATGACGATCCAGCGTGCTCGGTACATATGCATCCTTCCTGGTGACGGGCTTCGAAGCCCCTGGTCTGAACGAACGCCGGCAAGCGCCGTTCCGCACGAACCCTTTGATGCGCCTCAACGTTTAGCGGGCAAGGACACCGGTAATCGACACCGAAAAGGAGACGGAAATGAGTATCTTCGGCGATATCATGGGCAAGATCTTCGGCCACAAGGCAGCCGCCCCTGCACCAGCCCCCGCTGCGCCGGCTTCTCCTGCCCCGGCGGCGGCGCCCGCCGCATCGGCTCCTGCCCCTGCCGCTTCGGTCGATGTCGGCGCGGTGCTCGCCGAAATGGCGAAGATGAAGGATGGTGGCGGCAATTATCAGAGTTCGATCGTCGACCTGCTGAAGCTGCTCGATCTCGATTCGAGCCTGGATGCCCGCAAGCAGCTCGGCCAGGAACTCGGCGTCCATGCCGGCGCTGACGGCAGCGCGGAGCAGAATATCGCCCTGCACAAGGCGGTGATGGCCAAGCTCGCCGAAAATGGCGGCGTCGTTCCGGATTCGCTGCGGAACTGATCGACGCTGCGGTTGCGGGGTGCGCGGCGAAGGTCAGGCCTTCGAGCGCACCCAGTCCGCATTCTCGTAACGGTACCGGATATGGTTGGCGCGCTGGAACGCGGCACCGTCCCACACGATCACCTGAAGCTCGATGTCGTCCAGGCCGTGCGTGTGGATCCAGTTGAAGCTCTGCGGCTCGTCGTTGCGCAATCGCGTCGAGGTCGCCGTTCCGGCCTGGATGACGAGCGCCGACCCGGCCTTCTCGACCATCTTGCGTGCCGCTTCGGCATAGGTGCGATGGAAATGCCCGGCGAGCGCAATGCGGACGCCCGCCTCGCACACGGCCTTCACTGCGCGTTCGTGCCGACCGACGGCCTCGCTCAGCTCGTTTCCCGATCCGATCGGCATCGCGAACAGCGGATGATGGGTCACCAGGATGCGCGTCTTGGTGGCGGGAACGCCATCGAAAAGGCGCTCGATGCGCCCGATCTGGTCTGCGTTGAGGCGCCCATCCTTGAAGGTCAGCGAGCGCGCCGTGTTGAGGCCTAGTACCGCGACTTCGTCGTCCTCATGCCAGGGGCACAGCTCCTGCGCGATGTAGCGGCGGTAGCGGACCAGCGGCGCGGCGAAGCGCCGGACGACGTCGTATAGCGGGATGTCGTGGTTGCCCGGCACGACGAGCAGCTTGTGGCCGGCGGCGCGCAGGCGATCGAGATAGGCGGCGGCCTCCTTGAACTGCGCGATCCGTGCGCGCTGGGTGAAGTCGCCGGAGATGATCACGAGGTCAGGGCGCTGCTCGGCGAGCCATGTCTCGGTGCCTGCGACGACTGCCGGGTCATTCGCGCCGAAATGGATGTCGGAAAGATGTGCGATACGGGCCATGCCCTCGAAACGAGCATCGGCGTATCGGGTTCACCCGGGCGCTGAACAAAGCTTCGCAGGGTTCGTTACGCACCTATGACGATTTCCAGCTTGCCCGTTCTGATCAATCGCGAGGGCGGGGCGGCGAAGGCCGCGGGCGACACGCTCGAAGAACGGGTGAATGCGGCTTTCACGGCGGCTGGCGGGCAAGCCGATGTCCAGATGCTCGCCGCCGATGCGCTGGAGAAGGCAATCGAGCAGGCGGCGGCGAACTATCCGCGCATCGTCGTCGCGGGCGGCGACGGCACGGTTGCGTCGGCTGCCCAGATCCTGACCGGCCAGAAGGTCGAGCTGGCGCTTCTGCCGCTCGGCACGCTGAATCACTTCGCACGCGATCTCGAAATCCCCACCGATCTCGGCAAGGCTGCAGCGCTCGCGGTCACGGGCCGGGCCAGGCCGGTCGATGTCGGCGCGGTGAATGGCCGGCGGTTCGTCAACAACGCCTCGGTCGGCCTTTATCCGTTCATGGTGCGGGACCGCGACGCGATCCGGCACCGCAGGGGCTGGCCCAAATGGCTCGCCTCGGCGCCGGCCGCCTGGGATGCGATAGCGCGACTCCGGCATCACCGTCTGAGGATAGATATGGGGCAAGGCGAGGCGCCGGTCGTCACGCCGCTCCTGTTCGTCGGCAACAATCGCTACTCGCTCGACGCAGGCTCCGTGGGTTCGCGCGAGTCGCTGAACGACGGCAAGCTCTCGGTCTATGCCGTGTCGCGCGCCAGCAGGCCCGCATTGCTGTGGTTCGGGCTACGCGCGGCCTTCGGCCTGGCCGACGGCGCGAAGGACTTTGCCACGCTGGGCGAGGCGCCTTCGCTCACGGTAAACGGGCACGCCGACACGATCGAGATCGCGTTAGACGGCGAGGTGCGCTGCCTGGAGCTGCCGCTGCAATTCGAGATACAGGCGGGCGGGCTGAACGTGGTGTCACCCGCCTAGGCTTCAGGCGGCCTGCCTGAACCCCGTCCGGCGCGACTGGACGAGCGTATGGGCGATCATGCGCGCGATCGGCAATGCGTGGCGCACCGCTTCCTCGCCGGCGTGACCCAGCATCCGCGCGGTTTCGGCCAGGCCGAGCACCGCCATGACGGTCTCGCCGGCGATATCTGTCACCTCGTCGCCGAGCGGATAGGCTCGACGAAGCGGGCCCAGCAATTGCTGCTCGAACGAACGACGCAGCGCCGGATGGTCGGTGCCGTGCCGGACAAGCACGAGGTGCACTTCGACGAAGTGCGAATTGGTAAACAGGCACAACAGGTCGCGCACGAAGTGATCGAGCGCCGGGACGAGCGTCTGCTCCGCCGGTGGTGCAGGCGGCAGCTGTTGCGCCAATCGACGCAGCGCGCTCTGGATGGCGGCGAGGAACAGGTCGTCGATATTGGCGAAGTGATTGTAGATCGTTCGCCGCGTCAATCCGGTCTCGCGGCCGACGTCATCGAAGGTCACGCCGGCCAGGCCATGGCGCGCGAACAAGGCGCAGCCGGTGCGCAGGATGGCTTCGCGATTGTCCCGCCGGCTGCGCGGATTGGATGCTTGCGCACAGATACTGATGGCGACGGCCATGACTGCCCTCTTCAACGCTGGAAATTTGCCATGCGCGAGCGCGCCGCCGCGTGCGGCCTGCATGCGATGGAACCCGCCCGCTCCGCGACAGGCACGCCGGATTGCACGGTTGTGGGAAGCAATAGGAGCTGCGCCGCGCCGGCGCTTCGCTTCTAAGCCGCCGCCGGAGGTATCGATGCACGTGCTGGCCACCTGGGAGCTGGGTCTTGGCTATGGCCATGTCGCGACGCTGGCGCCGATCTGCGGCGCGCTGCGCGGGCGTGGCCATCGCCTGACACTGGCCGCGCGTACGCCGGAGACTGCGCGGTGGGTCGAACACGACGCCTTCGATGCAGTGATCCAAAGCCCCCGCTTTGCCGGCCGCAGCCTGGGCGGCGAGACCCTGACCTACGGCCAGGTGATCGCAGCGGGCGGGTTGGCGAGCGCGGCCGGCGCGATCCCCCTGATCGCGCGGTGGCTGGCTCTGTTCGAGCGGATTGGTCCCGATGCGCTGCTGGCCGAGCATGCGCCGATTTCGCTGCTTGCCGCGCATGTGGCCGGGTTGCCGGCGGCACGGATCGGCTCGACCTTCGTGGCGCCGCCCGTGCAGGAGGCAGGTGCGAGCCTGTTGCCCTGGGCCGGGCACGGGGACGCAGAACTGGCGGTTGCCCGGCGCCCGGCGGACATCGCGGTGCGCGAAGCCTGCCGCCATTTCGGCGCGCCGATGCTGGCCGGCCTCGGCGAACTGCTCTCGGGCGCGCCGCTCCATGCGCTCGCTTGGGCCGAACTCGACCATTATGGGCCGGGCGCCGCAGGCTTCTACTATGGACCGCTGGTCGGGATCGATGCCGATGCCTGCCCGGAATGGCCGAAGCGCGAGGGGCCGCGCGTGCTCGTATACCTGCCGTTCGACCGGCCGGGCAGCACGGTGGTGGCAAGGGCGCTCGGCACGCTGGGCTGGCCCGTCCTGTGGCATTCGGCCAGCGCGCCGCCCGAGGCTCTGCCTGCCAATATCCACTACAGCGCGGAGCCGATCGATCTTGCTGCGAAGGGGCGCGAGGCGGCGCTTTATGTAGGCAGGGGCGGCTATGGCGCCTCTGCGCGCATGCTGGGTGCCGGCGTGCCCCAATTGCTGCTGCCCGACACGCTCGAATCGCTGCTGCTCACCTATCGCCTGCGCCTTGCAGGAGTTGCGCACTCCCAGGCGGCCTCCGCGGGAGCCGGTGCCGTGCGCGAGGCGTTGTTGCGCGCCGCCGGCAGCGATCGCACGCGCCAGAACGCCGCCCGGGTGGCAGCCCGCTACGGCGACTATCCCAGGGCCGAAATGACGGAATTGCTTGTCCAGGATCTGCTGCTCGCCGTCGCGCGATGAGAAACTGCACGACGATGTGAAGTTGCATGGCGGTGTGAAGTTACCGGGTTGGAGCTTCCCTGCGAATATCGGCATCTGCCCGCGCTGTTCAGCCTGGTGCGCATCGCGTGCCGGCACCTTCCGTCATTGGAGCTGCAGCATGTCGCGTACCGCTTATCCCATCCGCACTATCGTCCATCCTGGCGCCAAGCGCCGCGCCGCATTGTTCGTCAGCGCGGCGACGCTCGCCATCGCGCTGTCCTCGACTGCGGCACGCGCGCAGTGCGCAGGCGAGGCGCAGGTGATTTGCGCAGGCGCGTCCGATCCCTTCGTGGTGACCGTGCCGAATGGCACCGTCACCGTGCAGCCGAATGCGACTGTCGGCAGCCAGACGACCCCGGACGCGGCGCTCCGCTTCGACGTGAGCGGCAAGCTGATCGCAAATGGCAGTGTGCTGTCGCAGGGCCCGGCGGTGCTGCTCGCCGATGCGGCCAGCCTGGACGTCAGGATCGGCCGTGCAGGAACGCTGAGCGGCGCCAATGCCATCCGCCAGAGCGACGACAGCGGCAATTTCGTCGCGCTGGACAATGCCGGGCTGGTGCGCGGCACCGACGGCCCGGCGGTGCGCGCCCGCTCGGCTTCGCTCGACCTGCGGAACCGCGCCGGCGGTCGCATCGAGGGCGGGCTGGACGTCTATGAGACGAACGGCGCCAATGCGGGCACGATCGAAGCCGGCGACGCGTCGGCGATCCGCTCGGAATATGTCAGCCTCGAAAACCGCGGCACCGTCGCCAACAACTCGGCCAGCGCGGCGACCATCGTCGCCACCCAATATGCCGACGTCACCAACAGCGGCACGATCGAAGCGCGCGGAACGGCGCCCGCGATCGAAGCGGAATATCTCGATCTCGCCAACAAGACCGGCGGCGTGATCCGCAGCGCGGGCGACATGGCGATCCGCGTCGCTGGCTCGGCGAGCATCGAGAATGCCGGCCAAGTTGCCGGCACGGTCGAGCTCGGCGAGTTTGACGACAGCATCTTCCAGCGCATCGGCGGCAGCATCACCGGCGCGGTCTCGATGGGAGCCGGCGACGACAAGTTCTGGCGCGAGGCCAATGCGAACGGCGTGGCCGGCCTGCCTACGGGCACGCTGGATGGCGGCTTGGGCACCGACACCTATGGCTATCGCATGACCGGCTCGGGCACGCTCGCCCTGGGCGCGCTGCCGACCGGTTTCGAGCGCTACGGCGTCGATCTGTGCGGTTGCGACCTGAACGTGACGATCGCGGCGGAAAACCTGACCAGCGCGCTCGACATTACCGGGCCCGGCACCGTCACCAACCTCGCCAGCTTCACCTATAGCGGATCGGATGCGGGCCTGACGCTCAGCTCGTACAATGACTTCAGCGATGGGTACGCGCCCCTGACCTTCGTCAACCGCGGCACGCTGAGCTTCACCGGCGTCGAGACTCCCGATGCCGATGCGCCTTATGCGCTGATTGAGGCCCAGGATTTCAACACCCGCTTCGTCAACGACACCGCGGGCACGATCAACCTGGCGGGCGATGCCGCTTACGGCATCCGCGCGACCGGCCTCGGGTTTGCCGAGAATGAATATGGCTTCGCCAATCGCGGCACGATCCATGCCGAGGGCGCAGTGCAGACCGCGGTCGGCGTGCAGGGTTCGGGCTATAACAGCGGCACGATCTCGAACGAAAACGCGCAGGGATATGCGGTCAGCCTGGAGAACGGCTACACCAGTTTCCTGAACGATGCCGGCGGCGTGATCCGCGGCGGCACCGGCGTCTACATGGAATATGGATCGAGCCTCACCAATCTCGGCTCGATCGCGAGCACCGGCGAATATGCTGCGGTCACCGGCTACACCAGTCAGTACACCGCGCCGAACCGGGTCATCAACGAAGGCGAGATCCGCGGCGGCACGGGCGGCATTGCCATCGATCTCTACGCCAATGCCCCTTCCGGCACGCTGGTCGCCAACAAGGGCAGCATCATCGGCGACGTCGTGCTCGGCGGCACCGGCAACGACATGGTCTGGCTGGCCGAGGGCAGCACGATCCAGGGCAATCTCTCGACCGGCGATGGCGACGACAAGCTGGTCGTCGACCTCGGCCGCCTGAAGCAGGACGGCACCGTCGACACCAGCGGCCTGGTCTCGGGCAGCATCGACATGGGCGCCGGCAACAATGTGCTCCAGGCGCGCGCCGGCAGCACACGGACCTTCTCGGTGCTCCAGGATCCGGTGACCGGCTTCTCGGGCGGCACGATCTACGAGGCGGCTGGCGCGAACACGGTGCTGACGCTCCAGGGTCCGCTCGATGCCGATGGCGACGGCCATCAGAGCTATGACGGCCTGCTCCGCCTGACCGGCGACGGCCGTGTCGTGCTCGACATGCAGTTCAATAATGGCGGTTATGCGCGGCCGTCGATCCTTGTCGAGCAGAACTCGACAGCAAGCGAATTCGGCGACAACAGCCAGGGTCTCGACCTGGTGATCGCAGGCGTCGTGGGCGGGGGTACGGAGGGTGTCGCAGTCGATGCGACCTATGCCCGCCGTGTCGAGCTCTTCGCGCAGAAGGGCGGCATCGGCTTTACCGGCGGCATCGGCCTCAAGACCGGCTACGGCACCGAGGTGCTGCTGTCGAACAGCACCGAAATCCGCAAGACGGGCACGCGGTCGGGCACGCTGCTTCACGCCGAGGGCAGCACCATCACCAATCGCACCACGCTGCGCGAGGACCTGCGGACCACGCCGCCGCCGGCGGAGAGCCTGGCGACCGGTGTGGACATGCGGGACAGCAGTTTCACGAACGAGCGCGGCGGTCTCGGCCTCGGCCAGATCACGGTGCAGGGCACGGCCGTCCGGATGGACGATTCCGTCCTCGACAACACGGGCAATATCAAAAGCTACTACGGCAACGCGATCGAGCTGACCGGCTCGGGCGTCAATCGCATCATCAACAACAAGAATGGTGTGATCGAAGGCCATAGCAACGGCTATGTCATCGGCACTGCGGGCGCGGCGATCGTCGGCACCGGCTATTCCAACGACATCGTCGAGAATGCGGGCACGATCACCGGCCATGTCCTGCTCGGAGGCGGCGACGACCTCTACGTCGCGAACGGCGGCAAGGTGACCGGCAACCTGGACATGGGCGACGGCAACGACACCGTGCTCACGCGTAACGGCGCGGCGGTCGACGTGAGCGGCACGGTGACCGGCGGCGACGGCGCCGACGCCTATGGCCGCTCCTTCACCGCCAGCGGCACCTTCGATCTCGCCACCAACGTGCCCGGCACCGGCTTCGAGATGCACGGTGTCGAGGCGAGCGGGGCGACGACCGAAGTCACTGTCACTTCGGCCGCGACACAGACGACGGCGCTGCGCGTGCTCGGCAACGGCAAGGTGACCAACAACGCCAGCTACGACATCGCCGATGCGGACAATGGCGTGTCCGCTGCGATCGAGGCGAGCGATCCGCGCGGGGAGGGCAACCTCCAGCTGGTCAACAACGGCACGATCAAGAGCGCGCTTTACGGCGTGACCGCGTCGAACACGCTGGCGAGCTTCGTCAACACCGCCGCGATCACGGCGCGCAACACCGCCGTGTATATCGAGCGCTATGGCGCCGGCGCCTTCACCATGACCAACAGCGGCGCGATCAGCTCGACCGAGGGCCGCGGCCTCTATGTCGCCGCCGAAAGCTTTGGCGACGATTCCAGCCCGGCGGCGGCGGGCAACAGCATTGAAGTCTCGAACAGCGGATCGATCAGCGCCAACAGCGGCGGGGACGATGCCGTCGACCTCTACAGCGAATATGGCGGGGTGAAGCTGGGCAATAGCGGCACGATCTCCGCGGCAGGCAATTATGCCGCCGGCGCGAGCGTGCGTGGCAACAGCTATGACGTGACCAACAGCGGCACGATCCAGTCCAACGGCAAGGGTGGCACCGGCCTGCTGCTCACCGCATTCGGCGGCCTGGGCGAGGAGGATTGCATCGATCCCACCCCGGTGGTGGTCGGCACCTTGGCCAACAGCGGCAAGATCAGCGCCAATGGCGGCGGCAGCAACGCGGGTTCCGCGCCGGATCTCGCCACTGGTGTGTTCGCAATGCTGCGCGGCGATTATGGCATCGCCCGCATGACCAACGCGGCCGGCGGCACGATCGAGGCGACCGGCGGGCTTTCGAGCGCGCTGCTGGTCGCGGGCGTCGATGACGAGGGCTATGGCAGCACCAGCGTCGATGCGGCGCTGCGCTTCTTCGAACTCGACAATCTCGGCATGATCCGCGGTGGTGCGGACACGGTGCTGGAGGGCGACCGCAACTTCGATGCGAGCGGCGTCGATCTCGATGCGCCGGGTGATGGCGAGGGCGACACCTATCGGATCGCCGGCGGCATCCAGACGATCAACACCACCGACAGGATCCGCAACCTGGCGGGCGGCACGATCATCGGCAATGTCGACCTGGCCGACGGTAATGACGTGTTCGAGAATTACGGCACGCTGCAGGGCGATCTACGCCTGGGCGAAGGCGACGACAGCTTCGTCTATGCCGCCTCGGGCAATTTCACGGGAACGGCCTATGGCGGCTCCGGCAACGACACGTTGATGGTGGACGCGACCGGCGGCGGCTCGATCAACTTCGACCAGTTCCGCGAGTTCGAGACGCTGGCCCAGCGCGGCAGCGGTTCGATCACGATCCGCGGCACCACCGATCTCGACGCGCTCAACATGGCGGGCTCCAACGTCACCGTCGCGGCGGGCACGCGCTTCCAGACCCAGGGCGCCACGGCGCTGGTCGGTTCGGACGCGGCGGAGTCGGTCAATGTCTCCGGTGCGATCGGCGGTGGTCTCGCGATGGGTGGCGGCAATGATGTCGTGACGCTCAACGCCGGCGGTGTGGTGGAGGGAGGTATCGACCTGGGCGCGGGCAATGATCGCCTGGTTCTTGCCGGCGGTACCGCCACGGGCCTGGTCGATGGCGGCGCGGGCATCGATACCGTGGCGTTCGACATCACCCAGGACGCCAGCGACCTGCCCAACGTCATCAATTTCGAGTCGCTCGACGTCTCGGGCAATGCCCGGCTGACGCTCGGGATGAACCAGGACTTCGATGCGGTGACGCTGCGCAATGGCGCCGACCTGACGCTCAATCCAGGCACCGGCAACCATCATATCGGCAACATCATCGGCGACGACAGCGACCAATCAGTGATCCTCAACACCGCGCTCACCGGCGGAGTCTCGCTGGGCGGCGGCAACGATACGCTGACGATGAGCCTCGCCGGTACGCTTTCGGGCGCGCTCGACGGCGGCGCGGGCAATGACGTGCTCAACCTCAACCTGGCCGGGGACTCGACGATCGCCGGCGGCATCGCCAGCTTCGAGACGATCAACGTCGCGGGTGGTTCGGCGCTGACCCTGGGCGGCACGATCGGCGCCGATCAGGTTCTGAACTTCGACGAGCATGACAACCAGCTGATCGTCGATGGCGGCTCGATCCTCGGCACGGTCAATGGCGGGGCAGGGCACGACGCGCTCGTGTTCAACACGCTCGCCGACCAGACAGCGACGCTCGCCACCGCCAAGATCCTCAATTTCGAGGACATCCTGGCGCGCGGCGCCGGCAACCTCGCGATCAGCGGCAACGGCACCTTCCAGGCGATCTCGGTGGAGGAAGGCGACCTGACCGTGGCCGCAGGCAGCAACGTCACGGCGACCCAGACCAGCTTCGGCGCGGCGGACAACGTCCTGACGCTCTCCAGCGGCGCGACCCTGAGCGGCGCGATCGACGGTGGTGCGGGCAATGATCGGCTGGTGCTCAACCAGGCGGCGAACACCGTCCGCAAGCTGAGCAGCGTCAACGCCACCGGCTTCGAGCAGCTCGAATCGGGCGATGCCGGCGAGCTGATCATCGACCGCGATGCTGCCTTCGATACGGTCGATCTCTTCGGCGCCAAGCTGACCATCGCGGCGGGCTCGACGCTCACCGTGCCGACTCTGGCGGGCAATGACGGTGCCAACACCCTCAACGTACAGGGCATTCTGGTCGGCAATGTCGCGCTTGGCGCAGGCGACGATCGCCTGACGCTTGGCCGTGCGAACGCAGTCACCGGCACCGCCAGCGGTGGCGCCGGCTATGACACGCTCGAGTTCAACACCCAGGGCACCTATGCCGCGCCGACCGCATGGAATGGCCAGGGCTATAGCGAGTTCGAGGCGCTCAACGTCGCCGGCGGCGTCGTCTCGCTCACCGGCAATGTCAGCTACGACATGATCTCGGTAACCGGCGGCCGCCTGATCGGTCAGGCGGGCACGACGATCACCTCGGCCAAGACGCTGGTCGTTGGGCAGGGCGCGACCTTCGGCTCGGCCGGGACGGTCAACGCCAATATCGAAGTGCGCGGCACGCTGTCGCCAGGCGCTTCGCCGGGCACGATGACGGTCAACGGCAATGTGCTCTTCACCAACGGCTCGAACCTGCTGCTGGAGATGGCCCCGACCGGTAGCGACCGCCTGAACATCTCGGGCAACATGACCATCCAGACCGGTGCGACGCTCGACATCACCGGCATGCTCCAGTCCACCCCGGGCGGTGCGCTCGACCTGGTCGTGGCGCAGGGCGGCATCAATGGCGGCTTCACTACGATCAACAAGTCGAACACGGTGTTCGGCTTCGTGGCGACGCGCGGCAACAAGATCCAGCTGGTCGGCGAATTCCAGAACGACACCGCGTTCGGCACCAACGTGCAGGACTCGATCCGTTACGCCAACGTCGTGCTCGGCGGCGGCCAGATGGTCCAGGCCTTCACCGGCGCGCTGCCTGCACTGGTCGAGACCAACGGCACCTCGCGCGCCGCGGGCTTCGCCCAGCTGAGCCCGGAAGCCTATGCGGCGGCGGAGCAGGCAAGCATCGACACCGGCCTGGCAATGGTCGATGCGGTACGCTCCATCGAGCGGAGCAACAAGGGACAGACCGGCTTCTACGGCTTCGCGCAGGGCCTGTACCAGGAAGGCGCGCTCAACGGGAACGCCTTCACCGGTGCGCATGACCTGCGCAGCGACAGCCGCGGCCTGCTCGGCGGGCTCGGCTTTGGGATGTCCGAGAATGCGCGGGTCGGCGCGTTCGTCGGCAACCTCTCGACCAACCAGACGGTCGAAGGCCTCGGTGCCACCACCAAGCTTGACGGCATGCAGGTCGGCGTCACGGCGAGCGGAGAGTCCGGCGCCTTCGCGATCCGAGGCCTGCTCGCCTATGACCTGTCGCGCGCGAAAACCAGGCGGGGCGTGCCGGGCGGCACCGCAACGTCGCGCTACGACCTGGGCGGCCTACTCGTCGATGTCTCGGCGGATTATCAGGTATCGCTGGGTTCGCTGCGGATCGCCCCGAGGGTCGGCCTGAGCTTCGTGCAGGGCCGCCGCGAACAGGCGGCCGAGAACGGTTCGGACTTCGCGCTGACCGCGATCGGGCACAAGAGCGACGCCCTGTTCGGCGATGCGGCACTCTCGGTAAGCTACGATCTCGGCGGGGTCGCCCCCTGGGCAGAGGCGGGACTCCGCTATCAGCTCGGCGGCAACAACGGCGTCGCCGACGCCTACTTCACCAATGCGGCCAGCGGCGGCGTGGTGGGAGCGCACGCTGCGGACCGCGGCGATACCATGGCGCATCTCGCACTGGGCCTCACTGCTCCGGTGACGAAGGGGGTTCGCCTGAACGTCAGCTACTCGGGCGAATATGGCGCGGGTGTCGGTAACAAGTTCGGTGACACCACTCGCCACAGCGTGAATGCCGGCCTCTCGGTTGCATTCTGATCCGGGAAAAGGCGCGCCGGTCCGGGCATATCCGCCCGGGCCGGCGCGTCGGTCTTCGTCGCGGCGAAATCGGCTTTCGTCGAAACCCGCGTGCATCCGGCGCGGCGTTGCGCCTTCGCTCGTACTTGTGGTGCCTGGCCCGTTCCCGCCGTTTGACGCGCCGTTCTGAATTGATCGTCACGCAGGCAAACTCTGCTATGTTCGCAAACATGCAAGACATCCTTCCGCCCGGCATGAAGCCTCGCGATCTGTGGGTCGCGGCGGGGATGACGATATTCCTCTGGCTGATCGCGCTGGTGCTGTGGTCGGCGCAGGATATCGCTGCGGGCGGGCCTTTCTCCTCGGCGTACAAGCTCTTGCTGGCCCAGACGCTCGTCTTCGGCCTGCTGCTGTCGGCGGTGCTGGTCGGCATCATCTGGTTATGCCGACGCGCGCCGCGCCGCTTGCGGGTGCCGCTGATCATGGTCGCGGCGATTGCGATCTCCGTCGCGCATGGCGCTATCGATGCCTATCAGGTGCGCGATTATGCGATGGCGGTGGCAAGCAAGTCTCCGCCCGTCCTGGAGATCTTCTATCGCGGCCTGATGCCCTTCGTGTTCATCTATGGCTTCTACGCTACCGCCTGGGGCCTGACGTTGAGCGACATGGCGATGCGCGAGACGCAGCGCCGGCTGGCGGAGGCCAATGAGGCGGCGCACCAGGCCCAGCTCGCCGCGTTGCGCTTCCAGCTCAACCCGCATTTCCTGTTCAACACCTTGAATGCGATCTCCTCGCTCATCGTCACCCGGCGCAACGCCGACGCCGAGCACGTGACGATGAAGCTCGCCGATTTCCTGCGCCTGTCGCTCGAGACGGACCCGCAGGAAGAGATCACGCTCGATGAAGAGCTGGCCAACGCCCAGTCCTATCTCGATATCGAGTCCGCGCGCTTCGGCGATCGGCTGAACGTGGAGTTCGATTGCCCTGCCGGCCTGCTGGATGCGATGGTGCCGAGCTTCCTGCTGCAGCCGCTCGTCGAGAACGCGATCAAATATGCCGTGGCGCCGTCGCGTGAGCGCGTGACCTTATCGCTGCGCGCCCGTGAGGTTCGCGGCATGCTGGAGCTCGTGGTGCAGGACGACGGGCGGCACGCCCTGGGATCGAAGCCGGCGGGCCTGGGCGTCGGACTGGTCAATGTCCGCAAACGGCTCGCGGCCTTTTATGACGCGCTGGGCGCCATCGACGCGCGCGCGACGGAGAAAGGGTTTCTCGTGACGTTGAGCCTCCCCTTGCGGCTGGTGCCGGTGCGCCGGGCGGCCGAATGATGCGTATCCTGTTGGTCGATGACGAGCCTCTCGCGCTCGAACGCCTCGCTTTTGCGCTTGCGGCAATTCCGGACGTGGAGGTGGTCGGTACGGCGAATGATGGCTTCCAGGCGCGCGAGAAGCTCGCCGAGCTGAAGCCCGATCTCGCGATCCTCGACATCCAGATGCCTGGCCTTTCCGGCATCGATCTGGCGCAGTCCCTCGCCGACAGCCCCAAGGCCCCCGAGGTCATGTTCGTCACCGCCTTCAACCGCTTCGCCCTTGATGCGTTCAGCGTCGAGGCCGTCGACTATCTGCTCAAGCCGGTCAGCTTCGATCGGCTGCGCGTTGGCATCGAACGCGTGCGCCGCCGCCTGCGGATGCTGGATGCCGAGGGGCGGGCGGCCGAGCTCGCCACCATCGTGACCGGACTGCGCGCTGATGGCGAGGTGCAGTCCGAGCTGGCGCATCCGGCCTATGATAGCGGCATCTGGGTTCCCGGGCGGCAGGGCTCGGTTCGCGTTCCGATCGACAGCATCGATCGGATCGAGGCGGCGCGCGACTATGTGCTGCTCAACACGCCGTACAAGTCGTACATCATGCGCGCCAAGATGAATGAGATCGAGCAACGCATCGATCCGAGCGTTATCGTCCGCGTCCACCGCTCGCACATGGTGCGTCTCGCGGCGGTGACGGGCGTCGAGCGACCCGGAAAGGGCCTGCTGCGCCTGTTGCTCAACGATGGTACCCGGCTTCAGGTCGGGCCCAATTACCAGGACCAGGTCGTCCAGCGCCTCGGCTTGTGAGTTAGTCGCATCGGATATGATCCCCGTCGCATTGCGCTCGCGCGAGACGGCCGGTCGGCGAGAGTTCGCCATGCTCAGTAAACCTATGTCGCGCCATCGCGCCGCCGCCTTGTGCCTTGCCGGCGCCGCGCTGCTCCTCACCCTTTCGGCGCCGGCGCAGGCCCAATCGGTGGACGACCCCTTTGCCGGGCTCCTTTCCGCCGAGCGCGCCTTCGCGGCCGATGCGACGCGCCTGGGCATCACGCCTGCCTTTCGTGCCCATGCCGCCAGCGACAGCGTGCTGCTGGTCCCCGAGCCGGTATCGGCGCCGGAGCACCTCGCGAAGCAGGTCGATACGCCCGGTCTCACGCTGGAGTGGCAGCCTGCCATGGCAGGCATCGCCCGGTCGAACGATCTCGGCTTCACCAGCGGCCCCTATCGGATGACGCGCGGCGGCCGGGTGCTCGCGGGGCAGTTCCTGACCATCTGGCTCCGCGGAGGGGATGGGCGCTGGCGCTGGTTCCTCGATCATGGGCTCCCGCCACAGGCGGCCGCCGACGCCGTGCCACTGCCGACGCAAGCGACGCGCTTCGTCGACGGCGTGCCCGCCGCCGCAGGCGCAGGGCATGGCCTGGACGCGACGGAGAAGGCGCTGAACGCGGCGTTTCTCGACAAGGGGCTAGCGGCGCTGCTGCCGGTGATGGCCGAAGACGGCTATCTTCTTCGTCCGCGCAATGCCCCCGTCGTCAAGGCAGCGGCTGGCCGTCTCGCGCCTGATGTGCGGGCTTTCGTACGGGTAGAGCAGCTCGGGGCGCGGATCTCCGCGGCGGACGATCTGGCAGTGAGCTATGGCCGCTTCATCCCGGCCACGGGATCGCCGAGCTATTATGTGCGGGTGTGGCGCCGCAACGGCGCGGCCTGGCAGCTGCTGATCGACGAACTCGTGTGATTCCAGTCTTGTCGCGTGCCCGGCGGCATTCGTCGGCGCCGTCGAGCGCCGCTCCATCCTCGTCGCATCCGGCGTGCCGCGGACCGGGAAACGGCACAAGAAGGTCCCGCAACAAGGTTCGCTTCCGGCTTGATCCCTCGATCCGGAAGTGGCGGGCGACCTAGTCTCCAAACAGGTCGCCCGCGCCCCTTGGGTGCGCCCTGGGAAAGTCCATCATGCGATGATCCTTGCTGCGACGCCCGTGCCGCTCTTCGCGCCGGAAGCATCGGCCGATCCCATGGCCAGCGCGGCGGATCGGGTGGCTGCCGCTGGCCGGGCCTCGGCCACACTCGCCGCCAAACCTGCCCGCAAGCCCGAGCCGAACGGCGGTTGATGCGTGCGGGCGCCATCCATGCATTCGCCCGCGCGCACCGATAATATCCGGAATGCCATGACGCGCGCGCAGCCGGCGCGATGCGAAACTGGCCGGCTTCCGCCCCGAATAGCCTGAACGTTTCGGGGGCGGTCCTTGTCGCGGCATGCGCGGCCTTGGTCGCGAAACACAGGCGCTGCGTCGCTTCCGCCCACAGTTCTCGATCGCACCCGTTCCGAAGGCGGGTGCAGCGCGGCGCGTGCCGCGGGGCATTCACCCGACGATCGTCGCTCCCTGCGGGAGCAGCCGAATCCCATCGAAGGGCTGCATCGAGAGGCACGCGTCGCGCGCAAGGGAAGAACCGCCGACAGGGCTTCAGGGAGCCTGCACGATCGGCGGTCCGCCAGAAAGAGGGCAGATAATGATCAAGAAGAGCACGCTATTCCATCGCCTGTTGATCGGCTCCACCGCGCTTTGCGGCGCGCTGCCGGCCGGGCTGATCCTTCTCGCAGCGCCCGCGCACGCACAGGACACCGCCGGCCAGGCGGTTCCGGATACCGCCGCACCGGTACCCGAGGCGCAGGCCGAGGAAACGGGCGACGCAATCGTCGTCACCGGCTCGCTGTTCCGCCGCACCAACGCCGAGACGCCATCGCCGGTCACCGTGCTTTCCGCCGAGACGCTCGAGCAGCGTGGCCTCAACACCGTGACCGAGGCAGTGCAGCGGCTCTCGGCCGGCAATGCCGGCACGATCACCCAGGGTTGGAACGCCGGCGGCAATTTCGCGGCGGGCGCGAGCGCGATATCGCTGCGCGGCCTGACGGTGCAGGCGACGCTGACGATCTTCGATGGCCTGCGCATGGCGCCCTATCCGCTGGCGGACGACGGGCAGCGCAACTTCGTCGATCTGAACACGATCCCGAACGCGATCATCGAGCGCATCGACGTGCTGCGCGATGGCGCCTCCTCCACCTATGGCGCGGACGCGGTGGCGGGCGTGATCAACGTGATCACCAAGAAGGAGATCAAGGGCCTGCACGCCAATGTCTCCGCCGGCGTCTCGCAGCGCGGCGATGCGGGCGAGCAGCGCGCGGACGTGACCTGGGGCTATGGCGACCTGAACGATCAGGGCTTCAACTTCTACGTCAGTGGCGAGTATCTGAAGCAGAACCCGCTCTATGCGCGTGACCGCGGCTATCCGTTCAACACCTCCGACTGGAGCAAGATCTGCAACCCCAGCGGCGGTTGTATGCACAACCTCAACTGGAACGGCATCAGCCCCGACGGCACGGTGAACGGCATGGCCGCCGTGCCCAATGTCGCGCTGGTTCGCCCGGTCACCACGGCAGGCAGCAACATCGGATCGGGCCGCTTCTCCTATCTCAACCCGGCTGCCGGTTGCGGCAGCGCGACGCGCCGTCAGCTCACTGCGGCCCAGATCGCCGCGCTGGCCTCGGCACCCGCGAGCGGCGTCGTGTGCGAAGCCAATCCGGTCGATTATCTGATGCTGCTGCCGGACGTCGAGCGCTTCGGCTTCTCCTCGCGCTTCACCGCCAATATCGGTGAATCGCACCAGCTCTATGCGCAGGCGAACTATTACAAGACCTCGACCGTGGCGACCGCCACGCCGAAGGGCTTTAACTACAATATGCCGCCGCCCACCACTGTCGGCAGCTATTATGTGATCATGCCGGTCTATGTCTGCGCCGCCGGCGTCGGTACGCCGAACGGGCTGAACACGGGCTGCGACGCCACCAACGGCGTACTCAACCCGCAGAATCCCTACGCCGCTGCCGGCCAGACCGCGCAGGTGCTGTTCCGTTCCGATCGCGTCCGCCGCGACGAAGCGGTCTCGCGCACGATCCGTGGCACGATCGGCCTGTCGGGCGTTATCGGCGGGTTCGACTATTCGGCGAATTTCGTCGCCGCCAATTCGAAGCTGAGCCGCACCCAATATAATTACCTGATGCCGCAGCGCATCATGGACGTGCTGGCGCGCGGCACCTTCAACTTCGTCAATCCGGCCGCGAACCCGCAGAGCGTCTGGGATTATATCGCGCCGGACAACAACACGGTATCGACCTCCGATCTCTGGCAGGCCACCGCGAACGTCTCTCGCAAGATAGTCGATCTTCCTGGCGGCAGCCTGAACGCCGCGGCCGGCATTGCCTATCGCTATGAGGCGATCGATGCACCGAGCGCCAATGCGGGCAATGACGCCCGTCCGTGGGAGCGTTACTACGACGTCAACTCGGTCGGCACCTCGGGCAGCCGCAAGGTGTTCTCGGCCTATGGCGAACTCGAGGCGACGGCGCTCGACAAGATCGAGCTCAACCTTTCGGGCCGCTACGACTCCTATTCGACCGGCCAGAAGAACTTCTCGCCCAAGGTTGGCGCCAAGTTCACGCCAATCAAGCAGCTCGCCTTCCGCGGTACCTGGTCGCAGGGCTTCCGCATCCCGAGCTTCAACGAGGCGTTCGGCCTGCCGACCACCGGCTATGTCTCGCAGGGCGGCAATGCCCAGTTCTGCCAGAACTATGCGGCGTTCTGCGCGGCGCATGACAACAATGCCTATGCCACCGCGCCGTTCTCGGTCGGCCTGACCAACACCGGCAATCCGGCGCTGAAGCCGGAGAAGTCGCAGAACATCACCGCCGGGCTGATCATCGAGCCGATCCGCGGCCTCAGCTTCACGCTCGACTTCTGGCGCATCAAGGTGCGCGACCAGATCGTGGGTGTCAGCGGCATCGGGCCCGTCGTCGAACAATATTATTCGAACAACGGCGTGGTGAACATTCCGGGCTTCATCGTCCGGCCGGGCCCGGTCGATCCGGCCAACCCGAATGCTTTGCCGCACATCGGCTTCGTCCAGGCGTCCTATGCCAATGCCAACCAGCAGGTGGTCCAGGGCATCGACGTCGGCGTCAACGCCAACATGAAGGTGACCGACGGCATCCGCTGGATCAGCTCCTTCGAGGCTTCGTATCTCGACAAGAACCATCTTACGCTGGTCGATCCGGTCACCGGCGAGGCGCAGGAGCCGTGGAAGTATGAGGACACGCTCAGCCCGTGCAACACGACGTCCTGCTCGGGTTCGCCGCGCTGGCGCGCCAGCTGGCAGAACACCGTGCAGTTCGGCGGCACGAGCGTGACGGCGACGGCCTATTACACGGCGGGCTATCACGTCTCGGCGGTCGATTTCGGCGCCACGCCGTTCGATTGCGCGAGCGCAGTCGATGCCTATGCGCAAACCTATGACGACGGCACCCCGGTTCAGTGCCGTTCGAAGGACATCTGGAACGTCGATCTCACGATCCAGCACAAGCTGAACGACCAGTTCTCGCTGTCGCTCAACGTGCTCAACCTGCTCGACACCAAGCCGCCGTTCGATCCGAATGCTGCCTATTACAGCTATGGCTACAACCCAGCATGGGCTGGTCCGAACATCATGGGCCGCTATTTCCGGGTCGGCGCGAAGCTCGACTTCTAGGTCATTTCGAACGACCATAGACGGGAGCGGCGATCTGCGCCGCTCCCGTTTTCGTATGATTTGCACGGGAAGAATATTGCCGGGCGATGCCAGGCACCAGCGCATTTCTCGAAAGGCACATAGTGCATTTCGTGACACTTGTGGTGGTGTCCACTATTCGAACCCTACCATGTCCGATCATCTCAAGATTCTGCTTCAATATCTGTTGCCAAAGCGGCACCTGACCCTCTTTGCCGGCCGGCTCGCCAGCGTGCAGGGAAGCGCGATGACGCTTCCGGTGATCCGCTGGTTTGTACGCAAGTACGGCGTCGACATGAACGAAGCCGAGGACCCGGACATCGCCAGCTACGGCAGCTTCAATGCGTTCTTCGCGCGCGCGCTCAAGGTCGGGATCCGCCCCTTGGCCGAGGCCGATTTCATCTGCCCGGTGGATGGTGCGATCAGCCAGTTCGGCGCGATCGACGATGGTCGCATGCTGCAGGCCAAGGGCCATCGCTTTACCGCCACCGAGCTGGTCGGCGGCGATGCCGGGCTGGCTGCCCAGTTTCGCCATGGCAGCTTCGCCAATCTGTACCTGTCTCCCAAGGACTATCACCGCCTGCACATGCCCTGTGACGGCAGGCTCACCCGCATGATCTATGTGCCGGGCGCGCTATTCTCCGTGAACCCGACCACCGCGCGCGGCGTGCCGAACCTGTTCGCACGCAACGAGCGCGTGGTTTGCGTATTTGAATCGCCGCAACACGGGCCCTTCGTGATGGTGCTGGTCGGCGCGACCATCGTCGGAAGCATGGCTACGGTTTGGCACGGCGTGGTCAATCCAAGGCGTACCGGCAAGCTTTCGGAGTGGACGTATGGCGATCAGGACATCGTGTTGGAGAAGGGCCAGGAAATGGGCCGCTTCCTTCTCGGTTCGACGATCGTGATGCTGTTCAGGAACGGTGCCATCGACTTCAACGCGGATTGGCAGCCGGAGCGGTCAGTACGCTTGGGGGAGATGATGGGCAACGGCCCGGGCTGAACGCTGCACGTGGCGCGCTGGGGGCTTGGCGGCGAACGTAAGCGAGCAATTTTCCTCCGCCAGAGCGTTCTTTCACGAGATCTGACGCGCCACATCTGCAAGAAGGAGCCGTGCAACCGGTATCTGTCGCTCATCCTCGACGTCGAGCGTCCCGCGAATTTTCGACAGTGCCGCACACTGGCGGCGGAGCAGGGTACGTGCGGCACCATTGGCCGCGATGAGCGCTTCGGTTAATCCGGGCAACTCGAACGTCTCGGGCAAGTGGCTGGCGTGATCAGCGGTCCGGATACGGAAGGTATAGCGCGGCATAGGCCTGCATAATGCGCGAGATTTCAGTCGGTTGCGTTGGCCGGGGCAAATTTGGCACTGGCGGGCAAAGTCTTATTCGCTGAGTGCCGCGTGGGATGTGGACTTGTGGGTGGCGATGCGACGTCGACGGCCGCCCATAGCGGGTCGCCCTCCGCGGGGGCGTCATCTTAGTCTCAACAGCGACAACTCGCCGGCAATTGACATGGCTCGGCTAGGGTTCAAACTCCCGGCGCATGGATTTGAGTCGCGAAACTGAAATTGATCGCGGCTACCGCGCCGCCAATGCAGCTATATCGCCGCGGGGAACATGGCCGTTACACGCCCACAAGATCGCTGGCTGATCGACCAAGTGCTGCCGCACGAGCGGCGGTACCTGGCGACGGCGCGGCGTCTCACCAGGGGCAGTGAGGAAGCGGCCGATCTTGTTCAGGAAGCGCTCGTTCGGCTGATTGCGCTGGATGGCTGGGCGGCGATCACCGATCCTCGCGCCTATGTGGTTCGCTCAATCCGCAATATCGCGATGGAGCGCATGCGCCGCGCGAAAGTAGTGGCGTTCCAGCAATTGACCGAGATCGACACCCTGGATCTCAGCGATGATGCGCCCGATGCGTTTCGCGTCGTCTCCGGGCGCGATCAGATGACGCAGCTAGGCAGGGCTCTGGATATGCTGCCCGAACGATGTCGGACGGTGTTCGTCCGCCGCCGGTTTCGCGACCAGTCTCCGAGCGAGATCGCGGAGGAGCTGGGCATCAGCCTTTCGACGCTAGAGAAGCGCCTGGCCCGTGCCCTGTACCTGCTTACCCGGGCGCTCGATCCTGGTGATGCGGGTCCGCCGGACCCGGTGGAGCCCGGCGAAGATGGAGACAGCCGGGCAGTCGGCTGAGAATTGTTGGCGCACGCGCGATAAAGTTGGCGGTGGGCGGCGCCTCGTTCGTCTCTAGGGTGGAAGACTTCGGGAACGCATCGGGAATGAATTTGAGGGGCGATCGATTTTCCGAGCGGCAGCGCGATGCGGATACGCGTGCGGCGGCCGCCTGGCTCGCCCGCTGGCAAGCCGGGACGATCGATGAGGAGGCGTTCGACTTGTGGCGTGACGCGGATCCCGCGCACGCGCTCGCCTTTGCGCGGGTGACCGCGGCCTGGGAGGCTGCCGGTGGCGTGGCGGGCGCTCCCGAAGAATTGGCTCCGATCACGCGGCGGCGGCTGATACGCGGCGGCGGCATCATGGGCGCGGCGGTGATCGCGGCGGGAACCGGGCTGATCGCGACGCGTGCCTATGCTTGGGAGAGCGCATCGACTCGGATCGGCGAGACCCGCCGGCTGCGCCTGCCCGATGGCAGCGCGGCGATGCTCAATACGGACAGCAAGCTTTCCTGGCGCTTCTCCTCGGCGCGGCGCGAGCTTTGGCTCGATCGCGGCGAAGTGGCGCTCGATCTGCGGCCCGGGGCCGCGGCTCGGCTATCGACCGAGGCTGCCGACGCGTCGCTGCAACCCGGACGCTTCAACGCGCGGCTGCGCGCCGCTGCGCTGGACTTGGTGGTGCTGCGCGGCGCGGCGACCGGCAGCGATGCAGGATCCCAGGCGGGGGCCTATCAGCGCATTTCGCTGGGCGGTGCCGCTCCGACCATCAGTCCGGTTTCGGGGGAGGCGGTAGAAAGTGTGCTCGCCTGGCAGAGCGGTGACATCCTGTTCGTCGATACTCCGCTCGCCGACGCAGTCGCCGAATATAATCGCTATCTGCCGCAGAAGATCGTGATCGACGATGCGGCAGTGGGTTCCATCCGGATCGGCGGGCGCTTCCTTTCTTCGAACCCCACCGACTTCCTCAAGGCAGTTTCCGCTGGCCTTGGCGTACGCGTGATACGTGCCGCAAATGGAGCGCATCTGCGCAAATAAGTTTTTTCACTAAATTTTTTTCCCGCGACTTGGCGGTTCGGCCTTTCCCGCTCGTCCGGCAAGGTGAGGGCGCGGAAGCGACGCCCGGAAATGCAGGGGAGAGGGTTTCCATGACGGCTCATTTCGGACGTCCGCAGTTCGCGGCGATGCTGTTGTCCACGTGCGTGTTGGCGGCGCCGGCACATGCGCGCGGGCAGGCCGCCAGCCAGGGCTTCGACATCCCGGCGCAGCCGCTGGCGAGCGCGCTTACTGCCTGGGCACGCCAGGCGCATGTCCAGATCTTCTTCCCGACCGAGACGATCCGCGGCCGGCAGTCCGCCGCGCTTAAAGGCGCGATGTCGGGTCGCGCGGCGCTGGATCGGCTGATCGCGGGGAGCGGGCTCAAGATCACGAGCGACGATGGCCGCACGGTGATCCTCAGTCAGCAGGCGCCGCAGGCGACATCCCAGGCCGACGAAGTACCTGCGCCGGGTGGCGATGCCGCGGCGGACCCCATCGTCGTCAGCGGCTTTCGCGCCAGCCTCCAGTCCGCGCGCGAAACCAAGCGCAAGTCCGACGCGATCGTCGATGTCGTCGCCGCCGAGGATATCGGCCAGCTTCCCGACAACAGCGCGACCGAGGCACTCGCGCGGCTGCCGGGCGTGCAGATCTTCCGCAACCGCGGCGAGGGCCAGGCGGTCACGGTGCGCGGTATCTCGCAGGTGGTGACGACGCTCAACGGGCAGGAAGCCTATACCGGTTCGTCGCGCCGCACGCTGCTCAATTCCTATCCGTCGAGCATGATCGGATCGATCAAGGTCTACAAGGCGCTAACCCCCGATCTGATCGAAGGCGGGATCGGCGGCGCAGTCGACGTCCAGCTTCGCCAGCCGCTCGACTTCTCCAAGGGCATCACCATCGCCGGCACGCTACGCGGCAGCTATGACGATCAGGCGAAGAAGCCCTTCTACAATGTCGACCTGCTGGTCAGCGGCCGATGGGCCACCGGGATCGGCGAGATCGGCGTGCTGGCCAATGCTTCCTATCTGCGCCGCGATTATCTGGAATCCTATCGCGAGAACCTGCAGCGCCAATATACCACCGCCACCCAGTCGGTGACGCCGGCCGGGCAAGGCACCGGGCTGAACTACCCGATCGGCATCCTGGTGAAGCATGTGGACGGGCATTATGAGCGACCGGTCCTGACCGGCGAGATCCAGTGGCGGCCGGCCTATAATCTCGGCTTCAAGCTGCGTGCGACCAACATCACCGACGATAATCGCTATAACGACAACGACCTGCAGACCAACATTGCCGCCGGCACTGCGCTGCGCGACGTCGTGCTGGTGCCCGGCACCAACATCATCAAGAGTGCGACCTTCACCGCCACCGCCAATTCGGGCCCGCGCTCGTCGAACACGCGCCAGCTGCTCGACACCACCCAGATCGAATTCGGCGCAGACTGGACCTCGGGCATCGCCACGCTGACCACCAGTGCGGTCTACACCCTGTCCCGGATCAACACCGATCAGCAGCTCGTCCTGCTCGCCTTCAACACGGCACCGGTGATCCGCGCCGCCTTTCAGAGCGACAGCAAATATGGTGGCCTTTCGTACACCTACGACAATGTCGACATGACGAATCCGAACCTGTTCCACGTCCGCGCCTATTCGGACACGCGCAACCGCGCGAAGGGGGACGGACTGCAATGGCGCACCGACCTGACGCTGGATACCGGCGAGGGCTTGATCCGCTCGATCAAGACCGGCTTCCGCTATGCCAATCGCACTGCCGACTATCGCGAGGGCACCAGCCTGGCCGATCTGAACAGCCAGCTGCTGCCGTTGTCGTCTCTTCCGGGCGGTGCCGATCCGCTGGTGATCGACGCCGGCTTCGGCGGCGACGACGCGGTGCTGCCCAGCCAATGGGTCGGCTATCGTGGCAGCAATTTGAGCGACCCCGCCACGCTGCTGGCGCTCAACAACTATGTCCGCGCGCGACCCGGGCAAAGCGCATTGTTCAGCGACAATGGCCGTCCGGCCTATGACCCGCTCAAGGCCTTTCACGGCAGCGAGACCAGCTATGCCTGGTATGGCCAGGCAAAATACGGCTTCGCGCTGGGCGGCGTGGCGGTGGACGGCATCGTCGGCGCGCGAATCGTCAACACCGCACTTGCCATCGACGGCACGCAGACCAACACTGCCCGTACGCCGGCCGGCACGGTGGTGACCAATGCCCCGATCCACGGCCGGCAGAACTATGTCGATGTCGATCCCAGTGCGAGCATGGTCTTCCACTTCTCGCGCAGGCTCCAGCTGCGGCTGGCCTATACCAAGACCTTCAGCCGTCCCGATTTCTCGCAGCTCAACCCGAGCATGAACCTGGCGCAGGTCACGGCGGCGAGCGGAGCCTATGTCGCTGCGGCGACCACCGGAAACCCGGACCTGCAGCCGATCCGATCGACCAACTGGGACGCCTCGCTCGAATATTATTACGGACGGGCGGGCGCGTTCAGCATCGCCCTGTTCCAGCGCGACGTGGACGGCTTCATCGTCAGCACCAAGCTGGACGAGACGGCGATCCCCGGTGCGACCGGTACCGTCACGGTTACCAAGCCGATCAACGCGGGCAAGGGCACGATCGAGGGCGTCGAGTTCAACGCTAGCACCTTCTTCGATTTCGCGCCGGGCATGCTGCGCAATTTCGGTGCAGCGGCGAACCTGACGCTAATCGATTCGAAGCAGGAGCTGCCGGCGACTCCGGTCAGCGTGGCGTTCACCGGCGATGCGACCGGCATCTCGCGCTCGAGCTTCAACGGCAGCATCTTCTACGATGACGGCCCGTTCCGCGCGAAACTGGCCTACAGCATCCGCAGCGGCTTCGTGCTCGGCTACACGCTGACCGATCGCAACAACGACCTGAAATGGTACCCGATCTCGCGGTTCGATGCCTCGGCGACCTACCGGTTCAACCGCAATATCATGCTGACGATCGAGGGCAGCAACCTGCTCGCCAAGCCGCAGCGTGCCTATTGGGCCGGCACCGAAGTGACCGATCGCGTCTATTTCGAGGGTCGCGTCTACTCGGCTGCCCTGCGTTTCAAATATTGAGGGGGAGGGGAAGCATGAACCGCTTTGCCATCGCGGCGCTCGCCGCGCTCGCACTCACCGCCCTTGCCGGCCCGAGCCAGGCCGGCCGCACGCCCCAGCCCGAGCGCTGGGGTGGCGCCTGGGGCTATGCGACTTCGCCTGCGACCAAGGCCGTGCGCGGATCGCTGCCCGCGGGCACCTATCGCTATCGCATGCGGCTCAGCCAGGCGGGTGACGGCCTGAAGCTGACCTTCACCAACCCCGAAGGCGCCGTGCCGCTGCGGATCGCCAGCGCCACGGTGGCGAAAGCGGGCAAGGACTTCGCGATCGACCCCGCGACCGAGCGTCCGGTCCGGTTCGAAGGCGGCGAGGGTATCAGCATCACCGGCGGCGCCACGTTTGTCACCGAAGCCATCGACCTACCGGTGAAGGGCGGAGACGATGTGATCATCAGTGTCACCACCAGCGCCGAAAGCTCGACCGTGGCGGGCAACGCCGCCTTTCCGGTGGGCTTCGCAGCCAGGGCGACGGACGCCGCAGGCGCGGGCATGGAGGCACAGAAGATCCGGCCCTTCGTGACCCAGATCGCGGTGCGTAATCCCCCGTCGACCTGCACGATCGTGACCTTCGGCGATTCGATCACCGAGGGTGCGCGCGGCACGCGGTCCGATTGGCGCGGATGGCCGGGCATGCTCGCCAAGCGGCTGGTCGCCGAGACGAAGCCGCATTGCGGCGTGGTCAATATGGGGATCAGCGGCAATCGCCTATTGCGCGAGGGCCGCGGGACCGCAGGTGTCGACCGGTTCGATCGTGACGTGGCATCGGTCGCGGGCGTGTCGCACCTAGTCGTGCTCGAGGGCATCAACGACATCTGGAAGGCCGCAAGTGAAGGCGAGCAGCCGGTGGCGGCGGCGGACCTGATCGCTGGCTATCGCAAGCTTATCGCGGCGGGACATGCGCGCGGTATCCGAGTGATCGGCGGCACGCTCACCCCGGGCTTCGGCTCCAAATACATCACGCCCGAGATGGAACAGCTTCGCCAGGACTTGAACCGCTGGATCCGCACAAGCGGCGCTTTCGACGGCGTGATCGATTTCGAGGCCGCGGTCCGCGACACCAGCACGCCGCCGATGATCAAGCAGGTGTTCGACTCCGGCGACCGCCTGCATCCCGGTGACAGCGGGTACGAAGCGATGGGCCGCGCGGTGCCGCTCACTTTGTTCGCGCCCAGCTAACGACACGACCCAGAATGCGGCGGCCGGGCCCTGCGCCACCGCGCAGGGCGCAGCGCCCGCACGCCCTTGCCGGACGGAACCGCTGCCGCCGATCCGGTGACGAGAAGAGGCAGCAACGACGTGAGAAGGAGAAGTCTGTGAGACAGCGTTCCAAAGCTCTGTTGTTCGCCGCAGCGGCACTGTTTGCCGTTCCGCAATCCGCGATGGCCTGGGGTACGACCGGCCATGCGGCCATCGCCAATATCGCCGAGCTCAACTTGCAGGCAGCCGTCTGGACCGAGATTCAGGGGCTGCTCGCCGTGGACGGCGTCACCCATATGTCCAAGGTCGCGTCTTGGGCGGACACCCAGCGCGCGGCGGGCGACCCGACGCACACCACGCGCATCCCGATCGATGGTTCGGCAGCACCCGCGCATGCCTGCACCGGCACGGCGATGTGCGCGGACGAGGCGATCGCCTATTACAGCACGATTCTCGCCGACCGCACCCAGTCGAACGCCGCACGCGAAGTCGCGCTGAAGTACATCATCCACCTGGTCGGGGATCTTCACCAGCCGCTGCATGGTTCCGATCCGATCGGCTACAACACCGTGACCTTCGGTGGCACATCCACGATCATCCACGCGATCTGGGACGACACGATCATCGACAGTCACGGCGTCGCCTCGGCCCTGCTCGCGCAAGAGCTGATCAACAATAATGTGACGGTCACCCTCGGCGGCACGCCACGCGATTGGGCGACCGAGAGCAGCAACATGGCGCGCGACTACATCTACGACATCATGCCGAGCTGCTGGGACTATAAGACCCCCTATTGCCCAGGCACGCCGGTGACGCTGCCCAGCAATTATACGACCTCCAAATACCCGCTGGTCGCCCAGCGGTTGAAGCAGGCGGGCTATCGCCTCGCCGCGTTGCTCAACAATCTGCTCACCCCCTGAACGCGTCCGCGGCCGGGCATCCCGCGGTTACCCGGCCGCGTTGCTGCAGCTGAAGGAATGGCATGGCCCAGTCTCGTCGCATCGCGCTTTCGCTCACCATGATCCTGCTTATCGCGATCGCCGCCTGGTTCGGCTGGCCAGCGCCCCGTTCGCCTGCGGTCGCGCCGGCCGGCCTGGTCCGCATCGCGGCGCCGTCGGCAGCGCAGCCTGTATTCGTGGCTCCGACGCGCGCCGCGGTGGCTACCCAGGCTTGGCTGATGGGCACCTGGAGCCTGCGCGACGACGAGGGCGTGGGCGGCGCCCCCTGCGACATGCCGAGCGCGATCACCTATCTGGCGAACGGTCAGTATTTCGCGACCGGAGCCTCCGGCCGCTACGCGCTGGGCAATGGCGCGATCAGCATCTGGGACCGGATCGTCTACGACGCGGACGCCGGCGAGGACCGCTCGCATTTCGAGGAGCGTTCGACCGAGCCCGTCGTCAGGATCGGCGACTACGCGATGCAGCGCGGTGCCGCTCTCCTCTATCGCTGCGAAAAGACCGCATCATGAGGCGCGCTTGCAAGCGCATCGAGCGCGAGGCCGAGGGAGCCGAGTGGTCCAGCCTGGGCGCCGAGCAGCGCACGGGCGATCAGCTTCTGATCGGGCAGCGTCAGATAGCCATTGAGGCTCTGCCGCGCGCTCTTCTCGATCTGTGCGACCAGCCCCGGATTGCCGATGGTGACGCCGCCGCCGAAAACGATGCGGCAGCTGCCGAGCGTGCAAAGGATGGTGTGGCAAAGCTGGCCGAGCGCGTCGATCGGGTTGGCCCAGCGCGGATCGTCGAACGCCACGCTCGAGGGAACCGCGCCGGCCATCGCCGCCATGATCGCCCGGCCCGATGCCAGGCCTTCGATGCAATCATCGTGGAAGGGGCATACGCTGGGGCGCGTATCGTTCGCGCGGTGCGCCACGCGGGCATGGCCGAGTTCGGCATGCGTTCGGTTGGCGTTCTTCTGGCCACGGCTGGCAAAGCCGACACCGATGCCGGTGCCGATCGTGATATAGGCGAGCCGCTCTGCGCCATGTCCGGCGCCCCAGCGCAGCTCGGCGATCGCGGCGGCATTCACATCGGTATCGAGGCGGCAGGGCAGGTCGAAGCGGCCCGCGATCACGCCCAGGACATCAGCGCCATCCCAGCCTGGTTTGGCGGTCCGCTGGATGTGCCCGAAGTCGGGCGAAGCTGGGTCGAGGTCGAGCGGCCCGAAACTGCCGATCCCGATCGCGTGAAAGCCATGCTCGGCATGCCAGCGGGACAGCTGGTCTGCGATGGCGCCCAGCGTCTCGGCGGGCATGGTGGTGGCGAAGGTCTGCTGATCGACGATCAGGTCGGGCGCGATGCCGAGCGTGCAAATACATTTCGTGCCGCCGAGTTCAACGCCCGCGACAAGGCCCGAATAAGCTGCCCCGGTCACCGGGCAAGCTCCAGCAGCGGCGATCCGGATAGCGGGCGAATCTGGCGTGCTGGCATTGAGTGCTCCCTTCAATGGAAACACGGTGACAGGCAAATAAATAAAGTCAATTAATATAATAAACGGCTACGCGGAGATGCTGGTGGCACGGATGTTGGCGACACTTGAGATGCGGATTGAGGGGTAAATCCATGCGGGGCATACTCATGAAGGTCGGTGCGGCCCTACTCTTGGCTATGGCGACGGGTGCGACCGCAGGGCCTGGCTCGCGGGGCTCCGCGCCGACGCTGCAGGTCGTCCGCACTGTGATGCTCATGCGGCATGGCGTCCGCGCACCGCTGGCCGACCCGCCGCTGCCGGCGGGCAGTGCCCGGGAGCCTTGGCCTGCATGGCAAGTGGGCAGGGCAGGGCTGACTCCACAAGGCTTTGCTGCCGTGCGGCAACTGGGCGCCTATGATCGGACCCAAGGCGTTGTGCGCTTCGCTGGAGGCTGTCCCGCGCCGGGTGCGATCCGCGTTGTCGCCGACAAGGATCAGCGCACCTTCGAGACCGCTCGGGCCTGGCTCGACGGGTTCGCTCCTGGTTGCGACGTGGCTCCCGAGCGCGTGGCGGCAAAGGGTGCCAATCCGTTGTTCGCGCCGATCCGCACGGGCGCGATCGTCTTCGATTCCGCGGCGGCGGCTGACGCGGTGCGCAAGGCGCTGCCGCCAGGTGGACTGGCGTCGATCGCCGCCAGACGGCAAGCGTTGCTCGCCCGTGTCGATCATATCCTGTGCGGCGATCCGATAGTAGAGGGGTGTGGCGTATCGGCCCGGCTCGACACGCTCGATCCGGGCGATGCGAAGCACGAGCCGGCGATCCGCGGCGGCCTGGCCGATGCGGCGATTGCGGCACAGACGCTGCTGCTCGCCTATGCCGATGGACAGCCGATTGCGACGATAGGCTGGGGCAGGGTGGGCCCGAGCGACCTGGAGAATCTCGGCGCGTTGCGCGCCGACCTCTACCGCCAAGTCTACCGGGTACCCCGGGTCGCGGCTGCGTTCGGCGGGACGACGCTGCGGGCGATGGCCGATGCGATCGTAGCACCTGCCGATGCCCCCGGCCTTGTCCTGCTAGTTGGTCATGACAGCAACATCGCGGCTGTCGCAGGTCTGCTCGACCTTCACTGGAAGGTACCGGGCTTCGCGGCCGACGATCCTCCGCCCAGCGGCGCAATCGGGCTTGAGTTGCTGGTCGATGGCAAGGGCAGGCGCTTCGTGCGCGCGATCTTCCGCTCGCCGACGCTTGAGCAGATCCGGTCGGGAGCGCCGCTGGCCGCCGACACGGCCACCACCGTGCTGCCCATCCCGGCCTGTGCGCCTACGCCGCTTGCCTGCCCCCTCGCACGTTTCGAACGCATCACATCCGGGAAGATCGCGCTGTGAAGAACAAGCTCAACCTGCTGCTGCCGATCTCGCTCGTCCTTGCCGCGCCGGCCGGGGCGAAGACGCCCTCGCCTGCGGACCTGGTCGATCCCTTTATGGGGACCGGCGGTGACCGCGGGCAGCTATCGCCCGCCGCAGCGGCGCCGTTCGGAATGGTCCAGCTCGCGCCCGACACCGATCCGGCCAACCATATTGGCTATGACCGCGCCGCGAACTTGCTTCGGGGGTTCTCCCAGACGCGCGCGCAGGGCGTCGGCTGTCATGGCGGCGGCGGCGATCTGCTTGCCAGTGTCGATTATGCCGGGGCGCCGCGGCTCGCCCCGATTGATCGCAGGGCCGAGCGCGCGGGCGCCGGCTGGTATCATGTCAGCTACGGCGCGACGCCGATCACCGCCGACCTGGCGGCCGGCCAGTCGGTCTCGATCAGCCGCTTCACGCCATCGCGCTCGGGCACGCTCGACGTCGCGCTCGACCCACGGCACAGTTACGCCAAGCAGGGCGAGCATCGCTGGCTGTCCTCGAACGCGGCTGGCCTTCGCCTCCAGCTCGCCAACGCCACCGTGTGCAGCCGCGGCGTCTATCACCTTTCGATCGCGGCGCGGCTGACGCTCAATGACCGCACGCTCGCCGATGTCGGCACGCCCGATGCCAAGGGGATATTGCACTTCGCAGTACCGGTGCGCGCCGGCGACCGGCTCGAGCTGCGTGTCGCGCTGTCTACCGTCGATACCGATTCCGCCGCGAAGACGCTGGCGCGCGAGCTGGGCGACATGCCGATCGAGCGCCTGGTCGCGCAAACCCGCGCCGCCTGGAATGCGCAGCTCTCGCGGATCGCGTTCGACGCACCGCTGGATCGTCGCAAGCTGTTCTACACCTGCCTGTTCCGCGCCCTGCAGATGCCCGCTCGCGTCGATGACAGCGAGGGAGCTTTCCGCGGCTCGGACGGCAAACTGCACCGGGCCCCGAACGGCCACCACCGTTACGCCGGCTGGTCGCTCTGGGACAATTACCGCACCCAGGTGCCGCTGGTTGCTTTGGTCGCACCCGATGTCGCCGCGGATATCGCGGATTCGCTCGTGCTGCTGTTTCAGTCGGACAAGCCGCAATGGGCCGGGCCCAGCGAGCCGTTCCTGAGCGTGCGCACCGAGCATGCCGGCATCGCCTTGCTCGACCTCCATCGCAAGAAGCTCGGCAACGAGAATCCCTCCGCCGCGCTTGCCGCCATGGCCGACGAGACCATCAGGCTGCCTCAAGAAACCCCGGACCAGAAGCTGGAGCTCGCCTATGATCAATGGGCAGTCGCACAGCTGGCCGCCGGCGCCGGGCACACAGCGCTTGCGAAGGATTTCAGCGCCCGCGCGCTGGCCTATCGGCCACTATGGACCGAGGTTTTCCGCGACCTTGGCGCCGATGCGGACGTGGTCAAGGCGCGAGGTCTCTACCAGGGCACGCTGTGGCAATATCGTTGGGCCCCGGTATTCGACCTCGACTGGCTGCAAGACTCCGCACTCGGCCGGGAGCGGTTCGCGCAGGAGCTGGACAGGTTCTTCGACGAATCCCTGTTCAACATGACCAACGAGCCGGACATCCACGTGCCATATCTGTTCGCGCTCGCCGGTCGGCCCGACCGGATGGACCGTCTCGTCGCACGGTTGCGCGATCGGCCGATCGACCATTGGTACGAGAACGCGCGCAAATACGACAAGCCGATCACCCAGAAGAGCTTCTCGCTCGCGGATGGCTTTGCCGAGGGGATGGACGACGATGGTGGGGCGATGTCGGCCTGGTATGTCTGGGCCTCGCTCGGCCTCTATCCGCTCGTGCCGGGGGAGCCCCAGTATATCCTGAGCATGCCCGCCGCGAAGCGCAGCACGCTATTGCTAGCTTCAGGGAAGACGCTGGTGATTGAGCGGAGAGGGCGAGACGGCGACGCTGCCAGGTCCGTGTCGCGCGACGGACATGTGCTCGCCTCGCGCCGTATCGAGCATGCCGATCTCATGGCGGGCGGCAGGCTGGTCTTCGAGGCCGAATGAGAGCTATGGACCTGGTGGTGCGCACCTTTCCCACCCTTTGCGGGACCCCGACGCGATGAAGTTCATCGACGCTGCCGAGCCGCGATGGGCGGGGAGCAACCAGGAGCGCGCAGCCGACCACAACCAGCGGGTCACGCTCCACGCGATCCGCGTGCATGGCGAGCTGACCCGCGTCGAGCTCGCCGCGATTACCGGGCTCACCGCTCCGGCGATTTCGAACATCACGCGTCGCCTGCTGGATGATGGACTCGTCATCGAAAGTGGACAGCGGCGCGGCGGCCGCGGACAGCCCGCCACACGCCTGCAGGTCGTGTCGGGGGCGCGCCACGCGATCGGCCTGAACATCGACCGCGATCACGTCAGCCTCGTCGTCGTCGATTTTGTCGGCAAGATTCTGGCCCGTGCGACGCGCAACGCCGACTATGCACTGCCCGAGCAGGTGCGCGACTTCTATCGCAAGACGATCCCCGATCTGATGGCCGAGGCAGGCATCCAGCCCGCGTCGCTGATCGGCATCGGCGTTGCGGTCCCGGACGACCTCGGCGTCGTGAACCTCGCCGGTCGCCCCGCGGCTTATGCCAAATGGGCGAATGCCAATCTCGCCGAATTGCTCGCCGAGCCGTTCCGCCTTCCGGTGTTCGTCGAGAATGACGCCGCCGCCGCCGCCCTGGGTGAGCTCCAATTCGGTCTTGGCCAGCGGCATGAGAGCTTCTTCTATATCCTGGTGTCGTCGGGCCTGGGCGGCAGCCTGGTGATCGATGGGGCGTTGTTCCGGGGCACCAATGGCCGCAGCGGCGAGCTCGGCTTCCTTCCCTCGTCGCAGGGCGATGGAGACGAGGCGATCCAATCCTATGTCTCGCTTTCGGGGCTTGGGGCATTACTGAACGGGCGGGGGCTGTCGCTCGCCGATCTCGATGGCCGTTCGATCCCGGCGGCGAAGACGATGTCGGCGGTGCGCGAGTGGATCGAAGGTGCAGCACGCCGCCTGCAGGGGCCGCTCGCCGCGGTGAATTGCCTGATCAATCCTGCGACGGTGCTGATCGGCGGACGCTTGCCACCCGCCGTCATCGATCAACTCGCCGACGCCGTGCATCAGCGTCTCGTGAACCATCGTCCCGCGCTACCGGTGATATGCTCCGTGCAACGCGCCTCCTTCTCCCTGGAGGCCCCCGCCTTGGGCGCCGCCATCCTTCCACTCAATCATTTCCTGCTGCCCTATGTCGGCGCGCGTTCGAAGAATCTCGCTGACGCCGATGCTCCGTCGCCGGCGTAGCGGAGCAGCGGTGGATTGATTGCCTGGAGCTTCCTCCGCTGGTGAAAAGCGCGGATCGCAGCAGCGCATTTGCCGCGTTGCGCTTCCAGATCGACGAGATAGATACTCCGCTTCGGGGCGCGCCCTTGGGCTCGCCTCCGATCCGAACGGCGTATCCGAATACCTGCGGCGCCGGGACGGTGGTGGGTCCGATGGGATTCGAACCCATGACCTCTCGATTAAAAGTCGCTTGCTCTACCAACTGAGCTACGGACCCACACCGGCCCTGCCCCTAGATGTGGGCAATCGGCGGGTCAACCGGGTGTGGAGCTGGCGGATGCTCTGACCCGTGACCGGATCGCGCCAGGCGGGTGCCACCTGTACCAGCGGGGCGAGGACGAAGCCGCGCTGGCGGAACAGGCGATGCGGCACGGTGAGCCCGGGCTCGCCCCAACTGCCGCCCGACCAAAGCACGATGTCGAGATCGATCACCCGCGCCGCCCAATTCTGCCCGCGCCGGCGGCCGAATACGCGCTCGATCGTCTTCAGCTGCTGGAGCAGGGCGGGGGGAGCTTCGTCGCTCTCGATCAGCACGACGGCGTTGGCGAAGCGGCGCTTGGAGGGGCCGAGCGGCGAGGTGTGGAGGATCCGCGACATCGCGATCACCCCGCCTAGCGCGCGGATCGCGGCCGCCACTTCGCGTGCCGGGCTGCCATGGCGCCCCCGGCGGTTCGATCCGATCGCGATGGCATAGCTTGTCCTCGCCATGCCAGGCGGCCTATCGCGCACGCATGCTCGAGCCAAGCCACGATTGCCCGTTCTGCCCGCGCCTGGTGGCGCTGCGCGAGGAACTGCGCCTCGCGCACCCCGATTGGTGGAACGCGCCGGTGCCCGCGCTCGGCGACCTGGCCGCCCCGATCGCCATCGTCGGCCTCGCGCCGGGCAAGCACGGCGCCAACCGCACCGGCCGCGCCTTTACCGGCGACGCCTCCGGGGACCTGCTCTTCGCGACGCTCGAGAAGTTCGGGCTGGCCGAGGGCGGCGAGCCCAAGGGCGTGGTGATCCTCAACGCGGTGCGCTGCCTTCCGCCCGACAACAAGCCGGAGCCGGCCGAGATCCATGCCTGCCGCCCCTTCCTGGCTGCCGAGCTCAAGGCGCCGGTGGTGATCGCGCTGGGCCAGATCGCGCACCAGTCGGCAGTCAAGGCGATGGGCGGCAAGCTGCCCAAGCATCGCTTCGCGCACGGCGCCGAGCACCGGATGCACCGGGGGCCGTGGCTGATCGATAGCTATCACTGCTCGCGCTACAACCAGAATACCGGCCGGCTGACACCCGAGATGCTCCAGGCGGTGCTGGCGCGCGCAGTGGCGCTGGCCGCCGGCTGATCAGCTCGCCTGGCCGTACCGTTCTTCAAAGGCATGGGCGGCATACATCAGCGCGGCATAGCCAAGGACCACGCGGCGCGCCTTGTCCGATTTCTCGCCGACGCCGTATTTGGCCGCGGTGGCGATGCCGAGCTTGATGACGATCGGGCTGCGGGCCGCCTCCGGCGTGGCCGGATCGCCAAGCGTGGCCAGGTCGTCCTCGCCGACAGCGCTCACGATGGCGTCGACATCGGCGGCCTTCATCCCGGCCTTGAGGATTTCGCTGCGTGCCGAGAAGATCTCGGTCAGGCTCGCGCCGACCAGCCGCGCACGGGAGGCGTCGCCGGCGGTCCAGTGATAGCGCGCCACGCAGATCGGCTCCGCCTTGGCGACCGGATCATGATCGCCGGTGCGCGCGATCCGCTCGGCCTCTTCGAAGATGCAGCGCGATTCGGCGAAGCGATCGTCTCCCTGCGACGGCGCTACAGTGCCGAGCGCGAGCGCGGCCAGGCTGATAAGCATGTCGTGGTCCCCCTTGGGGCCGAACCTAGGCCTGGCGCGCGATTGCCGGCAAGTCCTTGACGTCGAGCGCCCAGGGGATCGCCGATTCGCACCAGATCTGGCTTTGCGGCGGCAGATCGGCGCGCTGGTCGACCGTGCCCAGGCGCAGTGCATAGACGCGCGGATCGGCGGGCGTGAAGGCATAGAGACCGGAGCCGCAGTTCGGGCAAAAGGCCTGGCCGCGCTTCGTGCCGCTGTCGGCGGTCTTCACATAGATTCTGGGCTCGCCGGTGATGCGGAAATCGGCGGCCTCGACGCGCACCGACGCCCGCCACGGCGCGCCGCTCAACTTCTGGCAGTCGGTGCAATGACAGAGCGCGACGCGGGCGGGGTCCGCCTCGGCTTCGTAGCGAATGGCACCGCAGTGGCAGCTTCCGGTGATGTGCATGGCCGCGAGCATAGAGAAGCGCGTCGCTTCATGCACGAGCGAACGCATGCCGCGGGCCGCGCTAGGGATCCCGGCTGTAGCGCTGCTCGTCCCAAGGGTCGCCGCGCATGTGATAGCCGTTGACCTCCCAGAAGCCGGGCTTGTCCGCGCCGATCAGCTCGATCCGCTTGATCCACTTGGCGCTCTTCCAGAAATAGAGGTGTGGGATCACCAGCCGCGCCGGCCCGCCATGGTCGCGCGCCAGCGGCTTTCCGGCCCAGCCATGCGCGACGAGCGCATCCGCCGCGGCGAAGTCGGCCAGCAGCACATTGGTGGTGTAGCCGTCATAACCGTGGAGCATCACCGCCCGCGCCTCGTCGCGCGGCTCGACAGCGGCAAGCAGGTCGCGGGTCAGCACGCCCTGCCAGTCATTGTCGTAGCGCGACCAGCTGGTAACGCAGTGGATGTCGCTCCGCAGGCGTGTCTGCGGCAGCGCCATCAGCCCGGCCCAGTCGAGCGTAACCGGCCGCGCCACCATGCCGGTCACTTCGAGCTTCCAGCGTTCGCGGGCGACATCGGGCTGGCGGCCGAGATCGAGCACCGGCCATTTGACCGTGAGGTGCTGGCCGGGCGGCAGCCGGTCCTCCTCGGGACGCGTATGGACGCCGGTCAGAAACTTGCCCTGCTCCGCCCAGGCCTGTTTGGAGCGGGTGAGCTTGCTGTCTTCTGGCGGCTCGGGATCGTCCATCGACTCGGCTCCTGATCGGGCGCCGAGGATGCGTTGTACCGGCCTGGTGGTGCAAGCACTCGAACGGGTGGTGCGCTCCAACATCGCTAGCCGCGCCGACTCGCCAAAGGACACGAAGGTCACGCGAATGGCAGGCTTTTCGGCGCGCTATTTTCCCTGTTTTCCCGGGAATGCCGCGCATCCCGCAACATCCTTGCGTGGGCGGGTTCCTATCTTTCCAACATTCTCAAAGAGCGGTCGGCGTCAGGCCCGGCTGCGGAAGCCAAGCAGGCGAAATCCCACATTGCAAGCCGCGCGTGCAGACATGCCGGGCGCTCAAGCGAACGCCCCAAAGGGGGCACATTCCTCTCATCGTCGTCCCCGCGAAGGCGGGGATTCAGAGCCCCGGGCAGCGCGCGTGATGCTCGCTTAGCGTCTCCGGCGACTACGCGCGCGATTGCTTCGATGGTCCCATACTTCCCTGGATCGCCGCCTTCGCGGGGATGACGGAAGTATATTCAAAGCCTGAATGTGGCCCGCCTCAGATATCCTGCACCAGCCGCCCGTACAACTCGGGCCGGCGATCGCGGAAGAAGCCGAAGGCGGCGCGGTGGCGCTTCACGCGGTCGAGGTCGAGCGTGGCGGTGATCACGCCTTCTTCCTCGCGGTCCAGCTCGGCGAGGATGTCGCCGCGCTCGTCGGTGATGAAGCTGGTGCCGTAGAAGGTCTGGCCATGCTCGACCCCGACGCGGTTGGCGGCGACCACCGGCACGACGTTGGAGACGGCATGCCCCACCATCGCACGGCGCCATAGCCGCGCGGTGTCCAGGCTGTCGTCATGCGGCTCGCTGCCGATCGCGGTCGGGTAGAACAGGACCTGCGCGCCCATCAGCATCATCGCGCGCGCCGTCTCGGGATACCATTGGTCCCAGCACACGCCGACGCCGAGCGTGGTCTTGTCGGGCCCGTCCCACACCTTGAAGCCGGTATTGCCGGGGCGGAAGTAGAACTTCTCCTCATAGCCCGGGCCGTCGGGGATGTGGCTCTTGCGATAGACGCCGGCGACCTTGCCGTCGGGGCCGATCATCGCGAGGCTGTTATAGTGGTGCGGCCCGTCGGCTTCGAAGAAGCTGGTCGGGATGTGGATCTTCAGTTCGGCGGCAAGCGCCTGCATCGCCAGCACCGCCTTGTGCTCGGCCGTCGGCTTCGCGTTGGCGAACAGGCCCTCGTCCTCGACACGGCAGAAATATTCGCCTTCGAACAGCTCGGGCGGCAACACCACCTGCGCGCCTTTCGCGGCGGCCTCGCGCACATAAGCGGAGACCTTCGCGATGTTCGCGTCGATATCGTTGGAGAAGGCGAGCTGCAGGGCGGCGACGGTGATCTCGGTCATGGCGCGGCACATAATGTGGCCCGGGCAGTTTCGCTACCTCCGTCCGCGCTCTTCAGCCGGCATCCCCGCGGAGGCGGGGATCCAGGGTAACAAAGGACCGCCCTGCTTGGCTCTGGATCCCCGCCTTCGCGGGGATGACGACTGGGGGAGGGATCGGTTAAGCACCGGGGCGATGCTGACCCGCCCTCTGCTCGCCGCGCTCGCCGCAGGCTTCCTCTCCGCCACCGGATTCGCCCCGCTCGACTGGTGGCCGGTGACGCTCGCCTGCCTCGCGGTGCTGCTGCACCTGACCTGGCATGCGTCCAGCCTCAAGTCCGCGCTGCTGCGCGGATGGGTGTTCGGCGTCGGGCATTTCACCCTGGGCAACAACTGGATCCAGCATGCCTTCGATTATCAGGACAAGATGCCGCCGGTGCTCGGCTATTTCGCCGTGGCGCTGGTTGCGCTCTATCTGGCGATCTACCCTGCGATCGCGATGGGCCTGGCCTGGCGCTTTGCCCGCAGCGTGAAGGCGCGGTGGAACGAGCCGGACATCGCCTTCGTCCTTGCGGCGGCTTCCGCCTGGATCCTCAGCGAATATCTGCGCTCCACGCTGTTCACCGGCTATCCGTGGAACCCGATGGCGGCGATCTGGGTGCCGACACCGATCGCACAACTCGCGGCCTTTATCGGCACCTATGCGCTGTCCGGCCTCACGGTCATCGCGACTGGTGCGCTCTATCTCGCCAGCCAGCATCAATATCGCGTGCCGGCGGCGATCGCCGCGCTGCTGCTCGCAGCCGGATTCGCGCTCAATCCCGGCCGCCCGGTCGAGGACATGACGCGCCCGCATGTCCGCATCGTCCAGCCCAATATCGGCCAGGACGGCGTCAGCGCGCCCGATTATCCCGCTCGCGTCCTCGCCAAGCTTGCCGAATGGAGCGGCCAGCCCGGCACCGTGCCCCGCCTCGTCGTCTGGCCCGAGGGCATGGTCAATTACTTCATCGAGGACGGCTATCCGCCGCAATATTACCGCGACGGTGATCCACGCTGGGTGCGCGGGCGGATCGGCGCGCTGCTGGGCCCCCAGGACCGCGCGATGGTCGGCGGCAACGCGCTGTTCTTCTCGGGCGACAGGCTCGCCGGTGCCGGCAATTCGGTATGGACGGTCGATTCCGCCGGAGTGCTGGGCGCGCGCTACGACAAGGCGCATCTCGTGCCGTACGGCGAGTATCTGCCGATGCGCACCTTGCTCGCGCCGCTCGGCCTGGCACGGCTGGTGATGGGCGAGGTGGATTTCCTGCCCGGCCCGGGCCCGAGGACGATCCCCGTCCAGGGTTTTGGCGAGGCGGGCGTGGCGATCTGCTACGAGATCATCTTCTCGGGCCAGATCGTCGACAAGGCGCACCGGCCCGACTTCCTGTTCAACCCCTCGAACGATGCCTGGTTCGGCAGCTGGGGCCCGGTGCAGCATCTGGCCCAGGCGCGGCTGCGCGCAATCGAGGAGGGGTTGCCGATCCTGCGCGCCACCCCCACCGGCATCTCTGCGGTGATCGATGGGCATGGCCGGCTGCTCGGCACGGTGCCGGCGGGGCAGGAGGGTGCCGTCGAAGCGCCGCTCCCCATGGCGCTGCCGCCTACGCCGTTCGCGCTGCTCGGCAACTGGCTGGCGGGGATCGTCGCCCTGGCCTCCGTAGTCTTGGCAATTGCGTTCCGGCGCCTGGCCCGCTAGGGCGACATATAAGGAAAGCTTTATATGGCATGGCAACGGCCGCGCTTTCCTCCCATTGTTTGAGGAAAACCATGCGTTCCAATTATCTCTTCACGTCCGAATCGGTCTCGGAAGGCCATCCCGACAAGGTCGCCGACCAGATTTCCGACGCCATCGTCGATCTGTTCCTTTCCAAGGATCCCGAAGCCCGCATCGCCTGCGAGACGCTGACCACCACCCAGCTGGTCGTCCTCGCCGGCGAGATCCGCGGCAAGGGCATCATGGACACCGAGGGCAACTGGGCCCCGGGCGTTCAGGACGAAGTCGAGAAGACCGTCCGCGATACCGTCAAGCGCATCGGCTACGAGCAGGACGGCTTCCACTGGGAGACCTTCCGCTTCGAGAACAACCTGCACCCGCAGTCGGCCCATATTGCCCAGGGCGTCGACGCCTCGGGCAACAAGGACGAAGGCGCCGGCGACCAGGGCATCATGTTCGGTTACGCGGCGGACGACACGCCCGAGCTGATGCCGGCGACGCTCTATTACAGCCACAAGATCCTCGAGCAGATGGCGGCCGACCGTCATTCGGGCAAGGCGCCGTTCCTGGAGCCCGACGCCAAGAGCCAGGTCACGCTGCGCTATGAAGGCAGCAAGCCGGTCGCGGCCACTGCGATCGTCGTCTCGACCCAGCATGGCAAGGGCTATGACGAGGGTGATAAGGAAGCCGAGCTCCACGCCTATGTGAAGTCGGTCGTCGCCGATGTGATCCCGGCCGCGCTGCTTTCGGACGAGACCGTCTACCACATCAACCCGACCGGATCGTTCGAGATCGGTGGCCCTGACGGCGATGCCGGCGTGACCGGCCGCAAGATCATCGTCGATACGTACGGCGGCGCGGCTCCGCACGGCGGTGGCGCCTTCTCGGGCAAGGATCCGACCAAGGTCGATCGCTCGGCGGCGTACATCACCCGCTATCTCGCCAAGAACATCGTCGCCGCGGGCCTCGCCCAGCGCGTGACGATCCAGCTGGCTTATGCCATCGGCGTGTCCAAGCCGCTGTCGCTCTATGTCGACACGCACGGCACCGGCACCGTCGGCGACGACAAGATCGAAGCGGCGATCGCGAGCATCGAGAAGCTGGGCGGCCTCACCCCGCGCGGCATCCGTACGCACCTGCAGCTCAACAAGCCGATCTATTCGAAGACGGCCGCTTATGGCCATTTCGGCCGCAAGCCCGAGGGCGACTTCTTCCCCTGGGAGAAGACCGACCTGGTCGAGGATCTCAAGGCCGCCCTGGCCTGATCCTTCGCTTCGGCGACTGATAATCGAGAGCCCCGCGCCGAACCGTCCGGCGCGGGGCTTTTCGTATCCGTGCGGCATCGTAACGGTTTTTCCACAGGCAGCGGTGGGTCCGGGACCGGGGAATCGCCCTCCGGACGCATCCGATCCTACGTATTCGTCCGGGTCATCCTATAAAGAACCGAGCAACTGCACTTCTTCATCAAGGAAGGCAGAGAAAGGGGCGAGTCGGTGGAAACGGAAAATTCGATGATGGGCCAGGAAACGGCGGCTTCGGCTGCGGCGAGTTCGGGGCTTGCGATCGCCTTTCAGCCGATCGCCCAGATTTCCGGCGGGCGCATCCACGCCTATGAGGCGCAGGTATTGCGCGATGGCGTGCCGGCCGCGCATGACTTCGATCAGCTCTCCGCCGAATCGCGCCGCGACGTCGATCGCCGCTGCGCCGTCGCCGCGATCCGCTGGGCCGCCACCGCCGGCTTCGCCAATTCGGGCGGGCGCCTCGCCATTCCGCTGAGCGCGCCGGCGATCGGCGATCCGGCCGAGCATATCCAGCCCGCGCTGCTCACCGCGCGCCAGTACGGTATCGTCGCCGAACGGCTGGTGTTCACGCTGCACCATTATCAGGCGATCACCAGCTCGCAGCTGGCCGACATCATGCATGTCTTCAACAAGCTCGGCCCGGTCGTCGCGTTCCACGGCATCGGCCCCAATGAATCGGGTCTCGCCTATTGCGGCAAGTTCGCGCCGCACGCGGTGACGGTCGAGCCCGAGCTGATCAGCACCGTCGCCTCCAGCTGGTCGCGCCGGATCGCGATCGAGGACCTGGTCCAGCGCATGCAGGCACTGAGCCTGCGCATCGTCGCGGCCGGCGTGGACAGCGAGCCGGTCTATGAGCGGCTGCGCAGCTTCGGCGTGCCGCTGGTCCAGGGCAGCTATGTCGGCGAGCCCGCCACGGGTGTCTTGCCGCAGGCGCTGCGCAAAGCCGCCTGATTCGCGGGCGATTCGCCGCGCGCATATTTGGCCCGGCCCCTCGACTTCCCTCGGGTTGATTACGGATGGGACCCGGCGACCTTCGATCGCGACTCGCGGAATCACGTGCGGCAAGCGGAATCTGGGCCTGTTTCCTTGGTAGATTCCCCATGGGGAGAATCCCCCTTCGGCGACGCACGGAATGGAGTTGATAGCGTTAACCATCTTTAAAGGGCCGCAGAAAGGAAGCGCCCTATGCCTATCGACGCTGCGAACCACGACACCGGTCTCGCCATCGCATTCCAGCCGATGATCGCCACTACCACGGGCCTGCCCTTCGCCTGGCAGGCGGTCGCCACTTCGAGCGGCCGCAGCTTCTCCCAGATCGCCGCCGCCCTCGTGCCCGAAGCGCGCCCACAGCTCGAAATGGCGCGGATCAGCGCCGCGATCGCCGGCGCCGCCGAAGCCGGGCTGGTCGAGAGCGAGGCGCTGCTCGCCATCCCCGTCGGCGCCGCCGGTGGGGCGCCCGAGGCGATCCTCGCCCATCTCTTCCGCACTGCGATCGAACACCGCGTGCCGCTGGCCAGCATCGTCGTCGAGATCAACGCCGACGAGCGCGGCGACATTGCCTGCGTCGCCGCGCTCGCCCAGGCCTGTGTCGACCGCGGCATCGCCATCGCGTTCGACAGCTTCGCCGTCGGCCCGCTCGCCGTTCGCCTGCTCGGCCGCTTCACCCCGCGTTTCGTCAAGCTCGACTCGGGCCTTGTCCGCAACATCTCCGACAGCAGCTCGCGCCGCGTCATCGTCGAAGGCGTGCTGCGCCTGGCGCGCAACATGGACGTGACCCTGATCGCCAACGGCATCCTGCGCCGCGAGGATCTCGCGATGCTCGGCACGATGGGCATCCGCCACATGCAGGGCGACTGGATCGCCCCGGCGCTCAGCCGCCCGCTGCCGCCTGCCCATATCGCCCGCCGCGAGCCGCGCACCACCGTGCCGCAGCACCGCCGCCTCGCCGCACACCAGCGCGCCGCCACCACGCGTCCCGCGGCACCCACGGCGCTGGCCCACGCGCTCTAACCCTTGTTCTCCCCGCGCGGTCCGCTAACAGGCGGCGCGTGTCTGATCCCGTTTCCATCCGTCGCCTCTATGGCCGCCGCCAGGGCCACAAGCTCCGCCAGGGCCAGTCCGAACTCGTCGAGACTCTCCTTCCGCAAGTGAGCGTCCCCGAATCGGGCCCGCTCGATTCGCAGATTCTTTTCGGCGATGACCGCCCCCTCGAATTCGAGATCGGCTTCGGTGCGGGCGAGCATCTCGCCGGCCAGGCCGCGATGCGTCCCGATCACGGTTTCATCGGCTGCGAGCCCTTCCTCAACGGTGTGGTCGGCGCGCTCGGCCATATCCGCGACGGGGACCTCGCCAATGTCCGCCTGCACATGGGCGACGCGCTCGAAGTGCTGGAGCGGCTGCCGGATGCCAGCCTCGACCGGCTCTATCTCCTCCACCCCGATCCCTGGCGGAAGGCGCGCCACGCCAAGCGCCGGATGGTCAATCACGGCCCGATGGACATCATCGCCGCCAAGCTGAAGCCCGGCTGCGAGTTCCGGCTGGGCACCGACCATCCGGTCTATGTCCGCTGGGCGATGATGATCATGGACCAGCGCCGCGACTTCGAGTGGCAGGCCAAGACCGCGCAGGACTTCCTCACCCGACCCGACGACTGGCCCGAGACGCGCTATGAGCGCAAGGCCCGGCGCCTGGGCCACGAAGTCTGGTATTTCCGCTACCTCCGCGTCTGAAGGGGAGGGCTGCTCAGTCCCGCAGCTCCACCCAGACCGGCGCATGGTCGCTGGTCTTCTCCCAGCCGCGCACATGGCTATCGACCTCGGCCGCCTTCAACCGCTTGGCCGCGCGCGCGTTGAGCAGCAGGTGGTCGATCCGCAGCCCGGCACCCCGGCCATAGGCGTTCCGGAAATAGTCCCAGAAGGTGTAGATCGTCTCGCCGGGATGGAGGTGGCGCAGCGCATCGGTCCAGCCCTGCTCCAGCAGCCGGAAATAGGCCGCGCGCGCCTCGGGCGCGAACAGCGCGTCGTCCAGCCAGCGCTCGGGCTTGTAGACGTCTAGATCGGTCGGCATCACATTGTAATCGCCCGCCAGCACCACCGGCTCGTCCAACCCCACCAGCGCCGCCGCACGCAGGGCGAAGCGCTCCATCCATTTGAGCTTGTAGTCGAACTTCGGGCCCGGCTTCGGATTGCCATTGGGCAGATAGAGCCCGCCGATCAGCACCCCGTTCACCGCGGCTTCGATATAGCGGCTCTGCACATCCTCGGGATCGCCGGGCAGCCCGCGATGCGTCTCGACCGGATCGGAGCCGCGCGCGAGGATGGCGACACCGTTCCAGCTCTTCTGCCCGTGCCATACTGCGCCATAGCCAGCGTCGCGGATCGCAGCTTCGGGGAATTTCTCCTGCGGCGCCTTGAGCTCCTGCAGGCACACCACATCGGGCTGCGCTTCCGCCAGCCAGCGCAGCAGCACGGGGAGGCGGCCGTTGACGCCGTTGACGTTGTAGGTTGCGATCTTCACGTCCGGTTGGACGCGGTGGGCGCTTAAGGGTTCCACCTCAATTCCGTCATCCCCGCGAAGGCGGGGATGACGAATTATGAAAAGTCAGGCGACCGCTTCCAGCTTCGCCCGGTCTCGGATCGTGATCCCGCGCGCGCCCATCAGGTTGATCGCGCCCTCGGCCTTCAATTTGGTCAGCTGGCGGCTCACCGTCTCGATCGTCAGCCCGAGCACTTCGGCCATCTCGCCGCGAGTCAGCGGCAAGTCGAAGGTCACCGGCCCGAACGCCGTCGCGCGGCAGCCCTGGGCGCGGTCGGCCAGGTCGATCAGCAGCCCGGCCAGCTTCTCGCGTGCCGACATCCGGGCCAGTGTGAGCATCCGCGCCCGCGCCTCGTCCAGCGCGGCCAGGGTCCGTTGCAGCAGCAGCCGCTCCATCCGGGCATGATCCTCGAGCACGCGCTCGAAGGGCTGGCGCGGGAAGACGCAGAGCTCGGCATCGCCCAATGCGGTCACGGTGAAATCGGCGAGCTCGGCCCAGGGGCGGCCGACGAAATCGGCGGGGTAGAGCAAGCCCACCACCTGCTCGCGGCCATCGGGGGTGGTGGCGCTGAGCTTGAGCACGCCGGAGAGCAAATTGGCGCAGACCAGGCTTTCCTCGCCCGCCCATTGCAGCGTCTGCCCGCGTTCGAGCTTGCGCTTCTGGCCGAGCGCGTTGAGCGCGTTCAGCTCGGCATCCGCGAGGCTGGCGCAGAGCGCCCGGTCGCGCACGGCGCAGTCGGAGCAGGTATGGGCAGCCAGCATGCGGCTTTATACCGCGGAGCTTTGATGATCGTCAAAGCGACGGATTGTCCCAGGGCGCAGCGGAAGGTCACACCCAATCAGGAGTGATCCGATGTTCCTCGACCTAGTCTTCGCCGCCGGTACGCTTTTCATCGCCGTCGTCAGCTTTTGCAGCGCCGAGGACGCCGTTCGCTTCCGCCGCATCTGAGGCGGCCTCGGCCCGGCCGGTGCGCTTCCAGGCACCGCGCAGCAGCTTGCCTGCCAGCGCGTCGATCCCCGGCCGGATGAACAGCCAGTCGCGGATCGCCGGTCCCTTCTCGGCGCCGATCACCTGCTTATAGCCACTGTCGCCGGCACCCCAGTCGACGGTCGCGATGCCGTCCTCGATCGCGCGGACCAGATTGCGATAATAGAGCAGCTTGCCCGGCGAATGCTTGGCGACACGCGGGTCATAGCTGTTAGCGATCGCATATTTCAGCGCGCCGGCATTCATGTCGAACGAAAAGGCGGCGGGCGCGCCGTCGATGCGTAGCAGCGCGGTCCACATCATTCCCGCGATGATCGGATCCTCGGCCGCGGCGCGCCAGAAGCCGCCATGGCCGCGCGCGGTGAACTTGGCATCGGAGCCGTCGGTCTTCGCCGCGATCCAGCTCTTTTCCTCGATTTCGGCGAGCGCATCGAAGGCGGCGTCGTTCCACGCGGCACCGTGCACGAAACTCCAGTCGAGTTCGCCGTGCGAACCGAGATGCTTCTCATGGAAGCGGTTCTTCTTGAGCGTGGAATTGCGCGGCCACGGCCCTTCGGTATGCCGCGCGCCGATATCGAGCAGGAAACTGTCCGCGACGAACCGGTCGAGCACGGCCCAGCCCTTGGCCTGGGCGGCTTCCTTGAGCAGCTCCAGGCCCGGATCGCCGTCATAGACCGGCCCCAGCCGCAGCGCGCGCGCCTCCCGGGCGAGCTTGGGAAGCAATGCTTCCACTGCCTCGACGCCGGCATCCTCGCGCACGGGGAAGCTGCGGAAAGGCCAGTAGCAGCCGGGCACCGAGGCCAGTTTCGCCCAAACCGGGCCGGTCGAGACGATCGGCAGCGCGGCGACGGCCTCACCTTCGCGGGCCACGGTCAACGTGCGGGCATGGCCGCCATAGGCCTTGAGCGCCGCGGCGAACCAGCCATAACGCAGGAAACGGTGCGAGGGCGCGGCCTTCGCCGCTACCGCGTCGATCGCGCCGGACAGGCCGTCGACGCAATCGACGGTGAGCACCGGCGGCAGGCGCGTGAATTCCTCGAGCAGCATCGGCTTCGACATGGGCGTGGTCTTAGCGCGGCACCCGTTACCAACCCGTGATGGTGGCAACGCCTTCCTTTTCGTCACCCTGACTGGTTTCAGGGTCCAAGGTCGGGCCGGGCGAAGCCCATCCCATCTAGCCATGTCGCCCGCCGCGCGTTGGATGCTGAAACAAGTTCAGCATGACGAATTTACGCGCCGCGCACCCAGGCGCGTGCTTCGTCCAGCTGATCGGGCTTGAACAGCTTCACATCGGCGGAGACCATCATGCTGCCCGCCTTGGTCGCAGTCTCGATCCATCCGCTGTCGGTCACCACCGCGGCACGGCGCACCTTGTTCACATGGGTGACGCCCCAGCTGATATCCTTCCACCAGGCGCCCAGCTCCATGCCGGAGAAATTGCGGATCACCGCCAGCGCGGAAAGCGTGCCCTTGTCGGCGATCACGGCGTCCATCGCGGCGACGCCTGAATCATATTCTGCGCGCGTCACGCCGCCATCGACCAGGAACTCGACCACGCCCGCCTGCGTATCGGTCTCGAACGTCATCATACGCACTTCACTCCTCGTTTCGCACCCGGCATAAGGTCAACGGATGGAAGGTCCCTATCTCTCCACGGTCTCGGAAACCATCCAGGCGGCGATTGCCCCGGTGTTCCTGCTCGCCGGCATCGGCGCGTTTCTCAACGTGATCGTCGGGCGGCTGGCGCGAATCGTCGATCGGGCGCGCTCGATCGAACAGCTCCACCCGCGCTCGACCGGCCCCGAGCATGACCGGCATGTCTGGGAGCTGCGCATCATCGATCGCCGCATCTCCGTGATCAACAATGCGATCTTCCTGTGTACATCGAGCGGCTTGGCGATCTGCTGCGTCGTCGCGCTGATGTTCGTCGCGCGGCTGGCGAATCTCCATGTCGGGCTGTGGGTGGCGGGTGCGTTCATCGTCTCGATGATGCTGCTGATGGCCGGGCTGATCTATTTCCTCGTCGAGGTGCGCATGTCGCTCGAGGCGATCCATGTCCGCCAGGAACTGCTTGAGCTCGGCGAGAAGCCTTGAGCCCTGCCGCGGAGAAGCGGTTGCTCCAGGGGGCGATGGTCGTCGTGCTGCTGGTGCCGCTGATCGGCAGCCTGGACGGTGTTCTGCACGGCCCCGAAGGCTTCGACCGCACCGCCACCGGCGTCACGCTCGACAGCCATTTCCGGTATCTCTCCGGACTGCTGCTGGCGATGGTCGCGCTGTTCGCCAGCTGCCTGCCAGGTATCGAGCGCAAGGGTGCGCGGCTGCGGCTGGTCGCGGTGCTGCCGATCACCGGCGGGCTCGCGCGCCTGCTCTCGCTGATCGTCGCCGGTGCGCCTAGCTGGCAGCACTGTACCGCGCTGGGTATCGAACTGGGCGTCGTTCCACTCATTCTGCTCTGGCAGGCGCGGATCGCGCGGCGGTTCGGCTAGGGCGTGCGCGGCCCCAGGTCGGCCGGGATCGTCGGCAGGTACTGCGGCACGACCCGGGCATGCGTCGCCTGCTCATAGGCATAGCCCGCCTTGAGCAGCAGCCCGTCGGACCAGGCCGTGCCGATGAACGACAGCCCGGCCGGCAGCCCGTTGACCAGTCCCATCGGTACGGTGAGGTGCGGATAGCCCGACACCGCCGGCAGCTCGCTTGCCGAGGGGCCGGTGAACTGGTCGCCATGCGCCGGATCGCTTAGCCAGGGCGTGCCATAGGTCGGGGTGACGAGGATCTGGGCGTCCGCCGCCTTCAGCATCGCGTCGATCCCCTCGGGGCCGGCCATCCGCGCCGACTTCTCGCGCGCCGCCTTGTAGTCGGGATCGTCGAGGCCCTTGGTCTTCTCGGCCTTGAGGAAGGTCTCCTGCCCGAAGAAGTGCATCTCCGAATCCTTGTGTGCGTCGTTGAACGCGATCAGGTCGGCGAGCGTCTTGGGGCCCACGCTGGCCGGGGTGGTGGCGAGATAGGTCGCCATGTCGGCCTTCAGCTCGGTGTAGAGCACCAGGCTCTCGGCCTCGCCCAGCCCCTTGAGCTCGGGGACCTTCACTTCGACCAGAACCGCGCCCGCCGCGGCCAGCTCCTCGAGCGCCTTGTCGAAGCGCGCGGCGAGATCGGCCGCCATCTCGGGCTTCCAATAGCCGACCCGCATGCCCTTGAGCGCATCGGGGCTCAGCCCGGCGGCGAAGTCCTTCCTGTGCTTGTCCGCGTCCCTGGTGGCAGGATCGGCGGGGTCGCTACCGACCATCGCGCCGAACAGGATCGCCGCGTCCTTGACCGAGCGCGCCATCGGGCCCGGCGTGTCCTGGCTGTGGCTAATCGGCACCACCCCGGTACGGCTGACCATCCCGAGCGTCGGCTTCAGGCCCACCAGCCCGTTCATCGATGCCGGGCACACCACCGAGCCATCGGTCTCGGTACCCACCGCCACCGCCGCCAGGCTGGCCGCCACCGCCGCGCCGGAGCCGCTGGACGAGCCGCAGGCCGAGCGATCGAGCGCATAGGGATTCCTGACCAGGCCGCCGATAGCGCTCCACCCGCTCATCGAGTGGTTCGAGCGGATGTTCGCCCATTCGCTGAGGTTGGTCTTCCCCAGGATGATCGCGCCCTGCGCCCGCAGCCGTGCGACCAGGGGCGCGTCGCGGCCGGTATCGTTGTTGGTTAGCGCCAGGCTGCCCGCGGTGGTGGGCATGTTCTGCGTCTCGATATTGTCCTTGATCAGCACCGGGATGCCGTCCAGCGGGCCCAGCGTCTTGCCCGCCTTGCGCCGCGCATCGCTGTCGCGCCCATCGGCACGCAAGTCCTTGGCCGGGGCGGTGACGATCACCGCGCGCAGGGTCGGGCCGTCGCGGTCGATCTTGCCGATCCGCTCCACATAGAGATCGGCGAGCTTCCACGCCTCGACCCGGCCGGCGGCGAGCATTGCCTGGAGATCGTCGATGGACTTCTCCGTGACCAGGTTGGCCGGCGTATCGTCCGTGCTGACCACCACTGCGTCCGCGGGCAGCGGGGCAGGGGTGATCGTCGGCGCGGTCGCCGCCGCCTGCGCCCATGCGGGCGATGTCCAAGCCAGTGCGACCGCCAGAGCCGTCATTCCCGTCCGCATGCGCCGTCCCCCGAATCCCGTTACGTGGCCAGCCTAGCGTACGTGCCTAGAGCCGCAAGCCGAAGCGCGGCGCGGTCCAGGCCATCAAAAGGTAAAGCGCGATCGTCAGCGCGCAGCCGAGCAGCAAAGCGGCCCAGAAGCCGATGCCGGCGCGCAACAGCGCGGGGATGACGAGGAACATCGGCAGCGAGGGCAGCACGTACCAGAAGGTCGCCTCGGCATGCGCCGCCATGTTCGCCGTGTCTGGCTTGTCGCGCCACAGCCAGATCATGCCGAGCACCGAGACCAGCGGCAGCGAGGCGACCAGCGCGCCGAAGCCGGGATAGCGCTTGGCCAGCTCGGATACGATCGCGATGATCACCCCCGAAAGCGCCGCCTTGATCGCAAGATAGAGCATCAGTTCCCCACTGCGACGCTCGCCTCGACCGACATGCCCGGCCGCAGCCGCGCCGCCGCGTCCTGGTCCGGATCGATCCGGATCCGCACGGCGATCCGTTGCGGGATCTTGACGAAATTGCCCGTGGCGTTGTCGCTGCGGATCACTGCGAATTCCGATCCCGCCGCCGGCGAGAGCTGCTCGACCACGCCGGTGAGCTTGATCCCGCCCAGCGCATCGACCTTGAAGCTCGCCTTCTGGCCCGGCCGGATCTTCGCGGTCTGCGCTTCCTTGAAGTTCGCGGTCACCCAGAGCGTCTGCGGGACCAGCGCCATCAGCTGCGTGCCGGCGGTGACATATTGCCCCTGCCGCCCGCCGACTTCGCCCAATTGCCCGGCGACCGGCGCGCGGATCACCGTGTTGGCCAGGTCGATCTCGGCGAGCCGCAGCGCCGCCCTGGCCGCATCCACCGACGCGACCAGCCCGCCCTTGTTGACCCGCACGGTCTGGATATCCTCGGTGGCGATGGTCCGCGATGCCTGGGCCTGCGCCACTGCCGCCTGCGCGGTGCGCAGCGTGGCGAGCGCCGCGTCGCGGTCACGCCGTGTCACGAAGCCTTGCTGCGCCAGCGAATCGATCCGCGCGAAATCGGCCTGTGCCTTGGCGAGCTGTGCCTGGGCCGATCCGACCGCCGCCTGTTGCGAGCCCAGGGTCGCGGTCTTCGACGCCGCCTGCTGGGGATTGTTGGCGAGCGCCGCCTGGGCGCTCGCCAGGTTCGCCTTGGCCTGGTCGACATGCTGGCGATAGATGCGGTCGTCGATCGTCGCGAGCACGTCGCCGGCCTTGACGCCGGCAAAGTCCTGCACGGGCACGGTCGTCAGATAGCCGCTCACCTGCGGGCTGATGATCGTCACCTGCCCGCGGACATAGGCATTCTCGGTCGACTGGACGGTGCCGGCGAACGGCCAGACCCGCCACGCCATCAGCACCGCGGTCACGCCGGCCACGATCAGCAGCGCGGCGAGCAGGATCGCGACCCAGGAGAGCCTGGGCGGCACCCAGCGCCGCGCGGTCACTTCGGGCATGGGCGGCGGATCGCCGCCTTCGCTACGCGCCGCGACCGCCTGGGTCTCCGGCGCCGCCTCGGTCACCGGCGCTTCCGGCTCAGCCATTATTCGCTCCTGCTGCTTGTTGCTCGGCGGCCGCGCGCGCGAGGTTCGCGCGCCGGATCCGCATGATCGGGATGAAGGCCCACAGGAGCGTTCCCGCCGCGATCGCCGCGATCAGCAGGAACGTATCGTTATAGGCCAGGATGTTCGCCTCCCGCGTCACCGTCTGCGAAAGGATCGCAGCACCTTCGGCCTGGCGCAGGCTCGGGTCGATCAGCACGCGGCCATAGGCGCCGGCATTCTGCTGGAGCCGCTGCGCCACCAGCGGATCGCCGCTCATCAGCTGCGACACGATCGCGCTGCTGTGCGCGCGCTCGCGGATCACCTGGAAAGTGCCGAGCATCGCCGATCCGAACAGCCCGCCCAGGTTCTGGGTGATGCCGAACAGTGCCGAGAAGCTGACGAAGTGCGTCGGACCTTCTCTCAAGGCACGCGTCAGCCCGATCAGCATCGCCGGGCCGATGAACAGCGCGCTGGCGAAGCCGAGCAGCGCCTGACTGAAATACATGTCGTGCGGGCGGATGAGGTTGGTCGAATCCGAATCGAGCAGCGCGCCGACGCAGATCAGCGCCAATGCGATCAGGATCGGCCCGCCCAGGAAATTGGGATCGATGGTCAGCGCGCCGATCGCGATGCCCGCCAGCGTCGCCAGCAGCACCACCAGATAGAGCATGCGCATCTGGTCGTTGCCCATGCCGACCACGCTGAGCAGCCCCGATGCGCCGATCGTCTGCTCGGAAAGCACCACGCGCACCAGGATCGAGACTCCGGCGAAGCGCAATATGTCGCGGCTCCCCAGCCAGCGCGTGTTGAGCAAGGGCCGCGCGCGGTGATGCTCGATCAGCCAGGCGATCGGCAGCAGCACGATCGCCCCGATCAGCGCCGGCGCGATCCACGGCGCCTCGAACCACCAGAGCGTCCGCCCCAGCCCCAGCACTGCGCAGAGCAAGGCCATGCCGGTGGCGAAGATCGGGAAGGTGACGAAATCGAGCGGCTCGAACGCCTTCAGCCGCTCGACCGGCGGCAGCACGAGCAGGCGCACGCCGGCCAGGCAGAACAGCGCCAGGCCCAGTTCGAACAAATACATGGTCTGCCAGCGATCGGGCTCGAACGCTTCGCTGGGGAACAGCCGGGCGAGCGGAACGGCGATCTGCGACAGCGAGATCGCCACGACCAGCCCCTTCAGCCGGTGCTCGGGCGTCCAGGCCTGGATCATGTAGAGCAGGCCGACGGTGCTGCACGCCGCCGCCGCGATCCCGCTCAGCGCGCGCACCGCCACTGCGGTGGCGAAGCTGTGCGCGACCAGATGCCCCGCCGTGGTCAGCGCGAAGGCGGCAAGGAAGATCTGGGTGAACAGCCTTATGCCGAATTGCTGGCGGAACTTGATCAGCACCAAGTTGGCGCAGACATTGGTCATCACATAGACGGTCGGCAGCCACTGGATCTCGGCCGAATAGAGCCCCAGCGATCCCTGCAGGCTGGTCAGGTTCGCAGTGACGATCGCGTTGCCCAGGGAGCCCGAAAGCAGCACCAGCACCGCCACGCAGAAATAGGCGGCGCGGCGGGCAGGGGGATGCCAGGGGGTGGGTGGCGACCCGGGCATCGGCGAGCGTTCGTGCGGGGCCGGCTGCCATGCCGCCCGCTCGTCCGTCACTGCCCCGTTCGTTGCCATCCCGACATAATTCCGCTTGCGGCAGATCGATCCGCCAAAGGGGTGCCTGTAGACCTGCGGAACCTTGATTGAATATCGCGCAATCGGCAACGCTCGGTTGCGCGAAGTGCAACTGCCCATTCGAGTGGGCGCATGGCGCAAGCCACAGTCGCAGATTCGCTCGCGACACGCCCCTTCGACAAACCCACACCATACGGTGGGTCGCAAACACCAACCACAACTGCTTGTGGTCGACTTGAGTCCGTAACACGAAAAAAATTAATGTTCCGCGTTCGTTCCCTTGCCTTTCGAGAACCCTAGGAAAGTCCGCGCGTCGCGGCATCGCAACACTTGCGCAGCTGCTGTGAAGCGAGTCATTTTAGCGACGAAGCGTTGTGGATATTAACCATTTCCACTCTTGTGCCCGGACTCGGTTTGGCACAATCTGTAGTGGTTGCACTGAGGGGCAAGCTCAAGCACTGGTGGACTCGCCGCCGCATACCCATATGCGGAACAGGTCGATTCGTGCCTGAGGCCGAGTGCGATGGACATGTTTTGTTCTTCGCGCACGGCCATGCCGATGCTAAAGGTCGGCAGCCCCTTGAGTCGAAATTCAAGCCGCCCTTGTGGGGCCGGCCAGTAAGCTTTGTCAGGGGTGAGAGTCATGGAATTCAGGGACACGGAAAACAGCGTGAACGATACCGTCACCGAAGCCCCCGCCGCCGTCAAGGCTGGCCCCGATGTCGCCGAGAAGGCTGCGCCCAAGGCACGCAAGAAGAACGACAGCAAGTCCGTCACGCCCCAGGCATATGATGTCGAGGTCGATCATTCGCGCGACGCGCTGCTCACCGAGTTCGGCAAGGAGACGCTGCGCGACCGCTATCTGCTGCCCGGCGAGTCGTTCCAGGACCTGTTCGTGCGCGTCGCCTCGGCCTATGCCGACGACCAGCCGCACGCCCAGCGCATCTATGATTACATCTCGAAGCTGTGGTTCATGCCCGCCACCCCCGTTCTGTCGAACGGCGGCACCGGCCGCGGCCTGCCGATCTCCTGCTTCCTCAATTCGGTGCCCGATAGCCTGAACGGCATCGTCGATACCTGGAACGAGAATGTCTGGCTCGCCTCGCGCGGCGGCGGCATCGGCACCTATTGGGGCAATGTCCGTGGCATCGGCGAGCCGGTCGGCCTCAACGGCAAGACCAGCGGCATCATCCCATTCGTCCGCGTGATGGACAGCCTGACGCTCGCCATCTCGCAGGGCTCGCTGCGCCGTGGTTCGGCCGCCTGCTATCTCGACATCTCGCACCCCGAGATCGAGGAGTTCCTCGAGATCCGCAAGCCCTCGGGCGACTTCAACCGCAAGGCGCTCAACCTCCACCACGGCGTGCTCATCCCCGACGCGTTCATGGAAGCGGTGCGGGGCGGCGAGGAATGGATCCTGCGCTCGCCCAAGGACCAGTCCGAGCGCGCCCGCGTCGATGCCCGCGCACTGTTCCAGAAGCTGGTCGAGACTCGTCTCGCCACCGGCGAGCCGTACATCGTGTTCGCCGATCACGTGAACTCGAACATGCCCAAGCATCACCGCGATCTGGGCCTCAAGGTCTCGACGTCGAACCTCTGCTCCGAGATTACGCTCCCGACGGGCAAGGATCACCTCGGCGCCGAGCGTACCGCTGTGTGCTGCCTGTCGTCGCTCAACCTGGAGACCTGGGACGAGTGGAAGGGCGAGAAGACGCTGATCGAGGACGTGATGCGCTTCCTCGACAACGTCCTGCAGGACTTTATCGACCGCCACGAGCCGGGCATGGAGCGCGCCGCCTACTCGGCCAGCCGCGAGCGTTCGGTCGGTCTCGGCGTGATGGGCTTCCACAGCTTCCTCCAGGCGCGCAACATCCCGTTCGAAGGCGCGATGGCGAAGAGCTGGAACCTGCGGATGTTCAAGCACATCAAGACGCAGGTCGATGAAGCTTCGATGCAGCTCGCCGTCGAGCGCGGGCCGTGCCCGGATGCGGCCGACATGGGCGTGATGGAGCGTTTCAGCTGCAAGATGGCGATCGCGCCGACCGCTTCCATCTCGATCATCTGCGGCGGCACTTCGGCGTGCATCGAGCCGATCCCGGCCAACATCTACACGCACAAGACGCTGTCGGGCAGCTTCTCGGTCAAGAACCCGTATCTGGAGAAGCTGCTCAGCGAGAAGAGCAAGAACTCGGATGCGGTGTGGAACACGATCCTCGAGCAGGGCGGCTCGGTCCAGCACCTCGACTTCCTCTCGCCGGAAGAGAAGGACGTCTACAAGACGAGCTTCGAGATCGACCAGCGCTGGCTGCTCGAGCTCGCGGGCGACCGCACGCCCTATATCGACCAGGCCCAGTCGCTGAACCTGTTCATCCCGGCCGACGTCGAGAAGTGGGACCTGCTGATGCTCCACTTCCGCGCCTGGGAGCTCGGCATCAAGTCGCTCTACTATCTCCGCTCCAAGTCGGTGCAGCGCGCCGGCTTCGCGGGCGGCGTCGAGGCTGACAACACGATCGACAAGCCGCAGTTCAACCTGGGCGAATCGACGGACTATGACGAATGCCTGGCGTGCCAGTGAGGTGGCGGAGCTAGGACGCCCGGCCGATGCCCAATCTCCCTCTCCCCTTGTGGGAGAGGGAAGGGGCCCGCGCGCGAAGCGCGTGGGAAGGGTGAGGGGGAATGCTGCGGGCCTGACCAAGCGCCAGCTGCTTCCCGCTACAACGGTATCTCGCTCGCGGGAATTGCGTCGGAATGCTGGCCCTGTCGAGCTAGCTCTCAAGGTGGCATTTCGTCGCGGGCTACCGGATGCGGGTTTCCGGCATCAAGCGCCGTTTGGCCCCTATCATGCCGATTTCTGCTCGCATGCGGCGAAGCTGATCGTCGAGGTGGATGACGCCACGCATGCCGAGCGCCGTGATCGCGATGCGGTGCGGACGCGTTTCCTGAATGCTGAAGGCTATCAGGTGCTGCGTTTCTGGAACAACGATGTGATGACGAATATCGAAGGCGTCGTTGCCGAGATCGCCCGGAATCTGCCCTTCGACCTGCGGGGGGGGGTCGCGTGATGCGTCCCCCTTACCCTTCCGCCGCTACGCGGCTCCCTCCCTCTCCCACAAGGGGAGAGGGAGAGTGGTATGCTTCAGGCTTCTTCCTCGAAGATCTGCACCGCCACGTCGGCATTGGCCGACAGGCGCACCTTGTCGCCCTCGACTTCGGCGACCAGGCCGAGCGAGATGAAGTGGTGATGCCCGGCATGGCTGCCGGTGCCTTCCTCGACTTCGGCGCCCGAGTCCTTCTTGGTCAGCTTGATGCGGTCGCCCTCGACATGGTCGACGGTGCCGACATGCACGCCGTCGGCGCCGATCACTTCCATATGTTCCTTGATTGCAGTCGCGTCGGTCATCGGGGGTCTCCTTTGGGAAATGGTTCGCACGCACAACGCGCGCGGCGCCGAAACGATGCAGCGGCGCGCGCACTCTGTCACTCACCCGAAAGAGGGATCGCATGAAGCAGCTTCGCGCTCTCGCCCGCACTCTGGCGCTCGGCGCCTTCCTGGCCCTCGCCGCCTGCGCCCAGCAGCTGCCGAGCACCGTCCAGCCCGCCGCGCCCGGCTTCCTGCTCGGGCTGTGGCACGGCTTCATCTTCCCGGTCGCCTGGTTCCTGTCGCTGATCGTGCCGGACGTCGCGGTCTATGCCGTGCCCAATAATGGCGGCTGGTATGATTTCGGCTATTTCCTCGGCATCTGCGTGTTCGGCGTCGGCGCCAATCGCGGTTCCAAGGTCACCAAGGTGGTCTATCGCGACCGAGTCGTTCGCCGCGACGGCCGCGAGCGCGTGATCGACCACGAATGACGCGCAGCCTTGCCTTGATGGCCGGCATTGCCGGAGCGGCGGGCGCCGCGGGCCTCGCCACCTTGGTGAAGCCCGCGGCTACGCGTGCCCTGCTGCGCCTGCCCGAGGCTGAGGCGACCATTTATGCCCTGCGCATCGCCGGCATGATGCTGCTTGCGCTCGGCCTCTTCCTGGGCGGCTTCGCGGCCGTGTTCGTGGCTGCGGGAGGGGCGGCATGAGCGGCGCGTCGTTCCTCGGCATCGTCACGCTGATCGTCCTGGGCGACCTCGCCATCGCGCTCTGGTTCCTGCGCAGGGCGGATGCGGCCGAGCAGGGCATCGGTGCCCCGTCGCTGCCCGGCGGCGCCGATCCCGCCGCCGTACGCCGTTTCGCCCGCACCATGTTCATCGCCGCCCCGGCGATGTGGCTCTTCGTCGCTGCCTTGACCTTCGGCCTGTTCGGCCCGGTCGACGGCATCACCCCCATCACTTTCTAAAGTTCGTCACGGAGTAACCCCAATGCCGCTTCTCGAAGCCCGCAAGACCTACAAGCCCTTCGAATATCCCTGGGCGTTCGAGTTCTGGAAGCGCCAGCAGCAGATCCACTGGCTGCCGGAGGAAGTGCCGCTTGGCGAGGATTGCCGCGACTGGGCCCAGAAGCTCACCGATCACGAGCGCAACCTGCTCACCCAGATCTTCCGCTTCTTCACCCAGGCCGATGTCGAGGTGCAGGATTGCTACCACGAGAAATACGGCCGGGTGTTCAAGCCCACAGAGATCAAGATGATGCTGACCGCCTTCTCCAACATGGAGACGGTGCACATCGCCGCCTATTCGCACCTGCTCGACACGATCGGCATGCCCGAGACCGAATATGCTGCCTTCCTCCAGTACAAGGAGATGAAGGACAAGCACGACTACCTGGCCACCTTCGGCGTCGACACCGATGAGGACATCGCCAAGACGCTCGCCATGTTCGGCGGCTTCACCGAGGGGCTGCAGCTCTTCGCCAGCTTCGCGATGCTGATGAACTTCCCGCGCTTCAACAAGATGAAGGGCATGGGCCAGATCGTCAGCTGGTCGGTGCGCGACGAGAGCCTGCACTGCGAGGGCATCATCAAGATGTTCCACGCCTTCTGCCAGGAGCGCAACTGCCTCACCCCGTCGGTCCGCGATGACATCCTCGACATGTGCCAGAAGACGGTGCGCATCGAGGACGCGTTCATCGACCTGGTGTTCGAGATGGGCCCGGTCAACGGGATGACGCCCAAGGAGATCAAGAAGTACGTCCGCTACATCGCGGACTGGCGCCTGGGCCAGCTCGGCTTCAAGCCGATCTACATGATCGAGGAGCACCCGCTCCCCTGGCTCGCCCCACTGCTCAACGGCGTCGAGCACGCCAACTTCTTCGAGACCCGCGCGACGGAATATTCCAAGGCCGCGACCCGCGGCGCCTGGAACGAAGTGTGGGATTCGTTCGACAAGCGCCAGAAGGCGAAGGTCCCGGTGGCCAACGAGGACGGCGCAAGCGAGGGCGGGCCGGACATGTTCTCGAAGGCGGGGATTGCGGCGGAGTAGTTGCGCAACCGTCCCGATTCTGGTTAGTGGGAACCTTTAAGGAACGAAAGCGGAGTCGGGGCGGTGGCGAGGAATTCAACTCCGAAGTCTGGCAGCTCCAAGATACGCTTCATAATGCTTGAAGCGGATCTGAGCGAAGGTGACCTTTCGCAAGTCACTCAGGCGATCCAGAATGCTTTGAAGCCCGCGCAGCAGGTTACGCGCCTCATTCAAGCCCCATCTTCGCGTACTTTAGCGGATGATGGTGTAGATCTAGATATTGATGAAATGGAGGATGGTTTCGAGGAGCCTGAAGAGCTTCAAAAGCCGAAACCTGCTCGCCCTTCTAAACCCAGAGTTGCCAAAACGCCCACGGTTCTGGACGATATAGACCTTAGTTCTCCTCCCAGTCTTTCGGATTTCGTTGCAGGGTTTGACCTGAAAACGGATGTAGATAGATATCTCGTTATCGCTCTCTGGTTCCGTGATACAAGAAATACCCCGTCGATAACGGTCGATCATGTATATACTTGTTTTCGTAGTTTGAGTTGGAGCACGTCTTCGACTGATTTTTCTAAGCCCCTTCGAAACCTAAGGGATGAACAGTCCATGAAGGGTGGAGCAAAGGACGGCTTCTCCCTGACTTTGATAGGCGCGGGGAAGATCGAGAAAAAGAAGCGGGGGTGATGTGACCGAAGAGGAGTTCTACGAAAGCCAAAGTCGGTTTTCGGGTTTGTCAACTATAGACCAGCTCGCTAGAATCTCTTGGTACTATCACCGATACGTTGGTCGCGAGCGCGTGGATACACATGCGATAAATCGCTTCTATAAGGATCTACATCTATCTCCTCCGCAAACCAGCGTCTATTTGCCGCGCATGGCCGAGCGTAAGCCGCCAATATTACTACGCGATAGGCGAGGGTTCTACTTAGAGGGCAAAGTACGAAAGAGCCTAGATGACCTTATTGGGAATTCTCCTGGTACCGTTATCGTAACTAAGCTCTTAGCCGAATTAGTTGATAAGGTTGGAAATCAAGAAGAGAAGGTTTTTCTTGATGAGACGATAAGATGTTATAGGGCATCTGCGTTTCGTGCTGCTATCGTTATGGCTTGGAATCTGGCATACGATCACCTGAGGCAGTGGGTATTTTCTGAACCTAATCGTATTGCTGCCATAAATGCGGCTTCTCAAACGCGATTTGCGAAATCGAATTTTTCGTTTCAGGTCGCTGATGATTTTGACGAAATAAAAGAATCTCAAGCAATAGATATTTTATCTACAGCGAAGCTCATTAATAAAAATATTGAAACAATGCTTAGAGAAAAACTCAGGCGTAGAAATGCTGCTGCTCACCCTTCTTCAATAAGGATAACGCAAGCTCAGGCAGATGACGTTATTGTTGATCTAATCAACAACGTTATACTTAACTTTAAATAGTCGATACTCGATGTTGCTTCATGGCAATACCCCGCCCCCATCCATGCTGCAATGCAACCAAGCGGACCCCTCGTGCATTGACCCCACAGCCCCGCCGCCAGCGCCCAGCGTATCCGGGCCATGGCGGGGCGGGTCCTGAGTTAGTCACGAGGTAATTTCCCTACATGCGTATCCTTCTTGCAGCTGCGGCGATCGCCGTGGCGCCTTTCGCCGTCTCCGCCGCCCATGCGCAGGACGCCGACACGTCCAGCACCACCACCACCGTCACCGAAACCGCGCCCGACGGCAGCAAGGCGTTCGGCTTCGAGCCCTATGTCGGCATCCTGGGCGGCTATGAGCGCTTCGACGAGCAGCCCAATGCCGGCATCCCGCCCTCGGGCAATGGCCGCGCCTTCGATGGCGGGCTGGTCTCGGCCGTCGCCGGCTTCAACGTACCGCTCGGCCCCGTCTTCGTCGGCGCCGAAGGCAATGTCGTGAAGGGCTTCAAGGGCGATATCGACTGGGAGTACGGCGCCGCCGGGCGCTTCGGCCTCCGCGCCGGCGAGAGCGGCATGATCTATGGCAAGGTCGGCTATCAGTGGGTCAATTTCGACGCGCTCGGCAATAACAGCCGCGACTATCACGCAATGACCTATGGTGCCGGCGTCGAGGTCGGCCCGAAGGACATCGGCCTAGGCGGCATCACCGGCAACAGCGGCGTGCGCCTGCGCATGGAGATCAACACCTTCAACAGCGCCAAGAGCATCCGCCCGATGGCCGGCGTGATCGCGCACTTCTAAGGTTACTCAGGGGCGGCGGCGCGGTCCTCGGGATCGCGCCGCCGTTTTTGCGTCTCGTCACCCTGAACTCGTTTCAGGGTCCAACTTTCCACCGGCGATATCGTCCGAGGCACGTTGGATGCTGAAACAAGTTCAGCATGACGAATCCAGGATTGTCCGCCGTTTCGGTGCCAATAAAGCGGTCACGCCAACTTGTGGATCCCTCGACCTGAGATAGCCTGAGACCTTCCAGCAATCGGGAGGAAACCATGAAGAAGAAGATTGCAGTCGCCCTGTTCTTCGCGCTGTCTGCCGTCGCACCTTCGGTTGCGATGGCGTTCGACGATCCGCTGCCGCCGGGCTGCTTCTACATCTTCGACAAGCTGATCTGCGTCGACATGCCGCTGGGCTGACACGGGTGCGGGCGGCGCGCAGGCGTCGCCCGTGCGCTGTCGGTAAGATCACGCTTTCCTGCACGAACCGATATGATTTCCTGCTTCGGCTCCTCATGAACTGAAGGAGTCGAAGCCATGGACCATCAGTCCGAGTTCCCGCTCCAGCATCTGCGCGCCGAATGGTGCCGGCCCGGACCTCGTCTCCACCTCGGCGACGCGCGGCGCCTGGGGGCGTTTCCACAAATGGGCGGACGACAATGACGAGATCGCCGATCCGCTGACCGCACGCGACTACACCGCACAGCCGCGGCCGATCTACCCGATCCGCTCGACGAGGAGGGTGCCTCGCGCACGCGCGTAGGTGTCGTGACTTTTGTGACTTTCCGCGCGGATCTGGTCCGCGGGCGGCGTGAAGAAGTAAGGAGTTTTTTCACGCGGAGGCGCGGAGAGATTGGATGCGTGGCGCTGGTTGTCTGCCGCGTCAGCGGCAATGCCAGTCCAAAGGGTGGAAGCGAGCTCCGCGCGGCGAAGCCCAAATCTCCGCGCCTCCGCGTGAAACCAGCTTCTTCAGCGTCGCATTGCGCCGCGAACCTCAGGCCCGCTTGCGCGCGCCACCCTCGCCATGATCGCACAGCGCTTCGCCCTCGCAGATCAGCCTGTCATAGCCGCTGCCCGGGCAGATCGCGTGCGCGGTCAGGATCGCCGGGGTCAGCGCCTCAAGCCCCGATCCGCGCCGGTCGAGTAGCCGGCGTACCGGGCGGCGCGAGCCGGCCCAGGCCCGATGGCCGGCCTTTGGCGCCGCGGGCGGCGTCACGAGCAGGCCAACCGGCCGGTAATCGGCAAGCGCCAGCTTGGGGAACACGCCCTTGGCGATCTTGCGCGCCCAGCCCGGCGTGTTGGGGCTCAGCGGCAAATGCGGCACCACGTCGCCCGGCATTTCGTAGCGCAGGCACGCGATGCGGGTCTCGTCATAGCTGGCGGCGAAGTCGGCATTGCCCGCGCGGGCCGCGGCGATCGTCGCCACGCTCACCGGCACGTCGCTCCATTCGCCGACTCGCGCCGCGCGCATCGCGGCCAGGTTGGCGAGCGCGCCGCCCTTGGAGTGGCCGGTCACGAAGAGGTGGCGCCGCGCCTTGCGGTCGAGCAGGCTCTGGTCGAGCATCGCCTGGATCGCGGTGCGCACGCCGGGGCCCGAGCCCGCGTCGCTCCACAGCCGGCGCATCGATTCGGCAAAGCCGAAATGCACGCCGCCGCCATAATGCGAATCCTCGATGCACAGCGAGAAGGCGTCGTTCAGCCAGTCGAGCACGACGTCCCAGCCGTCATGATTGCCGCCGAAAAAGGGAGGGAGCGAGCCCCGGAACGCCACGACCACGCCTTCGGCAGTGCGGCCGACCAGCGCCTGGTCGATCTGTCGCTGGCCGAGCGCGGTCTCGCGGCGCACGACGAACGGCGCTTCGATCCAGCCGACACCCCGGCCCTGGATCAACATGGCGGGCTGATAGGCCTGGCTCGATGCGTAGAGCAGGCGGCGTTTCATGCAATCGTGCATCGGCAATACTCCCCGAACATGCGCCTTTTGCAGGCAAGCGCAGTGCACAGGCAATTATGGTTAACACCGCTCCGTAGAATCGCGAAGCGGCGCTTTAGGGGAGCTGAACCGGATTGGGACGCCGCGCGATTGACGGCGGTCAAGGCAGGGGCGGCAGCGGCAGGGCAGCGCGCCAGCATGAGCGAAGCCACGCCTTACGAGCAGATCGGCGGCGCGGCCCCGGTACGGGCGCTGGCCGAGCGCTTCTATGCGCTGCTCGACAGCGAACCCGAATTCGCTCGGCTACGGGCAGTGCACGGTTCCGATCTGGCGCCGATCGCCGAGTCGCTGGCGGGCTTCCTCACCGCCTGGCTGGGCGGGCCGCGCGACTGGTTCGCCGCGCGTCCGGGCACCTGCATCATGCGGATGCACCGGATACGCGGCTTCACGCCCGATCTGGCCGGCCAATGGTCAGGCGCGATGCGGATGGCGCTCGCCGCCGATCCTGCGCTCGATCCGGATATCGGGCGACAGATCGACGCGGCGCTCACCCGCATGGCCTATGCCATGGCGGCGGCGGAGCAGGGGGCGAGCTAGTGGGCCTGGGGCTTGCGGTACGTGTCGTGGCACGCCTTGCAGGTCCCGCCGACCACCGCGAACTGCGCCGCGAAGCCGGGTTTGTCGCCGGCCTTGGCGAGGTCGGCGAGCTTGGCGGTGGCGGCGGCATAGTCGGCGGCCCTGGCCTCGAAGCCGGCGCGGTCGCTCCAGATCGTGGGGAGCGCATCGGAATTGGCCGCGGTGCTGCCGGCGGGGAACATGCCCGGGATCGCGGTGGCCCAGCGGGAGAGGGCGCGGGCGGCGAAGCCCAGGGTCTTGGGATCGTCGCCCCGGTCGATGCCGGCCTTGATCTGGCCGGACAGCGCGCCCGACAGCAGGAACGCCGCCTTGCGCCCGGCGATGATGTCGGCGGAATCTGGGGCGGCCGGGTCGGCGGGAGCGATAGCGACGGCATGGCTGTCCCGCGCAGTGGCGGCGGCAGTGGTGAACAGCGCCGCAGCGGCGCCGAGTGCGAGGATATGGGTGCGCATGGCCTTCTCCCTTGGTCGGAGGCGAGCAGGCTAGGCGCGGCGGCGGGCGGCGGCAATGGCCGGCGAATCGTGTCCATTTCGGATATGGTCGCCGCCAAAACGGAGGAAGGATCGCCTATCCTGCGCGGCGTGGCAGAAGGCGAAGCTCCTCGGGTCGAACATGCATGCGAACGGTGCGGCGGCATCGCCGTCACGCGCGACGCCTGGGCCGAATGGGACGTCAGCGCCCAGGCCTGGGTGCTCAGCGAAACGTTCGATTTCGCCTTCTGCCACCAATGCCACCGCGAGACGCGGCTGGTGGCGCGGGATCTGGGCTAGGGGAGGGGCGCTCTCGTCTCCCTTCGCGGGGAGGGTCGGCGTGGCAGACAATGCACCGCTCGATCCCTCCCTTGGATGCTATTTCTCGCAGCCCTTGCCGGTCTGCGCGCAGAACGCCTTGCGCACATCGGCCTTGAAGTCGAACTGCGCCCCGGCGAGCGCCGCGCCCATCACCTCGGGCGTCGCCGCCCGCCAGCGCCGCGCGGCCGGGCTCTGGTTGAAGGCGACCAGCGCCTTGAGATCGTCGAGCGACAGCCGCTCGGCATAGGCGCGGCCGATCGCGGCCGTCAGTCGCTCGGTCCCGGCCTTGGCTACCCTGTCGGCGGTGGTACGCAACGCGGCCTTGTCGGCGTCGCTCCAGTCGGGATGCTCGCCGGCCAGTTCCTCGCGCTCCTTGCCGAGGATCGCCGGGAGCAGCGCGGCGATCGACCCGGTCTCGGCCAGCGTGCGGCCGAGCGCCAGCGCCTCCGGCGTGGGATCGGGCGCGGCGAACAGGGCAAGCGCGAGGATCAGGCTCATGCCGTCGCTCCCAGCTGCCACAGCACGAACGCCATCTCGTCCGCGGCTTCCTTCAGGCTCTCCCACCGGCCCGACTTGCCGCCATGGCCGGCGCCCATGTTGGTCTTGAGCACCAGGACATTGCCGTCGGTCTTGGTCGCCCTGAGCTTCGCCGCCCACTTGGCGGGCTCCCAATAGGTCACTCGCGGATCGTTGAGGCCGCCCGAGATGAACAAGGGCGGATAGGCCTGGGCAGTGACATTGTCGTAGGGCGAATAGGAACGGATCAGTTCGAACGCGGCGGGATCCTCCACCGGATTGCCCCATTCGGGCCATTCGCCGGGAGTGAGCGGAAGGCTCTCGTCGAGCATCGTGTTGAGCACATCGACGAACGGCACATCGGCGACCACCGCGGCCCACAGCTCGGGATCGGAGTTCACCACCGCCCCCATAAGCTCGCCGCCCGCCGAGCGCCCGGCAATGGCGATGCCGCCCGCATGGGTGAAGCCCTTGTCGATCAGGCCCTTCGCCACATCGACAAAGTCGTTGAACGTGTTGGTGCGCTTCTCGAGCTTGCCGTCGAGATACCATTGCTGGCCCAGATCGTCGCCGCCGCGGATATGGGCGATGGCAAAGGCCACGCCGCGGTCGAGGAACGAGATGCGGCTGGTCGAGAAGCCGGGCGGGATCGCATAGCCATAGGCGCCATAGGCATAGAGATAGAGCTTGCCGCTACCGTCCCTGGGGAAGTCCTTCGGATAGACCACCGACACCGGCACCTCGGTCCCGTCGCGGCCGGCGATCTTCAGCCGCTCAGTGCGATACTTGGAGCCGTCATAGCCCGACGGGATCTCCTGTACCTTCAGCGTCTCGAGTTCGCCGGTCGCGACGGTATAGTCATAGACCGTTCCCGGCGTGACCATCGACTCATAGCCGATGCGCAGCTTGTCCATGGCGTATTCGGGATTGTCGCCCAGGCCGGCGACATAGCTCGCCTCGGGGAAGGCGAGCCGTGTCGGTGCGACAGCGGGATCATAGCGATGCAGCTCGATCGCATCGAGCCCGTCCTCGCGACCCTCGACGATGAAATAGTCGGCGAAGCAAGTCACGCCGGTCATGTAGAAATGCGCCGACGGCCCAATCCGCTCGACCCATTCGCCGGGGTTGTCGACCCTGGCGGTGACCAGCCGGAATTGCGGGTCGATATCGTTGGTGTGGATGAACAGCGTGCCGTCATGCTCGTCGACGTCATATTCGCGGCCCTCTTTCCGCGGCGACACGCAGACCATCGGCCTGGACGGGTCGGCGGGGTCGAGCAGATAGACTTCGCTCGTCACATGATCGCCGGTCGACAGCAGCAGGTAGTTGCGCGACTGGGTCTCGCCCACGCCGACGCGGTAGCCTTCGTCGGCTTCCTTGAAGAGCTCGACGTCCTTCTCGATCGGCTCGCCGAGCTTGTGCCAGCGGGCATTGTCGGTCCGCCAATTCTCGTTGGCCAAGCCGTAGAGGAAGCCCTTCGAGTCCGAAGTCCACACGATCTCGGAGAGCATGCCCGGGATCACGTCGGCCAGCAGCTCGCCGCTCTCCAGGTCCTTCACTCGGACCTCGAACCGCTCCGACCCATTGTCGTCCACGGCATAGGCGAGCAGCCGCCCGTCGGGGCTGATCGAGAAGGCGCCGAGCCGGAAATATTCCTTGCCCGCCGCCAGTGCGGGTTCATCGAGGATCAGCACGTCCTCACTGCCATCGTCCTTGGCGCCAACCGGCTTGCGCCACCAGCGCGGATATTCGCCGCCGGTTTCGTAGTCGGTCCAGTAGAACCAGTCGCCGTCCTTTTGCGGCACCGAGGATTCGTCTTCCTTGATCCGCCCGCGCATCTCCTTGAACAGCGCCTCGGAGAGCGGCTTCAAGGGCTCCATCACCTGGGCGAAATAGCCATTCTCTTCCTCGAGATAGGCGAGCACGTCCTTGTCGGTGACGGTGGGATAGGCGGGGTCCTTGAGCCAGGCCCAGGGGTCCTCGATCGTGACACCGTGGGCGGTGAAGCTATGGGGGCGGGTGGCGGCGACGGGCGGCTTGGGAAGATCGGTCATCGGCCTTCCCTAGCGCGCCACTCAGCCCACCGCCACTGCCCGCCGCCGCGCCAGCTTCGGCACAAGCACCATCGCCAGCCCCGCCAGCGCCATCGCAGCGCCGGCAAGCGACACCGCCGGATAGCCGAGCCCCTCGCGGATCACTTCGCCGCCCAGCGCCGCGCCGATCGCATTGCCCAGGTTGAACGCGCCGATGTTCATCGCCGAGGCGAGGTTGGGCGCCTCGTGCGCGGCGTCCATCACCCGCATCTGCAGCGGCGGCACCAGCGCGAAGCTCGCAGCGCCCCAGAGCGGCAGCAGGATCATCGCCAGCGGCAGCGAGAACATGCCGAAGGCGAATGCCACCAGCAGCACCGCCAGCGCCGCCATCATCGTGATCAGCGCGGCCTCCACCGACTTGTCGGCATAGCGCCCGCCCAGCCAGTTGCCCGCGGTCAGGCCGACGCCGAACAGCACCAGCGCTGCGGTCACCCAGAAGGTCGAGGCGTGCGAGGCCTCGCGCAGGATCGGCGCGATATAGGTGAACACGGTGAACATCGCGCTGAACCCGACCATGGTCAGCGCGAGCGCGAACAGCACGGGTCCGCGGCCGAGCACGCGCAACTCGGCCATCATGTCGGTGTCCTTCTGGCCGGGAAGTGCCGGCACGAACAGCCGTAGCGCGACCATCGTCACCACGCCGATCGCGGCGATCCCGGCGAACACCGTGCGCCAGCCAAACGCCTCACCCGCCCAGGTGGCGAGCGGCACGCCGCCGATCGTCGCGATCGTCAGGCCCATGAACATGGTGGCGATCGCCCCGGCGCGGCGCTCGGGTGCGACCAGCCCGGCAGCTACCACCGATCCCACGCCGAAGAACGCGCCATGGTTGAACGACGTGACGATCCGCGCCGCCATCAGCATCGCATAGCTGTCCGATACCGCCGCCAGCAGATTGCCGATGGTGAAGATGCCGGCGAGCGCGATGAGCAGGGTGCGGCGCGGCACCCGGCCGGTGGTCAGTGTCATCAGCGGCGCGCCGATCAGCACGCCGATCGCATAGGCGCTGACCAGCAGGCCCGCGGTGGGGATCGACACGCCAAGGTCGCCGGCGATCACGGGCAGCAACCCCATCGGCGTGAATTCGGTGACGCCGATGCCGAAAGCACCGATGGCGAGCGCGAGAAGGGCGGGGCGGGGACTCATGCATTGGCTCCGGATTTGTGCAGCAGTGTAAATGGACTGCCGAACCGCCTTCCGGTAGATACCCAATAGGGGAAGCATCTGTGCACTGGAATCACGAATGAGTCGTACCCTTGCGGATCGTTCGGGCGAGATGGAGGTCTTCGTGACGGCGGTGCGCGAGGGCAGCCTGTCCGCCGCCGCGCGCCGGCTCGATCTCACCCCCTCGGCCGTGAGCCGCGCGCTCGCCCGGATCGAAGCGCGCCTCGGCGTCCGCCTGATCACTCGCACCACCCGCCGGCTGGTGCTGACGCCCGAGGGCGATGCCTATCTCCACGCCGCGCAGCGCATCCTGGCCGACATCGCCGAAGTCGAAGGCGCGCTCGCCGACCAGGCCGCGCCGCGCGGCCGGCTGCGGGTCAGCGCATCGCTCGCCCATGGCCGGATCGCGATCGTGCCCCTGCTCGGCGAGTTCGTCGCGCGCTATCCCGGCATCCTGGTCGATATCAGCCTGAGCGACATGCTCGAGGACGTCGCCGGCGGCCGCGCCGATGTCGCGATCCGTTTCGGCCCGTTGGCGGACAGCTTGCTCACCGCGCGCAAGATCGGCGAGACCGGGCGCAATATCGTCGCCGCGCCCGGCTATCTCGCCCGGCACGGCACGCCGCAACTGCCCGAGGACCTGCACGCTCACAATTGCCTCAACTTCAACTTCCGCCGCGCCGAGCCGGTCTGGCCCTTCCGCCGGGACGGCCGCGACTATGCCCTGCCGGTGGGCGGCAATGTCGAAGCGAACAATGGCGAGACCTTGGTCCAGCTCGCACTCGACGGCGTGGGTATTGCCCGGGTCGGCAGCTTCAACGCCGCCGATCATATCGCCGCCGGGCGCCTGTTGGCACTGCTCGAGCCGTTCAACCCCGGCGACCGCGAGGATATCCATGCGCTCTATGTCGGCGGTGCCACCCGCCCGGCGCGGGTGCGCGTGTTCGTCGATTTCCTGGTGGAGAAACTGGTGCGCCCCTGACTCATTCCGTCATCCCGGCGAAAGCCGGGATACAGGGTCACAAGCGGAACGGCTGAGAAACCCTGGGCCCCGGCTTTCGCCGGGTGACGATGAAGGTTCAGGGGTGACGGCCTGTCGATCATCCACCTTCACCGATCCGGCCGGTCGTACAGCTCCCATACCTGCTCGCCCCGCACCACATCGGCATAGGGCTTGCCGCTTGCGTCCCGGCTCGGTTCGTAGCGGAAGCGCTTGAGGATCAGCCGGCAGGTCGTCTCGTCCAGGTCGGCGTTGCCGCTCGACCGCGTCACCCGGCAGTCGCTCACCCGCCCGTCCACGCCGACGGTGAAGCGCATCTCCACCGTCCCTTGCGCGCCCGCCTCCGCCGCCGCCTTGGGATAGTCGCGATCGGTTATGTCGCCGCGCAGCAGCCGCAGGATCGTGCCTCCGCCGCCTCCCGCGCCATTGCCGCGCCCGCCGCTACCGGTACCGTCGCCGGTTCCGCCGGAGCCCGTTCCCGGCCCCGCTATCGGTGCATTGCCCGAGCTGTTGTCGCTCCCCTGCGCCGGCTTGGGCGCAGCGGGCATTGGAGGCGGGGTGGGCGCCGGCAACGGCGCCACGACCTCGGTGGCGCGCGAAACCTTGTTGGGCGGCGAGGCCTTGCCCTCCTCCTTGGGTGCCTGGGGCTTCGGCTTGGGCGCGATTTCGGGCTCGGGCGGCGGTGGTGGGGGCAAGGTGAAGCGCAGCAGCTGCAGCGCCGGCACCTGCGCGCCGCCCATCCGAACCGTCAGCCCGCTCAGCAGCAGCCAGCCGAGCAGCGCGACCATCGCCAGCGCACCGAGCGCGCCGCCCAGCCGCTCGCGCGGAGTAGAGATGCCGGCGCGTCGATCCATGCCCTTTCAATGCCTGGTCCGGCCCGAACGATCCCGGGAACGAGCCGATGAACGCGTCGTTGTTTTCAGTTCATGCAACCCCGGGCGCCCGTGCAGGTTGTCCCATCATGTCCTGATCAACGCAGGAGGAGTGTCATGCGTAAGATGATTGCCACGCTCAGCGCCTTTGCGCTGGCCATGCCCGTCGCGGCTATTCCGATGGCCCCCGCTTCGGCCCAGTCCCATTACAAGGGCAAGTCGAGCAAGTCGCGCGCCTATTACAAGAAATGCCGCCGTTCGCCCGGCCATGCCGGCCTGATCGGTGGTGCGGCGGTCGGTGTGCTCGCCGGTCCCGCGATCATCGGCCACGGCCTGCTCGGTGCAGCGGTCGGCGGTGTCGGCGGCGCCTTTGGCGGCCGTGCGATCGACCGCACGATCAGCGCCAAGCATCGCTGCTATTACGTCCGCCGCTAAGCCCCGCTAGCTAGGTGGAACGACCGCGGGCGGTCACCGGCCACGCGCCGGTGATCGTCGCGCCGTCGACCAGATGATAGCGATCGTACAAGTTGACCGTCGGGTCGCAGTGCGGCGGAACGAGCGTAACGCGTTCCGCCAGGCCTGGCAGTTCCTCGCCGATCAGCGCACCCTGCTCGTCGCCCATGAAGGCGAAGCGCGCGGTGCCTGACGCGACCATGGGCACCCCGGCATCGGTGGCGAACGACTTCAATCCCGCATCGATCGTCACCATGCCGGGCGTGTTCGCGCTGACCACGGTGGAATCCACCCAGAGCGCCTGCTCGAATACCGGCCCGGCCAGTTCGCAATCGCGATATTCGCGGTCGAGGAAGATATAGCTGCCGACCTGCAGCTCGGTCAGCACGCCCAGCTCGGCATCGATCGCGAAGGTGCCGGTACCCGCCCCGGTCACCACGGGAATGGCGAACCCCGCATCCGCCAGCGCGGCCAGCACGGTGCGCAGATAGTCGGTCTTCTCGACGATCGCCGCATGCCGGTCGGCATAAGCCGTGATGTGCTGCTCGGATCCGCAATAATATTGCACCCCGCCCAGCGTCAGCCCGGCACCGACGATCGCCTGTGCCAGCGCCACCGCCGCCTCGGGCGAGGTGACCCCGGTGCGGTGCTTGCCCGGATCGACGTCGACGAACACCGTCGCGCCGCATCCCGCCAGCGCTCGCACCACATCCGGATGGTCGGCGACCAGCGAGAGCCGGATCTTGCCCGCCAGCGCGGTCAGCCGCCGGATCGCCCCCGCCGTCACCACCGGCGAGGTCAGGTGGATGTCGCCCACCCCGTCTGCCGCAAGCGCCTCGGCCTCGCCCAGCTTGGCGCAGCAGATGCCCGCCGCACCCGCCGCGATCTGCCGCCGGGCGATCTCGCCGCTCTTGTGCGTCTTGGCATGCGGCCGCAGCGCCAGGCCCCGCGACCGGGCGAATTCGGCCATCGCCGCGATATTGCGGTCCATCGCCGCCACATCGAGCAGCAGGGCGGGGGTGGCCAGGTCGGTGCGGGGCAGGGGCGGTTGCAGCATGCGACCGGCCATAGCGCTTCCAATGTAGGATTTCATAGGCCAACACCACGGCATGCGGAGTCGCCAACTTCACACGCCATTTTTATTCCCCACATGGGGAATGAACGTGAAGTTTGGCGCGAAATGTAAAGTTTGAAGGATAGTTCCGATGTCCAGCTATGCCGACCGCCTCCAGGCCCTTCGCGAGCAGCTGAAGCGCGACCGTCTCGACGGGTTCGTCGTGCCGCTCACCGATGAGCACATGTCCGAATATGTCGGCGCCTATGCGCAGCGCCTTGCCTGGCTGACCGGCTTCCAGGGTTCGGCCGGCACCGCGGTCGTGCTGCCCCAGGAAGCGGCGATCTTCACCGATGGGCGCTACACGATCCAGGTCCGCCAGCAGGTCTCGGGCGACGATTGGGAATATGTCGGCGTCCCCGCGACCAGCGTCGCGGGCTGGCTGGGCGATCACGCCCCGGATGGTGGCCGCATCGGCTATGATCCCTGGCTGCACACCCGCGCCTGGGTCGAGGAAGCGCGCAAGGCGCTCGCCGAGAAGGGCGCCGAGCTGGTCGCGGTCAATACCAACCCGATCGACGCGGTGTGGCCCGACAAGCCCGCCCCCAGCGACGCCACGCTCGCCGTCCAGAGCGACGACCTTGCCGGCAAGTCCTCGCCCGCCAAGCGCGCCGAGATCGCCGACTGGCTGGCCGAGCGCAAGGCAGATGCCGTCGTCCTCTCCGCACTCGATTCGATCGCCTGGGCGTTCAACATCCGCGGCACCGATGTCAGCCACACGCCGGTCGCGCTCGCTTATGCCGTGGTCAATGCCGACGGCACCGCAGATTTCTTCGTCGCCGACGAAAAGGTGACCGACGAAGTCCGCAAGCACCTCGGCAACGCGATCCGTATCCACGATCGCAGCGAATTCGCCCCTGCGCTCCGGGGCTTTGCCGGCAAGCGCGTTGCCGCCGATCCGGGCAGCGCGGTCTCGGCGATCTTCGATGCGCTCGATGCCGGCGGCGCCAAGGTGCTCTCGCTGCGCGATCCGGTGATCCTCGCCAAGGCCGTGAAGAACCCCGCCGAGATCGCCGGGCAGAAGGCCGCGCAGGCCCGCGACGGCGCCGCGCTCAGCCGCTTCCTGAAGTGGTTCGAGGAAACCGCGCCCCAGGGCGGCCTCACCGAAATGTCCGCCGCCGACAAGCTGCGCGAATTCCGCGACCAGACCGGCGTGCTCAAGGACCTGAGCTTCGACACCATTTCGGCGACCGGCCCCAACGGCGCGATCCCGCACTACAAGGTCACCGACGAATCGAGCCTGAAGATCGAGCTCGGCCAGCTCTACCTCGTCGATTCGGGCGGGCAGTACGCCGACGGAACCACCGACGTGACGCGCGTCATGCCGGTGGGCGAGGCGAGCGAGGAAATGAAGGACCGCTTCACCCGCGTCCTGAAAGGTCACATCGCCATCGCCACCGCGATCTTCCCCGACGGGACCACCGGCGCCCAGCTCGACAGCTTCGCGCGTCGCCCCTTGTGGGAAGTCGGCCTCGATTACGGCCATGGCACCGGCCACGGCGTCGGCTCGTACCTCTCGGTGCACGAGGGCCCGCAGCGCATCGCCCAACCCTATTATCCCGGCGGCCAGAGCCTCGAGCCGCTGCGCGAGGGCATGTTCCTGTCGAACGAGCCCGGTTACTATAAGGCGCAGGAATTCGGCATCCGGATCGAGAATTTGGTGCTGGTCACCAAGCAGTTGGTTTCGGGTGCGGAACAACAAATGCTCGGCTTCGAGACGCTCACCTTCGCACCGATCGAGCGAACGCTAATTTTACCATCTTTGCTAACCGTGCAGGAACTCGCCTGGATTAATTCCTATCATGCTGAAGTTATGCGGATTTTGGGACCGCAGCTGGGCGGGGACGAGTTGAAATGGTTAGAAGCGAAATGCGCACCTATCGGGTGATGTGGTTCCTGGCCGGCGCGGTCACGATGGCGATGTACCTCCAGGGGCCGCATGAGATCGCGCGCAACGCCTATGACGCGGCTCAGGGCGTCTCGCTCTGGTTCGGGTCGCTCTGAGAATCGCCGGGATTGCCGGGCGCGGCCTGTTCGCGCGCCTGGGCTTTCCGTTTTCTCAGATTGGCCCGCAGCGCCTCGGCCAGCCGGGCTTTCTTTTCCGTATCGCTCATCTTCCTGCGATAAACCGTCCCCACGCGGGTTGACAATCGGTCCTGCCCAAGCACATAGGCGCGCTCCCGCTTGGGACCCGGCACCGCCGGTTGGTCGAGCGAGTGCTGCCGTAGCTCAGTGGTAGAGCGCATCCTTGGTAAGGCTGAGGTCGTGAGTTCAATCCTCACCGGCAGCACCATTCGCCCTTCAGAACGCGAATAAATCCCCCATACGGGGCTCCCGCTCCAGAAACTCCGTCACCGCGGCGTAGACGGCGTCGAGGTCACCATCCTCGATGCAATAGGGCGGCATCACATAGATCGTGTTGCCCAGCGGGCGGAGCAGCACGCCGCGCTCCAGCGCGAACGCCTTCAGCCGCGGACCCACCGAATTGAGATAGGCCGATTCGCTCGACCCGATCTCGGCCGCGACGATCGTGCCCAGCCGGCGCGGGTTGCGGATCAGGGGATGGGCGGCGAGCCGGTCGAGCCGGTCCTGCTGGCGGTCGCCAAGATCGCCGATGCGGTCGAGCACCGGCTCCTCGCGCCATATCGCCAGGTTCGCATTGGCGGCGGCGCAGGCGATCGGGTTGGCGGTGTAGCTCGACGAATGGAAGAACATCCGCGCACGGTCGTCGGACAGGTGCGCCTCGTAGATCGGCGCGGTCGCCATTGTCACCGCCAGCGGGATGGCGCCCCCGGTCAGTCCCTTCGAAAGACAAAGGATATCCGGCACTACGTTCGCCCGCTCGCAGGCGAGCAGCGTGCCGGTGCGCCCCCAGCCGGTCATCACTTCGTCGGCGATGAACAGGACATCATGCGCCGTGCAGATCTTGCGCATCTCGGCGAGCAGGCTGGCCGAGTAGAATTTCATGCCGCCCGCGCCCAGCACCAACGGCTCGACCAGCAGCGCGGCGGGCTTGTCGCGGCATTGCGCCTCGAGCGCATCGAGCGTCGCCTGGGTGTGGCCGGGCTCGGGGAAGGGGATGGTCGCGACGTCGAACAGCAAGGGCTGGTAGGGCCGGTTGAACACCCCGCGCGCGCCGACCGACATGCCGCCGATCGTGTCGCCATGATAGCCATGCTCGAGCACCACGATACGGTTTCTGGGTTCGCCGCGATTGTCCCAGAAGCCTAGCGCCATCTTGAGCGCCACTTCGACGCTGGTCGAGCCGCTGTCGGAGAAGAAGACGTGGCTAAGCGGCTCGGGCGTGATCCGGACGAGTTCGCGGGCGAGCGTCTCGGCGGGCTCGTGGGTCCAGCCGGCGAAGATGATCTGGTCCATGCGGCCCGCCTGCTCGGCGATCGCGGCCATGATCCGCGGGTGGCAATGGCAATGCGTCGTCACCCACCAGGACGAGATCGCATCGACATAGCGCCCGCCATCCCGCGTGTGCAGCGCCGCGCCTTCGGTGCGTACGACCTCGGGGATCGGCTCGCCCAGGCCGTGCTGGGTGAAGGGGTGCCAGACGGGCGAGGTCATGCCGCGAAGTCCCTGAGGTCGAACGCCTGGGCGAAGGCGGTGGAAAGGGTGTCGCGGTCGAGCCTGGGCAGAATCGGCAGGCGGCCCAGCCGGCGCACCCGGCCGATCGCGGCGATGGTCGCCTCGCTGTCCTCGTTCGCTTCGCCGACGAACGCCACGCCGAGGATCGGCACGTCCCGCGCGCGGAGCGCTTCGATCGAAAGCAGGCTGTGGTTGATCGTACCCAGGCTGGTGCGCGCGACCAATATTGTCGGAAAGCCCCAGCGCGCGAACAGATCGGCGTAGAGCAGCGCACGGGTCACTGGCACCAGCACGCCGCCCGCGCCCTCGATCACCAGCGGATCGACTACCAGCGGGTCGATCGGCGGCAGCATCAGCCGGTCCGGATCGATCGTCACGCCGTCGATCTCGGCTGCGAGGTGCGGCGAGCAGGGCGTGGTGAGCCGATAGGCCTCGGACAGCACCGGTACGCCCGCCAGCGCCGCGACGCGCTCCGCATCGCTGCCGCCGTCCAGCCCGCTCTGGATCGGCTTCCAGTAGCTGGCGCCGAGCGCCCCGGCGAGTCCGGCCGCGAACACGGTCTTGCCGATATCGGTATCGGTGCCGGTGACGACTATCCGCATGCGAGCGTCCCCAGCGCATCGGCCAGCGCCGCGACGTCATCCTCGCGCACGTTGAGGGTCAGCGAGATGCGCAGCCGCGATGTCCCCGCCGGCACCGTCGGCGGGCGGATGCCGCGCACGTCGAAGCCCAGTTCCTGCAACCCTGCCGCCGCCGCCATCGTCCGCGCATCGTCGCCCAGCACCAGCGGCAGGATCTGCGAGCCCGTCGCTTGGACCCCGACCGGCGCCAGCAATGCCTCCGCCCGCGCGATCAGCGCGTGCAGCCGTTCCCGCCGCCCCGGCTCGGCGATCAGCCTGAGCGCGGCGCCCACCGCCACTGCCATCAGCGGCGACGGCGCGGTCGAGAAGATGAAGGCGCGCCCGCGATTGACCAGGAAATCGCGCACCACCTGCGGCCCGCACAGCAGCGCCCCTTCGCAGCCCAGTGCCTTGCCGCAGGTGTGCAGCGTGATCAGGTTCTCGCGCCCGGCCAGTCCCGCCGCCAGCCCGCGCCCCTGCTCCCCGAACACGCCGGTGGCATGCGCCTCGTCTACCAGCAGGATCGCCTCGTGCCGGTCGGCCAGCGCCGCGAGCGCCTCCAGGGGCGCCCGGTCGCCGTCCATCGAATAGAGGCTCTCCACTGCGATCCATACGCACCCGGTGCCGCCTTCGCGCCGCCACCCCGCGATCACGTCCTCGAACGCATCGACATCGTTATGCGCGGCCGCCCGCGTCTCCGCCCGGCCCAGCCGCATGCCTTCATGGGCGCTGGCGTGGATCAGCGCGTCGTAGACGATCAGGTCGCCGCGCTGGGGCAGCGTGGCGAGCAGCGCCGCATTGGCCGCATAGCCGGTGGAGAAATAGAGCGCGCTCTCCGCCCCGAAGAAGCGCGCGGCATCCGCCTCCAGCCGCTCATGGGCCTCGTGATTGCCGCGCAGCAGCCGGGACCCGCCCGATCCGATCGGCACGCCCGCTTCGATCGCGTCGCGCGCCGCAGCCGCCAGCGCCGAGTCGCCAGCAAGCGCGAGATAGTCGTTCGAGGAGAAATCCCTCCCTGCCCGGGCGTTCAGCCGGCGGGCGCGGCTTTGTTGGGCAAGGGCTGCAAGGTCGCGGTGCTGGGCTTCGAAATAGGCCATTCCGCCGCCCATAGGCCCAACTCGGCCGCCCGGCCAAGCTTGCGCCTCGCGCCGTCTTGGCCGATGAGCCCGGGCGACCCCGAGAAAGCCAAGGACCTATCCCATGAAGACCCGCGCCGCCGTCGCCTTCGAAGCGAAACAGCCGCTCGAGATCGTCGAGCTCGACCTCGAAGGCCCCAAGGCCGGCGAAGTGCTGGTCGAGATCATGGCGACCGGCATCTGCCACACCGATGCCTACACGCTCGACGGCCTGGATTCGGAAGGCATCTTCCCCTCGGTGCTCGGCCATGAAGGTGCCGGCATCGTCCGCGAAGTCGGCCCGGGCGTCACCAGCGTGAAGCCCGGCGATCATGTCATCCCGCTCTACACCCCCGAATGCCGCCAGTGTAAGTCGTGCCTCAGCGGCAAGACGAACCTGTGCACCGCGATCCGCGCCACCCAGGGCAAGGGCCTGATGCCCGACGGCACCTCGCGGTTCAGCTACAAGGGCCAGACCATCTTCCATTACATGGGTTGCTCGACCTTCTCGAACTTCACCGTGCTGCCCGAGATCGCCGTGGCGAAGATCCGCGAGGACGCGCCGTTCCAGACCAGCTGCTATATCGGATGCGGCGTCACCACCGGCGTCGGCGCGGTGGTCAACACCGCCAAGGTCCAGGTCGGCGACAATATCGTCGTGTTCGGCCTGGGCGGCATCGGCCTCAACGTGCTGCAGGGCGCGAGGATGTCGGGCGCGAACAAGATCATCGGCGTCGACATCAACCCGGACCGCGAGGCCTGGGGCCGCCAGTTCGGCATGACCGACTTCATCGACGGCCGCGGCAAGTCGCGCGAGCAGACCGTCGCCGAGATCCTCGCGCTCACCGATGGCGGCGCGGATTACACCTTCGACTGCACCGGCAACACCGAAGTGATGCGCACCGCACTCGAGGCCTGCCACCGCGGCTGGGGCACCAGCATCATCATCGGCGTGGCCGAGGCGGGCAAGGAGGTCTCCACCCGCCCGTTCCAGCTGGTGACCGGGCGCAACTGGCGCGGCACCGCGTTCGGCGGGGCGAAGGGCCGGACCGACGTGCCCAAGATCGTCGACTGGTACATGAACGGCAAGATCGCGATCGACCCGATGATCACGCACGTCCTGACGCTGGACGAGATCAACAAGGGCTTCGACCTGATGCACGCCGGCGAGAGCATCCGCAGCGTGGTGGTCTACTGAGATGTTCAGCCATGTGATGGTCGGCAGCAACGACATCGAGCGGTCCAAGGCTTTCTACGATGCGGTGCTTGGGGTCCTCGGGGCGGGCGAGCCGTTCCGGCACGTCAACGCCACCGGCCAGGTCCGGCTGTTCTATCGGCATGATGGGGGCAGTTTCTGCATCAGCGAGCCGATCGACGGCGAGCCGGCGACCTGCGCCAATGGCGCGACGATCGGCTTCAAGTGCGCCTCGGCCGAACAGGCGGCGGCGTTCCATGCGGCCGGCCTCGCGCATGGCGGCACCGCGATCGAGGACCCGCCGGGCGTGCGCGAGGGCGGCTCGCTCGGCTCGCTGTACCTTGCCTATCTGCGCGACCCCGACGGCAACAAATTGTGCGGGATGTGGCGCGTGCCGGCATGAGCGAGGTCGTGAACCTCGAAGCGAAGTTCGCTACCTTCACCGAGCATTGGGCACCGCGCATCGTTGCGCGCTACAATGACAACGACGTCCGCATCGTAAAGGTGGACGGCGAATTCGTCTGGCACAGCCATCCCGAGACCGACGATTTCTTCCTCGTTCTCGAAGGCGTGCTCGACATCGAGTTGCGCGACCGCATTATGACGCTCCGACCGGGCGAGATCTTCGTCGTGCCGCGCGGGGTCGAGCATCGCCCGGTCGCCCGCCACGGCGAAGTGAAGATGATCGTGATCGAGCCGACGGGCACGCCCAACACCGGCGACGAAGCCACCGCCACCCAGATAGAGGCGCTCTGATGGAACAGCTTTCGGCCAACAAGGCGCATGGCGGCACCCAGGGCGTCTATCGCCACGCCTCCGCCGTCACCGGCACCGACATGGGCTTCTCGGCCTTCGTGCCAGAGCATGCGCCCGGCACGACGCTGCCGGTGCTGTGGTATCTCTCCGGCCTCACCTGCACCCACGCCAACGTCACCGAAAAGGGCGAGTATCGCGCTGCCTGTGCCGAGCATGGAGTGATCCTGGTCGCGCCGGATACCAGCCCGCGCGGGGCCAGTGTGCCCGATGACGAAGCCTATGATTTCGGTCAGGGCGCCGGCTTCTATCTCGATGCGACCCAGGAACCCTGGTCGACGCATTTCCAGATGCGCTCCTATATAGAGACCGAGCTGCCCGCGCTGATCGCCGCCGAATTCCCCGCCGACATGGCCCGCCAGGGCGTCACCGGCCATTCGATGGGCGGCCACGGCGCGCTGACCATCGGCCTGCGCAATCCCGACCGCTTCCGCTCGGTCTCCGCCTTCTCGCCGATCGTCGCGCCCAGCCAGGCGCCCTGGGGCCAGAAGGCGCTGGCCGGCTATCTCGGCAGGGAAGGCGCTGCCTGGCGCCAGCATGACGCTGTCGCGCTGATCGAGGACGGTGCGCGCGTGCCCGAGTTGCTCGTCGATACCGGTACCAACGACCCGTTCCTCGAGAAGGAACTCCGGCCCGACTTGCTCGCCACTGCCTGCGCCAAGGCCGGCATCGCGCTCACGCAGCGGCTCCAGCCGGGCTATGACCATAGCTATTATTTCGTCTCGACCTTCCTCGGCGAGCACATCGCCTGGCATGCGGAGCGGCTCAAGGCATGAAATTCGACGTCCTGATCGTCGGTGCCGGCCATGGCGGCGCCCAGGCGGCGATCGCGCTGCGCCAGAACAAGTTCGAAGGGACGATCGCGCTGCTCGGCGACGAGCCCGAGCTGCCCTATGAGCGCCCGCCGCTGTCCAAGGAATATCTGTCGGGCGAAAAGGCCTTCGAGCGGCTGCTGATCCGCAATGCCGCCTTCTGGGAAGAGCGCCAGGTCACGATGCTGCCGGGCCGTACCGTGACTGCGGTCGATCCCGTCGCCCACAAGGTGACTGCCAATGGCGAGAGCATCGACTATGGCCAGCTGATCTGGGCGACCGGCGGCAAGCCGCGCCGGCTGTCCTGCGATGGCCACCACCTCGCCGGCATCCATACCGTCCGCACCCGCGCCGATGTCGACCAGATGATGGCCGAACTGGACGGCGTCACCGGCGTCGCCGTGATCGGTGGCGGCTATATCGGGCTCGAGGCAGCCGCCGTGCTCGCCAAGCTCGGCAAGCAGGTCACCGTGCTCGAAGCGCAGGACCGTGTCCTTGCCCGCGTCGCCGGCGAACCGCTGTCGCGCTTCTTCGAGGCCGAGCATCGCGCGCACGGCGTCGAGATCCGCCTGGGCGTCCAGGTCGAGGCGATCGAGGGCGAGACGAAAGTCACTGGCATCCGCCTGGCCGGCGGCGAGGTCGTCGCCGCCGACATGGCGATCGTCGGCATCGGCATCGTCCCGGCCGTGGCACCGCTGCTCGACGCAGGCGCCGCGGGCGGCAATGGCGTGCTGGTCGACGACCAATCCCGCACCAGCCTGCCCGACATCTTCGCGATCGGCGACTGCGCGCTCCATGTGAACCGCTACGCCGCCGACACTGCGATCCGCCTCGAGTCGGTCCAGAACGCCAATGACCAGGCGACCGTCGCAGCGAAGACGATCTGCGGCGTCGAGGCGGGCTATGACGCCGTGCCCTGGTTCTGGTCCAACCAGTATGACCTGAAGCTCCAGACCGTCGGCCTGTCGGCCGGCCATGACGCGGCGGTGGTCCGCGGCGATCCGGCGACGCGCAGCTTCTCGCTGGTCTATTACCGCGAGGGCCGGGTGATCGCGCTCGACTGCGTCAATGCGGTCAAGGACTATGTCCAGGGCCGCAAGCTGGTGGCCGAGGCGCTCGCCATCGATCCGGCGCGGATCGCTGACTCCAGCCTCCCGATCAAGGAGCTCCTTGGCTAGCCAAGCCTGACATTGTGTCAGGTCTTGTTGACAACCTCGCGCGACTCGCTATGTAAGGGGTGCCTGACAGAGTGTCAGGTCATGGGGACATGGCAAGAACAGCGAATGCGAAACCGGCTGAAAGTGCTGCGCGCCGAACGCGACTGGAGCCAGGCGGAGCTTGGCGGCCGGCTCGGCGTGTCGCGCCAGGCCGTGAATGCGATCGAGACGGGCAAATATGATCCGTCGCTGCCGCTCGCCTTCAAGATCGCGCGCCTGTTCGCCATGCCCATTGAGGAGGTATTTTCCGATGAGGGCTCGGGAGGCGAAGATGACTGAAGGTCCGGGCGAGCGCGCCGAGAAATCGCGCCACAACCGCTTCTGGGGCCTGATGGCCGGGTTCATGCTGCTCGGCGGCTTCGTCGGCGCGGGCCTGGTCGTCATGGAGCACAACACCGGCATGCTGCCCGCGGCGGTGGCGATCGGCTTGGCGGTCGTCCTGACGCTCTGCGTCGGCGGCGGCACCTGGTATTTCCTCAGCAGCGTCGATGAGGTCGAGCGGCGCGACAATTACGTCGCCGGCACGATCGCGCTCAACTTCTACCTGATCCTCTACGCCAACTGGTATTTCCTCTGGAAGGGCGCGGTGGTCCGCGAGCCCGACCACGAGGCCCTCTTCATCGCGACCATGATCGTCATGGCCGCTGCCTATTTCTGGAAGAAGCTCCGGCCGTGAAGGCCGCGCAATTGGAGTGTTTCACATGTTGAAGAAGAAGCTGCTCGCCGTCCTGGCGGGGTTCACTGCGCTTGCCTCGATGCCGGCCGCTTATGCCCAGGCTGCGGCGCAGGCCGCGCCGGCGCCCGCCAAGGATGCCGATCCGGCGATCTGGGTGGTCAAGGATGCCGACACCACCATCTATCTGTTCGGCACGGTCCATGTGCTCAAGCCCGGCCTCAGCTGGTTCGACGAAGCGGTGAAGGCCGCGTTCGACAAGAGCGACACGGTGGTGCTCGAGATGATCCAGCCCGACATGGCGACGATGCAGGGCCTGGTCGGCAAGATGGCGCTCGCCCCCGCCACCGATCCCACGCTCACCGAGAAGCTGCCCGAGTCCGCGCGCGCGCCTTACGCCGCCGCGCTCGCCGACCTCGGCATGCCCGCCAACACGCTCGACCGGCTGGAGCCCTGGTTCGCCGCGATGACGCTCAGCATCGCCCCGCTCCAGAAGCTCGGCTACGATCCGAACAGCGGCGCCGAGCACGCGATCACCGAAGCCGCCAAGGCGGCGAACAAGCAGATGGTCGGGCTCGAGACCGTTGAGCAGCAGCTCGGCTATTTCGATACGATGCCGGCCGACCTCCAGATCAAGTATCTGGTCAGCACGATCACCGATTACGCCAAGGCCGGGCCGGTGCTCGACAAGATGGTCGTGCAATGGGCGGCCGGCGATCCCGTGGCGCTGGGCAACACGATGAACGAAGAGATGCGCAAGACGCCCGAGCTGGGCAAGCTGCTCCTCACCGACCGCAACGCCCGCTGGGCCGACTGGATCAGCGCGCGCATGGCCAAGCCAGGCACGGTGTTCATCGCCGTCGGCGCCGGCCATCTCGCGGGCAGCGACAGCGTCCAGGCCTATCTCGCCAAGCACAATCTCAAGGCCGAGCGCATCCAATATTAATGCCCCGATATTGATGTGACGGCGGGAGCCGGGCAGGGGTGGGTGCGTTGAGCCCATTCCTGCCCGGAGACCGAAAATGGCAAAGCCCCGTCCCCTTCTCGGTCTTCTCGCCGGCGTCGCCGCGGGGCTCGTCGCCTCGGCGGCGATGGCGGCTTTCCAGCACCAGGCGGGAAAGCTGCTGCCCGAAGACGGCACGGACGAGGATCCCGCCACGGTGAAGGCCGCCGACAAGGCGAGCGAGGCACTGACCGATGCGCCGGTCCCCGACGACTATCGCGAACAGGCGGGCCAGGCGGTCCATTACATCACCGGCGCTGTGCTGGGCGGCATCTATGGCCTGATCACCGAGTACAAGCCCGAAGCGAGTGCCGGCTTCGGCAGTGCCTATGGCATCGCCACCAGCGCCCTGCTCGACGAAGTCGCCGTGCCCGCCGCGGGACTGGCGCCGGGGCCGGAGGAAACGCCGCTCGCCACCCACGCTTATGGCGCGGCGTCGCATCTGGTCTATGGCATCGTGCTCGAAGGGGTGCGCTGGCTGATCGCGGGGAAGCGGTAGGTTAGAACAGCAGGTCCTGTGCCGGCAGGTCGCGCCCGACCGGCCCCCCGCCACGGCGCCGCGCCAACTCGGTCTGCGCGGTGAAGCGGATATCCTCGTCGCGGTCGCCCAGGAAGGTGGCGAGCGAATCGTCGTCGATCTCGCTCCATTCCTTGCCGCGGTCGGGGCCGAAGCGGACGCGAGGCAGCAGCCCCGGCAGCTTCGACCATTCGACCAGCTGCGCCACGCTCGCTTCGTTGAGCATGTCGCGCAGGTGGTGCGCGGTCACATAGGCATCGGGGAAGGCGCGGTGCGCGGGCAGGCCGCGCTCATGCTCCAGGCCCACGGGATGGCGCCAATAGCGCAGGAACTGGTTCGAAAAGCCGCCGCTGTCCGGCCATAGCCGCAGCGCGCATTTCCAGGTGCAGATCCAGTCGGCGCCGCGGGTGAGCGCGGGGGTGCAATATTGCTCCTCGAAGGTCGCCCGGTGCGCGGCCAGCGCGATGCGACGCGGCCAGGGATCGAGGATCGGCCGCGCGACGTCGTGCCACCAGGGCGCGTGGGCGACGTCCTCGTCGCGGATATGGTGGATCGCCATGGTCAGCGGCGGGATCGGCCGGCCCGGATTGACCATCCGGTTGCCGCCTTCGCCATACAGCTCCCAGCGCCCGTCCTTGCCGAGCGCGACGTCCTGCCAGCCGATCTCGACCACGGCATGCGCGGGTGGCTTGTCGCCGGTGGTCTCGAGATCGATGACGCGGATGATGGACGGGGCAGATGACGCCATGGCCCCCAAATGGGGGCGGAAACGCTGAAATGCGAGTCAAAACAATAAGCCCCTCTCCTTCAGGGGAGGGGTTGGGGTGGGGACTCTCCGCGAAGGCTGGTCTCGGTGAGACGCAGCCCCACCCTAAACCCCTCCCCTGAAGGGGAGGGGCTTTCAGAAGTTCAGTGCGCAGCCTGCTCGCCGCGCACCAGTCCGCTCTGGGCGAGCTGGTCGTCGATCTGGGCGAGCAGCCGGTCGAGCCCGGCCTGGTCCTTGGCCTCGGCGCGGGCGACGAGCACGTCCTGCGTGTTCGAGGCGCGCAGCAGCCACCAGCCATCGGGGGTGTTCACCCGCGCGCCGTCGGTGCGGTCCACTTCCGCGCCCGAAGCCTCGAGGCGATCCAGGACCTCGTCCACCACCGCGAACTTGCGGCTCTCGTCGACCTGGAAGCGCATCTCCGGCGTGTTGACCAGCTTGGGCATGGCGTCCTTGAGCTCGGTCAGCGACTTGCCGATCACATGGATCGCCTGGATCAGCCGGATCGCCGCATATTGCGCGTCGTCGAAACCGTAATAGTCCTGCGCGAAGAAGATGTGGCCGCTCATCTCGCCGGCGAGCGGCGCGCCGGTTTCCTTCATCTTGGTCTTCACCAAGCTGTGCCCGGTCTTCCACATCAGCGGCTTGCCGCCCAGCTCCGCGACTCGGTCGAACAGCATCTGGCTGGCCTTCACGTCGGCGATGATCGTCGCGCCCGGCTCCACGCGCAGGACAGGTTCAGCCAAAATGGACAGAAGCTGATCGCCCCAAACCACGCGGCCCAGCCCGTCGATCGCACCCAGGCGGTCGCCATCGCCGTCGAATGCAAGTCCGAAATCGAGCTGCTTCTCCGCGACGAGCTTCTTGAGATCGGCGAGGTTCTTTTCCTCGGTGGGATCGGGATGATGATTGGGGAAATTGCCGTCCACTTCGGTGAACAACGTATGATGCTCACCCGGCAGCAGCTTCACCAGCTTCTCGATCACCGGGCCGGCGGCCCCGTTGCCCGTATCCCATCCGACGCGATAGGCGCCGCCGGCATATCCCGCGATCAACCGGCTGACATAGAGGTCCTCGACGTCCGCGTCGGTCACCGTCTCGCTGCCGTCGCCCTCGTCCCAGTCGCCTTCCGCGGCCATCTTGCCCAGTTCCTGGATCTTCTCGCCAAAAAAACTGTGGTGCTGAAACACCATCTTGAAGCCGTTGTAATGGCCGGGATTATGGCTGCCGGTTATCTGGATGCCGCCATCCACCTCCAGCGTAGCCTCGGCGTAATATAGCATCGGGGTCGGCCCCATGCCGGTGCGCACCACGCTGCAGCCGGACTGGGTAAGCCCCTCGATCAGCGCCGCTTCGAGCATCGGCGAGGACAGGCGGCCGTCGCGGCCCACCGCCACGCGGGTGCCGCCGGCGCGGCGCAGCAGCGTCGCGAAGCCTCGGCCGATCGCGCGTGCGTCATCGGGACCGAGAGACTCGCCCACGATCCCGCGAATGTCATACTCGCGCAGCGAGGTGGGGTTGAAGATATGCGTCATACTGCCTCCCGGGGAATGGTTGTCCGCCTAATTCCCGAGCGGGGCGGAAAGTTCAATTGCGCAGGCGTAACAAGGTGTCGCGCGCTGCATTTATCCGGCGGGTCAGCTCGGCCGAGCCGCCCTTGTCGGGGTGCACCGCGCTGACCAGCCGGCGATGCGCCGCGCGGATCGCGGCCTCGTCGGCCTCGGCGGAGATGCCCAGGATCGCGCGCGCCTCGTCCTCCGGCATGCGCGGCCCCTTGGAGCGTGGCTTCAGCACGAGCTGGTAGAGCGCGTATAGAACCGCGGCGGCGATGAGCAGCTTGAAGATCATCAGGCGAACAGCGGCATGGTGACTTCGGGCAGCGCCAGGCCGGCCATCATCTCGCGCAGCTCCTGGCGCGCGGCGACATGCGCCAGGCCCATCTCGCCGAATTCGCGGCTGTCGAGCATGGTCAGTCCCTTGGGGAAGAGCTCGCGGTAGATCACGCGCTCCGAAAGCCCCGAGATCACCCGGAAGCCGACGCGCTTGGAAAGCTGGTCGATCGCCTCGGACACGCGCTTCATGTTGCGCGCCTCGATGTGCTGCATGCGGTTGCGCAACACCACCCAGTCGATCGTCTCGCCGTCCGCCTTTGCCCGGCGCTTGCGCGATTCCCAGATCAGCTCGGAATAGAAGCTGGGGCGCACGACCTTGAACGTATCGGGATCCACCTGGCCGATCAGGTCGAAGTCGACGAAGCTGTCGTTCATCGGCGTGACCAGCGTATCAGCGTTGGTCACCGCGATCCGCGCGAACTTGTCGTCGCGGCCCGGCGTGTCGATCACCAGGAAGTCCGCGCCTTCGCCCAGCTTGTCCAGCGCCTCCGAGAAATAGGACATGCTCTCGCCGTCATGCGTGTCATAGACCGGCATCGGCAGCTCGCGACCCATCCGCTTGCTCGTCGCGGCGCGGTTGTCGAGATAGCGCCCCATCGTCCGCTGGCGGTGGTCCAGATCGAAGCAAGCGACACGCGCTCCCTTCGCGGCAAGGGCAATCGCAGTGTGAACGGCGGTGGTGGACTTGCCCGTCCCGCCCTTCTCATTCGCGAACACCAGAACGTGCAGTCGCTTCGGCCCGTCGCTCAACGTCCCAACATCCTTTATTGATCGAACGGCCTGCCCCCCATAGAAGGCCGCGCTCCGTCTTATCGAAAGTGTTAACGCGTGCAAACAGTCCGTCAGCTCGAAGTCCTTCGTGAGGCGATTTCCGCCTGGCGCCAGGCCGGTGAGCGTATCGCCCTGGTTCCTACCATGGGGGCGCTGCATGACGGGCATATGGCGCTGGTCGAAGCCGCGAAGCGCGCGGCGGACCGCGTGGTCGTCTCGATCTTCGTCAATCCCAGGCAGTTCGGCGCGAACGAGGACCTGGCGAAGTACCCCCGCAAGGAAGCCGCGGATTCGCGCCTGCTCACCAATGCCGGCGTGGATGTGCTGTGGATGCCTCCGGTCGAAGTCGTCTATCCCGAAGGCTTCGCGACCAATGTCTCGGTCACCGGCGTGAGCGGCGTGCTCGAAGGTGCGCACCGTCCCGGCCACTTCGATGGTGTCGCGACCGTGGTCTCCAAGCTTTTCAACCAGGTCCAGCCCGATGTGGCGTTCTTCGGCGAGAAGGACTGGCAGCAACTCGCCGTGATCCGCCGCATGACCACCGATCTCAACCTGCCCGTCGAGATCCAGTCGGTGCTCACCCAGCGCGATGACGACGGGCTGGCGCTCTCCTCGCGCAACGCCTTCCTGATGCCCGAGGATCGCGCCAAGGCCGTGGCGCTGCCGCGCGCCCTCGGCGCCGTGGCCCGCGCGATCGCCGAGGGCGGCGATGCCGAGGCGGCGCTCGCCCAGGCCCGCGAGACGCTTGCCGCGGCCGGCTTCGACGTCGATTACGTCGCGCTCGCCGATGCCGAGAGCCTGGGTGTGCCCGAGGCCGGCCGGCCGATGCGCCTGCTCGCCGCCGCGCGCATCGGCGGCACCCGGCTCATCGATAATATCGCGGTACCCGAATAGTACGGACCTGAACAAATACGGTTAACGCCGTTAACCATTTGTTTCGAATTCAGGTGCCAAACCCCAAGCCACCACGAAAGGGTGTGGTTAACTTGGGGTGAGCGACATGGGCAGCAGCCTGAAGAGTGCGCGTTTCCTTATCGAGAGCCGGTTGCGTGATGCGGCCCGCGGCGATGCCAACGCGTGTTACGATCTCGGCATGGTCTATTCGAGCGGCGCCGACGGTGTCGGCGTCGATCTGGTCGAGGCGCATAAATGGTTCAACATTGCCGCCGTCACCGGTGACGGCCGCGCGCAGGAATGCCGCGCGGAGATCGCCGAGGACATGACGGCACGCGAGATCATCGAGGCGCAGAAGGCCGCGCGTGCGTGGCTCCGGGGCTTCGAGGTGCGGGCGGCCTGATCCTCCGGACGAGCGCGGGCTAATGTCGTCGCGATGATCGCGACGCCAGCCACACCTCGTCATCCCGGAGAAAGCCGGAACCCAGGGTCAAGCAGGACCATCTGGGCAGAGTAACCCTGGGCCCCGGCTTTCGCCGGGGTGACGGTGTAGAGTTTACGCTTCCTTCTTGGCAGCAGCCTTCTTCGCCGGAGCCTTCTTGGCCGCCGGCTTCTTCGCCGCAGCCTTCTTGGGCGCGGCCTTCTTCTTGCCCTTGCCCTTGGCGGGACCCGCCGCGGCGCGGGCGTCGATCAGCTGGGCGGCTTCCTCGAGCGTCAGCTGGTCCTTGTCGACCGACTTGGGAAGCGTCGCGTTGGTTTCGCCGTCGGTGACGTACGCGCCGTAGCGCCCCTCCATCAGCTTGATCTCGGCTTCGGTACGCGGATGCTTGCCGAGAACCTTCAGCGGCTCGCGCGAGGCCCCACGCGCCGGACGGCCCGCATTCGCCGCAGCCTCGGCAAGCTTGACCACTGCGGCGTTCATGCCGGTCTCGAACACCTCCATCGTGCCCTGCAGCCGCGCATACTTGCCGTCATGCGCCAGATACGGGCCATAGCGGCCGATCGAGGCGGTGATCGGGTTGCCCGTCTCCGGGTGGTCGCCGATCACGCGCGGCAGCTTCAACAGCTTGAGCGCCAGCTCCAGGTCGAGCTCGACGTCCTTCGGGATCGAGGCGCGCGCCGCTTCCTTGCCTTCGCCAAGCTGGATGTAGGGCCCGAACCGGCCCGACTTGCGCTCGACCGGCAGGCCGGTGTCGGGATCGTTGCCCAGCACTTCGGGTCCGCTGTCCGCGCCTTCCTCCCCGCCCGGCTGGGCGAAGCGGCGGGTGTATTTGCACTCGGGATAGTTGGAGCAGGCGATGAATGCGCCGAACTTGCCGCCGCGCAGCGCCAGCCGGCCACCGGCGCAATTGGGGCAGGCCCGCGGATCGCTGCCGTCCGCCTTTTCGGGGAACAGATAGGGTGCCAGGAACTCGTCGAGCGCCGCGGTGATGTCCGAAGGCTTCTGTTCCATCACATCGGCGGTGCGCGGCTTGAAGTCCTTCCAGAACGCTTCCAGCACCGCCTGCCACTGGGCGCGGCCGCCCGACACGTCGTCCAGCTCCTCCTCGAGCTCGGCGGTGAAGTCGTAATTGACGTATTTCTGGAAGAAGCGCTCGAGGAACGCCGTCAGCAGACGCCCGCTCTCCTCGGCGAAGAAGCGGTTCTTCTCGACGCGCACATAGGCGCGGTCCTTGAGCACCTGGATGATCGAGGCATAGGTCGAAGGCCGGCCGATGCCGAGCTCTTCCAGCCGCTTGACCAGCGAGGCCTCCGAGAAGCGGGGCGGGGGCTGGGTGAAGTGCTGCTCGGCGTTGACCGCCTTCTTGGCCGGCGTCGCGCCTTCGTTCATCCGCGGCAGGCGGCGCGAATCCTCGTCGCCCTCGTCGTCGCGGCCTTCTTCGTAGAGCGCGAGATAGCCCGGGAAGATCACCACCTGGCCGGTGGCGCGCAGCCCGTGCTGGCTGGTCGCGTCCTCCAGGTCGATCGTCGTGCGCTCCATCCGCGCCGAGGCCATCTGGCTTGCCAGCGCGCGCTTCCAGATCAGCTCGTAGAGCCGGCCGTGGTCGCCCGATCCCGCCTTGTCCTTGCCGAAGTCGGTCGGGCGGATCGCCTCGTGCGCTTCCTGGGCGTTCTTCGCCTTGGTCGTGTAGACGCGCGGCTTGTCCGGCACGTACGAGCCGTCATAGCGCCTCGCGACCGCCTTGCGGGCCTCCTGGATCGCGCTCGGGTCCATCTGGACGCCGTCGGTACGCATGTAGGTGATCGCGCCGTCCTCATAGAGGCCCTGCGCGATCCGCATCGTGTGGCTGGCCGAGAAGCCCAGCTTGCGCGCGGCTTCCTGCTGCAGCGTCGACGTGGTGAAGGGCGCGGCGGGGTTGCGCATCGCCGGCTTGGTCTCGACCGAGACCACGGTGAAGCGGCCTTCCTCGACGGCCAGCTTCGCCGCCGCGGCGGTCTTGCCGTCGCCGATCGACAGGCGGTCGAGCTTGTCGCCCTTGTACTTGACCATGCGCGCCTGGAAGGGCGTGCCGTCCTGCTCCATCTCGGCGATGACCGACCAATATTCCTGGCTCTTGAAGCTTTCGATCTCGCGCTCGCGATCGACGATGATGCGTAGCGCCACCGACTGGACGCGGCCGGCCGACTTGGCGCCCGGCAGCTTGCGCCACAGCACCGGCGACAAGGTGAAGCCCACCAGATAGTCGAGCGCGCGGCGCGCCCGGTATGCGTCGATCAGGTCGGTATCGAGCTCGCGCGGGTTCGCCATCGCGGTCAGCACCGCCGGCTTGGTGATCGCGTTGAAGGTGACGCGTTCCACTTCCTTGGGCAGCGCCTTCTTGTTCCGCAGCACTTCCTGCACGTGCCAGCTGATCGCCTCACCCTCGCGATCGGGGTCGGTCGCGAGGATCAGGCGGTCGGCGGTCTTGGCGAGGTCCGAGATCGCCTTCAGCTGCTTGGACTTGTCCGCATAGGTCTCCCACTCCATCGCGAACCCTTCATCGGGATCGACCGATCCGTCCTTCGCCGGCAGGTCGCGGACATGGCCGTAGGAAGCGAGGACGCGGTAGTCCTTGCCGAGATATTTCTCGATGGTCTTCGCCTTTGCCGGCGATTCTACGATGACGAGCTGCATGGGGGGTAAGCGATCCTCACGTGTACGCGTGTAAGGTGGGGAGTGGCGACGGGGGCCGTCAAGCCGGCTGATCTCGAACTTGTCTGGAACCTCGGGGTCGTTTCGCGGGTATCACGTCCATAGGCTTTGGGGGAACAGAAGATTGCCCGACGACAAGCCCATGCCCCGCAGCGCGTTTCGCAGCCGGCGGCTCTGGATCATCGGCATTCTGCTCGTGGTGCTCGCGGGCGGCCTGGCGGCCATGCTGTTCCTGCTGGGCGGGACCAAGGCTGAGGCGCCGCCGCACGCGACCGACGCTGTCGAAGTGCCGCACCAGCTCTCCGCGATCGACGTGCCGCTCGACGTCAATGTCTCGGTCCTCAGCCGCGCGCTCGAAAAGGCCGTGCCGCGCACGCTCTGGACGATCAACCAGCAGGTCGACAAATGCGTGCCCGCCCAGCGGGTGAAGCTGTTCAAGGCCAAGATCAAGGTCAGCCCGGATCTCGGCTGCACCGTGGTGGGCATGGTCAACCGTTCCGCAATTCGCTTGCGCGGCGAAGGCGACGAGATCGTCGCGGACGTGCCGATCCATGCGAACATCTCCGCACGCCATGTCGGCGGTTTCCTGAAGGGCGAGACCGCGACGGGATCGGCCATGGTCCGCGCCCGCATCCGCCTGTCGATGACCGAGAATTGGCAGCCCCGCGCCACCGTTCGCCTCGCCTATAGCTGGACGACGGCGCCGGGCATCGACTTCCTCGGCAAGCGGATCACCTTCACCGACAAGGCCGACGAGAAGCTCGCACCCGTCATCCGCGAGCTCGAACGCAGCCTCCCGCAGGAGATCGCCAAGCTCAACATCCGTGTCCGCGTCGCCGATGCCTGGCGGCAGAGCTTCACCTCGCTCCAGCTCAACCAGGAGAATCCGCCGGTGTGGATGCGGATCACGCCGCAGAAGCTCAACTATGGCGGCTATGCGCTGGCGGGGAACCGCTTGCGCCTGCGTCTCGGTCTCGCGGCGATCACCGAGACCTTTGTCGGCCCGCGCCCTGAAGATCCCAAGCCCACGCCGCTGCCCCCGCTCGGCCACGACGCGCACGGATCGAAGCTCGAATTCTTCATCCCGGTCATCGCCGACTATGCCCAGCTCGAGCCCGTGCTCCAAAAGGCGCTGGCCAAGCGCTCGAAGCGGCCCTTCGACGTGCCCGGCATCGGCCCGGTCGTCGCGCGGTTCGACAAGATCACCGGCTATGGCACCACCGGCGGCAAGATCGCCGTCGGCCTGACGATCGCCGCGCGCCCGCAAAGCGGCGGGGCGGAGACGCACGGGCTGGTCTGGCTCACCGCCCGGCCGGTCAATGCGCCGGGCTCGCAGCGCGTCCATTTCGAGCAGCTGACCGTGTCGGGCGATACCGACGGGATCGGCGGCGACCTGCTCGTCCGCCTCGTCCAGGCGCCCGCGATCGCCGAGGTGCTTGCCGAATCGCTCACCCAGAACTTCACCCACGACTTCGACAAGCTGCTAGGCAAGGTCCAGCGCGCCATCGTCCAGAAGCGTGCCGGAGACTTCGTCATCCATGCCGAGATCGGCCAGGTGCGCACCGGCGAGCTGAAGGCCGCCGGGCAGGGGCTTTACCTGCCCGTCTGGGCCTCGGGCACGGCGCGGGTGGAGTATCTGCCCGGGCGTTAGCCCCGCATCTTCGCCCGCACCGCGTCGATGTCCGCCGCGCTGTGCCGCTCGGGCACGCGCTCGTCCTCGGGCCCAGAGCCGCGATTGACCAGCCGCCCGCGCTGCACCGGCTCGCGCGCCGCGACTTCCTCGGCCCAGCGATTGAAGTGGGTGTATTCGCCGACGTTCAGGAACTCGGCGGCGCCGGCATAGGCATCGCCGCGCGCCACGGCACCGTACCAGGGCCAGATCGCCATGTCGGCGATCGTGTAGTCGTCACCCACCATGAACTTGTTCGTCGCCAGATGCGTGTCGAGCACGTGGAGCTGGCGCTTCACTTCCATCGCATAGCGGTTGATCGCGTACTCGATCTTGAACGGCGCATAGGCGAAGAAATGGCCGAAGCCGCCGCCCAGGAACGGTGCCGATCCCATCTGCCACATCAGCCAGCTCATCGTCTGCGCGCGCTTCGCCGGGTCGGTCGGCAGGAACGCCCCGAACTTCTCGGCGAGATAGACCAGGATCGCGCCGCTCTCGAACACATTGATCGCCGGATCTGTCGAACGGTCGACCAGCGCCGGGATCTTCGAGTTGGGGTTGATCTCGACGAACCCGCTGCCGAACTGCGCGCCTTCGCCGATATTGATCTTCCAGGCGTCATATTCGGCGCCCGCATGGCCGGCGGCGAGCAGTTCCTCGAGCAGGATCGTCACCTTCTGCCCGTTCGGCGTGCCGAGCGAATAGAGCTGGATCGGATGTTCGCCGACCGGCAGCGGCGCCTCGTGCGTCGCGCCCGAGACCGGCCGGTTGATATTGGCGAACTGCCCGCCATTGCCTTGCTCCCACACCCAGACCTGGGGGGGCACGTAACCGGCGGGCTGGTTGTTCGCGGGATCGGGGGCGTCGGCCATGCGGGGGTTTCCTTGGGAGGAGGGTTGCCGCAGCGATGTAGGAACGGTCCCGTAACTTGCCAGCCCCGTCAGGCGAAGACTTGTTCCAGGCCGGCCGAGGGTTCCTGCGTCAGCGCGTGGATCGCCACCGCGCAGTTCCACATCAGCACCTGCCCACCGTAAGCGAGCAGATTGGAGATCAGCGCCAGTCCGATCGGCGCTGCGCCATATTCGGGATAGAAGACGAGCGTCCCGAAGAAGAGCAATGTGGGCACGCTGAACAGCAGCAGCGCGGCTGAGATCGGCGCCACCAGGCCCTAGGTGCGCGACCAGCTCTCGCTTAGCGCCTCGCCGGTGCCCATGCCTTCGCCCAGGGTGAGCGGCGCCACCAGCGACCAGCGGACCCAGAGATAGATTCCCGGCAGGATCAGGAAGAGGAAGCCGATGATCGAGCCCAGGCTGGTGACGATCAGCGCAACCACGAAAGCGCCGACACGCCCCGGCGTCCCATCCAGCCCTGCCGCGCGAAGCGCAGCGCGCGTAACGCCGAATTGCGCGAAGATCGTCACTATGGCGACAGCCAAGTTCAGGCCGCCATTGTCCGCGCCGAAAATATCGACCGTAGTGGACAGGGCGATCAATCCCAGCAGCGCGACGAGCGTCGCCATCAGGTTCGTGCCTGCCAACGCAAAGCTGTTCCGCAGGATGAGCGCGGCATCGATCTTCCGGTCCATATTCCCCTTTCAGCCACCCAGTGACACCCGTCCCCCCGCATGTCGCTCCAGCCGCCCGGCCAGCTCCAGCTCGAGCAGCACCGTCTGCACCACCGCAGGCGCCAGCCCCGATTGCCGGATCAGCTCATCCACCGAAACTCCCACCGGCCCGAGCAGCCCGGTCACCGCGCGCCGGTCGCCATCGCTGGCATCCTCGGGCGGCGGTCCCTGCCAGCCGCTCACGGGCGAGCGTACCGAACGCGCATCGATCGGCCGGATCATCTCCAGGATGTCGTCCACGCCCTGCACCAAGGTCGCGCCCTCGCGGATCAGCAGGTTGCAGCCCTGTGCCCGCGGATCGAGCGGCGAGCCCGGCACCGCCATCACGTCGCGCCCCGCCTCGCCGGCGATCCGCGCGGTGATCAGCGAGCCCGATCGCGGCGCCGCCTCGACCACCACCGTGCCCAGCGCCAGCCCGGCGATGATCCGGTTGCGCGACGGGAAGAAGCGGGCGAGCGGCTCGGTGCCCGGCGGCTGCTCGGCGACCAGCAGGCCCTCGCGCGCTACTCGTTCCTGCAGCTCGGCATTTTCAGGCGGGAAGACGATGTCGATCCCGCTGGCGATCACGCCCACCGTGCCGCTGCCGATCGATCCGATATGTGCCGCCGTGTCGATCCCGCGCGCCAGCCCGGAGACCACCGTCACGCCCGCTTCGCCCAGCCCGAAGGCGATCTGCCGCGCGAACCGGCACGCGGCGGCCGAGGCATTGCGCGCGCCCACGATCGCCACCGTCGCACGCGCCAGCAGCTCCACACGCCCGCGCAGGATCAATGCCGGCGGCGCGCTCTCCAGCTCTGCGAGCAGCGGCGGATAGGCATCATCGTCCAGGAACAGATAGCGCGCATCCAGCCGCTCCACTGCGGCGATCTCGCGCCGCACCGCGCCCAGCTCGGCGATCACCGGCGCCCGCCCGCCGCCGCGCGCGGCCAGCATCGGCAGCGCGTCCAGCGCCGCCTCGGCACTGCCGAAGCGCCGGGTCAGCTGGGCATAGGTGACCGGCCCGATATTGGCGGAGCGCAGCAGCCTTAGCCGTGCCTCGCGCGTGTCAGCCACTTTTCTGCCCGACGCGCGGCTCGGTGCCGCTCAGCAGCCGGTCGATATTGGAACGATGCTTCCACAGCACGATCATCGCCAGCGCGAGCAACATCAGCACCAGGTCGATCCGCCCGAAGAACGCCGCGCTCACCGGCGCGCTGATCGCCGCGCTCATGCCCGCGAGCGAGGAGATGCGCAGCAGCGCCAGCAGCCCGAGCCAGACCACCGCGAACACGATCGCCGAGGGCCAGTGCAGCGCCAGCACCACGCCCATCATCGTCGCCACGCCCTTGCCGCCGTTGAACTTCAGCCACACCGGATAGCAATGGCCGATGAACGCCGCGAGCCCGCCCAATATGCCGCCGCCGGGCAGGATCGAGCCGGCGATCAGCACCGCCGCCGCGCCCTTGGCGAGGTCGAGCAGCAGCGTCGCCGCCGCCAGCCCCTTGCGGCCGGTGCGCAGCACATTGGTCGCGCCGATGCTGCCCGAACCGATCTGGCGCAGGTCGCCGGCATTGGTGAAACGCGTGAGCAGCAGGCCGAACGGGATCGAGCCCAGCAGATAGCCGAGCAGTAGAACGCCAACCGGCCCGATGACTGTATCGATCGTCAAGAAACGCTCCCCCTGTCCCGCGACAACATAATGGCTGGCGGCAAGTGCGCAATGTGGATGGGGTACCAATCGCTCCGACTTGGGCGAAACTGCGCTTTGCCCTAGCCTCATGCGCCTGTGGGCGGGAGTGAGGCGTGGAGCTGGACGAACGGATGCGGGCGGCGATCGCCCGGCTGACCGAGAATGAGAAGGAATGCCTGCGCCGCCGCCTGCTGCCCCAGACCGCCAAGGAAATGGCGCTGGAGCTCGGCGTCTCGCCCCATGCGGTGGAGAAGCGCATCAAGATGGCGCGCACCAAGCTGGGCGTCTCTTCCTCGCTCCAGGCGGCGCGCCTGCTCGTCCAGGCCGAGTCCCAGCCGCTGGTACCCCATGCGCCGGACCTCGCCGCGGGCTTGGCCACGCCGCATGCCGATCCCGTTCCCGGCGACAGGCGCCGGTGGTGGATTGGAGGAATTGCCATGAGCATCATCATCGCGGCGGCGCTCGGTTTCGCGCTGCACGGCACGCCGGCGCATCAGGAAGGACCCGCTCCGACGGAGCGCAGGAAGGCGACGCCCGAGGAAGTCACTGCCTTTCTGGGCAAGAGCTTCGCGCTGATGGACAAGGACCATTCAGGCTATCTCGAAGCCGCGGAAGCGCCGCGCACCACGATGCGCGCGCAGGGGGAGGCCAGGGCGCGTGACGTCGATCCGAAGCGCGCCGGCGCGATGTTCATCGCGCGCAACGATACAGACGGAGACGGCAAGGTGAGCCGCGACGAGTGGATCCGCTTCATGCGCCCCTCGCTCGACAGGAACGGCATTCCGGTCGCGCACCGCAAGCCGAGCTGACCTATCGCCTGATAGTCTGATGATCGCCTTCCTTCGTCATCCCGCGAAGGCGGGGATCCAGGGTTACCCGGCCCCGGACCGTCCTGCCTGACTCTGGATCCCCGCCTTCGCGGGACGACGGCAATAGCAGGGATGCGGCATAGGAAGGGACGACGGCATAGGAATGGCGTTTCCCGAACTCGGGGCGGTTGACGGGCATCGGGCGCGGAGCCATGCCCCGCCTCTGATGACCGACAGCCGCCCCATCTTGTTCTTCGATTCCGGCATGGGCGGGCTTTCGGTGCTTGCGCCCACGGCAGCGCTGCTGCCCCAGGCGCCGCTCGTCTATGTCGCGGATTCGGCGGGCTTCCCCTATGGCACCCGCAGCGAAGGCGAGATCGCCGCGCGCGTGCCGGCGCTGCTTGGGCGCCTGGCCGAGCGCTACGATCCCCGGCTGATCGTCATCGCGTGCAACACCGCCTCGACGATCGCGCTCCAGCACGTCCGCGCCGCGTTGGACGTGCCGATCGTCGGCACCGTCCCCGCGATCAAGCCCGCCGGACTGCTGAGTGAAACGCGCGTGATCGGCGTGCTCGGCACCGAGGCGACGGTCCGCCAGCCCTATGTCGACGATCTCGCGATGCGCTTCGCCGGGGATTGCACCGTGCTGCGCCATGGCTCGGCGGAACTGGTCGAGATCGCGGAAGCTGCATTGGAGGGGGTGCCGCCTATCCCTGAGCGGATGCGCGCGGTGCTTGCCGGGCTGTTCGAGCAGCCGGGCGGCGAGCGGATCGACGTGATCGTCAACGCCTGCACCCATTTCCCGCTGGTCGAGGCGGAGCTGGCCGCCGCGGCGCCGCATCCCGTGTGCTTCGTCGATGGCGGGCCGGGGATCGCCCGGCGCGTGGTGCACCTCACCACGGGCCAGGAATGGCCCGCGTCAGCGTTGCCGGGAAGGGCGGTGTTCACGGCGCGGAGCGCGCGGACCGATATGCTGGCGCCTGCCTTGGCGCGGTACGGCCTGGTCGAGGTCGAATCGCTCTAGGCGATACGACCTCTGTTCGGGTGGTTCAGGCGTGCATGGCGGGCTGGCTGGCGACGGTCATGTCGCGCAGCCGGGCCGAATACCGCTCCGCCATCTCCTGATGGACGCGGCGTGCGGTCATGTCGTCGGCACGCTCGGCGTGCTCACGTTCCTCGCGCTCGCGTCTCGCGAAATATTCTATGTCCCTCGTGGTCATAGCCTGATGCTCCGACTTCAAGCGGGGAGCGCATCCAGTCTCTCAGCCGCGAGTTCGCTTGAAATGCCGAGTCGCTCGCGATTGCACCGCTTTACCACATCTGGCCCCGCTCGATCACGATCCACATCAATTTTGCACCGACTGAGTTTTGTTTTCGCGCAAAGGAGGGCGAGGCCGATCCGATTAGGCATTATGTCCAACTGGAAATCGCCGGACTTTGGCGATAGGAACCGCAACATGAGCAGCGCCGACAGCCCTGTGCCCGTCGATTATGGCCGGGTCTTCACCTCCGCGATCGACCGGCTCCATGCCGAGGGCCGCTACCGCGTCTTCATCGATATCCTGCGCAACAAGGGAGCGTTCCCCAATGCGCGCTGCTTCGCCGGGCATAACGGGCCCAAGCCGATCACCGTGTGGTGCTCGAACGATTACCTCGCCATGGGTCAGCATCCCAAGGTGATCGCGGCGATGGAGGAGGCGCTCCACAATGTCGGCGCCGGTTCGGGCGGCACGCGCAACATCGGCGGCAACACCCATTATCATATCGAGCTCGAGCATGAGCTCGCCGACCTGCACGGCAAGGACGGCGCGCTGCTCTTCACCTCGGGCTATGTCTCGAACGAAGCGACGCTTTCCACGCTCGCCAAGATCCTGCCCGGCTGCATCATCTATTCGGACGAGCTCAACCACGCCTCGATGATCGCCGGCATCCGCAATGCGGGCTGCGAGAAGCGTGTGTTCCGCCACAACGACCTGGCGCATCTCGAAGCGCTGCTCGCCGCCGACGATCCGGCAGTGCCCAAGCTGATCGCGTTCGAGAGCGTCTATTCGATGGATGCCGATGTCGCGCCGATCACCGAGATCTGCGACCTCGCCGACAAGTACAATGCGCTGACCTATCTCGACGAAGTCCATGCCGTCGGCATGTACGGCGCGCGCGGCGGCGGCATTTCGGAGCGCGACGGCGTCGCCGACCGGATCACGATCATCGAAGGTACGCTCGGCAAGGCCTTCGGCGTGATGGGCGGCTATATCACCGCCGACCAGATGATCATCGACGTGATCCGCTCCTATGCGCCCGGCTTCATCTTCACCACGTCGCTCTCGCCCGTGCTCGTCGCCGGCGCGCTGGCCAGCGTGAAGCATCTGAAGGGCTCCACCGCCGAGCGCGAGGGTCAGCAGGCGTCGGCCGCGAAGCTCAAGGCGATGATGGCCGATGCCGGGCTTCCCGTGATGGCATCGACGACGCACATCGTGCCGCTGATGGTCGGTGATCCGGTCAAGGCCAAGAAGATCAGCGACATCCTGCTCGCCGAGTACGGCGTCTACGTCCAGCCGATCAATTACCCCACCGTGCCCCGCGGCACCGAGCGCCTGCGCTTCACCCCCGGCCCCGCGCATGACGAGGGCATGATGCGCGAGCTGACGCAGGCGCTGGTCGAGATCTGGGGACGGCTGGAACTGCGCCGCGCCGCCTAGGCCTCGACCCGGATCGGCAGGAAGCGGCGGTTGCACAGCAGCCCTGCCGAGACGAGTGACACCAGCGCGCCGACCGGGAAGATTTCCATGAAGGTCATCGGCAGGCGGTAGAGCGGGTTGTGATAGTTATCGACCAGCGCCTGCATTTCGGCGGTCTTCTGGGCGAGCGCCTGGCCGCTTAGCCCCGCCAGCTGGCTTGCCGCATATTTGTCGATGTCGAAATCCGATCCGACCAGCGTCTGCGCGCCTTCCCAGGTCAGCGTATAGAGGATGCCGGCGACGACACTGATCGCCAGGCCCATCGCGAAGGCAGGCAGGAATCCGATCACGCCGCCCTGTTCCAGGTCGCGCCTGCGCTTGATCGCCACGAAGACCGTGCTCAGCCCGATCAGCATCGTCAGATAGCCGACCGCCATCGACTGGATGCCCAGGCCGAGCACGGTGACCGAAATCGCGCCCCCGGCGATCAGCCCGCCGATCGCGCCGTAGACCAGGATGGTTCGAAGCATATTGATGTTCCCCTTGGTTCAAGTTGCGCCTCGAACAGGCCAAGGACAAGCCGAGCCGGCAATCGCCCGAAAGGATGATTTGCGCGAAACTAGCGCACGATCCCCAATTCCCGCGCCCGCGCCACCGCGTCGGTCCGCCGCTTGGCGCCGAGCTTCTCCAGCAGCCGCGCGACATGCGTCTTCACGGTGTTGAGCGACACGCCGAGCCGGTCGGCGATCTCCTGGTTCGATCGGCCAGCCATGATCTGCCCCAGCACTTCCAGTTCGCGCGCCGAGATGCCGAGCGTCGCCAAGGCCTGCGGGTTGCCGTCGAACGGCTTCGCCTTGGGGGAGGCGATCACCTTCGCGCCCAGGAACACGCCGAGCGCCAGGAATCCGGCGGCGATCACGAAGATATAGGCTTCGCCGGCATGCGATCGCACCATTCGCTGGTAATCCAGCCATTCCAGCAGCAGCGTGCCGCCCGCCAGCATCGCGCCGTACAGCAGGACGCGCTGCCACATGCCGGTCAGCCGCGCGTCATCGTCGCGTTCCACACATAGCCGCGCAACGAAGAGCGGAAGTCGAGCCGCAGCCCCTGTTCCTCGGCGACGCGCCTGAGCACTGCGGGCAGTTCGGCGCGTGGGTAGACGTGGAAGTCGTTCAGCGACTTGAAGTGGAGCTTCCTGGCGAATTTCGGCAGCTTCTCGTACTGGCCGAAGTCGACGATGTGCAGGCTGCCGCCCGGCGCCAGCGCCTTGGCTCCCAGCTCGATCGCCTCGACCCAGGGCGGGATCATCGAGAGCGTGTAGCTCATGAACACCCGGTCGAGCTTTTCGACGCCGAACAGCCGGTTCACGTCGAAATTGCCGGCATCGCCCTGTGCGAGAGTGATCTTGCCGCCCAGGCCATTCTTCGCCACCGAAGCCCGCGCCGTCTCCAGCATCGCCTCGCTGATGTCGAAGCCGAAGAAGCGCGCGTCCGGGAAGCGCTTCGCCGCGACGATCAGGTTGCGCGCGGTGCCGCAGCCGACCTCGAGCACCGTCCCGCCCTTGGGCGGGTTCAGCCCGCGGATCAGCGCATCGCGCCCCAGCAGGTAGAATTTGCGGGTCAGGTCATAGAAGTGGCGATGGAGCGCATAGGTCGCGTCCATCAGCCCCTTCTGGTCGCCGGTGGCAGCGCTCATGCGTGCGGCTTCAGCGTCCAGACGTGCGTCGCGCCATAGACCGAGGAGCGGTCGCGGCGCGTCCAGTCGTCGAGCTTGGCCTGGTCCTCATATTCCCACTGGGACATGAGTTCGTCGGGGATATGCCCCTTCACCACATCGGGGATCGCCGCGGTCCGGTAGAGCACGCGCGCGCCGGGCTTGGCAGTGCGGGTGATCTCGCTCCAGATCCGGGTGAGCTGCTCGTCGGTCATCCAGTCCTGCGCATCGAGCAGGATATAGCGGTCGAGCGACTGGGCCGGCATCGATTCGAGATAATCGGCGTAATTGGTGTGGCGGATCTCGACCCGGTCGGCGCGGGCGCGCACCACGTCCCAGTTCTTCGCCTCGAGATAGGGTGGCAGCGGCGCGTCCGGCCCTTCGCCATAGCCGCGGCCGAACGCCTGCCAGGCGTAGTAATTGTCCTTCAGGTCGAAGTCGCAGGCCAGCTTGCGCAGGCGGCTGCGCAGCGCGCCGGTGATGCCCGCCTGGTCGTCGATCTTGAGCAGGTCGTACTGCGCCGGCGGGATGCCGAAGCCGAACAGCGCGGCGGGCTGGTCGACCAGCCAGCGCAGGAACTTCTTGTCGAAGAACGGGGCATAGCGCGTCTCGAAGATCTCGCGCTGCTCCTCGATGGTCTTCGCCTTGAGGATCTCGCGCGCGTCGATGCCGTAGCGGTTGCCCAGCCAGTGGACGAAGCCGATCAGCCGCCCGAGCAGACCATATTTATAGAAGCCGTGCTTGAACGCTTCGATGCGGCGCGTGCCGTTCAGCCCGCGGCGCTCCCAATAGTCGCGATAGGGCGCATCGAGGTGCGGCGCGATGAATTCGCGGTACGCCTCGACATTCTCCGCCTTGTTGGCCAGCCCGAAGAAGCGGTGGAACGCCGCATAATCGGGCAGGTTCAGCGCCGCCTGCTTCTTGAGGTTGTTGAGCGCGATATGCGCCGGGTTGAGGTCCACCGCGGTGATCCTGGCCGGGTTCGCAGTCAGGTAGGAGAAGACGTTGCACCCGCCCGAGGCGATCGTGACCATATGGTGGTCGCTCTGCAGCTGCAGCGCCTCCATGTCGATCACCGGATCTTCCCAGATCTGCGGATAGACCAACCCCCGGAAGGCGAAGGTGAAGGCCCGCTCGAGCAGGCCTTCCTTGGTCATATGCTCGTGACGATGCACTGCACCGCGCACGGCGACGTTCTTCGGCGTCTTGGTGATCGAACCCATTAGTGACTCCATGGACGCCCGGCGGGCCGGCGGCGGTTCGTCACGCCCTATTACCTCAATGTGACGAACCGGAGTAACCCTTGGGTCAGGAGTGCTGCAAAATCAATCCCGTGTGACGCTTCCGGCACCCGGCCAGTCGGTGTCGCCGATGCGCTTCAGGGTCATCTTGAAGAAGGGATGCGGTGGCTGGCCCTCGCCGACGAAATCGCCCGTCTCGGTCCAGGTCGTGCCGTCGAACCACGCCTTGTATTGCACCTTGGCACCCGGCCCGGCTGGCACTTCCCAGGCATAGCCCTTGTCCGTCACTGTCATCGGGAAGCTGCCCGCGCGGCCGCCGGCATAGCTCGCCGTCGCATAGCTCTTGGTGCGCGCATCATAGGAGATGGCGGCAAAGGCATTGAACGGCACCTTGCCGTCCGCGCCGAACGACTTGCCTTCGACCAGCGTGATCGTCCCGTCGAGAAAGGTGCCGACACGCTCGGTATGCGTCACTACCAACTCGCCCTTCGGCGTCTGCATCCGCGCCTCGCCGCGCCATTTGCCGTGCATCCAGTCGAGCTTGTGCATCGCCTCGGCCTGGGCGGCGAGCGCGGCGGTGTCGGCGGCCTGGGCATGCGCAGCGGCGGGGAGGGCGAGGGCGGCCAGCGCCAGAGCCAACCGCCAGCCACCCCGCAAACCGTCATCCCGGCGAAAGCCGGGACCCAGGGTTTCTCTGCCGTTCCGCTTGTGGCCCTGGGCCTCGGCTTTCGCCGGGGTGACGAACTTTAAGTAGCCGCGCATTCCGATCTCCCGATTGTCGCCAAGCCTCGCACATGGCAGCCTGTCCGCCATGCCCGCCGCCCGGTCGCTCCGCACTGGCTCCACAGCCCGCACCGCCGGCAAGCCCGGTTTCGCGAAGCGCGTCCTGGCCTTCGCGAAACGTGCATGGCCCAGAAAGCCGATACCCGGCTTCCCGCTGCTGTGGATCGCGTGCCTCGCCGCCGCCGCGCTGATGATCGTCACCGGGGGGTTCAACACCGGCGCGCTTCCGCTCGGGTCGCGTATCGCCTTCTGGTTGCTGCTGATGGGCTGGAACTCGCTCAAATGGCAGCTGCTCTTCGCGCTCGGCGTGCGCAAGCCGACCGACTGGCCGCGCGTATCGCTGCTCGGCACCCTCCCGCTCAACCTGCCGCTGCCGTTGGAGATCTGGCTGTGCGGCAGACTGGTCGGCGTCGAGATGCAGGCGATGCCGCATGACATATGGGGCAGGGCGGCGGTGATCAGCGCGACGATCTTCGCGGTATGCGCGCTGGTCGCCTGGATATTGCTTCGCCGCACGCGCCCGGTCCGCGCCGAGACCGGCCTGCTCGCCCGCGCCCGCATCGCCGCCGACGCGCTCGCGGCGATCGAAGCGGAGGACCATTATTGCCGCGTCCACCACCGCGACGGGCGCAGCGACCTGATCCACTACCGCTTCGGCGACGCCCTGGAGGAGGTCGCGGGGATCGACGGCACGCAGGTGCACCGCGGAGCGTGGGTGGCCGCCGCCGCGGTGGAAGGTGCCGCCCGCGAAGGGCGGAAATGGCGGTTGCTGCTGGCGGGCGGGGGGAGCGTGCCGGTCAGCGCGACCTATGCCGCGGAAGCGCGGGCGCGGGGGTGGCTTAGTACCGTGCGCCGTACCCTAACCGTCATCCCCGCGAAGGCGGGGATCCAGAGCCAAGCAGGACTGGCGGGGCAGAGTAACCCTGGATCCCCGCCTTCGCGGGGATGACGGAATTGAGGGTTCGGAGGGCCGTCAGCCTTTAATCCCGGCAATATCCTTCACCCGACTTCACCGTCAGGCAGTCCTTCTTTCCGGCGAGATACTTCAATCCCGTCGCATCGCCGTCGCTCGGATGCAGCGTCAGGTCGCCATCGGGCCGGGTGAACGAGATGCCCTCCGAACTGCCCTTGCCGTCGAACGTGCCGCGGTCGTCGAGCGTATATTGCATCTCGAGCCGGTAGGTGCCGGCATCCTTGCCCTTCGAGACGACGAGATAGGTCCCTTCGACGCCCTTCCAGCGCCCGACCCAGGAATCCCGGTCCACCGGCTTGGTGGAGACCTGGTTCTTCAGGTCGGAAGCGCCTTCGCTCACGGCGTTGGCGATCGATCCGCCCACCGCCTCCGCGGCATTGCCGGCGGTCTCGGTGGCGTTGGCGGTCGCGTCCGCAGCCTTGTCGGCGGTGTTGCACGCGGCCAGCGCCAGTGCCGGCGCGAGGATCAGCAGCGCGCGCATCAGCGGGTCGCCTCGTCGATGGCATTGCCGACATGCTCGGCGCGGTTGCCGACATCCTCGCCGACATTGTCGAGCGTGTTGCCGGCATCGTCGGCCACGGCATCCACGCTGTTGCCCAAGTCGTTCGCGGCATTGCTCAGCGAATCGCCGGTGCGGTCGAGCGAGTTGCTCAAATTATTCTCCGCGCTCGGCGAGCAGGCGGCGAGTCCCAGCGCCGCGGCGGGGATCAGGGCGAAAATCGTCTTGCGCATCTTTCTCTCCGAATAGTCGGTCTAGCCAGCCGGGCCCTCGCGTCGTAGGGGAGCGCGCATGTCGCACCGCATCGCAATCGCCTCGGACCATGCCGCCTACGCCATGAAGGCAGAACTCGCCGAATGGTTGCGTAACGAAGGGCACGAAGTGCTCGATCTCGGGACGAACGGACCCGAGAGCGTCGACTATCCGGATTACGGCTATCGCCTCGCCAAGGCGATCGAGGACGGCCAGGCCGACAAGGGCGTTGCGCTCTGCGGCTCGGGCATCGGCATCTCGATCGCAGTCAACCGCAACCCCGCCGCCCGCTGCGCGCTCGTCGCCGAGCCGCTCTCGGCCAGCCTCGCCCGCCAGCATAACGACGCCAATGTCGTCGCGCTCGGCGCCCGCCTGGTCGGGATCGAGATGGCCAAGGCGTGCATCACCACTTTCCTTGCAACCGAGTTTCTCGGCGACCGCCACCAGCGTCGGGTCGACAAGCTCAGCCATCCCGAAAGGACTTCTGCATGAGCACCAATCCGATCAACGCCGGCGTCCAGCCCGATGGCTTCTTCACCCGTTCGCTCGCGGATGCCGATCCCGCGGTCTTCGCCGGCGTCGAGCATGAGCTGAAGCGCGAGCAATATCAGATCGAGCTGATCGCCAGCGAGAACATCGTCTCCAAGGCCGTGCTCGAAGCACAGGGCTCGGTCTTCACCAACAAGTACGCCGAGGGCTATCCCGGCAAACGCTATTACCAGGGCTGCCACCCGTCGGACGAAGTCGAGCAGCTGGCGATCGACCGCGCCAAGCAGCTGTTCGGCTGCGACTTCGCCAACGTCCAGCCGCATTCGGGCGCGCAGGCCAATGGCGCGGTCATGCTCGCTTTGGTCAAGCCGGGCGACACGATCATGGGCCTCAGCCTCGATTCGGGTGGCCACCTGACCCACGGCGCCAAGGCCGCGATGTCGGGCAAGTGGTTCAACGCGGTCCAGTACGGCGTCGACCCGGTCTCGCACCTGATCGACTTCGACGAAGTGCTGGCGAAGGCGAGGGAGCATAGCCCCAAGCTGATCATCGCCGGCGGCTCGGCCTATCCGCGCCACATCGATTTCGCCAAGTTCCGCGCGATCGCCGATGAAGTCGGCGCGATCTTCATGGTCGACATGGCGCACTTCGCCGGCCTGGTCGCCGGCGGCGTGCACCCGACGCCCTTCGGCCACGCCCATGTCGTCACCACCACCACGCACAAGACGCTGCGCGGCCCGCGCGGTGGCGCGGTGTTCACCAATGACGAGGCGATCGCCAAGAAGATCAACTCGGCGGTGTTCCCGGGGCTGCAGGGCGGCCCGCTGATGCACGTCATCGCCGCCAAGGCAGTCGCGTTCGGCGAGGCGCTCCAGCCCGAGTTCAAGAGCTACGCCGCCGCGATCGTCGAGAATGCCAAGGTCCTGGCGGCGACGCTCAAGGAGCGCGGCGCGGCCGTGGTCTCGGGCGGCACCGACACGCATCTCGCGCTGATCGACCTCACCCCGCTGGGCGTCACCGGCAAGGACGCCGACGAAGCGCTCGAGCGCGCGGCGATCACCTGCAACAAGAACGGCATCCCGAACGACCCGCTGCCCCCGGTCAAGACCAGCGGCATCCGCGTCGGCTCGCCGGCCGGCACCACTCGCGGCTTCGGTCCGGCCGAGTTCCGCGAGATCGGCAACATGGTCGCCGACGTTCTCGACGGCCTCAAGAAGAATGGCGAGCAGGGCGATGCCCAGGTCGAAGCCAATGTCCGCGAGCGCGTCCGCACCCTGTGCGAGCGCTTCCCCATCTATCCGGAGCTGTAATTGCGCTGCCCTTTCTGTGGACATGAAGACAGCCAGGTAAAGGATAGCCGCCCCACCGAAGACGGGGCGGCGATCCGCCGCCGGCGCCAGTGCGAGGCCTGCGCCGCGCGCTTCACGACGTTCGAGCGCATCCAGCTGCGCGAGCTCACCGTGCTCAAGAGCGAGGCAACCGGAGATTCCCGGCGCGAGCCGTTCGACCGCGACAAGCTGGTCCGCTCGGTCTCGGTCGCCACGCGCAAGCGGCCGATCACCGCAGTGCAGGTCGAGAAGCTCGTCTCGGGGATCCAGCGCCAGCTCGAGACCCTGGGCGACACCGAAATCCCCTCGCAGAAGATCGGCGAGCTGGTGATGCAGGGGCTCAAGGGCCTGGATTCGGTCGCCTATATCCGCTTCGCCAGCGTCTATAAGGACTTCCGCGAGGCCAAGGATTTCGAGGAATTCGCCGGCAACGTCACCGAGATGGGCCAGGAAAACGGGAAGGCTGGATGAGCCAGCCCCCCGTCATCGTCCTCGTGCGTCCCCAGCTCGGCGAGAATATCGGCAAGGCCGCCCGCGCGATGCTCAATTTCGGACTGCTCGAGCTGCGCCTCGTCGCCCCGCGCGACGGCTGGCCCAATCCCAGCGCCGGCCCGGCCGCCTCGGGTGCGGACATCGTGCTCGAAAAGGCGCAGGTCTATGAGAGCGTCGCCGATGCCGTCGCCGACTGCGCGCATGTCTATGCCACCACGGTGCGAAAGCGCGGCGTCTCCAAGCCCGTCGTCACGCCCGAGGAAGCCGCCCGCGCCATCCACACCGAGGAAGGCCGCTCGGCGATCCTGTTCGGCCCCGAGCGCTCGGGACTGGAGACCGATGACGTCGCGCTCGCCCGCACGATCATCACCGTGCCGATCAACCCCGAATTCGGCTCGCTGAACCTGGCCCAGGCGGTGATCCTCGTCGCCTATGAATGGTCGAAGGGTGAGGCGCTGGTGCAGCCGACCGAGGAGGTGCTCCATCCGCCCGCGCCGCACGCCGAGCTCGAGGGCATGATCAACCAGCTCGAGGCGATGCTGGCGGATTCGGGCTATTATTTCCCGCCCGACCGCGTCCCCTCGACCCGGCGGACGCTGCGCACGCTGCTCACCAAGCCCGGCTGGTCGACCTATGAGCTGCGCACCCTGCGCGGCGTGCTCTCCGCGCTCGATGGCAGGAAGCGCCACCGCAGCGGCTGATACATAGCGGAAATATGCTTCTGCTTTTCGCAGATGCGAAACGCCGTTATATTGCCCGAATCTTTCTCAGCGGATGGGGTTTTCAATGCGTTTCGTGCCCGTGCTTGCCTTGCTTGTCCTTTCCACGCCCGTGCTCGCCCAGACGGCAGATGCCGGCGGCAAGCAGGCGGCCGAAAAGCCCACCGACAAGAAGATCTGCCGCCCGATGCCGCAGACGGGCTCGATCATGACCAAGCGCGAGTGCCACACCAAGGCCGAGTGGGAAGCGCTGTCCAACAGCTCGGCCGCCGCGCGCGACAAGCTCAACCGCGATTATGGCGGTCGTCCGGGCGGCACGGGGATCTCCTCCCCCAACACCGGCGGCTAAGCTTGTTCGGCCGCGCCGGCACCAGGCCGGCGCGTGCCTAGCGCGCGTCGAACTTCATCAGTTCGTACGCGATCGAGGCCTCGACCAGCTGCTCCCAGAGCGCGCCCACCACATCCTCGGGCACGCCGGCGGCGCGGGCGTGCGCGCGGACATTGGCGATCACCTGCGCCTTGCGCGCCTCGTCGCGAACATGCCCGCGCTCGGGCTTGATGCGCGCCGCTGCGTCCATATAGCCGAAGCGCCGCTTGAGCAGCTGGACCATCGCCGCGTCCACGGCGTCTACGCCTGCGCGAACTTCGGTCATCGTGGTGCAGGCTTGCGGATCGATCATATCATGCATGCCCGCTCCTTGGCGGGGCATTCCGGCGCTGTCCAGCTTGACTCCCGTGCCGCCCGCCGCTAACCGCGCGCCTTCGCAATGGCCCCGCACCCCGGTGAAGCGGTGGCCCTGCCCTCCTTCGAGAGACAAGCAGGCGGATACCGGGAAAAACGTTGTCAGCGATTGCAAGGATTACATATGTCGAAGCGTTCCAGCGCAAAGTACAAGCTCGATCGCCGCATGGGCGAGAACATCTGGGGCCGTCCCAAGTCCCCGGTGAACAAGCGCGAATACGGCCCCGGCCAGCACGGCCAGCGCCGCAAGGGCAAGATGTCGGACTTCGGCATCCAGCTGCGCGCCAAGCAGAAGCTCAAGGGCTATTACGGCGATGTCACCGAGAAGCAGTTCAAGCGTGCCTATGAGGACGCTTCGAAGATGAAGGGCGATACGTCGCAGAATCTCATCGGCCTGCTCGAGCAGCGCCTCGACATGATCGTCTACCGCGCCAAGTTCGCGCCGACGATCTTCGCGGCCCGCCAGTTGGTCAACCACGGCCATGTGATGGTCGATGGCGAGAAGTGCAACATCGGTTCGCGCCGCATCAAGCCGGGCCAGACCGTGTCGCTGCGTTCGAAGGCGCAGGAGATGGCGCTGGTGATGGAAGCGCAGAGCCTCGCCGAGCGCGACATCCCCGATTACGTGTCGCCGGACGGCGCCTCGAAGATCACCTTCACCCGCGTGCCGACCCTCGACGAGGTGCCGTACCCGGTGAAGATGGAGCCGAACCTGGTCGTCGAGTTTTACTCGCGCTAAAGGTCGCTTCCTTCGGGAACAGGAAAAAGAGGGCGGTCCTTCGGGGCCGCCCTTTTTCGTGGGCGTGCCTGAACCGGACGCTTATCTATGAGCAACCGTCGATTTCAGTAGGGAGCATAGCGCCCATTGGTCACGCGGTTCGGGTTCGGAGCCGACGGGGCATAGACGAGGGGTGCCGGAGGCGGAGCATTGTTGTGCTGCACCGGCAGCTGCGCCGGATTGAATTGGAAGGGCGCCGGCTGGCCGAGGCCAGGGGGGAACTGGGGGACGTTGCCTATCCCGCCTTGCGGCTGCGGGGGCGGAGCCATTGTCGGTGGAGGAAGCACGAACACGGGTGCCTGGACGGTCACGGTGCCCGGCACAGGCTTCCGATTGAAGCCCTGCTGCGTCCACGTCTTGTTGAGATAGAGCAACTGATCCGCGTTGAGGGAATTGTTCACGCCGGGATGGTTGAAGGCGAAGCCGTCCTCCATGGCCTCGGTGATCGGCTTGGCGGTTTTCAAATTTCTGTTCATCAGGTTCTTCGCCGAACGAAGATTCTGGAATCTAACGGAAATATGGGCGCCAGTCAGTATCCCCAAGGTGGAGGTGAAATTCTCGGAACTGTTGCTGTCGGAGTTGGTGATGCTGCTCGACAGACTATACGGGCGAAGGAACTTCAATCGGAATATAAAATTGTCGGCGCCAAGTTCGCGGTCAAGATATTGTTTGAAACCGCGCAGACTTATCGCGCAGCCCATGCACGGGCAGGCACTAACCGCCATGCTTATAAAATGCTTGTTCCCGACATTGTTATTTTTTGATGACTTTGATTCAAGCCACTGGTCCAAGCTGTCGTAGCCGCTCTGGCTATACCTATCCTTAAAGGTCTTTATCGCCCAATCTTCAGCGTGAAAGTTGATTTTGAGTCCTTCGCTATTCCCGCCTTTGGTGCTTTGGTTGTAAACGCCTGACTGAAATTTCACACCTTTTGCGGCCTTATTGTTGTCGCCCAGCGCCACCAGCTTGCCATTTGCCTTGATGTAGGAAACTACCTTGCCACCTGCGCGGGCATCTTCTTCGCGGACGTCAAAATAAGCCGTGACGTTTACGGTCGTGCCGCGGACGGCTTTTCTTCCCTGGGATCGTTTGGACGTGGATTTGGGTTTGTTCGGGTCCTGGAACAGGTCGTCCTGCGAATAGGTCTTGAAAGCCCTCTTGCCGGTGTAGGTCGGGGACATGGTTTCGACCAAGTCGATCCCCAGTTGATTGAGTTTGAAGGGCGGGGCCGAAAATTGCTGCGCCCGCTGCACGATCCGCCCCGGCACCACAGGTTTGCACTGCATCGCCGCGGCCCGCGCCGGTGCGCCCGGCCGCGCCGCACCCGCCTGCGGCGAAGCAAAGCCCCGATGCGCCGCGGCCCGCGCGCCCATCCGGTCGGCCTCGGCCTCGAGGCTGCGATCCTGCACTACCGACACGCCCGATCCCGGCGCGCGCACGCGGCCCTGGCGCTGCTGGACGACATGGGTCAGCTCGTGCCCGATCAGCTGCTGCCCCTTCACCGTCTCCGGCTGATATTGGCCGGGCGCGAAATAGAGCTGCTCGCCCAGGGTGAAGGCCAGCGCCCCGATCCGCGATGCCTGCGGGCCGACATGCACCCGCACTGCGGAGAAATCGGCGCCCAATGCCGCCTCCATCTTGGCGAGCAGTGCCTGGGGCAGCGGGTTTCCGCCACCGCGCGACAGGCCGATCTGGACGGGATCGACTTCGAAGCTCTCGGCCACGCCATGCGCCTGCATCGCGGTGCCGCCGCGCTGATGCGCGAGCAGGGGACGGCCAGGTGCTGGCTTGGCCTGCACGGCGCCACGCTGGCTGCCAAAGGCGGGGGCCGGCGCGCCGGGGCGATGCTGGCCGATCGCGGGCGCGGTACCGTGCCGCGCCACGGTGGCCGGCACAGGCCCCGGCCGGCGCGGTGCGCCTACGAAGAATCCCTGGATCACGCCTGAAAACGAGTTGCCGTGCATTCCGGATCCCGTGCTGCCAATGATGTGACCGCGCCCGAAATATCCGGACCTAAGAACGGCTTAAGCCGACAACCATAGCAAATCACCATGGCAGCGAATAGCCTGAACAATTCAGGCAAAACCCCCGATTTGGTTGTAAATCCTTTACCCGGCAACGCGCCGAACTTCGTGCAGTATTTAAGCCGAGGCGCGCGGGACTCGCCGGGATCGATCTAGGGCAAGTATTCTGCCGCCTGCACGGCCCAGGCTGTGAACCACACCGATTCCGAACCATTCTACCCGAATTGGCGGAAAACTGCGGTTCCTGGCGGCCCGATTGACCCATTTCGGCGCCTCGGCATTTGGCTTTTCCTGCATGTTTCTGTAACATTTCCGCAAACAAAAACCCCGGGTCGCACTGGTTCATCCTTTCATCGCGCCGGGTCGTTTCCGGTGGACGAGGGCCTGTGTGTCGCCCGCAGAGTCCGTGTTCGCGTATCCATTCGCTTGAAAGTCCGGGGGGACCGAACATTGGGACTGCTTCATCGGGATACGTCTCTCGATCATCCGGGATTGGCGATATTGCTCGCCAGGCTCGCCGCGGTGCGCGCCGTGGCGGTGCCGCGCTATCCGTTGGCCGGCAACCGCAACGGCCGCTGCTATTGGAACGTGCGCGATCAGGTGCGCGCGCAGGGCGGCAAATGCGTGTTCGGCTGGATGCTGGTGGAGATACCCGGCGTAGCGCTGTTCGGGTGGCACCATGCCGTGTGGGAGGCGCCTTCGGGCATGCTCTCCGATATCTCGCCGCACCCGGTCACCGGTTGGGGCGTGGGCAGCACGGCGTTCGCCGTCGATCCGGTGCAGAATTACCCGCTCGACTGGCCCCCGGCCATGCCCCAGGTGTTCGTGCCGCTGACCAAGGCGGATGCGCTCGACCGGTTCATCGCCGCCGAGGCCGAAGTCCAGGGCCTGCGCGAGCGCTACCGCGATGCCGAGCGGGAGATTCCGTCCGCGACCTGCTTCGATGGCGATGCGGACCTGATCGTGCATGTCGAGACGGCGGCGGACATGGTCCGGCTGAAGAAGCTCGAACGCCGCTTCCTGCCGATGGTCCGCGCCGCCGAGGCGCGCCGCGACGCACTCGTCCCGGCGCTGACCGAGCTCCAGCAGGCGATGTTCGACCGCATCGAAGCCGCCTCCCATATCGCCGACCGCGCAGAGGAGGTCCTGCGCGCGGTCGGCGGCTGAGGCGCGGCTACGGATTGTCATCCGCGTCCGGCAGGGCCTAGGTTCGCGCGATGACCGAACCGGCGAATCCGACGCCGGCCGAGGCCCTGGCGATTGCCACGGCCGTGATGGCCGAGCGCTACCAGGGTGCCGCCTTCGGCATTGCCGCGGGCTCGCTCCTGCGCGGCGAGGGCACGGCCCATTCCGATCTCGACCTGATCATCGTCTATGATCGCGTGCCCGTCGCGCGGCGCGATTCCTTCCTTTTCGGTGCGTTGCCGGTGCAGGTCTTCGTCCATGACGAAGCCACGCTGGCCCGTTTCGTCAACATGGGTGCGGCGCGCGGGCGCCCCAGCTTTCCCGCGATGGTCGCGGAAGGCGAGGTGATCGGGCCGGCCGCGGAGCGGGGAGAGCGGCTGCGCCAAGCCATGGCGGTGCTTCTTGACAAGGGGCCGCCGCCGATCGGTTCCGATCAGGTCGATGCGATACGCTATGCAATCACCGAGGCCGTCGATGACCTGCGCGGCGATCGCAGCCCGGCGGAGTATCTTGCGATCGGCGTCATGCTCCACCCCCGGCTGGTGGAACTCGCCCTGCGCGGGCGCGGGCGCTGGAACGCCACGAGCAAATGGGTGCCGCGTGCGCTTGCCGCGATCGATCCTGATCTGGCGGAGCGGTTCGACCACGCGTTCCGCCAGCTCTTCGCGTCCGGCACATGCGCGCCGCTCATCACGCTCGCCGAACAGGAGCTGGCACGGCATGGCGGCCCGCTGTTCGATGGCGACCGCCAACTCGCCATGCCGGGGCCGGGATAAGCGCAGGGGCGCCCGTTCCTAGGTCCCCAGCTTCCGAACCGCGAAATCGATGAAGCTCGGCCAGTTGTCGCGGTTGTTGTGCCCGCCGCGATGTTGGCGAAAGGCGAGGTCGCCGTTCGTCACCGGCGTCAGTTCGGGCGGGAACGCAGTCGCGCTCAGCCCCTTCGCGCCGCCGATCGTCCAGGCCGGCGATGCCGCCACCGCCGCCAGGAAGCTGCCCTTGGGATCGACCCAGCCGTCCCCGGTGTCGACCGTGCCCGCACCGATGAACAAGGGCCGGGGGGCGGAAAGCGCGATCAGCATGTGCGCGTCCACGGGCAGGTCGAATTCGGTCCGGGGCCCGGCATATTTCAGGAAAGCGCCGGCGAACCAGTGATACTCGCCGCCGGCGGCGAGGTTGCCCATCCGCTCGCCGAAGTTGCGCCGGTACAGCGCCGCGCCGCCCGCGCCCGAGGAGCCGATGAACCCGATCGCGAAGTGCGGGTCATAGGCCATCGCCACCAGCGCCGCCTTGCCGTAGCGCGACAGCCCCTCGATGCCGATCCGGCGTACGTCAACCTTGGCGTCCGAAGCGATTGCTTCGCGCGCCCGGCTCGCCCCCCAGGCCCAGGCGCGCAGCACGCCCCAGTCCTGGGGGCCGCGCGGACGGCCCCTTAGCGAGATGCCGATCACCCCGGTCTTCAGCGATCCGCCATTGTCCGCCTGGATCGAATTCGCCACCACCACGGCATAGCCCCAGCCGCGCTCGAGCAGCTGTTCGGTATAGGGCGGGCCGGGGTCGGCGGGGCGGGGCGGTCCGGGGAATGTGAAGCCTTCGGGGAAGCCGAAGGAGAGCATTACCGGCACGCGCGTCTTGCCGGCGGGGAGCGTGTAGCGGACGGACAGGATCGCGGAGGCTTGCGGCCAGGCGCTGTTGTCCGCCTTGCCCTCCAGCCAGCGCCTGATCACCGGAGTCCCGGCTTCGACGGCTTTTTCCGTCTTCACGAGATTCCACGCTATTTTCGGGACAGTTAGCGGCACCCGGCCATAGATTTCGCGGTCGAACGCTTCGGTGATCTCGCGGCGGCGGCGGTCCCAGTCCCTGCTGTTCTTGACGAGCCGGCCGTCGTTCAGACGCATCAGGCTCGGAAGTTCGGGCGTGCCCGCCTTGGCCTCGTCATAGTTCACGGCATTGGGAGCATTGGGGTTGAAGCCGTCCGCGCCGGGGCGGATTAGCGTGATTCCCAGCTGATCCAGCATCGCCTGGCGGTCGGCATTGGCGGCGGTGTAATCCTGCTGCTGCGCGGCCGCCGGCAGGGCAAGTGCCAACAACGGCGCCCAAAGCGTCCGGTAGCGCACGGATTCCTCTCCTTTGTTATCGCTACCAGCCTGCCTCGCATTGCGATTGGGTGCAACTCTCGCCAACATCGCCCTACATTCGTTCCGAAAGGGATCCCATGCGCCATCTCCTGACTGCCGCCCTGCTGCTCGCCGGCACCGCTGCCAATGCCCAGACCATCTCCGCCGACACGATGAAGGAGGTCACAAGGGAGATTTCGCAGGACAGCTATGAGGGCCGCGCCCCGACCACGCCGGCCGAGGACAAGACGATTGCCTATATAGTCCAGCGCTTTGAAAAGGCTGGGTTAAAGCCGGGTAACAAGGGTAGCTGGACCCAGGACGTGCCGCTGGTCGAGATCTCCGCGAAGAACGTCCAGCCCCTGGTCTTCTCGGGCGGCAAGGCCCCCGTCAGCCTCGACTATCGCAAGGACCTGGTCATCGCCACCTACCGGGTGGTCCCCAAGGTAGCGATCAAGGACAGCGACGTCGTCTTCGTCGGCTACGGCATCAACGCCCCCGAGCGCGGCTGGAACGACTATGTCGGCCTGGACGTGAAGGGTAAGACGGTCGTCATCCTGGTCAACGACCCCGACTATCAAGCCCCTGAAGCCAAAGGCTTATTCGAGGGTCGGGCGATGACCTATTACGGCCGCTGGACCTACAAGTTCGAGGAAGCCGCACGCCAGGGCGCCGCCGCCGCGATCATCGTCCACGACACCTTCCCGGCTTCCTATCCCTGGGGGGTGGTCCAATCCTCCTGGACCGGCCCGCAGCTCGAGCAGGACACGCCGGGCGATCACATGGATCAGAGCCAGGCGATCGGCTGGATGCAGAAGGACAAGGCCAAGGAACTGTTCGCCGCCGCCGGCAAGGACTTCGACGCGCTCGCCGCCGCCGCCACCCACAAGGGGTTCAAGGCGGTGCCGCTGGGCGTAAAGGCCTCTGTCAGCTGGGATAATTCGATTCGGCGTCAGGCCTCGAAGAACGTCGTCGGTATCCTGCCCGGCACCGCCAAGCCCGATGAGGTCGTCCTCTATTCGGCGCATTGGGACCATCTCGGCCGCTGCGACGCGGTGAAGGGCGACGACATCTGCAACGGCGCAGTCGACAATGCCTCGGGCATCGGCGGCCTGGTCGCGCTGGCCGAGGCGCATGCCAAGGCGGGCCCGGCGAAGCGCAGCGTGGTCTTCCTGGCCGTCACCGCCGAGGAATCGGGCCTGCTGGGCAGCAAATATTATGCCGAGAACCCGGTCTATCCGCTGGCCAAGACGGTGGGCGGCGTGAACATGGATTCTCTCAACGTCATTGGAAAGACGAAGGATTTCGTGCTCACCGGCGCGGGCAAGTCCGAGCTCGAGGACCTGGTTAAGCCCTTCGTCGCTGCGGAGGGGCGCGTGATCGTCGCCGAGCCGCGGCCCGAGGCGGGCAGCTATTACCGCTCCGACCATTTCAGCTTCGCCAAGCTGGGCGTGCCGATGCTCTACGGCGAGAGCGGCGACGACCTGGTCAATGGCGGCAAGGAAGCCGGCAAGAAGGCGGCCGAGGATTATGTCCAGAACCGCTATCACAAGCCCCAGGACCAATATAACCCGAGCTGGGACTGGAGCGGCGCGGTTTCCGACCTCAACATCTATTACGGCCTTGGCCGCCAGCTCGCCGACGGCACCGCTTGGCCCAACTGGTATCCCACGGCAGAATTCCGCGCGGTTCGCGACAAGTCTCGCGCGGGGCAGTGAACGGGATTATGGGGGCAAAATGACGATTCTGCCCCCCAAGCCCGAATGGGCGCATCACGACGCCGTGTGGATCGGATTCCCCAGCCACCCCGAACTGTGGCTGGAGGACCTGCCCTCCGCGCGGATCGAAGTCGCTGCCTTTGCCAAGGCGGTGCATGCCGAAGGCCGCGGCGAGAAGGTGATCCTGGTCGCCGCCGATGACGAGGCCGCCGCCGCCGCCAAGCTGCTGGTCGGCAACGCCGCCAAGATCGTCGTCGAGCCGTTCGGCGACATCTGGCTGCGCGACACCGCCGCGATCATCGGCGGCGACCGCATCGCGCACGACTTCCGTTTCAATGGCTGGGGCGGGAAATACGACCTGGAAGGCGATGACGATATCGGCCTGCGACTCGCCGAGCGCGCGCGCTTCAGGGTCGAGGAACATGGCTGGGTGCTGGAAGGCGGCGCGATCGACGGCGACGGCACCGGCCTGGTCGTCACCACCGAGCAATGCCTGCTCAACCGCAACCGCAATCCGCAGCTGACCAAGGCCGATGTCGAGGAACTGCTGCACCGCGACCTTGGCTACAACGCCGTGCTGTGGCTGGGCGACGGGCTGCTCAACGACCATACCGACGGCCATGTCGACAATCTCGCCCGCTTCGTCGGCGAGAACCGGCTGCTGATCCCCGAGGCCGCCGAGAACGACCCCAATTGGCGCATCTACCAGGATGCCGCGCGCCGTGCCGAGGCGTTCGGGGTGGAAGTCGTCCGCTTTCCCTCGCCGGGTCGCGTGCTCAACGACGACGAGGAGATCGTGCCCGCGAGCTACATGAACTTCTATATCGGCAACGCCGCCGTAGTGGTGCCGCTCTATGGGCAGGAGAACGACCAGGCGGCGATCGACGCGCTGGCCAAGCTCTTCCCCGGGCGCGCGATCATCGGCCAGCGCGCCGACCATATCCTGACCGGGGGCGGCAGCTTCCACTGCATCAGCCAGCAGATCCCGGCGGCGTAAACAGGTTCGCGATTTTTGCGCACTGCGGTCCCCGGCCTTATGCCGGGGACCGCATGCGCATTCTGCGTTCCGGTATGGAGCCGTCTCGCGCCGTGCCCGAGCAGGCGTGATCCTATCCGTTCCACGGAGTCAAAGAGCGGCCGGCCAGGAGCCGACCGTGTGAGCCAAGCAGGCGAAATCCTACATTGCAAGCGCAACGCCGGTTTCGGGCCGAGACCAGGGCAGTAGCACGCGACTATCGGCCAGCGCGCAGACGATGTTCCGCGCATCGCCCTGGCCTCCCCGGTGGACCCCGGCACAAGGCCGGGGTGACGGGATGGGCTATTTGGCGGGGGCGGTAGCAACTGCTGCGGGAGCCGCCGGCCCGCTCACCCGCCAGATCATGTTGCCGACATCGTCCGCGACCAGCAGCGCGCCCGCCGCATCGGTGATCACGCCGACCGGGCGGCCGTTCACTGTCTTGCCGTCCTTGCCCAGGAAGCCGGTGAGCAGGTCGATCGGCTTGGCGGTCTTGAGCGGGAAGCCATTGTCGCCGAACGGCACGAAGACCAGCTTGTAGCCCGAAGGCGGCTCGCGGTTCCACGAGCCGTGCAGCGCGACGATCGCGCCATTGGCGAACGTGTCGCCCAGCTTCGCGTCGGCGGCGAAGGTGAGGCCCAGTGGCGCGGTGTGGGCGCCGAGCGCGAAATCGGGGCGCTTGGTATATTCGCGCAGGTCCGGCCGCTCGGGCGTCACGCGCTTGTCGACATAGCCGCCCCAGTAATTCCACGGCCAGCCATAAAAGGCACCGAAATCGACCTGGGTCAGATAGTCGGGCGGCATGTCCGAGCCGAGCATGTCACGCTCGTTGACCACGGTCCACAGCGCGCCGGTGTGCGGTTCCAGCGCCATGCCGTTGGGATTGCGCAGGCCCCAGGCATAGACGCGCGACGACTTGGTTTCCGGGACCACTTCGAGGATCGCGGCGCGGGTGCGCTTGGCCGCATCAAGCTTCTTGGCCACATCGAACGGCGTCTCGGCGGTGTAGATGTCACCTTCCTGCTCGAGCCCGTTCTCGGCGATGTTCGACGAGGAGCCGACCGCGACGAACAGGCTCTTGCCGTCCTTCGAGGGAAGGATGTTGCGAGCCCAATGATTGCCGCCGCCGGCCAGATCGATGACCTTCTCCGCCTTGGCGGTGATCCTGGTGTCGCCCGCCTTGTAGGGGAAGCGGACCAGCGCATCGGTGTTGGCGACATAGAGCCAGTCGCCGACCAGCGCGATGCCGCTCGGCGAATTGAGGCCCTCGATCAGCGCCGAACGCTGATCGGCCACGCCATCGCCATTGGTGTCGCGCAGCAGGGTGATGCGGTTGGCGGAGGGCACGCCGGCGCCGGCACGCTTCATCATCAGCCCCATGATCCAGCCGGTGATTCCGCCGCCGTCGCGCGGCGGCGAGTTGCTCTCGGCTACCAGCACGTCGCCGTTGGGCAGGCGATAGAGCCAGCGCGGATGATCGAGCTTGTCGGCGAAGGGCGCAACATTGAGGCCCGCCGCTGCGACCGGCTTGGCGCCGTTCGCCCAGCCCACCGGAGTCGCGATGCGAACGGTGGGGAAGTCCTGGCTGCGTGCCTCGCCGAGCTGGGGGACCACGCCGGTGACGGCCTGTTCAGAGAGCTTCGCAACGTCGGGGCGCGTAGCCCAGAAGAGGAAACCAGCGACCGCCACGGCGACGATCAGGAGGGCGATGAGGATACGTTTGAGCATGCGGGCGAGGATAGGGGCGGGGAAGGGGGAAGCCAATGATGGAATCAAATCCTCCCCCAGCTTGCTGGGGGAGGGGGACCGCCGCCGAAGGCGGGGGTGGAGGGGCACGCCGGGCACCGGCGCGGTGCGCCGGCCCCTCCACCATTGTTTCGCAATGGTCCCCCTCCCCGAGCAAAAGCTCGGGGAGGAATTCAGAGGGTCACTTCAGATCGAAACGATCGGCGTTCATCACCTTGGTCCACGCGGCGACGAAGTCCTGGACGAACTTCTCCTCATTGCCCTTCTCGGCATAGATCTCGCCGACCGCGCGCAACTCCGAGTTCGAGCCGAAGATCAGGTCCGCGCGGGTCGCGCGCCATGTCTCATGGCCCTCCTTGCGGTCGGTGGCGACATATTCGTCGTCGCCTTCGCCGGCCGCCGCCCAGACATTGGTCATGTCATAGAGGTTGACGAAGAAGTCGTTGGTCAGCTGGCCCGGCCGCTTGGTGAAATGGCCATGGCCGCGCTCGCCGTGATTGGCGCCGAGCACGCGCAGCCCGCCGATCAGCACGGTCATCTCGGGCACCGAGAGACCGAGCAGCGAGGCGCGGTCGAGCATCATTTCCTCGGTCTTCACCAGCAGCTTCTTCTTGCCGACATAGTTGCGGAAGGCGTCCGCCTCGGGCTCCATTACCGCGAAGCTGTCGGCGTCGGTCTGCTCCGCGGTCGCGTCACCGCGGCCGCCGGCGAAGGGTATGGCGACATTCGAGCCGCCGTCCCGGATCGCCTTTTCGAGGCCCACCACGCCGCCGAGCACGATGGCATCGGCCAGCGACAGCGAGCCGCGCAGACCGTTCAGCGTGCCGATCACCTTGGCGAGCATCTCGGGCTCGTTGACTTCCCAGTCCTTCTGCGGGGCCAGCGCGACGCGCGCGCCGTTGGCGCCGCCCCGGAAGTCCGACTTGCGGTAGGTGCTGGCCGAAGCCCAGGCGGTCTTGATCAGCTGGCTGACCGTCAGGCCGCTCGCCGCGATCTTGTCCTTCACGGCCTGGACGTCGGCGTCCGAAGGTTTGGTGCCGGCGGGGATCGGATCCTGCCAGATCAGGTCCTCCGCGGGGACTTCCGGACCGAGGTAGCGGATCTTCGGGCCCATGTCGCGGTGGGTCAGCTTGAACCAGGCGCGGGCGAAGGCGTCCTTGAACGCTTCATGGTCGGTGCGGAACTTCTCGCTGATCGCGCGGAATTCGGGATCGCGCTTCAGCGCCATGTCGGCGGTGGTCATCATCGTCGGGACGCGGAGGTTGGGGTCCCAGGCCGCCGGGGCCTTGTCCTCTTCCTTCTGGTCGATCGGCTGCCACTGGTTGGCGCCCGCCGGCGACTTCACCAGCTCATAGTCATAGTCGAGCAGCAGGCGGAAGAAGTTCTCGCTCCACTCGCGCGGCGTGTTGGTCCAGGCGCCCTCGATGCCGCTGGTCACGGTATGCTCGCCGATGCCGCCGCTCTCATGGCCGCTGACCCAGCCAAAGCCCTGCGCGACGAGGTCGCCGCCCGAAGGCGCCGCGCCGAGCAGCGAGGCGTCGCCATTGCCATGCGCCTTGCCGAAGGTGTGGCCGCCGGCGGTGAGCGCGACGATCTCCTCGGCGTTCATCGCCATGCGCGCGAAGGTCTCCTTCATGTCGCGCGCCATGCCGGCGTCGTCATGCGGGTTGCCGCCGGGGCCTTCGGGATTGACGTAGATCAGGCCCATCTGGATCGCGGCGAGCGGGCCTTCGAGCTCGTGCATGCCATGCTCGGGAGAGATGCGGGTCTGGACTCCCTCGTTGACCCATTTGTCTTCCGAGCCCCAATAGATGTCGCGCTCGGGCTCGAACACATCGGGGCGGCCGCCGCCGAAGCCGAACACAGGCCCGCCCATGCTCTCGATCGCGACATTGCCGGTGAGGATGAACAGGTCGGCCCAGCTGATGTGCTTGCCGTATTTCTGCTTGATCGGCCACAGCAGGCGGCGCGCCTTGTCGAGATTGCCGTTGTCGGGCCAGCTATCGAGCGGGGCGAAGCGCTGCTGGCCGCTGTTCGCGCCGCCGCGCCCGTCGGCGGTGCGATAGGTGCCGGCGGCGTGCCAGGCCATGCGGATGAAGAAGGGGCCGTAATGCCCGTAATCGGCCGGCCACCATGGCTGGCTGTCGGTCATCAGCGCAGTGAGATCGGCCTTGAGCGCGGTATAATCGAGCTGCTTGAAGGCTTCGGCATAGTCGAAGTCGGCGCCCATCGGGTTGGACGGGCCATTGGGATCGAGGATCTCGGTGGCGAGCATCTCCGGCCACCAGTCCTTGTTGGTGCGGCCGAGCAGTGCGCGCGCGCCGCTTGCGCCACCCATCGGACAACCGCCACCGTCGATCGATCCTGTCTTCGCGTCCATCTCCCGATCTCCTTGCTGAATTTATGGCCCATGGATGCCACTTCAGGCGCAATCGAAGAAATGGATTAGTTGACGGTCACTGATCGACCGGGTGATTTTTACGACACGCCGTTGTCACGCAGCGGATGCGCCGATGGCCCGGCGTGCCTGGGCACCCGGGGGATGGGCAGAAGGAAAGGACCGGCGCGTTCTCTTCTCGGGCGCTCGGGCTCGACGACGATTGCATTTGGTATTCGTGTTCTGTCGCGTCGAGACTTTCTGCTGTGGCGAGCCTCCCCTGTATCGCGGCCGTGGAGAAGCAGTCAGGGGTAGTTTAAAGGCAAGGGGCTCACAGCGCATTCAACTGGCGAAGCTTCGACTTACCGTAGCCGAACGACTCCGCGCCGATCCTCCGGCGACGCTGTTGCGCCACCGGCCTTCCGCATCTTCGTACTGGCCTGGTACGAGGAATGGCGCGGCTTATTACCTATTTGGTTTGTTTTGTCAAGCAGAATATCCGCTTCTGCCCCGTCATCCCCGCGCAGGCGGGGATCCAGGGTGGCAGAGCGACGTCCTTCGTGACCCTGGATCCCCGCCTGCGCGGGGATGACGATGAAAGAGCGGGGATGACGGTTAAAGGGCGGGTATGACGGTTATAGGGCGGGGATGACGGGTTGGGAGGCCCGGCGCGGCGTGCCTATTCCTCCGCCAGCGCCTTTTCGGCGGGGGGATGGAGGCGAAGCCGGGTGACGCGCTTGGGATTGGCCTCGACGATCTCGAGCTTCCAGCCGCTGTCATGCTCCAGGCACTCACCCGCTTCCGGCACGTGTCCGGCAAGCACGAAGGCGAGGCCGCCCAGCGTGTCGACATCGCCGTCCACTTCGCCCAGCCGCGGATCGACGGTCTCGGCGACGTCCTCCAGTTCGGCGCGGGCATCGGCGTCCCAGCCGCCGCCTTCGATCGGTACGAGCAGCGCGGTCGGCGCGTCGTCATGCTCGTCCTCGATCTCGCCGACGATCTCCTCGATCAGATCCTCGATCGTGATCAGCCCCTCGGTGCCGGAATATTCGTCGAGCACGATGGCGAGATGGGTGCGGCGCAGGCGCATCTGGGCGAGCAGGTCGAGCGCGCCCATCGACTGGGGGACGTAGAGCGGCTGGCGGATCAGCCCGGCCAGGCTCTCCGGGTGCGGGGCGCCGCTCGCCAGGATGTTGAACACGTCCTTGATGTGGACCATGCCGATGATGGTATCGAGCTCATCGCGGTAGACGGGCAGGCGGCTGTGGCCGGCCTCCTCGAACAGCTTCACCAGGTCGGCAAAGCTGGTCTTCTCGTCGACGGCGATGATGTCGGCGCGCGGCACGCCGACATCGCCGGCATCGCGCTCGCCGAAGTGCAGCAGGTTGCGCAGCATCTGCCGCTCGATCGGGGCGAGGTCGCCGGCCGGAGCCTTGCCGCCCTCTTCCTCATGCTCGTCGATCGCGTCTTCCAGGCGATCGCGCAGCGTCTCTTCCTGGTCATCCCCGAACAACAGGGTGCGGATCCCGCGCCATATCCCGCCACCTTCGTGGTTGTCGCCGTTGCTGGTGCTACTAGGGCCCTCGGGCATGTTCGGTGTTCAGTCCTCGCGTATCAGATAGGGGTCGTGCAGGCCGAGGCTGGCGAGCGCGGCGCGCTCCTTGTCCTCCATCGCCTCGGCTTCGGCGTCGTCCATATGGTCATAGCCTAGCAAATGGAGCAGGCCGTGGACAATCAGGTGCGTGGCGTGATCCTCGACCGAGATCTGGCGCTCCAGCGCCTCGGCCGCGCAGATGCCGTGCGCCAGGACGATGTCGCCCAGCAGCACCTCGCCATCGTCGCTATTCTCGGTCACTGCTTCCATCAGGTCCGGCTGGATCATCGGGAAGGAGAGCACGTTGGTCGGCTTGTCCTTGTCGCGATATTGCCGGTTGAGCACATGGACCTCGGCATCCGAGGTGAAGCGCACCGCGACTTCGATGGTCGCGGGATGGTCGAGCCATTCCAGGTACGGCGTCTGCTTGATCGCAACCTCGGCGGCACGGTTGGCGAGGGTCTCCCAGTCGGCGTCGGGCCAGGGGGATTCGACCAGGGCGGCTACGTCAAGCATCAGGCGAGATCCGTGTGAACAAAGTCGTTGCCCTTGTAGAGGAGCTTTGCCTGGTTGGCCTTGGCGCAGGCATAGGCGAAGCAATCGCCCATGTTCAGATTGGCGTCGTGGCGCCCCTTTCCATAGTCGAGGAACGCCTGAACGGCGAGCGCGCCCTCATCCGGGCCAATCGAGACCACGCGGATCTGCCCGGCCTCCAGCAGCGCTCCGATATCCTGTCGGGCTTCGTCCGGCGATCGCCGGCCCGAGCGGACGAGCGCGATCGCAGCCTCCCAGATCGCGACCTGGGAGGTGAAGGGGGCGCTCGAATCCCGCACTCTCGCGGCCTGATCGAGCGCATCCGCTTCATCCCCCAGCACGGACACCAGCACGGAGGCGTCGACGAACGTACTCATGCTTCGGGCACATTCTCTTCGCCGGAGAGCCAATCGAAGAAGGGCTTGTCCATCTTCATGCCGGAAGCGGCGGGCAAGGGATTGCGCGCCCGATATTCCTTGAGCCAGGCCACCAGGTCGAGCCTGGGCGCCCCGGCTTCTATTTCCGCCTTCCGCCGCAGCAAGGCGTCCCGCACCGCGTCGGTCTTGGTCGTGTTGAGCATTGTCGCGACTTCCGCCGCCAACGCCGCCGTCTCGCTATCCTTGATGTACAAAGAGGCCATGATTTCCTCCGGGGATATCCTTATCCTATGCGAGGATATCCCATGTTTCAAGCATTCGGGCCCTCATAGGCGTCGACGATCCGGCCGACGATCGGGTGGCGGACGACATCGGCGGTGGAGAAGCGCGAAAAGGCGATGCCCTCCACGCCCTCGAGCCGCCGGGTCGCGTCGTTGAGGCCCGAGGCAGGCGGGCCGCCGGGGAGGTCGACCTGGTTGGGATCGCCGCAGATCACCATCCGGCTGTTCTGGCCGAAGCGGGTGAGGAACATCTTCATCTGCGCCGGTGTGGTGTTCTGTGCCTCGTCGAGGATGACGAACGCGTCGGCAAGGGTGCGGCCGCGCATGAAGGCGATCGGGGCGATCTCGATCTCGCCGCTGGCGATGCGCCGCTCGACCTGCTCGGCGGGGAGGCAGTCGTACAGGGCGTCGTAGATCGGGCGGAGATAGGGATCGACCTTCTCCTTCATGTCGCCGGGCAGGAAGCCGAGCTTCTCGCCGGCCTCCACCGCCGGACGGGAAAGGATCAGCCGCTGGACGCTGCCGGTGATCAGCTGCGCCACGGCCTGCGCCACGGCGAGATAGGTCTTGCCGGTGCCGGCCGGCCCCAATGCGAAGATCATGTCGTGCGAGACGAGCGCGCGCATATAGGCCGCCTGCGCCACCGAGCGCGGCACGATCGTCTTCTTGCGGGTGCGGATCATGATCTGGCCCGACGCATCGCCATGATCCGCCTTGACGATGCCGGTGAACATCGGCTCGCTCGACATGGCGATCACCGCGTCGATCAGGCCGGTGTCGATCACTTCGCCGCGAATGACGCGGGCGTGGAGTTCCTGCAGCACTTCGCGGGCATGGGCGACGGCCTCGGCGGTACCCTCGATCTGCACGCGCTGGCCGCGGGCATGGATGTAGACGCCCAGCCGTTCCTCCAGCGCCAATATGTTGCTGTCGAACTCGCCGAAGAGCTGGGGCAGGAGCTGGGGCTTGTCGAAATTCACCTCTGCACGGGAGCGTTCACCGGACTGGGCGGGGACAGGCTTGCGGCTCATGCTGCTCCTTCACGCTGGAAAATGTTGAATCTCTTGGTAGTCGCACGCGTGCGCGCGGTCGCCGGCTTGCCAAGGCGCGTAGCGGCACTGCGTGTCAAAGCGAAGACGATGCGGGCGGTTCCCTGTCGCATGCGATATGGGAAGAGTGGCAGAGGATTTCCAACTTTGACAGGGGGAAAGACACGGGCACGCAATCGGCGCCGCGCCGTGTCTCCCTTGCAACGCCAAGGTCAGTTCAGGAGCGCCAGCTCGGTGTCGAACTCGATCCGGTCGCGCCCGGCATGCTTGGCGGCATAGAGCGCCTTGTCGGCACGCTGCATAGCCACTGCGATCTGTTCCGGGCCGCGCAGGAAGGCGAGGCCGCAGGAGAAGGTGACCGGCTCGTCGGGATCCGGGCCGATCGGATCGGCGTGGAGCGCGGTGCGCAGCCGCTCCATCATCGACCTGGCTTCGCGCGGGCCCATGCCGGGGATGAGGATCGCAAATTCCTCGCCGCCCCAGCGCGCGATCAGGTCCGAGCGGCGCATCGTCTCGCTCAGCCGGTGGGCGAATTCCTGGAGGACGAGATCGCCTTCGTCATGGCCGAAGATGTCGTTGACCCGCTTGAAGAAGTCGATGTCGACCAAGGCGAGCGTGGCGTGGGTGCCGGTGCGCAGATGGGCGGCGGCGTCGAGGAAGCCGCGGCGGTTGCGCAGGCCCGTGAGCAGGTCGCGCTCGGCGGCGTCGCGCAGCTGGCCGATCCGGGTGTTGGTGGCGAGCGCGGCAAGGCCGACGCTGTCGAGCAGCTCGCCGGCCAGGTCGCGGCCGCCCGCGGGGATGTCGGTGATCGGCTTGCCGTCCTGCACCTGGCGCAGCATCGTCGAGGCCTGGCGGATCGGCGCAAGCAGGGCGCCGAGCGCGACGATCGCGCCGATCGTACCGGCGAGAGTGGCAAGCAGCAGCGGCACGAACACGCGCCATTGCCATTCGCCGAGCGCCGCCTGGCTGGCGACGAACACGATCAGCGGCAGATGGACCGCGGCGAAGCATATCGCGAAGATGCGCAAGTGGAAATGGCGCGGGAAGAGAAACCGCGTCGCGAGATAAAAACGCATGCCTGTGCGATCCCCGTTTTGCTGTCGACCGTCCCGGACGGGGCGGCGCGCTGGTTGGAAAGCGGGGTAGGATCGCGAAACTTACCCGAAGCTTGCCGGGAATCGTTAATGCGGTGGAACGAGTCGCGCCGGCGATGAGCGGGCAGTGTCTTGCCGGCATGCTGCGAAGATGCGCGAGCGTTGCGCTGTAGCAGGGCCATAGTGCGGGTAGCGGCCGACAGCGTTGCCCCGAGGCATCTCAGCCTATTGATCTGGATCAAGACACTTTCCAGGCTCAGGCGCAAGTAACATCCTCGCTGCGGACAGCATTCCTTAAACAATTACTGCAAGGTCTTATCCCGCCAAGTTTGAGGAGGCGGGGCATGGGGGTTTCTCGGGGGGCGTTGTGGGCCGGCGTCGCGATTGCGGGGGCGTTGTTGGCGATGTTGCTTGCCGCGGCGCAGCTCAGTGTCGATGCGTCGCATGCGACACGGCCGATGCTGCTCGGGCTGCTCGCGATCGCCGGAGCCTTCGCCCGGCCCTGGGCGCGCAGTATGCGGGAAGCGCGCCTGGCCGAGCTCGCCGAATGCTGGGGCCTGATGACCCTGGTCAGCCTGATGGGCGCGCTCGCCAGCTATGCGGTGATCCGCCTGACCACTGGCCAGGCCGATGCGTTCCTCGCCGGGATCGACCAGCTGCTCGGGTTCGACTGGATTGCCGCCTACCGCTTCACCGCCGCGCGGCCATGGCTCGCGCGCATCGGCGAGCTTGCCTATCTGAGCATCTTCTTCTCGCCGATGGTGGTGCTGGCCGGGCTGGCGCTCTCTGGCCGAGCGGAGCGTGCCCGCGCGCTCGTCGCTGCGTTCGGGATCGCGCTCGGCATTGCACTGGCGATCTTCTGCTTCTGCCCGGCGCGCTCGGCGCTCGCACATTATATCGGCAGCGACATCCCCTATATGCCCGCCACCGGCATCAGCCATCTGGCAGCGATCGACCAGCTGCGCTCGGGCGAGATGCGCGTGATCGATGTCGCCTCGCTATCGGGCATGATCACCTTTCCGAGCTTCCATGCGGTCGCCGCGGTGCTGTTCATCTGGGCGGCCTGGCCGCTCGCCTGGCTGCGCTGGCCGTGCCTGGCGGTGAATGGGGCGATGCTGCTCGTCACGCCGGTGCAGGGCACGCATTACCTGATCGACGTGATCGGCGGCATCGCGCTGGCAATCGCGGTGGTGAACGCCCACCGGCTGCCGGCGCTGCGGACGATGCGCCTGCGCTTGAGCCCGCCACGCCGCGCGGCGCTGGGCTGAGCCGGATCAGGCGGCTGCCTTCACCCGCTCGACGCCCGTCAGCGAATTGCCATAGCCGCCGGTGATCTCGACTTCGAGCGTGTCGCCGACCTTCGCATCGGTGTTCAGGTAGACCGACTGGAGCCAGGGCGACTTGCCGAGCATCTGGCCGGGAAGCTTGCCCTGGCGCTCGATCAGCACGGCGCAGGCCTTGCCGATCGTTGCCTGGTTGAAGGCGAGCTGGTCGCGGTTGAGCGCGGCCTGGAGGCGCTGGAGGCGTTCGTCCATCACTTCGGGGGCGATGAAGACGTCGCGCATCTCTGCCGCGGGCGTGCCGGGGCGCGGGCTGTACTTGAAGCTGAAGCACTGGGCATAGCCGACCGCGTCGACCAGGCTCAGCGTCTCCTCGAACTCGGCGTCGCTCTCGCCGGGGAAGCCGACGATGAAGTCGCCCGACAGCGCAATGTCCGGGCGCGCCGCACGGACGCGGTCGAGGATCTTCAGGTAGCTGTCCCGCGTGTGCGAGCGGTTCATGGCTTTCAGGATGCGGTCGCTGCCGGCCTGCACGGGCAGGTGCAGGAAGGGCATCAGCTTCCCGACCTCGGCATGCGCGCGGATCAGGCCCTCGCGCATGTCGTTGGGATGGCTGGTGGTGTAGCGGATGCGGGCGAGGCCCTCGATCCGGTCGAGCGCGTGGATCAGGCCGTGCAGGCCGGTGCCGGCCTCGTCGTCCCAGGCGTTGACGTTCTGGCCGAGCAGGGTGATCTCGCGCGCGCCAGCATCGACCAGCGCCTTCGCCTCGTCAACCAGCTCGGCGAACGGCCGGCTGATCTCGGCGCCGCGGGTATAGGGCACCACGCAATAGGTGCAGAACTTGTCGCAGCCTTCCTGCACGGTGAGGAAGGCGGTGGGGCCGACCTTGCGGCGGCTGGGCAGCGCGCCGAACTTGCTCAGCGCCGGCATGTCGGTGTCGAGCATCGACTGGCCGCTGGCGGCCTTGGCCACCAGCTCGGGCAAGTTGTGATAGGCTTGGGGGCCGACCACGACATCGACCTTGGCGCGGCGGACGATCTCGGCGCCCTCGGCCTGCGCGACGCAGCCGGCTATCGCGATCATCGGCTCGGCCCGGTCGGCCTGGCGGGCATCCTTCCGCAGGCGGCCAATGTCCGAATAGACTTTCTCGGTCGCCTTTTCGCGGATGTGGCAGGTATTGAGCACGACGAGATCGGCGGCCTCGCCCTCGGCGGCGGCAGTCATGCCCTGCGCGGCCATCAGCTCGGCCATGCGCTCGCCGTCATAGACGTTCATCTGGCAGCCGAACGACTTGACGTGGAAGGTCTTGGGGTTTTTCGGGGCGTTCATTTGGCGGGGCTATACCGATTTACACCCCTCCCTGAAAGGGAGGGGAGTTCTAGGGTCAGGCTTCCGGCTTCGGCTTGTAGCCGATCGCTTCCTCGGCGAAGCGGAACGGGCGCAGCGGCTGGCCCAGCACCTTCACCAAAGCGTCCTCGATCCGCCGGCGGCTTTCCGCGGCGATGACCTTGCGGCCGGGGAAGTCGCGGGGGTGGAAGGGTTCGAGGAAATGGACGTCGAGGCGGAAGCTGCCCTTGCGGGCCAGGATACGCTTGGCGTTGCTGAGGCCGCGTTCCTGGCCGATCCAGCTGATCTCGTCGGCGGCGGCGCCGTAGTTCAGCATCACCGGCTGGACCATCACGCCGGGCGGCGGCGGCTCGAGCACGCGCAGCATCGGCGTCTTGAACGGAAGCAGCGACTTGCCGTCGGTGGTGGTGCCTTCGGGGAAGATGGTGACTGCCCAGGTCTCGGCCAGCGCGTCGCGCAGCTCGTTGATCTGCTCGGCGACGCCGAGGCGGTTCTCGCGCTTCACATAGACGGTGCGGTTGAGCCCGGCGAGCCAGCCGACCACGGGCGAGCTCTGGATCTCGGCCTTGGCGATGAACGCCGTGCCGCTCGCGCCGCCGAGTGCCAGGATGTCGATCCAGCTGAGATGGTTCGAGACGTAGAAGACGTCGCGCTTGAGGTGCGTGCCGACGCGGTGGACGCGCGCGCCGCAGATCCGGGCCGCGGTGCCGAGGAAATGGCGCGGCCAGGGCGAGGGCAGGCGGAACAGCCGAAAGAGATAATGGAGCGGCACGAAGAACAGCACCGCCAGCACCAGCATCGCGACGCGCGCCCAGATGCGGCATTGTTCGGTGAAGGTCAGCGGTGCGTCGATACCCTGCGTCGCCTCTTCGCGGCGGCGCGCGGCGCGTTCGGCCCGGTTCTCCTGCGTGCCCGGCACCTCAGCTCTTGCGGTCGAGCGTGACCCCGTAGAGCTCCATCCGGTGATCGACCAGACGGAAGCCCAGCCGCTCGGCGATCTGCTTCTGCAGCTGCTCGAGCTCGGGATCGACGAACTCGATCACTTCGCCGGTCTCGACATTGATCAGGTGATCGTGATGCGCCTCGGGCGCCGGCTCGTAGCGGGCGCGGCCATCGCCGAAATCATGGCGGTCGAGGATGCCGGCCTCTTCGAACAGGCGCACGGTGCGATAGACCGTGGCGATCGAGATGCCCGGATCGATCGCGGAGGCGCGCTCATAGACTTTCTCGACGTCCGGATGATCCTCGGCATCGGAAAGCACGCGCGCAATAACCTTGCGCTGTTCGGTAATGCGCAGGCCCTTTTCGTGGCACAGCGCTTCGAGATCGATCTTACGGCCCATGCGCGGGATGTAACGTCAACGGGGCCAAGTTGGAAGATGCCAGCAACGAAAAGGCCGGCCCGGAGCAATCCGGACCGGCCTTTCGGTTTTCAGGCTGTCGGGGCTCAGCGCTTGCGGCGCTTGGTGCCCAGGCCGATCTTCTTCGCCAGGGTGCGGCGCTGCTCGGCATAATTCGGAGCGACCATCGGATAATCGGCCGGCAGGTTCCACTTGGCGCGGTACTGCTCGGGGGTCATCTGATAATGCGTCATCAGGTGGCGCTTCAGCATCTTCAGCTTCTTGCCGTCTTCCAGGCAGACGATGAAGTCGGGCTTCACCGACGAGCGGATGGAAACCGCCGGCTCCTGCTTCACTTCAGGCTCGGCAACAGTGCGGCCAAGACCCGAGAGCGCGCCGTGCACGTTCTGGATGAGAGTGGCAAGGTCGGAAACCGACACACTGTTGTTGCTGACATGTGCTGCAACAATATCCGCCGTCAATGTAACAAGCGTTTCATCAATCTCAGTGCGCGCTTCCATTTTTTTCCTTTCGACCCGATCGGGAGTGACTATAAGTTGCCCTCTGCGAAGAATCTATCGGACCATTTCGGATCAAACGCAAGATCAATCTTGCAAATACCCGCAAGTCTCAGTCGAGATCCCGTGCATAGGTATGGGCGTCGAACAACTGGCCGCTACGTCCCCGATAATATTCCCGGCGTTCGCCGACCTTTTCAAATCCTTCGCGACGGTAGAGCCATACGGCATCGTTTCCTGACCGTACCTCCAGATGAATACGAACGACTCTGCGGCCGCGCGCTTCATCGATGACGGCGCGAAGCAGTGCTCCGGCGATGCCGCGGCGGCGTGCGGCGGGGTGGGTGGCGAGGAGGAGGAGCTCCACTTCGTCGGCGATCACGCGGGCAAGCGCGAAGCCGGCGTCGCGGCCATCGACGCTGGCGATCACCAGCCACACGCCGGGAAGCGAGAGCATCCCCAGGCACTGGGCGCTGGTCCACGCCTCGCCATAGCGCGCGTCGAATGCTTCCTGCATGATCGTGCCGACGCTCTGCAGGTCCTGCGACCCGCCTTCGCGCAGCTCGACGATATTGAGCGTGCTGCTCATGCCAGGCCCCGCTCGGCGAGCGTCTTGGCATCGGGGGCGCGGCCATAGATCGGGCGGGCGGGAAGCGTCGTGAAGTCGGACGGGAGCAGCCGGGCGTCCGCGGCGGCGGGCAGGGTCTCGCGCAGGTCGAGGCCGTCCGCGAGCGCGGCGAGGTGGCGCACGCCGCTGCCGAGCGCGGGGCGGCCGGCCAGCGCATCGAGCGCGGCGGCGGGGGCGAGCGAGCGGAACGGCCCGTCTTCGGCGAAAGGCTGGGAGTGGAACGCCTGCATGAACACCTCACCGTGCCCGCCTTCGAGCACCACGGCAAGCTGGGTACTACCCGGATCGGTGGCAAAGCCGGCGGCGGCGAGGAGGGCGAGCGAGGAATAGCCTTGCACGGGCACGCCCCAGCCGATCGACAGGCCGACCGCGGCGGCTAGCCCCACGCGCACGCCGGTGAAGCTGCCCGGGCCGACATCGACCAGGATGCGTGCCGCCCGACCTTCACCGGGCAGCGACGCGATCATCGGGACGAGCCGCTCGGCATGGCCGCGACCCACGACTTCATGGGCTGCGGCCAGCATTGTCGTCCCATTGAGCAGCGCTACCGAACAGGCGGCGGTCGCAGTCTCGATGACGAGTGTCAGATCAGAGGACGCGATTGAACTGCTCGAATTCGGGGCGCGGAAGACGGTCGAAGATGGTGGAGGGGTCACCATGTCCCAGCGTCGCGATGAAGTTGGACTTCACGCCCGGCTGGTCCGCGAAGAACGCCTCGTCAACCTTGGCGTTGTCGAAACCCGACATCGGGCCGGTGTCGAAGCCGAGCGCGCGGGCGGCGATCAGCAGGTATGCGCCTTGCAGCGACGAGTTGCGGAAGGCGTGGGTGTAGCGGATCTCTTCGCTCGGGAACCAGTCCTTGGCGGTCGGCGCGTGCGGGAAGAGCCAGGGCAGCTGCTCGTTGAACGCCAGGTCCATGCCGATGATCACCGTGGCGGGCGCCTTGCGGATCTTGTCGGCATTGGTGCTGCTCGACAGCGCCGCGAGCTTTTCCTTGGCCTCGGGCGTGGTCACCCACACGAAGCGCGCGGCCTGGTTGTTGGCCGAGGTCGGGCCCCATTTCAGCAGTTCGTAGATGCTGCGGATGTCGGATTCGGTCACCGGGGCGTCGGTGTAGCCGTTATAGCTGCGCGCGGTACGGAAGATCGTATCCAGCGCCGCGTCATCGAGCGGTTGGGCCATTTGAACAGTCCTTTCGTTGGCGATTGGGCTCAGACGGCCCGGACTTCGGTGACTTCGGGAACATAATGCTTGAGCAGCTGCTCGATGCCGTTCTTGAGCGTGGCGGTCGAGCTGGGGCAGCCGGCGCAGGCGCCCTGCATCTGGAGGTAGACCTTGCCCTGGTCGAACCCGCGATAGATGATGTCGCCGCCGTCATTGGCGACGGCCGGGCGGACGCGGGTCTCGATAAGTTCCTTGATCTGCTCGACGATCTCGGCGTCTTCGGGATTGTCGCCGAAATCGGCGCTCTCGGCCGGAACGCTGAAGCCCGCCGAGGCGGCGCGGAACAGCGGCATGTTGGCGGAGAAATGGTCGAGCAGGATGCCGAGCACATCGGGCTTGGCGTCGCGCCACTCGGCACCGGCGCCGATGGTCACCGAAATGAAGTCGCGGCCGAAGAACACGCCGGTCACATCACCCAGAGTAAATAGTGCCTCGGCGAGCGGCGAGGCCTCCGCCTCCTCAGGGCTCGCAAAGTCGCGCGTGCCCGCTTCCATCACCGGGCGTCCGGGCAGGAATTTGAGCGTCGCCGGGTTGGGCGTGGCTTCCGTCTCGATCAGCATAGGCGCCATTTGGGCGCTTGGAGGTCACGGATCAAGCTGGAAGGGGGAAACGAAAGGTTTCCTCGGGTGCGTAATATCCAAACCGTCACCCTTGACGCCGCGGCCGCACCTTACCCCGTCATCCCCGCGAAGGCGGGGATCCAGAGCCAAGGGGCCAAGCGCGCGCGGATCGTCCTGACCTGTCCGACTATCCCCTGTTCAATTGCATCGAATATCCCAAGCTACGCCGTCATCCCCGCCTTCGCGGGGATGACGGCGTAGGGTGACGGGCCTGCCTTTCGCGGGGCGGGGCAGGTCTCAGCCCTGCGCGTCGTCATGCGTCGTCGCGTCGGTCACGCTCTGGTCGTGGCCGCTCTTGTCGCTGAAGAAGGCGGCGGCGAACAGGCCGCAGCCCAGAAGCGTCGAGATGAACACGCCGCCGACCGTCGCCGCGATGGCGGAAGGATAGAGCGCATCGTAAAGCGAGAGATACCAGAGCGCGCCGATGACCATCACTACGCCGGCGAGCGCGATCCAGACGAACATGCGCTTGAGTTCGGCCCAGGCCTTGGCGTTGTTGGTAGCCATGTCGGCAGCTCCTTTTCGCCGCCGCATGTGGGCGCGGGGGCAGCGCTATTCAATTGGTCGAATTGACCACGCTGTTCCAGCGGGTCAGGTTCGTGCGCGCATCCTGGACGAAGGCCGAGCGGCGGATCCAGGCGAGGAACTTGTCGGCGAACCATTTGCCTGGCCCGCGCAGCGGCCGGCGGAACTGGATGAGCAGGACGATTCGGGTGCCGCTGGTATCGTTCCACACTTCGTGATCATAGGTATCGTCGAATACCAAAGTCTCGCCCTCGGCCCAGCGGACGACACGGTCGTCGATCCGCATGCGGGCATCGCCGTCGCGCGGGACGATCAGGCCGAGATGGCAGGTGATCAGTCCCTTGGTGACGCCGCGGTGCGCGGGGATGTGCGTGCCCGGCGCCAGGATTGAGAAGAAGGCGCTGTTGAGCCCCGGGATCGCCTCGACCAGCTGGGTGGTAACCGGGCAGCGATCGAGATTCTCCTGCACGAAATAGCCATAGCCGTAGAGGAAGAAGCTGCGCCATTTGTGCATCGGCGCGATCGCGCGGTGATCGGGCGAGATCATCGAGAGCGATGGGGCGATATGCTGGTCGAAGGCGGCGGCGATCGCCTCGGCGCGGATCGCTTGCCAGTTCGCCCGCAGCGCCTGGGTCCAGGCGAAGTCGCGCACGTCGAGCACGGGATCGTTGGGGACCAGCGAGAAACGGGCGATGAACCGGTCGAAGAGCCCGCGCAGATGCTTGCCGTGCTTGATCAGGAAGGGACGGTCGCGGTCGGCGCGCAGCGGCGCATCCGGCATCGTCGCGCCGGACATCATCGTCAGATCGGGGATCATCTCGCGTGCTTGGGCGGGTTCGATTTCGCCCGCGTCCCGCCACATTGCGCTGCCCCCAGCGCTCGGCTCGACCTTCACTGTCCTTGACCTTGCTTGTTGCACCACCTGTTCGACGGCGAGTCTGCGCCCGCACCCCCTTCGACTAGCCGGGCGATTGGTCGGAAACATGGCCCTGCCGCGGCGCGAGAAGGCGACATCGTGACATTTGGCGCTCGGGATTGCGGAGGACATGCCCTTCACTCCTTGTCCGCTTGTGGGAGAAGGAAGGGGCCCGTGAGGCGCAGCCGCGTGGGAAGGATGAGGGGGAGTGAGACACGCACCTCTGTCCCCCTCACCCTTCCGCCGACTACGTCGGCTCCCTCCCTCTCCCACAAGGGAAGAGGGAGAAGAAGTCCGTACATGTGGCGGAAAGGTTCGCGCTGGCATGCGGGAGCCTTCGCCCTTAGATGGACCTCTATGCACCCCTTCCAGCGCGTACCGCTCGCCCTTCTTGCCTTCGCCCTAGTTCTGCCGGTTCTGCCGGCCCAGGCGCAGACCAATACCAACCCGCCGGGCGTGACCGACACGCAGACGGTGGGCCGGCCGGTGCAGACCGCCAGGGATCCGTGGCTCTACGAGAAGAGCGACCTCGTCCATGACGATGCCTGGAAATTCGGGCGGCTGCCCAACGGCGTGCGCTATGCCGTCCGCAAGAACGGCGTGCCGCCGGGCCAGGTCTCGGTGCGCGTGCGGATGGATGTCGGCTCGCTGATGGAGACCGACAGCGAACGTGGCTTCGCGCATCTTCTCGAGCATCTGTCGTTCCGCGGATCGGTGCACGTGCCGGACGGCGAATCGAAGCGTATCTGGCAGCGGCTCGGCGTGACCTTCGGCTCCGATTCGAACGCGAGCACGACCTTCACCGCGACGACCTACAAGCTCGACCTGCCGATGGCGACGCCGCAGGGGCTGGACGAGAGCTTCAAGATCCTGGCGGGCATGATGTCCGGCCCCGAGATCACCCAGAAGATCCTCGATTCCGAGCGGCCGGTGGTGCTCGCCGAGCAGCGCGAACAGCCGGGCCCGCAGGTGCGGATGCAGGACATGATGCTCGACCTGATGTTCGCCGGCCAGCTGGTCGCACAGCGCGAGCCGATCGGCACGGTGGAGACGCTGACCGGCGGCACCCCCGCGACGGTCCAGGCCTTCCACGACCGCTGGTATCGCCCCGAGCGCGCCACCGTCATCGTCAGCGGCGATGTCGATCCGGCGCTGCTCGAGCAGATGGTGATCAAGCATTTCTCCGACTGGAAGGGCGTCGGCCCCGCCGTGCCGAGCCCCGATTTCGGCAAGCCCGTCGAAGGCAAGCCGGTCGCTGCCAGCATCGTCGAGCCTGCGCTGCCGGTGCTCACCACCATGGCGATCGTCCGCCCCTGGACTGTCGATGGCGATACGGTGATCTTCAACCAGAAGCGGATGATCGACCTGGTCGCGATCCGCATCATCAACCGGCGGCTCGAGACCCGGGCGCGCTCGGGCGGTACCTTCATCGCCGCCGGCGCGGACCTGAGCGATATCGCGCGTTCGGCCAACATCACCACGGTGCAGGTGCTCCCCGTCGGCGACGACTGGGAAGCGGCGCTGCGCGACGTGCGCGCAGTGATCGCCGATGCCCAGGCGACGCCGCCGACCCAGGCCGAGATCGACCGCGAAGTGGCCGAGATCGAAGCCTCGATGAAGCAGCGGATCAACACCGCGCCGGTCGAGGCCGGAGCCAAGCTGGCCGACGATCTCGCCGAGGCAGTCGACATCAACGAGACGGTGACGACGCCCGAATTCTCCTACGCGATCTTCAAGGGCGCGGTGGACGGCAAGATGTTCACCCCCGCAACGGTGCTCGCTTCGTCCAAGAAGGTGTTCGAGGGCACGGCGACCCGCGCCATGGTCAACCTCCACACGCCTGATGCGGCGATCACCACCAAGGTGGCTGCGGCGCTCGAGGCCAATGTCGCGGCGAACGCCAAGCGCAAGCTGGTCGGCAATGTCAGCTTCGATGCGCTGCCCAAGCTCGGCATACCCGGCAAGGTGGTGACTCGCGAGGCTATCCTGCCCGGCACCGGCATCGAGAAGCTGGTGCTTTCGAACGGCGTCACGCTGCTCATCCGCCAGGATCCGTCGGAGACCGGCAAGGTCTATGTGAACGTGCGTTTCGGCCGCGGGCTTTCGGGCTTCTCCAATACGGCGCAGACGCCGGCTTGGGCCGGCGAGGGCGCGCTGATGGCGAGCGGTCTCGGCAAATATGGCCAGGAGGAGCTCGACGCGCTCACCGGCCGCCGCCAGATCGGCGCCAATTTCGACGTGGACGACGATGCCTTCACGCTGAAGGCGCAGACCACCAAGGACGATCTGCTCGACCAGCTCAAGCTGCTCGCGGTGAAGCTCGCCGCGCCGGCCTGGGACCCGAACCCGGTACAGCGCGCCAAGGTGGCGACGCTTTCCTCCTATGCCGGGCTGTCCGCATCGCCGGACGCGGTGCTCAACCGCGATCTGGAGCGGCTCCTCCACAATGGCGATGCGCGCTGGGGCATCCCGCCCCAGGCGACGATCCAGGCGACGACGCCGGCGAGCTTCCGCAAGTTCTGGGAGCCGCTGCTCGCGAGCGGGCCGATCGAAGTCGAAGTGTTCGGCGACATGGATGCCGAGGCGACCGTCAAGGCAGTCGCTGCGACTTTCGGTGCGCTGAAGCCGCGTGTCGCCAGCAAGGCGCCGCTCGCCCCGGTCGAATTCCCCGCGCATGTCGCGACGCCGGTGACGCTGACCCACAAGGGCCAGCCCAACCAGGCCGCGGCGGTGATCGCCTGGCCGACCGGTGGCGGCACGGCCGATGGCGGGATCAGCGAGAGCCGCAAGCTCGAAGTGCTCGCCGCGGTGTTCCGCGACCGGCTGCTCGACCAGCTGCGCAGCCAGGCGGGTGCCAGCTATTCGCCGCAGGTGGCGAGCGCATGGCCGTTCGGCCTGCCGGCGGGCGGCAAGATCATCGCGCTCGGCATGGTCCCGCCCGACAAGGTCGACTTCTTCTTCACGCTGGTGCGCGGCATCGCGGCCGACCTGGTCGCCAAGCCGATCGAGGCCGACGAACTCAACCGCGCGATCACGCCGCTCAAGCAGCAGATCCTGCGCATGTCGTCGGGCAACATGTTCTGGATGCGGCTGGTCGAGGGCGGCACCTATGATCCCGCCCGCATCGCGAGCGTCGAGACGCTGGCCCAGGACTATTCGCTGGTGACCCCGGCGGACGTGCAGGGCCTGGCGATGAAGTATCTGCGCCCGGACAAGGATTGGTCGCTCCAGGTGGTGCCGGAGAAGAAGTAAGGCTTCGGCTTCGATGAAAAAGGAAAGGCCGGGGTGAGAGCCCCGGCCTTTTCCTTTGGTGGCCTAGTGTGCTGACCCGGCTGCAAATTCCGCCGTCACCCTGAACTTGTTTCAGGGTCCAACGCGCCTCAAGCGATATCGCCGGGGGAGGGTTGGATGCTGAAACAAGTTCAGCATGACGAAGAAGAGGGGGCTGGTCGCCTGCTCCTCTACGGTCGGTACAGCGCGTCCAGCCGCTCGCCATAGGCCACCTTCAGCACATGCCGGCGGATCTTGAGGCTCGGCGTCAGCTGCTCGTTCTCGATGGTGAACGGCGCGTCGGCGACGATGAACTTGCGGACGCGCTCGATCACCGACAGGTCCTTGTTCACGCGCTCCACGGCATGGGCGAGCGCCGCCTTGTAATCGGGGTCGTGGGAGAGGTCCCTGAAGTTGCACGGCGTCGCGGAGCGCGCGCACCATTCTGCGGTCCATTCGGGATCGGGGACGATCACCGCGGACATGTAGGGCTTCTTGTCGCCGGCGATCATCGCCTGGACGATCTCGGGCTGCAGCGTCAGCATGCCCTCGACCTTCTGGGGCGCGACATTGTCGCCCTTGTCGTTGACGATGATGTCCTTCTTGCGGTCGGTGATCTGGATGCGGCCCTTGGCGTCGATCAGGCCGATATCGCCGGTGTGGAGCCAGCCGTCCTTGAGGACACGCTTGGTTTCCTCTTCGTTGCGCCAATAGCCGTGCATGACCAGTTCGCCGCGGACCAGGATCTCGCCATCCTCGGCGATGCGGACCTCGACGCCGTCCAGCGGCGGGCCGACCGTGTCCATCTTGAGGCCCGCCTTGGGGCGGTTGCACGAGATCACCGGCGCGGCTTCGGTCTGGCCATAGCCCTGCAGGAAGGTGATGCCGAGGCTCTGGAAGAAGATGCCGACCTCGGGGTTGAGCGGTGCGCCGCCCGAGACCATCGCCTTGATCCGTCCGCCGAACTTCTTCGAGAGCTTGGGCTTGAGCGTGGCGCCCAGGAGCAGGTTCATCGGCAAATCGCCGATCCCCGAATTGCCCGCTGCCTTGCGGGCGCCGATCGCCACCGCCTTGTCGAGCAGGAAATTGGCGAAATTGCCCTGCTTCTCGACTTGCTTTACGATGCGCGTGCGCAGCACTTCGAACAGGCGGGGGACGACGACCATCAGCGTCGGGCGGACTTCCTCGATGTTCGAGGCGAGCTTCTCCAGCCCTTCGGAATAATAGATCTGCGCGCCGAGCCCGATCGGGAAATATTGCCCGCCGGTATGCTCATAGGCGTGGGAGAGCGGGAGGAAGGAGAGGAACACTTCGTCCTCCCAGCCGAAATCCTCCGAAATGACGGTGCAGCAGCCCTCGACGTTGCACAGGATCGCGCCGTGGTGCTGCATCACGCCGCGCGGGGAGCCGCCGGTGCCGCTGGTGTAGATGATGCAGGCCAGGTCCTCGCGGCGGAAGGTGCAGGAGAGGCCGCGCGGATCCGTGTCGTGCCTGGCGATCAGTTCGTTCCAGTCATGGAACTCCAGGCTGCCCTGCTGCGCCACGCGGACCTCGTCGATGCCGATGATCATCCGGGCCGAAGAGGCGCGGATCGCGGCGGGGAGCAGCGTCTTGGCCAGCTTGGTGTTCGAGACGATGATCGCGCAGGCGCCCGAATTCTCGATGATGTGCTGGTGATCGCGCTCGGTATTGGTCGTGTAGGTCGGCACGGTCACGCAGCCCGCCGCCATGATCGCCAGGTCGCTGATGCAGAATTCGGGGCGGTTCTCGGAAACCAGCATCACCCGGTCGCCGCGCTTGAGGCCGAGCGCAGTGAGCGCTGCCGACAGGCTCGCCACCTGTCGCGCGGCTTCGTTCCAGCTGGTCGGCTGCCACTTGCCGCCGGCCTTGTTCCACAGGAAGGGCGCGTCGCCCTTCTCCTTCGCTCGCACGAAGAACATCTGTACGAGATTGTCGAAACGTTCGAGCTTGCGCATTCCCACTCCTAGTCCGGGCGCCCCTTTGGAGCGTCCCGCTTATTCCGACGGCCGGTTCGGCTGCGCGCCCACGCGCTGAATAACGGTCGTCTTGCCCTGTTGGTCCATCACCACGCCTTCGCTGCGCGGATCGGCGCCGCCGGTCCAGACGCCCTTGACGCGCTCGACGGCATTCGCCTTGAGGCCGAGCGGTGCCGACTGGACGTTCTCGCCTAGGCCCTTGAGCGCCGGGATCATCGCGTCGAGCTGGGTGCCCTTCTCGGCGGTGGCCACCGCGCCGGGCGCGTAGAGCAGGCCGAGCCCGATCGCGTCCTGCGCCGAGAGCTTCCAGTCGATCACGCCGATGATCGCCTTGGAGACCTGGGCGATGATCGTCGAGCCGCCGGCCGCGCCGACCGCTAGGCGGACCTTGCCGTCCGGGCCATAGACGATCGTCGGCGCCATCGAACTGCGCGGGCGCTTGCCGCCCTCGACCCGGTTGGCGGCGAGATAGCCGTCCTTCTCGGGCACGATGTCGAAATCGGTGAGCTCGTTGTTGAGCATCGTGCCGTCCACCGACAGGCCCGATCCGAACGGGCTCTCGATCGTGGTGGTGACCTGGGCGATGTTGCCGGCGCTATCGACCACCGAGAGCGATGTCGTGCCATGCACTTCCTGGCTCTGCGACTTGACGCGCTTCGGCGCGCCCGGGGGCAGGCCGGCGGCAATCTTCGGCATCGAGCTGTCCGGGTTGATCAGTGCCGAACGGCTGGCGAGATAGCTACGGTCGAGCAGGCCGGCGATCGGCACCTGCACATAATCCGGATCGCCGACATAGAGGTCGCGGTCGGCATAAGCGAGGCGCGAACTCTCGGCGAAGAGGTGCCAGGACACCGGATTGTCCTTGCCGAGCTTCGCCATGTCGAAGCGCTCGAGCTGCGCCAGGATCATCAGCACGGTGACGCCGCCCGAGGAGGGCGGGCCCATCGAGCAGATCTTGTAGCCGCGATATTTGCCGCACAGCACCGGGCGGTCCTTGGCGGCATAAGAGGCGAGGTCGCCGGTCGTCATCTTCGACGGATTGCGGGCGGCGTTGTTGACCGCGGCGACGAGCTTCGCTGCCTGCGGGCCGACATAGAAGCTGTCGGGGCCGAGCTTCGCGACGCGCTCGAGCAGCGCGGCCTGGGCGGGGTTGGTGACATGCGCACCCATAGCGAGCGGAGTCCCGTCGGTGCCATAATAGATGGCGCGAACGCCGGCATCGACATGCGGGGCATAGCTGCGCAGCGCATTGGCGAGGCGGGGCGAGACGTCGAAGCCGTCGCGGGCCAGCTTGATCGCAGGCTCGAACAGCTTGGCCCAGGGCAGCTTGCCGCCACGGGCATGCGCCAGCGCCATCGCGCGCAGCGTGCCGGGCACGCCGACGCTGCGCCCGCCGGGTACTGCGGCCCTATGGTCGAGCGGCTGGCCGTCGGGGCCGTAGAACCAGTGATCGGTCGCGGCCATCGGCGCGGCCTCGCGGCCGTCGACGGTGCGGATCTTGCCGGTCTTGGCATTGTACTGGAGCATGAAGGCACCGCCGCCGATGCCGGCGCTCTGCGGCTCGACCACGTTCAACGCGAGCATCGTCGCAATCGCCGCATCGGTGGCGCTGCCGCCTTCGCGCAGGATTTCGGTACCGGCGGCGGCAGCGCGGGGATCCGCGGCGCTCACCACTCCCTGTGCGGACGCCGCGACCGGCGTGAACAGGAACGCGAACAGCAGGAACAGCTTCTTCATGTGCCAAGCCGTAGCGGCAGGTGGGCCGGTCAACAAGCGGGGAGGGGGTGTGGGGCTATGCCGGCCTGGCATGGGCGAAGCTTGTCCCCCTTCCGCCTGCGGGAGGGGCTAGGGGAGGGGACGTCCCTCCCTATCGCATTTCAGGCCCTCCCCCGACGCCTGCCGCAAGCGGAAGGGGAGTCTAAGCCAGCGCCTTCGCGATCGCGCGGGGAAGCCCCGGCCCCTTGAACACCAGCGCCGAATAGACCTGGACCAGCGTGGCGCCCGCATCGATGCGGCGCTTCGCCTCGTCCGGCCCGTCGATCCCGCCGGCCGAGATCAGCGGCAGCGCGCCGGCGGCGATCTCCGCGGCTTCGATCAGCTTCTCGCGCGCCAGCATGGTGAGCGGCTTGCCCGACAGGCCGCCTGCCTCGCCCGCATGCGCGGAGCGAAGCGGCGGGCGCGAGATCGTCGTGTTGGAGACGATCAGCGCATCGATATGATTGTCGAGCGCCGCCTGGATCGCGCTTTCCAGCCCGGCGCGGTCGAGATCGGGAGCGACCTTGAGGAAGATCGGGGTGCCCGCACGCGCGGCATCGGCGGCGGCGAGCAGCTCGTCGAGCGCGGGACGCGATTGCAGGTCGCGCAGGCCCGGCGTGTTGGGCGAGCTGACATTGATCGTGATGTAATCGGCGCGGGCCGCCGCCTTGGTCACGCCCAGCGCGTAATCGGCGACGCGGTCGGTGCTGTCCTTGTTGGCGCCGACATTGATGCCGAGCACGCCCTTTTGCGGACCGAGCTTCGCGATGCGGGCAAGCGCTGCGTCGATCCCGCCATTGTTGAAGCCCATGCGGTTGATCACCGCTTCGTCCTCGACCAGTCGGAACAGCCGCGGCTTGGGGTTGCCGGGCTGTGGGCGCGGAGTGAGCGTGCCGACCTCGACTGCGCCGAAACCAAGCGCGAACAGACCGGGGATGGCCTCGGCATCCTTGTCGAGCCCGGCGGCGAGCCCGATTCGGTTGGGAAAGGTCAGGCCTGCCAACTGGATCGGCGATTGCACCATTTCGGTTCTAAAAGCGGTGCCGACCGAGCCCCATAGCGCGAGCGCGCGGATCGCGGCGCGGTGCGCCTTTTCGGCATCGAGCGCGAACAGCGCGGAACGGAGGGTATAGGCCATGGGCATGGCCTTCGCATCGGATTTTCCCTCCGTAAAGCTGCGTATGTCGATTCCTTCCAATACCCGTGACAGGGGCCCGGCTAGTTCGGATCTGCGACCCGAGGGGTTTCCGCTTTATGGGGGAACCCTTTCCTTTTGGCCCGGTCCAGCTTCGGCTGGCCGGGCCACTTTTCTATTCGCCGACTATCCGGTATATTTGCACCAAGAAAAGAGAATCCGAGGAGGGGAAGCACTCGGATCTACAGGGCGAAATATGCGGGGCGCACCCAGGATGACGACGGCCCAGCCGGCCGCAGAAAATGACCGCGATCCGCGGCCACAGATCGACTTCCGCAAGGCGGAAGGCGCGCTGCTGCCGCACGTCGAATCCTATTATCTCTATCGCCACGACGCGGACGATATCGAGGGGATCGAGCGCGTCGATCTGGGGCAGCTGCGCTTCGTGATCAAGGGCGAGGGCGAAGTGATCTTCCCCGACGGCCGCTCCGAGCCGACCAAGAAGGTGATGATCAACGGCCCAGGCACCGCCGCCGCGCAGTATCGCATCCGCGGGCCGTTCCACTGCTTCGGCGTGTCGCTGCGCGCGATCGGCTGGAAGGCGCTGATCGGCATCCCGGCCTATAAGGTCACCGACCACATCATCGATGGCGAGAAGCTGTTCTGCGAGCAGGCGCCGATGCTGTGGCAACGCCTCCACAAGATGGACACGCTCGACGAGATGGTCGAGGCGATCGAACCGCTGCTCAAGCTGCGCCAGTACGAAGTGAAGCCGGTGCCCAAGGCGCACCTGATCTTCCTGCGCGCCGTGCGCGAATGGGCGGCGACCAAGGATCCGACGATCGACGATCTCTATGCGCGCATCCGCCAGAGCTCGAACATCGGCGAGCGCCAGGTGCAGCGGCTGTGCAAGGACTATTTCGCCGGGTCGCCGGCGCATCTGAAGCGCAAGTTCCGCGCGATCGGTGCGGCGATGCGCCTCTACCAGGGCGCGTCGGTGGACGAAGTGGTCGAGCCCTTCTCGGACCAGTCGCACATGATCAACGAGGTCCGCCACTTCACCGGCCACACCCCGACCTCGCTGCGCGCGGGCATCGACCCGGTGCTCGCGGTGACGCTCGACAACGAGACCTTCCATTTCCTGCCCGACGTGATCCCCGAATCGGTTGACCTTCGCCGCCGCTGAGCCCATCTGCGCAATCGGAACGATTTTGTCCGATTGAGCCCGGTCCCCCCGGGCCAGCGAAGGAACGGTGTGAAGCTCTCCAGCCTTGCCGACTATGCCGTCGTGATGATGTCCGCCGCGGCGCGCCATTGTGGTGCGACGTGCCGGCTCAACGCGACGCAGCTCGCCGAGGAGACGGGACTGCCGCTTCCCACCGTGCAGAAGCTGGTCAGCAAGCTCTCCGCCGCCGGGCTGATCGAGAGCGCGCGCGGCACCGGCGGCGGCTTCCGCCTCGCCCGTCCGGCCGCGGCGATCACGCTGGCTGACATCGTCGAGGCAGTGGAGGGGCCGATCGCGCTCACTGCGTGCGTCGATGGCGGCAAGCATGATTGCTGCGTCGAGGAGACGTGCCGGGTGAAGCCGCACTGGAATGTCGTGAACGGCGCTGTAAAGGGCGCGCTCGCGGGGGTGAGCCTCGCCAGTTTGAGTGGCGCCGGTGTGAGCGCAAATGTGAGTGAGATTGCCTGATGGCCACCAAGAATGCCGAGGCGCTCGCAGCCGCCAACAAGAAGTATGAATGGGGCTTCGCCTCGAACGTCGAGCAGGAGTTCGCGCCCAAGGGGCTGAGCGAGGACACGGTCCGCTACATCTCGGCCAAGAAGAACGAGCCCGAATGGATGCTCGACTGGCGCCTGAAGGCGTTCCGCATCTGGCAGGAGATGACTTTGCCGGAGTGGGCGAAGCTGCAGATCCCCCATATCGATTACCAGGATGCGTATTACTACGCCGAGCCCAAGCAGAAGAAGACGATCAACAGCCTCGACGATCTCGATCCCGAGATCCGGCGGACCTATGAGAAGCTCGGCATCCCGATCGAGGAGCAGAAGGTGCTCGCCGGGGTCGAAGGCGCGCGCAAGATCGCGGTGGACGCGGTGTTCGACAGCGTCTCGGTCGCCACTACCTTCCGCAAGGAGCTGGAGGAAGCGGGCGTCATCTTCCGCTCGATCAGCGAAGCGATCCGCGAATATCCCGAGCTGGTGAAGAAGTGGCTCGGCAAGGTCGTGCCGGTGCGCGACAATTTCTTCTCGGCGCTGAACGCGGCGGTCTTCTCGGACGGCACCTTCGTCTATGTGCCCGAAGGCGTGCGCTGCCCGATGGAGCTGAGCACCTATTTCCGGATCAATGCCGAGAATACCGGCCAGTTCGAGCGCACGCTGATCGTCGCGGACAAGGGCGCGTACGTGTCGTATCTCGAGGGCTGCACCGCGCCGATGCGCGACGAGAACCAGCTCCACGCCGCCGTGGTCGAGCTGGTCGTGCTCGACGATGCCGAGATCAAGTACTCGACGGTGCAGAACTGGTATCCGGGCGACGAGAACGGCGTCGGCGGCATCTTCAACTTCGTGACCAAGCGCGCCTTGTGCGAGGGGAAGAACTCGAAGGTGTCGTGGACTCAGGTCGAGACCGGCAGCGCGATCACCTGGAAGTACCCGAGCTGCGTGCTCAAGGGCGACGGGTCGGTGGGTGAGTTCTACTCGGTCGCCGTGACCAATGGCCGCCAGCAGGCCGATACCGGCACCAAGATGCTGCACATCGGCAAGAACACCCGCTCGACGATCGTCTCGAAGGGGATCTCGGCGGGGCGCAGCGACAACACCTATCGCGGCCGCGTGCTGGTCAATGCCGGCGCCGAGAATGTCCGCAACTTCACGCAGTGCGATTCGCTTCTGCTAGGCGACCAGTGCGGGGCACACACCGTGCCGTACATCGAAGTGAAGAACCCGACCGCGCAGATCGAGCATGAGGCGACCACCTCGAAGATCAGTGAGGACCAGATGTTCTACGCGATGCAGCGCGGGCTCGACCAGGAGGCCGCGGTGGCGCTGATCGTCAACGGCTTCGCCAAGGAAGTGCTGCAGCAGCTGCCGATGGAGTTCGCCGTCGAGGCGCAGAAGCTGCTGGGGATCAGCCTGGAGGGCAGCGTCGGGTGATCCTCGCCGCCGTCCTTCTTCTCTTCTCGTCGATCCAGACGGTTCCAGCCGAGGCCGCGCGCGTCCAGGACGTCCCCGCCACCCAGGCCGTCGCCGCGCCCGTCGAGGACGATGCCCAGATCGTCGTGCGCGCCAGCTTCGGGCGCACCATGATGCTGTTCGACAAGGGCGCCGACGGGCGCCTGCGCAATTGCCGGGTGATGGTCTCAAGCGGCAGCCAGCGGCGCGACACGACCGCCTGCCAGGCGACGCCGATCTGCTACGCCAAGACCGCCGACGAAGTGACCGACTGCGCCGAGATGACCGTGCTCGACCAGGCCGCGACGATCGGTGCGCCCGGCGCCGCCACGTCGCCGGCCGCGGGCAAGCCGGCGATCTTCGAGCTGCCCAAGCTGGTCCAGCCCAAGCCGGTGCTGTCCGCCAGCATCATCGGGCCGAACGAGAATGGCGAGGAAAGCCGCGAGACCGAGCGCCAGCGCGTCAAGAAGATCGCGCCGCCGGTGAACCCTGCTTCGGACGGGCCGGTGGTGCGCTTCACCAACGGCAACGACAAGCCGCGCGACGATACCGACAAGGGCCCCATTTTCGCGCCCAAGGAATGAATGACGCAATGTTGAAGATCACCGACCTCCGCGCCGAAATCGACGGCAAGGAAATCCTCAAGGGCCTGAGCCTCGAAGTGAACGCGGGCGAAGTGCACGCGATCATGGGGCCGAACGGCGCCGGCAAGTCGACGCTCGGCTATGTGCTGGGCGGACGCCCGGGCTATGAAGCGACCGGCGGCAGCGTCAGCTTCGACGGGCAGGAGCTGCTCGAGCTGGCACCGTATGAGCGCGCTGCGGCGGGCCTGTTCCTCGGCTTCCAGTATCCGGTCGAGATCCCCGGCATCTCCAACCTCCAGTTCGTGCGCGAGGCGCTCAACAGCCAGCGCCGCTCGCGCGGCGAGACGCCGCTGTCGGGCGGCGAGTTCCTGAAGCTCGCGCGGGCCCAGGCCGAGGCGCTGGGCATGGACATCGAAATGCTCAAGCGCCCGGTGAATGTCGGCTTTTCGGGTGGCGAGAAGAAGCGCAACGAGATGGTCCAGATGGGGATCATCGCGCCCAAGCTGGCGATCCTCGACGAGACGGACTCGGGCCTCGACATCGATGCACTCAAGGCAGTGGGCGAGGGGATCAACCGGATCATGCGCGCGCCGGACAAGGCCGTGCTGCTGATCACCCATTACCAGCGGCTGCTCGACTATGTGCAGCCGGACTTCGTCCATGTGCTGGCCGATGGCCGCATCGTCCGCTCGGGCGGGCCCGAGCTGGCGCATGAGCTCGAGCGCGAAGGCTATGGGACGGTGGCCGCGTGATCCTGGCCCTGCTCCTTCTGGTCCAGGATGCGCCTGCGGACGAACTCAATATCGAGGTCGTCGGGCGCAGGCTCGCCGCGATCTCGGCGACGGTCAGCCAGGGCGCCGGCGGCAAGCTCGGCTGCGCGCTGAGCGCGTCGAGCGGCTATGCGAAGCTGGACGCGCAGCTTTGCCGCACCGCCACACAGTGCGTCCGCGAGGGCGCGCGCGAGCAGGCGGCGGTGCGAAGCTGCATCGACAAGCGCAAGCCCGAGCTGCTCGCCGACTTCAAGCGCAGCTGGAGGGCCGGCCAGTGATGCTCGCACTCGCGCTCGCGCTGGCCATGCAGACGGCACCCGATTCCGACGCCGCGCAGGAAATCGTAGTGATCGGCCAGAAACTCAAGACGTGGCGGGCGAAGATCGATTTCGGCAAGAAGAGCACCAGCTGCAGGATCAAGCAATCGACCGGCGATGCCGAGATCGATCGGATCGGCTGCACGGCGATGGAGCAATGCTGGCCGCAATTCATGCCGGCCTTCGAGGCGACGCGCGCCAAGGGCATCAGCGCGCAGGACCGCGCGGCGAAGACGACAGAACTCAACCAGGCGCTCGGCGCCTGTGTAATGGCCAAGCGCGAGGCTATGATCGGCGAACTTGCCGACAAGCGCGTCGCGGCACGGAAGGTTGGCGCATGACCTTGCTCGAACTCCCCACGCCGCGCCAGGAGGAATGGCGCTGGGCCGACATGGGGGCGCTCAAGGCCGCGGCCGAGGCGCCGCAGCGTGAGACCGGTATCGATCCTGCCAGCCTGTTCCTCGACATCGAAGGGCCGCGGCTGCTGTTCGTCGATGGCCGCTTCGAGCCCGCGCATTCCAGGCCGGGCCCGGTGCAGGTGACGCAGCAGCTGGCGACGACCGACCATCCGCTCGGCAGCCTCACCGATGGCGAGGGCTGGTCGCTGCATCTCGGCAAGGAACATGCCGCGACGTCGATCCAGATCGTCCATCTCGGTACCGGCGGCGAAAGCCACGTGCCGGCGCGGATGATGCTGGCCGAGGATGCGGTGGCAAGCGTGGTCGAGACCTATGCGGGCGTCGGCTGGGCCAACCGGCTGGCGATCCTGTGCCTCGAGCGTGGGGCGCGGTTGATGCGCTCGGTGCGGCTGTTGCAGTCCGAAGGCTTCGTGTCGTTGCGCGAGGAAGCGGAAATCGGCGAAGCGGCGAGCCTGGTCTCGGTGTTCCTCGGCGCCGGCGGCATGGGCAGCCGGATCGACGGTTCGCTGGTCGTGACCGGCAAGGGCGGCTTCGCCGAGATGGGCGGCGCGCTGCTTACTTCGGGGGCGCTGCGCCAGGAAGCCGCGGTGACGGTGCGTCACGAGAATATCGAAGGCACGTCGCGCCAGCTGTGGCGAGCGGTGGCGGCGGACAAGTCGACCGCTAGCCTGGCCGCACGCGTCGAAGTGGCGCGCGGCGCGCAGCAGACGGATGGCGAACAGTCGCTGCGCGGCCTGCTGCTCCAGCGCACCGCTACGGTGAATTTGAAGCCCGAGCTCGAGATCTTCGCCGACGACGTGAAGTGCGCGCACGGCGCCACGGTGGGCGAGCTCGACCGCATGGCGCTGTTCTACCTGCAGAGCCGCGGCATCGACGAAAGCCGGGCCACCGCGCTGCTCACCCGCGCCTTCGTGGCGGATGCGATGGCCCGGATCGGCGAGGATGCGGTGCGCGAAGCCTTTGCGGCGGACGCGGATGCGTGGCTGGAGGGCGCGCTGTGACACGCTTGCAAACACCGACCGGCACCCCACATGTTCTGCTTATGTTTCAGTCGACGCCCCTTTGCGCCCTTGTTCGAAGCGGTGCCGGGCGGCTCGGGCAAAGTGAAATGATTTGCCTCGACTCCCTTCACTTTGCGGTGCGGGAGATGGCGAAATGAGTGTGGCAACCGACACCCGCCCCCTCGACCTGCTCGCCGATTTCCCGGCGATCCCGCCGGGCTGGCATTATCTCGACACCGCGGCGACTTCGCAGAAGCCGCAGCCGGTGCTCGACGCGATCAACCGCGCGTACGGCGAGACTTATGCTACCGTGCATCGCGGGGTGTACCAGCGCTCGGCCGACATGACGCTCGCCTATGAGGCGGCGCGCAAGCGGGTGGCGCGGTTTCTCGGCGGTGCGGAGAACGAAGTCGTCTTCGTCCGCGGCGCGACCGAGGGGATCAACCTGGTCGCGCAGTGCTGGGCGGCGACGCAGCTCAAGGCCGGCGACCGCATCCTGCTTTCCACGCTCGAGCATCATTCGAACATCGTGCCCTGGCAGATGGTCGCCGAGCGGGTCGGCGCAGAGATCGACGTGGTGCCGCTCACCGCCGACCAGCGCATCGATCTGGACGCAATGGAGGCGATGCTCACCGAGCGCCACAAGCTGGTGGCGCTGGCGCATGTCTCGAATGTGCTGGGATCGGTGCTCGACGCCAAGCGCGCGACGCAGTTGGCGCACAAGGTCGGTGCGAAGATCCTGCTCGACGGCTGCCAGGCCGTGCCGCGCATGCCCGTCGACGTCGCCGAGATCGGCTGCGACTTCTATGTGATGTCGGGCCACAAGCTCTACGGCCCGACCGGCATTGGCGTGCTCTGGGGGCGCTATGACTTGCTCGACGCGATGCCGCCCTACCAGGGCGGCGGATCGATGATCGACCGGGTGACCTTCGCGAAGACCACTTACGCCCCGCCGCCGGGCCGGTTCGAGGCCGGGACGCCGCATATCGTAGGCGTGGTCGCCCTGCATGCCGCAATCGATTATGTCGCGAGCATTGGGCTGGAGCGCATCCATGCGCATGAGGCCGCGCTCGTCACCCAGGCACGCGAGGCGCTGTCGCAGCTCAACTCGGTGCGGCTGTTCGGCCCCGAGGACAGCGCCGGCATCGTCAGTTTCGCGGTGGAGGGGGTGCACCCGCACGACGTCGCCACCATATTGGACGAAGGCAATGTCGCGATCCGCGCCGGGCACCATTGCGCCCAGCCGCTGATGGATGCGCTGGGCGTGCCCGCCACCGCGCGGGCAAGCTTCGGGGTGTATAACGGCGCGGACGATATCGCCGCGCTGGTCGCTGGGATAGAACGGGTCACGAGGATTTTCGGGTGAACGAAGAGCGTAAGATCGAAGTCGAGGAAGTGCAGGCCGTAGCGGCCCCGCCCAAGGCGCGCGTCGAAGACGTGAGCGAGGGTGTGGGCGAGACGTTCGAGCGCAAGCGCGACTATCTCTCCGGCTTCCTGTCGCAAAAGCCGCAATCGCTGTCGGGCACCGAGCCGGGCGGCGAGCTCTATGAGGCCGTGATCACGGCGCTCAAGGAGATCTATGATCCCGAGATCCCGGTGAACATCTATGATCTCGGCCTGATCTACGGCGTCGACATCACCGCCGATGGCCATGCCGCGGTGCAGATGACGCTGACCACGCCGCACTGCCCGGTGGCGGAATCGATGCCCGGCGAAGTCGAGCTGCGCGTCGGCTCGGTGCCGGGGATCGGCCATGCCGAAGTCAATCTCGTCTGGGATCCGCCCTGGGACCCGCAGAAGATGACCGACGACGCCAAGCTCGAACTGGGGATGCTGTGATGGCCAGCGTCCGTGAACGCCCCGCTGCGCTCAATCTCACGCCCTCGGCCGAGCAGCGTATCGCCGACCTGATGGCCAAGGCACCCGAGGGCGCGGTGGGCATCAAGCTCTCGACCCCGCGGCGCGGTTGTTCGGGCCTGGCCTATTCGGTCGATTACGTCACCGAGGCCAAGCCGTTCGACGAGAAGATCGAGACGCCTGGCGGCACTTTCTATGTCGACGGCAGCTCGATCCTGTACCTGATCGGCTCGACCATGGACTGGGTGGAAGACGACTTCACTGCCGGCTTCACCTTCCAGAACCCCAATGCCAAGGGCAGCTGCGGGTGCGGGGAGAGCTTTACGGTCTAGGCCGAGCGCCTTGCCGGTAACGCCCGTTATCCCCGCGAAGGACGGAGGCGCTCAGTCCGTCCCCACCTTGCAATTCTCCACCCGGCCCCAGGCGGTGCCCGGCGAGGCTTCCAGCAGCCGCTGCTGGCGCTGCGGCCAGGCGGGGAAGAAATCGATGCCGGTGTCCGTCTCGATATCCGCGATCGACTTCACATATTTCTGCGGCTCGTCGAAGCGTGAGCCGATCTTGGTGTTCTCCAGCACGAAGCCGACGACGCGCACGCTCTTGGGGTCGTAGACGATCTTGTAGAAGCTGCCCGGCACGACCAGCTTGTCATGGCCGATCACGCCCTTGGGATTCTCGTAGATCGGGCCGGTGATGACGAAGAGTTCGTCATGCCCGCCGCACAGCACCCAGCCGCGCACCGTGTCTTCCAGCACCCGCCAGATGCCACGGTTGAAGCCGAGCCCGACCTGGGGCGACATGTTCGAAAAGAAGAAGCTCTGGTCGTTGACCTTCTGGTCAAACGCCGCGTCCGCCGCCGGGGCCTGGTGGCCGCGGTCATAGAGGCGGGGGACGTAATCGGTGTCGTCGGCATCGACCGTGCCCAGCAGCGGGTCTTCCTTGAAATTGTCCTTGCGCTTGGCGGGTCCGCGCAGATCGGCGGCGGTGAGCCGTTCGACCACCCAGTCCGGGCTGTGCGTCGCGCTGTTGTAGGACAGGATATAGCCGCGCCGGCAGACGATGCGCTGTGTCGTCGCGGCATCGTCGCCGCGGGTGAAGGGCAGGCTCAGGTCCTTGTAGCGCGCCAGGCAGGTGGCGACGTCGAAGTCGCTGACGATTGCCGGTACCGGTGCCGCTGCGGGGGGCGGCGTCGGCGCTGCGGCGGGGGTGGTGCCGGGCATCGGAGGGCCGGCCGGCTGGGGCTGCGGCGCGGGTGTCGGCTGCACCACGACGATCCGGTTGGCAGGCGCCGGCCCCGTCGGCGGGCCCGGGATCTTGGCGATCCCGGCCACTGCGATCGGAGCGAGCGCGCCGATCACCAGCGCGGCGCTACTGGTCTTGCCCATGGCTCAGGCGCCCGGATCGGTAGCGGCTGGCGCGGGAGCAGCGGCTGCGGCTGCTGCCGTCGCCTTCTTGCTGTCGCCTGCTGCCTTGATCCCCTTGGACGCTGCATAGGTGCCGCCGCTCACGCCGAGCAGCAGGATCACATTCTCCGGAATCTGCACCAGCGTGCCCGATTCGAGGCAGAGGACGAGATAGACGCCGGCGATCACGAAGGTGAAGATCAGCAGCTGCAGTCGCGACATGCTTGCCTTAGGGATTTCGGGCGGGCGAAGGTGCGGCTCGTTATTAGCCTGGGCGATGGCCTGGGCAGTGGGATCGGCGGGCTCGGCGATCAGGTATCTGAGGCTGATCGTGCCATCGAACAGCGCCTTGAGCACGGCCAGCGCGATGCCGATGATCAGCAGCGCGATCGCGATGGCGATGCCGGCCGAGATATATCCCCAAAAGCCCGTGACCATATTCCCCCCTATTCGTTCAGCAGCTTGCCCCCGAGATAGGCGGCGTGGCTGCCGAGCAGCGCCGCGAGCAACGGTGTCGAGATATCGGGCATTCCCATGCCCGCCGGTTGGCGCAGCGCGGTAATGGCATAGCCGGCTGCGAAGAGCAGCGTGACTGCAACCAGCTGCAGGCGGTGAAAGCCGAAGCTTTCCTGCCCTGCATGACGGACCATGCCGCTGGTTTCGATCGTACCGGTCATGATCTGGCCAAGAACGCGCAGCGCAATGATCGCGAACCACCCGAGAAGGGTGACTTTGATCGTCGTTGCCAGCATCCCCCAGATCATGGGAGGAACGCTCTCATTGCCGGCGCTATACTGTCAATTGGATGGGACCGATCTGGTCCCATCCGTTTTGGGTGACGCGCGTGTCGCGGCGCGATAGAGCGCTTGCTTCCCTAGGAGAGAACCATGTCGACCCCTATGCCCTGGCACGCCGATCCCGCCCGCTATGACGGGCGCATGCCCTATCGCCGCTGCGGGCGTTCGGGGCTCGACTTGCCGGCGATCAGCTTGGGGCTGTGGCAGAATTTCGGCGGTGCGGACGTGTTCGAGACCGGCCGCGCGATGCTGCGCCGCGCGTTCGACCGGGGTGTCACCCATTTCGACCTCGCGAACAATTACGGCCCGCCCTACGGCTCGGCCGAAGAGAATTTCGGGCGCGTGCTGGCGAGCGACTTTGCTTCGCATCGCGACGAGCTGGTGGTCTCGACCAAGGCGGGCTGGGACATGTGGCCGGGCCCGTACGGCGATGTCGGCGGGTCGAAGAAGTACCTCATCGCCTCGTGCGACCAGAGCCTGAAGCGGATGGGGCTCGACTATGTCGACATCTTCTATTCGCACCGCGTCGATCCGAAGACCCCGCTCGAGGAGACGATGGGCGCGCTCGCCCAGCTCCACCGCCAGGGCAAGGCGCTCTATGTCGGCATCTCGAGCTATTCGCCCGAGCTGACCCGCCAGGCCGCGGTGATCCTGGCCGAGCACAAGGTACCGCTGCTGATCCACCAGCCGAGCTACTCGATGCTCAACCGCTGGGTGGAGGCTGAGCTGCTCGACACGCTGGGCGAGCTCGGCACCGGCTGCATTGCCTTCTCGCCGCTGGCGCAGGGGATGCTCAGCAACAAGTACCTGAACGGCGTTCCGGAGAGCGCGCGTGCGGCCAAGGGCGGCTCGCTGAATCAACGATTGTTGTCGGACGACAATCTCGCCCGCATCCGTGCGCTGAACGACATCGCGGGCAAGCGCGGACAGACGCTGGCGCAGATGGCGATCGCCTGGGTGTTGCGCGACCCGCGCGTGACTTCGGCGCTGATCGGGGCGCGCACGGTCGAGCAGCTCGACAACTCGCTGGACGCAGTGAACAATCTCGATTTCAGCGCCGAGGAACTGGCCGAGATCGACACCCATGCAACCGATGGCGCGCTCGATCTTTGGAAGGTCTCGTCCAGCATCGAGGAACTCCCCGGCCAATGAGCGTCGCCTTCCGTCGCGAGAGCGATGAGGAACATAAGGAACCCAAGTTCGAGATCCCGCTACCGGCGGGGCCGAACCTGGTGACTGCGCGCGGGCTCGCGCTGATCGAGGCGAAGGTGGCCGCGCTCGAAGCGGCTATCGCTGTCGAGCGCGCGGACGAGGCGCGCGAGGTGCTCAAGCGCGAACTGCGCTACTGGAACACTCGCCGCACCACCGCGCAGATCGCACCGGTGCCCGAGGAAGGCGTGGTCGGGATCGGCTCGCGCGTGCGCATCCGGATGAACGGCAAGGCGCGGGTGATCGACCTAGTCGGACATGACGAAGCCGATCCCGCGGCGGACCGGCTTTCCTTCGCGGCGCCGCTCGCGCATGCGCTAATTGGTGCCGAGGAGGGCGAGAAGGTCGATTTTAGCGGGCGCGCGGGCGCGATCGAGATCCTCGATATCGAAACGATTCCGGACTGAGTCAAACTCGGCATAGGATGCGGGCATGACTCGCATCCTGCTCGCCGCCGCGCTGCTCGCGTCCACCTCAGCACATGCGCAGCCCGACACTGCCCGCTGGAAGGCCGAGGCGGCGCAGGTGACGATCACGCGCGACGATTGGGGTGTCGCGCATATCGTGGGCAAGACGGATGCCGATGCGGTGTTCGGGATGATCTATGCCCAGGCCGAGGACGATTTCAACCGGATCGAGACCAACTATCTGGTCAGCCTGGGGCGGCTCGCCGAGGCCGAGGGCGAGGGTGCGATCTGGCAGGACCTGCGCCAGCGGCTGTTCGTCGATCCCGAGGTGCTGAAGGCGGACTATGCCAGGAGCCCGACCTGGCTACGCAAGCTGATGGACAGCTGGGCGGGCGGGCTGAACTATTATCTCGCCACGCACCCCGAGGTGAAGCCGCGCGTGCTGACGCATTTCGAGCCATGGATGGCGCTGAGCTTCTCCGAGGGCAGCATCGGCGGCGATATCGAGCGAGTGCCGCTTAGCCAGCTCGAGGCGTTCTACGGCAAGCAGCGGAAGCTGACGATGACCGAGGCCGAGAAGGGCCTGGTGTTCAAGGAGCCCAGGGGATCGAACGGCATGGCAATCGCGCCGAGCCACACCCGCGACGGCCATGCGCTGCTGCTGATCAACCCGCACACGAGTTTCTTCTTCCGTTCCGAGCAGCAGGTGACGAGTGGCGAGGGGCTCAACGCCTATGGCGCCGCGACCTGGGGGCAGTTCTTCATCTACCAGGGGTTCAACGCGCAGGCCGGCTGGATGCACACCTCGAGCGGCGTCGATAATGTCGACGAGTTCGCCGAGGCGATCGTGACCAACGTACCGGGCGACCGCTTCTATCACTATGGCCGCGAGGCGCGCCCGCTGACGGTGAAGACGATCGCGCTTTCCTATCGCGCCGCGGATGGATCGCAGGCGCAGCGCAGTTTCAAGACCTATGCCACGCATCACGGCCCGATCGTGCGCGAGACGGCGGACGGCAAGTGGATCGCGGTCGCGTTGATGAACAAGCCGGTCGAGGCGCTGCAGCAGAGCTTCCTGCGGACCAAGGCGACCGATTATGCCAGCTTCATGAAGATCGCCGACCTGAAGGCCAACAGCTCGAACAACACGCTGTTCGCGGATTCGAAGGGCGAGATCGCGTTCCTGATGCCGCAGTTCATGCCGGTGCGCGACAACCGCTTCGACTATCGCAAGTCGGTGGACGGCAGCGACCCGGCGACCGACTGGAAGGGGCTGCACGCCCTCGCCAGCTTGCCGCAGGTGGTGAACCCGAAAAATGGCTGGGCCTATAACTCGAACAACTGGCCCTGGACCGCGGCTGGAGCCGACAGCCCCAAGGCCGCCGATTTCCCACGCTATTTCGACCAGGTTGGCGAGAACCCGCGCGGCGCGCATGCGCTCAGGGTGCTGAACGCGCGCAAGGACTTCACCCCGGAGACGTTGCGCCAGGCGGCCTATGACAGCTTCCTGCCGGCCTTCGACCGGCTGCTGCCCGGGTTGGTCGCGGCGTGGGAGAAATTGCCCGAGGATGATGCGCGCAAGGCCAGGTTCGTCGAGCCGGTCGCGCTGCTCAGGGACTGGGACCGGCGTTGGGGCGCGGGTTCGACCGCGACTTCGCTGGCGGTGTTCTGGGGCGAGGTGCTGTGGGTATTCTCGGCCCAGCCGGCCAAGGAGGCGGGCGTTTCCGTGTGGGATTACATGGCCGAGCGCGCCACCGATGGGCAGCGGATCGATGCGCTGGCCTATGCCGTGGACCGGCTGACCCAGGACTTCGGCAGCTGGCAAGTGCCCTGGGGCGAGATCAACCGCTTCCAGCGCAATGACGGGGCGATCGTCCAGAAGTTCGATGATGCCAAGCCGAGCATCCCGGTGCCCTTCACCTCGGCGCAATGGGGCTCGCTCGCTTCGTTCGGCGCCAGGCGGTATCCGGGGACCAAGCGCTATTATGGCACCAGCGGCAACAGCTTCGTGGCGACTGTGGAGTTCGGGCCGAAGGTGAAGGCTTGGGCAGTGACAGCCGGCGGCGAGAGCGGGCATCCAGGGACGAAGCATTTTGCCGATCAGGCCGGGCGCTATGCAGCGGGGGACTCGCGGCCGGTCTATTTCTACCCCGAAGACCTCAAGGGGCATGTCGAGCGGACGTATCGGCCCGGAGACTAAGACCAGTAATCGAAGGCCTCGCGCTGAAGCCTTTCGACAAAGGCGCGTGCGGACGGGCCTTCCCAAGGGCCTTCATATGCCGCGAGGCATCCGCGCGGGCTCACCCACCAGCCTTGCCCCGGCATGGCGTCGGACTCGCGCACCACCAGCACGGCCAGCTCGGGTTCGCCGTTTGCCGCCGCCGTCTCGTCGATCACATCGAGCGTCTTGCACAGCGCGCGCATCAGCGGGCGGGTGAAGCGGTGGCCGAGCAGCGCGACCAGTTCGGAATAGCTGACCGCGCGGTGCTCGCGCGTCGCGTCGATCAGCAGGGCGCGGACATGCGCGGCGTCGGAAACCGGGATCGGATCGCCGGTCATTGCAGCGCGAACGGCTTGCTGAGGAAGCGCGAGCCAGCCGCGCCGAACCGCCACGGCGTATCGACCGCCTTGGTAAGGCCGATCCTGGGCCCGGCCACGACAGTCCGGGGCGCGTCCGCGGGATGCAGCGCGAAGGGCGGCGCATCGACCGGCGCGCCGTCCAACGTGTGATCCACTCCCAACGCCTGGCACAACCGGCCCGGCCCCGAACAGAGCAGCCGGGGATCCTCGGTGCCGCGCCGCTGTGCCATCACATCGAGCCCGTGCCGCGGCTCGATAGCGCGGATCAGCACCGCGCTGACCGGACTGCACACGAAGTTCATGCACCAGTGCAGGCCATAGATGCGGTAGATATAGGCATGGCCGGGCGGGCCGAAGAGCACCACATTGCGCCGCGTCGGCCCGCGAAAACTGTGCGAGGCGGGGTCGCTGGCGTCATAGGCCTCGGTCTCGACGATCGCGCCGCCGATGCCGTCGATCAGCACTTCGACGCCGATCAGGGCCCGGGCAACGGTCACCGCATCGCGTTCGAAGAAACCGGGGTCCAGCATCGGGGCAGCCTATCACCCTGCCGCGGGACGGCAATTCCTCCCTGCCGCTGCGAGCGGGGAGGCATTGCCGCCATTGGCGTCGCGGATGTACCAAAGCGCCATGACCCTTGACGATCTCGGCCCACGCATCTGCATCCTGGGCCCATCGGGAAGCGGCAAATCGACGCTGGCGGAGGCGATCGGGCGCGCGCGGGGCCTCGCCGTGGTGCATCTCGATCAGCTTCATCACCTGCCGAATACCGATTGGCAGCCGCGCCCGGAGCAGGAATTCCTCGCGCTCCACGACCAGGCGATCGCGGGCGAGTGTTGGGTCATGGAAGGAAATTACAGCCGATGCCTGGCGGAGCGCCTAGCCCGGGCGACGGGCGTGATCCTGCTCGATGCATCCACCTGGACCAGCCTCTTCCGCTATCTGCGCCGCTCCTGGCTCGAGCGTGACCGGCGCGGCGCGCTGGAAGGCGGAAGCGACAGCGTGAAATGGGTGATGATCCGCCACATCACCGTCGCGACTCCACCAAGCCGGAAGCGGTACCGGGCGTTGTTCGAGCGGATCGCGCTTCCCAAGGTCCTGCTGGCGACCCCGCGCGCGCTGGCGGATTTCTATCGCTCGGCCGGGCTCACGCGGTAGGGGCAGGGCCTAGAACGGCAATTCTTCCCCCAGCCGCTCCTCGAAGTTCGATACCGTCACCCCCACCAGCCTGATCCCCTTGGGGGTCGGCAGCACCGAGCGGATCAGCGACAGGCTCATGTCGCGCAGCGCCTCGCGGCGATCGACCAGGCCGGCGGTGAGGCTGCGGCTGCGGGTGATGATCTGGAAGTCGCCATATTTGATCTTCACCGTCACGGTGCGACCGAACTCCTGGGCCTTCTCGCACCAGGTCCAGACTTCCTCGGCCATCTCCAGCACGCCAGCCTCGATCTCCGCCGCCGCCACCAAATCGCGGTCGAAGGTGGTTTCCGAGCCTGACGACTTGCGGATGCGCTCGGCATCGACGGGGCGGTCGTCCTCGCCCCGGGCGATGGCGTAATACCAGTCCGCCGAACTGCCGAAATGCGCGCGCAGGAACTCGATCGGCTTGGCGCGCAGGTCCGCGCCGGTCTCGATGCCGAGCCCTTCCATCTTCTTCGCGGTCACCGGCCCGACGCCGTGAAAGCGCTTGACCGGCAGCGTCTCGACCCAGGCCGCGCCCATCTCCGGCGTCACCGCGAACTGGCCGTTGGGCTTGCGCTGGTCCGAGGCGAGCTTGGCGAGGAACTTGTTGTACGAGATGCCGGCCGAAGCGGTAAGCCCGGTTTCCTCGACGATGCGCGCACGGATCTCCTTGGCGGTGGCCCAGGCAGTCTCGATCCCGCGCAGGTTAGCGGTGACGTCGAGATAGGCTTCGTCGAGCGAGAGCGGTTGGATGAGTAGGGTGTAGTCGGCGAAGATCGCATGGATTTGCCTGGAGACGGCGCGGTAGACTTCGAAGCGGGGTTTCACGAACACCAACTCGGGGCAGCGCCGCATCGCAGTGACCGAGGGCAGGGCGCTTCGCACCCCGAACTTGCGCGCTTCATAGCTCGCCGCCGCCACCACGCCGCGAGCAGCTGCATATCCGACCGCCACGGGCTTGCCCTTCAGGGCCGGATCGTCGCGCTGCTCCACCGACGCGTAAAAGGCGTCCATGTCGACATGGATGATCTTGCGGACCGGCGTGGTCGCCATGTCAGTCGTCCGCCGGCTCCAGCGCGGCGGCGAAGATGCGTGTCAGGCGCTTCTCGAAGCGTTGGCCTTCGGCTTCGCTGCATTGGCTCGGATCGACGGCCAGCGTGTTGTGCATGATGCCCATGCCCATCAGCACCGCAAAGGCCATGGCGGCGCGCATATCGGCATCCTGGCCACCCACTTCCCGCGCGACCGGGCCCAGGATATCGGCGTCGATCGTCTCGCGGATGATCTGCCCGGCCTTGGGCGAGCCGATCGAATGGAGCAGGATCAGGATGCTCTCGATATGGATGTCGCGCTGGCCCTCCGGCACGTCATCCTTGTCGAGGAAGAGCTGGGCGAAATGCTGGGCGAGCCCCTCGCGGGTGACGCCTTGCATGATGTCCTTGTCGTCGTCGCGCAGCGTCTCGCGGAACAGCGCTTCCTTGCTGCCGAAATAGCGGCTGACCAGCGCCGGATCGACGCCGGCATCGCCCGCTATTTCGCGCAGGCCGACATTCTCGTAATTTTCGCGCGCAAAATGGCGGCGTGCCGAGGCAAGGATCGCCTGGCGCGTGGCAATGGCATTGCGATGCCGCGACGGGGCCTGGACCGGCGGGATCATGGGCAATTTCCCTAACATGGCAGTGAGCATAGTCAACCGATGTGGACATATGTCTACAGTCGTTGACAAGTTCCATGAACGGGCCTAGCGGGGCGAAATCGGAAGTCGTTCGTTTCAAGCAACGACGCCGCGGAGGATGTCCGGCCAGGGGCACGGATTTAGGGATCGAACATGCACTCGAAGAACCGCCAGCTGCTTATCCCGGCTCTTGCAGCCGCGCTTGTTCTTACCGGCTGCGGCGGGGGCGGTCAGCAACAGCCTCAACAGGGTGCGCCGCCCGTCACTGTGTCCGCGCCGCTGGTGCAGGATGTGGTCGATTGGGACGAGTTCGTCGGCCGCTTCGAAGCGATTCAGAATGTCGAGGTGCGCCCGCGTGCCACCGGCTATCTGCAGGGCGTGTGGTTCAAGGACGGCCAGTTCGTCCGCAAGGGCCAGCTGCTCTTCACGATCGATCCGCGCCCGGCCCAGGCTGCCGTCGCCCAGGCCGCGGCGCAGGTCGCCCAGGCCAAGGCGACGCTCGCCAATGCGCAGACCGAATATGCCCGCTCCGAAGCGCTGGTTGCCCAGCGCGCCGCGAGCCAGGAAGAGCTGGAGCAGCGCCGCGCCGCACTGCGTTCGGGCTCCGCACAGGTTGCGGCGGCCGAAGCGAACCTGCGCGCCCGCCAGCTCGATCTCGGCTTCACGCGCGTCACCGCGCCGCTGAGCGGCCGCATCTCGCAGCGCAATGTCGATGTCGGCAACACGGTCGCCACGGACACCACGGTGCTCACCACGATCGTATCGGTCGATCCGCTGCACTTCGTCTTCCAGGGTTCGGAAGCGCTGCTGCTCAAGTATCAGCGCCAGGGCACCGGCGCCCAGAACGGCACCCCGGTGAAGATCAAGCTCTCGGACGAGAGCGACTATACCCATAGCGGCTCGCTCGACTTCGTCGACAACGCGCTCGACGCCGGTGCCGGCACGATCCGTGCCCGTGCGATCGTGAGCAACCCGGGCGGCTTCCTGAAGCCCGGCATGTTCGGCTCGGCCCGTCTCGAAGCGAGCAAGCCCTATCCGGCGCTGCTGGTGCCGGACACGGCGGTGATGGCCGATGCCGCGCGCCAGATCGTCTTCGTCGTCGACAAGACCAACACGGTGACGGCGCGCCCGGTGCAGACCGGGCCGTTGCGCGGCAACCTTCGCGTGATCCGCTCGGGCCTGACCAAGGATGACCGCGTTATCATCGACGGCACCCAGCGCGCGCGCCCGGGCGTGAAGGTCACGCCGCAGCCGGGCAAGATCGCGCAGGCTCCGGCCGCCGCGTCGGCGCCGCCGTCCGATCAGCCAGCCGCCACCGCGCTGCCCGCCGGCAACCGCTGAGGAGCGGCGCAATGAGCGACAATCAGGTTCTCGCCCAGGCTTCCACGCCTGAGGCCGCCCCGCGCGGCGGCTTCTCCAGCTTCTTCATCGAGCGGCCGATCTTCGCCGCAGTGATCGCGGTGTTCATCACCCTGATCGGCGCCTTCTGCTATCCGCTGCTGCCGCTCTCGCAGTACCCGGAGATCGCGCCGCCGACGATCTCGGTGCAGGCGGCCTATGCCGGCGCCTCGCCCGAGATTATCGCCGAGACGGTGTCCGCGCCGCTCGAGCAAGAGATCAACGGCGTCGAGGGCATGCTCTACATGAGCTCGTCCTCCACCCAGGGCGCGGGCCAGGTGACCGTCACCTTCAAGCCCGGCACCGATCTCGATGCCGCGCAGGTGCTGGTGCAGAACCGCGTCAACCTGGCGCTGCCGCGCCTGCCTACCCAGGTCCGCCAGATCGGCGTGACGGTGAACAAGCAGGAATCGGGCTTCCTGATGATCGTGGCGCTGACCTCGCCCGACAACAGCCTCGATGTCGATTACATGGGCAATTACGCCAACACGGTGATCCGCGACCGGCTGCTGCGCCTCGAAGGCGTCGGCACGGTGCAGATATTCGGCGGCGGCAATTACGCGATGCGCGTCTGGATCGATCCGGACAAGGCGGCGGCCCGCAACCTGACCGCGGCGGAAATCATCGCGGCGCTCCAGGCGCAGAACGTCCAGGTCGCGGGCGGCGCGCTCGGATCGGCGCCGGTGGCCAAGGACAATCCCTCGTTCGAAGTGCCGGTGGATGTGCAGGGCCGCCTCGCCAGCGTCGAGCAGTTCGGCAACATCACGATCAAGTCCGATCCGGCCGGCGCCAGCCTCACCAAGCTGAGCGACGTCGCGCGGATCGAGCTGGGCAGCCAGGATTATTCGATCCGCGGCTCGTTCGGCGGCAAGCGCGGCATCGCGCTCGCCATCGTCCAGCAGCCGGGCGCCAACTCGCTCAGCGCGGCGGACCTGGTGCTCAAGGAGATGGACACGCTCAAGAAGGACTTCCCGCAGGGCCTTCAGTACAGCATCCCCTACAACCCGACCGAATATGTCTCGGCGTCGGTGGAAGCCGTGCAGCACACGCTGCTCGAAGCGGTGATCCTCGTCGTCGTGGTGGTGATCATCTTCCTCCAGACCTGGCGCGCGGCGGTGATCCCGATCGTCGCCATCCCGATCGCGCTGGTCGGCACCTTCGCGGTGCAGCTGGCGCTCGGCTTCTCGATCAACTCGCTGTCGCTGTTCGCGCTGGTGCTCGCCGTGGGCATCGTCGTCGACGACGCGATCGTCGTGGTCGAGGCAGTGGAAAAGCATATCCGCGAGGGGCTTGCGCCGCGCGAGGCTGCGCACCGCACGATGCGCGAAGTCTCGGGCGCGCTGGTCGCGATCGGCCTGGTGCTCGTCTCGGTGTTCATCCCGACCGCGATGGTCGGCGGCATCCCCGGCATCTTCTACCGCCAGTTCGCGGTGACGATCGCCGCGGCGTCGGCGATCTCGCTGCTGGTCTCGCTGACCCTGTCGCCGGCGCTCGCCGCACTTCTGCTCAAGCCGCACCACGATATCGACGCGGACTCCGGCCCGCGCTGGATGCGCCCGATCAAGGTCGGCGCCGAGAAGTTCAACCAGGGCTTCGACTGGCTGTCTGACCGCTATGGCCGCGTCACCAGCCGAGTGATCCGCATGGGCCTGATCATGATGATCATCTATGCCGGCCTGCTCGCGCTCACCGGCTGGCGCCTGACCGCCACGCCGACCGGCTTCATTCCCGAGCAGGATCAGGGCTTCCTGATCGGCATCGTCCAGCTGCCGCCGGGCTCGTCGCTCGAGCGCACCAGCGAAGTCGTCGACAAGGCCTATGCGATCGCCGCCAAGACCGACGGCATCCTGGACGGCGCGGCGTTCGCAGGCCTCGACGGCGCCAGCTTCAGCCAGGCATCGAATGCCGGCGTGTTCTTCATCAAGCTGAAGGACTGGTCCGAGCGCGGTGCCAACCAGAGCGCCACGGCATTGGCCGGCCAGCTGACCGGCGCGATCGCCGGGCAGATCAGCGGCGCCAACATCTTCATGATCTCGCCGCCCGCAGTGCAGGGCCTGGGCAACGGCTCGGGCTTCGTGATGATGATCGAGGACCGTGCGGCCAATGGCGGCTGGCGCGGCCTGGAAGGCGTGACCGGCGCGATGATGGGCGCGGCGATGCAGGAGAAGAAGGTCACCCAGGTCTTCTCGCTGTTCAACACCGCCAATCCCAAGATCCGTGCCGATGTCGACCGCGACAAGGCGCAGCTACTCGGCGTCGAGCCGGGCCAGGTGTTCGATGCGATCGGCACCTATATCGGCTCGACCTATGTCAACGACTTCAACCTGCTCGGCCGCACCTTCCGCGTGACCGCGCAGGCCGAGCCGAGCGCGCGCGACGACATCAGCGATATCGGCCGTCTCCAAGTCCGCTCGAAGGGTGGCGCGATGGTGCCGATCTCGGCAGTGGCGACCTTCAACCGCGATTCCGGATCGTCGCGCGTGGTGCGCTACAATCTGCTGCCCGCGGTGGAGCTGCAGGGTGCTGCGGCGCCGGGCGTCTCCTCGGGCGATTCGCTCGCGGCGATGGAAGCGATGGCGAGCAAGGTGCTGCCCCAGGGCTATGGCTATGAATGGACCGGCCTCGCCTATCAGCAAAAGGCGGCGGGGAGCAGCTCGGCGCTGATCTTCGTGCTGGCGGTGGTGTTCGTCTTCCTCGTGCTGGCGGCCCAGTATGAAGCGCTGACGCTGCCGCTCGCAGTGATCCTGATCGTGCCGATGTGCATCCTCGCGGCGCTGCTCGGCGTGAACCTGCGGGGGATGGACAACAACATCCTCACCCAGGTCGGCCTGGTCGTGCTCATCGCGCTGGCCGCGAAAAACGCGATCCTGATCGTCGAGTTCGCCAAGCAGGGCGAGGAAGAGGGCATGAACCGGTTCGACGCGGCGATCCATGCCGCCCGCTCGCGCCTTCGCCCGATCCTGATGACGTCGTTCGCCTTCATCTTCGGCGTGATACCGCTCGCGATCGCCAGTGGCCCGGGCCAGGAGATGCGCCAATCGCTCGGCACCGCGGTGGTGTTCGGCATGATCGGCGTCACGCTGTTCGGCCTGATCTTCACCCCGATCTTCTATGTGCTGATGCGCAAATGGGGCGGCGGGAAGGTCAGCAAGGAAGCGCCGACGCAGCCGACCGGGACGCCCCCCGAAACTCCGGCACCCGCGACGGGAGAAGCGCAATGAAGCGGACCCTCACTCTCCTCGCCGCCGGCCTGACGCTGTCGGGCTGCGTCGTCGGCCCCAACTATGTCTCGCCCGCGGCCAAGGCACCTGCCCAGGGCGATCTGAGCCAGGCGAACGCCCCCGGCTTCGTCGCCGACGAACCGCCCGCCGATTGGTGGCGGCTGTTCAACGATCCGGTGATCGAGCGGCTGGTGGGCGAGGCGCTGACGGCGAACACCGATCTGCGCGTTGCTGCGGCAAACCTGCGCCAGGCACGGGCCGTGCTGCGCGAGACGCGCTCGGCACGCCTGCCCAGCACGACGATCAACGCGCAGGGCGGCTATGGCCAGACCTCGGGCTCGACGCTGGGCATCGACGGCGCAGGCCCGCGCGGTGACAGCTACTCGCTCGGCTTCGACCTAGGTTACCAGGTCGATCTGTTCGGCAAGATCACCCGCGCAATCGAGGCGGGTAGGGCGGACCTAGAGGCCAGCCAGGCCGCCTATGACCTGACGCGCGTAACCGTGGTCGCCGAGACGATCCGCGCCTATACCGATGCCTGCTCGGCCGGGCAGCAGCTCGCTGTCTCCTCGCGCACGCTCAAGCTCCAGGAAGACACGTTCGACCTGACCCGCCGCCTGGAATCGGGCGGGCGTGGCACCGGGCTGGAGACCAGCCAGGGTCAGGCATTGCTCGAGCAGACGCGTGCGACCGTCCCGGTCTTCGAGGCGCAGCGCAAGGCGGCCCTGTTCCGCCTCGCAGTGCTCACCGGCAAGCCGCCGGCTGAGTTCCCCGCCGACGTCGCCGCGTGCGAAGTGCCCCCGGTGGTGAACCAGGCGATCCCGGTCGGCAATGGCGCCACCCTGCTCGCGCGCCGCGCCGATGTCCGCGCCGCCGAGCGCAGGCTCGCCTCGGCCACCGCGCAGATCGGCGTCGCCACCGCGGACCTCTACCCCAACGTCTCGATCGGTGGCTCGATCGGCTCTACCGCCAATTCGCCGGAAGGGTTGTTCAAGAGCTCGGGCCTGAACTTCAGTATCGGGCCGCTGCTCTCGTTCAGCTTCCCGAACATGAGCGTTGCCCGGGCGCGCATCGCCCAGGCGAAGGCCGGGGCGGACGCGGCGCTGGCCAGCTTCGATGGCACCTGGCTGACGGCACTGCAGGATACCGAGACGGCGCTCGCCGCCTATGTCGCGCAGGGCCAGCGCGTCGAGGCGCTGCGCCGCGCGCGTACCGCCAGCGCCGAAGCGGCACGGATCGCGCGGCTGCGCTACCGCGCCGGCGCCGAAGGCTTCCAGACCGTGCTCGACGCCGAACGCTCCGAGGCGAGCAACGAGCTGCTGCTCGCCCAGGCCGAATCAAGCTTCTCGGACGCGACGGTCACTCTGTTCCTTGCGCTTGGCGGGGGCTGGCAGCAGCCACCCCAGGGTTGATAGCCCGGCCCTCGCCCCCGCGACCCCGCGTGCCACAAGGCGCGCGGGGGCGCGGTTGATTCTACTCCATCCCTCACTCGAAAGGGTAGCTGGACAGGCCACCTGTGGGCGTGACCAACTGTGCCTGCGCGCTGCCAAGGCAGCCTGCGCCTGTGCGTGCGCCGAGTGCCCGACCAATAATACAATGTGGCCTGACCATTCTATTGACAGTCGCGCAGGTATAGGCCTTATTGGCCTGACACCGGTGCCAGCGTGACTGGCAACATAACAAGCCGGGTAAAACAGATGGGGAGGGAGAGTCATGAAGACTGCTCTTTATGCCGGCTCGGCGCTTTGCGCCGTCCTGATGGTTACGCCTGCGCTCGCGCAGACCAGCAACAACGATACGCATAGCACGACGCCGCAGACCGAGGAGCCGGCACCTGCACCGGGGGACCAGATCGTGGTCACCGGTTTCCGCCGGGCCTATGCCGACGCGCTCAACATCAAGCGCGAGTCCGATCAGATCACCGATTCGATCTCGTCTGACGGCCTTGGCCGCTTTCCCGACCTGAACGTTGGCGAGGCAGTGCAGCGTATTCCGGGCGTGCAGATCAACCGGGAGGCGGATTCGCGCAACGCGACGATCTCGCTGCGCGGCCTGCCCGGCTCGTTCGCACGCACCACGCTGAACGGCGGCGGCTTCGCGGATCCGATCCTGGGCAGCGCGACCAACACCTCATCGACCCCGCTCGGCGCGTTCAACTCCGACATCTTCACGGCCATCACCGTGATCAAGTCGCCCAATGCGGCGAACCTGGCTGGCGGCCTTTCGGGCAATGTCGACCTGAAGATCGCGCCGGCGCTGGGCCGCAAGCAAGGCGGCTGGGCCAAGGCATCGTATGAATATAACGACTTGGGCGACCTGGGCAGCCCGGCGATCTCGGCCGGCTACAACGCGCACATCACGGACAATTTCGCAGTGTTCGGCGTGGTCGCCTGGAAAGACGAGAAGTTCCGCCGCGACTCGATCTCGGTCAATAGCTGGGCCAACAAGCTCGGCTCGATCCAGGTCGGCAACCAGGCGGTTCCGGCTTCGAACCCGACCTATCAGGCGCTGATGACGCAATATCCGGGCGGCGTGTACTATCCTACCCAGGTCCGCCAGTTCGTCCGCCTGAACAAGGGCCATCTGCTCACCGGCGCCGCCGGCTATGAATGGCAGGCGACCGACACGATCAAGTTCGGCGCCACCGGCTTCTACACCGAACGCAACCTCGATCAGGGCACCAACCACCTGCTCTATATCGATACCTCGGCCGGCAATAACGGCACCGGCGCGCTCGCGGCGACTTCGGCGGTGGCGCATTTCACCAGCCTGGGCACCCCCTATGTCGTCCAGACGCCGAGCGGGCCGCGCGCCTATATCAACAAGTTCAGCGCCGAGAATCTGCAGACCTACGACTCGATCCGCTCGGAGCCGGCCAAGCAGAAGACCTGGGCGATCAACCCGACGGTCGAGTTCAAGGACGATCAGTGGCGCGCCACCGCGCAGGCGACGATCTCGCGCGCGCAGGTGCTCGCCAACCAGATCGAGCTCGACATCATCGAGAACCCGTATCGAAACCTGGGCTCGGCGGGGCTGAACGGCATCACCGCCTCGGTCTATACCGGCGGCACCAGCCTGCAGGACGCGGTGTTCGTGCTCAACACGCCCAACGCCTCGCACATCCCGACCGGCGGCTATGGCCTGCCCTCGGCGGCGAGCCAGGCCACCCAGGCGGGTGCGCAGATGCCGGGCGCGCCGGCGAACACCCAGGGCGACCGCTTCGGCGTGACCGGCACCAACGGCCAGTCGTGGAATGCGCTCGATGCGATCCAGCTCGATTTCGAGCGCAGCTTCGCCGACAGTTTCGTGTCCGGGGTGCAGGTCGGCCTGCGCTACGAAGCGAACAAGTACACCTCGATCGGCTCGCGCAACACCTCGCTGGGCGCGAACACCGTCAACGTCACCCCGGCGATGTCGCAGGTGAACCCCTATGTCGGCGACTTCTTCGGCGGCACGGCGGGCGGCTATACCGGCAACTGGCGCAACCTGGACGTGAACCAGGTGCTGGCGGCGATCACCCCGGTGAACACCGCGCCGCGCACCACCGCCAATCCGAATGGCCTGCCGAACCAGTTCGTCTATGGCAGCGGCGGCGTGTTCCTCACCCCCTATGGGCTGACCAACAATTATTGGGATCCGAATTACTGGAACAACAACTTCACCAACACCCGCAAGGTGATGTCGGCCTATGCGATGACGAAGTTCGACGGCGACCTGTTCGGCATCCGCGTCCGCGGCAATGCCGGCGTGCGCTACGAAGGCACGACGCTCAGGATCGACGCGCTCGATTGCCGCAACTGCGCCGCCGGGCTCTCGGTGCTGCCGCTGCCGGTGAACCACAGCATGGCGACGCGCACCTACAAGGACGATTACGATTATTGGCTGCCCTCGGCGATGTTCGCGGCGGATCTGGCCAAGAACCTCGTCCTGCGCGGCGCCTATTACAAAACCTATGTCCGCCCGCAGCCGCGCGACAACGTGCCCACCACGTCGCTGCAGATCCCCGATCCCGCCGTTGCCGGCACGCCGACCTATAACGTGATCATCGGCGCCACCAGCTTGAGCCCCTACACATCCAACTCGTACGACGTATCGCTGGAATGGTATAACCGCCCGGGCGGCGCGTTCGCGGTGGCGGTCTATCAGAAGGACATTGACGGCTATGTCGGGCCGATCACCGATCGCCGGATTCTGTGCCCTACCAGCGGCCAATATAACGGCATCGATTTCGGCCTTGGCACGCTCCAGGACGACGGCGTCAACTGCAACATCGTCGGCAGCAATCCGGCAGCGCGGGTGCAGGCGAGCGGCATCACCAACCAGAAGCCGATGCGCGTGCGCGGCGTCGAGGTTTCGGTGCAGCAGAACCTCGATTTCCTGCCGGGCTTCCTGAAGTATCTCGGCGGTGCTGCGAACTATACCTATACCAACATCGACGGGAAGGACGCCCAGGGCAACGCGATCACCCTTCCGAGCGTCGCCAAGCACAACATCAACCTGATCGGCTATTACGAGACCAAACTGTTCGGCCTGCGCGTGGTGTTCAACCATCGCGGAAAATACGACCTGGCCGCCGGCAACAGCTTCGTCGGCGATGCCCGCACGGTGAAGGCGCGCAGCCAGCTGGATGCCTCGGCCTCGCTCAACATCATGAAGAACTTCTCGATCTCGCTCGACGCGTTCAACCTGACCAATGCGACTCGATCGGAATATGAGAACGACCCGATGCTGCCGCGGCGTATCGATTATGACGGGCGGACCTATACGCTGACGGTCCGCAGCAACTTCTAGCGTAACTCGGTGCGGGGCGGCTATCTTCCGGCCGTCCCGTATCCTTTTCGATGAGTCTGCCCCGATGAAGCTATTCCTGTGCAGCGCCGCCGCCCTTCTGGCGTTCGGCGTCGTTCCCGCGTCGGCGCAGGAACATGCGATCCTGGGGGCCGGCTTCGCCAGGGACGTCGCGCGCACCGATCCCGAGGTGCGGCGCGTGCTGGCGCGCGCCGATGCGGCGCTCACCCGCGTTCCGGGGGCGATCCCGCAGCTCCACACCGAAGGCACGCTGCCGGGCAAGGGCATCCGCGAGATCAGCCTGAAGGCCAAGGAAGACCAGGCCGTGGTCATCGCGCTGGCGCTTGCCTGGCGCCTCACCGGCGACCGGCGCTATCTCGACCAGGCAGCGCGCTACCTGGAGAATTGGGCCGACATCTATCAGATGTCGTTCAACCCGATCGACGAGACCGGCTTCGACACGCTGCTGCTCGCCACCGATCTGGCCGAGGCGGATCTCTCGCCGGCGCTGCGCATCAAGCTCACCGGCTTCTGGTGGAAGATGGCGAGCGGCTACCTTGATGCAATGGACGGCAAGCCCAAGAACGGACACACCAACTGGCAGAGCCACCGCATCAAGCTCGCCACCATGGCTGCCTTCCAGACCGGCGATGCGAAGCTGATCGCGAGGGCGCGCGGGGCGTTCCGCAAGCATGTCGGTTCGAACATCCAGGCGGACGGGTCCGTATTCGACTTTCATGAGCGCGATGCGCTGCATTACGTCACCTACAATGTCGATCCGATGATGATGGCGGCGCTTGCGGCCAAGGCGCATGGCGAGGACTGGTTTGGCTGGAAGAGCCCGAGCGGATCCAGCTTGGCCGGCGCGCTGAAGTGGCTCGAGCCCTATGCCACGGGCGAGAAGACGCATGTGGAGTTCGCCAACTCGCAGATCGCCTTCGATCGCGAGCGGGCAGCGGCGGGACAGAAGGAATATGCGCCGCACGACTGGGATCCGGGCAACGCGGTCAACACCTATGCCCTCGCCGCGCTGCTCGACCCCGGCTACCGCGACTTCGCGGTCAAGCTCGCCGAGCGCAGCAAGCGTCGGCCGATCGAATGGATGACCCTGCTCGCCCGCTAGGCGCGGAACCGGAGGACCGGGTTGCGGGTATCAACCTGCATGGAACCGCCTGAAGAATCGCCGCCCCTCACGCCCCGCAAGCGGCGTGGGCTGCTCGTCGTCGTGATCGCCATCCTCGCGCTGGTGGTGGTGATCTTCGTCGGCATGAACCTCAGCCACTACAAGCAGCTGAAGGAAGGCGAGCCCGTCGGCAACAGCGCCAATGTCGCAGGCCCCGACAACCGCTGAGCGGCGCGCGTTGCCAGCTAGGCGTTGCGTTCACGGATGCTGGGAGAAAGTGGTGCCCGGGGACGGAGTCGAACCGCCGACACTGCGATTTTCAGTCGCATGCTCTACCAACTGAGCTACCCGGGCATGCCCGGCGAGTGCCGGGGAGCGCGCGTCTTAGTCGCGCGAATCGGGGCTGTCCACCCCTGAATGTGCGTTGGGATCAACTGCCTCGCCGGGAATGCGATAGCCCTCACCCAGCCATTGCAGCAAGTCGCGGTCCTTGCAGCCGCGGCTGCAGAAAGGCTTGTCTTCGGGGCTCGTCGACTGCCCGCACACGGGGCAGCTATGCTGTTTGGTCATTTCAGTCCTTAGCAGACGTGAATTCGGTCACGCCGCCGATTCGCCGCGCCAGCTCCACGGTCCAGTTCGGCTGCTGGGCGAGGCGGCGGGCGATGTTCCTGGTCACCATATGGGTAGTCGGCGGCGGCGGGGGAAGTCGCTCCATGCGCCGCAACTCCGCGCGCGTCGCCGCGGCGATAAGGTCCGCGCGCAGCAGCTCGGGCAGCGAGGGCCGGGTGCGGCGGCGCACGATCTGGAGGAAGCCGAAGCCGTTGACTGCGGTCCGCTCGAAGGGCTGGGGCAGGGCGGCGTCGATCGCCTCCGCCACGGCGTTGCGCGCGCCCTTGCCGGTGAGGGTAGGGAAGTCGATGCCGATCGAGCCGGCGATGCCGTGCCGTTCGATGGCGCGGGCTACCGCATGCGCCGCGGCGACGGCAAGCGGCTCGATCGGGCCGGAACCATCGACATCGAATAGCGCCATCGCCGGCGTGGGCGACAGGCGCAGCGCGCCGCCGGCAAAGACGATCTCGCCGGTGATCGCCTCGTCGAGGACTTCGGACCAGCCGGCTTCCTCGAGCAGGTCCGGCTCATGTGCGCGCATCACGCGAACGGGCAGGCCGGTGGAGGTGATCCGGTCGAGCAGGGTGGGCCCGTCGGACAGCGCTTCGTCGCTCGGCACGGCCTTGGGCAGCTTGGCGCGGCCGGGCTCGGGGATCGCCTCGCGGACGATCTTCACGCGCAGCTTCGCGCCTTGCGTCAGCGCCTTCGGGAGATGGTCGCACAGCGCCTCGCCGCCGCCGTCGAGCGCGATCAGCTTGGTGGCCTTGTCGATCAGCCGCGCTTCGAGCACCGCGTCGACGCGAGGGCGGGTGCCCTCAAGCTCGATCCGTGCTTTCCAGATGCCACCGCGCGAAACCAGCGCGGCGCGGTTCTCGCCGATCCCGGCTTCGTAGAGCCACTCAGCCAAGCGCGTAGCCGGCGCTTTCGAGCAAAGCGCGCGTCTCGAACACGGGCAGGCCGACCACGCCCGAATGGCTGCCGGAGAGCGCGCGGACGAACGCCTCGGCCTTGCCCTGGATGGCATAGCCACCCGCCTTGCCCATGCCTTCGCCGCTGGCGACGTACCAGTCGATCTCGGCATGGCTCAGCCGCTTGAAGGTGACAACCGTGTCGGAAAGGCGGGTACGGGCCTTGCCGTCCAGCCCGATCAGGCAGACCGCGGACAGGCAATGGTGGCGCCGGCCGGAGAGCAAGGCGAGCATGCGGCGCAGATCCGCCTCGTCCTCGGGCTTGGCGAGGATGCGCGTGCCGACGGCGATGGTGGTGTCGCCGGCGAGGATGATCTCGTCCTCGCCGCGCGCCACCGCATGCGCCTTGTCGATCGCGACGCGCAGCACATAGGCGCGCGGGCTCTCGCCCGGGCGGACGTCCTCATCCACATCGGGAGCGGACACACGCGTCGGCTCCGCGCCGATCCGCTTGAGCAGATCGAGCCGGCGAGGCGATGTGGAAGCAAGCACGAGCCGCACGCAGCGGGAGCCTCAGGCTTCTGGATCCCGGCCTGCGCCGGGATGATCCGTGGCTGGGCCCCGGATCACTTGAAGCGGTAGGTGATACGGCCCTTGGTCAGGTCGTAGGGCGTGAGCTCGACGAGCACTTCGTCGCCGACCAGCACGCGGATGCGATTCTTGCGCATCTTGCCGGCAGTATGGCCGAGGATCTCATGATCATTCTCGAGCCGAACGCGGAACATGGCGTTGGGCAAAAGCTCAACGACCTGTCCGCGCATTTCAAGCAGTTCTTCTTTGGCCAAAAAATACCTCGTGGATCAGCGCGCGCCTAAAGTGGCGGTGCCTTTACAGCGACGCGCGGCAAAAGGGAAGGAGTTGAGGCGCGCGGCAACGCATGCGCCCATTTTTGCGATATGGGCGGCCGGCGCGGTTGCGGCAAGCACCTTTACTTCGCCGCTGGTGCCGGGTCCGCCGGGTTATGCTGCTTCAGGAAGTCCTCCATCGCCTTGAGGAACTGCAGCCGATCCTCGCCACGGGTGAAATGATGGTCGCCTTGCGGTTGGGTGATGAACAGCACGGGCTTGCCGGCCTGACGCAGTTTTTCGGCCATTTCGCGCGACTGCGCATAGGGGACGACGACGTCTTCCTTGCCATGGATGAGCAGCACGGGGATCGAGAACTGATCGGGCGCGCTTATCGGCGACACCGCCTTGAAGTCCGGTGCCTGCTTCCTGAGCCAGTCGCCGGTGGCCTCGCCGCCGAGGAAGCGGCCGTCATAGCGCTTCATTGCACCGAGATCGGAGACGCCCGCGAAAGAGACCGCGCAACGATAGAGCTTGCCGTCGCGCTGCGCCGCGCGGAGCGCCGCATAGCCGCCATAGGAGCCGCCGGTGATGCACACCCGCTTGGGATCGGCGATCCCCTGTTGGGCGAGTGCGGTCACGGCATCGTTGAGGTCGTCCTGCATCTTTAGGCCCCACTCGCCATAGCCCTTGCGATTGAACTCGGTGCCATAGCCTGTCGAGCCGCGATAATTGGGCTGGACCACCGCATAGCCGCGATCGGCGAGGAACTGCGCCCACCAATCCCAGCTCTCGTCGTCGCGCGCGCCCGGGCCGCCATGGGGATAGACGATCAGCGGCAAGTCCTTCGCTGGGCGATCGCGTGGAAGGGTGAGTACCGCGGCGATCTCGAGTCCGTCGCGCGCCCGGTAGGTGATCGTCTTCACCGGGTGGAGGCGTGACATCTTGATCGCCGGATTGCGCAGCGACAGCATCGTCATCGAGCCATCGGCGCGGTCGAACAGAAAATAGGCACCGGGCGAGTCCGCGCCGCCGACCTGGACGATCGCGCGGCTGTGATCGTCGCTGTACGAGGTGATCGACGCCCGCCCGCCCTTGATCATGCCCGACACCTGGACCTGGAGCCTGGCGAGATCGGGATCGATCCATTCGGTGCGCGACGAAACCTCGTCATAGTCGATCGCGGCGATGGCATCGCCCTCGCGGGTGGGGGTGATCGCGCCGATGTCGAACCCCTTGCTGGCATAGAGCAGCTTGCCGATGCTCAGCGAGGCGAGATCATATTCGTAGATGCCGCCATAGCCCTTGGCATCGTCGGCATAGGCGATTGCCTTTCCGGGATCGGCGAGGAACAGCGCGGGGAGCACGCGATCGGAGGAATCGCCGCGTTTCTGCCGAACGATCTCGCGAAAGCTCCCGCCGGCCGGCCCCCGATAGAATACGCGGGACTCGCGCCCGTCGAGCGAGGTGGCGAAGCCCATGCGCACCATGCCCTTGCCGTCGGCCACCCAGCGCATCACGCCGTCGCGTTCCGGAACCGCGGTCCTGGACTTGCCCGTCGACACATCGATCTCGGCGACGTTGGGATAGAAACGGGCATCGCTGGAATAGATCGAATGCTGGGCGGCGAGCAGGATGCGGGGCGTTCCGTCATGCGCGATCCAGATCACGTCGTCGGCGTCCTGCGCCGCGTCGCGCGCCAGCGTGACCAGCTTGCTCCCGTCCGCCTTTACCCCGGCGGCGCGCTGGAGATACCATTCCTCGCCGCCTTCGATCGGCACCGAAGCGCCATAGCCGATGACGAGCCAGTCATTGTTGACCCAGCGCCACCAGTTCAGCTCGGACTTGCCCAGCCCGATAAAGCGGGTCTTGTCGCCATTGAGCGGTACGATCGCGAAGAATTGCTTGCCGTTCGACGCGACCTTGGCCGCGACGAGCTTGCCGTCGGGCGAGATCGATGGGCGATCGATGAAGGGGAGTTCGGCAAAGGCTTCGGTCGTGTGCGGCGCCCGTTGCTGGGAAGGCTTGGCCGGGCCGGTGGCCGGAGCCTGGGTCGGCGTGGTGTCGGCATCCGTCTGGGCCAGGGCTACGGCCGGACAGGACAGGCAAGCGGACGCCAGCGCCGCGGCGCACAGGCTGCGCGAAATCATCGAATTCCCCCAATTCACGTTTCGAACGGGGTTTCTATGAAGATGGTGTTTCCGAGACAAGTCGGGCCCGGGCAACTATTGCGATCGCGCAACAAAAACCCGCCCGGATAGGCTCCGGGCGGGGTATTTTTGCTTCGTTTCGGCGCTGGTCAGCCGGCGGCGTGGGCCGCCAGTGCCGCGAGCAGCAGCAGCGCCACGATGTTGGTGATCTTGATCATCGGGTTCACGGCCGGCCCCGCGGTGTCCTTGTAGGGATCGCCCACGGTGTCGCCGGTCACGGCTGCCTTATGTGCTTCCGATCCCTTGCCGCCGTAATTGCCGTCTTCGATATACTTCTTGGCATTGTCCCAGGCGCCGCCGCCCGAGGTCATCGAGATGGCCACGAACAGTCCGGAGACGATCACGCCGAGCAGCATCGCGCCGACACAGGCGAAGCCCTGGGCCTGCCCCGCCACCGCGGTGATGATGAAGTAGATCGCGATGGGTGACAGCACCGGCAGCAGCGACGGGATGATCATTTCCTTGATCGCCGCCTTGGTGACGATGTCCACGGTGCGGGCATAGTTCGGACGGCTGGTGCCTGCCATGATGCCCGGATCGTCGCGGAACTGCGCGCGGACGTCCTCGACGACCGAACCCGCCGCACGACCGACGGCAGTCATGCCGAAGGCGCCGAACAGATAGGGCAGCAAGGCGCCGAGCAGCAGGCCGACGATCACGTAGGGATTGTTCAGGCTGAAATCGACGATGACGGTCGGGAAGAACTCCTTGAGGTCGGTGGTGTAGGCGCCGAACAGCACCAGCGCGGCGAGTGCGGCCGAGCCGATCGCATAGCCCTTGGTCACTGCCTTGGTGGTGTTGCCCACCGCGTCGAGCGCGTCGGTCTTGTGGCGGACTTCGTCGGGCAGGCCGGCCATCTCGGCAATGCCGCCGGCATTGTCCGTCACCGGGCCATAGGCGTCGAGCGCGACGACCATGCCGGCCAGCGCCAGCAGCGAGGTCGCGGCAAAGGCCACGCCGATGATGCCCGCGATCTGGAACGCCGCGATCACCGCGACGACGATGACGAGCGTCGGCAGCGCGGTCGATTCCAGCGAGATGGCGAGACCCTGGATCACGTTGGTGCCATGGCCGGTCACCGATGCCTTGGCGATCGACTTGACCGGGCGATAGTTGGTGCCGGTGTAATATTCGGTGATCCACACCAGCAGGCCGGTGACCGCCAGGCCGATCATCATGCAGTAGAACAGGCTCATGCCGGTGAACTGCGGGCCGGCGGCCAGGCCGAGCGCGGCTTCGGCGGAGACGGTGTCGCCTGCGTCGAGGAAGGCGCTCGGATCGACCGGCAGCGCGCCGATCACGGCGTGCATGTCGCCCAGCGTGTACTGGGTGGCGAACCAGATCGCCGGGATCGACAGGATCACCGTGGTCCAGAAGCCCTTGTACAGCGCGCCCATGATCGACTGGCTCTTGCCCAGGCGGACCATATAGGTGCCGATGATCGAGGTGATGATGCACACGCCGCCCACGATGAGGGGGAGCGCCATCAGCTTGAGCAGCTGCTCGGACGCCAGGTTCTTCACCAGCAGCGCGAGCGTGACCATGGTCAGGCCGATCGTCACGACATAGGTCTCGAACAGATCTGCGGCCATGCCGGCGCAGTCGCCGACATTGTCGCCGACATTGTCGGCGATCACGGCGGGGTTGCGGGGGTCATCCTCGGGGATGCCGGCCTCGACCTTGCCGACCAGGTCGGCGCCGACGTCGGCGGCCTTGGTGAAGATGCCGCCGCCGAGACGCGCGAAGATCGAGATCAGCGAGGCGCCGAACGCGAGCGCGGTGAGCACTTCGATCACCTTGCGGCTGTTCGGCGCTTCGCCGGCGACGCCGACCAGATACCAGAACAGCACGGAGATCGCGAGCAGGCCGAGGCCCGCCACCAGCATGCCGGTGATCGCGCCCGAGCGGAACGCAAGCGTGAGACCGCCCTGGAGCGAACCGCGTGCGGCTTCCGCGGTGCGGACGTTCGCGCGCACCGAGATGTTCATGCCGACAAAGCCCGCCACGCCCGAAAGCACCGCGCCGACGACGAAACCGATCGTCGAAAGCGTGCCCAGCGTGAAGAACATGATCACGGCAACGATCACGCCCACGATGGCGATCGTCATATATTGCCGGCCGAGATAGGCCTTGGCGCCTTCCTGGATGGCAGCGGCGATGCTCTGCATCTTCTCGTTGCCCGCCGGCGCCTTCAGCACCTGCTGGCTCGTCAACAAGCCATAAAGCACTGCGAGCACGCCGCAGGCTATGGCGATGTACACAATCGTCATGCGTTCAAGCCCTTCCCCTATTGGATATCGAGCCGCGCCGGTCTGTGTGCCGGATTAGTTAAAGGGCCCGGTATGGGGGAGGCTATCGAGCGCTTGGCTTCAGCGCAAGCCGCTCAGCGATGCTGGTAGCCAAGCGGGATTTCCGGGGCCTTGCCATCGAGCAGCAGCGCGGCACCGCCGCGCGCCGCCAGGCTGCCGATCCGGGCGGCCGGCACGGGCGGCGCGAAGTCCGCGGGCGCGGCGAAGAGCAGCTCGTAATCATCGCCCCAGGTGACCGCGCGCAGCGGGTCGGCCCCGGCCGCCAGCGGCACCCGGGCGAGCACGATCTCGGCGGTGCAGCCGCTCGCTTCGGCCATGCGGCTGGCATCGAGCAGCAGCCCGTCCGACACGTCCATCATCGCATGGACGTGCGGGGCGAGCGCGCGTCCGTCGGTGAGCCGGGGGCGGGGGCGCAGATAGGCGGTGCCGCTGCCGCTCTCGAAGCCCAGCATCGCGGCGCCGACCGGGCCGGTGATCCACAGCCCGTCACCGGGCCGCCCGCCGTCGCGGCGCGGAACCTGCGGCGTGGTGGCGCGGCCGATCGCAGTGCAGCCAAAGGTGGCGGGGCTCACCGAGATGGTGTCGCCGCCAAGCAGGGGCACGTCATATTCGGTGAGGACCGCGCGCAGCCCCTCGACGAAGCGCTCGGCACGCTCGACCAGCACCGCGCCGATCAGCACGCCCAGCGGCTCGGCGCCCTTGGCGGCGAGGTCCGACAGGTTCACCGCCACCAGCTTCCAGGCGATGTCGAACGGATCGGTGCCGGGACGGTAATGGACCCCCTCGGCGATCGCGTCGTGCGTCAGGACCAGGGTCTCGCCGCCGATCCGCAACGTCGCGGTATCGTCGCGCAGGCCTTCCGCTCCGGGATGGAGCGGCAAGGTGCGCAGCGCGGCAATGAACGCGGCTTCGTTCAACTCTCGAATCCCCCCTCGCGAAGCGGGGGAGGGGGACCATGCGGAGCGTGGTGGAGGGGGGCGCTCCGCAAGCGACGCGGCTCAGGGTTAAGCCCCCTCCGTCGCGCTGCGCGCGCCACCTCCCCCGCTTCGCGAGGGAGGAATGGGATCAACCCCGGACTTCCTTGGCGACGGCGTCGAGGATGCCGTTGACGAAGCCCTTTTCGCGGCGGTCGTAGAAGGCGTCGGTCACGTCGAGATACTCGCTGATCGCGGCGCCGACCGGCACGTCCTTGCGCGCCATCAGCTCATAGGTGCCGGCGCGCAGGATCTGGCGCATCGGCTTGTCGAGCCGGTCGAGCGTCCAGTCGGCGGTCAGCTTGGCGGCGATGATCCGGTCGATCTCCTCCCGGCGCTCGTGCACGCCGACGACGATATCGTCGAAGAAAGGAATGTCCGCCTCGGCATATTCCACGTCCTCGATCGTCGCGCCCAGCCGGTGCTGGTGGAATTCGTGGAGCAGCGCGGGAATCGAGGTCGCTTCCATCTCATGCTGATAGAGCGCCTGCACGGCAGCGAGGCGCGCGGCGGCGCGGGCCTTGGAACGGGACTTTGCGGTAGGGCTAGGCATGGCGCGCAGATAGGCGCGTGCGGCGCCAAAGGCAAAGGGGTGCGATCAACTAGGCCGAAAGCCCTGCATCTACTCCTTAGTCATGCTGAACTTGTTTCAGCATCCAACCCTCCACCAGCGATATCGCCTGCGGCACGTTGGACCCTGAAACAAGGTCAGGGTGACGGGGTATTTAACCCCGCGGCCAGCGCCTGAGCGGCGTCCGCGCGGCATATTCGCGGCTCTCGGCATTGCCCGCCTGCACCTCGATGACATGCTCCGGGCCGAACGGAAGCTCTGTGCCGAGCCAGAACTCGTCATTCTCGTCGATGTCGGGTTCATTATCGAGCAGCCCGAAATAGCTGTCGCCCGCCACTTCGCGCACCACCACCCACATCCGGTCGACGATCGGCTCCTCGTTCTCCTCGACCGCGATGACGAAGATCAGCTTGGCGAAGTCGCCGGGCTCCAGCCCGCGCCGCGCCGCTTCGTCGGGAATGTCGAAGGTCTCCGCTTCGAGCTGGTGATAATCGACCGCGCTCTCGAGTGCCCAGCCATCCTCGTCCAGATCGGGTGCGCGCATCAATTGCTCCTCAGGCGAATGGCGACCGACTCGGCATGCGCCGGCAGGCCTTCGGCATGGGCGAGCGCGACGGCGGCAGGGCCGATCGCTTCCAGCCCTTCCTTGTCGAGCGACAGGAAGCTGGTCCGCTTCATGAAGTCGAGCACCGACAGGCCCGAGGCGAAGCGCGCCCGGCGGCCGGTGGGCAGCACATGGTTCGGCCCCGCGACATAATCGCCCACCGCCTCGGGCGTGTAGCGGCCGATGAACACCGATCCCGCGTGGCGGACCATTTCGAACAGTCCCTCGGCCTGCTCGCAGGCAAGCTCTAGATGCTCCGGCGCCAGGCGATCGACCAGCGGCATCGCGGCGACGAGGTCGGGCACGACGATGATAGCGCCATTGGCATCCCAGCTGGCGCGCGCGGTCTTCTCGGTGGCGAGCTGCGTCAGCGCGCGCTCGACCGCTTCGGCAACCCGGTCGGCGAAGCCCGCATCGTCGGTGAACAGGATCGACTGGCTGGTCGGGTCATGCTCCGCCTGGCTGAGCAGGTCGGCGGCGATCCAGTCGGCATCGTTCCTCGCGTCGGCGACCACCACGATCTCGCTCGGCCCGGCGACCATGTCGATGCCGACCACGCCGTAGAGCTGGCGCTTGGCCTCGGCGACCCAAGCATTGCCGGGGCCGGTGATCACGTCCACCGGCGCGATCTTGTCAGTCCCGTACGCGAGCGCGGCGATCGCCTGCGCTCCGCCGACGCGCCAGATCTCGTCGACGCCGGCGAGATGCGCGGCAGCCAGCACCAGCGGGTTGATCTCGCCATTGGGCGTGGGCGTCACCATCACCAGCCTGCCGACACCCGCTGCCCGCGCCGGCAGCGCATTCATCAGCACCGAGCTCGGATAGGCCGCCCGCCCGCCGGGGACATAGATCCCCGCGGCATCGACTGCCCGCCAGCGCGCACCCAGACGGATGCCGACGTTGTCGATCTCGTCGCGATCCTCGGGCTTCTGCTTGGCGTGATAGGTCGCGATCCGCTCGGCCGCGAGCTCGAGCGCGTCGCGCAGCTCGGGGGTGAGCCCCTCCCAGGCGACGAGGCAATCGGCGCGGTCGATCTTCCAGCCCTGGGTATCCAGGTCGAACTTGTCGAAGCGCTGGGTCAGGTCGCGCAGCGCGGCATCGCCTTCGGTGCGGACGCGCGTGATCATCGCGGTCACGTCACGGGCGACATCCTCGTCGGCTTCGCGCCGCGCGTTGACCAGCTCGGTGAACGCCGCGGCGAACCGCGCGTCGGTGAAGGTAAGGCGGATCATTGCGCCACCGCCTTGCGGAACTTGTCGACCAGCGGGACGACTTCGGTGGCGCGCATCTTGAACGCCGCGCGGTTGACCACCAGCCGCGATGTCACCTCGGCGATCACCTCGACTTCGACCAGCCCATTCTCCTTGAGCGTCCGTCCCGAGGAGACAAGGTCGACGATGCGCGGCGCCAGCCCCAGCACCGGCGCCAGCTCCATAGCGCCGTTGAGCTTCACGCACTCGGCCTGCACGCCACGCGCCTCGAAATGGGCGCGGGTGATGTGCGGGTATTTGGTGGCGACGCGGACATGGCTCCATCCGCGCGGATCGTCCTTCTCGGCCAGGTCGGCCGGCTCGGCGACCGAGATGCGGCAATGGCCGATGCCCAGGTCCACCGGGGCGTAGAGCTCCGAATAATCGAACTCGGCGAGCACGTCCGACCCGACGATGCCCAGCTGCGCGGCGCCATGCGCGACGAAGGTCGCCACGTCGAAGGCGCGCACGCGGATCAGGTCGATCGCGGGTGTGTTGGTCTTGAAGCGCAGCGCGCGCGAGCTCTCGTTCGCGAAGTCGGGCTCGGGGATGATGCCGACGCGCGCGAGCAGCGGCAGCGCCTCTTCGAGGATGCGCCCCTTGGGGACGGCAAGGATCAGCGGTTCGGCCATGGAAGCCGGGGCTTTACTCGGGGCACCTTCAAGGCGCAACAGACCCGCCGCGGAGGTATTTCTTGTGGCCAGTGAAGAGACCAACCGGGGCGCGTTCAAGATCCAGGAATTCTATTGCCGCAAGATGGAGGCGCCGATCTATGCCGATATCTGCGCGGCGCTGGCCGAGGGGCTGGATCGTGGCAGCGCAACCGGCCGCCGCGTGCTCGACTGGCCGGGCGAGCCGACCCGCGACGCGCTGCCGCTGCGGCTGATCGGCGGACTGCACGCGCTTGTGCTGGCAAATGCGGACGCGGAGCTGGCCGAGGTCTTTGCCGGGCAGGTGCGCGCGGAGGCGCTCAACCGCGTGCTGGCGCGCAACGACGCGGCCTTGCTCCCCTGGCTCGATGGGCCGCCCCAGACCAACGAGCCGGGTCGCTCGGGTGCGCTGATCGTCGGCCTGATCGAAGTCGCGCGGCGGCTCGGGCCCAGACTGGAGATCCTCGAGATCGGATCGAGCGGCGGGCTCAACCTGCTGATCGACCGCTATCGCTTCGATCTGGGCGGGGCGATGCTCGGCCCGGCAGATTCTCCCGTCACTATCGCGCCTGCCTGGCTCGGCGATCCGCCCGAGCTGCCGCCGCTGGAGATCGTTTCCACCCGCGGCTGCGACGTGGCGCCGCTCGACGTAACCGATCCCGCCGTCGAAGCGCGGCTCTCCGCCTATGTCTGGGCCGAGACGCCGATGCGGCTCGAACGGCTGAAGCGCGCGATCGCGATGATCCGCGGGAAGGGCGTCGACCTGGAGTGCGCCGATGCCGCCGATTGGGTCGAGGCGCGTCTTGCCGAGCCGCAGGCGGAGGGCGTGACGCGGGTGCTGATGCACTCGGTCGTCTGGCAGTATGTCCCCGACGCCAGCACCGCCCGCATCCGCGCAGCGATGGAAGCTGCCGGTGCGCAGGCCAGTGCCGAGCGCCCGCTCGCCTGGGTGGCGATGGAGCCCGACCGCGCGCTCGGCGAACAGGTGGTGAGCGTCCGAACCTGGCCCGATGGCGGCCCGCGCGTGGTGGTCGCCACCGCCCACGCCCATGCCGCCTGGGTCCGCCCGGGCGAGGAACGCTCGAGCGAGCAGGGCATCCTCCTCGATGCGGCGGCCGAGGTGCGGCTATGAAATCGACCAATTATCGCGACACGCTGATCACCGCTTCGTCGGACAGCCCGGTGTCGGCGGGTACCATCCCTGAAAAGGCCGGCGCGGTGGCGGCGGTCCAGCACGCGCTGCTCGCCAGGCCCTATGCGATGACCAGCGACGACCTGCTCCATGCGGCGCACTCGGCGCGCGGCGGGGAGAAGAGCCGCGACGAATTCTTCGCCAAGCCGCAAGCGTGTCTCCGCGCTTCGCCGCTGGTGAAGCAATATGGCTGGGGCGTGCATCACGATGCCGAGGGCCGCATTGCGCTGCTCGGGATGGAGAGCGCGGCATATCGCCAGCTGCTCGACGATCCGGCGGTCAAGAAGACGCCGGGGATGCGGCGTAAGCGCTAGGCCGTAGACCGACAAACCCGAATGGTCGTTCCCGCCCCAATTGCGGCCGTTCGCTTATTTGAGTCAGCGCGGATCAGGCGAGCGGTCGAGACGCTTCGCCCAGCGGCTCCCCAGGTGCATCATCGGCAGTTCAACGAAATGATATAGCAACCACGAGAAGCCGAAGGTGAGTGGGAAGAACAGCACGATCTTTCCCAACATCGACACGCCAAGGACTGGCCGCATCCAATCGATCACCGGGCCGTGGACGAGGTACAGTGAATAGGCGAGCAGACCGACGGCAGGCAGCCCGGGAATAACCATGCGCCGCGGGCGGAATATGAGGGCGGCGATGATCCCGCAGGTCGCAAGCCCCGCGGCGGTCAATTCCCACCACCAAATTATCGAACTCATCTGCGGGATAAACAGCAGCGCCGCGATGACGAGCCAACCGATATACCAGCCCCAATTCCAATGCCTGCTGCTGAACCATTCTAGCCGATGCCGTTCGGCATATGCGAGCAAGCTACCCAACCCCATGCTGGTCCCGCAATAGAAAATGCTCATCCCATTGTTAATGTCGATGCCAAGTAGCGCGAGGACGAGAGAGGAAAGAACGACACAGGCGGCGATTAAGAGCATGCCTCGCTTCGCTCCAAGCAACAGCATACCGATCGGGAGTAACAGATAAAATTGTACCTCGACGTGCACGGACCATAGGATGCCGATTCCAATGCCCAGTGGCTCCCAATGCTCCGGTCGCCAGAACAACATAAGACCGGGTATCGCATCCACAAATAATGGCAGGCGGCTCGGTACCCAAATTGCAATGATGGCGGCTATAGCTGCCATGGTCACGACGAAAGCGGGATAAAGTCGAAGCGCGCGCCGAAGCAGGAATGCCGCAGCCGCGCGGTACGATAGATGGTCGGCCTGGAGCAGCTTCGAGGCGGTCAGGTAACCCGATAGCGCGAGAAACACGCCAACCCCCGCACCGCCTCCCGGGAACCACGGATCGTATGTATGGACCGCGAGAACGAACAGGATGGCCACGCCGCGGACCTGATCCAGCCCGCGATTGCGATGCCCGCGATCGACATCTTCCGCGAGGTGGGACGGCGCGGGTTCAGTCTGCACGGTCTTGGGCGATGGAGGATCCGAGCACGGTGATCATCGCCGGCGTGTCTTTGTGGATCGCCACGAACGGGGTGAACAGGAGCTCGCTTCCCGAACTATCGCGGACGGCTTCAAGGTGTGCCAGCAGCGAGGCCGGGGTGACAGGCTGGGCAGTGCCTTCGTCGTCAATGAACATGAGCGCCACCATTTGCCCAGCGTGCCGGGAAGTCAAATTCCCTCAGGGCAGGGTTGCGAGCGAAGAAGCCCGTGCGGAATGGAATTTGTCCCGGATAGGGCGCTCGTCTTGGAATGGCGGCTTTCCACCGAATCTCAGCCATTGACGGCTATGCGTTTCCGGCCTGATCCTCCATCGCTGGGGTGCCGGACAGACAATCCTTGCAATGTAGGATTTCGTCTGTTGCTGTAGCCCCATGGCCATGCCACAGGCAGCGCGATTCCGGCCCCTCTCGGATCGCAGCGCCAGGCAAGCCGGCAAAGTGAACGATTTGCCTCGACTCCCTTCACTTTGCCGCCGGCGCCCGCGTCAGGCCAGCCACTCCAGGATCGCCTCGGTCACCAGCTCGGGCTTCTGCCAGGGCACGAAATGCCCGGCATTTGCGATGCGGACCAGCGTCAGGTCCGGCACCAGCGCGTCCAGCCCTTCGAGCTGGCAAGGCAGCAGCGCCGTGTCCTGCATCGCCCAGATCACCAGGGTCGGCTGGGTGACGGGTGGGAAGGGCGCGTCGAGCCAGGGCGGTCGCGCCGGCGTCTCGTCGAGGCCGGGCACCAGGATCGCGCTGGCGCGGTACCAGTTGAGCATCGCGGTCATCGCGCCGGGCTCGCTCCAGTCGGCGAGATAGGCTGGCTTTTCCGGCGCGAGCAGTTCGGTATCGGCATGCTTGGCGAAGCTGGTGTCGAAGAATGCCTCCAGGCCCATCCGATCGATGAACTTCTCGAAATCCGGGTTGCGGAAGGCGGTGATGTACTGGCTCGCCGCGCGCTGGGCGCGATCGTCGAACAGGCTGCGCTGGAAGGCGAGCGGGTGCGGCGCGTTGACGATGATCAGCCGAGCGATGCGCTGCGGGTTCTGGAGCGCCGCCATCCAGGCGATGGCGCCGCCCCAGTCATGCCCCACCAACGTGAACGGCCCGATGCCGAGATGATCGGCGAGCGCGAGCAGGTCCGCCACCGGCTTGTCGGGCGTGTAGCTTGCCACGCCCTTGGGCCTGGAGGAGCCGCCGAAGCCGCGCTGGTCGGGCGCGATGACGTAATGGTCGCGGGCCAGCGCCGGGATCTGGTGGCGCCAGGTCCGGTGCGACTCGGGAAAGCCGTGGAGCAGCACGATCGGCGGATTGGCAGGGTCGCCGGCAATGGCGACGTTCAGCTCCACCCCGGTGGGCAGTGCGATACGCTGGAGTTCGAACTCGGCCATGGCGCCTCTCCTGTTTTGGCGGAGCCTAGCGATCATGGGCCGTCCCGCAAGCGGAGCCGATCGCCGGGGCGCACGTTGACCGGGCGAGAAGGAGAGAGACATGCTTGCCTTGCTGCCATGGATGCTCGGGCTCGCCATGCCGGCGGACGGGTTCGTCTCCACCGATCTGAACGGCGTGGACGGCGCGGTGCTGGAGCTGCTCGGTCCCGGTTTCATCGGCGCGCCGCGGCCGGGGAAGCTGGCCTATAGTTGCCCGAAATGCGCGAGCGAGCCGATCCTGGGTATCGAGATCGGTCGCCAGGCGGACGGCACCGAGCAGCGCGTCCGCTCCGGCCAGACGAAGATCGCAGACCTGGAGAAACAGTGCCAGGCGCGCAGCCCCGAATGCCGGCTGAAACCGCTCGATGTCGCGCCGGCGGTTGGCTGGGTAAGCAGCTACGGCCTTGGGCGCAGCAAAGGCGCGACGGCGATCCTGATCCGGAACGGCGACCTGCTGACGATCCGCTCGGTCGCCAACGACGCCGCCACCGCGCGCGGCACTATCGACAAGGTGCTGCCCCTGCTCCGCATGCGCGTCATCGGGAAGTGAGCGGCCGCTTGCCCTTGGTCCGGCTGGTGAGGTGGTACTGAAAGCACCGGTCGCAGCGATAGGGGCGCAGCTCCCAGCCGCTCTTCGCGATCGCCGCCAGCGCTTCCTCGCGCGAAGGGTAGCGCGCCTTGCGCCGGCAGACGCTGAGCTTCGTGCTAGGGATAGCTCACCGTCTTGGGCACTTCGGGGATCGGGATGAATTCCTTGTCGTCGCCCGGCACCTTGGGGAAGTTGCCTGCCTTCCAGTCTTCCTTGGCCTGGTTGATCCGGTCGCGGCTCGACGAGACGAAGTTCCACCAGACGTGGCGCGGCGTGGCGAAATCCTCGCCGCCGCACAGCGCGATGCGGCCGCCGCCGCCGGAGCGCAGGATCGCAGTGATGCCGGGGCGCAGGACGTAGAGCGTGGCGACTTCCATCTCGATGCCGTCGATGCTGGCATCGCCATATGCCAGGTAGATTGCCCGCTCGTCCGCCGAAGGGTCGATCGGCACCGCGCCGCCCGCTTCCAGCGCGATGTCGGCATAGATGGTCTGGGCATAGGTCGTCGTCGGCGCCTTCACGCCCCAGAGCTCGCCCATGATCACCCGGCAGCGCGCGCCCATATCCTCGACGATCGGCAGGTCCGCGGCACCGACATGTTCGAAGGCCGAGTTGATTTCCTCCTGCGCCTCGGGGAGCGCCAGCCAGGTCTGGATGCCCGAAAGCTCCGGCCCCTTCGCGCGCTCGGCGCTGGGCGAGCGCTCGGAATGGACGATGCCGTGGCCGGCGGTCATCAGGTTCACCGCCCCCGGCTCGATCGTCGCGAAGGTGCCGAGCGAGTCGCGATGATCGATCGCGCCGGCGTAGAGATAGGTGACTGTGGCCAGGTTGATGTGCGGGTGCGGGCGCACGTCGATGCCGGTGCCGACCGTCAGCCGCGCCGGTCCCATCTGGTCGAAGAAGATGAACGGCCCGACCATCGTCCGCGGCTTGGACGGCAGCGTGCGGTGAACCTTGAAGCCGCCCAAATCATGGGTGGTCGGCGTGATGATCTGGGTGAAAAGCTCGTCGGTCATGGTGGCCCTCTCGTCCCCGAATGCATAGCTCGGGGCGTGTGGGACGGACAGCACCAGTTTGGAAACCTACCCTTTCGGGTTGATGGCGAGTCAGCCGGCGTCGAGCTCTGGATAATGGCGGAAGATGCCCTGGGTGTTGAAGGCGATGCGGCGATCGCTGGCGAGATAGGCAGCGATGCCCGGAAGGTCGGCGACCCGGTCATGGATAGCGATCAGCTTGGAGTAATCGCCCTCGATCGCCGCCATGCGCCTCGGAAACATGTAACGCAGCCCCTCGATCAACTGGAAGATCGAGGTGTCGCCATAGCTCCAGCGATCGCCTGCCAGCCATTCGCCTTCGACCGAGCGCTCGAACCAGCCGAGGAACTTGGGCATGCGCTCCCCGCGGAATTCCTCGGCGAAGCGCGCCGCCTCGGCCTTCTGGTCCTCGTAGTAGAGCGCGACGCCCACCGGGTGGTGGACCTGGTGCACCTCGGCGACGAAATCGGCGATGGTGAGCTGGACCTCGTGCAGCCAGGTACGCGTCGTCGCGTCCTCGGGTGCCAGCCCATGCCGCTCGCCCAGCCACAGCAGGATGTTGGCGACCTGCGCGATCACCTGGTCGCCAGTGTCGAGATAGGGCGGTGCGAAGGGCGGGCGGTCCGTCCGCGCCTTCAGGTCGGCGATCAGCTTGTCGCTGCCTTGCTCGCGGGCGACATCCTGATAGGCGATGCCCGCCGCCTCCATCGCCAGCCGGACGAACTCGCCCCGACCCTGGATTTCGGCCCAGTACCAGAGCTTGTACGCCATGCTTATTCTCCCGGTGCGCGGGCCTTGATCGCAAGCGCGTGGATGCGCGAGGCGAGCAGGTCGGCGAGCGCGGCGTTGATCATCCGCTGCCGCTGAACGCGCGAAAGTCCTTGAAAGGCCCCGCTCTCGACCACCACGGTCCAGTGCGATTCGCCCGTCCCGTCGTCGCCGAGATGGCCGCTATGGTGGTGGCTGTCGTTGATCACTTCGAGATGCGCCGGGGAGAGCGCGGCGATCAGACGGGCGGTGATAATCTCGGCGAGTCCGCCGCTGGCAGGGTCGTTCATCGCGCCTATATAGGCGGTTTGCTCGAGGGAGGTAGCGTTGGCCGACGGCCAGCAGAAGAAAGACAGGCCCAATGCGCGGTTCCATGGCCGGGTCGAGGCGCCGGGTCGGCTTTGTGCCGAGCCGGGGTGCGGCGAGCCGGGCGAATTCCGTGCGCCGATGGGGCATACGCGGGGCGGATATGACGGGCCGGGCGAGTTTCGCTGGCTGTGCCTCGATCACGTCCGCGCGTTCAATTCGGGGTATAATTTCTTCAAGGGAATGAGCCCGGACGAGATCCACGACGCCCAGCGGCCCTATGCCGGATGGGAGCGCGAGACGCGTGCCTTTTCCGGCAATGGCGGCGCCGACCGCCCGCCGCGCTGGGCCGACTTCGCCGACCCGCTCGATGCGATCGGCGCGCGGTTCCGCGACCGGATGAAGGACCGCGCCGAGCGCAAGGACGGCAGGCCGCTTACGGGCCAGGAGCGCGAGGCGCTCAAGGTGCTCGACCTCGAGATCGACACCGACCGCACCACGCTGCGCAAGCGCTATTCGGAGTTGGTGCGGAGGTACCACCCCGACCGCAATGGCGGCGACCGCAGCCATGAAGGCCGGCTCCAGCGGGTGATCGAGGCGTATCAGGCGCTGAAGGGCTCACCGGCCTTCGCCTAGCGCGTGTTCACCGCCAGCTGGTCGGCGAACGCCCGCCGATAGGCGGGCCGCGCCTCGGCGCGGGCCACGTATGCGGCAAGGGTCGGGAATTCGTCGAGAATGCCCGAGGGTCGTGTCCGCAGCAGCACCGAGGCCATCATCAGGTCGCCCGCGCTGAAGTCGCCATCGAGCCATTCGCTATCGCCGAGCCGCGCGGCGAGTTGCATCAGCCGGTCGCGGATGCGCGCCTGGACCAGCGGCAGGCGTTCCTCGGCCCAGGGCCTGTCGCCCTCGACGAATCGGACGGTCACCAGCTCGAGGATCGGCGGCTCGACCGTGCTCAGCGCGGCGAACATCCAGGTGATCGCCCGCGCCCGCGCATCGGGGTCGTCCGGCAGCAGCCCGGCATGGCGATCGGCGATGTGGAAGACGATCGCGCCCGTCTCGAACAGCGCGAGATCGCCTTCCTCATAGGTCGGGATCTGGCCGAAGGGATGCACCGCCAGATGCGCCGGCTGCTTCATCGCCGCGAAGGAGACCAGCCGGACGTCATAAGGCTGGCCCACTTCCTCCAGCGCCCAGCGCACCCGCGTGTCGCGCGCCAGCCCCTTGCCGCCGTCGGGCGAGCGCTCGAAGGCGGTGATCGTGATCGTCATCCGCGCTTTTCCGGCGAGACGAGGCCGCAGATCACGCCTTCGGGATCGACGATGTGGAGCGTCCATTCGCCGCCGGGCACTTGGTGCGGGCCCATCACCACCTTGCCGCCGCCTGCCTCGACCTTGGCCCGGGCCTCGGTGATGTCGGGCACGCGGAAATAGAAGCCCCAGCCGGCAGGTGCGCCGGGGGGCGCCTTCATCACCGCGCCGACCGCCTCGCCCTTGCTGTCGCCATTGGCGATGAAGGTGTAGTCGCCCAGCTCGCCCATCGGCATCGAGCCGGCCGCGGTGATGTTGAACAGCTTCCCGTAGAAATCGAGCGCCGCGGCGTCGTCCGACGTGCGCAGCTCGTTCCAGCTGACATGGCCGAGGCCGGTGCGCTGATAGGCCGTGCTGCTCGCACCCTCGGTCGCTCCGCGCATCACATAGAAGGGATTGCCCTGCGGATCGGTGACCATGGCGAGCCGGCCGATGCCGGGGATGTCGAAGGCAGGCAGATGGACCTGCCCGCCAGCCTCGACCACCGCCGCGACCGAGGCATCGACGTCATCGACGCCGATATAGCCCAGCCAGGTCGGCTTGGCGCCGCCCGCCAGCATGTCGGCATTGAGCTGCATCACCCCGCCCGCCGCGCCGTCGGCGGCGTTGATCATGCGATAGTCCATGCCGCCCGGCGCGGGCTGGGCGTCGATGTTCCAGCCGACCACCGAGTCATAGAACGCCTTGGCCTTGGCCGCGTCCTTTGTCAGCAGCTCGTACCAGATGAAGCTTCCATGCGCGTTCACTTGCCGTCTCCCGCAGTGTCGACAATCGGCTCGAAGCCGCCCCAGAACATCCGCTTGCCGTCGAACGCCATGTCCTCGCCCGGCTTCATCCGCTCGTCGGCCATCACCTTCTCCCAGCCGGCGTCGCGCGCCTCCTTCGATGGCCATTCGATCCAGGAGAAGACGACATTCTCGCCCTCCTCGGCCTTCACCGCCATATAGAAGTCGGTGGTCTTGCCGCGGGGCACGTCATGGCCCCAGCCCTCGACCACGCGGATCGCGCCATGCTCGATGAAGATGGGCGCGGCCTTGGCCGCCATTTTGCGATAGGCTTCCCGATCGGGCGCGGGTGCCACGAAACCGTCGATATAGCGCATGCTCTGTCTCCTCAGCCCTTGGCCGCGGCTTCGATTGCCGCGATGTCGATCTTCTTCATCGTCATCATCGCCTCGAAGCCGCGACGCGCGGCTTCGGGATCGTCACCGAAGTTGATCTCGATCAGCCGGCGCGGGGTGATCTGCCAGTTGAAGCCCCATTTGTCCTTGCACCAGCCGCACATGGACTCCGCGCCGCCATTGCCGACGATGGCGTTCCACAGCCGGTCGGTCTCTTCCTGGTCCTCGGTCAGGATCTGGAAGGAGACGCTCTCGTTCGGTTTGAAATTGGGGCCGCCGTTGAGCCCGGCATAGCTCCGCCCGGCCAGGGTGAACTCGACGACCAAAGCCGCGCCTTCCTTGCCACTCGGATTGTCGCCCGGCGCGCGGTACACCTTGCCGACATGGCTGTCGGGCAGCAGCGAGACGTAGAAGTTCGCCGCTTCCTCCGCGACATGGTCGAACCAGAGTACGGTCGTGATCTTGTCTGCCATCGGTCCTCTCCTTTGGACTCTGAATTACGCGGCGATCGGGATCAGCGCGCGGACGCGGGGATCGCGGAACCACACTCCGCCCCAGGCGATCACGCCCAGATAAACGCCGAACAGCGTATGGCTGAACAACGGGCTGCCGACGCGGAAGTGCATTGCGACGGCGCCACCCAGATACCCGGTGAGCAGGATCGCGCCGAGCACCGCGGTGCGCGGGACTGCATAGAGCAGCGCGCAGACCGCCAGGATCACGCCCAGCTGCTGGTAGAGCCCGACTTCGGCGGGAATGCCGAGCGGCGGGCTGTTGGCGATCATCATCGCCGGCGCGAGCAGCTTGCCGCCGGCGTCCATTGCCAGGAACAGGAGGACCAGGCCGCTCAGCACCCAGCCGATGATGCGATCCCGCTTCACGGGCTCAGGCCGGCTCATGCGCGGGGCCTTCGGGGAAGGCAGCCATCGCGGCTTCCAGGTCCATGAACATCGGCTCGAAGATATGGCCGTCCGGATCCTCGAAGCTGCGGCCGTACATGAAGCCCATGTCCTGCTTCTCGCGGATATCGGCCTTTCCGCCGGCCTTGCCCGCCGCCTCGACGATCGCGTCCACCGCCCCGCGGCTGTCGCGCGAGATGCAGATCAGCGCCTCGGTCACCGCATGCGCATCGGCGATGGGCTTGGGCGTGAAGGTCTGGAAGAAGTCGCGACTCAGGATCATGAACACGATCTCTTCGCTCAGCTGCATCGCCGAGGCCTGCTCGTTGCTGAAGCGCGCATCCTTGGTGCAGCCGATCGCCTCGTAGAAGGCAGTCGACTTGGCCACGTCGCTGACGGGCAGGTTGACGAAGATCATCTGGGGCATCGTTTTCTCTCCTGGGTATCGTTCAGTAGGTGAGGGACGGGTACCAGTCGGCCGCCCGGCCTTCGGGGTTGAATCGAGAATGGTCCACAGCGGCATCAGGTCGGGCGCACCGCGCGGATCCTGGCCGGGATCCGCGGTCTCTCCGCCCATCTCGCCTGCCCAGAACAGGCGGATCGCGCCGTCCCTGCGGGTGAAGATCATGAATTGCGGGATGTCGCCGCCATCGGGTGCGATCGACTGATAGTCGCGGCTGAAATCCTGGCTCGTGTCCGAATAGAGCGGGAGGTGCTGCCAGCCGCGCTCGGCCTTGAAGGCCTTGAGCTTGTCGATCGAAGAGCGTGCGACCACCGCCAGTCCCGCACGCTGTAGGATATCGGGGACTTCGCCGTCCCAAGCCGAGAGAAGCGAAGTGCACATCGGGCAAGGGCGCTCGCGCTGCGGGCCGAACATATAGGTGTAGACCACCAGCGTATCGTGCTTGCCGAACAGATCGGCGAAGCGGACCTGCCCGTCCTCGCCCTGGAAGACATAGTCGCCGGTCACTTCCGGACCCGGCGGCAATGCGCGGCGCTGCTCGGCGACGGCCTCGATCTGCCGGCGCAGCGCGATCTCCCGCGCGAGCAAAGCGGTGCGCGCTGCCCGATATTCCGGGCTCTCATTCGGCCAGCGCACCGTCTCACGCGCGGCCAGGTCTTCGGCGGGAACCAGTGCCATCGGAATAAACCTCCGCTTTGGTCGGTCTGCGAATCGCTTGCTTGATCCTGATGCCCGATGTGGTTATTAAAAGCAACTATGGAGTCACAAAAAGTAACTAACGTGGATTTTGCGAAGGCGCGGCGCTGGTATCAGGATGCGTGCGGCACGGCGCTGGCGATGGATCTGATCGGCGAGCGCTGGTCGCTGCTGATCGTGCGCGAATTGCTCCTGGGCCCGCGCCGCTTCGGCGAGATCCGCGGCGCGCTCGAAGGGCTCAGCGCGAACGTCCTCACCCAGCGGCTCGAAGGCCTGGAGAAGGCGGGGATCATCCGCCGCAAGCAGCTGCCTTCGCCGGTCAACGCCCAGGTCTATGCGCTCACCCGCTGGGGTGCCGAGCTCGAGGAGCCGATCTTCGCGCTCAGCCGCTGGGCGGCGGGGTCGCCCGCGCACGACGTGACGCTGCCGCTCAGCAACGGTGCCTTCATGCTCTCGCTCAAGACGATGATGGCGCGCGATCCGGCGCGCGGCTTGTCGATCGACCTGGGCTTCCGCGTCGGCGGCGAGCCGTTCCGCGCGGCGATCGTCGATGGGCGGCTCGCGATCGAGCGCCGCGATCCAGCGGGGGCTGACGTGACCTTCGAGGGCGTGCCGACCCTGCTCGCCGCGACCTTCTACGGCCCGCTGCTGCTGGCCGAGTCGATCCGCGAGGGACGGGTGGCGGTCACCGGCGATGCCGCACTCGGCCAGCGCTTCGTCGACCTGTTCGGATTGCCGCGGTTCGAGAACGACTAGGTCCGCCTCACAATCACAGCCAGCCCCGCGAACCCAATACCGTCATCCCCGCGAAGGGGGTGGGGTTCGGCCTTGCAATGTAGGATTTCGCCTGCTTCATACTGGTGGATGCAAGCTGACTTCCCTTTCCGCACCGATCGCGCCGGCTACGGGCGCGAGCCCGAGAAGGGGAAATGGGGGCCCCCGTAGCGTATACTTCGTAAACTTCCGCGCGCCGCGTCGGGCCCGAATCGCCCGGGTGGCAGGGCTAGACCCGCCCGCAGAACCCAGGCTTGCGCTCGCCCATGTCCCAGCAGCCGTCGAGGATCATGGTCTTGAGCGTGCCGCAGGTCCGCTGCGGTCCGCACTGGCCGTCGGGATTGACCACCGAGCATTGCCGCGCGAGCAGCGCCGCCTTCTGCCAGCCGATCTTCGAGGCGCAGGTCGCGCCGTCGTCGCGCCAGTTCCAGCGCTTCTCTCGCGGCCGGTGATAGACCGGGCGCGGCCTGGGGCGCGGCGTCCATTCCGACGGTTCCGAATAGCGTACCGGCGCCCGCAAGTAGCGACGATAGGCCGTCGCGACGCAATCCGCGGTCTCGCAGGCGTCGCGCTCGCTAGCCAGCGCCTGAAGCTGCTGGCGCTGCACCCAGAGCTGCTGGCGGCTCGCACCCTGCCGGTCTTCCGCCCATTGGGTGGCCAGCGTGCGGTGCAGCCAGTTCAGGCCCTTGTTGTCGCAGATCAGCCACTGGCCGCGGCGCAGCGCGCCCTCGCAATAGGGTGTTGCGACCAGCCAGTCGGGCTCGCGATCGACCGGGCGGACTACCGGCGGGGGGCGGCGCGGGGGTGGGGGAGGCTGCTGGCCCCAGTCGCATGCCGCAAGCGGCGCGAGCAGCGCCAGGAACAACAGCTTCCTGTTCATCGTCTTCCCCAAAGGACAGAATCGGTGTTCACGCGCGACCGTTGCTTTGGCGTCATGATCCCATGAAAGCCGATTCGAGGAAAGGGCCTGCGACGGAACCCGCCCGTCGCGCGTTTTGCGCGATCCCCGTTGCAGTGCGGCACGGGAGCTTCTAGTCGCTCTCGCGACACAAGGATCCGAAGACGATGGCCGATATCCCCAACACCCAGCCCGACAGCCGGGAAACCACGATCCTCGACGCGCCGGACAAGATGGTGAAAGTGCGCGACCTGTTCGGGATCGACAGCGACCTGGAAGTGCCCGCGTTCAGCGAGGCCGACGAGCGCGTGCCCGACATGGACCCCGCATACGTGTTCGACGCGGACACCACCCTCGCGATCCTGGCGGGCTTCGCGCATAATCGCCGCGTGATGGTCCAGGGCTATCACGGCACCGGCAAGTCGACGCATATCGAGCAGGTGGCGGCGCGCCTGAACTGGCCGTGCATCCGCATCAACCTCGACGCGCATATCAGCCGTATCGACCTGATCGGCCGCGACGCGATCGTGCTGCGCGACGGCCAGCAGGTCACCGAGTTCCGCGAAGGCCTGCTCCCCTGGGCGCTGCAGACCCCGACCGCTCTGGTGTTCGACGAATATGACGCTGGCCGGCCGGACGTGATGTTCGTGATCCAGCGCGTGCTCGAGACCGAGGGCAAGCTGACGCTGCTCGACCAGAACCGCGTGATCCGCCCGAACCCCTATTTCCGCCTGTTCGCCACGGCGAACACGGTGGGCCTGGGCGACACCAGCGGCCTCTATCACGGCACCCAGCAGATCAACCAGGGCCAGATGGACCGCTGGAACATCGTGGTGACGCTCAACTATCTCCCCGCCGCGGTCGAGGCGCAGATCGTGCTCGCCAAGTCGGGCGATTTCGACAAGCCGGGCGGCAAGGAACTGGTCGAGAACATGGTCCGCGTGGCGGACCTGACCCGCAAGGGCTTCGTCAACGGCGACATCTCGACCGTGATGTCGCCCCGCACGGTGATCACCTGGGCGCAGAATGCCGAGATCTTCAAGGATGTTGGGTTCGCGTTCCGGTTGAGCTTCCTCAACAAGTGCGACGAGGCGGAGCGGCCGCAGGTGGCGGAATATTACCAGCGCGTATTCGGCAAGGACCTGCCCGAGAGCGTGGTCGGCAAGGCCTGAGGGCTGATGGCCGCCGACACGCCCCTGGAGAAATTCCGCAACGTGCTGGGCGGTGCCGCGCGTGCGCTTTCCGGCGAGCGCGAGGCGGAGCTGAGCTTCACCGGCGAGGCGCCGCGTCAGGACGGTCGCCAGATCAAGGTGCCGACGCCGTCGCGCACCTTGCCGGCCGAGGAAGTTGCCGAGGCGCGCGGCTTTGCCGACGGCTTCGCGCTGCGCCTGCGCCATCACGACAATGCGCTGCACTTGAAGAGCGCGCCCCGGGAGCCGGTGGCGCGCGCGGTGTTCGACGCGGTGGAGACGGCGCGGATCGAGGCGCTGGGCTCGCGCGGCTATGCCGGCATCGCCGCCAATCTCGATTCCGCGCTCGAGGTGAAGCTGCGTTCCGACCCGATCAACCGGGCGCGCAACCGCGAGGAAGTGCCGCTCTCGACGGCGATCGGCCTGATGGTCCGCGAGCGGCTGACCGGCCGCGAATCGCCTGCCGCCGCGGCGCTCGGCATGGCGCTGATCCGTGATTGGGTGGAGGAGCGCGCCGGCTCGGATCTCGACGCGCTGGCGCTGGCGATCGACAACCAGCAGGCGTTCGCGTCGTTGACGTCGAAGCTGCTGCAGGATCTTGAACTCACCGAAGGCGACCTGCTGCCCGACGAAGCCGATGACGGCGGCGGCGAGGACGAAGGTACCGACGACCAGGACCAGCCCGGCGACGAGGAGGGCGAGGACGAGTCGAGCCAGAGCGAGGGCCAGGCCGAGGCGCGCGGCGAACAGCGCGAGTCGGACGAGGGCGAGGATGGCGAGCAGCAGCAGTCCGACGCGATGGAGGATGGCGACGGCGAGCCCGGCGACGAAGGCGATGAGGGCATGCTGCCCGTGCGGCCGAATCGTCCGTGGAGCGATCTGCCGCCCCAGTTCGAATATCGCGCCTACACCAATCAGTTCGACGAGGTGATTGCCGCCACCGATTTGTGCGATACCGAGGAGCTGGACCGCCTCCGCTCCTATCTCGACCAGCAGTTGCTCCATCTTCAGGGCGCCGTGACCAAGCTCGCCAACCGGCTGCAGCGCCGGCTGATGGCGCAGCAGAACCGCAGCTGGGACTTCGACCAGGAAGAAGGCATCCTCGATGCTGCCCGGCTGGCGCGCATTGTCGTCAACCCGATGCTGTCGCTCTCCTACAAGGCGGAGAAGGACACCGAGTTCAAGGACACGGTGGTCACGCTGCTGATCGACAATTCCGGCTCGATGCGCGGGCGGCCGATCTCGATCGCGGCGATCAGCGCCGACATCATGGCGCGCACGCTGGAGCGCGTCGGGGTGAAGACCGAGATACTCGGTTTCACCACGCGAGCATGGAAGGGCGGGCAGAGTCGCGAGAAGTGGCTGGCCGATGGCCGCCCGGCCCAGCCCGGCCGCCTCAACGACGTGCGCCACATCGTCTACAAGCAGGCCGACGAGCCGTGGCGCCGCGCCAAGAAGGCGCTCGGGCTGATGATGCGCGAGGGGTTGCTCAAGGAGAATATCGACGGTGAGGCGCTGCTCTGGGCGCATCAGCGGCTGATCGGCCGGCCTGAAGACCGAAAGATCCTGATGGTGATCTCGGACGGCGCGCCGGTGGATGATTCCACTTTGTCGGTGAACTCGGGCTCCTATCTGGAGCGGCATCTCCGCCAGGTCATCGGCTGGATCGAGGCGCGCTCGCCGGTCGAGCTGGTCGCGATCGGCATCGGCCATGACGTGACGCGTTATTACAGCCGCGCGGTGACGATCATGGACGCCGAGCAGCTCGCCGGCACGATGGTCGAGCAGCTGGCGGCCTTGTTCGATACCGAATGAAGCTCGACCCGCCCGAGGGTGGTTTTAGCGGGCCGATCAAGCGGTCCGTCACCATTGCCGGGCACCAGACATCGATCAGCCTCGAACCGCTGTTCTGGGACGCGCTGGAAGCCGCCGCCGACGCGCGCGCACTACCTCTCAACGCACTGGTCGCCGCGATCGACCACGCCCGAATCACCGGGGAGGATCCGCCCAACCTCGCCAGCGCGATCCGCACCTGGTTGCTCACCCAGGCGCGCCGCGGATCGCTTCGCACGCAGACTGCTCAGTAACGTTTCGCAACAATTTCGCGACAAAGTTGCGAGCAACTCGCATTAGCGTTGACACTGCGACTGACTCTCAATAGCTGGCGGCGAAACAAACCTAATGGGGGGTTCCACCGTGACTCGTTCAACCGGCGCCGCTGCGCCTGCTTTCCTCGCGCTCGCCTGTGTCGGCTTCGTCGCCAGCGCTCCGGTTCACGCCGCGAACGGTCCGGACGACGACAAGAAGGGCGCCGCGACCTCGGAAGACGGGCAGGACAAGGACCAGATCACCGTCAACGGTCAGGTCTATCAGCCCAAGCAGGAGAGCCCGAAGAACACGCGCCCGCTGCGCGATACCCCCCAGACGGTGACGGTGATCACCGCCGAAGTCATGCAGCAGCAGAACATCCTGTCGCTGCGCGACGCGCTGGCGACGGTGCCCGGCATCACCTTCGGCGCCGGCGAAGGCGGCAGCGGCTATGGCGACAGCATCAACCTGCGCGGCTTCAGCGCGAACAACGACATCACGATCGATAATGTCCGCGACAGCGCGCAGTACACGCGCTCCGACAACTTCAACATCGAGCAGATCGAAGTCACCAACGGCTCGAACTCGGTCTATTCGGGCGGCGGCTCGGTCGCGGGCAACATCAACCTGGTCAGCAAGCGTCCGACCGGCCGGAGCCAGACCGTGGTGCAGGGCGGTGTCGGCACCGATGACTATTACCGCGCCACCGTCGATATCGACCAGAAGCTGAGCGACAACGTCGGCGTCCGCCTCAACGGAATGTTCCACCGCAACGACGTTCCCGGCCGCGAGGTGGAGAACGCCAAGCGCTGGGGCGTGATGCCCTCGGTCACCTTCGGCCTGAACGGGCCGACCAAGCTGAGCCTCCTGTATCTCCACCAGGAAGACAACAACATACCGCAGTTCGGCGTGCCCTATGTCACCAGCGTGACCAACGGGTTCACCGGCCAGGTGCCGGGCACCAGCCGCAGCGGCTATTACGGCTTCCGCAACCTCGACAAGCAGGACAGCAATGTCGATCAGGCGACGGCGATCTTCGAGCAGGAGGTGACCAGCCGGATCACGCTGCGCAACCTCACCCGCTATCAGGACGTCGAGCAATATTCGATTGCGGATGGCCCGGAGGGTACTTTCTGCCTGCCGACCAGCCTGACCGCTGCCGGCGTGGCCTGCGCCACCCCGGGCCTCTTCGTCCCGAGCGGCGGCTCGCGCGGCAATACCCGCGATACCCGCAATCAGGTCATCTACAACCAGACCGACCTCAAGGGCACGGTCGACACCTTCGGGATCGAGCACAGCTTCGACCTGGGTTTCTCGCTGTCGCGCGAATTCTATGACGTGCGCTCGGGCAATTCGCAGCGCAACGCCAATGGCACCACCGTCGCCATCCCGAACTATGCGTGGAACGATCCGAACCTCAACGGCCGGAACGTCTATACCGGGCCGGTGAACTTCATCGTCAGCGCGAAGAGCCACAGCGAAGTCGCGAACCAGGCAGTCTACCTGTTCGACACGATGAAGCTGTCGAACCATTTCGAGCTCAACGGCGGCGTGCGCCTGGAGCGCAATATCGGCGAGTTCGCCGCCTATACGATCTCGACCGCTGCGGCGACGCTGGGCCAGATCACCGCGGTGACCCGTTCGGGCAACCGCGACACCCTGTTCTCCTACCGCTTCGGTGCGGTCTACAAGCCGGTCGAAGCGGTCAGCCTCTACGCCGCTTATGGCAACTCGAAGACGCCGTCGCAGAGCACGGTCAATGGCAGCTGCTCGACAGCGACCTGCAACGTGAAGCCGGAAAACGCCAAGAACTACGAGATCGGCGGCAAGGCCGAGCTGTTCAACAAGGGCCTGCTGCTGACCGCGGCGCTGTTCCGCACCGACCGCGACAGCTACAAGGTCGCCTCGAACGATCCGACCATTCCGGACCAGCAGCTCGACGGCCACTCGCGCGTCGATGGCATCGCCCTGGGTGCCACCGGCCACATCACTTCGGCCTGGCAGATCACCGCGAACTACACCTATCTCAAGAGCAAGCTGATCCAGTCGGTGTCCGACTATTGCATCGCACATCCGGGTGCGACCGGCTGCGCCAACAGCGTGGCCTATCCCGATCCGGTTGGCGGCGCCGCGCTCCAGCAGACCCCGGAGCATTCGGGCAGCATCTACACGGCCTATACCTTCCCGTTCGGCCTGACGGTCGGTTACGGCGCCACCTATCAGGGCAAGTTCGCGATCAATCTGCCCACGGCCACAAACCGCACGGTGCTCTATTCGAAGGACTATATCGTCCACAACCTGACGGTTGCGTACAACATCACGCACGACCTGTCGGCGCAGCTCAACGTCAAGAATATCGGCGACAAGCTGTACTACACCCGCATCCGCGCCAATAATGGCTGGGCCACGCCGGGCGATGCGCGCTCGGCGATCCTGACGCTGAGCTACAAGTTCTGATATAGCCACGACATGACGCAGCTCGATCCATTGTCGAGCGAAGATATCGCCGCCCGCCTCTCCGGTTCTCCGGAGGAGCGGGCGGCGTTGATTCGCGAAGGGGCGGAGGCCGGCCTGGCCGAGGCGCAGGCTGTCCATGGCCAGATGCTGCTCGACGCGCAGAAGCCCGCGGAGGCGTTCGGCTGGTTCTGGAAGGCGGCGCAGCAGGGGCATCCGATGGGGCTCAACATGCTGGGCCGCTGCTACGATCTCGGCTGGGGCACGCGCGTGGACAAGGTGCGCGCGGCGGAGTGCTTCCGCGTCGCCGCCGAGGGCGGGCTCGACTGGGGGATGTACAATTACGGCTCGGCCCTGGCGCTGGGCCAGGGTTTGACCCAAGACAAGGCGGCCGCGCTCGCCTGGTTTGAGAAGGCGGCCGCAATGGGCCACGCCAAATCCAGGAACTTCGTCGGCAGCTTCCACGAGGACGGCGACCTCCTCCCGCGCGACATGGCGGCGGCGGCGGATTGCTACGCCCAGGCGGCCGAGGGCGGGGATTTCCGCGGCATGTTCAACCATGCCCGGATGCGTGCCGAAGCCGGCGACATGGACGCGGCGCTGCTGTGGATCGCGCGGTGCGGCGAAGCGGCGACGCCGGCGTTTCGCGACAAGGCGCTTGCCTGGCTGGCCCACGTCCCGGACATGCGACTGCGCACCGAAGGCACGGCCGCGCTGCGAAAGAGGTAGAACCGATGCTGATTGCCATTCCCGACCTGTTCTCGCCGCAAGAAGTGGCGGCGGTGCGGGCCGTTATCGATGCGGCGGAATGGGTGGACGGCAACGTCACCTCGGGAAGCCAGTCGGCGCTGGCGAAGCAGAATGAGCAGCTTCCCGAAGGCGGCGATGCGCATCGCCGGGCCGGGGCGATGGTGCTCGACGCGCTGGGCCGCTCGCCCCTGTTCTTTGCCGCAGCACTGCCGCTCAAGGTGTTTCCGCCGCTGTTCAACCGGTATGGCGAGGGCCAGACCTTCGGCACGCATGTCGACAATGCGATCCGCATCCAGCGCGGCACCGAGTTCCGCATCCGCAGCGACCTGTCGATGACCGTCTTCCTCGAGGATCCCGCGGCCTATGACGGTGGCGCGCTGGTGATCGAGGATCATTTCGGCGTGCAGCAGGTGAAGCTGCCGGCGGGGCATGCGGTGCTCTACCCTTCGTCGAGCCTGCACCATGTGACGCCGGTCACGCGCGGGCGCCGGGTGGCGAGCTTCTTCTGGATGCAGTCGATGGTGCGCGACGACGGGGCGCGACGCATCCTGTTCGACCTCGACCAGAGCGTGCAGCGGCTGACCGGGCAGCTGGGCGGCACCGATCGCTCGGTGATCGAGCTGACCGGGGTGTACCATAACCTCCTGCGTCGCTGGGCGGACGCCTGATCTTCCCAAACTTCACAAAGCTCGCGCTTGTGAGGGAAATAAAAGACGAAAGTTCGACCTTTCAAAGAGCGGCGGCGCGAGGCCGCGGCGCGATGGCAGCAGACGAAATCCTATTTTGCAATAGCGGCTTAGCCGAGCATCTCGCGCAGCTCTGGCGAAAGGTGCTCCGCAAAGCCCGTCTCGGTGCGCACCACCATGTGCGCGGCCAGCCTCTCGTGTTCGGCCAACGCCATTCCGTCGGGCCCCAGCACGCTCAGCGCGGTCGCCCAGGCGTCGGCCAGCATGCAGCAGGGATGCAGCAGCGTGACCGAGGCGACGCGGTTTTCCAGCGGGCGGGCGGTACGCGGGTCGATGGTGTGGGCATAGTCGCGGCCGGCATGGCTGAAGCTGCGGCGATAGTCGCCCGAGGTCGCCACCGACAGGGCGTGGAGCGCGACGCGCAAGGGCGCGAGGCGGCTGCCGGGGACGGGCTCGATATCGATCCACCATGGCTGGCCGTCGGGCTTGATCCCTTCGCCGCGCAGCTCGCCGCCGACCTCGACCAGGAAATCGGGCAGTTCCATGCTGCGCAGCATTTCGGCAACGCGGTCGACGCCGTGGCCCTTGGCGATGCCGGAGAAATCGAGCGTGGCGAGGGCGGTACGGCGGGCGCGGCGATCGTCCTGCTCGATATGCGAGCGGCCCGCGATGGCGGCGGCGATCTCTTCCTCGCTGGGGACACCGGCGCGGGGCCCCTGCGGGCCGAAGCCCCATAGGTCGACCAGCGCGCCCATTGCCGGATCGAAGGCGCCTTCGCTCTTCGCGGCGACGTCGAGCGCGGCGGCGAGCACATGCGCGAAGCCGGAGGGCAGGGGTTGCCAGCGGCCGGGTTCGCTGCGGTTGAAGCGGGAAAGGTCGGAGGCCGGATCCCAATGGCTCATTTCGGCGACGACGCGGTCGAGCTCCGCCTGGATGCTGGCGGCGATGTCGCCCGGTGCGGCGACGATGCGGGCGGACCAGCTGGTGCCCATCGTCTCGCCGGCGCAGGAAACGACAGGGGCTCCCGCCTGGCGGCGATGGAACGCCGCGGGCGAGAGCCCCTGTGGAATGGCTATTCTGAGTATCGTGCTCATCTTTCAATCGTCACCCCGGCGAAAAGCCGGGGCCCAGGGTGGCAAGTGCTGTCCTGCTTGGCTCTGGGGCCCGGCTTTCGCCGGGATGACGAGGTAGAGGGATGACGAAGAAAGGAAAGGCTGGATCAGCCGAGCACTTCGACCGTCATCGCATAGGTCGCCCGGCGCTGGGGCGGGCCCATCGGGCGGCGGGGACCGCCTTCGCCCTGTGCGCCGGGGCCGCCTGCGCCGGGAGCGCCCGCGCCCGCGGGGCGGCCTTCACCGCCCGGACCACCGGGGCCGCCAGGACCACCCGGGCCGCCTTCACCGCGGCCGCCGCCGATGCCGGCGCTCACCCACCACATGCCGGGGGTCGGCCATTTGATCGTGACCTTGCCCTGGGCATCGGTCTTGAGTTCGAGCTGCTGCAGGCTGGGCGTGTAGCGCACGCCGCCATTGATCGCGCTGACATCGATGTTCGCTGCCGGCTTGCCGTCGAGCAGGAACTGGAAGGTCGCGGCATCCTGGACCGAGAGATCGGTCGGGTGCGAAACCGGGACCATCTCCAGGCCCTTGCCCGTCGGCTTGAACACCGTGTCGCTCGGCACGCCCGAAGTGACGAAGGTCTCGATGCGGCTGTTGTTCTCCGCGGTCCATACCTCGGTGGCGCCGGCCGGGATCGCCTGGGCCAGCGTATCGGTGGTGGTGCCGCGCGGCAGCATCTTGCGCTCGCCGTCCAGCATGTAGCTGCCCATCACGCCGTTATTGATCACGGCGAGCTTGTAGGTGCCCTTCTGCGTGAGGTGCAGATCGAAGGTCAGGCGCAGCTTGCCCTTGCTGAGGTTCTCGACCTCGACCGTCGTGCCGTCGGGCGCAGTGGCGATCGGCGCCCAGGGCTGGCCGGGATGATCGGGGTAATAAAGGTCGGTCGACAGCGCGGCATCGACGGTGACCCAGGCATCCCCGCCGAAATTGGTGCCCGAGGGCAGCAGCCAGCTGCGCGGGGCGGCCATGGCGACCTGGGGCACGATCATCGCGGCAATCGCGACGATGGTGGTGAGCGGATGGCGGAAGAACTGCATGGCTGTCCCTTCCTTAGCGATGCGCGGCGACGGTGACCGCGCCCAGTTCGCCCTTGCCGGCGCCCTTGCCCGAGCCGGCGCCGTTCGCGCCGATCGTGACCGGCACGCGGACCATCTCACGGCCGCCGCCTTCGCGCGCCGCTTCGATCACCAGCGTGTAAGCGCCCGCGCCGAGTGCCGGGACGTTGCCGCGGCCGCCGACGAAGCTGAGCTTGTGGGTGCCCGGTGCACGGGTGGCGCCCGAGACGCCATCGGCCGGCAGTGTCAGCGTGCGGCCCGAGGCGCGCCACCACATGCGCACGTCCGACAGCCACTTCTTGCCGGCGTCGTTGCGCTTGTTGACGTCGTACCAGACGGTGAGCGTGGTAGCGGGCGAACCGGCCTTTTCCAGCCACACCGCGACATAGGGTTTGTGATATTCGGCCACGGTGATGCGCGGCAGGGTGAGCGTGACGTCGAGCGTCTGCGCGCCCGCGGCGGCCGGGAAGGCACCGCCGATCGCGGCAAGGGTCAGGCCGGTAATACGGAACTGCATGGGACGGTCCTTCCTCAATGGATCAGGAAAATGGCGATGAGTGCCGGGATGACGAGCCCGGCGACGACGATCGGCCAGGTGCTCTTGCGATGCTTTGAGTGCATCCAGAGCAGCACCAGGCCGGTGAGCGTGAAGACGAGGCAGGCGAAGACGAAGACGTCGATGAACAGCTTCCACCAGGCACCGGAATTGCGGCCCTTGTGGAGGTCGTTCAGGTACGCGATCCAGCCGCGATTGGTGGTCTCGCTCGTGACGGCGCCGGTGGCGCGGTCGATCGCGATCCAGGCGTCCCCGCCTGGGCGCGGCTTGGCGAGATAAATCTCGTCGGCGGACCATTCAGCGGTCCCGCTCGCCTTGATCTTGACCTGGCCCTCGATCCATTTGGCGACATCGGCCGGGATCGGCTTCTTGCTGTCGGGCTGGTCGTCGCTCTTCACCTTGGCGAAGAGCGGCGGTGGCAGCTGGGCGGCGCGGTCGAGCGACGTAGGCGCGCCTTCGATATCGGCGGCGTGATTGAGCGTGAAGCCGGTGATCGCGAAGAGCAGCAGCCCGACCAGGCTGATCGCCGAGCTCATCCAATGCCAGGTGTGCAGCTGCTTAAGCCAGAAGCTCTTGCGAGCGCGCTTGGCTTTGGCCTTGGCCTGTTCTGCCTGGGCGGTGGGGGCGTGCATGTTGGGTGAGCGATTCCGGGGTATGATTCGTTACGGCGCGATAACGCGAACGATTCGCAATTGCAAACCCGCACGGCCGATTTGGGTGATAGATTCTGCGCGGCCCAGCCCTGCTGGCCTGGCTGCAAGGAACCACCGAAAAATGCGTCCCGCGCCTACACATCTTCTCGCACATGCAGCAAAGTTGCGTTGCAGTGCAGCTACGAATGTTTCTTGCCGACTTCCAAGAAATTACGCAGCTTCTCTTTCAGAAAAGACTTGGGGGAGGACTGGATGTCGGGACTTTATATCGACCTGGCGGTGATTTGTGGCCTTGGCGTGATCGCCAGCCTGGGCGGCATGTATCTGATCCTGCGGGCCACGCCGGCCCGGAGCACCGATCCGGAAGCCTGATGCTTCAGCGTTGAAATGCGAGAACCCGGCCGGTCTGGCGATCGGCCGGGTTTCTCATGTCAGCGCCCCAGCAGCACGCGCGCCTGGCCGGCGATCTGGGCAAGCATCGCGGCATTGGGCACCGCCGACTGGCGCGCGCGGCGGACCAACGCGGCGAACTGATCGACCCGGCCGGCATTGGCCTGGACCCAGGAATCGACCGACGCCTGCGGATCCTCGCCCTGGCCGCGGCCGAGGAAGTCGAGGCGGATCTGCTGGAAATCGCGGGCGAGACCGGCGATCAGCAGGCGCTCCCACACATCGCCGGTGGTGATGCGCGCGGCGGTCGACTGAGCCCAGTCGAGGCCGAGCGCCTGGCCGAGCGAGGTGAAGGCCCTGGTGAGCGGCGTCACTTCCAGGCCCATGCGGACGCTGAGATCGGCCAGGCCGACCGCGCCGTCCAGCTCGAAGAGCTTGACCACCTTGGCGACCAGTTCGCTCGGCGCGCCGGCGGCCTCGAGCTTCGAGGCGATGCGGTTCGACTGCGCCTTGACCTCGTCGAGCAAGAGACCCTTGGCGGCCTTGTCGAGCGCGTCGATGCCGGGCTTGAGGCGGGCGATCACTTCGGCGGGGCTGGCGCCCGGCGGCGAGACGCGGAGCAGATCGGCGACCTGGCCGCGCACGGCGACTGCCATCTCGTCGAGCAAAGCGATGCGCGCGCCCTCGGAGATATCGGCCGTCTCGACCGCTTCCCACAGCGCGGGCAGGCAGAACAGCCGCTCGGCGACGACGTACATCGCGGCAATGTCGGCCATCGCGGCGCCTTCCTCTTCGGCAAGCTCGAAGGGGTGGAGAACGCCGAGGCGGTTGATCACGCGGTTGGCGAGCTTGGTCGCGACGATCTCGCCACGCAGGCGGTGCTCCTCGATCGCCTTGCCGAACTTCTCCTGCATCGCCTTGGGGAAGGCGTTGCAGAGGTCCGCTTCCAGGGCGGGGTCGTGGCCGAGCCTGGCGTGCTCGATCGCGTCCTGCAGCGCGAGCTTGGTCGAGGCGAGCAGGACGGCGAGCTCGGGGCGGGTGAGGCCGTTCTTGTCCTGCGCGCGGCGGAGCAGCTCCTCGTTGGGCGCGAGGCCCTCGACCGCGCGGTCAAGGCGGCCGCTGCCTTCGAGGATCTCGATGACGCGGACATAGCTGGGCAGCGCGACATAGCCGTCATTCTCCATGAAGGAGAGCGCGAGCGTCTGCAGGCGGTTGTCCTCGAGCACCAGGTGCGCGACGTCGTCGGTCATCGACACGAGCAGCGTGTTGCGGTCCTCGAATTCGAGGCGGCCCTCGATCATCTCGCGGTTGAGCGCGATCTTGATGTTGACTTCGTTATCCGAGCAATCGACGCCAGCCGAATTGTCGATGAAGTCGGTGTTGATGCGGCCGCCGAGCGACGCGAAGGCGATGCGCGCGGCTTGTGTCACGCCCAGGTTCGCACCTTCGCCGATCGCCTTGCAGCGCAGATGCTCGGCATTGACGCGGAGGCGGTCATTGGCGGGATCGCCGACATCGCCGTGGCTCTCCGAGGCAGCCTTGATGTAGGTGCCGATGCCGCCGAACCAGAGCAGGCCGACCTGCATCTTGAGGATCGCGGTGATCAGCGAAGTCGGGTCGAGCTCGGTGACCTGGAGGCCGAGCAATGCCTGGACTTCGGGGCTGAGCGGGATCGACTTCTCGGTGCGCGGGAAGACGCCGCCGCCCTTCGAGATCAGCGACGGATTATAATCCGCCCAGCTGGAGCGGGGCAGGGCGAACATGCGGTCGCGCTCCTGCCACGAAGCGGCCGGATCGGGATCGGGGTCGAGGAAGATGTGGCGGTGATCGAAGGCGGCGACCAGCTTGATCGCCTTGGACAGCAGCATGCCGTTGCCGAACACGTCGCCCGACATGTCGCCGCAGCCGGCGACGGTGACGGGCTCGGACTGGATGTCGGTGCCCATCTCGAGGAAGTGGCGGCGCACCGATACCCAGGCGCCCTTGGCGGTGATGCCCATCGCCTTGTGGTCATAGCCGTGGCTGCCACCGGAAGCGAAGGCGTCGCCCAGCCAGAAGTTGCGCTCGATCGCGATGGCATTGGCGACGTCGGAGAAGGTCGCGGTGCCCTTGTCGGCGGCGACGACGAAATAGGGGTCCTCGCCGTCGAGGATGGTCACGCCCTCGGGGTGGACGACCTTGTTGGACACGATGTTGTCGGTGATCGACAGCAGCGTGCGGATGAAGATGCGGTAGCTCTCGGTCCCTTCGGCGAACCAGGCGTCGCGGTCGGTCGCGGGCGAGGGGAGGTGCTTCGGATAGAAGCCGCCCTTGGCGCCGGTCGGCACGATCACTGCGTTCTTGACGCGCTGCGCCTTCATCAGGCCGAGGATCTCCGTGCGGAAGTCGTCGCGCCGGTCGGACCAGCGCAGGCCACCACGGGCGACCGGGCCGGCGCGCAGGTGGATGCCCTCGACGCGCGGTGAATAGACCCAGATCTCGCGCCAGGGCAGCGGGGCGGGCAGGCCGGGGACGAGCTTGGAGTCGAGCTTGAACGCCAGCGCTTCCTTGGCGGCGGGCGCGTATGCATTGGTGCGCAGCGTCGCGAGGACGACGCCGCGGATCGTGCGCAGGATGCGGTCGTCGTCGATCGCCTGGACCTGGGCGAGACCAGTCTCGATCGCGGCGGTGGCGGCCTCGATGGCAGCGGCGTCGCCGGCGCGGGCCGGGTTGTGCGCGGCATCGAAGCGCTCGATCAGCGCAGTGGCGACGGCGGGTGCGCGGCGCAGCGCGTCGACTACCGTGGCCATGCCGAAGTTCATGCCGGTCTGGCGCAGATAGCGGAACCAGGCGCGGAACAGCACCACCGATGCGGGCTTCATCCCCGCCTCGACGATCAGCCGGTTGAACGCGTCATTCTCGGCATTGCCTTCGAGGACGGCGGCGAGCGCTTCCTCGATCACGGCGACGTCGCCCTTGAGCGCGGCGGCGGAGACCGCGAAATCATGGACGAAGGCGCCGCTGGCCAGCGCGGTCGGCACTTCCTCGATCACGCGGAAGCCGAAATTCTCGAAGGCGGGGACCGCGTCGGACAGCGCCATCGCGCCGCCCTGGGCATAGAGCTTCACGCGATATTCGCCGGCCTTGCCCTCGACGGGCGTGATCCGCGCCGAGCGGTCGCCGGGGCCTTCGAGCTTGGCGAAGCGCAGGATGTCGCGCGCCGCCTCTTCGGGGCTGGCAGTGGTGCGATAGGCGGGCGGGAAGGCGGCGGCATAGCGCAGCGCCAGCCGCGTCGCGCCGCTGCCGGCCTCATCGACGAGCGCCGCCTCGACGGCGGGCACCCAGCCGCGCATCATCCGCTCGAGCTGCAGGTCGAGCGCATCGGCATCGGGCATGGTGCCGCCGGCGCGCAGGTCGAGCGTGTAGCGCAGCATCGCGACTTCGCCGTCTTCCAGCGCGATCGTCCAGTTGATGATCTTGGCGTTGGCGGCCTCGGCGAGCATCTCGCCGATCGCCTCGCGCCTGGTGGTGGCGACTTCGTCGCGCGGCAGCCAGACGAAGGCGAACAGGTGCCGGCCGAGCGGGCTCTTGACCAGCGCCAGCTTGGAGCGCGGCCGATCGGCGACCGACATCGAGGTGAGCACGAGATGCTCGAGCGAATCGGCATCGAACGCGGTGGTCAGGTCGTGCGGCAGCGCGGTCAGCGCGTGCGCCATCGCCTTGCCGGTATGGCCCTTGGGATCGAAGCCGAACTTGCGCTCCAGTCCTTCGAGGCGGGCGCGCAGCACGGGCACGTCCTCGGGATTGGCGAACAGCGAGGCGCTGGTCCACAGGCCCGCATGGATCGACAGGCCGGTGACTTCGCTGCCGGTGAGGATCGGCACGACGACGATGTCGAGCGGCACGCGGCGGTGGATCGGCGAGATCGAGTTGGACTTGAGCAGCAACGGCACTTCGCCGCCCTGCTTGAAATAGGCGATCGCGGCCTTGCGCGAGGCCTCTGCCAGGATCGGCGTGTCGAGCTCGTGCCTGGCGATGCCGAGCTGACCCTCCGAACCGCTCGCCGGCGTCCAGCTCTCATGCGCGAGCAGCGTCATCGCGCCTTCCTGGAACCAGCGCAGCAGCTTGGCGCCTTCGCGCGCGCCGACCGTGGCGGCATCGGCGCCGATCGCGCTCTGCAGCGCGCGCCAGTCATGCACCGCGTCGCGCACCTGGGCGAGCGTGCGCTCGAGCTCCATGGCGAGGCTGCGGCGGGTGCGCGCATCGGCGCGCTCCATCTCGATGTAGATCATCGATTCGCGCTTGCCGGCGCCGATCGATTCGAGCTTGCCTGCTTGATCGCGCTCGACAGCGATCACCGGGTGGATGATGCGGTGGACGGCGATGTCGTGCGCGGCGATCGCGCCCGAGATCGAATCGACGAGAAAGGGCATGTCGTCATTGACGACCGCGAGCCGCATCCGCCGGCTCTCTTCGCCCTGGACACTCTCCAGCGCGACCTTGGCGGTATCGGGGGGGCGGATCGCGGCGGCTTCCGCGACGAACGTCGCGGCCTCGGCCCGCTCGGCCTCTCCGAAGTCTTCCAACTCTCCCGGCAGTGCCCCTTCGAGCAACCGCGCCTCGAACGCCTGCGTCAGCGACGTCATCATGTTCTTCATGGCAGTACCGCCTACGCCTGTGCCGTGACGGGCTCAAGACCGTCGCGCACGAAAATTACAATCGTGCCGACATTATAGGCGCCGCGCACGAAAGTGTCGGCAGTCGGAAGCGAGATGACCCTGGGGTCAGGATCTTATGCGGCGGCCTTGCGGACCGCGCGCTCGGTGAGCGGCTCGTCCTCGACCCGGGCGACGATATCGAGGCCCTGTTTGCCGGCACGGGCGAGCAGCACGACGAACTCGCCGTGCGCCGGCATCTCGATATCGACATGCGCCAGCGGCGGGCGGCTGCGTAGCTCGGCGGCGATCTGGGCGAACAGGTCGGGCTTGGGCGCCGGGCGGCGGAAGTCGCGCTCGGCCTTGACCACGCCCTTGATGCCGCCTTCGGCGCCATCGAGGAACGCATCGAGCCCACCCTGCGGCACGTTCGCGCGCTTGGCATGGCTGAGCACCGCGGCGAATTCGGTGACGCGGGTCTTGTCGTAATCGGCGCCGAAGACGAGCTTCACCGCCGGCGTCATCGGCGCGCGCGCCTGGACGGTCAGCCCGGCATCTTCGAGCAGCTCGGCATAGGTCTCGGCATCGTCGTCCGATGCGAGCGCGAAATCATAGGCGCGGGCAAGCGCGCGGTAGAGCGCCGAGCGGCTGCGCGTGTCCGAAGCGCGGGCAGCGGCAGCCGATTCGCGGGCGAGCAGCAGCTTGTCGCCCAGGCTGGCATCATTGGCGATCGGCGAATCGAGGACCAGCGGCTCCTTGGCCTCGACCGGCGGGGTGGGCGCCAAGCCGGCGCTGGGGCCATCGGCCCAGACGGGTGCGGCGACGAGGCTGCGCGGCGCGGTGCGGCGGGCTTCCTCGACTTCGGCCTCGAGCCTGGACTGGGTCTCGGCGTCGACCAGCTCCTTCCAGTTGATCACGCCATAGATGAAGTCGATCGTGTTGCCCTCGGCATCTGCATCGGACGAGAAGGGCATCAGGATGCCGCGATAGAGCGTGTTGTGCCCGCGCGAGCTGACGAACTCGGCCTCGAAGCCGATCGGCGCGCGATTGGCGATGATCTGGAGATAGTGGTCGGTCAGGCGCGAGAGCAGCGAGCGGCTGGGCACCTGGGCGACATGGGTGATCGAGGTGTCGAGCCCGGTCTCCTCGCGCAGCGCGCGGCCGAGGAAGCGAATCGCGGGATCGTCGACGCCTTTGGAGAAATCGAGCAGCACGCTGTGCGCCCCGAAATCGATGATGTTATCGGGATCGAGGTCCTCGATCGCCGGATAGGCGCGGCCGTGGAGCAGCGAGACCCAGTGGTTGTACGCGCGCACGTGCATGCGGCGCTCATCGGTGCCGATTTCCAGCGCCCGGTCGTTGACGGCGTCGTCCGCTCCGACCTCGGGGTGCGAGTCGAGCGGGTGGTTTATGCCGCGCGCCATGTCCATGCCAAATGCTCCACTCGGGGCCAACGCGCCCCTTTGTATTTGTAGAACGCCTTGTGCCCGCCATGTGGTAAACGTCGCGTAAAGGCGGTGGTTTTACGGGGTTTCTGCCACAACGATTTTGGGGGCGCTTGTCAGCCAGGAATCTTGCTGGTAAGCGCGCCGCTCCTTCGAGGCTTCGTGCCCCGAATTGGCCGCCTTAGCTCAGCTGGTAGAGCATCGCATTCGTAATGCGGGGGTCACAGGTTCGAGTCCTGTAGGCGGCACCACCCACTTTATAGCGTTGAAATATGGAGCTGCGGGCGTTGCCTTGCGAACGGGCGTTCGGCTGGGTCGTGGCTTGGGTACCGCGTGGGTGGTGCTTTGGGCTGGGGGTTGGGGAGGCCCTTGGGGAAGACTGCCGGACCTGCGCATCCACGACCTACGGCACTCGGCAGCCTCGGCCTGGATCAACAATGGTGTTGGGCTTGCAACAGTTGGAAGGCTTCTTTGTCATGCAAGTCTCGCCTCCAGCGCCAGATATAGCCATCTCGCTGACGACACGCTGATGGCTGCTGTCGAGGCCGGCGCCGCCAAGCTCAATCTCGCTGCCTGATCAAACTCGCCCTCATCCGGTTCGCGGGGTGGGGGCAACGTCCCGTTTATTTTATCGAAAGCATAGGAAACATGTATTCACCGTATCCCGATTCACCGGTCTACCATCATCTCCTGGTCCTGAAGAGGAGTCTTGGCGAGGACTACAATCGGCATGATCGCGCGATCCTGCTGATCGCCGCATGCATCGAAAAGGGCTTCGATACGCGATACAAAATCCTCAAGGGCACCCGCGTCGCGGGTCTGAGTGCGAGCAACGTTATCGCGCGGCTAGACGACAACACAGGCGACGTAGCGGGAATCCATCTTTGGCGGTGCGATGCAGACGGGCGCTATCATCTGCTCGACGCGGCCTGAACTCACCGGCCCGGTCGCGCTTCTACGTGTGCGATCGGGCCGGGAACCTCATCAGTGACCAACTCAACACGGGCGGCTTGCCTAAATATCGACGTCCGTTGAGCTTCCAGGCGGCTTTGCGCCCCATTAGCAGTGATCTAGCCGCTCAACTTAGCGGCCGAAAACAGACATTGAGCGGGTGGTGGCAATGCTCACCATCTACGCGTGCGCGTTCGGCGCCAATGCTTCGATGATGCGACAGTGTGCGATCGTTGATCCGCGACAGCTATCCAACCTTCGAACCAGTTCATTTCGCAGCGCCTGAAGGTCGGCGAGCTTGCGATCGATCTCGATAACATGCGTGGTGGTGATTGCATCCACTTCGCCGCAGGGTGCATCGCGATCGTCGGCCAGGCGCAGCAGCGTGCGGACCTGCTCCACGGTGAAGCCGAGATCGCGCGAACGGCGGATGAACGATAGCCGATCGAGATGCGCCTGCTCATAGACCCGGTAATTGCCGGCTGACCGCGCAGGCTTGGGGATCAGCCCCTCCGCCTCATAGTAGCGGATCGTTTCCACCTTCGTGCCGGTGGCGCGTGCGAGATCGCCGATCTTCATGGCTTGACCCTATAGTGGCTTCAGGGTGCATGGGCCAGCCGGACACGATGAAATGAAGGTTCGGCATGGCAGAGGATTGCTGCTCGAAAAAGGGCGAGACGCTCTCGCGGCTGGCGGAAAAGGCCGGCCAGCGGCGGATACTCGTGATCGTGATGCTCATCAATCTCGGCATGTTCACAGCGGAGTTTGGGGGCGGGCTGTGGGCGCGGTCCTCTGCACTGATGGCCGATTCAGTCGATATGCTCGGCGATGGCGTTGTTTATGCGCTGAGCCTCTACGCGCTGCATCGCGGCCCGCGCTGGGAGGCAGGCACTGCCCTCGCCAAGGGCGGCTTGATCCTGGCACTGGCGATCGCGGTGGTGGTCGAGATCCGGGACAAGGTGGCGAACGGTGTGCCGCCTTCGAGTGGTCTCATGCTCGGCTTTGGCGGCGCCGCGCTGGTGGCGAACCTTGCCTGTCTAGCGATGCTTTGGCGCTTCCGTCATGCCAACGTGAACATGAGCAGCACCTTTGAGTGTTCGCGCAACGATGTCGCATCGAACTGTGGGGTGCTGATTGCCGCAGGGCTCGTCGCGGCGACCGGGGCGGGGTGGCCCGATATCGTCGTCGGCGGTGTAATCGCATTGATCCTGCTCCGATCAGCGTGGCGCGTGCTCGCTGCGGCCTTGCCGGCATGGCGTGAAGCGCGGCCCGTGCCTCCGGAGATGCTGCGATGACAGGTGTCATGTCATCCCGTAGGAAACGAATCATGCTGCGCCATGGCTGGCTCCTGCTGCTCCTTCTGTTTGCCGTTGCGTTGACGGCGAGCGTGACGGTGCATGCTCGTGAGACACTGGGCGGTGCGGCGATCTCCTGCGGCGGCGAAATCCATTTGGAAGGCGACCGCGACCAAGTCCCCGCTGATGCCGATCAGGGCGTGCCGCACCATCATGGAGGCTGCCACGGGCATGTCATGGCGCTCGAAGCCCATCCGACGGCTCCAGCGCGCCGCCCGTTGCCGAGCGAGGGCGACTTCGCTCAGTGCACCGCCAACCTGCCCTCCGTGCCCATCGATCCCGCCTTAAGGCCTCCCAGGGGCTGAATCGCGCATCCACGCGCCATTGCACCCTGACGCACTTGCCGCCTTGCCGGCTGAGGAATTGATCGATGAGAATGATGCTCGCGGCACTGCCGCTCACCCTGACGCTCGCCGCTTGTGGCGGAAACGAGAAACCACCGGCCAATCAGGCAGAGCCTGCCGCCGCTACGCATGCCGAAGGTGTGGTGGAGTTGACCCCGCAGCAAATCGCCACGGCCGGTATCGAGGTTACGCATCCGACGCTCGGCGGCAGCGGCGGTGCGATCGAGTTGCCCGCGCTGCTGGAAAGCGATCCCCAGGCGACGCGGATCGTCGCCGCGACCGTGCCGGGCCGCATCGTCGAGCTGCGCCGTAACCTGGGCGACCATGTGCGCCAGGGCGAAACGCTCGCGGTGCTGGAGAGCCGCGAGGCTGCCGGGCTGCAAGCCGAGGTTCAGCGCGCCGCGGCCGGCGCAGAGCTGGCCCGCTCCACGTTGGCGCGCGATGAGGCGCTATACGCCAAGGGCTTCCGCCCCGTGCGCGAAGTCGAGATCTCGCGTGCCGCCGCCAGGCAGGCGGACGTGGCGTTTCGTCTTGCCCGCGAGCAGGTGGCCGCCAGCGGGGCGCGCGGCGGGCGCTATAATCGCATCGTCATCGCCGCGCCCATCTCGGGCCAGGTGATCGCGCGCACCGCCGTACTCGGGCAGAATTTCGCAGCAGACGCAGCCGATACCGAGCTGTTCCGCGTGGCCCGGCTCGACAGGCTCAGCGTGTCGCTCTCGCTCAATCCGGCTGATGCTGCGCGCGTGCATGTCGGCGCCGCGGTACAGGTGAACGCCGGGGCGCGCGCCGGGCAGGCGCATATCCGCTTCGTCTCCCCGGTTCTCGACGACAAGACGCGCCTAGTTCCGGTACTTGCCGATCTCGACAACCGTGCCGGCCAGTGGCGCGCGGGAGAGCCGGTTACGGCATCGGTGTCGCTTTCCGGCGATGGCGATAGCTCGATCCGCGTTCCTTCAACGGCGGTGCAGACCGTCGAAGGACGCGCGGTGGTATTTGTGCGCACTGACAAGGGATTTCGCGCCACACCGGTCACGCTCGGTCATCAGGACGGTGGGATGGTGATCGTCGCCTCCGGCCTCGCTGGTCGTGAGACGATTGCCGCCGCGAACAGCTTCACGCTCAAGTCCGCGCTCGGCGCGGTAGCGGACGAGGACTGAGGCCGTGATCGATCGCATCGTCGCCTGGGCGGTGGACAAGCGCTGGCTCGTCCTCCTGCTCACCCTCATCGCCGCCGTCGTCGGCGCCGCCGCGCTCTGGCGGCTCCCCATCGATGCCGTACCGGACATCACCAACAACCAAGTGCAGGTGAACGTCCTCGCGCCTGCGCTCTCACCCGAATTGATCGAGAAACAGGTCGCCTTCCCGATCGAGACTGCGCTGGCTGGGATCAAGGGCCTGGAGAGCACGCGTTCCCTCAGCCGCAACGGCTTCGTCCAGGTCACTGCGATCTTCTCGGATTCGACCGACATCTATTTCGCGCGGGCGCAGGTACAGGAGAGATTGACGCAGGCGCAGGAAGATCTTCCCGCCGGCGCTCGCCCGGAGATGGGTCCGATCGCGACGGGCTTGGGCGAGGTCTATATCTGGACGCTCCGCTATGCCGAGCGCGGGCACGATGGCCATCGCCCCGGCGAGCCCGGCCTTCAGCCCGACGGCAGCTACATCACCCCCGAAGGCGACCGGCTCGCCAGCGAGGCGGACAAGGCAACCTATCTCCATACCGTGCAGGACTGGATCGTCGCGCCGCAGGTGAAGACCGTAGATGGCGTCGCCGGCATCGACTCGCTGGGCGGGTTCGAGAAGGAATATCTGGTTGTCCCGGACGTTCAGCGGCTCGCCGGCTTGCGGTTGTCGCTCGCAGATCTTTCGGAAGCGCTCGAGCGCAACAACGTCGCCACCGGGGGCGGCACGGTGAACCGCAATGGCGAGGGCCTGTCGGTCCGTGCCGATGCCCGCATCCGCAGCCTGGCGCAGCTGCGGGGCACTGTGGTTGCCACCCGCGAGAACGTGCCGATCACGCTCGGTCAGGTCGCTGACGTGAGACTCGGCCAGGGTATCCGCATGGGTGCCGGATCGGAGAACGGCCGCGAAGTGATCACCGGCACGGCGATCATGCGGATTGGCGAGAACAGCCGCACGGTTTCCACCGGCGTCGATGCCAAGCTCAAGGCGATCGCGCCCTCGCTGCCGCGCGACATCGTGATTGAGCCGGTGCTGGACCGCACCAAGCTGGTCAACGCCACGATCACGACCGTGTCCAAGAACCTCGCCGAGGGCGCTTTGCTCGTCATCGTCGTGCTGTTCCTGCTGCTCGGCAATTTCCGTGCGGCGCTGATCGCGGCGCTAGTCATCCCCATCACCATGGTGCTTACCGGCTTCGGGATGCTCCGGGCGGGCGTGTCGGCGAACCTGATGAGCCTCGGCGCGCTCGACTTCGGGTTGATCGTCGATGGCGCGGTGATCATTGTCGAGAACGCGCTGCGCCGCATCGCTGGGCGCCAGCACAAAGAGGGTCGCACACTCGACCTCTCCGAGCGCCTTGCCACCGTATCGGCCGCGGCACGCGAGATGATCCGCCCCTCGGTCTATGGCCAGGCGATTATCATGCTCGTCTACCTGCCGCTGCTCACACTGACCGGCGTCGAAGGCAAGACCTTCGAACCGATGGCGCTGACCGTGATCATCGCGCTCGCTTTCGCCTTCGTCCTGTCGCTCACCTTCGTGCCTGCCGCAGTGGCGATCGCGCTGTCGAAGCCGGTGGAGGAGAAGGAAGGGCGCATCGTCGCTTGGCTTCGCCGCCGCTACGAGCCGGGGCTGGATCGGGCAATGAAGCGCCCGAAGCTGACTATCGGGGTTGCGGTTGGCGCACTCGCGCTGGCGGGCGCCGTCTACACCACGCTTGGCCAGGAATTTCTGCCGCAGCTCGATGAGGGCGATGTGCTTGTCTCGGCCTTCCGCGTGCCCGGTACCTCGGTGGAGCAGAGCCAGAAGATGCAGGCGCAGATCGAGAAGGCGCTGGCGGGCATGCCCGAGATCCGCACCGTCTTCTCGCGCACTGGCACCGCTGAGGTCGCATCCGACCCGATGCCGCCGAACGCCACCGATACCTTTATCATGCTCAAGGACCGCAAGGACTGGCCCAACCCGTCCGAGGACAAGGCGGCGGTGGTCGAGCGGATCGAGGCGCGGCTCGCCCAGGTGCCGGGCCATGCCTATGAAGTGACCCAGCCGATCCAGATGCGCTTCAATGAGCTGATCGCCGGTGTCCGCTCGGACGTGGCGGTAAAGGTCTTCGGCGAGGATTTCGGCGAGCTCAACGCCACTGCGACGAAGATCGCCGCGGTGTTGCGCAAGGTGCCGGGCGCCGAGGATGTGAAGGTCGAGCAAACCGAAGGCCTGCCGATGCTCGACATCGCCTTCAACCATGATGCAGCTGCCCGGCTTGGTGTGCGTGCCCAGGACGTGGCCGATACTGTCTCTGCCGCAGTCGGTGGGCGCGAAGCCGGTATGATCTTTGAAGGCGATCGGCGCTTTCCGGTTGTCATCCGCCTCGATGACGCCGCGCGCGCTGATCTGGAAGCGCTGGGCCAAGTGCCGGTGCCAACGCCCTCGGGCGCCTTTGTACCGCTATCTTCGGTCGCGGACATCCGTTTGCTCGATGGCCCAAACCAGATCAGTCGCGAGAACGGGAAGCGCCGCGTCGTCGTTCAGGCCAATGTGCGCGGGCGAGACGTGGCAAGCGTGGTGGCGGCGGCACAGGCGGGCATTGCACGCAACGTCGCGTTGCCGGCCGGCACCTGGCTCGAATGGGGCGGCCAGTTTCAGAACCTCGCCTCCGCGCGCGATCGGCTGGCGATCGTCGTGCCAGCTTGTTTCGTGCTGATCCTGCTGCTGCTCTACGGAGCGCTGGGCAATGTTCGCGATGCCGCGATCGTGTTCACCGGTGTGCCGCTCGCGCTGGTCGGCGGCGTACTGGCGCTGCTGCTCAGGGGCATGCCTTTCTCGATCTCGGCCGCCGTGGGCTTCATCGCGCTATCGGGCATCGCGGTGCTCAACGGCCTGGTCATGCTAACCTCGATTCGCCAGCTAGTTGCCGAGGGCCGCGCCCGCGCGACGGCAGCGAGAGAGGGCGCCCTCGCGCGTCTGCGCCCGGTGGCGATGACCGCATTGGTCGCGAGCCTAGGCTTTATCCCGATGGCGCTAGGGCATGGGGCTGGCGCAGAGGTGCAAAAGCCGCTCGCCACCGTAGTGATCGGTGGACTCGTAACCGCGACGCTGCTGACGCTGTTCGTGCTGCCGACGCTCTACGCGCGTTTCGGCAGCCGCCCGGCAGCGACCATGCCTTAATATCAAACCTCCAACGTCGCCGCTGATCGTCGCACTGCGTTTACGGGTATAGCGCAGGTCGCCTATCGAACTTTCGTCCAGCCAAAGTACGTTCGATAGGATGTTGGTCAGCGGCGATCTCGCGCACGTTTGGGGATCGTGTGGGTCTAGTTGTTAGGGCGACCGAAATATGCACCTAGTGCATTGATAATAATGTCTTTTGTGCCTCCGCGTCACAGGCCTTCGTAATGCGGAGGTTACAGGTTCGAGTCCTGTAGGCGGCGCCATCACCTTTCCAGCGTTGAAACAAGGACCTGCGGGCGCTCCCTTGCGGGCGGGCGTTCGGCTGGGTCGTGGCTTCGGTACCGCGTGGGTGGCGCTTTGGGCTGGCTGGCGGAGGGTTCGCGGAAGGCGCTTTCGGCTGTCGGGAGACGCGGGCTTGACGGCTAGCGGGCCGCTTGCCCTACCGCGATCACTGCCGCCACCGTAGCAAGGGTGTCTGCGGTGACCTGGCTGCAAGATATGCTACTCGGCAATAGCGCCGCCGCTGATCTCACCCATGGCGGTAAGCGCCTGGTTGCTCGACCGCGCGGGGGGCGACTTTCGCCAGGAGGTCGGATCCACTCCGTACGCGGAGATCCCAAGCGCGCCGAACTCGGAATGCTTGCGATCGTCCTGAGCGTTGAAACAACCACTATCGTGCTATCGCGCCTTTACAACCCGGGAAGCGAAAAGATCTATTGCCGCATCGGGGAAGCAAAAAATCGATCATCGCGCTAAAATTTCTCAATTCTTCAATATTCAGGAGATTTCATGCAAGTTGCATCGACTCTGCGCACGCTTACCGATGACGAGCTTTCGGTCGTCGTCGGTGGAACCGAAGAACCCAACCAGCTTGATCCCAATCCCGGCGGTGATTCGGGCGTGAACTCGCTGATCAATCCGAGCAGCGTTCAGAACCTGTCGCCGAACGGCGCAGTCATTCAGACGAATGGCTTTGTGCTGGTCGATTTCGATGGTGATCACGTCTACGACATGGGATGGCGCCCTTCCGCCAACGGCGGTTGGGACATGACCGGTGACGGCACGCACTGGACCCATGACAATGATCCGGGCGGCCCGACCATCTTCATCATCACGCCGCCGAACTTCCATTGATCCGCGCGGGCAGGGGCGGGCCTAGTGCTCGCCCCTGCACAAGGAACAGCGAATGCGCTTGCTTCTTTCGGCACTGCTGACGCCGCTGGCCGCTATGCCGGCGGGGCAGGATGCCCCTGTCGAGATCGAGGGCTTCGCGGTCCACGTCATCGCGAAGCCCGACCCGCAATGCTACGCGAACCGGTTGATGGTCGATCCCACGTCGAGCCGGGTAGCGACCTGGGTCTCGCCGCGCGATCTGCGCGACTTCGATGCCACCGAACCATCTTCCTTCGTCGTCACGAGCCTGCCGGAAAGCGGGGCGGCGGCGGCGTCCGCGATCACGATAGGCACCAACGCGCGGGTTGAGCCGTTGCGCTGGAGCGAAGGCGGGGACCGGCTGCTCTTCCGCGTCGATAGCCGCGGCACGGGTTTTTATTCCGCGGACCGGCAGGTCGTGGAAGCGGGGCCACGCATGGACCCGCTATGGGAGCAGGTGAAGATCGAGGCCGTGGCGAATGGTGACCTTGGCTTCCACCAGCAGCCCGAAGCCTTGACGCTGCTTCGCAATGCCAATGCCGACGGCGCGCCGAGGCGGGCGCTGTTCGCCCAGGGGGCGACATCGGCAACCTTGCTTGCCTTTCACTGGGGCAACCGGTTCCGGCTGACCGCCTATGCCGGCGCGAAGCGGTGGGACACCGGCAAGAACATCGCCTTCACATCGGCACCGCTCCTGATGCCGGGAACGACGAAGGTGCGGCAGCTTGGCGAGCAGGAGGCGGGCCGTTCGTTCCTGCCCTATGCGCAGCCATTTCTCGATCGGGCGCGGGGAAGCATCGCCGGCCGGTTCGGCTTCACCCGGATCGAGCCGCTGCGCGGCGCGGCCATCGATCTGGGCAGGCATTTCGGTCAGCTCACGGTGATCACCGACGTCGCCGCAAACGGCGAAACCCTGTTTGCGCTCGTCGATCTCGAGCGGGAGCGCCGCATCGTTCGGGTGAAGCGCGGCCGGATCAGCAGCTGGAGGCTTTGCGAGAAGAAGCAATTGCCGCTCCCCATCGCGTTGCCGATCGAGAACGCGCTACCCGTCGAAACGCCGACTGTCCGCAGCGAGGTGCGCTTCGGGCCGGGCACGGCGGGCGCCTTCGCGACCCTCTATCGCCCTGTCCATGCCGATGGGAGGCTGATCGTCTATTTCCATGGCGGCCCGACCATTCCCTATTCGCTCGATGCGGTGCCCCGGGCGGTCCGCGATGCGGCTGCGGACGGGATCTCGCTCCTCGTCGTCGAATATTCGGGCATGCAGGGGGCAGGCGCCGCGCTTTCGGAACGATTACCCCGGCTCGGCATCGCCGCCTATCGCCAGGACGTCGATCAGGTGATGCGCTGGGTGCAACGCAGCGCGTTCCGGCGGCGCTATCTGCTGGTGGACAGCTTTGGCGGCGTGCCGGGCGTGCTGGCTGCCCGGCACCACGCCGCGTTGTTTGACCACATGTTCTTCCGTGCGCCGGCGCTGACGCTGCATGCCGCGGAAGACACGATACGGAATCGCGAAGGGTTCGCGGGGAACAAGGTGTCGCCGGAAAGCCAGCGCGAGTTCGAAGCGTCGATATATGGCGGCGATGCCGGGCGGGCGCGCTTCGTTGCCGATCTCCGCGCCGAGGTGAGCCAGTTGCGACCGTCGCCGCGCATGTCCTTCTATTTTGGCAGCAAGGACGGGACATCGCAACCGGGCGATCTTCCGGCGTCGTTTGGCGGTGACCCCTCGGTGATGGTCGTCGCTTCGACTCACGGCATGGTCGCCAATCTGGCGGAAGTGGAGCGTGACATCGCAAGGAAGATGGCCTGGCCGGAGCCGCGAGGGCCGGCCGGGCGCCCTGGGGGACATTGAATCCGCCACGCGCGCCTTCTCTCAATTCATTCATTTTTCGACACTTTTCCGGGGATCATGCATGTCCTTGTTTCGCGAGGAAGTTGCGGAGCATCTCAAGACGCGCCTGCACGGCGAGGTGGTGCTCACGCAGCCATTATCGATCCGCATGCTCGTCCTGGTGCTTGTCGGGATCGTTGGCGCCACGATGGTCTGGCTGTTCAACGGTTCCTATGCCCGGATCGAGAATGTGCGGGGCATCCTGGTCACCGAGCAACCGAGCGCGAAGGTCTACGCTCCCGTCGCCGGGGTGGTGACCAAATTGCTGGTCAAGGAGGGCAGCCTGGCGCGCAAGGGCGACAGGATCGCCGTTGTCAGCCTTGATCGCGCGGTCGCTTCCGGAGGCATGGTCGCGGAAGAGGGGCTCGCTGCGCTTGCAGCGCGGCGCCAGATCGGCGCCGAGCAGATCGCGCTAAGCAAGGCGCGGGATGGCAATGAACGCGCCAGGCTCGCAAACGCGATCCGCGCCGGGGAAGACCAGCGGGCGAGCTTGCGGATCCAGCTCGCGCTCCAGAAGGAAATGGTCGCGTCGAACGAGATGCTGTTCGACCAGAGCCGTGCGCTGGTCGATCGCGGCATCGTCTCGAAGGTCGATTATGAACGCAAGCGCCAGGCGCTCATCGCTGCCCGGCAGACACTGGCGGGACTGCAGCAGCAGCTCGCCGCCAAAGCCGAGGATGTCGGCGAGGCACGGGCGCAACTTGCCAGCCTGACGGTTCAGTCGGCACGGGATCTGGGGGATCTGCGTGCCGGGCAGCAGGCCCTTGCCCAGCAAAGCGCGCAACTCGAGGGACAGCGCGCCTATATCGTCACCGCCCCGATTTCCGGGCGTGTCACGGCGCTGCAGGTAGCGAACGGGCGCACCGCGACTGCCAATGTTCCGATGATGGTGATCGTGCCCGAAGGCACGGTGAAGGCCGAGTTATATGCCCCGAGCCGCGCAGTCGGCTTCGTGCATCCCGGGCAGGAAACGCGCGTGCTGTTCGATGCATTTCCCTATCAGCGCTTCGGCTCATTCGGCGGCCGGATCCAATCGGTCTCCAGGATCGTGATCGATCCGCGTGAGACGGATGTTCCCCTGAAGTTGGAAGAGCCGGTCTACCGCGTCACCGTCGTGCTCGACCAGCAGGTGGTGGATGCCTATGGCGAAAGGACCCCGCTCCAGCCCGGCATGACGCTGGATGCGAACATCATCCTCGAACGGCAGAGCTTTCTCGACTGGTTGCTCAGGCCGCTCAAGGCCGTGCGGAGCGGTGTCGCATGAGCAGCGTGGCCGACATTATCGAGCTTCGCGGCCGGCGGCGCGCGCCCTATATCCCGCAAAGCGAAGCCAGCGAATGCGCGCTTGCCTGCCTGGCGATGGTCGCCGGCTATCATGGCTACAAGACCGATCTGACGGCGTTGCGCCAGCGCTATGGCCTTTCGCTCAAGGGCGCGACGTTGAAACAGGTCATCCAGGTTGCGGAGGACATCGGCTTCAACGCGCGACCCCTGCGCGGCGAGATCGACGATCTGCCGCATCTGTCGCTGCCGGCCATCCTGCATTGGAACCTCAACCATTTCGTGGTGCTGGTGGGGATCAGCCATGGCCTGGGAGGCAAGCGCTATCATGTCCATGATCCTGCGCGAGGTGCGCTCAGCCTCACCCGTCAGGAAGTTTCGCGCAGTTTCACCGGTGTCGCGCTCGACCTGCTGAAATCGGAGGCGTTCCGCCCAAGGACGGAGCAGACCAAGCTTGGAATTACCCAGCTCTGGTCGTCCATGTCCGGCTTTTGGCAGGCGCTTCGCGAGGTCCTGCTATTGTCGCTGGTGCTGCAGTTCACCGCCCTGGCCGCGCCCTTCTTCCTTCAGATATCGATCGATACAGTCGCGCCGAGCTTCGATCGCGATCTGCTGCTGATGCTGGCGCTGGGATTTGGCGGACTGGCGATCATCAGCATGCTGGCGAGCTGGTTGCGCGCGCTGGTGCTCGTCACGCTCAACAATTCGCTGTCTTACCAGGTGGTGGTCAACCTCTTCCGCCACCTGATGCGCTTGCCGCTTGCCTGGTTCGAGAAGCGCCATGTCGGCGACGTGATCTCGCGCTTCGGATCGACCCAGCCGATCACCCAGCTGCTGAGCCAGGGGATGATCGCAGGATTCATCGACGGCGCGATGGTGATCCTGACCCTGGCCATGATGTTCCTGTATTCACCGATCCTGGCCGGCGTCGCCGTCGCGGCATTGTCGAGCTATGCGGTTGTCCGCCTGCTGTTCATCCAGACGCTGCGCTATCGCAATATCGATGCGATCACGACGGCCGCGCGCGAGCACAGCGCGTTCATCGAATCGGTGCGGGGCATTTCGGCGATCAAGGCGTTCGGGCAGGAAGGAAACCGCCAGCGCCTTTGGCAAAAGGCCAAGGCCGATGCGGTCAATTCGCAGATCCGCCTGGGCCGGCTCGGTGCCGGTTTCGACGCTGCCGGCCAGTTGGTGATCGCGGTCGAACGGGTCCTGTTCGTCTATGTCGCCGTCAGGCTCGCTTTGGATGCATATATCACGATCGGCATGATCTTCGCGTTCCAGGCCTATAAGCAGCAATTCCTGGACGCGAGCATGCGGCTGATCGAGCAGGCGATCAACTTCAACCTCGTCAAGGTTCACCTGGCCCGGATTGCGGACATCGCGGTGAGCAGGCCGGAAGATGCAGGGGAGCTCGCCTCTGCCGACCGGCCCGACTTTACCCAGCCGATCGAGTTGCGCGGGGTCTTCTATCGTTACGCCATGGGCGAGGCCGACGTGCTGAAGGGCATTTCGCTGACGATCCGGCCTGGCGAAATGATCGCGCTGGTCGGCCCGAGCGGGGGCGGCAAGACGACGCTGGTGAAAGTGATGATGGGATTGTTCGAGCCGAGCCGGGGGGACGTGCTGATCGGTGGAAGGTCGATCTCGTCCTTCGGCAAGCGCGGCTTTCGCCAGAGCATCGGTTCCGTGGCGCAGGACGATACGCTCTATGCGGGCACGCTGGCGGAGAACATCGCGTTCTTCGATCCGGATATCGACATGGCCCAAGTCGAGGAAGCCGCGCGGCTGGCGGCGATCCACGACGAGATCGAGAAGCTGCCGCTGCGCTACAATTCGCTGATTGGCGACATGGGTTCGGTGCTGTCGGGAGGCCAGAAGCAGCGCGTGCTTCTGGCGCGGGCGCTATATCCGCGGCCCCGGCTGCTGATCATGGACGAGGGCACGGCCCATCTCGACCCGGCCAATGAAGCGAAAGTGCTCGAAGCTCTTTCGAGACTCGACATCACCCGGATCGTGATCGCCCATCGCTCGCAATCGATTTCGGCAGCGGATCGCGTGGCCATGATCGTCGACGGCAATCTGCTGGAAGTCAGCGGTGAAGCCCGGCCCGAACTGCTCCCGCAGCCTGCCGGTTCTTGATTGGATCGGGACGCTCCCCATCATCCGGAATCTGGGCAACGCGCAAAGCCGAGCCTGAAGTTTGTCAAATCGGTTGGACCCCGAAAATCTATCGCAAATCTGAATTCGTCAGAGCCGAGCTCGTGCCTTCGTAATGCGGGGGTCACAGGTTCGAGTCCTGTGGGCGGCACGATCACATTTCCACGGCATTGGCGATTTCCTGGTGACCGGCGTACGGCCGGGGTGCGGCTTTAATCCGCATATCGACTTGCCGGGGCCCCGACGTCGGAATCCGCCCGCCGCGCATACCCCAGCCACCGCGCATGACGCCACCGCCACCGCGCCCCCTGCCCGGAGAAACCGCCGCCATAGGAGCCGTGGTCGAGCCCCTGGCGGGAGGCGCCGGGTCGATCGAAGACGCGGCCCGACATCGTATCGCGTTCGACGCCGCGATCGCGTGCCACGCGGTCTCGGTCGCGGTCGGGGTGCCGGCCGGAAAAACTCGGGCCATGGGTTCCCGGCCGGTCGAGCTGCCGGCGGCGGGCCTGCGATCGCCGATGCCCGGCCCTGCGTGCTGCTTATCCGAGGTGCCGGGGCCTGCCGGCCAGCCTGCGATCGGCTTTACCCGACCGGGTACGTCTTCGCGCCCGGGCTAGCATTGAGCCTGTCCAGCGAAGAGAACACTGTCATCCGGCAATCACCCGGCCCTCAAGGGCTCAAGGAGGGCCGATGTTCAAATCTCTTCTCTTGGCAACGGCGCTATGCTTCGCCGCGCCCGCAGTCGCGCAAGTGGCGCCATTTCCTGCCGCGTTCAAGACGCAGGAGATCAAGACCAACGGCACGACCATCCATGTGCGCGTGGGTGGGCATGGACCGGCGGTGCTGCTGCTCCACGGCTATGGCGAGACCGGGGACATGTGGGCGCCGCTGGCCGACGCGCTCGACGATGATCATACGGTCATTGTCCCCGACCTGCGTGGCATGGGGCTCTCCGATCATCCCGCAGGCGGCTTCGACAAGATGACCCAGGGCCGCGACATGCAGGGCGTGCTCGCCGCGCTGGGCGTCCAGAAGTTCGATCTCGTCACGCATGACATCGGCAACATGGTCGGGTTCGCGCTGGCCACCCAGGTGCCCGACCGGGTCGGCCACTTCGTGCTGATCGATGCGCCGGTGCCGGGCGTCGGACCGTGGGAGGAGATCCTCAAGAACCCGCTGCTCTGGCATTTCCGCTTCGGCGGGCCGGACATGGAGCGCCTGGTCGCCGGGCGCGAGCGGATCTATCTCGACCGCTTCTGGAACGAATTCTCGGCACACCCGGCGCGCTTCGACGAGCTGTCGCGCCAGCATTATGCGGCACTCTATGCGCGGCCCGGCGGCATGCATTCGGGCTTCGCCCAGTTCGCCGCCTTCGACCAGGATGCGATCGACAACCGCGCCTGGCTCGCGACCGGCAAGAAGCTGACCATGCCGATGCTGGCGCTGGGCGGGGAAAAGTCGTTCGGGCTGACCATGGCCGCGGTGATGCGCGCGGCGGCGACGAACGTGACCGAGGGTATCGTCCCCGATTCCGGGCACTGGATCATGGAGGAGAATCCCGCCGCGGTCGTCGCGCTGGTGAAGCCCTTCCTGGAGTCCGGCAAGTGAGGAAGCGGTACCTCGCAGCCGCCCTCGCGCCTTGCGCATTGCTGTTCGCCGTCTCCGCGCATGCCCAGCAGGCACGGCTGACTCCGACGGAGATCGAAGCCCTGGCCAAGGGCGGCGCGGGCCCGGGCACGTCCGGGGTCGCCGGTATCAAGACCACCGTGCTGCTTGGCGACCCGACCGTCTCGGGCCCCTATACGATCGAGATCCGCGTGCCGGCGAACACCCGGATCGCGGCGCATGCCCATCGTGACGCGCGTAGCGCGGTCGTGGTCAGCGGGACCTGGTATTTCGGCTATGGCGCGACGGCCGGCGAAGCGCGGGTAAAGGCGCTGCCGCCGGGCAGCTTCTATACCGAGCCCGCCGACGACCCTCATTTCGCGCTCACCCGCGACCAGCCGGCGATCGTCTATATCAGCGGCTGGGGCCCAACCGACACGCGGTACACCGCCAAGCCCTGACACCTACGTTTCCAGCGTTTCTCGTCCGAAGCCCCACAGCGGCGCGGCTCGAAGAAAGGATGTGCCATGACTTCGCCCGCTACCATTCGCGATCCGCTCGCCGACGAACTGCTGACGCCCCAGAACGCGGCGCTGGTGATCATCGACTTCCAGCCGGTACAAGTCGCCTCCATCGTCTCGATGGAACGGCGTGAGCTGATCGCCAATGTCGTGGCGGTCGCCAGGACGGCGAAGCTCTACGGCTTGCCGGTGGTGCTCTCGACGGTGAATGTCGCGACCGGCCGCAACACGCCGACCATCCATCAGCTCCAGGAAGTGCTGGACGGCGTGGAGGCGATCGACCGGACCTCGATCAATGCCTGGGAAGACGATGACTTCGTGGCGGCGGTGAAGGCCACCGGCCGAGGCAAGCTGATCATGGTCGCGCTGTGGACCGAAGTCTGCCTGGCCTTCCCCGCGCTGGATGCACTGCGCGAAGGCTATGACGTCTATCCCGTGGTGGATGCCGTGGGCGGAACGTCGCTGCTGGCGCACCAGGCCGGCCTCGAGCGGATCCTCCAGGCCGGTGCCCGCCCGATCACCTGGATCCAGCTGGCCTGCGAACTGCAGCGCGACTGGAACCGCGTGGAGACGACGGCCGGCTTTGCCGAGATCGTCTTCTCGTCGATCCATCCCTGATCGCCACCGGCATGGTCCGGAGGCGGATGCTCGACCTGGGGACCGCGCTCAGCGCTCGATATAGCCGCGCCGTGTCGCCACGGTCACGGCGTGGGTGCGGTCATGCACGCCGAGCTTCTCGAAGATCGTCTTAAGCTGCGCCTTGATCGTATCGACCGAGAATTGCAGCCGCCAGGCGATCTGCTTGTTGGGATGCCCCTCCGCCACCAGGCGCAGGATGGCGATCTCGCGCTCGGTCAGGGGTTCGTCCAGCGCGTGCTCCGCAAGCGCGTGGGCGGTCTCCGAGCAGACGGCGCGGCGGCCGGCATGGACGGATCGGATGGAATCGACCAACTCGCCGCGGATGCCGTTCTTCAGGATATAGCCCGAGGCGCCGGCACGGATCGCACGGATCGCATTCGCGTCGCCGGGATAGGTGGTGAGCACCAGGATCCTGGCGTCGCGCGACAGGCGGCGAATCTCCTGGATCGCGTCGATCCCGCCCATGCCCTGCATCTGCAGGTCCATCAGCGTGACGTCGGGCGCGAGCTCGCGAAACTTGGATATCGCCTCGGCACCGTCCGACGCCTCTCCGACCGCCTCCATGTCGTCCTGTCGTTCCAGGAGCAGGGCAACGCCGTCGCGCACCATCGGATGGTCGTCGACGATCAGCACTCGGATCGGGGAAGCACTGGTCATCAGGAGCTCCACAGGCGCGCGAACAGGCTGCGCTCGCCCGCCTTGTACGCTATTCTACCCGGCACCGTCAGCATCAGTTCGGTGCCGCGATCGGGTAGGGGGCGGACGACGAGCCCGCCATGCAGTTTGCGCGCGCGCTCCCGCATGCCCGCCAGGCCGAAATGCCCCTGCTTGCCGATCGCGGCATATTGGGGATCGATGCCGATCCCGTCATCCGCGATGCGCAGGACGAAGCTCGCGGCGTGCCGGATCTCGACGGTCACCCGGGTCGCCTGCGCATGGCGGCGGATGTTGAACAACGCCTCGCCGGCGATGCGGGTGATTTCATCCAGCGAGTCCATCGCATGGGGCGTGCCGATACTCGTCAACGACACTTCGACGTCGGAGCCGAAGCCCTGCCGCGCGATCAGGTCAGTGACGATCTGTTCGATGTCGCCGTCCTGGCGCGAGCGCAGGTCGTGCACGCGGTCGCGGCCTTCGGCAATCACGCGGTCCGCCGTGTCGATCGCTTCGATCAGCGCGGGCCGGCCGACCTGTTTCAGCGGCAGGTCGTCCACGGCCAGCTGGAAGCGCAGCGTGAGCGACTGGATCGACTGCAGCAGCGTGTCGTGCAGCTCGCGCGCGATGCGCTCGCGCTCCTCGATGCGCTCGGCCATGCGCAGGCGAATGCGGTGGGCGATGGCGCGTACCCGCATCGAGTAGGCGAGCCAGACGAGCAGCAGCAACGCCAGGGCGCAGAGCAGCTTGAAGGGCCAGCTCTGCAGGAAGGTCGGACGGATCACGAACTGCAAGGCGGCGCCATTGTTGTTCCAGACGCCATCGTTGTTCGCGGCGATCACACGGAAGCGATATCGGCCGGGCCCGAGATTGGCATAGGATGCGAAGCGCCGCGCGCCCGCATCGACCCAGGCATCATCCACGCCTTCCAGCCGGTACCGGAACCGCACGCGCTGCGGCATCGCGAGGCTCAGCCCGGCATAGGCGATGTCGATCGCATGCGTGCCGGGTTTAAGATCGAGCGCGCCGGGGTCGCGCCAAGTCCGGCCGCCACCCGCGAACGAGCGGATCGCTACCGGCGGGGCGAGACGGTTTCGCTCGAGCGTGGCGGGATCGAAAAATGCCGCGCCCTGGCGGTTGAGGAACCATAGCCGTCCATCGCCGCCCATCACAGCCTGGATCCCGGTGAAGCCGCCATGCTGCATGGTGCTGGTCAGCCCGTCCTGCGCATCGAACACGGTGCGTTTCAGCGGCGCATTCGGGTCTTCGAACGCCTGGTCGAGATCCGCGGTGGCGACTCTGGAGATGCTGTTGCGGCCTATCATCCAGGTCTCACCGCGTGGGGTCTGCACCAGAGTGCGCAGCATCGCGACCCAGGGGAAGCGGCGCTCGTCCAGGCGCGCGAACTGGCCGTCGCGCACCCGCAATAGCCCGCCGGTGCCGCTCAACAGGATGTCGCGCGTGCCGCGCGCGATCATCCTCGCCGGGCCTATGCTGGACTCCAGCCTGGTCACGGCGAGCCGATTGCCGCTGAGGATCGCGACGGCGCCCGAGCCGGTGAAGGCGAGATCGCCCGTGGGCGTCGCGATCATGTCAAAGATCCGCAACTGCGCGAGCGCCCCGCCGGCGGCATTCCAGCCCTTCGAGTCACGCCAGTTCAACTTGCCGTCGAAAAGCCCCACCCATAATCGTCCCAGCCGATCCTCGACGCAGCCGGTGGGAAGCGCTCGCCCAGGATAGGATGGCAATACCTCCGAGCGATCGCCGCGGATGCGCAGTGTCCGCGACGGCTGGACGATCCATATGCCGTCGTCGTGCGCCGCGCACATCGCCAGGTCTTCGTCGCCGTCGAGCTTCAGGATCGCCCGCGGCGTGCCGTGCGGCAGGACCTGGAACAGCGTACGATGCGATTCGATATAGACGCTGCCGTCCTTCGCGCTTGCGATCGCCAGTCCTGCGATCGCGTCGGTAGGGATGGCCAGTTCCTGGGTTGCCGCGGCACGGCGAAACTGATCGATGCCATTTTCAGATCCGATCCACACGCTGCCTTCGCGATCGACGAACGTCGCATAGGTGAAGTCGGAGGCCAGGCCATTTGCCGCATTGAATTGATATGCGCCGGTCTGAGAGCTGAGCGACGCCCTCGCCGCGGCTTCCAGGTGGAATATGCCGACCGAGGACGTCGTGCCCCACAGGCCGCCGCTTCGATCGAAGGCGATGGAAGCAGTGCGGATGCCTGGAATGGCTGGAAATTGGATGGCGGGTTCGATGATCTTGCCGCGCGCATCGACCAGCTTGCGCACGCCGCTTGCGTCCGCGGTCCACAGCGCGCCGCTTGGGTCGAAGGCGATGCGCGGCCTTCCGGAGAGGCGGAACGGCATCCCCCGAAAGCTGGTCGCATGGGGCGCCAGATAGGCGATCGCGCCATCCCTGCCGCTCTCATGGGTGAGCGAAACCCACACGCCCCCATCCGACGCGGCCAACAGTCCCATGACGGCGCCGGGCGGCAGCTTCAGCGCATCGTCCACCTGCTCCCATCGTCCCGCCCGCAGCCGGTACAGGCGGTTGTTGAAGGGGGAAGTCGCGGCCCAGATCGTTCCGTCGGGAGCCTGTGCGAGATGCACGAGGGCGAAGGGCGGATCGGGTATCGGCACCGCCTTCAGCACGCCGTCGTGATATACCGCCAGGCCGCCATTGCCGCGAAGCCCGACCCAGAGCTGGCCCTGCCGATCGACCATCAATCCCGAGGGCAATGCGGGTTTCCTGGAGGTGCCGGCGGGCCAGTCGATCCGTTCGAAGGTCGCGCCGTCGAACCGGTACAAGGCGTCGCCGGCGAGCCAGAGATAGCCGTCCGGCGTCTGCGCGATCTGTTGCACGTTATCCGGCGCGCCCTCTTCAGCACCCCAGCGCAGATGCTTGTACGCGCCGAAACCCGCCGGCATGACTTGCGCGTTGACGGAAGCGATGGACAGAAGGGCCGCCAGGCAGATCGCCAGGCGTCGAAGCAATAGGGCGGGGCGTTCGAACCCGCTCGGGGTCGCAGAAAACTGCCAATCCACTTCAGCCCCCGCCCTATGGAATTGCCGCCATGCCCATCACGCCCCGCCTGGCTCGATCGCCGAGGGCTTGCCCTACGCCTATGGAGTAGCAGGGTGAGCGCTCGCCTTCCAGCCTGCCCCTGAGCGTCGGCGATCGCTGGCTTCGACCAGGTTCGAACGGCGCGGATATCGACCGGGGTAGCGGGATCAGGCGCGTGGAAAAATGTAGAAAAAACAGGCAAATGGGGCGCGGCACGGATTCGAGTCCCCCCATAGGCGCGCCATATCTCCCCAAAAGCGCGGCGTTGGCGGAGCCGTCATGGGATAGCGTAGCGGGCCTTGGTCCTGCGGTGTCGTAGCAGCGTGCCGCATCGCCGCGTGAACGCGCTTGTACGGGGCTGCGCCGGCTGAGCACGTTGCTGCGCGGCGAGAAAAAAGGCGTCCATTCTCCAAAATCATCTTCGTGGCGGTTGACAGCAATCGGGCCCGTCCGTAGAGGCGCTCGCCTACCCCGTGCCCAGATGGCGGAATTGGTAGACGCACCAGCTTCAGGTGCTGGCGCTCGCAAGGGCGTGGAGGTTCGAGTCCTCTTCTGGGCACCATTTTCCCAGTCCATTGACGTCCAGAGGCGTCGCGTAAGTGGCTGGGTAAAAAGCCTTTTTCCAAATATCTTTCCGACGAGATTTGGGCGGGTCCGCCGAGATACCAACGCTTTTGTTGGTCTATTTCGGCCCGAGATCCACCCGTTTTCGGACGGAGATACCAACATGGCTCTTACCGCACTCGCGATCAGGAACGCCCAGCCCCGGGCGAAGGCTTACAAGCTCGGCGACGGTCGATCACTCTACCTCCTAGTGATGCCCAACGGCGCCAAGTACTGGCGCCTGAGCTACCGATTCCTTGGCAAGCAACGGGCGCTCGCCCTCGGCGTCTGGCCGGAAGTCAGTCTCGCCGAGGCGCGCGACAAGCGCGATTCCGCGCGAAAGATGGTGGCCGACGGCGTCGATCCCTTTGTCGAGAAGCAGCGTAGGAAGCTCCGCGCTCAGATCGACGAGAACATCACCTTCAAGGGCGTCGCCGAGGAGTGGTTCGTCAAGATCACCCGCGAGGAGCGGGCCGAGGTGACGCTCAGCAAGGTGCGCTGGCTGCTGGAGAAGGTCTATCCGTTTCTCGGCCATCTCCCGCTCCACGAGATCGAGGTGCAGGAAGTGCTGGCTGTGCTGCGCAAGATCGAGGCTACCGGCCGCTATGAGAGCGCGCGACGGATGCGCAGCGTCATCAGCCGTGTGTTTCGCTACGGCATCGCCACGGGGCGAGCGAAGGTTGATGTCGCCCGCGACCTGCGCGGCGCGATCATCGTTCCCAAGACCAAGCACTTCGCCGCGATCACGCGGCCGAAGGAAGTGGGCAAGCTGCTCCGGGACATCGACGATTGCCCCGGATACGCGATCACCAAGCTCGCACTGCGGATGACGCCCCACGTCTTCGTGCGCCCCGGGGAGTTGCGCCGGGCCGAATGGAGCGAGTTCGACCTAGAGCGCGCGGTGTGGTCGATTCCTGCGGAGAAGATGAAGATGCGCTGGCCGCATCAGGTGCCGCTGTCGCGGCAGGTGCTCGACCTGCTCGACGAGATACGTCCGCTGACCGGCCACAGCCCCTTTGTGTTCCCGGCCTCTCATACCTGGAAACGCCCCATGTCGGAGAACACCGTCACCTTCGCGCTCCGGCGTATGGGTTACAGCGGCAGCGAGATGACCGCGCATGGCTTCCGGGCGATGGCGGCGACGCTGCTCAACGAGATGGGACTATGGAACCCCGACGCGATCGAACGGCAGCTCGCCCACATGGAGAATAACGGCGTGCGACGCGCCTATGCGCGCGGGCAATATTGGGAGGAGCGCGTGCGCATGATGCAGCATTGGTCAGACTATCTCGACCAGCTTCGCCTGGGCGACGATGGCGCCAAGCCGACCGGACACAGCAAGGTGGTGACTGTCGACTTCGCCCGGCGCGGTGCGCGATCGCGATAATCGATGCGAAGGCCACTACAGAACTGCATCATGGAGCAGGCATGTCCACGCCCATAAAAGCGCCGGAGCCGGGGAGCCTCGCGGTCTCAAGCCTCGCTCAGGCCAGGAAGCACAAGCGCCGCTACGGCGCCGTCATCACCCTCGAGGATCCAGGGTGCCGACTACCGGATCGGTTGCGCTTTTCGGCGCAGCCGATGCCAGCGCACTTGGTGCTGCAATTCGAGGATGTCGATGACGACAGCCTCGGAATTCGAGTTGCGACACGGGAGCAAGTCATCGACGCGCTCGCCTTCGCGCAGGCGCACCAAGCAGGCTCGCTGCTGGTTCATTGCTATCACGGCGTCGGGAGGTCTGCTGGGATCGCGCTCGCGATCCTGGCTTCGCGTCTCGGGGCCGGTAGTGAGGAAAAGGCGCTCGCCGACCTGCTCGAGATCCGCCCGGAAGCTACGCCGAATCTGGTAGTCGTGAAGCTGGCGGACGGGATCCTGGGCAGAAACGGCGCGCTCGTGTCGGCCGTGGCCGACTGGCAGGAGCGAACCCCGAGGGTTCTACAGGCTCGCCGCGATCGTGCCGCCTTCGTGCGGCGGGCCGCGCATCTGTATGCGCATGTTCCGCCGGTCGATAGCGATCAATAGCGCCGGGCACCCCGCTGGAGCGGGTGCCCGGCCCGTCTTCAACTCCGCTCGAACAGCCGCTTCAGGCTGGGATAGAGGATGAAGGTCGATCGCCCGATCTTCACGGTCTCTATCGTCCCGTCGCCGATGAGCTCGTAGATCGTGGAGCGACAGATGCCGGTGATCCTGACGGCGGTGGAAATCCGCACGCTGATCGGCTCGAGCGTCGCCTCATCGGGCTCCAGGGCACGCCGGCTCATTTCGACCTCCCCTTGCTGAAGGCACGATCGCTCTCGAGGAAGGCCGTGAGCATCGCCGGGATGAGATCTGCGACCGGTTCCTCCCGGCCATAGGCCTGGGCATAGAGCGCGGCGTAGTCGTTGAGCGCCTGGTGCAGGTCCGGCATCACCGAGATGCCGAGCTTGACCGGCGTGCGGTCGGGAAGTTGCGCGAGCTTGAGGTCGGGCATGTTATTGCTCCTGGCCGGGCCATGGCGCGAGGACGATGTCCTTGTGCACCACGACGCGGAGTGGCCAGCCGGGCCGCACCTTGATGGTCGGCTGGACGTTGAGGTTCTTGGTGACGATCTGGTCGCCGGCGCGCGACGTGCCCTGTTGTGCGGATTCGCGGATCGCGCGGACGAGATCGCTTTCGCTGTCGCCCAAGCTCAGCTCGGTGCCGACGCCGAGCAGCGTCGACAGCGCCACGCCCTTGAGCAGCTGCCAGGTGTGGGCATCGACCTTGTCCGCAAGGCCGGCATAGCCGGCCATGTCGGTCGCGGGCACATTGTCGATCCGGATCGAGTAGCCGTTCGGCAGGACGATCCGCTGCCAGACGACCAGAGCCCGGCTTTGCCCATAGGCCACGACGCTGTCGTAGCTGCCGATCAGCCGGGCGCCCTGCGGAACCAGCAGGATATGGCCGGTGGCGCTATCATAGGCATTCTCGGTCACCTGCGCGGTGACGAGCCCGGGCAGGTCAGAATTGAGCCCGGTGATCAGGCTGGCGGCGATGATGCTGCCGGCGCTAAGCGTGTAGGGCGATACGGGCGCCACCAGCGCGTGCGGGTTGATATCGCCGGTCTCGTTCTTGCCGGCGAGGAAGTCGGCCTTGCGCTGCTGGTTGCCCGGATCCCGCACCGGGTCGATCGCGATCGTCGCCGATGGCGCTTCCCGTGCCGGAACGGCGGCCGGCGCAGAGGCGGGCGGAGCCGCATTCACCGCATGCTCGGTGGCGCCGAGCTGCATCATGATTCCGGATTCGCGGGCCGCCTTGCGCTCGGCGAGAAGCCGCTGTCGCTCGGCTTCGGCCGCCTGCATGGACTGATCCGAGGAGCTCCCAGCCGGCGATCCGCCAAGCATCTCCTGCCGGCGCAGGATCGGACGCCCGAGATCGCCGGGGAGCGGCGGCCCGAGCCTGGGCACGTCGCCATAGCTTTTCGGTGCGCCGGCCAGTGCGTCGTCGGGCGCATGGTTGGCGAGGTCCTTCTGGTCCTCGGCACCGGCGACGATCCGGAAGGTCGCGGGCTTGAGCGCGACCCAGGTGACCCCGACGATCGCCGTCGATCCCAGCGCTGCGATCGCGATGATCGCGCCGCGACGGAAGCGGATGATCCGGTTCGGGCGGCCGCGCAGCACCAGCGTCTCGGGATCGACCTTGGGCAAGGTCGCGGCGTCGGGCGCGGTCTCGCTCATGATGCCCTCCGCTGCCGCCGGCTCCGGTCGGCGCCGGCGCGGTTGATGCGCACCACGGCCTGCTTCTTTCCGCCGAGGCGAAGCTCTGCGGCATCGAACAGCCGGTCGACCACATAGAAGCGGCCGCTCATCCGGTAGTTCACGAGCTGGGCATCGCCCCGGTCGCCGATGACGAACAGCGGGGGCGCCTCGCCGACGCCGACGCTCGCCGGGAATTCGACGAACGTCTGCCGCCCGTCGTCGAACGCGCGCAGCGGCCGCCAGGCCGGCCTGTCGCCGGTCACCGCATAGGCGAAGTTCAGCCGCTCGACGGCGAGGCCCGAAGCGACCGGCCTTGCCGCTTCCGCCGACGCCTGCTGGCGGCGGATCGCGATCATCTCGTCCTGCGGATAGGTCCAGGACAAGGCGACCATGGCGGTGGCCGGCGTGCTGTCGAGCTGCAGATGATAGGCGCGCCGATCGGTCGTGATGACGAGGTTGGTGGAGAGCCCGGCGGCGAACGGCTTCACGAGGATATGGACGCGCCTGCTCTCGCCGGAGCCGCTGGTCGTGTCGCCGACGGTCCAGCGCGCCGTGTCGCCCGCCGCCACCGAGACGATCGCCTCTCCGGGCTGCAGGGCGATGTCGCTGACCCGTTCGGGCGCGGCGAACAGGCGGTACAGGACGCCCTCGCCATAGGGGTAGACCTGCACGGCGTTGACGAAGGCCGGGGCCGCAGGCTCCTGGATCGCTTTCGCATTCGCCGTGCGAACCCGAAGCTCGGCCGGCGACGGCTTGTGGCGACGGGGCGCCACGGGAGGCACTACCGACGGGGGAGCGATGGTAGTCGCGACCGGCGGCGAGCTAGGACTCGCCGTGGCGGCCTGAGGCGGCTGGGGCGGCGAGGTTTGCGCGAAAGCGGGCACAGCGACGAGCGCGCTCGCCGCAAGCAGGATGCGGTTCATGGGCGGTTCTCCAGTTGGGCTTGGGAGGGCTGGCCGAGGCGGGGATCGAGCGGCGATCCGCTGGGCACGCCGGGATCCGGCACGGGCGTCGGCGCCGTGCCCGGCGCATGGTCGGCAGGCGTCTCGAACTCGCGGCTCCAGTCGATCGCATCGACATAGAGGCCGAGCGGGTTCCTGCGCAGCGTGTCCGCGTCGCGCGGCGGCTTGAGCGCTACGGTGACGATCGCGGTCCAACGCGAGGTACCGGCGAGGCTCCCGCGCTCATAGGCGCGCTCGGCCCATTTCACCTGGAAGCTGGATGCGGACGCACGGACCACACTGGTCACCTGGACTGAGACGGTCCTGTCGCCGACATCGGCGAACGGGTTCGCCGAGCGGGCATATTCGCCGAGGAAGATGGCGCCGCGCTTCGACGCGAAGTCATAGGCCTGGAGCCAGTTCTCCCGCATCAGCACCGCGTCGAGCGACCGGCCCCGGATGTCGGTGACGAAGCGCGCGAGGAACCAGGCGAGCTGGGGGTCGGTCGGTCGGTACTCGGCGGCGGCGGGGGACACTGCCTGTGCCTGGCCGAGGCTGTCGACCGCGACGACATAGGGGACGATGCGGCTCTGCATCGACTGCCAGACCAGCGCGCCCGACAGGCCGGTGGTGAGCGTCAGCCCCCCGAACGCCATCAGCCGCCAGTTGCTCGCCTGGGCCCGGGCGGAGCCGATCCGCTCGTCCCAGAGCTGGCCCGCGCGGCGGTACGGTGTCTCGGGTTCGTCCGTGCGCCCGTAGCGCTGGACGGCACGTTTGAAGCGCATCAGTTCTTCTCCTTGATGTCGGGGGTCGCGCCGCCGCCGCCGCGATCCGAACCCTGGAAGGCGTGGATCGCCGCTTGGCGATGGTGACGGCGGGATTGCGTGTTCTGGAGGTCGCGCGCCCAACCCGGCATGGCGTTAGACGCAGGAGCCGGCGCTCCCCCGGGGTTCGCCTGCGCGCCCATCGTGCCGGCATTCCAGGCGGCACGATGGGCGTCGGCGGCCGCCGCGCGGAGCCCTCCGCCCATGCGCTGCGCGAGTGCGCCGCGGGCGGCGGTCGCGACACCGCCCATACCGGCGGCGACCGACTTCGAGCCGGAGGTTTCCTGGCCGAGCTTGTACGCGGTCGAGGCTGCCGACCCCATCGAGGTGCCGGCGCGGATCGCGCCGAGCCCGGCACCGGCAAGCCCCTTCGCCGCAGCCATGCCCGCGCCGCCGGCGACCGCGAAGCCGCCTGCCGCGAGCGCCGTGGTTGCAACCGCCGAGCCGGCGCCGAGCTGCGGCGCGCCGGAGAGGAGCCCGGAAGCGATGCCCGGCCCGAAGATGCCGAGACCGAACAATGCGAGGCTGGCGAGCACCAAGCTCATCGCCTGGCCGATATCGGGCTCCTTGCCTTGGAGCGCGGAGGCGAACTCGGTGAAGAAGCCCGAGCCGATGCCGACGATCACCGCCAGCACCATCACCTTGATGCCCGAGGAGATGACGTTGCCGAGCACGCGCTCGGCGAGGAAGCTGGTGCGGTTCCACAGCGCGAACGGCACGAGGATGAACCCGGCGAGCGTCGTCAGCTTGAACTCGAGGATGCAGACGAACATCTGCACGGCGAGGATGAAGAAGGCGACGATCACGATCACCCAGGCGATCAGGAGCACCATGATCGTCATGAAGTTCTCGAAGAAGGTCGTGAAGCCGAGCAGGTCGCTGGCCTGGTCGAGCAAAGGCCAGGCCGCCTGGAAGCCGGTGCCCGCGAGACGGCCCGGGCGCAGCAAATCGTCGGCGGAAAGCGTGCCCCCGCCGCCGGTCAGCCCTGCCTGCGAGAAGGAGCGGAAGATGATATCGGCGAGCGTGGAGAAGCGATTCAGGATCAGCGCGAACACGCCGATATAGAGGATCTTCTTGATGAAGCGGCCGATCATGTCGTCCTCGCCGCCCATCGCCCAGAACAGGCCGGCGAGCGTGATGTCGATGCCGATCAGCACGGATGTCAGGAAGCCGACATCGGGCCCGAGCAGGCCGAACCCGCTATCGATATAGCGGATGAAGTCGGCCATGAACCGGTCGATCACGTTGAGGTCGTTCACGGGTTCTTCCTTGGATCTGGGTGCCGCGGGGCCCGGCCAGGGGGAGCGGGTGGCCGGGCCCCGCGGACTGCGACCGCGGCGGCAGGGGGCTCGTTCCGCCGCGGCCGGTCTCGCTATCGCTGGGGCGTGTAGGCGGTGCCGGTGCCGAGGAACCTGCGCGTCGCGGCCCGCGATGCCTCGGACTCGGTCAGCTGGCGCTGCTTCTCGAGCGCGTCGGCGCGGAACTGCGCGGCCATCATCTGCTGGAGCGCCATGCCCTGCTTGGCGGTGAGCGCGAGCAACTGGTTGGTGGCCTGGCCGACGGCGAGCGCGCCTTCCGCACCCTGGCTGCGCGCCGCGATCTCGGCCAGCGCCTCGGCATCCTCACGCGCCTGCTGCACGATGCCGCTCTGGACGGTCATCGTCCGGCGCAGCGCATCGGTGCTCGCGTCGTAGCGCGCCCGGGCCGCCTGCAGCCGCTGATCGCGTGTCGAGCCGGGATCGAAGCTGCGCGGATAGAGCGACTTCAGCCTGGCCTCGAGCTGGTCCACCTCGAAGTCGACGCTCTGGGCCTGCTTCATGAGCCGGTCGATGCCGTCGAGCTTGTCGAGCAGTGCCTGGAGCTGCGGAAAGGCGATGCCCTTCAGGTTCCTGTCCAGCCGGAGCAGCATCTGCGCCTCGTTCTGGAGCGACTGGATCTGGTTGTTGACCTGCTGGAGCGTGCGCGCCGCGGTCAGGACGGTCTGGCTGTAGTTGGTCGGGTCGAACACCGTGATCTGCGCGTGCGCGCTGGTCGCGAAGCCCATCGTCAGCGAGCCCAGGGCGCCCAGGCCCAGCGCCGTTGCGATCAGGTTCTTGCGGGTGAGGATACGCATCACTTCTACTCCTTCGCTTGGGAATCGGGGAATTGGGCGAGCAGCGCCGCGGCCCAGTCGAGACCGGCCTGCTCCAGGAAGCGCGCGGCGAATCCGGCTGGCCCGTGCGCGGCGAGCAGCGCGTCGATGCGCGCCTGGGTGGCGGGATCGGAGGCGCCGCACAGCGCGAGCGCGATGGGCCCGAGGCCCAGCTCGAAGAGGCGGTTGCCAGCGGCGGACTGGAGGTAATAATGCCGCTTGGGCGTCGCGCGGCTGACGAGCTCGATCTGCCGGTCGTTGAGCCCGAACCGCTGATAGGCCGCGCGTCCTTGCGGCTCGATCGCCGCGGCATTGGGCAGCAGGACGCGCTGCGGGCAGCTCTCGATGATGGCCGGCGCGATGCCGCTGTCGGCGATGTCGGCGAGGCTCTGGCTCGCGAAGATCACCGCGACATTCTTCTTGCGCAGCGTCTTCAGCCACTCGCGGATACGCGCGGCGAACAGGGGATGGTCGAGGAACTTCCACGCCTCGTCGAGGATGAGCAGCGTCGGACGCCCGGTGAACCGTGCCTCGAGCCGGTGGAACAGATAGGTCAGGACCGGCGCGACCACGCTGCCGGTGCCCATCAGCGCCTCGGTCTCAAAGCATTGGACATCCGCCATGCGCAGATCGTCCTCGGCCGCATCGAGCAGCCGGCCGAAGGCGCCTTCCAGCGTATAAGGCGCCAGCGCGGAGCGGAGTGCGGTCGACTGGAGCAGCATCGCCAGGCCGGTGAGCGTTCGCTCCTCGGCAGGTGCGCTCGCAAGGCTGGTGAGCGCCGACCAGACGGCTTCCTTCACCTCGGGGGTGACCACGACCTTCTCGTGTGCGAGCAGCGCGGCGATCCATTCTGCCGCCCAGGCACGCTCGCCGGCGTCGGCAATCCCGGCGAGCGGCTGGAACGCGATCGTATCGCCGGCGTCGCCGCCGAGCCCGAGCCCGTGATGCACACCGCCCATCGCCAGCGTGGCCGCGCGCGCCGAGCGGCCCATGTCGAAGAGGTAGAGCTGGCTCCCCGGATAGCGGCGAAACTGGAGCGCGATCAGCGCGAGCAGGACCGACTTGCCGGCACCGGTCGGGCCGACGATCATCATGTGCCCGACATCGCCGACATGGGTCGAGAGCCGAAACGGAGTCGATCCACTGGTCTCGGCATGGAGGAGCGGCGGCCCGTCGAGGTGCCGGTTGCGCGCCGGTCCCGCCCAGACGCTCGACAGCGGCATCAGGTGCGCGAGATTGAGCGTATGGACGAGCGGCTGCCGGACATTGGCATAGGCCTGCCCGGGCAGGCTCGAGAGCCAGGCCTCGACCGCGTTCAGCCCCTCGCGGATGCAGGTGAAGCCGAGCCCGTTGACGATCCGCTCGACCGCGCGGACCTTTTCCTCGACGCGGGCCCGATCCTCGTCGGCGACGGTGATCGTCGTAGTGAGGTAGCCGAAGGCGACATGGTCGCCGCCCAGCGCCTGGAGCGCGAGATCGGCGTCGGCGGTCTTGTTGTCGGCGTCGCTGTCGAGCAGCTGGACCGGCTGGTTGTAGATCACCTCGCGCAGCATCGCGGTGACCGACTTGCGCTTGTTGAACCATTGGCGGCGCAGCCGGGTCAGCGCCCTGGTGGCGTCGGTCTTGTCGAGCGCAATGAACCGCGTGACCCAGCGATAGCCGAAATCCTGATGGTTGAGCGCGTCGAGGATCCCGGGCCGGCTGAGGCCGGGGAAGCCGAGGATGGTCAGCGTGCGCAGGTGCAGCGACCCGAGTATCGGCTCGAGCCCGCCGGTAAGCGGTGTGTCGGCGAGCAGCCCGTCGAGATACATCGGCGTCTCGGGCACGCGCACACCGTGGCGTCGCGTCGAGATGGTACCATGTAGGAATGCCAGCGTCTCAGCGTCGTCGAGCGCCGCGATCTCCGGCATGAAGCCCGAGAACAGGTCGAGCGCGCGATCGGTCTCCGCGACGAACCCGGCAAGCGCCTGGCGCCAGTCGCGACCCTGCGGCGCATCGGCACGCTCGACCAGCGCGCGGCCGGCGCTGTCGGCTTGGTCGGGTGGCGGCAGGAAGGTCAGGGTGAGATGGTAGCGGCTCTCGAAATGGGCACCCGCCGCCTCGAACGACGCACGACGCTCCTCGTCGACAAGCCAGGATGCCGCGTCCGGGAAGCTGCTCGCCGGATAGCCCGGCGCCTCGCGACGCTCGGCCTCGATGTGGAGCGCCCAGCCCGAGCCGAAGCGCTTCAGGACATTGTTGGCGCGCGCGCAGGCCGAGACCAGCTCGGCCTCGGTCGCCGATTCGAGGTCGGGGCCGCGGAAGCGCAGCGTGCGCTGGAAGCTGCCGTCCTTGTTGAGCACCACGCCGGGCGCGACCAGCGCGGCCCAGGGGAGATGATCGGCCAGGCGGTCGGCGCGGCTGCGATATTCACGCAGGTTCAGCATGCGAGATATCCCCGCTGCCGCAGGTGGCGCGCCAGCACCGCCGCGAAGTCCGGGTCGCGCTTCGCCGCGAACACCGCGACCGTATGGCCCAAGGCCCAGACCAGCACGCCTGCGATCCATTGCTGGAGTCCGAGGCCCAGCGCGGCGGCAACGGTGCCGTTGACGATCGCGATCGCGCGCGGCGCGCCGCCGAGCAGGATCGGCTCGGCGAGCGACCGGTGGAGCGGCGCCTCGAACCCGTCGAGATGCTGGCCGTCCCCGATCATGCCAGCAGCGCCCCGCCGCCGAACGAGAAGAAGGACAGGAAGAAGCTCGAGGCCGCGAACGCGATCGACAGGCCGAAGATGATCTGGATGAGGCGTCGGAATCCGCCGGCCGTCTCGCCGAAGGCCAGTGTCAGGCCGGTCACGATGATGATGATCACCGCGACGATCTTGGCGACCGGGCCCTGGACCGACTCCAGCACCTGCTGGAGCGGTTCCTCCCACGGCATGCCGGTTCCGGAGGCCCAGGCCTGGCCGGCGGCGAGGACGGCGATTGCGGCGCCGGCCAGCAGGCGCGGCTTGGTGGGCAGGTCTATGGTCTTCATGGTCAGGCTCCTTGGCTGGTGGGAAGGTGGAAGGGGGCGAGCGCGTAGGCGCCGGTGTCGGGATCGACGCCGACGACGCGCGCGATCGCGTCGACCGAGCGGTGGGCGCCGCGTCCGGCGATGAAGACGACAAGGTCGATCGCCTCGGCGACGAGGCGGCGGGGCACGGTGACGACCGCCTCCTGGACGAGCTGCTCGATGCGATAGAGCGCGGCCTCGGCAGAGTTGGCATGGACGGTCGCGATCCCACCGGGGTGCCCGGTGTTCCAGGCCTTGAGCATGTCGAGCGCCTCGGGGCCGCGGACCTCGCCGATGATGATCCGGTCCGGTCGGAGACGGAGCGTCGAGCGCACTAGGTCGGTCATCGACACGATCCCCGGGCGGGTGCGCAGCGCCACCGTGTCCGGCGCCGGGCTCTGCAGCTCGCGCGTGTCCTCGATCAGGATGACGCGGGCGTCCACCCAGCGCATCTCGGCAAGGAGCGCGTTGGCGAGCGTCGTCTTGCCCGAGCTCGTCCCGCCGGCGATGAGGATGTTGAACCGCTGGGTGACCGCCGCCCGCAGCGCTTCCGTCATCGCGGCGGACATGATCCCGTCCGCCGCATAGTCGTCCAGCGTATAGAGGCGCTGGGCGGGCTTGCGGATCGAGAAGCAGGGCCCGGTCGAGACCGGCGGCAGCACGCCTTCGAAGCGCTCTCCGGCCCGGCCGTCGAGATGCGGCGGCAGCTCGGCCGAGATGATCGGTTGCCCGGCATGGACCTCGGCGCGAGCATGGCTCGCCACCAGCCGGACGATCCGCTCGACCTGTGGTGCATCGAGGACGACACCCGTGTCGATCCGGCCTTCGCCGAGCCGGTCGAGGCGCAGCGAGCCGTCTGGATTGACCATGACCTCGATCACTTGGCTGTCGGCGAGAGCCGAAGCGATGTCGGGGCCCATCGCGGTGCGCAGCATCGCGCGCCGGCGTTCGGACGAGAGGATCTCGCTCATCGCTCCTCCTCCGCGGGAAAGAGCGTGCGCCTGCCGGTCGCGACGGCGCGGCCGACCTGCGTCACGAACGCCTCGAAGCGCTCGCGCGCGAGCGCGCGGCCGGCCACGTCGTTCTCGGCGAGCGGTGCCTGGATCGAGAGTTCGAACCTAATGAACAATGCGAGCGTCTCGAGCACGACATGGCCGTCGCGCTCGATGCGGCCCAGCGCATTGGACATCCGGTCGAGGCGGAGCGCGAAGCGATCCTCGAGCTCGGAGGCGCCGCGGCGGTTGAGCCAAGCGGTCACCGCATCGGCGAGGATGGCGGACTTGGTCGCGCCGGGTGCTGCGGCAAGCGTCTCGAGACGGTCGCTGACCGGCCTCGGCAGGAAGAGCTGGTGGCGGACGCGCTCGGCCATCTCAGAAGTCCAGCTCGAGATTGCCGGGCCGCCTGTCGGTCATGTCGAGGGCATAGGCACGCCGGGCGGTGCCAGCCGTGGCCTGGTCCAACGCGCGTTTGTCGGCGGCAGGGTCGCCTTCGTCCTCGCTCAGCCCGAGCGGATCGGCGGGCGCCAGATCGATGGGTGTCACGGCCACTATTTCCTGGGCGGGATGGCGCGCCTGCTCGAGGCCGCCGGTCTCCTCCTCGTCTTCCGCCGCAGCCTCGGCGAGCCGCGTATCGACGGGGCGGACACGATCCCGCCAGTCATGAGCACGCTGGGGCGGCAGGTCGGCTGCCCCGCCGCTTCCGAGAGCGGGAGGCGGCAGCACCCGCGCCTTGAACTGCGCATCCTCGAAGTAGCGCAGCTTCCGGGCGCGGACCGGCGGATAGCCCGCTACCAGCACGACCTCGTCGGTCGGCGGCAGCTGCATGACCTCGCCGGGCGTCAGCAGTGCGCGCGCAGTCTCCTGGCGACTGACCATGACGTGTGCGAGCCAGGGCGCGAGGCGGTGGCCGGCATAGTTGCGCATGGCGCGCTGCTCGGTCGCGGTGCCGAGCGCGTCGGAGATCCGCTTGGCGGTCCGCTCGTCGTTGGTCGCGAAAGCGACGCGGACATGGCAGTTGTCGAGGATGGCGTTGTGCTCGCCATAGGCCTTCTCGATCTGGTTCAGGCTCTGCGCGATCAGGAATGCACGCACGCCATAGCCGGCGAGGAAGGCGAGGCTGGTCTCGAAGAAGTCGAGGCGTCCCAGCGCCGGGAACTCGTCCAGCATCATCAGCAGCTTGTGGCGCCCGGGTACGCCGGCGGCGTGGAGCTGCTCGGTGAGGCGCCGGCCGATCTGGTTGAGCACGAGGCGGATCAGCGGCTTGGTGCGACTGATGTCCGAGGGCGGGACGACCAGGTAGAGCGATACCGGGTGCGGTGCCGCGACAAGATCCTCGACGCGCCAGTCGGAGGCTGCCGTGACCGCGGCGACGGTCGGATCGCGGTAGAGGCCGAGGAACGACATCGCGGTCGACAGCACGCCCGAGCGCTCGTTGTCGGACTTGTTGAGCACCTCGCGCGCCGCCGAGGCGACGACGGGATGCACCAGCGGCAACGCGTCGGTGCCGAGATGGTTGGTCGTCATCATCGCGCGCAGCGTCGCTACGAACGGGCGCTCGGGGTCGGACAGGAAGGTCGCGACGCGGGCGAGCGTCTTCTCCTCCTCGGCATAGAGAATATGGAGGATCGCGCCGACCAACAGCGAGTGGCTGGTCTTCTCCCAATGGCTCCTGCGCTCGAGCGCCCCTTCGGGATCGACCAGGATGTCGGCGATGTTCTGGACGTCGCGGACTTCATCGGCACCGCGACGCACCTCGAGCAACGGATTGTACCGCGCCGAACGCGCGTCGGTCGGATTGAAGAGCAAGCAGTGCGAGTAGCGCGACCGCCAGCCGGCGGTCAGCTGCCAATTCTCGCCCTTGATGTCGTGGACGACAGTCGAGCCGGTCCATCCGAGCAGGGTCGGGACCACTAGGCCGACACCCTTACCCGAGCGGGTTGGCGCGAAGGCCATGACATGCTCGGGCCCGTCATGCCGGAGATAGTGCGCGGCGGCGCGGCCGAGGAACACGCCAGCGTCGGCCGTCAGGCCTGCGGCGCGGATGTCACGCGGGCTCGCCCAACGCGCCGATCCATAGGTTGTTACGTTGCGGCGCTGGCGAGCCCGCCACACCGAGCCGGTCACCGCTGCCCCGCATCCTGCGAGCCCGCCCACTGCAGCGATCGCACCGGCCTCGTCGAAGACGACTGGCGCGTAGGCGTCGAAATGGAACCACCAGGGAAAGAGCGACCAAGGCGCGTAGACCGGGGTGCCGCCGAGCCGGAACCAGGGTGCGCCGAGCTCCGGCTGATAGGCAAGCGCCGCCGCCGCCCACTGGGTCGCGAACCAGATACCCGCCACGACGATCGCGGCGACTACCAGCATCTGGCCTAGAAGGAGCTTCGTCGGTGTCATGCGAGCCTCCGCCCGCGCGATTCACTGCAGCGGGCTCGGCACTAAAGGTCGCGAGATTCCGGGTTACGCGTCAGGTCCTCGCTGGTGACTCCAGGTACCTCGCTGGGGACAATCGACCCCGTGACCGATATTGGGTCGTTAGCTGTCTGGCTGCTACGAATGGTCAAACCTCGAGAAGCTGACGCTCGCTTCGGCTTGAACTAACCGCGGTGACATTCCGCGGAGTGTTCTGGGCCGGTATCCCCTTCACGGGCCAGCACCCGCGTCCCTCGCATCCAGGCCGAATCTTGAGCGATTCGCCGCGGGGTACGAATGAAGCGAGTGATTTCGCTCTTAAGCATACAGAGCCGCGTTGAATCAGACGCATCTGTCGACGCTCTTGCGAGCGCAGCGCCCCATCAGCGGATGGCACTAGGTTACGACTACCTATCTATCACTGCTGCTGGACTACACACTTTGCTAGCGGTGTCCTTAGGTAACTAAAGAAGCAAGGGTAATGGCGCGGCGACGGGAAGGGGTTGGGCGGATAAATAACGCTCACAATGAGCTATTGGTCTAGAACGCTATGAGTTGTTCCCATTAAATACATCAGCTCGGCCAACGGGAAAGTTGCGACAATTCCAATAAAGGTCTCCTGTTTCCAATCTGTAATCTTATGCCGGAACTCCCGAACTTGGTTCCCGCCGTGCATCTGTAACGATAGTGGAAGGAAAACGGCACCTTACGAAGCCCCGCCAAGCTCTGAGCATCGGTGGCGTCGAACAATCCGTCCTGGCACGTTCGAGCATCAAAGGCATCGAACAGCGGAACGCGGTCAAGCCCGCACGCAAGTCAGGCAATAAATCCGCATGGGCTGCAAAGCCTCGCGCGCATAGCTTAATGTCAGCAGAGCGAGCACGGAAGCGCACGACGCGCCGGCGTCGCTTTCCGGTCATGCCTTCGAGATCGTGCGCTATCGTGAGGAGCGCGGTCGCTTCACGACGTTCAGGCAGCTCGACGAGGTGCCGGGCCTCGCGGACAAGTCACTGATGAGGGGCGCGCGCTTCTGGCGGTCTAACCGGATCGACTAATGGCTCTGCATAGTCTGCAGCGCGCGGCGCACCGCGCCGATCAGCGTCTCGCGGTCGACCGGCTTGCGCAGCAATTCGGCCCGGGGGAATTGGGCTGCGACAAGCCCACGCGTCCCATCGTCAGCATAGGCGGTCACGAAAAGTACCGGAATGGCGCTCTGCTGGCAGATGAGTGCCGACGCCTCCAGCCCGTTGGTGCCTGCACCGAGATTGAGGTCGGAAATGACCAGGCCTGGCGCCAGCTCGGACGCCGCTCGACCTGCCTCTTCGCCATCGGCGGCCATTACGATGTCGGTGAACCCCGCTTCGGACAGGAAACTTTCCAACATCCAGGCGATCATCATCTCGTCCTCGATGATCAAGACGCGCGTCTGGAGATAAGCGGCTTCGCGACCGGATACCGCAGACGTGGCAAATGGAGGCGGGACCTTCTTTCGATCAACCGCAAAACGTGGAATTATAAATTCGGACGGCATGACCAGATCCTGTTCAATCCAAATCGAATGTCACCGTGAACGCCAACCCGTCGCTCGTATAATCGGTAGACGCCGCGCCTTTCAGATCGTGTTTAACGCTCAGCGCGATCATCTTGCTCCCGAAACCTTGTCGTGTAGGAGGCGGGACCGGATGTCCCGCGCGTTCGGACCAGTGGAGCATGACGCGCTCTGCGGTCACCGTCCAGGTTATGTCGATTTCACCCTCGGACGAGGCAAGTGCGCCGTATTTGACGGCATTGGTAAGCAACTCGTGCAGAATCATGCTGATGCTGAGGAACTGCCGGGGCGAGAGCAGCAGGTCAGGTCCGTCGATCCGGGCTCGCCGATCCTCCGCGTTGCCGAAGGTGCCGAGCAGGGCATGCGCCAGATCGAGGAGGGATGCCCGTTCCCAGGTTGCGGCGCTCAGTATCTCATGGGCGCGTCCCAGCGATTGCAGCCGCCCGACAAATGCCTCTTGGAACTGTTCCAGCGACTCGGACGCGCGGGCAGTCTGGTGCGCGATGCCCGCGACCACGCCAAGCAGGTTCTTCACCCGGTGGTTCAACTCGCCGATCATCAGTTGTTGGCGCCGCTCCGCCGCACGTCGCTCGCTGATGTCGCGCAGGAAACCGAGAAAGACCGGCTCGCCGGCCGACGTGGCACGCGTGATCGAAAGCTCGACTGGCAGCTCCTGCCCGTCGCGGTGGAGCGCCTCGAGTTCGAGATGCTTGTCGAGCACCACCGCTTCCCCTGTCGTCAGAAAGCGGGCGAGCCCCGCCTCATGTGCCTCATGGAAGCGGCGCGGCACGATCAGGTCGCCCATGCGCCGCCCCAGCGCTTCCTCGAATGTCCATCCGAAGGTGCGCTCCGCGACCTGGTTCCAGCCCGCGATCGTGCCGTCGAAGCGCATTACGACGACCGCGTCTAGCGCGGTCTTCAGGATGGCGGCCAGGCCGACGGTATCGATGTCACGGGAAAGCGGCATGATGCCGCTCTAGCAGGACGCAGCTCTTCACGCACCACCGCGTGCACGCCGACGGCAAAGATTGGTCGAAAACATGATCGTCAGGCAATAGCTTAGCTTCCTGCCGCCGCGGACTGTTGGCCGTGCGGAGCGCCCGCAGACCGATAACCGGCGGGGTCGCGAACGACCTCAGATCACGAACATTGCGACGGCGGCAACTGCCATCACCCCGGTCGCTATCCAGCCGAACAAGCGCAGCGGCAACGAAGCGGTGAATTCGCCCATCGCCGACTTTCGTGACACCACCATCATCATCCGCGCCATGATCGGTGCCGCGACCACGCCATTGATCGCCGCGCTCCAGAACAGCGCCTTGATCGGGTCGATCGGGGACCCAATCGATGCCGATGCGGAGCAGCGTGGACACGATGATTACGCCATAGAAGCTGCCCGCCTCGCGAGGCTTCTTCTCAAGCCCGGTCCTCCATCCGCGTACTTCGCCGATCGCATAGGCGGTCGAGCCGGTGAGAACAGGCACCGCGAAGCCCGGTGCCAATAATCCCGAGCGCGAACAGCAGGAATGCGAACTCGCCTGCGACGGGCTGGAGCGCCTTGGCGGCATCGGCGGCCGTCTGGATTTCGGTTTGTCCCGATGCGTGCAGCGTCGCAGCGGTGCCGATCATGATTGCAATCGCAACCAGATTGGAGACTGCCATACCGGCGAACCTGTCGATGCGGATGCGGCCGAATTCGGCTGGCGCCTCGTCAGGCGTGTCCCTCCAGCGCGTGCTTGTCGTCGTTCCGATAGATTTCCTCGACTTCCTGGCTGCTTTGCCAGAAAAAGAGATAGGGGCTGATGGTGGTGCCGAAGATCGCCACGATGGTAGTCAGCGCGGTTGCTCCGGCGATCGTCAGCACGAACGTGCCCTTGCCCGCTTCCGCCCAATCGACCTTGACCATGAAGACCAGCGCGACATAGGCCGCAGTACCGGCGTCAGCCATTTCAGAACCGACGCATAGCGATGATATGGGACGAACAACTGCAAGAGCAGCGACCCGACCGCGAAGGCCATGGTGAAAATATGCTCGCCCATGCCCGTGACCAGTTGGGCGGCGTCACCCATCGCGGCCAGGTCGGCGCCGATGTTGGTCGTGTTGGCGACGAACAACGCCGCGAAGAAACTCGTCACGACCCATCGTAGCAGGACGTGCCGCATGTTCCAGGCCAGGCCAGGCCATGCCCCGTCACGCGCCCGATCCGCGCGCTGACCAGCTGGACCGCGGTCATCAGCGGATAAGTCAGGACCATCGTCCAGAGCAATGAAAGCCGAACTGCGCACCGGCTTGGGAATAAGGTCGCGATGCCGTTGGGATCGTTGTCCGCTGCTGCCGTGATCAGGCCGGGGCCAATGTTTGATGACCGGGTTGTCGGCGCGTTGCGCTTGATTGGCATGCAGACGTCCCAAGGCAATTTGCTGGAACACCTCGCGCGGGCGACGATCCTTCGCCCTAATTTGCCGATTGTGCTGCGGGCCCCGCGGGCGCTGCCGCGGATTCCGTCGGAAAACCGGGATTCCGTCGGAAAACCGAACGTGCGAGCGGAAGGAGCTTTCGCCGGGCAAATCGTCGTGGTTATGGTGCGGTGCAAGATCGGGGGATCTCATGGCGACCACTCTACCTACCGGTAACATCGACGTGCGATCGCACACGCTCCACGCTACGGCCTTGCATTGGAGCGCCGGCCTGCTTGTCGCGGCGAGCTGGGTCAGTGCCTTCATTTTCGGTGCCTATATCCTCGCCTTCTTCGGCGGCACGGCCCTGAGCGGCACTGCCCAGCGCTGGAACGAGTCGCTGCCGGCGCTGCATGACACAAACACCCCGCTGGCGACGATCGCGATCGGCTCGCACTTCCTCACCGGCGGCATCCTCCTGTTGCTCGGGCCGATCCAGCTGATTGGCGCGATTCGCCGCGCGGCACCAGCGGTGCACCGCTGGCTCGGCCGGCTCTATGTGGTCTCTGCCGGTCTTGGAGGGCTTGGCTTCATCCTGTCGAAGGGAACGATCGGCGGACCTGTGATGAGCATGGGGTTCGGGCTCTATGGCGCCTTTATGGTGCTCGGCGCGGTCCTAACCTACGTTCACGCGCGCGCAGGCCGCGTCCAGAAGCACCGTGCCTGGGCGATCCGGCTGTTCGCGCTGACCGTCGGCTCCTGGCTCTACCGCATGGAATACGGCTTCTGGTTCCTGGTAGCCGGTCGGCTCGGACATGCCAGCGACTTCACGGGATGGTTTGACGCCATCATGGTGTTCTTCTTCTACCTCCCGAACCTTGCGGTCGCAGAGATGTTCATTCGCGCCCGCGGCACCGCGCCCGGCACGCTGTTCAATATAGTAGCCACGACGATGCTGTTCGCCGCGAGCGCCTTCATCATCGTCGCCACCTGGTCGTTCACAGCCGATTATTGGGGACCGGGAATGATCAGCGGGCTTACAGGGACACCGCTGTAGGATATCTCAGGCGCGGCTCTTTGTGTCTTGGTGTCGCGATCGGCTACGAACGTGCAAACCAGCCTGAGGATCTCGAGGACATCTATACCGGCGAGCTCAAGGACTTCTGGTCGGCCAACGATCAGATGAAGCGTGTGCTCAAGAAAGTTGGCGGCAAGACGAGTGACGCCGCGTTGAAGGAGATACTATTGGCGGCGTAGATGCCGAACCCGATCGTCAGCAATGGCCAGAACAAGGCACTGATCGCCGATCCGGGAGTGAGCCATACCCAGCTGGCCTTCTCGCGCGAAGGCCCGAAGCCATAGAGCGTTGCGGCGCCCGCGGCTCCGCGCAGGCGAGGAGCAGATAGGATACGAGCTTCGCAATCAACGCTGCCCACCCCGGCATCGGCAGCAGGTCCTCAAGAGCGGAGCGCCGCGATCGCCACCATCGCGAGCACCGCCACCAGCACGGCACCGCCGGTTATCGCCAGCGCGAGCAGGTTCAGGCGAACGAAGCCGCGCTTTTCCTCCTCCTAATAGGCGGTTATGATCGCACCCGCACCATTGCGCGCTCGGAACAGCGCGAGGCCGAGCGCGAGCACTAATCTCAGCCCCATCTTGTCGATCGACGCCTTGACGACGTTCATCAGCTGCTCGCCGATCAGCTTGCATGCGGCTTTATCTATCCACTTCCATTGCATCTCCTTGAAATTATTCTAGTAGTTGGAGATGGGGAATCGCTCGTCATGAGGGCTGCGAGCATGAGACGTCTATTGGCTCGCGCTCCCGGCATCGCACTTTGCGTCGTGATCGGCGTTTCTGGTGGCTGAATCCATACCGCCACGTGGCAACGCCGACGCCATCCTTCCCGCAGACATCGATATCGAATCCGCCGGTTTTCTTGAGAGCGTGCTCAATGCGAGCAGCGATTGCATCAAGGTCTTGTCGCTGGATGGCGACCTGGTTTTCATGAACCGCAATGGCATGGGAACCATGGAGATCGACGATTTCGAAGCCGTGAGGGGTTGCCCCTGGTCGTCGTTCTGGGAAGACGAGCATTACGCGGCGGCGATCGATGCGCTTGCTACCGCTAAGGCCGGCGGGACCGGAAACTTCGTCGGCCTAGCCAACACATTCCAAAAAAGTCCGAGGTGGTGGGACGTAACCGTGACGCCAATCTTCGGTGCCGGCGGGCCCTGCCCGAGCCATCTGCTGTCCATCTCCAGGGACATCACCGTGATGAGAACCGCGCAGTTGCAACGCGAACTGCTTGGTGACGAGCTGAATCACCGGGTGAAAAACTTACTCGCCCTGGTCGGTGCGATCGCCGCGCAGACCTTTACCGCCGCCGATAGCGGCAGCGTTGATTCCTTTACCTCTCGCTTGCTGGCGCTGGGCGAAGCCCAGGCGCTGCTGGTCCAGACCGTCTGGCAGTCGGCGTGGATCACCGACGTTGTGGAGAAGACGCTGTTGCCTCACACGCCGGTCGGTCGCACAATCTATCGCGGGCCGGAGCTTGTCCTGTCCGCCAAGGAGGCGTTGGCGCTTGCCCTCGCGATACACGAGCTGGCCACGAACGCCGTCAAATATGGTGCGCTCTCGAATCCGACCGGGACGGTCGATATCGCGTGGACGTCGGAAGATGGAGAATTCGTCTTCCGATGGACCGAACACGGCGGGCCCAACGTTGTTGTCCCAAGCCATAAGGGTTTTGGCTCACGTATCATCACGCGAAACCTCGCAGGCGAATTCAGGGGCAAGGTCGATCTGGACTTTCGGCCGACCGGGCTTGTGCTGACTTTGACCGCTTCACGCTGAAGCAAATTCTCTTGCTCCGTTCAGACCGAGCCAAAAGGAGCGTTCTATGACGGAGCCTTTTTCCAAGACCCGATCCATCCTCGTCGCCGAAGATGAATCGCTATTGCGCATGGTTGCAGTCGACATGCTTGAGGAGGCTGGCTTTCACGTCATCGAAGTCGAGAATGGCGACGACGGCGCGCAAATCCTGGCCGAGCGACAGGAAATCGCAGGCTTGATTACCGATATACAGATGCCGGGTGACATCGATGGCTGCGCTCTTGCAGCGATTACGCATCGTCTCCACCCGGACGCCGTCATCGTCGTAGTTTCGAGTAACAGGGTGCCGAAGGCTGGCGAACTGCCGGTTGGTGCGAAGTTCATCGGCAAACCGTACGATGCGAAGCGTGTCCTGCGCACGCTCAACGATATGCTCGAGGGCTACACCCCAGTGTAATCGCGGCTGCCACGAGCTGAAAGCGGCGATCCTATCATAGAATGACAGATGGCAGCTTCCGGGAGCGCTGTGACCGCGCCTGAACGGTGACAATTGAGGCGCTAAGCGGCCCTTCAGATCAGGAAATTTGCGGCCCCGTGCGACCTCGACCAACGTGCCAGTTGATCCCCTCGTCCCGCATGATCCCAGCGACCGGCTTGCCCAACTGACGCGCGAGCACAGGCCGCCACGGCACCAGCGTGAATTCTCGACTTCGCTCCACCAAGCCATAGCACCCTCCCGCCAGCTCGACCTGTCGTGTTAGTCTGCCTTCGATCCTCTGCCCTTGAGCAGGTTCAATGAACGCCTTGCCGAGCTCCTCGCGCAACGTGCCCGCGAGGCGGAGGAGCTCGCGCCGCTGAAGCGCTGCGATCACCCCGCGCCGCAGCCTGACGACACCTTCGCCCTCGGCATCGGCGAGTTGCTGCTCGACGAGCCATTGCCGGCGCGCAGCGAGCGCGGTGCGCACCTCGCGCCCGAAGCCGGCATGGCGTGCCACGATCCGCTCCTCGCCGGCCAAGCTGTGGTCGAGCCAGGTCGCGGCTTCTGCTGCGGGCAGCCGGTCCAGCGGAACCGCCGACAGGGTCTCGATCTCGACGGGACGGTCGCGGAGCTGCCGCGCCTCATAGGCGGCGGCCCGCTCGACATGGTCGTCCGAAATGGCCCAGCTGTCATCGGGCAGGCGCTCGACCGCACCGGCGCGGCGCATCGCCTCGAGGCGGCGGACATGCGCGTCGGCGAACGCACGGCTCGCACGCGGGTCGTGCTCGAGATGGCGCTCCACCGAATAGCGTCCGCCATGCGCCGCGGCGATCGCGGCAATGGTCCGGTCGACCTCGCGGACCTTGGCCGATCGCGGCGACACGCGGACGATCGCGCCCTCGGGGGTCGGCTCACTCGCGCTCGCACGCCCGATGTCGAGATAATGCGCGCGCCCATCGATCCCGTCGACGATCAGATAATGGCGGTCGCGATGCTCGTCCGAGAAGCCGCGCCGAATGACGCGCCCGATAACTGGCGCCGCCAGCTCCCACTCGATCACCCGGTCGGCCTGCGCCCGCTCGAGCCGGCGGGCCGTCAGCTCGCGCTGCATCAGGCGAATGATATCACCGCGCTCGCCCATCCGGCGCAGCGTCTCCTCCAGCCTGTCCGCGAGCCGCCAGCGGCCGTTCCCCACGTCCTCGGCCAAGCCCATCATAGCGAGCTTGCGCAGGCGCCCGGTCGCGACCGCCTGCTGGAACGGATCGTTGTGCGCGGGGCTAGTGATCCGGTCGGCGTCCATCCGCCGCAGCAGCCGCCGGTCGATCGTGGTCGGCCGCTCCTGCTCGATATCGTGGCGCAGCCGGTCCTGGATCTCGCGGTCGGTACGCGGGCCGAGGTCGAGCGTGGCGAGTTCGGCGGCGCGCTCGCGAATCCCGTGCGCGATATATTCGCGCGCGATGACCAGGTTCTGCCCCTGGTCGTCGACCCCCCGCAGCATGATGTGGGTGTGCGGCTGGTCGGTGTTGAAATGGTCGACGGCGGCCCAGTCGAGGCGCGTGCCGAGGTCCTGCTCGGCCTGCGCCATCAGGCGGCGGACGTAGGGCTTGAGGTCGGGATATTCCGCTCCGTCCTCTGCCGAGACGATGAAGCGGAACTGGTGGCGGTCGTCGGCGCACCGGTCGAGGAACGCCTTGCCGTCGGCTGCGTCCATGTCGCGCCCATAGAGCTCGCCGGGAGTGCCCTCTCGCGTCACCCCGTCACGCTGGATGTAGCGCAGGTGCGCGCGCGATGCCCCAAGTCCGTTGCCGGCCATCCGCACCAGTCGCACCTTTACCATTGCGCGGCGCGCGCGGGCGCTGGCAAACCGGTCCCGGCTCGAAAGCAGCCTGCCGATGCTCGCGCCTCGGGCGATACGGCTGCCGTCGAAGCGTCGGGCGCGCACGCCGGTCTTGCCGCTTGCGAGCCGCGCCGCCGCAAGTACCCGGCCGCCATATTTGACAAGGCGCTTGCCGTCCCTGGTGCCCGGCTTGCCGAGCTTCGGCGTGAATTCGTCTTCGCTCATCGCCAGCCTCGCGGAGTCTCGCGAAAGGTCGTGAAAAGCGCCGGATTTCCGCCACTCGCGCGGAGCCTGTCTCGCGGCTCTGGCCACGAGTCTCGCGAAAAACGGATGTGCAGACAGTCACTTGAGCAGGGTCGCGAGACACTGCCTTTATCTTGTTTTCCCTGTTTCTCCCGCCTGCCTTCCACCCGGCGCAAAAAGAAAGCCGGGACGCGCTGCCTGTCCGACAGCGCATCCCGGCCCCCAATGGAGAGCCCTTCAGGCATCCGCGAACGCCCTTCGCGCCTGTTCCGCGCGTCTGAAACTGCGCTTGCCGAGCATCCCATGCGCATCGCCATCGCCGTTGACGAGCATCACCGCGACGAACCAGCGCCCGTCGATCCGTCCGAGAATGCGCACCCGGTCGAGCTCGATTTCGCTCTCTTCACTCCCGGAATGGCCGCCGATCCAACGCTCCTGAACCCTCGCATGCCAGTGGAAATCGGCTTGCTCCGCTTCGAGAAAGCGTTCCGCCAGCGCGGCGCCCGCAACCCTGCCGAATTCGATCTCCAGCCCCGAGACAAGAGCCGCCATCACGCGATCCGCTGCGTTCGAGATGGACACCATCTGTGCCATGATCAGTCTCCGCTTGCGGTTCTCACCATCGAGGACACAGCCTTCGAGACGGACGACGGAGCGGCGGTCAGGGCCGCCGGAGCGTAAGCGGAGGCGCCGCGAAGCGGACATGGGGGAGCCGATTTGCGCAGCAAATTGGGGGGTACCCATGGGCCTTGAGGGCCGCTTTGCCGCCCGTCATGCTGGGACTTCACGACGAGCCTACCCTTGCCATGTCACGGCGCCTCGCGGCGGAGCACGAACATCGCCGGAGCCTGGCCTGGAGCAGGGGGCTGGTTCAAAGCCGGAGGCGCTTCCCGGCGGACAAGAAACAGTTTCTCGGGCCTCACGGCCACCACCGCGATCGGTGCCCGGGCAGCGCCGGTGACGCGCTGCAGATAGCCGATGGTCTCGACCGGCAGCCGCGCGTCCCCGGCGAGCCAGGCGGCGTAGCGCGCCGGTCCCGCATTGTACGCGCCGAACAGGCCGGGATAGCCGAAGCGGTCGTACATCCGCCGCAGGTAGCAGGCACCCGCGACGATATTGTCGGCGGGCAGGTCCGGGTCGACGCCGAGATGCAGGTCGCGACGCAGTTCGCCCCAGGTCGCCGGCATCAGCTGCATCAGCCCCATCGCGCCTTTGGTACTGCGGATCGGGCGACCGTCGAGCAGGGTCCGGCCCCCGCTTTCTGCCTGCATCACCCGCGCGATCCAGTCCTGCGGCACGCCGCAGCGACCGGCCGCCGCATCGATCTCCGCGGCCCAGCGCGAAGTTTCGTCCTGCCCCGGCGAACCCGCGACGAGCAAAGCGGCGAGGATCAGCGGCGCCATATCAGCCTCGCCCGGCCGACCAGATCGGCGCGCGCGCTGATCCCGAAATAGCGCCCGTCGAACGAGCCAGGCGCGTCCATCAGCAGCAGATATTCGCTCGGGCCAAGCCGGCGACACCCCTCCCACCAGGGCAGGACGCGGCCGCTCGGATCGCGCGCAAGGCGCGCCGCGACGCGAACACCGTTGACCGAGACCTGGGGGCCGGAGGCGCAGACAAGGTCGTCGCGCAGGGCCGCAACACGCTTCACCAGCGGAACATTGGCAGGAAGATAATGGCGTTCGGCAGCGAGCGTGCGCCAGCGCCGAGGCACCCGGGCGATCGCCATCTCGCCGCGTGCGGGCGCGTCGCCCGGCCACACCCAATAAAGGCCGATCGGTGCGCTTGGTGACGCATTCCAGAGCAGGCGCGGGGCCGGTCTATAGACCGGCGGCGCCACCAGCAGCGCGAGCCCAGCGCCGCCGAGGATGGCCAGCCGTAGCCGCCGCAGTCGTTCCAATAGATGACTGTGATGGGCCTCGCCCCAGTCCAGCAGCGGTGCGTCGCCGGGTGAGCGCCTCGGAGTCACCGCCCGATGTCCCGGGCGCTGTTCTCGCGGCTCCAGGCGTCGAGATCGTCGATATGATATTGGACGTAGCGGCTGTGCCGGCGGAACACCGGTCCGGTGCCGCGCACGCGCATCCGCTTTAGCTGACGGCTGGAAAGCGCGAGATAAGCGGCCGCCTGCTCGGTATTGAGGAAGGGCGAACCGCGCCTTGCGCTGGTCGCCCGCTGGATGTCGTCGCTGTCCACGCCGCATGTCCCTGGGTGCCTCGAATGGCACCGGGGATGACCCTGCAGGCACCCGGCGGGGAGTGCCGAAAACGGCAGGGTGCGATTTCGACACCCCCTGGGAGTGCGTCCCGCGCCGGGCGGCGCGGGACGCAAGGGCTCAGCGCGACCAAATCAGGTTGTGCGTGCCGTTCTCGCCTTCAACCAGGGTCGCGTAGATCGGCGCGGGCAGCGACGGATCGTCGAGCTTCACCGAGACATAGGGCCGGTCCTCGCGCGAAGTCTTGGTCCAGCCGGCGCCGAACTCGACGCCCTGCGCGGTGGTAACCCGGTAGTCGGGGGCCTTGTCATTGTCTTTGGCCGAAGGCTTGATGCTCGCCTTGGCGTTGAGTGTCAGGGTCCGGATGGTGCCGGTGAACACGCCCGAGTCGTCGCGGGTGAAGCTGCCGATGGTGGCCATGATGCGTCTCCTTGTGCTTCGACGCCGCGCCAGTGCGGCCTCGATGGCGACGCCCGGGCACCGCAAGCGGCCGGCATGCACCCGGGCCCGTAGGGCCGGGCCGCAGCGAACGCGAAGGGCGGCCAAAGCCGGCTTTCTTGCCTCGCGAGGAAGGCGCAGGCGCGCAGCGCCGAGCCGGGGAAGAAAGCTGGCGACGCCGTTGCTGGCCCAGGCCGCGCGGCGCCAGTCGGCCATCCTCGAAGAGGCCGCATGCGGCTGCGCGCAGCAGGGAACGGACGCGATCGCCACTCCGCCGCGCGTCCCGCCGCCGTCCTGGGGTCCCGGCGACCGGGATGCGCCGCACGACATGGCGCGCTATCGTTGCCGAAAAAAGGGAACGACATGACAGTTCTGGACCAGGTCCGGGCACTGATCGAGCGGCTGGCGCCCGAGCCGGACTGCGACGACTGCATCGCCGAACGGCTCGGCCTGAGCGTCCGGCTGCACGCCAACCACAAGACCCGCGAGCTCGCCGGCCAGGGCGGATTCGAGCGCCGCAAGGACAGTTGCGCGCTGTGCGGCGAGACCAAGCTGGTGATCCGGCGTGGCGGGCATTGACGCATGCGCCGTCGCGGCGCTGATGCTGATCGCCGCCGTGCCTGCCCCGCAAGCGGGCGTCGTCGCCTGGGTGACCGACGGCGACACCTTCCGGCTGGAGAGCGGCGAGGGCATCCGCTTCGCCGGGATCGACGCGCCCGGAAGTCAGCCCGGCAATGCCAAATGCCGGGCCGAGTTGCTGCGTGGACAGCAGGCGACGCATGCCGCGATCGCGCTGCTCAAGGGACGGACGGTCGAGATCGAGCGCGTCGGGCGCAGCTACGACCGCACCGTCGCGCACGTCGGCCTCGGCGGCCGGGACCTAGCGGCAATGTTGGTCGAGAAGGGGATCGCGCGCTGGTGGCGCGCAGGAAAGCCAAGCCGGACTGGTGCCATGGCTGAGAAAAGCGGGGCGGCGGGACGCCGCCCCGTGAGGGTCACGCGGCGAGCGGCTGCGGCGCGGGGTGGGGTTCCGGTGGGGCTCGGGCGCATGCGCGGCGAGCGCCGCCTCGACCTTGGCGCGCCCTCTGGCGCCCGCCAGATGGTCGGCGACGATCCGGCGCAGCGTCTTGCCGGTCTCGCCGGCATTGGCATCGGCGACGGTCGGGCCGGCCACGTCGGCGACGACATGGGCGAGCACTTCCCTGTCGCGGACCAGCTCCAGGAACGCATCATCGGCCTGCCACCATTCCGCCATGCGCAAGTCAAGCTCGCCGCCGACCGCCTCGACCGCTGCGCTTCCGGCCGCGAGCGTCTCGCCCATCAGCACCGCGATCACGTCCATGACCTTGGTGTCGGGCAGGTCGAGCAGGGTCAGGAACACCCCGACGACGCCGTGCTCGTCGTGCCCGTCGCACAGCGTCGGCGCCTCGGGATCGAAGCCGAGGACCGCCAACAGCCTGCTGCGCTTGGCATCGAATACCGTCTCGCCCCGGCACGTCTCGACCGACTCGGCGACGGCGTCGTTGCGCGCCTGTTGCGGCTCGGCCTCGACGCGCCATGGCAATGCAGGTCGATATAGGTCTGCAGCGGCCCGCTGACTTCGGGCCGCACCGGCTTGGGCTCGCCTGTCGCGGGCATCTCGCCGCGCTCGATCCGCTTCGCTTCCTTGGCGGAAAGATAGCCTTCGTGGAACACGACCTCGCCATTGGCGCGGACGTCGATATAGACGCGCCCGCCCTTGCGCTTAGGCGCCTTCACCTGCTCCCAGCCCCGATATTGCTCGGTGGGGCCGATGATATCGACGGCGCTCCAGTCCGCATCCAGATAGGCCACCCGCCGCGCCTCGATCGCGGCATTCTGCGCGGTCCAGAAGGCATCGGCATCGCCAACGTGCGCCGCACCGCGAGCACCGGCAGCGCGAAGGTGTCGGCGATTTCGTCGGGCGACCGGCCCTCCGGACCAGCCGGACGAAGCTTTCCCCGCGGGTCACCTCGTCCGGGTCGAGCCGCGCCATGTTCTCGATCAGCGACGCCTCGACGGCGGCGGCATCGTCGCCGTCTTCGAGGACGGCGCAGGGGAAGAGATAGGGTTCGGGTGGTTGCTCGCCCTCGGCGGTGCGCTCCCCCGCGACGATCTCGCCGGCGCGGAAGCGGCGTGCGCCCGCGAGGATGCCGAAGCGCTCTTCGGCGCCGGGGCGGACGATCAGGGTCTGGAGGGTGCCGCGCTTGCGCACGCTCGGCAGGATGTCGGCGACATCGGGCGGGCGCTTGGCGAAGCGCATGTTCTCCTTATCGACATAGAGCTTGTCGAGCGGGATGAATTCGAGTTTCACGGTACTGCTCCTTGTGAGCGCCGGTCCCGTTCGACTTGGACAGCGGGCGGGACCGGCTTGGGGATGCGGCGGGACGGCGCGCCACGCGCCTTTCGCGCGCTCAGCCGGGCGGAAACCGGTTGGTCAGGTCACTGGCGGTATCGTGCGCGCGCCGGAGCAGCGCCTCGGCCCAGAGGATCGACCCTGCCTTGCGCGCCCATGCCGCCCAGTCGGCGAGGCTGAGATCGGTCGTAAAATGCAGGTCGCGCTCGATCCGCAGCCCGAAGGGCAGGTGCAGCGCCTCGATCTCGGAAAGCGAGAACCAGCCGAGCTCGGGACAGCCGAAGCCGAGATCGGCCAGCCCGAACAGCGCGTCGCCGTCCTCGGCAAGCTCGCTCGCCAGCCATGTCGCGACGGACAGCGGGTGGAACAGCTTGACCAGCGGGCGCTTGCCCTCGGCATCGCTATGATATTGCGCGCGCAAGCCTGCGCGCAGTTCGGGGGTGAGGAGGCTCATGCGGCCGCCTCCATCGCCGGGGCCTCGGACTGGAAGGCCAGCAGATAGTCGGCGGCCTTGGTGGCGAGGCTGGCGGCGCGGAAGATCGCGCGATTGTCGGCGCGCAGCACCGCAAGCCACGACCCGAGATAATCGGCATGGCGGACGCTCGGCACGATCCCGAGCACCGCGCACAGGAAGGCCGAGGCAAGCTCGGCGACCAGTTCCTCGCGGGCGTAGCCCGCGCTGCCGAACGGGTTGGACAGGTCGCGCGCGAGGCGGGTCGCGTGCCCGGTCCAGTGGCCCAGCTCGTGCAGCGCGGTGCGGTAATAGTCGATCTGATGCTGGAACGCGGGCTGCGGCGGCACCTGCACATAGTCTTGCCCCGGCGCATAATAGGCCTCGGCCCCGCCGATCCGGAAATCGGCTCGGCAAGCTGCTATCAGCGCCTCGGCAACCGGCACGATCTTGCGCGGCGGCAGTGACGCAGCCCCGGCCAACATCCGCTCGGGCAGCCCGTCGCACTGGGCGACGTTGAACACGGTGAAGCGCTTGAGAAACGGCACCGCGCGCGCCTCGCCGCCCTCGACGGCAGCGCGCTCCTTTTCCGCCTCAGGGGTGAACCGGTCGGCATAGACTATGCCGACACCGTGCTGGCCCTTGCGGACGCACCCGCCCGCGTCGAGCGCCTGCCGGAAGGTCAGCCAGCCCTGCGAAGGATAGCCGCGCGCGATCACCTCGCCCCACAGGATCAGAACGTTGATCCCGGAATAGGCGCGGTTCGAGGCGGCGTTGCGCGGCAGGCCCGGCGCGGCGGCGGCGTTGTCCCAAGGCTGCACCCATGGGAAGCGCCCGGCCTCCAGCTCGGCGATGACCCGCGCGGTCACCTCGTCATAGAGCGAGGCGCGAGCCGCGCCCCCGTCCACCTCTCCGCGCGTGCGACGCCCGCGATCCTTGCCCACGACCCATCCTCCTCACAAAAATCCGCACCCGGCCCCGGAAAGCGGGGTGGGCGGCGAGGAAGCCCTGGAAGGCCCGCGGCCAGGGGCGGGGCGCACCGCAGGCCGGAACGTGAGTGGAGGACCCGGGCTGCGCCCGGGTTGCGCCCCGCCCGAGCGGGCCTAGAAGGGCGCGCCGACCATCCCGCTGCCCGGGACCAGCCAAACGCCGGCGCCAGCGCGCCGTCCGCTCACAAGATGCGCAGTGATCGTCACCGTAAGGCCGGGATGCGGCACGCGGCCCGGCGGCGCGAAGCGGCGTAGAGCGCGGTCGCAGCGACGCGATGCAAGACCAAAGGGACGCACTCTTGCCGACACCGCAGGCGCGGCGGCGTGCGCGCGGGCCTGTGGGCCAGCCGCCGCCGCGCCCCCCCGGTCCAAGGCAAGTGTGCCTGTGCGGGCCGACCAGGACGCGCGAACCGTGTGGCTGCCTGCAGCCGCAGTGTGCGCACAACCTTCCCGCGCACCTTCGGGCATCGCGCTGCGAGGCGACCCGGGTCGTAGACTCGTGAAGCGGTCGTCGGCAAAGCGCCAAATTCGGACGCTAAATATCAAGGCATCCAAGTCGGCAATTACGCCGTTTGCAACGCTTCTTGGACGGGCCGCGGATCTTCGGGTTGGCTGCAGTAGAAGGCTTCGGCCGGCGCCATGCTGAGTCGCGCCTGCGATGTTCGCTTGATCTCGGGGGACCAGTATCTGACCGGCTATATCCATCTGAGCAAGACAGGCCCGAAGCGTCACGAACGCCACGACGAGGTCATTGCCGGCGAGGTCCCGCGCTTCTGCGGCGCGCACTCGCCGCATTGGAGCTACCTCAGACCGAGGTATCAGACCGAGTGCCGTGCGCTTAAATCTCTGATCAGTATCGGCGCGCTAGCGTCAGCCCGAAGGAAATTGACGGCGCAGCGGTACCAGCAAATCCTCGACGAGGCGCCCGCGATCCACGCGCAACGCCGCGCGGCGCACGGTCTTGATGACCGGCCTGCGCTCGCCGCCGCCCATACCGATTGTGACCGAGCCCGGACTCGCTTCATTCTGGGCACTGGTGCGCCACGCCCTGTATTCGGCGCCGGAGATCGACGCTGCCACAGCTACGTCGGTCACACGTTCAGTCAGGTCGATCTGCTCGAGGACCATCGATGCGAACAAAAGGGCTGTCGTCAGGCGTGCCTGCACGGCTTCCTGCAGGATCACCATATGACCTGCCATCTCCCAGCCACGCCCGTTGCGCGGCTCGTCGAGCAGCTGGCGGATCAGGATCGACCCGTCCTCGGTCAGCATGAAGGACGCTCCCCGGTCCTGACGGATCACCAACGCGCCATTGTCCAGACGGACGTCGTTGCCGAGGCTCTGGTCGAACAGCCGGTCGCTGCCGAAGAGGCCGGCCTGCAGCAATTGCTGCGATAGCGCCCGATCCTCGATCTCCACGGGACGCAGGACTTGCTGCCGCGGTCCTGACGCGACCGCCACTTCGATCGTCGCGCTCGCCACCATGTTTCGATTTTCGGGTGGAATCAGCCCAAGTGCGCGCCGGGCCATCTCCTCTGGGTCAGCAACGCCGATGGCATCGCTCATGGCCACGTCATGCAGGGCCCGCACGACCGCCGCGTTGAGGTCGTCGGCGTCAGTGAAGCCGGCTCGGTACAGGCCACTTTCCCAACCTTCGACCTCAGCGATGAACTCGGCCTGTCGCGGTTCGGGCGTCACGCCTTGCTGGATGAAGGCGAGGACTTGCCTGCTGCCCCGCGCCTCGCGATATTCTTCGTGGGTCGCCGACAATCCCGAACCGGGTTGGATTTGTCCGTAGCCCTCGCCGAGGATGAGCAGGATGAGGTCGGATTGCCGGACGCCTTGAAGGCATGCGACCTGAGGCGACGTAGTGCGGGCGCCGAAGTCCTCGGCCATGGCGGGCGTATGGCGCAGGACCGCAACCGCACGTTTCGCAGCTTCTCGAAATTGGCCGAACCCGCCAATGAGTGAAGAAATGAATACCTGCATGAGCTCGATTTAGGGGGCGCAAGTGTCGTTGTCGGGTATTCAAGTGACCGTGCAAGCCGGGCCCGGATCAAAGTTTTCCAGTTGTACGGCGGTCTTCGTCGCGCACTACATGTCGGCGTACCATCCCTTGCGGCCTCAGGGGATCACTTTGACTTCTTTTTATCGGGACGCTGGGTGAGCGCTGAGCCGGCAGCAGTCTTGGAATCCTTGCCAGTGCGACTGTCTTTCAAAACCTTCGATGCTGCTTTCCCGGCCTTCGGGCTCGTCTGCTCGTTCTTCGCCATGATATGACCCCAAGCATGCACACCATCTTGTGGTGCCATCCACTCGAACGATCCCATAGTCGATTGGTTCCTTTAATGTTCTCCTCGCCGTGGACGGCATAGGAGCCGATCATAGGCGAGCGGGTGACCGGTTTCGGGCAACCGACTTGGGCGCTTCAGCGGCGGATATTGGGGCGCTTACCCGACGTGCCCGGGTGGCTTGTGAACGGCAGCTAACCACCAATGTGTCAGCCCTCGCCGACGGTCGTTCATGAGTTCACGACCCAGGCGGAACCGCGAGGAAATACCTGCCGAGGCCACGACCGCTGTCAGTTCGACTTCCGATGGGACGCCGCCACCCATGACTTGTCGTCCGACGCCAGCGTTCCGTTCCGGAAGCCATGACGAGGATGCACCGGTGTCGGCGTGCGCGAGGCCAGCGCGAGGGGAGGCACCCGGTCGCGGCACGACCCCAACCTTAGCGCAGCTGGCTGTCCTTGCTGCCGCGCCGGTTGATTCCGACGCTGCGAACGGTAGCATCGCGCCGGGCCTGACAGCGCACGCAGGTCCGTGCTCCTGGCAGCGCCGCGCGGCGCGCCGCCGGGATGTCCTCGCCGCAATCGTCGCATTCCTCGCTGCCGTCCCCGGCGGGCATCATGCCGCGGGCACGCAGCACCGCATCCATCACCGTGTCGTCGATCTGATCCTGCACGGCGCCGTCGGGCGCCCAGCCGTTTGCCATTTTCTCCAGGCCTTCGCGTCGTTACAAGGGCTTAGATAGGAAAGGGTGTCCCGCAGACAACGCTGCGACTTGCCGCGACACGTGTCCCTTCCGACACGGTACGGACACAAGGCGTTTGCGAGGCATCGTGGCACCGCACGAACTCGACGACGAACGCGTATCGATCAGCAGTGACGACGTGCGGCTGTCCGGCACCGCGCTCACCTCGATCGCGCTGCTCCTCCAGGAGCTCACCACCAATGCTGCCAAATATGGCGCGCGGCGGTCCGCGGGTGAAGGGCCCGCCTTCGGGCGCAGGCTTTGGCGGCGTGCTCGAGGCGGCAGCGGCGCGGAGCCTGCGCGGGACCCTCACGCTGGCGTGGGACGAAGCCGGACTGCGCCTGAGCCTGTGCTTTCCCGTCGAGCGCCTGACCGGCTGATTTCGCGCATCGCGGGTTCGAGGCGGCGGAACCTCGCACTGGCCAGGCAGCAGCGAAGACCGTTCGGATCCGGATCGACTGGGGCCGTGTCCCCCCGACGCGGACGCGTCAGGCGTCCTCTTCCTTGTCGAACAGTGCGCGCAGCTCGTCCTTTGCCTTTTCGAGCCTGGCCCTGTCCGCCTTGCCGAGATTGTCGCCGGCGCGGTTGATGTAGAAGGTCAGCATGCCCATCGCCGACTGGAGCGGCGTTCCCTTGCGGCGCTTGCTCTGCTCGGCCGAGCGCTTCAGCGACCGGGCGATCTCCTTCGGATCGTCCTTGGTGAACACGCCCTTGTCCAGGTCGAGCGCGTCCGAATGCTCGGTGACGTCCTGCGACCATTTATGCTGCGCCATCGGCGCTCTCCTCATCAGCTTGAAAGGGACCTGGCTCGTAAAAACGCGCGGGAAAGAAGCCCGATCCGCCCGGCAACGGCATCGTGCCGTCCTGGCAACTCGCCCCGAGGCGGGTGCCAAGGCTATCGCAAGCCGGCGGAGCCCCTCGGCGAAGCGCGATGAAGCACCGACAAAAAAAATTCCAACCGCTCCTCTTGACCGGCGGATGGCAAAAACCATCTCAGCGCCGCCGGATGCGACTTTCGGTCCGGTGAACCCCGAGGGCACCGGCTCTCCCGGTGCGCCTCGTGCTCAAATTGCTCATTGGAGGATTTGGATATGAGGACCAATTTCGACTTCTCGCCCTACCGCCGCTCGACCGTCGGCTTCGATCGGCTGTTCGATCTTCTCGAGACCTCGGCGCGCGCCGAGACCGAGACCTGGCCGCCGTTCGACATCGAGCAGGAAGGCGAGGACCGCTACCGCATCACCCTGGCGGTTGCCGGCTTTAGCCCCGACGAGATCGAGATCGTCGCGCAGAGCAACCAGTTGACCGTCAGCGGCCGCAAGCCCGAGGAAAGCGATACCGGCCGGTTCCTACACCGCGGGATCGCGACGCGGGCGTTCGAGCGGCGTTTCCAGCTCGCTGACTTCGTGATCGTCGAGAGCGCCGACTTCGACAACGGCCTGCTGCGCATCGTGCTCAAGCGCGAGGTGCCCGAGGCGATGAAGCCCCGCAAGATCGCGATCAACGGCACGAACACTGCGCCCGCCAATGATCGCCTCGAAGGGCCTGACGCCGCGCGCGACGCGGCCTGAGCCACGCAGGCCCACTCCGGCGCCCGACGCCGGGGTGGGCCGATGCGAATCGCCAACATCCGAACCGAAAGGAAGGACCATGTCCGTCCATTATCTCGGGTCGCTCGGCGGCCCGCACGAACTGGCAAGCCACCCGCAGCTCGAGCCCGAGGTCAAGCGCGCGATCCTCGCGTCCTGGGCGTCGGACAAATACGCGGTGCGGTCGCGCCCGACACTGCGCAAGCCGCCGGAGCTGTCGGGGCCGGTCCCGGTCGGCGAGGTGCTCGACGCGCTCAAGAGCCTCGACGCGCCATGATCCCGGCGGACCGCCGATGCCGCCCACCATGTCAGAATCCAGGGGAGATCCATGTTCACGGGACGAACCATCCCGAGCGCCGTCATCGATTGCATCGCGCATGCCCGCGAACCGGGCGTGCGCGACCTCTGCGCCGTGGCCGACCATATCCGATCGGACCTGCGCGGCAACACCATGAGCGCATCAAAACCAGCGACAATATCCGAGGCCGCGGCGCGGCTGCTCAGTCTTCGCGCCGCGCACGCCGCGCTGACCGGCTGCGCCTGACAATCCTCCCGATCGTAGCGCAAATGGGAGTAAGGTCCGTCCAGACCCGGCGCGAGAGCGCCGACTCGGGTCCAGCGGGGACGACGGACTGGCCGGCGCTTGTCACGACACCGACACATCCATCGCGCCGGAAAGCCAGCGGGCGGCGCACTACCTGGCAGCTAGTCCTGGCTTGGGACGCTTTCGACCTGCAGCTCAGGATGATCGTGGGACCCGGCCACCTCTAGGGCGTTGAGGCTTCGCATACTTTCAGCACGAGGTTTGACATGAGCGACGATCACGAGCGCATCCCCGGCGTAAAGCCGGACGGCGCGGCAGCGGAGGCACAGGAAACCAGGGACGGCGAGGCGGTGGCTGGCAAACAGCGGTCCGCCGACGACGGCCTGAAGCCTGAGAACGTCAATCCCCTTGCGCCCCCGATCAACGTCGAGGGCGGGGGCTGAAGAGCTCGAGTTGCCGGGAGCGCGCGAACAGGCCCGGGGCGAACAAGGTCTCGGGGCTGAGCTACCCTCGGATCGATCGTACTGGCGAGCCTTCTCACCTCCGCAGGAGGGCCCTCCACCCTCCGGCCGCCATCGCCCGAGCCTCGGCCGCACGACGCCGGACTCGCGACATCAGGAAGTCGGACCGCCCCTTCCATTCGGCACGGACGAGCTCCTTCCCGTACAATGCGCTCGCCATTTCGCGATAGGATGCGCCTGCCGCGATCGCATCGCCGACGCGCAGTGTCTCCAGTCGCTGCGGCAGGCTGGGTTCAGCCGGGTATAGCGTTCCGCCGAAGCGCCCGGTGCGCCAAAGCCCGAGCATGCGACGCAGGGTCAGGACATGGGCATCGACGGTTGTGAGGCCTGACAAGAGATAGTCGAGTCGGGCTGGCCCGTCCTCGACCAGCGTGCCTTCGACCACGTCGATGCGGATGCGGTGCCAGCCGTCGGACAAGGCGACATGCTCGCGCCCGCCGCCACGCACGATCGTCGCCCACCGCATCAGACGGGCGAGATCGATCGCGTCGGGATCCGATCCTTCGGCGGGGGACGCCCGGACCCGAAGTACGAAGGGATCGAGGTCCGCATGCCAGAGCAGGCGCGCCTCAGGTGCAGGGCGCGTGGCATCCTCGGCGAAAGCATAAGCCGAATGCCCGGGCATCCGCCTCCATCTCGAGATGTGGGGCCGTCCCGCCGGCGCGCCGCAACCGTGCGCTCACCTCGGCATAGTCTGGATCGCGGCGCAGCCATTCCCAGGCCAGGCCGGCGCGGTCGATCCCAGCCAGCGCGCGGTAGGGCGCGCTGTCCCGCCAGTCCGGACGGGTGTCAGGCGCGTGCCTCATCGCCGATCCGGCGAGGCATTGGGCTTGCAGCCGAGCGACTTAGCGAGGGTTGCTGCCAGGCGAATTTGCCCCGCGGCAAGGATCGGGCTAAATACAGGGCCTTATCGATCCGACCGTGGCGGCGACGGGAAAGCGCCGCACGCGAACAGGGCAAGTCTTGGTCATGGACGCTGCGGCTTGGGGCGCGTCCTTCATCGGTATGGCGTTGCTCATGGTTCTTGCGACAGCACAACAATTCGCGCTTGCGGTCGAGGCCGCCGCAAGCATCCGCGAGCTCGGCGGCCTCGTGGACGCGATCACGCGCGAGATGGGCTTCCGCTATTTCGCGCTGACCCATCATGTCGATATGGTGCGCAGCACACAGCCCGCGATCCGAATCCACAACTACCCGGCGGATTGGGAAGCGTTTTTCGACGCCGAGGGGCTTGGCCGCTCGGACCCGGTGCACCGGGCGAGCCACCTGCGCAATCTCGGCTTTCCCTGGACGATGCTGCGCGAGCTTATCGAGTTCAGCCGGCGAGACGAGGAGATCATCGCCCGGTCGAAGCGCGCCGGCCTCGGGGAGGGCTACACCGTGCCTGCGCACATGCCGGGCGAGTCGGAAGGCTCGTGCTCGTTCGCAACCGTCCAGGGCCGGACCTACCGCGTCGAATGGGTTCCGCTCGCGCAGTTCGTCGGCACGGCCGCGTTCGAGGCCGCGCGCCGCCTCTCGGGCATGCGCCGTCTCGATCTCGAGCGCCCACGGCTCAGCGACCGCCAGCGCGACTGCATCTACTGGGCGGCGCGCGGCAAGTCGGACTGGGAGACCTCGCAGATCCTTGGCATCGGGCATGACACGGCGATCCAGCACATGAAGGAGGCGCGGCGCCGCTACGGGGTCCTCAACCGGACCCAGCTGGCAATCCACGCCCTCTATGACGGGGCGCTCACCTTCACCGATGCGATGATCCGTTGAAACTCCCCATTTCTGGGGAATGGTCACCGCCGGCCACCGGGCACAGCATCGGGCTTCCACGACCAGGGGAGCCCGAAGATGCTGTTCACTCAGGACGACGACAGCGCCGCCAGCGATGCGGTGATGCGCGCAATGTTCGAAGCCAGGAAGCGGGTGTTCGTCGACCTGCTCGGCTGGGACCTGCCGATCCTCGCCGACCGGTTCGAGATCGACCAGTATGACGACCAGCACGCCCGCTATTTGATCCTCGCCGACACCGAGCGAAGCCACCTCGCCTCGGCACGGCTGCTGCCGACGACCCGGCCGCATATCCTCGGCGACATGTTCACCGAGCTATGCGACGCACCCGCGCCGTCGGGCCCCGACACCTGGGAGATCACCCGCTTCTGCCTCGACCGCGGCCTCCACGCGGCCGAGCGCCGGCGCTGGCGCGACGCGCTGGTCACGGCGCTCGCCCATTATGCGCTCGACAACGGCATCACGACCTATACCGGCGTCGCCGAGCAGGGATGGCTCGACCAGATCCTCCAGTTCGGCTGGCACGCCGCGTTGCTCGGGCCGCCGCGGACGATCGGCCGCATGACGCTCGGCGCGCTCCGGATCGAGATCACCCCGGACACGCCCGCGCTGCTCAGGGCCAACGGCATCCACGCCCCGGCCGAGCTCGAGCAGGAGGCAGCGTGATGGCCACCATGGTCCAGCCCATCGCGCATGCGGCCCCCGATCCGACCCAGCAGCTACTCGAGCACGGTTATTGGGTCCTTCGCAACGCTCTCCCCGGCACGACGATCAAGGCGCTCGACGAGGACCTTGCGCAGGCCTTCACCGACACGCCGTTCTGCCAAGGCGGCTTCTATGGCGAGCGCACCAAGAGATTCGGGCGCCTGCTCGCCCGTAGCCCCCATGCCGCCCAGCTGGTCATGCATCCCGAGATCCTCGGCATCACCGAGGATGTCCTCGGCCCGTGGTGCGATTGCATCCAGCTCAACCTGACCCAAGCGATCGCGCTCCACCCCGGTGCGCTCCCGCAGCTGCCGCACCGCGACCAGGATATGTGGCGCGGACCCACCGGCACGATCGAATATCTCGTCAACGTGATGTGGCCGTTCACGCCGTATCGCGAGATGAACGGCACCACGCTTCTCTGGCCCGACAGCCACGGCGCCAAGGCGCTCGACCCGGATCTCGACGCCACGCCGATCGCGATCGCACTCGATCCCGGCGACGCGCTGGTGTTCCTCGGCTCGACGTTGCACGGCGCCGGCGGCAACCGCAGCTTCGCCACGCGTCGCGGCGCGATCGTCAGCTACTGCCTAGGCTGGCTCAAGCCCTACGAGAACCAGTGGCTCGCCTATCCGCCGGAGACTGCGCGTCACTTCCCGCCCGAGCTCTCGGCGTTGGTCGGCTACCGCCAGCACCGGCCCAACCTTGGCAACTATGAAGGCCAATGCCCGTCGATCCTGCTCCATGACGTACTCAGCCACGCAATCGGCGCGGTCGACGCGCTGCGCCCAGACCAGCAGGCGCTAATCGAGGCACACGTCGCCGGGCAGCGCACCGGAGGATAGGCCATGAGTCCCGGCGCCACCTTCGAGCGGGTCTACAACGAGCTCAAGCGCATGCTCGCGGAAGGCGAACTGCCGCCCGGCAGCCCGATCGAGCCTGCCCTGATCGGCAAGCAGATCGCTTCCAGCATCACGCCCATTCGCGACGCGCTGCACCGGCTCACTGGCGAGCGGCTCGTCGAGGCGCCCAACCACAATGGATTCCGTGTTCCGCTGCTGACAGAAGCGGAGTTACGCGATTTATATAACTGGAATGGACTCGTGCTGGGCATTGCCGCGAAGAGACTTACGACTGGGTTTATGCTGGAAGGGGTTGCACGTCGAATCGCCCGCGAGGACATCGCGTCTTCGACGGCTGTACTCTTCCATGAGATTGCGCATCGCGCCGGCAATATTGAACTCGGCTTTGCTGTAAGGGCGCTCAACGACCAGCTTGCGACGTTCCGGCGCGCCGAGGTAGCCGCACTAGAATCCGTGACTGAAGAACTGATTGGCTTGGCGACTATCGCGGCCAGCGTGGAGCGCGCCGAGCTGACCGCGGCACTGGCACGGTATCATCGCCGAAGAGTTAGGTCGGTAGCCACGATTCTCGCGCATGCGATGCGTCTTTCCATCGGATAGACGGCCGAAAAGCTCCGTTAATTCGATAGGATGTCAACGTCATCGCATGGTCCCTCGAGCCTCGCCGTCGCTGCCGCAATTAATGTCTGAGAATGCGGTGAAGCGCACGATGTTCGTCCAAATATACCGCTTCTCAGCTTACCCATCGTGCATATTACGCAACCCCTGATCCAACTAGCGATCGTGTGGGAAGAAAATTGCGCCAAATTGGCTAAATATTTTTGATAATTTATCCGCTCAATTGACGTATTCACGAAACGTCGTTACGCCCCTGGCGCGAAAGGGAGCGATATGGCGGCTCAAAAACTCACTGCAGCAGCGGACGATCGTCGTGCGAAATTCGTCCGAATCGCGGAAAAGCGGGTCGCGAACGCGCTCAAGTCCATCCGCTTGGTCGGCAACCTCTCGAACCGTTCGGCATATGAGTTTGACGAGGCGGACATCAAGAAGATCACCGCTGCTCTCTCGAGAGAGGTGGACGCGATGCAGCGCCGGTTCAGCGAGACGCCGACCAAGAACAAGATTGAGTTCAAGCTCTGAGATGTGGAACTTCAATCGCCTCGGAGCGTGGAGCGTCGCCTCTAACCCCAAGCACGACGAGTTCTTTGTCGATGAGAATCGTGATCTTGCGCAGTCGCTGGTCCGCGAGGTCAGCCAGAACAGCGGCGATGCCGCGCGCGCCGGCATCGATGCCGTTCGCCTGAAGTTTCGCTTCGGCGCGGTGGATCGGGACCGCTTCCACAACCGATACATCCCCGGGCTCAGGGCGCACCTCGAGGCATGCGACAGCGCAGCGGCGGCGACGCTGGACGCGACAGGCCCCGTGCCCTTCCTAGCGATCGAGGATTTCGGCACCACCGGCTTGCTCGGCGCGCACGACTCCGATGAGGATGACGACAGCGGCTTCATCCGGTTCTGGAAGCGCTACGGCGACTCTGGGAAGGCCGGCGCATCGGGCGGAAGGCATGGGGTCGGCAAAAGCACCATCGCCGCCGGATCGCAGCTGCGGTTCGTGTTCGGCGTCACGCAGCGCGCGAGCGACGGTGAGACACTGCTGTATGGCCAGGCGGCGCTGAAGTTCCATCGCCTGCTTGGCGAGGAAGGGCAGTTCGATGCCTACGGCCTCTACTCGCCAGCCGACCTGACCGAGTGGCCGCGCCCTTTCAAGGGCGCGGAGGCGGATCCCTTCATCGCAGACTTCGGCCTGACACGTGCAGGCGAGCCCGGGCTTTCGATGATCGTGCCGTTTCCGTCCAAAGCCCTGACCGCCGACGCTCTTGCCGCGGCTGCGATCGAGCATTGCTTCCACCAGATTTTGTCCGGGCGGCTGATCGTGGAGATCGACGATCTGGTCTTAGACCGCGACACGATCGCGGACGCGGCCGCACAGCTGCTGCCGCACCTATCGGCCGCCTTGGAGCTTAGCCGCATCGTCACGTCCGAGGTGCCTCCCGCTCTTCTGAAGCCCAAGGCATCGTTGGTGAAGGACGGGCTTTGCGCGACGGATTTCGATGCCTCGACCGTTGAGACGATGCGAGCGGCATGGGCGGAGAACGAGATCGTCGCGGTCGAGCTGCCCATCGCGGTGCGGCCCGCCGCGGAGGGCGATCAGGTTGGAACCGTTCGCCTCTATCTTCGCCGCGCCGCGAGCGCCGACCAGGCGCGAGAAACCTATGTGCGCGGGCGCGTGAGCGTGCCCGAGAGCCCGAAGATTATCGGCAAGTCGGCGGTCGCGTTGCTCGTCGCAGACGAGGGCGCAGCCTCCCGCTTCCTTGGCGACTCCGAGGGGCCGGCGCATTCCCGCTGGATCGCCGATCGCGTGAAGAATGCCTACAAGGGTGCAGGCGACACCATGCGGACCGTGCGTATGGCCCTGCGAGACCTTCACGCGATCGCGGCGCACTCCGAGGGACCCGCCTCTATCAAGGACGCCCTCAAAGACTTCTTCTGGACCCGCAAGCCGCCCGAGAAGGAGGCGAAAGACGAGGCCAAGGACGAAAAGGATAAGATCGAGATCCCTAAAGCCGACAAGGAAGGCTTCGACCTTGCGCAGGCGGCGGGCGGCTTCTCGATCAAGCGGACCGGCGGGGAGCATCCGCTGCATGCGAAGATTTCGGTCGCCTATGATCGGCGCCGCGGCAAACCGAGATGGAGCAAGGAAGATTTCGACCTCACCTCCAGCACGATAGAGATCGAAGCGAAGGGAGACGGTGAGTATGTTGCGGAGCCGTCGCAGCTGGTCATTCAGAACGCGAGGCCGGGATTCCAGCTCAAAGTGACCGGCTTCCTGGCTTCCCGAGACCTGTTTGTTTCGGTCGACATTGAGGATGAGGTCGACGATGCCGCGTAAGCTCCAGCGCCGCTTCAACTTCACCGATCGTGTGCGCATTCCGCAGCACGCGGTCGCCTTCGCCGTAGATCAGGCCGAGGAGGGGCCGGTGACGGCGCGTCTCGAGCGTCTCGAGCTGCCCGAGGAGCATCCGCACGACCACGCCGAGTGGCTAGCGGCCGACGTCGTGATCGAGGCGTGGCGATTGTCGACGGCATCGTACGTTCGGCGCGAGGTCGGCGCGGTTAAGGACCTGCTTGGAAAGGCCTCCCCGCTGACCGAACTGCAGCTTGACGGCTTCGACGGGCCGGCGGGCATCAGCTTCCGCCTCAAGATTGTTGGCAAGGCGAACCGCAGGTTGCTGGCCGAGGCGGACAAGGTGACCTCCGAAGGCGACACGCCACCGGCGGATCGCTCCGAACTCATCGTCGTGCGCGCGGAGGAACTCGGCGAGCTGCCCTGGATCATGGACTGGGCCGAGGAGGACGCGGGAGGTCCCGTTGTGCTCGTCAATCGGGACATGGCGGATCACGCTAACTACCTCACCCATGATCCGGCGCTGGCGGGCGCGATCGTCCCACAGGTATTTCGCGAGGTCCTGTTCCGGCTTTGCCTGCGGGACGATCTGCAGCTGACACCGTGGGGCAAGAAATGGCTTGAGCATGTTCGCCGCTTTCACGGCGAGCCGCCCCCCAATCACGACGCGCCGGGCGGCCTGCACGCCGCCGCGGACACCTGGGTTCGCGAGGCGACGGTCGCCTTCGCAGGCGAGTATAAGCTGACCACCAAGACCAACGAGCGGCTTGCCGCCGCGGCGGAGAGCCAAACATGAGCGCGCACTCGATCCGGGCGTTCAACGCCGAGGGAATGAAGCTGTTCTCGGCGTATCTTGGGCGGCAGACGGATGGCGAGCGTCGGACCGCTGAGCCCCCGCCGATGACGCTGCTGCACAATGACAAGCTCACCGTCGACCTTGGGGTCGGCAAATTGTCGAAGAATGCCTTCGACAACAAGTTTGACTTGGCGATGTATGTCGCGGGCAATGTAGGACCCGAGAATATCCGCAAGCTGCTTGGCGAGCCCAACGTCTGGCCTTGGCTTTCGCTCTGGTTCTCGCCGGCAACCTTCCCCTTCGAAAAAGGGCTCTACACGATTGGCGCGCGCTCGCGCCACGTTGTGGAGAAGATCGCAGGGCGCAACCAGGATCACAGCCATCGACACCTAGTCCGCGGCGGCGTGGTCGCCGTCTCACGCTTCGGCGCGTTCGCGCGCGTCCTGCTTGGCGGCGCATCCGAGCAGACAAAGATAGAGGAGCAGGTCATGAGTCGAACCGCCGATCTCGGATTAGCCGGCTCAGTCGAATTCGTCCGGCTCTTGCACCGAATCTATTGGGATCCTACGAATAACGCGGTGCGCAAAGGCGCGAAGGGCACAGGAAAAGGCAGCATTATGCGAATTATAGAGGTGATGCAGCACCTGGACGTCACCTATGACGTGCAGTCGTTGAGCGCCGAGCAATTTGCCGAATTGCTGCCCAATCCAGAATTCAAGGCCGCCGCCTGATATGTCTGACTTGCAGGACGCCGCAACGTCGGAGGATCAGCCGAACGGGCCCCCGCCACGGCCGGCGCTGCTGTTTGATCACAACGTCATCGAGCATCTCGGCATCAAGCTCTATCAGAACAAGCCGGCGAACGTGCTGGCGGAGCTTGTCGCGAACAGCTGGGACGCGGACGCGAGGCATGTCTGGGTTGATGTGCGGGAGGCCGCCGAGGGATCCGACGCATACATCGCGGTCGCCGATGATGGCGACGGCATGACGCTTGCGACGATCAACGCGCGCTATCTCGTGATCGGCAAGGCCAAGCGCGCAAACCCGAAGGATCGCTCTCGGGGCGGACGTCCGCCGATGGGCCGCAAGGGGATCGGCAAGCTCGCGCCCTTCGGCATCGCCGGCCGCGTCGATGTCGCGACCTACGCCGAGGGCAAGCTGAACTGGTTCACCCTCGAGCTCGACGGCCTCAAGAAGGCGGGCGCGACTGGACGATATGAGCCGAACTTCCCGGCCGATGATGTCGACGCGGCGGCCGATCCGAGCGGCGGCGACGAGCAGATACGGGCGCGCGTCGTGGAGTTTCTCGGCAAGGTGCGCGGAGTCGGCCACGGCACCCTCGTGCTCATGACCCGGCTAACGCCGAACGCGCTCCCCAACCGGGCGGCGACGGTGTCGGGCCTGTCGCGGCGCTTCACCGTGGTCCTCGCACGCTCCGATTTCGAGGTTCATGTCGACGGGAAGAAGATCGAGGAGGCGGAGGCGCTGCCGGAGTTCGAGCTGCGCATCCCGCCCGAGCCCGGCTCGACGCTGACCGAGAAGATCGACGGCAAGGACGTGCGCTATTGGGCGGGCTTCTTCGAGAAGGCGGGCCCGACCACGGACGAGGCGGGTGTCGGCGTGTTCGTCCATGGCAAGATCGCGCAGGATCGTCCCTTCTTTTTCAAGTCGACGGGCAAGGAGGTTTTCCAACGCTACCTCTACGCCGTCGTCGAGGCGGATTGGCTCGACGAGCTCGATGAGGATTTGGTGTCGACCGACCGGACCAGCATCGACTGGGATGCCGCCGCCGCGAAGCCGCTCGCCGCCTGGGGCAAGGACAAGGTCTCCAAATGGCTTGACGCGTACACCAAGCATCGGGCTGGCAAGCACGGCAAGGAAACTCGCGACAAGTCGGGCGCGCTGCGCGCCGCCAAGCAGATTCCTGTCTTCTCGGCGGCGGAGAACGAGGCGGTGGACCAGCTTGTCGCCGACGCGACGCGCGACCTACCCAAGTCCGCGGTCGACAAGGCCCGTGGAGACTTGCTGATCGCGGTGTCCAAGGCTTGGACCAACCTGCCTGCGCGCAAGCTCATCAAGGAGGTTTGGGACGACTTCCTCAAGGCGGGCGCGTCGCCTGAGCAGCTGGCAGCGTTCGTTCTGCGGCTGGATCAGCACGCCGTGCCCGAGGCGATGAACCTGGCGCTCACCTTCGCTCAGCGCGCGTATGCGCTCACGATGCTGCAGGAGCTGAAGAACCGCACCTCGGAGACGCGGCTGCAGAAGCTCGTCGAGGTTTTCCCCTGGATCCTGCAGCCGCGCGGGGAGCTGCTCACCGCCAACCAGCAGCTGAAGACCTCGGTGGAGAAGGCCGCGGACCTGCTCGACGACAAGACCTGGCGCACCGGCCGCATCATCAAGGGCATGACCGAGGCGGAGCGGGCCGATGTCATCTTTCTGACCAGCGTCGACGAGCGGACAATCGAGATTGTCGAGCTGAAGTCGCCATGGCAGCCAGAGCTGAACGCGGAGAACGACAGGCAGCTCAGCGACTATCTGCATTTCGTTCAGGCCAACCATCCCGACGCGACGATCACGGGCCTGCTGGTTGGAAATCCGGGGAACCCGGCCTTCCGAACTACAGACACGCGAACCACCGTCAAGAGCTGGAACGAGGTGTTCCGCGAGGGGCGCGCCGCGTATGTCGACATGCTGGCGGCGATGCTCACGCGCGCAGATGCCGATGTCGACGACACCCGGATCGAGCTTGTCCAGCGCTTCGCGGGCGATGAGGTTTGGGGCCTGCTGCGAAAGATTGCGGAGAAGGACGAGCGGCTGCGCGTCACGATGACGAAGCTCGATCATCTCCTGGACCCGCCTGCGCAGATCGCCACGGACGGCGCGCCCGCGCAGCTTCTGGCTCCGGCGAAGGCCCTTCCAGCGCCTCCCAAGGAGGAATGAGGCTTCGGCGTCAATTTATTGACGCCGTTGTCGTCGACGATGTAGACCCCGGCTCCATCAAGGGGTTGGAACACCATGCGCGTCGCAGATTTGTTCGCCGGATGCGGCGGAATGTCCGCCGGATTCGAGGCCGCCGGCTTCGAGGTCGCGATGGCCGCGGAGAAATGGGATGCCGCGCGCGAGGTCTACAACGATAATTTCGGGCATGAGGCGAGCGCGGTTGATCTCTCGGATCTGGTTGACGCCACCTACCGGGTGAATCGTGAGAGTCCCGATATCATCATCGGTGGACCACCATGCCAGGACTTCTCCGCCGCTGGGCAGCGGCGCGAGACTGGCCGCGCAGATCTGACCATGATCTTCGCCGAGATTGTCCGCGCGGTGCGGCCTCAGTGGTTCGTCATGGAGAATGTTCCGTCTGTCGTGGGCAGCACCGCCTACAGCCACGCGCGTCCGACCTTCGCCAGCGCAGGTTATGGGATGACCGAGGTCGTCCTGGACGCTTCGTTCTTCGGCGTGCCGCAAATTCGCAAGCGGTTCTTTTGCGTCGGCTGCCTCGGCGAGGAGGACGGCTTCCTCACGCGCCATCTTGAGGATGTGCGCCGCGAGGATCGAACGTCCGTCCGCGACTATCTCGGCGATGAGCTCGGCATCGATGTCTATTATCGACACCCGCGCAACTGGGGGCGCAAAGCGATCTACTCGGTCGACGAGCCGGCCGCCACGATCCGGTCGACCAACCGCCCCATTCCTCCAAAATATCGGCTTCACGAGAATGATGCGTCCGACACGCTCGAAGGCATTCGGCAGTTGACGCCTTTCGAGCGAGCTCGCATCCAAACCTTCGCGAGCAAGTTCGCGTTCAAGGGCACCAGGACGGATATCGACACGATGGTCGCCAACGCAGTGCCGGTCGATCTCGCCCGCCGGGTGGGAGAGACCATCACCCTGTACGAGAGGACCCGCGGCGTGACGGACGGCGACGACGTGTTTCGGCGGTGGCTTGGGGAAGAGCGCGGCCTCACCGCGGCCTCGGCGGGCGACGTCCTGTCGCGCCTGCGCCGCGTCGAGAAGCTGCTGGGCGGAAGCGAGCTACAGGCGGATCCTCGCGACACAATCCACGCGCTCACGAAAACAGCGGAGTTTGAGCGGTTGAGCTCCAGCGTGCGCTCCCATCTCAAGCGGGCGGTCCAGCTTCAGGCGGACTATCGCGCCCGCGTCTGAGCGCTCCAGAGCGCGCATATCGCTTTGCGCGGCGGCCGAAATGTTCTATGTTCGTTCTTTGAAGGGCGAGACGGCATGGCTGAGCTAATTTACGACCCGACCAAGATCGACGATGGCGAGGCTTTCTTCTTCGTTCACGTCGGATGCGCGCCACATGGCTCGACAGCGCTGGCCTCGCTCGACATGGAAGTGGTTGGTCCCGTTGCGGATGAGCAGCTCGCGCCGCTTGCGTTCAGCGGCTTCGAGCTGCCTGCCAGCGACCTGATGCACCTTGCGCACGCGCGCGCCGCGGAGCGTGGCGTGCGCAAGATTCTTGTCATCGATCCTCATGGGCAGCTGCGCTCCGCCGCTCCCAGCCGATACGCGCGTCGAAAATGACCGCGCGCGGTACTAACGCTCCTCCGCCGGCTCGCCGACATATTCCGGATCCCAGGAAGCCCAGCGCTTGATCGGCAAGGCATCGCCGCCTTCGTCGAGGGCGAGCCGGATGCCGCGCATGCGTGCGTCATATTGGTCTATGACCTCTAGCAGTGCCAAGTGCGGCGACACGATTCGTCCGACAAGCTCCTGAGTCGGCGGCTCGTCCTTCTCTATAAGTCGCGCCAAATCAGCCAAGTCATCAATGAGATCATCGATCAGGACTTTAGCGTTGGAGATGACGTGGGTCACTGCCGGGTGGACGTGATCGGTTCTGCCGACAAGCGCGTTGAGCCCAATCGCGCTTGTGACCGCCTGTTGCCGCCAGGCTCGCACTTCGCTCTGCTCTATCGGGGCCGTGCGGTTGACCAGTTCAGCGGCGATGATCTGGCTCTCAAACTGCGCTTGGACGATAGCGAAGCGAACGTACCACGCAGCCTCCTCATTTTGCTCGCGGCGCGCCCGTCGCAGCCTTCGCCCTTCGCTTTGTGCGAGCCAGGCCGCTCCGGCGATCGCCGCTATCGACCCGGCGGCCTGCACCCATGCCGCGGCATCGGACTTCCAGCCGGACGCCATGACGTTGATGCCGGCCGCCCAGCCCGACACTCCGACCAAAAAGATAGCGGCCACGTAGAACAGCTGCCCCAAGCCATCGACCAGCTTTCGGGCCGATCGCTTGAGGCGCCCCCGGAGCCGCCACCGCCGTTCGTCGATCGCCGTGCTGTCGCCCTTGAACATCCGCATGAATAATTCTCCAGAATGGCAGCAATAATGGTATTCCTATTGAGGATTGCTCAGCCACGGTATTTTGTAACATTTGCCCCGGTTGCTTCCTTGACTGGATCACTTCTATAGTCGCGCCGAGCGTTATCCGTTGATACCTAGCCATCGCGGCGACGGCTATCGGCGGTGAAGGGGGCATGCTTGTGGAAGAACGTCTCTTGGAGGACGAGCCACGGCCGCAGCAAGTCGGCGGCTACACGGTCAAGCGCTGGCTCGGACGCGGCGCTTACGGAAACACCTATCTTGTCCAGCGTGGCGAGGAGCTGCCGCTTTTTGCGCTAAAATGGCTGCGCAAGAACGCCGCGGAAGGTGGACCGCAGCGGTTCGAGAACGAGAAGGCTGCGATGCAGCGCGTGTCGCATCCTGCATTCCCAGCGTTCGTCGACAGCGGAACCGAGGACGGACGGCCCTTCATTGTCATGAGCTTCGCCGAAGGCGATCCAATCGGGACCTGGGTTCGCCGCAACACGCGCGAGCAGACCCATTTCGGCGGACCGCGGGTGCTGTTGATCGCCGAGAAGCTGCTTGAGGGCCTGCAATATCTGCACTCATTGGGGCTGCTGCATCGTGATATCAAGGACGATAACGCGCTGGTCACCGCCTCGGGCGACGTTCTCACCATCCTCGACCTAGGCCAATGCAAGGCCGAGTTTCTACCGATCCAAGACATGACTTTCTGGCAGATCGGCGCGTCGCGCTATTGTCCGCCGGCGAAGTTCGAAGACCCCTCATCCTTCAATCCCTCGCACGACGTCTTCGCGGTCGGCGTGATCTGCTACCGCATGCTCACCAACAGCTATCCTTGGGAAGTCGCGCTAGGGGAGTCGGCGGGGCGCCTCAAGGCGCTGATGCTCGAAGCGGCTCCGCGCAACATTCGCGATATCAATTCCACAGTGGATTCGAGGATCATCGACTTGGTCATGCGGATGATCGAGGTCGAGGACTTTAAGCGAATTGAGATTGCCGACGCGCTCAAGACCATCGCCAAGCTACGCGCAGAGCTGGAAAGTGAGATCGTACCCAATTTCAACGCCGAGAAGACGATCCTTTTCCCGCGCGTCATGCGCGACAATCTCCACGGCGACATCCAACTGACCGATCTCGAGCGCAGCGTCATCAACACCCGGGAGTTCCAGCGGCTGCGGCACATCCGTCAGCTCGGCACGACACACCTCATCTACGCCGGCGCCGAGCATAGCCGCTTCGCGCATGTCATCGGCGTCATGCACGTCGTGGAGAAGATCCTTCGGTCGATCGAAATGCGCGAAGGCCGCGCCTTCGAGCCCGAGCAGCGACGCGCGGCGCGCCTCTACGGCCTGCTCCACGACATTGCCCATGCGCCGTTCGGGCACACGCTTGAGGACGAACTGGGCTTCTTCGCGCGCCACGATGACAATCATGCACGACTGCAGCGGCTGTTCGGCGCGCCCAACGCCGAACTCACTGAAATCCTTCAAGCAGTGCCGCACGGACGCCTCGTGATCGACCTTTTGTTCGGGAACACTGGAGAGTCAGCGGCGGAATGGATCGCTTCGCTGATCGAGGGGCCAACCGGTGCCGATGTGCTCGACTATATCGACCGTGATGCACTGCACTGCGGACTCGATCACCGGATCGACAGCGCTATCTATCGCTGGTTCGCGCTCGATCGAATCACCGGACCCGCATCGCGCGGGCGCGAGATCTTGCCCAAGCTCTACGGTAACCATGGGTTCCGGCTCGATGCCGATCATGCGGTGTTGTCGATCCTAGCCGAGCGCTACGCGCTCTTCCTCAAGGTCTATACTCACCCGGCGAAGCTTGCCGCAGGCGCGATGATCGGCAAGGCGCTGGCCCTGGCGATGGAGGAAAGCCCGGAGCGCTTTGATGAGGCGCAAGTCGAGCGCTTGACCGATGGCGCGCTGCTCGAGCGGCTGCTGCGCGAGGGGCCCGAGACCGCGCGCGGCTTGATCCACTCCTATTTGAGCCGCAAGCTACATCGGCCGACGTTTCGCTCGCATGTGCTTCCCGCCGATGGGCTGACCGACGAGAACTACACTGATCGGCAGGCCAAGCTCGAATCGCTCGGCCTACTCGACCCGGCGCGTAGGCTGCAGGTAGAGCGCGACATCGCCCTCGAAACCGGGGTCGCGCAGGAGGACATCATCATCTATGCGACGCGCAAGGCACCCGGCGCGACCTCGGTGCGGCAACGTGTGCTGCGTAGACATGGCCAGGTCAGCATGCGCGACCGCATTCACAAGGACCACCGCGACATCTTCAAGCGCCATCTCAGGCTCTGGCGCGTCTACGTGTTTTGCCGTCAGGACCTACCGACAGAAAAGGAGCAGCTAATCGCCGCGCTCGTGTCACGGCGCTGGGGCATGAGCAACGAGGCGTCGCAGTCCCGCCGACAGCTCGACTTCGACCTGATGTAAGGTTCAGGCATTTCCGCGCCAACGCGAGCATGCAGCTTCGGTCCCAACTGCAGATGAGGGCCACTAGACGCGTCTGCATCAAGCGACGGTCCACGTCCGGGGCCCTGCGCTTTCAGCGCGACAGCGCGCCGGAGCGGCCGCCATTATAGGTATCTCGCAACACCTGCAGGCTCCTGACCGTCGCGCTTCGGCGCGCGGACTAGATCTGCCACCGGCGGCTCTTTGGTGCTGTCGTTAACTTTCAGTGCCTCAAGGGTCGACGGCACACCTGCCCGACCGAATTATTTGCGAGAGCGAGGTTGCAGCATCTACATGCGCTAACCGGCTTCGGCCGCATGCCTTCCTCTATCCGTCTGCCCGGTCCCGACGCAGCCTCGTGCCTCCTCGCGAAGCGCGGCAACCCTCTCCGCCAGCGATGGGCGTCCCGCCACGCGCAGTCCACGGATCAACCCGTCCAGGAAGTTGGTCTTGACGAGGACATGGCGCGCCTGAGTGAAGGCGTCTTTCCGTGCCTGATGCTCGCGCAGCGCGAACTCCAACTCGCGCGGATAATGCTCGCCGAAGCTCCCGTTGCGTCCTAGGTAGAAGATCGCCTGAACATCGGCTCGGTCCTCAAGCGTGAGCAAGGCGAGCGCATCCTCGACGAGCGTCTTCACTTGATCGACATGCTCCATGATGTCCTCGAATCGAATATCCGCGGCGCGGATGATCTCGGGCTCCGCGTCCGCGGCCGCGGGCGGATTGGCCTCGAGCCATCGAGAAGCGAGCTGCGCCAGCTTCTCATCGTCGATCAAATGCCCAAGCGGCGTTTCGATACCGGCCTCCGCCGCCAGCTGCCGCGAGCCACGGATCGCGTCGACCGCGCGCGAGAAGGCCGAGCCGCTAAGCCCGAACCGCGCCTGCGCCTCGGCCTTGCGCGCGTCGAAGCCCACGTTGCCCCAGCTCGCATGCTTGCCGAGGATCTGAACAATCTCGCGTAGATCCGTGCGCGAGCAGCGTCTGGTATGCGTGCCAGTCGGCCGCTCTTCCGCCAGGCGCTCGACGCGATCGGTCAGACGGCGCAGGATATCTCCCAGCTGCTCAACGCTCGCCCGAATGAGCGGCAGGTTGACCACCGAGAGCGATCCCAGATTGCGTTGGTTGTCTTGGTTCTCGAAGTAGCGCAGCGCTTGGCCGTCCTCGTCGATCAGGGACAGGCTAGCAACGAAGGGCTCGAGCGACTCGATCAGCTCCCGGCTCCCGCGATCGCCGATCTGCTGGTCGCGAAGATGCCTCCAGTATCTGTGAATATTGTGATCAGGCCTGCCGTCGCGCGGCCGGGCCATCTCGAGATCGACCAGCGCGCGAAGAGCATATTTGAGGGCGAGTTCAAGTCCGTGGCGCACATTGTAGAGGATCGGCATCGCCAGCGTGTCGCGGCTGCCCATCAGCCTTTTCTCGATCAGCGTGTCCGCGAGGATGCGGGCCGCCTCGAGATAGCCGTCGACATAGTTGAGTTCGTCGCCTTGCTTGCCGACGCAGGCGTTCCACTCGCCGTCGTTGATCTGTTCAAAGAATGGATCGGTCATGAAACGATATGTAGTGGCCCGGCCGCCAATTGCCATTCGGCGCGCCTCGGCCAAACGCAGCAATATCGGAACCGGGCTGGCGAATAATGCTAGTAGAGGGCGGTGCAGCCGACGTGCAAGGTAGTCGACAGCAATTGCCTGTGCATGACATTGCTGTTGACGCGTTGGGTCGCCGGCGGTCGCCAGGCGATGGCGGTAGCGAACGGCGTTGTCGACGCCCGACATTGCGACCTATGCCACCCATTTTGACAGCGCGCTAAGCGCGGATCGGAAGCTCCAGTCACTTCACGAGGAGGCACGTCACGTGCTGCGCGAGATTGGCGAGAATTTGCCAAGGCCGCGATCGGGGGTGTAGCTCGCGTTAGCGCGGTTGCTGCTCGGGCGGGAATCTCGAGAGGAAAGGACCGAGCGCCAAGAGGTTGTAGTCTCGTAGCTTGATCTCTCCGGCGGCGTTGATGCCGAAGGCTGAGCGCTTCTTGTCGGTAATCCACGGCGGTGCCCGGCGCGCGGCTGCTTGCATGTCGTTGAGGTCGCCGAGACGCTCCATGATCAGATGCTTGCCAGACGCGCCCATCGCCACGCACGCGCCAAAGAATGGCGACAGCGCATCCTCCTCCTGGATCTGACGCCAAAGATTTCACTCGGCCCAATTGGCACCATGGGCGTGCCGGTAGCTGATCTTAATCACGAGTTCGGGATGCCCCACGCATTCGAGCACGACGCGGGACGAGCCCGTGCCGAGCGCCAGCCCCATCAACGGTGCGAACAAGGTCTCGTCAAGGACGAGACCTGATAGCGGCGGCGTTGTCATGTTCTGGCGCTCCTACAAACAAGCTTCGGATTCTATAGCGGCTCCCTTATCAGGTGAGGCATGAGGTTCCACATCAAGGGCGATGACGGCCAGGCACTCGACGCGGCGGCGGAGCTTGAGCCCAGCGCAATCGTCCTGCACAGCCGGGGCGGCACCAGCGGCACGGCGAACTCGCAGAACCAAGACTATTCAGTCGCGCTCCGCCTTCTCCTGCAGCGGCTGGAGAAATGTGGTCGAGTGATCACAGGCGCCTGGGTCGACAGCGTGCCGGCTCAGCAATTGCCGGTGGCGGACCGGCAGATCCTCTTTCCAGAGGACGTGCCCGCCGATGCGAGAACGCTGTTCTCGCTCATGGGCAAGCGAATGCAGCGCGTTGGAAGAGCGCCCGGCAGCGCGCCGAACAAGGGCAATCGCAACAAGCGGCTGCGCATTGAGGTGGCGACGGGCTCGATCGGCGAGCTTGCTTCGGTCATCGGTGCCAAGCCGGCCGCCGGCACGCCGCGTTCGGCGCTGCGGCTGCCCGCGGCAGACCTTCGCAAGGTGAGCGACGCTAACATCTGGGCGGCGATCGAGCAGCTTCGGGGCGGCGCGGCGGCGCACGGCTTCGACGAGTCGCTGGACTATGACCTCGTCGCCGACGACGGCGCACTGCTTGCGCCGAAGGCGGTCTTCGGCCTGGCCGCCTCCGCGGCGCTGGGGTTTCCCGTCGAGCCCGCGAGCTTCACCGGAGGCCTGGGCTCGGTTTGCCTCGAGCTGCTGGAGGGAGCGGGCTGGCAGATTGTCGAGAAGGGCGCGGCGGTGGCGGCTGGGCTGGCCTTGCTAAGCGTTGAGGACCGCGAATGGGCCGAGGGCGACGCCCGACGCCTCAGCCATCTAAAGCGTGAGCGGCATGCCGGGGTCGCCAAGGCGAAGAAGGCGCAGATGCGGGAGCAGCACGGCAAGCTGTTCTGCGAGGAGTGCAAGATGGACCCGGTCGCCGTGTTCGGGGCCCCTGACGGCGAGGCCTGCATCGAAGTGCATCATCGCGCCACCGGGGTGGCGCAGATGGTTCAGGGGCACATGACCAAGCTCGCCGACGTCGAGTGCCTTTGTGCGAACTGCCACCGTGTCCGGCATCGCCGGATGAAGAGGGCGCAGACTAGCGCAGAGCCGAGCGCGTGATCGCCTTCGACTTCGACGACATCGCAGAATGGGGGCCGAGACTGACCGCGGCGCTGGACGATATAGTCGCGAAGCCGAGACGAGCGCCGCTCGCGCCAGAGCAGATCGATTATGTCGAGGATGCGCTCGAGATTATCTTGGCCAACACGGATGAGCAGCGGCTTGTCCAGGCAACCCGCGCTTGGCTCGAGTCGCAGCACGTCATCGGCTATCATGGCTCACGGCTGACGCCCGCCGAGATTGATTCGGTGATGACGTTGGGCCTGCTCCCGCTCGATCCGACGACTCGCATCAATCGCCTCGCGGCACGCCTGTCGGCGCATCCTGGCTGGGCGGCGGCGAGTTCGAATCTCGAGGCCGCTGCACGCGACTTCGCCAACGGCCAGTTTGGCCTGCGCGAAGGCCAGGCGCACTTGACGATATCGCGTGCCGCGCTGCTGGAATCCTTCAATCACTATCTCGTGGAAGGCTCCGAGTTTGATCAAGCGGTCGCATTTCATCTTCTGGGAAAGAGCGGCACGCGATTGCTGCAGGAGGGGCGTTCGCCGATCCTGTTCAAGGTCTCCGTGCCTGGTGAGCGGGCGCTGGCTCTCGGCGACAGATGGCGGCTTGAGGGAGACACACCAGGCTTGGTCTACCGCGCGCTCCAGCACTGGGCCTATTGGCTACATGATCCGAGCTACGCCCCTGGAACGCAACGGGTCGATTTCGGCCTGATCTTCCATGAGATCATCCCGCCGGCCTGGATCAAGGAGGTGATCGCGATCGACGAGGCGCGACTCCGGCAGACGTATCGCCGGTAGCCGGCCTGCTTTCCGTCGAGCAATTGATCCCCATATGGCGAACGTGACCGCCGACCCACTCTCCCCGGAAGCGCGCAGCGCGCATATGCGTAAGATCCGCAGGGCGGACACCAAGCCCGAGATCCTCGTGCGTCGGATCGCGCACGCGCTTGGTCTGCGGTTCCGGCTTCATCGTCGCGACCTTCCCGGCACCCCCGACATCGTGTTTCCGCGGCACCGAAAGGTGGTGCGGGTGCACGGCTGCTTTTGGCATCAGCATGATGGCTGCCGGCTGGCGCGCAAGCCTAAAACCCGGCTCGACTATTGGCTGCCCAAACTCGAGCGCAACGCGGCGCGCGATCGCGCGGCCGCGACGCAGCTCGTAGCGCTTGGCTGGGACGCCTTGACCATTTGGGAATGCGAGACGCGGGAGCCTGAGGCGGTTCGCCGGCGCCTGGCGGCCTTTCTGCTTGGCCCTGCCTGCGATCAATCAGCTGAGACGAAGCGTTCCCGGTGATGCGCGACGAAGCGCGGGTCCGGCCATAGATTGCGGTCGCGCGGCAGGCGAATGGTCCCGGCGTGGCCGGCCATCAAACCGCGCAGCTCGGCGGGCACCTTGTTATGCGAGACGAGCAGTCGCCAATCCTCGCCGATCGAGATGAGGTGGCGGTCGAACAGCCAATGCATGGTGCCGGAGAGCGCGATGCCGTTCTGAACAAGGTCGGGGCCGCCTTCCGCCACGGGCACAATATGAGCGGCCTGCGCTTCGGCCCGCCCGCCGCCATTGATGATGCGCATGCCGGTCGCCGCGCAGGTGTCCGAATACGCCTCGAGCACCGCTAGCCGGAACGCTGCGTCGCGCACGATCCTGCTCGCCAGCACGCGCTCGAGGCGCGGCGCGATCACCGGGCCGTCGAGCAACGCGGCGATTGGCGGATCCTCGACTCGATCCAGGCCGAGGCGGCGGCGGTTGTCGAACGCCAACGTCATGCCGAGGCCCGCGTTGACGATCTCGGCAAAGTCTTCGTCGGAAAGCGGACGGATTGAGCGCCCCTGGAGCGCGCGGCCGACCGCCTTGGGATCCTCGACGGCGCGCAGCGTCGCCTCGCGGTAGCCGAGCGGCCCGCGTAGCGGCACCGGCGCGTCAAACGGCAGCCGCTCGACCAGCCGCGCGAAATGATGGCCTGGCCGCTCGGGGTCGGCCATGACCTCAACCAGTCGTGCCGCGGCGACATAGGCGGCGCGGCCGCCTTCCCGCCGCGGCTCGTACAGCACCACCCACTCGCCCAGCGCGCCGAGTGCCGACTTCAAATAGCGGCCCGGAAAATGATAACGGTCGTCGCTGTCGAAATAGCCCGAGCCCGGACGTGTATCTAGCACCGCCTTCAACAGCATATCTCCCCTCGGCCGCGCATACACGCTTTCTTATAGCCGCGCCCTCGGCCACTATCCCGGCTATGATTCTGGGACTTCGCCGTTACCAAGTCCAGCGCGCCGCGCGGGCACCGCTGGTCGACTTCATGCTCGACAGCTTGCGGGCCTCCGGCTGCCGCATCCTACACGCGCCCGATCCGTCTGAGGCGCCGTTTGTGATCAACTTCGAGACCCCGCAAGGCGAGCGGATGGGGGTCGTCGCCTATGCGTTTCTCGCCAATGAGTCGCCCACCAAGGTCAACCGGCCGGAGGACGAGCGCAGCTTTCAGATCAAGTACGGCCCCGATGACAAGCAGCTGCACAAGCTGTTTCAGGACCCGCTCGGGCTCTACACAACCCTGCTCATCGGCATCGACCCCAAGGAGGGCTTCTTCGTCGCCGCCGATCCCGAGGTGCACAACCCGACGCGCTTCTTCATCCGCCTAGAGTTCAAGGAGCGTCACGCCCAGGCGATCAAGCGCGACGGCTGGCATGTCTGGGAGCGGGAAAGCCGCGGCCGCAAGGATCTCAAGCCGGGCGAACGGACTTTCAGCTACGAGACGCTGGTCGGCGGCTCCAAGACCGCCTTTCTCGACCTTATCCGCTTCGAACGCGCGGCGCAGGGCCTCTCGCCGGGCGATCGCCACCTTCTCGCCGTGCGCCCCGAGCTAATCGCGAGCGGCGTGCCCGCCGCGAGCCCGACCGTCGCCGTTCCCAGCGCGGCGATTCATCCGCTCGCAGTCGAGTTCGAGCTTGAGCCTGACCAGATCCTCGAGCTGATCGCCGGGGCCCGGCGCCTCAAGATGGCGGTGCGCGGCTGGGTCGCCGAAGAGAAGCTTCGCGACGTGCTAAGCCACACCGCAGGCGTCACACATTGCGAGCGGCTCGATGAGGAAGGCGGTGCCGACCTGAGGGTGCGGTGGCGCGACGGTCCGCCGCTGCTAATTGAATGCAAGAACGTGCTGCGCCAAACCAGCGCCGCCGGCCTCGCCAAGATCGATTTTCAGCGCACCCGCGCCTCCAAGTCGGATCCTTGCTCACGCTACTACGCGCCGACCGATTTCAACATCGTCGCTGGATGCCTGCACGCGATCACGGAGGGGTGGGAGTTCCGCTATGCAGACCCCTATCTGCTCGACCGTCGGGCAGGGTGTCCCGGAAAGCTCAACAATCGCGTGCTGATCGACGATCGATGGACAAGCGATGCCGGCCGGGCTTTCGAGGCGGCCTATGCCCGTGTAGGAACCGCATGATGCAGCGTCTGAAGGCTATTAGCTTGTTCACGGGAGCCGGCGGGCTCGATCTCGGCTTCGAGGCAGCGGGCTTCGACACCGCCGTCGCGGTTGAGATGGATGCGCGCTGCGCGGAGACGCTTCGCGCCAACCGCCCCTGGCCGGTGATCGAGCGCGATGTCGGCCAGGTGCCCACCGATGAACTGCTGGAAGCTGGCGGACTGAGAGTAGGCGAGGCAGATATTTTGATTGGCGGCCCGCCGTGCCAGCCCTTCTCCAAGTCGGGCTTCTGGGCGACGGGAGGAGCGCGGCGACTCGATGATCCGCGCGCAACCACGATCGATCATTATCTTCGGATCCTGGAGGAGGCGCGCCCGCGCGCCTTCCTGCTCGAGAATGTCGAAGGGCTCGGCTTCCGCGGCAAGGATGAGGGGCTGGCCCGTATCTGCGAGGCGGTGGCCGCAATCAACGCGCGCTACGGCACTGCCTATATTCCTAAGATCGCGGTGCTGAACGCCGCCGATTACGGCGTTCCGCAGCTGCGCCGGCGCCTCTTCGTGGTAGCGGCGCGCGATGGGTCGACCTTCCGCTTTCCCGAGGCCACCCATGTTGGACCAGACGTTGAGCATTCCGGCGACAATCGCCGCCGCTGGATAACCGCTTGGGACGCGTTGCACGACTTGCCGGCACCGCAGGACGCCTCGCTCGCGCTCAAGGGCAAATGGGCGGGGCTGCTGCCTTCGATCCCGGAGGGTCAGAATTATCTCCACCATACCGACCGTGGCGAGGGCGAGCCGCTCTTTGGGTGGCGGCGGCGCTACTGGTCATTCCTGCTCAAGCTCGCCAAGGACCAGCCGGCCTGGACGCTGCAAGCCCAGCCCGGGCCCGCCACCGGGCCATTTCATTGGGAGAGCCGGCGCCTAAGCATGCGGGAGATGGCGCGACTGCAAACCTTCCCAGACGATTTCGCAGTGCTCGGCTCCGTCACCGACGCGCAAAAGCAGCTCGGCAACGCGGTGCCGTCGCTTCTCGCCGAGGTGCTAGCGCGCGCGATCAGAGCGCAGCTGCTAGGCGCCCCGGCGGCGGGGGAGCCCAAGCTGCAGCGCGCGCGCGCCGAGACTACGCCGGCGGCCGAGCGGCTCGTCCCCGTTTCTGCCGCCTATCTCGCGCTCAAGGGCGAGCACGCTGCGCATCCAGGCACCGGACTGGGCTTCCGCGCATCCGCAAGGGCCGATCTCGCCGTCGCTGCGGAATAGCTCTCTTCACGAAGGACGCTCTCGCTTGCCCGAGGCAACGCAGAACTGGCGTTTAAAGCTACGGCCAGCCTTAGGCGGCCCCGCTTCGTTCAAGCGCAGTGATCTGCTCTTCGCAGATGACCTGCACGGTGCGACCAAGCTCCTCAATGCGCGCACCCAGCCACCCCAGCTCTTCGACGCTAATGCGATAGTGCTTTGAATAGCGCGCTTTCACATAAGCTTCCTTGAGCTTCTCGAAGCGTCCGCGATCTGCGCGGGTGTCGCGCGGCCAGGCGTCGATTAGCCGTGGGTCGATCCGCTCCGCCTGGGTGCGAAGGAAACCCAGGTTGTGAACGTGCGGTGTGTAGAAGGTGCAGACCAGCAGGACGCAATGATACAGACGCTCGACAGTCTGATGGAGGTCGAACGCCGCGTCCTTCAAATTTCCGTGTTCAATATGGAATTTGGCACCGTCGAAGCGCTTTTTTGCCGCGGGAAACCATTCCGCGAAATACTCGTTCGCCATCGCCAGGGCCTGCTGCGGCGTCTTCGGCTTAGGCTCGTGCAACTCCGTGCCCTCGCTCTCGTACAGCGCGATCCCATCCCGGGCGACGTCCATGAAAAAGTAGCGACCGTGCGCCAGCCCGTCGTTCACCTCGTGCAGGGTATGCACGATGAAGTTGACCGGCGTGCGTAGCGTCTTGGTGACCGCCAGCTCCCGGTTCAGCCTATCCTCGGCGGTAGACCAGAAGGCGGCGCGATCAGTGAGCTTCTCGTGATTAACGATGATCAGCAGGTCGAAGTCGGACTGGTAGCCCTTCGCCGTATGCGGCTCGTCGACCCAGCCGCCGCGCGCATAGCTACCGTAGAGGATGACCTTGAGGATGCGCGCCTGGCGTTTCCAGTCGACCGTGGCGGTCGCGGTCGCGTCGCGGAATTCCTCGAACAGGATCTGGACCACGCGTTCGAGCTCGCGCTGCTTGGAGGGTGGCAGATGATCGAGATCCGTGCGCATCGGAGGAATCCTAGAGCGCCGGGGCGGCGATGCAACCGCCGGAAGCGCGATCAAGCGCCATTTCCGAGCGGTCGTCCATCAGCGTCCACCGGCGCCGAGATCGCGGCCGAGCCGCACGAGCGCGCTCTCGAGCAGCCGTTCGACCTCGTCCACCCCGATGCCGAGCCGTGCGGCGACGGTGGCGAAGTCGTGTTCGTTGATTGCATGGAGCAGGAACACCGTCTGCTCGGGTTCGGGCAGTGCGGCCACGGCGGCGCCTATGCGCGCAACCAGCCTGGCATCGATATCGGACATCGGAAACGCTCCTTCCTGCCGGCCCGACGGGACCGGCAGCGACGCCTCCGGGCACGCCAGGAGCGGTGGCCCGCACCTAAGGGCGAAGCGCAGCGGAGCACCCGGCATCGCCGGGTTGCGGGGTGCCGCGGCGCGCCCGACAAGCGGCGCCATGTCCCGGCCGGCAGGGGAGCGGTCGACATGGCCATGGCTGGTGTTGCGAACGCCCGCGAAGTGACGCAGAATCGCCCGTGCAGCGTGGTTTCGAGCCGGCAGCCCGCTGCGGACTGACCGCCAGGCATCAAGCGCTTCCGGCCATTACGGTCGGAGGTAATCTCCGAGGCACCGCCCGGCGCGAGACAGGCTCTCGTGCGATCGATTTTCCATGCCCGCGCCCCGCGCGGCGGCAGCTGCTCGCGGTAGCGCGATGCGGCGGCCCGACGACGACCCTGACCAGTCGCCCGGCGGCGGCGGCAACGGCCAGGCACGCTTCGACATGCTCTACCGCGAGCAGGCACCCCGCCTGCGGCGCTGGCTCGATGTACGCCTGCGCTCTAGCGAAGAGGCGAACGACCTAGTGCAGGATGCGTTCGCGCGCCTGCTCGGCTCGGATGCCCGTAACGGGCTGCGCCAGCCCGAGGCGTTCCTCAACCGGATCGTGCGCAACCTGCTCATCGACCGGTCGCGCCGCGTGTCCAACCGCACGCCGCACGTGCCGATCGACGAAGCGAACGAGCCTGCGACCCGCGCAACCCAGGAGGATGCCATCGAGCTCGCACAGATGCGGGAACGCTATCGGGCCGCCGTCGACGCGCTGCCGCCGCGCACGCGGCAGGTCTTCCTGCTGCATCGGACGGATGGCCTGGGCTACAAGGATATTGCGACTCAGCTCGGCATCAGCATCCGCACCGTGGAATGGCATGTCGGCGAGGCGCTCGTGCGGATCGGCAAGGACCTGGGGCAATGACCATCGCCGACGGACAGGCGGAAGATGGCGGCGAGGCGCTCGCCCAGGAGGCCGCGCACTGGTTCGCCCGCATGCGAAGCCCGGACGCCGAGGACAGCCGCGCCGAGTTCGAGGCATGGCTCGCCGAGGATTCCCGGCACCGGGCCGCGTATAATCGCACCTCCGAGATCTTCGCGATGGGGAAGCTGCTCGCGGAGCCGGACGAGCCCGTTTCGCCTCCGGCGCCGACCCGGCGACGCGGCGTGCTGGCGATCGCCTTGGCGACGGTCGCCGCCTGTGCGATCGGCATCGGCGGATGGACGGCCCTGCATCATTCGGGACCGGCGCCGGACCAGCGCGAGACTGTTGCCGGCACGACCGAGCATCGCAGGATCTCGACGATCGCCGGGGAGGTGCGCGTCGTGCAGCTCGCCGACGGCTCGACCGTGCGCGTTGGCGACGGGACCGTCCTCGATGTCGATATCGCTAGCGGGCAGAGGAACCTGAGGCTGCTGCAAGGGCAGGCGCGCTTCGAGGTCGCGCATGAGCCGCGTCCGTTCATCGTCTTCGCCGGCGGCGGCAGCGTCACGGCGCGCGGTACGATCTTCGAAGTCGCACTGACGCGCTCCGGCAAGGTCGATGTCCGCCTCCTGCAGGGTGCCGTCGATGTGGCGCTGCCCCTTGCGCCGGCTTCGCCGCAGCCGGCGATCCGCAAGCTGGTGGCCGGCGAGGGCGTCTCGTTCGTGGCGCAGCCGGACGTCCCGGCGACGCCCGCGGCACCCGCCGGCGCGACGTCGGCGCCATCCGACGCGCGCGAGTTCGAGGCGACGCCCGTCGCCGAGTTGGTCGCGCTCGCGAACCATGGGGCTGTCCGTCCGATTCGGCTGGCCGACGCGTCGCTCGCCGGCCAGCGCGTGTCCGGGCGGTTCCGGGTCGACGATACAGAGTTGCTGGCAAGGCGGCTTGGCGCGCTGTTCAACCGGAGCGTGGACACCAGCCGGGCCGGCGAAATCGTGCTGGCGCCGGCAGGCGCGCCCATTCCCTAGGATATCGGCAGCGGCACCCCTGCTCCCGGGAGGAAGCCGGCAACCGGAGCGACCGGCCTCGCGAACCCCGCGATGATGATTAAGTCGATTTCGGAGTAATCTGCTTTTTCAGTCCGATATGGACAGTATATCATCGGGAAATAAAACTGTCACATAGACCAACCCGGCCGGGTGGCCACCACTATGTCCAAGCCTCGCGGCCAAAGGTGGTGGCGCATGTTCCAAGACATGCTTTTCCCGCCCGGCTTCGATAGCACAAGAAGCCTAGACGAAAACAATCGGATTATAATTGGATTATAAACTACTCATATGTGCCGAGCCCGGTACAGTGGGTCTGGTCATGGCCATGACGTTTCTCGTGAATGGAGGAATGCCATGAATATCGAACAGACCATCGAGCTCGGTGTCGTGAGCACCGACACCAAGGGCCTTCCGGTCGGCGCCGCCGACACGGAGTTCGGTCACCGCAAGCAGATCGAACTGAGCGACGACTGACGGACCTGGCGCGTGCCCGACGGGCACGCGCCCTTCCGGCGCATCCCCATGTCGCTCGCCCTCCGCCCCGGACTGTCCTGGTGCCTATGCGCCGGCCGGGCCGTGTTCCTGGACCTGGCGTCCAATCGCTATTTCTGCCTGCCGGAAATCACCGACGGGCTCTTCCGGCGCTGGGCCGCGAGCGAGGCGCTCGTTCCCGAGGAGCTGGCCCCGCTCATCGACTGCGGGGCCATCGTGGCCGGGGAAGGCAGCCGGATCGCCGCCACCAGGCATCTCGCCGCGACGCAGGACTATGCCCTCGACAACGCGGGGGGCGGCCGGGCGACGGACGTTATCGCCGCGATCGCCGGCCAGCTTCGGGCGCGCTGCTGGCTGAAGCTGCAGCCGATGGCCCGCATCGCCGCGCGCCTGGCCGGCGAGCTGCCAGCCGCCCGCAGCGACGCACAGGGCGAGGCGGTGCAGCGCAGGGTCGCAAGTGCGTTCGTGACCAGTGCGATGCTGCTGCGCGCGGACGACCAGTGCCTTCCCCGGGCGATCGCGGCGCGCCGGCTATGCCAGCGGCTCGGCCAGGAGGCGGCGCTGGTCTTCGGGGTGCGCCTCGAGCCCTTCGCCGCGCACAGCTGGGTCCAGTGCGGCGATGCGGTGATCGTCGGCGAGCTGGAGAATGTGCGGCTCTACACCCCGATCCTGGTGCTGCCATGAGGCCGCGCTATCTCGTCCTCGTCTCGGCCGGCGCCGATCTCCCCGGAAGCGCGCAGCGCATCGCCGACCAGACCGGCCTGAGGCTCGCGCGCTCGACGCCGCGCTGCGCGGTGCTGGTCAACGAGGCCTGTAGCTGCCTCGAGATCGATGGCGACGGCGTGGTGCTGGGCACGCTGTTCCCCCGCCACGGGCCGGCGCGTGCCATCCAGGCGCTGGGCGACGCCGAACGCGGCGCGTTGGCGCGAGGCGGGACCGCGGGGCTGCTCAAATCCTATTGGGGCGGGTATCTCGTCGTTCGTACGCAAGGCGAAGCCGTCGAGATCCTGCGCGATCCCTCGGCGGCATTGCCCTGCTACCGCGCGCAGGCGGGCGGTGTCGCGCTGCTCGCGTCCGACGTCGAGCTGCTGACGATGGCAGGCGGTGCGCCCGACGGGGTCGCTTGGGATGCGCTCGGGCGAATGCTTTATTCCTGCGGCCTCCCCACGATCGAGACCGCGCTCGGCGGCATCACCACGCTGTTCCCGGGAAGCTGCGTCGCCCTGCAGGATGGCGCCGAACGGCCCTTGCCGGGCTGGTCGCCCTGGGATTTCGTCGCGTCGAACGCCGGGGAGGAGACCGCCGCCATTGCCGAGCGCCTGCGCAGGGTGGTCGAACAGTGCGTCGCTGCCTGGGCGTCGCTCTACCGGCATCCGCTGCTCAGCCTGTCGGGCGGCCTCGATTCCTCGATCGTCGCCGCGTGCCTCGCGCGGAGCGGCAGCAGCGCGACCTGCATGACCATGTACACCGACGATCCGGCGGGCGACGAGCGCGGCTTCGCGCAGACCGTCTGCACCAGCATCGGCCTGCCGCTGGTCGATGCCCGCTACGACCTCGACGCCGTCGACCTCGGCCATGCGCTCGGGCTAAATCTGCCGCGGCCGCTGGGGCGGGCGGAGGCGCAGCCCTATGAGACAGCGCACCGCGAGGCCGCCGCGCGCATCGGCGCGGATGCTTTCTTCACCGGCAATGGCGGCGACAATGTCTTCGGCTTCTCGCAGTCCGCCGTGGCGCTGGCGGACCGGGCCCTGCACGAGGGTCCCGGTGCAGGGGCGTTCGCCACGCTGCGCGACATCTGCCGCCAGACCGGCGCGGGCCCGCTCAGGGTGACGCGCGCGGCGGTGGCGATAGCGAGGCGGCCGCCCGCCTATCAGTGGAAGCCGAGCCCGTCCTTCCTGCACCCCGACCTCATCGCTTCGCTCCGCGGCCTCGAATTGTCGCATCCCTGGCTCGAGACTCCGCCCTGGGCGCTGCCCGGCAGGGCCGTCCATATCGCCGGGCTGATGCGCGCGCATCCGACGCTCGAGTCCGATCGCAGCCGGATCGCGCCGGTGATCAATCCTCTGCTGTCGCAGCCGATCATCGAGGCCTGTCTCGCGATCCCGAGCTGGCAGTGGCGCGAGGGCGGACGCGACCGCGCGATGGCGCGGATCGCCTTTGCCGACCGGCTTCCGGCCGCGATCGTCGAGCGCAGGATCAAAGGAACGCCGGACCCTTTCTGCAGCGAGATCGTCCGACGCAGGCGCGACGAACTGCGCGAGCGGCTGATGGACGGGCAGCTCGCTGCCCATGGAATTCTCGATCCGGGCGCGATCGAGGAGGCTCTCCGGCCCGGGCGACCGACCGCCAGCGAGCAGAATGTGCGCCTGCTCGAACTGGTCAATGTCGAAGCATGGGCGACCGCCTGGTCGTCCCATCGCCCCGGAATGCCTGGCCGCCTCGAGCACCAATGACTGCACCTGCAAACAGGAGACTCAAGATGCGTTGCGAAGAAACGAAGATCGTCGAGCTCGGCAGCGTCAGCGCCGACACCCGCGGAGCCGTGATGGGCATTTCCGATCACGAGTTCGGGTGGATGAAGCCCACCGGCCTGCACGACGACTGACAAGAGACGAGCGGGCGCCTCTGGCGCCCGCTCGTCAAAAAGAACGAATGCTCAAGGATCGCGCTCGATAAAGCTCATCATCTTTATTCTTGTCGCAATCCGGTTCAGGGGTAAGGCATTTGTGACAGCTTATCAGTTCGCGCTGACGATCGCCGCGCCTATTGCGACGGCGTTGGCGATTCTTGGCGTCGTGGTAGTGCGCGGCACCAAGATAACCGAGTTCCGGCAGGCTTGGATCAACGCTCAGCGAGACGATATTGCGACAATGATCGCCGCGTCCAAGCGCATTTCGCGGGCGATCACCGATGACAAACTGCAGGAAGCGTGGCTGGCATTCGACGCCGCGATCGTCCGCATCCGGCTTCGCCGTAATCCTAAGCTGAAATGGTGGAAGACTTGGTTCCCCATCTTCCATCGCGAATGGGCCGATGTGATGCCAAAGGTCGATGCGCTGGAAACCGCCGTCACGGCTACCCCACCAACGAGCACCGACATCGACAGACTGACGAAAGAGATCGTCGAGATGTCGGGGCCGCATCTCAAGCGCGAGTGGAACCGGACGCGGCGGGGCGAGCTCGGCTTCAAGCTCTACATTGTGCTCGCCCCGCCCTTGATCGGGGGCCCTTTGCTGATCGCGGTGGGGTGGATCCTCGACAGATGGTTCGGGCTCGGCTTGCTCCACGGCATGTCCTTCACCGACACCTTGCCAATCGCCCCCAAGTAGTAGCTAGACCGGGCCGACCACGATCGAGGAGGGCCGACCAGGCTGGCCGCCGTCCCCCAGCGCGTCCTAGGTACCCGTAGCTCGCGCCCCGGCGGTCTTACCTTTCCATGGTGCCGATCCTCTTTCGCATCGCCTCCCAGCGATCGACCTCCTCCTCCCGACCGGGCGCCTTCACGCCGTTCAGCCAAAAGTCGAACCAGTCGATCGCCCGAGTGTAGACCGCGAGCCGGTGTGCTGGCTGCCATTTGACGTGGTGCTCATCCGGAAAGACGTAGAGGTCGACAGGCCGGTCCAGCTCGCGCAGTGCGGTGACGCTCTGCAGCGCGACCCAAACTTCGTCGTCCGATACCTGAGCGAGGAGCGGCGCGTGGATGTCCTGTGCGTTCCGGGAGACGGAGAACCCGCGCCAAAAGGCCCGAGCGGCCGCGTCGTCGTCGACCGTCCTGGGATAGCCCATATGGTAGAATTGCCGGGCCGCCATCGGCCCGACCCGAAGCGGCAGGCTGGTGTCCCAGCAGCAGCTGCTCATCGCAAAGGCCGAGAACAGCTTGCTGTGCAGCATCGCATACTGGACGGTCGAAGCGCCATCGCTCAGTCCGGTGATCCCGATCCGCGCGGGATCGGCGATCCCGCGCTCGATCGCCGTCCGCACCGGGCTCTCTATCGCCTCGAGTACGCTGCGCCGGTCGGCGAAGTCCTTGAGGTTGATCCTGTCCGCTTCGAGATTGTCCGTGGTGGACTTGACGCCGACGTCGCGCGGCCGGTTGAAGCTCAGCACTGCGAAGCCCTGGTTGGCAAACGCCTGGATCGGATAGTCGTCGCCGGTCCCCCCGCGCAGGAACCCGCGCGAGTTGTATTGCACGACAACCAGCGGATAGCGCCGCCCGGGTACATAGCCGACCGGCAGGACGAGGTCGGCGAAGGAGTCCATGCCGAAGCTGTTGCGCGAGCGCAGGCGTTCGACCTGGCCCAGATTGAGATTCGCGAATTCGGGGTTCGGGTCGAACAGCAGCCTCCGCTTCCCGCTGACCGGGTCGAGCTGCTCGAGCCGCCGGGGCTGGAGCGATCCCTCGCGCAGGCAAATGAGCGTCGTGCCCGTCGGCACGCAGCCGAGGAACAGGTCCTCGGTCGCGTAGAGGCGGCGCACGCGGGACGTCCCCGGCTTCCACTCATAGATCGCGGTGACGCTGTTGGCCCAGCCTTCGCGGCGCACGAAGCGGACCTTGCCCTCGACCCACCAGGGCTGGTTCGCGTCGGCGCATTCGGCCGCGCCGCATGGCAGCGTGCGCCCATGCGTCGTCACGATCAGCCGCCCCCGCGAGGAATAAGGCGTCCCGGCCTGCACCTCCAGCCATGCGCGGTCGCCCGCTGCGGAGGTCGCCTCGCTCCAGCCGCCTTCCAGCATCGAGCCCTTGTCGAGCAGCGCGGCTTCCTCGGGCGTCGCCGTTCGCACCGCGCGGCTCGCCAAGTCGAGATGCCAGGCCGCGCGCGCGATCGGTGCGAGTGGGAACGGACGACTGCTCGCCGCCGGCACGAAGCGGTCGTCATAGTGGAAGCCCGACAGTCCTTCCTTGTCGATCGCGGCCGACGCGTCGCGCAGGCCCGGCTTGGTGGCGTAGACAAGCCCCAGGCCATCGGCGGTGATCCGGAAGTCGTCCACGTCGTCGACGCTGTCGGTGATCGCTTCGCTGCCGCTACCGTCCGTCCGGGCCCGCCATAGCTGCACGGCGCCGCGGTCGCGGCGGCGATGGACGATCCATTTGCCGTCGGGCGACCAGCGCGGCGTGATCGGGTCGGCGAACCCGCTCGGGAAGCTCGCGACGCCGCGCGCATCGAAGCGAAGCCGGATGAAGTCCCCGCCGCGATCGACCACGCGCACGGCACCGGTACGAAGGTCCACCACCAGCATCGCCAGGCAGAAGCCGTTGGTGGCGGGATCGCCGCGCCGGAGCTGGAACGCGGCGTGTCGGCCGTCCGGCGATACCGAGAACAGCCCCTCGTCTTGCTGGTTGGGGTCGACCGGCCCGATGTCGCGCAGGCGGACCAGATCCTCCGGCACGAGGTTGCGGGCGGGGAAGCTTGCCCCCGACGGCACCAGGTCGGTGCAGTCCGGGGAGGCCCATGCCGCCGCTGGCGCTAGGAGCGAGGCGGCGACGGCGAGCGTCATGCGAAGGCTCACCATTGCTTTGTCACCGAGAAGCTGACGAAGCGCCCGATCGGCGACTGGTTGGTCGAATCGAACGGAATCGACGACGCCGACGAATTGCGGATCGGATCGGGCTCCTCGCCCAGCAGGTTCTGCAGGTTGAGCCGGAACTCGAGGTTGGCGAGCGGCCCATGCGCGATGGCCGGGCGGAACGCCCCGCTCAGGTCGAGCGTGGTGAAGGCACCGATCGTCTCTTGCTGGGGGAAGCGGTTGTCCAGCGTACTGCCGACATAGTTCACCGAGGCCGAGACCTGATATTCCCGGCCCTGCCAGCTTGCCGAGCCATGGGCCCGGAAATGCGGCGGGGTGAAGATCAGGCCCGCACGGCCCTCATAGGGCTGGCCGGCGACCGGCTGGCGTTTGCCGTCGAGATAGCTGCCCGACGCGGCAAGCTGGAGCTGACTCCCGCCCTTGAGCGTGGCGCTGTAGTCGATCGCGAGATCGACGCCGCGGGCATGCTCGCGTGCGGTGTTGCGCAGGCTTGAGTCCACCACCGCCGCGACCTGCGCCGGGTCATAGGCCACGCTGCTCTGGTTATCGAGGCCCAGCGGCGCCTGCGCGATCAGCCCCTGCAGCAGGGCCGGGCTGGGGGCGAAGACGACGAAGTCCGCGGCGACCGGGTTGGTCAGCGCCGTCGTAAAATCGCTGACCGCCTCGGCGATCCGGCCGCGATAGTCGATGTCGAACCAGCTCGCCTCGATGCGCAGGCCCTTGAGGAAGCGTGGCTTGAACTCGATCGACAGGGTCGAGCTGGTTGCCCGCTCGGCGCGCAGGTCGGGATTGCCGCCCGCCAGGAGCAGCACGGTCGATCCTGCGGGCAGCGCCGGGACGGGCTGTGGCGAGAACTCGCTCTCGTCCAGCAGGATGGCTTCGCGCGACTGGTTGACCTGCTGCAAGGTCGGGATCTTGAAGGAGCGGCCCCAGCTATATTTGAGCGTAATGTCGGGATGCGGCGCATAGACCAGGCCGAGTTTCGGCGTCGCGACGGCGTCGATGCCCTTATAGTCCTCGTAGCGTACGGCGGCGCTGAGGCGCAGTGCCTCCAGGAGCGGCATGCGATTGTCGGCGCCGACCAGCGGCACCGACAGCTCGCCATAGGCGAAGCGGCTCTCGCGCCGCTCGACTGCGTCGCGCATCACCTGGGTGACGCCGCCGCTGGTCGCCCGGACGTTGAACGCGAGCCGGAAGCGCCGATATCCGCCACCCAAAGCGAGGCGCACGTCGCCGCCGGCCAGGCGGACGAGGGGTCCTTCGGCGCTCGCCTCGAAATTGGTGAGATAGTTGTCATAGGCGGTTCGGCCGACCAGCAGGGCGCCGCCCGTGTAACGCATCGCGGTGCTGACGGTGGAGCTCTCCCCCTGCGTCGCCTCGAGCGTCGCCTCCCAGCCGCCGCCGGGCCGCAGATGCAGCGACGGCGTGATCGCATAGGAGCGCACGACCGGCAGGTTGACCTGCCCGAAATAGGTTGCCGGGTCGGTCACCGAGAATGCGTTGGTCTTGCGCGCGCGGCGATCGGCGAGCTGGGCGTCCAGCTCCAGCGATACCCAGCTCGCAAGGTCCTGATGCCCTGCGAGGACGCCGCTAACCTGCCGTCCGCCGGTCCCGATCATCTGCGAGGGGTGAAGGGTGCGCGAGTAGTCGCGCTGGTCGGCGTAGATCGGGGTCGTCTTGCTATAGTCGAGCGCTGCCATGAAGCCGCCGCCGGCCCAGCGCGCACCACCGACCCCGGAATATTGCTGCTGGACATTGCCGCCCTCGGTGGAGGCGCCGACACGCGCACTCGTCTGGAACCCGTCATAGTCGCGGCGCAGGATCAGGTTGGCGACGCCGCCCACGGCATCCGAGCCGTAGAGCGCCGAGGCGCCGTCGGTGATCACTTCGATGCGGTCGAGCGCCGCCAGCGGGATGATCGAGATGTCGACGCCCTGATTGACGGCGTCGTAAGGAAGGCGGTGACCGTTGATGAGCGTCAGCGTCGCGTCCGAGCCTAGCCCGCGAAGGTTGAGCGTCGTCGCGTTGTTGATGTTGTTGTAGCCGCCCTGGTCACCGCCCCCCGCGACCCCGGGGTTTTGCCCTCCGGTGAAATTCTGCGGGATGATCCGCGAGACGCTTGCCATGTCGGGCACGCCCTGTTCCTCCAGTCCCCGGCGCGTCATCACGACGACCGGCGACGAGCCGCTGGTACCGCGGATGCGCGTGCCGGTTACCGTGATCGCCGTGTCCCCGGCATCTGCCTCGATTGCCTGCCGACGCCCCCGGATGACCAGCGCCCCGGCCTGCTCCTCGACGACCAGGCCGCTGCCGCCGATGGCCAGCCGTACTGCCTCCTCGACAGTAAAGCTTCCCCGCAACGCGGGCGACCGCCGGCCACGCACCTCCTCGTCCGCGAACAGGACCTCGCGGCTCCCCTGGCGGGCGATCTCGCGCAGCGTGGTGGCGAGGTCCTGCGCAGGCAGCGCGAACGCAACCTGCGCTTCCTGCGCGCAGGCCGGCAGGACGACCATGCCGGCGGGGAACGCGCTGGCGAGCAGCGCTGCACAAAAGGCCTTTTTCGAGATCGTCATCATAGTCCCTCCCAAGCGCCGGTTTTCCGGCGTTGGAGGCATTGACGCGGCGCATCGCCAATTACGGGGAGCGCTCGAAGAATTTTCTCGAGGGCGTCGGCAAAGCCCAATGCGAACACAGCGCGCACGGGGGCGAATGTTGTCCGCGGTTGATCCATACCGGATACTCGCGGCCCGCAGACAAGGTAAAACTGCCTTTCAACGATGCGAGCGGCCTACGCTGCCTGCAGAAGGCGCGCATCCGGTCCAAATGACGTTCGGATCGGCCAAGAATGCCGGCAGGCTTCGAGGCACGGCGCTTCTCCGAAACGCACAGATATCGCCACCCGCGCGACCTGCGCCGGTGCCGTGGAGGATAGCATGCCGTCACGCTTGCCACGCCTTGCCCCGGCCGCAGCTTCGCTTGCCGCCCTCTTGCTGCTTCCCGGCGGGGCGCTCCCCCAGAGCGCCCCGCGGCAAACTGTGCCGACTACCAATGGTGCGGCCACCCAGGCCCCGGGCTATTACCGCTTCCTTCTGGGCAGGTTCGAAGTGACGGCGCTACTGGACGGCACCCACCCGTTCCAGGCACGGCAACTCGCGGTGAACGCGAAACCCAATGAGGTGGCCGCCCTTCTCGCCAGGCAATATCTCGCTTCGCCGACGGAGGGCATGATCAACGCCTTCCTGGTCAACACCGGCGCGCGCCTGATCCTGATCGATACCGGTGCGGGGGATCTCTACGGCAAGGATGGCGGGCTTCTGATCGGAAATCTGAGGGCTGCCGGCTACAGCCCCGATCAGATCGACGAGATCTACCTCACCCATCTGCACCGCGACCATGTCGGCGGCCTGATGCTCGGCGGCAAGGCCGTCTTCCCCAAGGCGCTGGTCCGGGTATCGCGCACGGACTCGGACTTCTGGCTCGACGGTGCGAACCGCAGCAAGGTGCCTACCGTGCTGGGGCCGATGTTCGATGGCGCGGAGCAGGTGCTCAAGCCTTATATCGCGGAGGGCAGGTTCCGGCCGTTCGACGGTGCGCCGGTGCTGTCCGACGGCATTCGCGCAGTTCCGGCCCCCGGCCATACGCCCGGCCACAGCTTCTATATCGTCTCGAGCGAAGGCCAGATCCTCGTGATTTGGGGCGACACGGTGCACATGGCGCCGGTCCAGTTTCCCCGGCCGGGGATCGCGCTCAAATATGATCTCTCGGTCACCCAGGCCGTCCATTCCCGCGAAGCCATCTTCGCCCAAGCCGCCGCAAAGGGCTGGTGGGTAGCCGGCGCGCATATCTCCTTTCCCGGCATCGGCCATGTCGCCGCGCTCGGACAGGGCCGCTATGCCTGGGTTCCGGCGAACTACTCCTTGAACCGCTGACGCGGACAGGATCTCCATCCGCGCCGCGCGGGAGCGAACTATCGCTTGGAGCGCGCGCGGAAAGGCTTGTGCCGCCACCAGGGCGCGGGCCGGTTATAGGCGATCCTGGCCGGGACCATCAAAATCACTTCCGCGCCTCCGCCCGCCGCCACGTCGAACATCATGTCGCCCTTCAGCTTGCGGGCACGTTCGCGCATGCCCTCCAATCCGAAATGGCCTTCGCGGCGCCCCTCGCGCAACACGGCGGGATCGATACCGACGCCATTATCGCGGATCGTGATCTGCAGCGCCTGGGGACGATATTCGATCATGATATCAACCGCCGTCGCGCGCGCGTGCCGTGCGATGTTGAACAGCGCTTCCTCGCAGATCCGCACGATCTCGCTCGCTGCGATCGCGTTGACGGCACGCGCGCGCCCGGAGGTCGTGACGAACAGGCTGTCCGACGGCACGAACCCGCGATCCTGGGCTGCCTTGAGAATCGCCGGTTCCAGCGTATCGGCGATCGATGCGGGCCTCAGGTCGCGTACGCGTTCGCGACCCTCTGCCAATATCCGCTCGGCATGGGTCAATGTCCGCTCGAGATCCTGCCGGGCCGGAAGATCCTCCGGAAGGCTTTCCGTACCCAGCTGAAAGCGCAGGATTAGGGCCTGGACCGACTGAAGCAGCGTATCATGGAGTTCCCGGGCGATCCTCTCGCGTTCGTCGTGCCGCTCGGCCAGCCTTGCCTGAATCTGGCCGGCCGCCACGCGCAGACGCAGCTGGAACAGCAGCCAGACGAGGAGCGCCAAAGCGAGAAGGCAGAGAAGCCTGAACAGCCAGCTTTCCACGAACAGCGGCGGTATGCGGATCGGAAGATCGGCGCCTTGCCGGTTCCAGACCCCGGATGCACTCGCGGCGATCACCCGAAAATGATAGGTGCCTGGTCCAAGGTTGGAATAGCTGATCGCCCGGCGGCCGCCCGGATCGACCCAGTCCGGATCAACGCCTTCCAGTCGGTAGCGCACCTGTACCCGATCGGGATCGGCAAGCCCCATGGCGGCATAGACGAGCCGTATCGAGCGCGTTCCAGCAGGAAGCTCCAGATCCCTGGGATCGTCAAAATGGCTGGCGAGCGTCGTGGCGCTGCGGATCGCGACACGGGGAGGAAAGGGACTATCGAACATTCGGGAAGGGTCGATGGTCATCAAGCCACCGGTCCCCACGAACCACAGGCGGCCATCGCCTCCCCGCAGGCCGCGAATCCCGTTCAGCCCGACGCGTTGCAGGTGGCCGACCACCCCGTCGCGATAATCAAAGAGGCGCCGGGCCAGCGGCGTGCTGGGATGCTGGAAGGTCCGTATCAGATCGGCCGTCGCAACGCGGGAAATCCCGTCCTCGCCGTGCAGCCAGGTGTTTCCGGTGTCGTCGACGACCACCGTTTCCAGCGATCTCGTCCATGGGAACGCGGCCGAATCCAGCTTGCGCGCACGCGTGCCGTCGATCCATCCCAAGCCAGATCCACTCGATATCAGGAAGCCGCCGGGTCCGGGCGCAATCGCGGTAATGGCCCCCACGCCGATGCGTGCCAGATTCATCCGGACGATCCGGTTTCCGGAAATGATCGCGACAGTGGAGGTGTCGAGGGCCATGGCGATGTTGCCCGAGCGGTCACGCGCAAACTCGACGAGCTCGCCATCGGAGGTAGTGGGAATTCCCCGCACGGCATGCCACCCGCCGGCATCCCGCCACCATATATCGTTTCGCATGCCCCGCACCCAAAGTCGGCCCTGCCCGTCCTCGGCACACATTTTGGTGATCGTCGGCAAAGCGCCGGAGGGCGCGAGATTGCCATCCGCTTCGAGATGAGAAAGCCCTAAGGGATGGGTAACCCAGACCCCGCCCGCATTGGCGGCACAAATTCCAAAGAAGCGGGTGACCCCCGTCAGCGCCCGTGGCGGCTCGCCGGAAGCGATCCGGTAGAGTCGCCGGTTCGCCGCAACATAGACGCTTCCGTCACTGGCCCTGGCCAATTTGATTCCGTCGGTCGCGTCGCCCGGGAATCCCGGATTTGCCGTGATGTTCCGGAAGCGGAATCGCTGCAGTCCGGTATTCCCGACAACCCAGATCGCGCCCTCATGGTCCGCGAGGGCGGACGCCGTCGTCTCGCCCTCGAGAATTTCACCGGGTGGCACGGTGTCCACTTGGCCCCCACGCCTCCCGGTTGTGCCGAAATGAGCAATCCTGAAAACGCCTCCGTGGCTCAGGCCTCCCCACAGCCCATGCCAGCGATCGAACACCAGGCGGCGCTGTATCACGGGATCCGGCAGCGTCTCTATTCGACCCGGAGCGGGAAGACTGCCATCGGCTTTCCGGAAAAGGCGCAGCGATCCCGGATCCGATATCCATAGATTACCTGTGGGATCTGTCAGGAAAACCGGCCTTTTGAACCTATCGTCCAGTGCCTTGAACGCCCGCGCTCCGGGAGCGAGCTGCGCGACAAACCCGACGCGTTGGTCCATACCGACCATCGCGGCCCATAGCGTGCCATCCCGCGCCACCGCGACATTCATGATATAGCCAGGTGGAAGCCCCGTCGTCCTGTCGATCTGCTCCCATCTACGTCCATCGAAGCGGAACAGCCGCTTCGATGCTCCTCCCCAGACGGCTAGGATCGAGCCATCGCGATCCTCGAACAGGTCGGTGACCATCCTGGGAGGATCTGGCATTCTAAGATCGAGCAATCGCCCGTTTCGGTAGACGGCGACTCCGCCATAATTGGCAAAGCCGGCCCAGAGTTCACCACGGCGGGTGACGAGCAGGGATGCGGCTGGAGCACCGTTTATCGCCGAGTTGACTGGCGGCGGGATAGTCTCGAAGGAAGTTCCATCGAAACGCACCAACCCGGAAGGCGCAGCCAGCCAGAGATAGCCGTCCGGCGTCTGATTGATCGTCCGGATATCGGTCGGGGCGCCGTCCTCCTGCGTCCACCGATCATGCTTGAAATCGGCGAGGCGGGGGCCGGACGAAGCTGCGGGTCGGTTGACCGCGGTGCCTGCTGAGGGCGGGATCGTGACAGCCGGATAAGTCGCCGCAGTCACTCCCAACGCAATGAGCACCCCCGCCAGCTTCCCCACGCATCGAATGTGCTGGGCTCGCCGCATCGCGACCAGCAAAAACCATTTCGATCGGACAGGCTGGCGTCCCGCCATCAAGCCGCGACGGACCGATCGACCGACTGGGCCAGGCGCACCAGGTCCGGGACATTCCGCATCCCGACCTTCTTCATCAAGCTGGAGCGATGGAGCTTCACGGTAATCTCGCTGATGCCGAGCTCCCAGGCGATCTGCTTGTTCATCAGTCCGCGCACAATCCCCGCCATTACTTCGCGCTCGCGCAGCGTCAGCCGGCCAAACCGCTCGAGCTCGGCACTGCGATGGCCTTCCCTCGCGCGGCGCTCGCGATCCTGGTCCAATGCCTCGTTCACCGCATCGAGCATTTCCTGCTCGCGAAACGGCTTGGCAAGAAAATCCACCGCGCCCGCCTTCATCGCGCGAACCGTGGTGGTGACATCCGCATGTTCGGACATGAAGACGACCGGAAGGACTTGCCCGCGCAGGCGCAGGCGTTCCAGCAACTCCAGACCGCCGATTCTCGGCATCCGGACGTCCGAGACCAGGCACGAGGTGGTTTTGGGAAGGCTCGACTCCAGCAGCGCCTGCGCGCTGGCAAAGGTTCGCGCGTACACGCCGACGGAATGCAGCAACGCCTCGAGCGTCTTCCTGATGACGGGATCGTCGTCCACGATCAGCACCGTGCCCATGTCCGAATCTTGCATGGCGGCTACACCCTTGTCGATTTGCACTTGCCGGCAGCTATGTTCCACCGAATCGGATGGTTCAGGCAATTCCCCCTTTAGTGTGTGGCAAGCCCCCGCCATTCAGGCCATTATCCTGCGATTGCGCGCCGCAAGTCATGCATGGTCCGGCGATCTGGCGGACCAGCGACTCCGGCGCGGGCCCTGATCGATGAACGCCCGGCTGATAGCGCGCCGGCCTCTGGAGCTGTTCGTACATGTCCGACCCCGTGGCCATTCGTATCCTGACGATCGACGATCACCAGCTTTTGCGAGAGGGCGTCAACGCGGTCATTTCGGCGCAGGCCGACATGGAGGTCGTCGGAGAAGCGGAAAATGGCCGGGAAGGGATCGAGGCATATCGGACGCTGCGGCCGGATATCGTGCTGCTGGATCTGCAGATGCCGGTGCTTGATGGCGGCGAAACGCTCGTGCGGCTTCGCCGGGAATTTCCGAACGCGGCGGTGATCGTGCTGACCACCTTTTCCGGCGACGCCCAGGCGGCGCAAGCCCTCCGCATGGGCGCCGCGGGATATGTGCTGAAGAGCAGCGTGCGTACTGAGCTCCTCGATGCGATCCGTGCCGTCCACAAGGGCGGCAGGCATCTGAATGCCGCGGTCGCGCGCGAAATCGCGCTGCATATCGACAGCGACGGGCTCAGCGCCCGGGAACGCGAAGTGCTCAGCCTTGCCGCTGCGGGCAATTCCAATAAGCAGATCGCCGCCCGGCTCGCCCTCTCGGAGGACACGATCAAGGGCTATATGAAAGCGATCTTCTCCAAGCTCGGCGCCTCCGACCGGACCCACGCGGTTACGATCGCCACCAAGCGTGGCATCATCACCGTCTAGCGATAGGCGAGAATTTCTTCGCGACGCCGGCCGGCGGCAGGTTCAGACTGCTGGACGACCGGATTGCGCAGGATACCGATCCCTTCGATCTCGACCTCGCAGATATCGCCGGGCTTCATCCAGAGCGGCGGCATGCGCGCGAAGCCCACGCCAGCCGGTGTCCCGGTGATGATGACGTCGCCGGGCTCCAGGGTCATCACCTCGCTCAGCAGCGACACCAGCTTCGCGACGCTGAAGATCATCTCGCCGGTCGAGGAATCCTGCACGACCACGCCGTTCAGCCGCGCCTGGATTCGCAGGTCGGCCGCGCCAGCAGGCAGAGCCGAGGCCGGCACGAAGCAGGGGCCAAAGGCACCGGTCTGGTCGAAATTCTTTCCCAGCGTCCATTGTGAGGACTTGAACTGATAGTCGCGGATCGAGCCGTCGTTGAAGATCGAATAGCCCGCGACATGCAGGAGCGCCTCCTCTTCGGGGATCGCGCGCCCGCGCAGGCCGATGATCACTGCGAGCTCCGCCTCATAATCGAGCTGGTCCGAGACATTCGGGCTGATGATCGGCGCGCCGTGCCCGACCAGTCCCGAGGCAAAACGCCCGAACACCGTCGGATAGGCGGGAATGTCGAAATTCCCCTCCTTCGCGTGATCGACATAATTGAGCCCAACCGCGAGGATCTTCCCCGGCGCCGGGAGCGGCGGCAGCACCGTCACCGCGTCGATGTCGAGCGGGACCCCGGCGTGCAGCTGGTCGATCACCGCCGGCAGGTCGGCACCTACAGCGATGAGCTCGGGCAAGTCACCGGGCCATGCGTCCTGGTCAGCCCATATGGCGCGGTAGCCATCGCCGCGATTGGCGGCGAGGCCGGCGCCCCGGGCGTTGGTGAAGCGAACGATCTGCGTCATGCTCGTCTCCGTATGAAGCGCCGGCGGTCATTGCCAATGTGCTCTTTTCGAGGTGTGGCCGGTTCCCGGATTGAAGGTGTTGGTGGGGTCCAGCGCCTGATAATGCGCCCGGAGCGCCGGCTTGGCGCGGTACAGGTGCCCGACATTATGCTCGGCGGGATATTCCGCCCCGCGTGCGTCGAGCAGCTTCCACATCGCATGCTCGAACGCCACCGGGTCGCGGCCCCGCTTCACCAGATAGTCGCGGTGGAACACCCGGCAGAAGAAATGCGCGCAATAGCTCACCCCTACGATCTGCCCGGCGAGCTCGGGCGGCAGCTGCTCGTTCCAGTCCTGGTCGTTGCGGCGGAGGCCGATATCGAGTGCCACGATATCCTCGATCTCGCGCCGGTGCAGCGCGCGGTAGCGTATCGAGGCGCCGGCCACCGCGAAGCGATGCAGGAAGGCGCGCTCGCCCTCGTCCCTGGTGCATTCGAAGCAATCGCCGCTCGCCGAGGGAAACATCCCGGCGAGCAAGGCGCGGGCGGGAACCACGCCCGCCCCGCCCATGCGCAGGATCAGATGATGCTCGTAGCGCGCATTATAGGCATAGAGGCGCGCCGGCAGATGCCTGGGGAATAGCCCTGCGACGCCTTGCATCACCCGATCGGTCAGACTGTCGGACACGAAAGGAAGCCGGACGGCGAGCGCGTCGATACGGGCCTTCACGGCGAACAGGCGCGGCAACCATTTCGCGCCGAGATATCTGATCGCAAGGAAGGTATCCTTGCCGTAGCGCTCGGTCAGCTCGAAGGCGGAGCGATGGATATATTCGCCCTGGATCGGCAACTCCGGGAACTCGCCCAGCATGCGCGAGCGAATCGCTTCCAGCTCCGCCGGGTCGTTCGTCCCGACATAGAAATCCACCACCGCGTCATCGAGCGGGAAGGTATCGAGGCGCACCGCGAAGACGACGACATGCCCGCCGCTGCCCGACGCCTCGTAGAGCCGGCGCGGATCGTTGTTGAACCGTGCCGGCGTATCCGCATCGAGCGCGCGGATATGGTCCTGATAGTCGGGATCGGAGCAATGCCGGTGCGCATCGTCGGCGATCGCGTCCTCGTCGAAATCACCGGCATCGAGACGCGCGAGCATGGCCTCGGGCGTGTCTCCCAATGCGATCCCGAGATGATTGACGAGCTCGACCCTGCCCGCCTCGTCGATGCGGGCGTAGAGCGCCATCTGGGTGAAGGCGGGGCCGCGATGAATCAGCGCACCGCCCGAATTGTTGCACACGCCGCCCAGGACGGAGGCGCCGATGCAGGACGAGCCGATCCGCGAATGCGGCTGGCGTCCGACGCTGGCGACCAGATCCTCGAGCGCGTAGAGCGTCGCGCCGGGATGGCAGACCACCTGGCGCCCTTCGCGGATCAGGCGGATGCCCGCGAGCCGGCGCGTGCTGACGATCACGACCGGACGATCATAATCGTCGCCGTCGGGAGTGGAGCCCCCGGTCAGGCCGGTATTCGCCGCCTGCATGATGACGATCACGCCCGCCGCGGCGCAGCGCTGGACGACCCGCCAGAGCTCGACGAGCGAGCCCGGCCGGACCACCGCCAGGGCCGGGCCGCCGCCGAAACGAAAGCCGGTCGTGTAGCCGCGCATGCTGCGCGCACCACGCAGAAGATGCGCGGACCCGACCAGCCGGCGCAGGTCGGCGAGGAATCCGGCAGTACCGGATTCCCCCCGGACACTCCGCGCGGGCGAGACACTTTCGAGCACGGGACTAACGCTGCTTCGAAACCGTCGCCACGGCGTCCTCGATCACCGCGGCGACTTCGCGCGGCCTGGACAGGAGCGCGACATGGCTCGCCGCCAGTACGGTGGTCCTGGCCTTCATCCGCGCGGCGAAGTCGCGCTCCATCTGCGGCGCGATCACGCGGTCGTTCGCCGACACGATGAACCAGGTCGGGCGGTCGCGCCATGCCGCCTTGGTCACCTTGTCGCCGAACGTCGAGGCGGCCAGCGGGCCCTGGGTGACGAACAGCAGGCTGGCCTCGTCGCGCGGCAGGTCCGGCGCGAAATTGTCGATCATGCCCTGCTCGCTCTGGCGCACATAGCCTTGCGAATCCGCCTCCACCGTCGAGAGTGCGGGCGGCTTGGGATAGGCGGCGATCAGTTCCTGCCCTGTCTGGCCCTCGGCATTGGCGAAGGCCGAGACATAGACCAGCGCGGCGACCTTGGGATCGTTGCCGGCCTGGGTGATCACCGTCCCGCCCCAGCTATGCCCCACCAGCACGACCGGACCCTTCAGGTCGGCGAGCACGCGCCGGGTCGCCGCGACATCGTCGGCGAGGCTGGTCAGCGGATTCTGTACCGTCAGCACGCGGATGCCCCTGGCGCGCAGCAGCGGGATCACCCGGTTCCAGCTCGAGGCGTCCGCCCAGGCGCCATGGACGAGCACGACGGTCGGAGCCGCCTGTGCGGTCTCCGCCGGTACAGCCCGATGCCTGGGAGCGGCGCCGGCGGTGGTGGTGGCGAGCATAAGGGCGGCGAGGGGAAAAAGCTTCATCGGAAAATCCTCCATGGGAGCATTGCAGTCGAACGGCGTTGGGGGTTCAGCCCTCCCAGCCCTGCAGGAATTCGAGGAGCAGGGCGTTCACCGCTTCGGGACGCTCCTCGTGCGGCAGGTGCCCGCAACGCGGGATCGCGACGGCGCGCAGATCGTCCGCCATCTCTGCCCACACTTTGGGCATGTCGAACATCTTGCCGACGGCGCCGAAATCGGCGCCCCAGAGCGCCAGGGTCGGGCAGGCGATCTTCACGTCGGCATCCGCCTTGTCCTGCGCGACATCCTCGGCATTGGCGCGGTAGTCCGCCATCGCACCGCGCACGGCGCCGGGCGCGCGATAGGCCCGGACATAGGTGTCGAACGCCTCGCCCGAGATCGCCGAGGGGTCATAGGCCCAGTCGGAGAAGAACCAGCGAAGCCACTGCTCCTCCTTCCCGGCGATCAGCGTCTCGGGGAGATCGGGAACGAGATGGAACAGGAAAAACCAATAGGCCTTGGCGATCTCGGCGTTGAGATCCCGCGCGACGATGCGCGTCGGGACATTGTCCATCACCACCAGCCGATCGATCCGGTCCGGAAAGTCCTTGGCGAAGCGCGTCGCCACGCGCGCGCCGCGGTCATGACCGACCAGGGCGATCCGGTCGATTCCGAGATGATCGAGCAGTGCCGCCAGGTCCCTGGCCATGGTGCGCTTGTCATATCCGGCCGCCGGCTTCTCGGTCTCGCCATAGCCGCGCAGGTCGGGCGCGATGATCCGATAGAGCTCGCCAAGCTCCGGGACCTGATGCCGCCAGGCATAGTTGGTTTCGGGAAAGCCGTGGAGCAGCACGACCGGCGCGCCCTGGCCGGCGTCGATATAGTTCTGGCGGATGCCATTGGCCGTGACGCTATGGTTGGCGAGCGCGATCATCAGGTCCTCACAATATGAGCGACCGGCATCGCTCCGCCAGCATGAAGCAGCTTTGGCCGACCGGCACGCTTTCCGAATTGGCGAAGTCCGGCAATTTTTGTCGGTATCGCACCCGTCGCACCGTCCGGGCCCGTACCCTTGGCGCGCTCAGGGGCGCCGGGGAACCGCCGCACTGGGATGGCGGGCACAGGCGAGCGTGCCGATCAACACCATCGCACCTGCCAGAGCCAGCGGCGCGGCGAGGCCGGTGCGCATCACCAGCACGGCGCCTACCGCGGCACCCGCGAAGATCGAGGCGATGGCGCCCAGCCTTCGCCCCAGGCCGGCGCCCGCACCGCCCGCGAGCCGGGAGTCCGCGGCGATCCCGGTGATGGTGAGCGTTAGCACCGTGGTGGTGAGATCGGGCACCTTGAGCTGGCGTACCGTCGCGTTGCGAAAGCCCATGGCGATGGCGGTCAGCGCGATGATCGCGAACAGCGAGAGGCGCGGCGCCTGGCCGGGCACGTCGAAGCCGAGCGCTACCGCCGCGGCGATCCACAAAAGGCCTGCCTCGAGCAGCGCGGCGCGCGTCAGCCATTGACCAAGCGGCCGATCGACATGCGCCTTGCCGATGCGCCCGGCGATCAGCGCGCCCAGCATGAAGGTCAATATCGCGACGACGAAGGGCGCCACCGCGAATCCCGGCGTGCCCGCCGCCGCGAACCCCAGGAACACGATGTTTCCGGTCATGTTCGCCGTGAAGACCTTGCCCAGGCCGAGAACGCTGGCGGCATCGACGAGCCCGGTCGTCGCGGACAGGAACAGCAGGAGGCCGGGGAGCGGCGATGGGGTCGGCGATCGCGTGGCCATGGGGAAACCTCCTCTAGAAGCGGAAATTGGTCTCGAGTCCGAGCATGACGATCGTCTTCGCCGTACCGGTCTCGCGGATGAAGGCGCCCGGCGCGAAGGCGGAAAGCGAGGTCGACAGCTCGAGCTCGGGGGTCGCCTGCCAGGCGAGGGTCGCCTCGGCTTCCTTGCCGATGAAGCGCGCCTGTGCGCTGCCCGGTGCGCGGATCAGGTTGCCGGGTATGTCATAGACCCCGTCCGCAAGCGCGTAGCGCCAATAGGCCATGCCGGCGATGCTGGCCGAGATCCCATGGCCCAGCGTCGCCGCTATGCGCGGGTTGAGGCTGACGATGTTGGTCGGACCGATCGGCGACAGCTCGCCGAAATATTTGCCCTTGGGAAACAGCGCATTGAAGGTTCCGGTCGTGCCGTCGCCGGCATCGCGGTCGCCGCTGACGATATTGAACCGCAGCGTCGCATCGAGCTGGAGCGGCAGCCGCTCGAAGCGATGGCCGACCTCGCTGCCGATCGTCCAGGCGGCGATCCTCTTGCCTGCGAAATGGCCGAACTGGGCGACGCCCTCGACGTTCCAGTGCCATCCTCTGGCCGTGCCGAACCAGCGGGCGCCGATGCTGTGGCGCAACTCGCGGCCTGCTATGCCGCCGAAATGCGCCGCGCGATTGCGATAGCCGAGATAATAGAGATCGAGCCCTGGTATCGTCGCATAGCCGCCCCATAGCGCCTTGGCGGGCGAGCCCCGGTCGTCGAGGCTATGGGCTCCGGGCGCGACCGGACGGACGGCGAAGACGCTGAGCGCGGCGCTGCCGCGCCTGGCGATCCCGCGCACCCCGTCAAAGGCGAGCGGAACGTTCGGGCCGTAGCGCGTTCCGACCAGCCGCTCCGATCCGAGCGACAGCATCTGCCGGCCGAGCCGCAGCGTCGCGGGGCCGAGCGGAATATCGGCAAAGGCCTGGAGCAGATCGACGCGGGTCTGGTCGACCGGCCCGGGAGCCGGCGCGATGCCGGTCGCATAAGCGAGGATGGGCTGCACGAAGGCGCGGCCGCGGCCGACATGCAGGTCGGCATATGGCAATGCCCGTAGCCAGACATAGCCGTCATTGGGGTCGTCGCCCCAGAGATTGTCGCGGTACATCTCGCTGCGCAGACGCAGCTCGATGCCGGTGGTGAGATAGGTATCGGCCGCGACCGGGATATATTTGAATCTGCCCGTCCAGTGCTCGTCCCGCCTTGCGGGATCCGAGAGGCTGGACCAGTCCTCGTCGTACCGCGTGATTGTCAGCACCGGCGGTTCCCAGGCCTCGGTCTGGGCCGCCGCCGGCTCCGCCAGCAGCAGACTGAGGAGCGCGAGCCTATGCACGCCGCTGTTCGAGCTCTGCGACCAGGGCAGCCAGAACGAAGCCGCCGAGGAGACCGATATGCTCGAAAAAGGCGTTGGTTGCCATGAAGCGCTCCTGGCCGTGCAGGTTCCAGAAGTCGTTGGCGACGAAGGCGGCGAAGACGGTGAATATGCCGAGCATGCCGGCTCCCAGCCAGACGAGGCGTCCCGACAGGATCAGGATCGGCCCGATCAGCTCGACCCCGATGGTGAGCGCGGCCCAGAGCGCAGGCGGGCTGGTCCCGAAATGCGCCTGCTCCGCGACGGCCGCGGGCCAGTCGCTCAGCTTGACCAGGCCGCCAAGCAGATAGGCGCCGACGAGCGCCAGCCTGGCGAGAAACCAGGTCGGGCGCCAGTCGAGGACGGCATCGACGAAACGGGGATCGCGCGGGCCGGCCATGGTTCAGTTCGCCGCCGGCGCATGGATCTCGGCGATATAGCCGCCGGGGAAACGCACGATTGCGGCCTGACGGCCCTGCTCGGCATGCGCAGGGACCAGGATCTCGACCCCGGCAGCCTGCGCCCTGGCAAGCGTCGCGCCGAGATCGGCGACCTCATATCCCGTCAGCTCGCGGCCATAGGGCCAGGGCAGCTGTCCGTCCGAGACGATCACGGTCATGCGGCCATAGCCCGAGGTCAGACGGATACGGCGATAGGTCCTGCCCGGCTCGCCGATCTCCATGCCGGGTGCCGCCTTGTCGTCCGAGACGATCCTGGCATGCGCATAGCCGCCCCAGGCCTTGAGGAAGGCGGGCGCCGCGTCGGCGGTCAGATAGATGCGGTTCTCGGGCACGGTGGCGACCGGGGCGTAGGCAGGTCTGGTCGTGTGCCAGTAGAGTTGCATGTTCACGCCGCCCGGCCATTGCACGACGACGTCGCGGCCGATCGGATCGGGGAAGGTCGTCACCCGCCGCGTCGCGCCATAGCTGAGCGCGGAATCCACCGCCTTGTCGATGTCGTTGACGAGATAGCCGGTCCGCTCCTCGCCGAACGGATAGGGGACGGGGGTCAGGAAGCCGAAGACGGAGAGCGACCCCGCCGGCGTCAGCACGAGCTGGGACAGCGTCTTGCTGCTGGCCGGCGTCACCTGGAAGGCGCCCTTCTTCGACGCGGTGCCGCCGAAGGTCGCAACCAAGCTCGCGACGAACCGGTCGAAATCGTCCGGCGCGACATAGACATGGGTCGTGTCATATTGCGGTCCGACGGCATAGTCGGCGCTCGCCGCCGCTTGCCGGGCGAGACCGGGCGCGGCGGGGCTCGCGGCGACCAGGGCCGCAGCAAGCAGGAAGGCGAAACGCTTCATCGTCAGTCTCCTCCAAAGTCCGGTCAGACCGCCCAGCAACCGCAGCCAAGCGCGCCCCAGAAGCTCTGCACGTCGGCCGCGGGCACGTTCGCGCCCAGGGACGCGGCATGGTCATGGCCATGGACAGTGCATGCCGAGGCGCAGCCGCAGGCATGGGCGAGCTTCGCATCGGCCCCGCGATCGCGGTGGTAGCCGCCAAAGGTCGCGACGGGCGACCAGTCGGGCATGGGTCGTGGCAGCGCCGGCGCGAGAGGCGCATAGTCGCCCTCGCCATAGACCACCTTGCCGCCGAGCAGGGTCAGGACCGACCGCAGATGTGGGATCTCGCTCTCGGGCACGCTGAAATAGTCGCCCGACAGCACGGCCAGGTCGGCGAGCTGGCCCGCCTTGATCTGACCTTTCTTGCCCTCCTCGCTGGAGAACCAGGTGTTTTCGTGCGTCCACATGCGCAGCGCCTTCTCCCGGCTCATCCGGTTCGCGCCGGGATAGAGGCCCAGGCCGCCGACGGTGCGGCCGGTCACCAGCCAGTTGAGCGACACCCAGGGATTGTAACTCGCGACCCGGGTCGCATCGGTGCCCGCACCCACGGGCAAGCCGGCTGCGAGCATCCTGGCGATCGGTGGCGTGCGCTCGGCAGCGCGGGCGCCGTATCGCTCGACGAAATACTCCCCCTGATAGGCCATGCGATGCTGGACGGCGATGCCGCCGCCCAATGCGGCGATCCGGTCGATATTGCGGTCGCTGATCGTCTCGGCATGGTCGAAGAACCAGTGAATCCCCTCCAGCGGGATGTCGCGATTCACCTTTTCGAACACGTCCAGCGCACGCCCGATCGTCTGGTCGTAGGTGGCATGGAGCCGCCAGGGCCAGCGATGCTCGGCGAGGAGACGCACCACGGGCTCGAGATCGGCTTCCATGGTCGGCGGCATGTCCGGCCGCGGCATGCGGAAATCCTCGAAATCGGCTGCCGAATAGACCAGCATCTCGCCGGCGCCATTGTGGCGATAGCTGTCGTCGCCCTGGCCCGGCGACACCTGCTTCACCCAGCCCGAGAAGTCCGCCAGCTCTTCCTTCGGCTTCTGGGTGAACAGATTGTAGCTGATGCGCAGGGTGAGCTGGCCGTCGGCATGCAGCTTCTCAATGATCTGATAGTCGTCGGGATAGTTCTGGAACCCCCCGCCCGCATCGATCACCCCAGTCACGCCGAGCGCGTTCATCTCGCGCATGAAGTGCCGGGTCGAGTTGAGCTGATATTCGGGCGGCAGCTTCGGCCCCTTGGCGAGCGTCGCATAGAGGATCGTGGCATTGGGCTGCGCGAGCAGGAGGCCGGTCGGGTTGCCGGCCGCATCGCGCACGATCTCGCCGCCCGGCGGGTTCGGCGTGTCCCTGGTGTAGCCGACGACGCGCAGCGCGGCGGCATTCAGCAGCGCGCGGTCGTAGAGATGGAGGATGAAGACAGGCGTGTCCGGTGCCACGGCATTCAGCTCGGCGATCGTCGGCAGGCGCTTCTCGGCGAACTGGTGCTCGGTGAAGCCGCCGACGATGCGCACCCATTGCGGGGCGGGCGTATTGTCGACCTGACGCTTGAGCATCGCCATCGCCTCCGCCAGGCTCGGGACCCCGTCCCAGCGCAGCTCCATATTGTAGTTCAGTCCGCCGCGAATGACATGCATGTGGCTGTCGATCAGCCCGGGAATCACGCGGCGGCCATGCGCGTCGATCACATGCGCTCCAGGCGCCGCGGCGCGGACCTCCTGCTCGCTGCCGACTGCCAGGAACCTGCCGTCGCGAATCGCGATAGCCTCGGCCTCGGGATTTTCCCGGTCGAGCGTGGTGATGCGGGCGTTGACGAGGATCAGGTCATTGGAGGTCATCGGGGCTCTCGCATTGCCGGAAAGCAGCGGCGCGAGCGTTGCCGCCGCGCCGCCGAGAAGGGTCTCGCGCCTGGTGAAGGTCATGCCTTTCCCTCTCCATCGCCGTTGCCCGGCAACTGCCCGAAGACATGCTCGGCGCAGCCGGTGCGGATTGCCGCGGCCCGGGCCTTGCTCGCCCACAGGCTGCGGGCAAGCGGCACGGCCTGTTCGCCGAGCAGGATGCCGAGCAGCCCGATCAGGGCGATCGCCGGCGGGGCGGGCGACCGTACCTTGAGGAACGCGTAGATGACGCCGACGAGCAGGCCCGCCGCGAGCGAGACCAGGTACGGTCGCATCGTCTCAGTGTCCGCCTTCGGAGGCGCCGAACATCGTCTTGGCGTAGGTGACGCCAAGACCATAGGCGCCGCCCCATTTCTTCGCGATGCCGGTCGTCGCATCATAGGTGTCGGCCCGCGCCCAGTCGCGCTGCAGCTCGAGCAGATATTGGAGCGAGGTCATCGGCACGGCACCGAGCTGGATCATGCGCTGGACCGCGCGTTCATGGGCCTCGGGCGAGACGTCGCCGCAAGCATCCGAGATGAAATAAGCCTCGAAGCCCTGCTCGATCGCGGAGGCGACGGGTCCGACGATGCAGACGCCGGTCCAAAGGCCCGCGAAAACGATCCGCCCCTTGCCGATCCGGTTGACCTCCGCGATCACCGCCGCATCTTCCCAGGTGTTCATGGTGGTGCGGTCCAGCATCGCCTGGCCCGGAAAAGCTTCCTTGATCTCGTCGAACATCGGTCCCGAGAAGCTTTTCTCGGCGACCGTGGTCAGGATCGTCGGAACCGAGAAGGCGGCGGCCGCGCGGGATACCAGCGCGGCATTGTTCCGCAGCAGCGCGCCGTCGATCGACTTGGTCGCGAACGCCATCTGCGACTGGAAGTCGATCAGGATAAGGGTGTGGTCGGTCGGGGACAGCAGATTCGTTCCGGCTGCCGGTGTAGCGGTGATCGTCATGCCTTGTTCCTTCTGTTGTGCCTTCACGATGCCCAATGGCTAGATCGACGCTATGGGCAGGAATAGTTGGATAAAATCCGCCGGTTCGTTCGCGGAAATCGAAAGGTTATCCGGCGTTGCGCGGAGGATTTCCGCGCCGATCCTCGCCGCCTGCGTGCCGGCGTTCTTGCAGCTTCCTGATGCGACCAGGAGGATTCGCGCCTCTTCCGGCGCCATCATGCCTTTCGCCAGATGCGCCGCCATGCGAGCGGCGTCGTCCCGACCTCCCGGCGAAAGAGCCGGGTGAGGTGCGCTTGGTCGGTGAAGCCGCAGGCGATCGCGATGCGCGACAGCGACTCCCCGGATTCCAGCATAAGGAACTGGGCCCGCCGAAGCCGTTCGCGGATGATGAACGCATGCGGCGCCTCGCCCGTGCTCACCTTGAACGCCCGGCAGAAATGGCCGACGCTCAGCTTGGCGATGTCCGCCAGTTCCTCCACGGGGATGCTGCCGCCCAGCGCCTTTTCGATATGCTCGGTAGCCTTGCGCAATTGCCAGGTGGCTAGGCCCCCGCGCGTTGCCGGCGGCACCGCCGTCTTCGACTGCAGCGTATGGGGGATATCGTCGACGAGGATCGGCCGGGTGAACAGCGCGAGCGCCTTGTCGAGAAGGTTGCGCGCAAGATGCGGATCCTCCTCGAGCGAGCGTCGCGCGTTCGAGATAAGGGCCTGTACCGCGTCGGAAGTGCGCGCATCGTCTTCGACCCGCCACGGCATGGCTTCGGCGAAGGCTTGGGCGCTTTGGACTTGCTGTAACATCGCTCACTCCGGTCAGGATGATGCGAGCATTCTGTGCGGGCGCGGCGCCGGTCGAAATCAGCCGCGGGTTGTCCGGGCTAACGCATTGGGATGCCGCTACCCCAACATTGGTTGGGGGTCCGGTCCGACACGGCCCCGCGGATGCGCAGCCGGCTGGCGCTCACAGAAACTCTGATGGAAGGTCGCCGGGGCGACCGCGGACAGGGATGGTGACGTCAGGCTCCGCTCGCCCGAACCCTTGTGTACCGGCCCGGGAGAGCAAGGCAGGGGACAGGATCAGCGCGCCCGGATCAGGCTGCGCAGCTGGAGCGCCGCGGCGATACCCGATACCAGGATTGCCATGACCGAGACCGCCGACCAGCCACCCAGGCTCCACGCCGCGGTCGCCGCCGCCGACCCGCCGGCACCACCAAGAAACATCGAGCCCATGAAGATCGTGTTGAGCCGCGCCCGGGCCGCGGGCCGCAGCGCATAGACAAGGTGCTGGTTGGAAACGAGCGCGCTTTGCACGGCGAAGTCGAGCAGGATGACGCCGACGATCAGCCCGGCGATCGATTGCCAGAAGCCGAAGAGAAGCCAGGCCGCGACCGTCAGCAGCGCGCCCAGCGCCACGACCGGGCGCGGCCCGCTGCGGTCCGCGACGCGGCCGGCCAGGGGAGCGGCCAGGATGCCGACTGCCCCGACAATACCGAACAGGCCGGCGACGTCCGCGCCGAGCGCATAACGCGGCGTCTGAAGCTGGAGCGCGAGGATAGTCCAGAAGGCAGTGAAAGCCGCGAACAGCAGCGCCTGGGTGATCGCCGCCAGGCGCAGGGCACCGAATTCGTGCCAGAGATGGGTGAGAGACGACAGGAGCGCGCCATAGCCGAGCGTGCTGTCCGGCCGGCTGGTCGGCAGCCTGACCGCCATGAGCGCCGCGGCGCCAAGGGCCATCGGAACGCCCAGCAGGAACATCTCGCGCCAACCGGCATGGGTGGCGACGAAGCCGGCGAGCGTACGGCTGAGGAGAATGCCGCAAAGCACGCCGGACATCACCGTCCCCACGGTCGCACCGCGCCGTTCGGGTGCGGAGAGGTGCGCGGCGAGCGGGACGATCTGCTGCGCCACGGTCGACGCGACGCCCACGACCAGCGATGCCATCAGCATCAATCCGGCACTCGGCGCGAAGGCGGCTGCGACGAGCGCCGCGGCCAGCAGCAGGAACTGCGTCACGATGAGCCGCTTGCGCTCGAGAAGATCGCCGAGCGGCACCAACAGGAAGAGGCCGGCTGCATATCCGAGCTGGGTCGCGGTGGGGATGAGCCCACCCAGCCTGCCTGGCAGGTCCCGCTCGATCACGCCGAGCATCGGCTGGTTGTAATAGATATTGGCGACGGCCACGCCCGCGGCGACGGCCATCGAAAAGGTCAGCCCGCGGCTGAGCCGGTGGCCGTCCTCGACCGCGCTGCCGGCAGACTGGATTTCACTCATGGCGTTCATCTTCGCCTCCTGGAAACCGGTCCGCCTCGATGCGGGCCGTTCATCGCCAAAACATGTAGATCATCTTTATTTTCGTTATTATCCTGCCAAATGGTTATGTCGGTATAACGAGTATCGTTATGGATCTTGGGAATGTCGCGGTGTTCGTCGAGGCCGTTGCGAATGGCAGCCTCGCCGCTGCGGGCCGTCGCCTCGGTATCGGTGCGATGGCCGCTTCGCGGCGGCTGGCCGGTCTCGAGACGGACCTGGGCGTCCGGCTGTTCCACCGGTCGACGCGCACGCTCTCGCTGACGCCCGAGGGCGATAATTTCCTTCCCCATGCACGCGCGATGCTGGAGGAGGAACGGGATGCGCGCGCCGCGCTCCGGCCGGCGGGAGCGGGGGCCGCGGGCCTGTTGCGGGTCACCAGCTCCTTTCCGTTCGGGCGGCGTGTGCTCGCGCCGATCATCCCCGATTTCATCCGGGCCAATCCCGAGGTGCGGGTCGAACTGCTGATGACGGACGACATCGTCGATATCGTCGCCCAGGGCATCGATCTTGCGATCCGCATAGCGAAGCTGCGGGACAGCAGCCTGGTAGCCCGTCGGCTGGCGGACAATCCGTTGGGCCTCTACGCCACGCCGGCCTATCTCGCCGAGCATGGCACACCCAGCCGGACCACTGAACTCGCCCAGCACGAATGCCTGACCGTGACCGGCGTGAGCCACTGGGAGCTTCGGGGACCGCAGGCGAGGCTGTTACGCCAGCGGGTCACCGGACGTTTCAACGCCAGTTCGGTCGAAGGAGTCTACGAAGCCTGCCGCGGCGGACTGGGGATTGCCCAGCTTTCCCGCTGGATCGTCGAGCCGGACCTGAGAACCGGCGCGGTCGTCGAGATTTCGCTCGAGGATGCCAGTGCCGACACGTTCGCGGTCTGGGCGGTACATCCGAGCGCACGGCTGGTACCGCCCAAGGTGCGGATGTTCGCGCAGGCCGTGGAGGCCCATCTGAAGACGGGATAGCCGGCCCGGCACGCGCTCTCCGGATTTCCTCCCGCCGTTCATAAGGGCGGTATCCTGCCCGTCAGCACGAAGCGCGTGCCCACCTTGTCAGGAATATAGGCATAGGTTCCCTGGAGCCTGTGGCTCATCGCGTCGATGAGCCGGCTGCCGAATCCCACCGCCTTCACGACCTGTACAGCCCCCACGGGACCGCCATAGTCGCGAACCTCCAGCCAGAATTCGCACGCCGCCGGGAAGAAGAGACAGACATCGATCTCGCCGGGCTCCTCGAGCGCATAAGCGTGCTTGCATGCGTTCAGCACCAGCTCGGTGATCAGGATTCCCAGCACACTGGCATAGCCGGCCGGAACGGACCGCCGGGGCGTGTGAACGCAAATGCGCTTTCGTGCGGTACCGGTCGTGTACGCCGCCTCGAGTTCTGCGGCGAGCTCGGCCAGATAGGCGGCGATATCGACGGTGTGCGCATCGCCGGATCGATAGAGTTGCCGGTGGACGCCGGCGATCGCCGCGACGCGCTGCATGGCGGCGGTCAGCGCATCGCGTATATCGGGATCGTCGGTGCCGCGCGCCTGTGCGCCGAGCAGTGCGGAAACCAGCTGGAGCCCGTTGGCGACACGGTGGTCGATTTCCTGGTGTGCCATGACCGTCACCGGCGGCAGGACCGCCGTCACGGCGTCCGGGTCGCGAATGTCCTTGGCGATCATGCGTGCCTCCCTTGTCCTGTGGGCGGCGTTTTGACGGGACCCACGGGAGCGCGAAACCATACGCAAGTCTCGGCGGGGCAGCATTTGGGATGCATAAGGCCCGCCGGAACCGCGCCGGCACACGCGTCCGGGACGGCAGGGAAGCCGACTGTCCGGCCCTGGCGGCTCAACCAACGGAAGGGCCGGGCATACCTGCGTATGGTAGAGCATCGCGGCGGATCGGCAGACTAGCATGGGCGGCGGCATTGACCTCCCCTCACGGGCCGGATCGGATGCCCTATCGCCCCCGACAGGAGCCACAGCGTGCAAGACGATTCGCCCCTCAGGATTGACCCGAGCCGTCGCGAGCTCCTGTTCGCCATGACGGCGACAGGGCTCATCGCCGGTGCCGGGCTGCCGCTAGCCGGTAGTGCCGCGCCCCTTTTCCCTATCGAGCATGGAGATCATCGCATGGGTACGATCACGACCAAGGACGGAACCGAAATCTTCTACAAGGACTGGGGCCCCAGGGATGCCCAGCCCATCGTGTTCCATCACGGCTGGCCGCTTTCCTCGGACGACTGGGACGCGCAGATGCTGTTCTTCCTGCTGCACGGCTACCGCGTCGTCGCACATGACCGCCGCGGCCATGGCCGCTCCGCGCAGGTCACCAACGGACACGACATGGACACCTATGCGCGCGATGCCGCGGCAGTTGCGGACGCCCTCGACCTTCGCAATGCCGTGCATATCGGCCACTCGACCGGCGGCGGCGAAGTCGCGCGCTATGTCGCGCGATACGGCGCAGGCCGTGTCGCCAAGGCGGTCCTGGTAAGCGCGGTGCCGCCGATCATGGTCAAGTCGGACAAGAATCCCGGCGGCACCCCAATCGAGGTGTTCGACGGCTTTCGCTCGGCGCTTGCCGCCAACCGATCGCAATTCTTCCGCGACGTCGCCAGCGGCCCCTTCTACGGCTTCAACCGCCCGGGTGTGACCCCTGTTCAAGGTACGATCGACAATTGGTGGCGCCAGGGCATGATGGGCGCTGCCAACGCGCATTATCTCGGCATCAAAGCCTTTTCCGAGACCGACCAGACCGAGGATCTCAAGGCGATCACCGTGCCGACGCTGGTGCTCCATGGGGACGACGACCAGGTCGTTCCCATCGCCGATTCCGGCCTGCTCTCGGCAAAGCTCGTCAGGAATGCGCAGCTCAAGGTCTATAAGGGCTATCCCCACGGCATGCTGACCACCCATGCCGATGTGATCAACCCCGACCTGCTTGCGTTCGTCCGGGGCTGAACTTCACCAGCGACAGAGGAGCACAGCGATCGCTGTGCTCCTTTTCGTGCGCATGGGGGACATGGCCCGAACAGGCCAGGTGAGCGGCGATTACTTGCGCCCTCAAGCCTTCAGATCGGGGCGGATAACAATTCCCCTGCCGAATTGCTCGATTCAATCTGGTCGAGTTGCCGCAGAATATCCGCGAAGATTCCATCATCCCCGTCGATGGGAATGGCGCTATGAAATGTGCTGCCGAGGCGATCGAGATCGCTTCTCGTCAACAGTCCGATCGCGACGACCCGGGTGTCAGGCATGACCCGATTTACCTCCATTTTCGGGGTATTAACGCGTCCCGCTTTGGTCGGTGCCAACCATTGCGAGGCCGTATTCAAGCCGCCTGGCGATCCGTCCGGGCATTCATGCGCGCGGGGCTGGCCGCGAGTCTTTTCGGCTGTTTGCTCGTTGTCCACACAAAGCACCGGTTGCTGGAGGCGAGCGATGAATGAAGACATGCTGAGAGGAGAAGGCCGCGACATCGCGGGCAAGGTCAAGGAAACAGTCGGCGACGTCGCGGGCGACCCATCGCTGCAGGGCGAAGGGCTCGCGGATCAGCTGAGCGGCAAGGCCCGGAAAGTCTTCGGCGCGGCGCGCGATGCGCTCGCCACCGAAGGCACGCCGATCTTCGACAAGGCGAAGCAATTCGCGCGCGAGAAGCCCTGGGCCTCGGCGGCGCTGGCCGGCGTGGTCGGCCTCGCCATTCTCCACACGCTGCGCGGCAGGCGTTGAGGCGGAAGGAGCAAGCGATGGCCCCGTTCAACAAGGACATGGTGACGCTGGCCAAAGCCAACAGCTTCTTCCAGAAAGAGGTGTATCTCGACAGGAATGTCCAGATCGTCCTGATGAGCCTGAAGCTAGGCGAGGATATCGGCGAGGAAACCCACCGCGCCGACCAGACGACCTATTTCGTCGAGGGCAGCGGCAGCGCCGTCCTGGATGGTCGTAGCACGAAGGTGACGGCCAACCACATGATCGTCATCCCTCGGGGGACGAAGCACAACATCATCAACAAGGGGACGACGCCCCTCAAGCTCTTCTCCGTCTATGCGCCCCCGGCGGAAGACCGGGGTGTAAAGCACAGGACGAAGGCGGAAGCCGAGGCGGCTGAGGAGGATGTGGTCACCAAGATGGTCAAGGCAGTGAAAAGCACGCTGGCGGGCAGCGGGCGCGCGAAGCCGGCGCCGCAACCCGAACCGAAGCCCAGGCGGAAAGGTGCCTAACTCGATGGTGGCGAAACTGGGCGTGAACGAAGCGACGCCCGAGGAACTGGATTCCCTGCCCGCGCTCGCGGGACATGGCTTCGAGATTGCACGGTATCGTCAGGAACGCGGCCGATTCACCGCGCTGCGCCAACTCGACGAGGTTCCCGGCATGGCCGGCAAATTGAGCGACGAGGATCGCGCGCTCCTGGCACTTTGACGACGAACTGCTGCCGGTAGCGCAATTTCCCAGGAGTGGGCTCAGACCGTTCAAGCGCTCCGCATCACTTTCCGGAAATCTGCGCCCTGATGATATCAGGGCGCGGAATTCAGCGCGTCAACCGGGCGGGCATTTCACTTGTTGCCGGACCGCGTCACCGGTAGCCACCGCCATTGATGCGCCTCCTGGCGGAATGTCCCGATGCCCGGGAATGCGAGATGGGCTCCCGCGACGAGATAGTGCCGCTTTGCCGCTTCGGCGAGAATCCGCTGGCGGCTGTGCCATGCCTCTTCCGGCCGATAGTCGAACCGGATCGTGATCGCCGGATCGATGAGCTGAACCGGTGCGACGTGCATGACATCGCCCCAGATCAGCAATGTCCTGCCGCCGCTCTCCACCTTGTAGGCGGTGTGGCCAGGCGTGTGGCCGGCGAGCGCGACCGCATGGACGCCGGGCGCGAGCGCGGCGCCAAGCCTGAAGGTCTGCAACCGTCCGGCCGCCTGATACGGGGCAAGCGACAGGGCCGCTGCGTCGAAGCTTGCCTTCACAGACGGATCGACCTTGTCGACATTGGCCTTGTCCAGCCAGAAGTTCCGCTCGCTCTCCTCGATGTGGAGCGTCGCGTGGGGGAAGACCCTCTTCCCGTCGATCGCAAGCCCGCCGACATGATCGGGGTGAAGGTGCGTGATCAGGATCTCGTCGATCTCCTCGGGCTTGTAGCCTGCAGCCGTTAGGCCGGCCATGAACTTTCCGAGCGCCGGACCGAAGAAATTCCCGCCGCCGGTGTCGACCAGAATGCGCTTCTTGCCGGTATCGATGAGATAGGCGTTGACCGAGGTTGGCTGCACGACGGGTTGGTTCGCTGCCGCGAGCAGCGCGCTGATTTCACCGGGTCTGGCATCGACCAACAGCTGATCCGTCGGCAGCTCGAAGATGCCGTCGCCGATCGCGACGATGGTGAAGGCACCCAGTCGCATCTTGTAAACGGCAGCGGCGTTCGTAGCGGCCTGCGGCGTTGGACGCGAGGGTCTGTCAGGCCGCGCCAGCGCGGAAGCCGCAGGGGACAGCACGAGCATCAGCGCCGCCGATGCGAGAAGAGAGGTTTTCATGGTGAATCCTTCAATGGCGGCCTTCCGCAAGACCGGCAAAAGAGCGGCGCGCGGACGCCCGCGCGCCGCTCTTTCGGTCACGCGGCGGCGACGGTGGTGTAGGCGTCGAGGATCACGTCCGTAACGGCCTCGGGCTGCGAGAGCAGGGAGAGATGGCTCGCCTCGAGTTCGCTCGTCCTGGCATTCATCGCGGCAGCATGCGCACGCTCGAGCGCCACACTGACGATACGGTCGTTCGCCGAGACGATATACCAGCTGGGGCGGCTCTCCCACGCAGCTTTGGTGATCTTGTCGCCGAAAGTGCTGGCGGCGAGCGGCGGCTGCAGTACGGCGAGAAGGCGCGCTTCGGCCTCGGGCAGGTCCTGGCCGACATCGCCGATCCAACCCTCGGCGGTCAGCTTGAGGAAGCCGGTCCCGTCGTCACGCACCTGCGCCAGGCCCGGCGGCGATGGGTGGGCGTTGACCAGCTCGCCGACCGTCTCACCCGCTTTGGGGGCGAAAGCGGCGACATAGACAAGTGCCTTCACCTTGGGATCGTTGCCTGCCTCGGTGATGACGGCACCGCCCCAACTATGCCCCACAAGCACGACCGGTCCGTCGATCGCGTTCAGCGCGCGCTGCGTGGCGGCCACGTCATCGGCGAGCGAGGTGTTGGGATTCTGCACCGCGACAACCGCAATGTCCTTTGCCAGGAGAAGCGGGATGACGCGCTGCCAGCTGGAGCCGTCTGCCCAGGCGCCGTGCACGAGAACGACGGTCGGCTTGGTCGAAGAAGAGTCGGTCATGGTTCAGGGCTCCTGTGGATCCGGGCTGGACCGGATTGCTTGAAGTCCTCCTAGCGGCTCAGCCGCGCGCGAAATTGTAGAAAGGCGCGGCGATTTGGCGGGTTCTGACCCGTAGCGCCGCCCATCCCGGCCAGGGGAGCAGGGCGTTGGTTCGAAAAGCACCAGGAATGATACGCGCATACAATCGAGTGGCACCCCTGACTGCATATCCGGTTCGTGTTCAATCGATCCGTGCCGGCGCCCCGTCGCGGATCTGCCCCGGCCGAGCCGCTGTCCGGATCGTCCGAAGGCCCCATGGGGATCCAAGCCATGATAGTCGCGGCCGCTCTTCGCCGGCGGGCCGGGCGCGATCGAGATCGCCGCGCGCCATGAGCATCTCGGCTATGCCCATCTGGCGAGCGGGGGCAAAAGGCGACGCCGGACGCTGGGTGCCAATTGGTATCTGAACGGATTCGTGCGCGTGATGATCAACTATATCCGCTGCACGTCGTCGATCACGCCGGTGCCCGGCCCGGCTCCGACACGGGAAGCACGATTGGCGCGAGAACGCAGATTACCTTCTGATCAGTCGAAAACAGGCGGCGCGGGCGGATCGCTGGCTGGAAAGCTCTCTTCCAGCGCTTCGTCGATCAACGCATCTTCGTGATCGTCGGCGTCAATCTGCGGTTCGCTCGGGTCTGAAATCATGGGCATTGCTGTCTCCTCCCGGACGGCGATGCCATGCGCGACGCACCCACCATAGAAGGTAGCGGACGCGAATTGCACGAAACGACCGGGCGGAGGGCCACCCGGTCGATCGTGCGTTTCCAGGCCCTGCTTATTTGCGGCGGGCATCGAGGCTCAGTGCCCCGCCACCAAAGGCGACGATGTTGAGCAGCCCGCCCGCGATCGCCACGTTCTTGAAGAAGTGGATGAACTGGTTCTGGTCACCCAGCGCGCTGTGGAAGGCGAGCGCGGTAGCGATCGAGAACACCGCCAGGATCGCCGCGACGGCACGGGTGCGGTAGCCCAGGATAAGGGCCGCGCCGCCAAGGAGCTCGACAAGAAGTGCGATCGCGAGGCCGACCTCGGGAAGAGGCAGGCCGACCGAGCCGATATACCCAATCGTCGCGGCCGGGGCCGCAAGCTTCGAGATGCCGCTCAGAAGGAAAATGGCGGCGATGCCGATGCGGCCGATAAGCGGAAGCGCGGCAGCGGAACTGGACGACCTGGTGGTCGCATCGAGAGGTAGCGTAGCCATGAACAGTCTCCTTTCGGCGGTGGTACGCCGTTGTGAGCCCTAAGGTGGCGGCAGCACCGCAACCCAACCAGCCGAATAAAATCGTTCGGATTGTTCTATTTTGTTGAAATGGCCAAAAGCCTCGCGGCCGCAGGAATTTGCCGATCGCGCTAGGAATGTGCAATTTCGCGCCCACGCCTTGGCTTAAGACGCAGGTCAAGACGGGTTCGAGAATCTCGAACGCATTCGTCGAGACTTTACGCATTTACCCCCGGCGCGTCTGGTTGCATCGGGCCGCTGCAAATGCGGGAGGAACAGATGGCAACACCGGATTTGAATCTTACCCAGGTCGAATGGTCGACGGTGGCGATCGCGCTGCAGGATGCGGGATTGCAAGATTGCGGTGTGATTTCGGACGACGAACGCGTGAGCCCTCTTCGGCGCCTCTCGTATCTTCTCTACGGATCCCGGACACCGCTGCCTCTATCGGATGCGCGCCTCGAGGCCATCCGCCGCTTCGTGTGCATGACCCGCAGACGCCGCAGGCCTGCGGAGGAACTTGCCGGGAGCCTGACGGCGCACGGGTTCAGCAGGGCCCAGATCGAGGCCATCGCGCTGCTCTCGCTTTGACCGTACCGCGCGGGCACCGGACCGGTGTCGGGCGTTAGAGCCCAGCCTCAGGTATGCCCCCGCCTGAGATGATCGCCGGGACGGGCCTGCGCCCGCTAGCGCCCGTCCCGGCGATCCGCATCCGCCGGGCGTAGCAGCCAGGCATCGGAATCACCGCTGCAAGACATGGTTGGGCAGGAGGACACCGGCGCTGGTCAGGCCGGAAGCGGAAGCGTCGATACCTGGCAGGTCTAGAGATCGACCATCCCGGAGGTTTCGCTATCCACACCGGCCCGCGATACAAATTGTTCGAGAAGCCAGGATGCCGCCGGCCCCGGCGGCGCATCCCGACGCCAGATACCGGAGAAGCGGTACATGCCGCCGGGTTGCTCAGGCAAGGCGAGCCGTACCAGCGTTCCCGAAAACAGGTCGGGTTCGATGAGGGGAAGCGGCATATTGCCCCAACCGATGCCCTCCCGCAGCAGAGAATGCTTGGCGCCAAGGTCCGCCAAGCGCCAGGTCCTCGGGCTGACCACCGAATAGTCGCGCCCCTCTGTAAGTGGCGAACGATCGGTCAGGACGAGTTGCACATAGTCGCGCCCGGTCCCGGGCGGGATCGTCGCCATGCGCGCGAGCGGATGATCCGGTGCCGCCACCGGTACCATTTCCACCGCACCTGCCGGCTTGGCATCAATTCCCTCGACGCCGGCAGAGAGCGGTCCGGAAATGCCCAGGACCGCACGGCCATCCAGTACGAGCGCAGTTACGGCGCCAAGTGCCTCGACATGCAATCGAAGCGTTACGGTCGGAAATTCCGTTGCAAACGCCCGAAGCAGTTCGCCCAGCCTCCGGGCCGGCAGCATTACATCGACGGCAAGATGCACTTCCGCCTCAAGGCCATCCAGCAAGCCTTTCACCTTGGCGCGAAGTCCATCGAGACCTTGGGCAACGCTGCGCGCCTCCGCCAGCACGGCGCGTCCTGCCTCCGTCAGCTTCGGCTTGCGCGTGCCTTCGCGTTCGAACAGCGTCACGCCCAGCTGTAACTCCAGATTGGAGATTCCATAGCTGATCACCGAGACGGCGCGATTCATTTGCCGGCCGGCAGCCGCGAAGCTTCCCGTGTCCACGATGGCAAGGAAGATCCGCAGCTGATCGAAGGTCGGGGTGCCGGGGTTATTCATTTCAGCTTTCTCGAAAAGTTCATCGCTTTTTATCCAGCTGATCGAACAAGTCGAGCGCCTCTACATAGTGCTTCGACGGCAGCGGTAGACCTCCTCCCCAGCCCAGCGGAGTAACAGCGATGATCGAACTTCGACCCTTTTCGAGCCTTGGCGGTGCCAATCACGGATGGCTCGATGCCAAGCATCACTTCTCGTTTGCCAACTACTACGATCCGGATCGGATGGAGTGGGGCAATCTGCGGGTGTGGAACGATGACGCCATCGCGCCGCATACTGGCTTTCCGCCGCACCCGCATCGCGACATGGAGATCATTACCTACGTTCGCGAGGGCGCCATCACCCATGAGGACAATCTCGGCAATAGGGGTCGCACCGAAGCCGGCGACGTTCAGGTGATGAGCGCGGGGACGGGCATCGCCCATTCCGAATATAATCGCGAGGACATCACGACCCGGATTTTCCAGATCTGGATCCAGCCCACGCGCACCGGCGAAAAGCCCGGCTGGGGAGCGCGGCCTTTCCCCAGGGGCGAGCGGTCCGGGCAGTTCGTGGTACTGGCAAGCGGCTTCGACGCTGACAATGACGCGCTGCCGATCCGCACGAATGCCCGGGTCGTCGGCGCGACACTGAAAGCGGGCGAGACGGCGGAATACAAGCTCGGCGCGGATCGCCGCGGTTACCTCGTGCCGGCCATCGGTACCGTTGAAATCAACGGAACACGGGTCAATGCACGGGACGGCGCAGCGATCAGCGATGTCGACACGCTCACGGTAACAGCGATCGAGGATAGCGAGATCGTGCTCGTCGATGCGGCATGACGCAATCTGGCGGCCGGCATATGCTGGCGGCCAACTGGCTGCCCGTCGCCCTATGTGCCCCGGGGCGCCCCGGGAACTGATGAAGACCACCGCCTCGGTATAAGGTGAGCCCAATCGACTTACGCTGAGGGGGACGCTGGCGCGTTGGCTCCGTCAAGAATTCTCCCCAAGCGCGCAACAAGGTTCGCCGCAGCGCGATGAAGCTCGTCGGCTTGAACGCCCGTACGACGTCGTCCGCTACAGAATGCGATAGCGCAGCCTCGGCGATCGGATAGGGAATTTCCGGCATTTGCTCGGCCGCCAGTCGCGGAAGGAACTTCGGGAGCCACGCGCGTCGAACGGCAGATACGCATCCCATAGTCATGTCGGAAATCGGATTGCCGTAACGATTGCCGAAAAACAGCGCTCCGGATGCCGATAAAGCCGGTGCAAATAGGTTGACAGGGTAAGGCGGTTTCTGCGCCAGCAACGGCTCGAGCTTAGTTGGGAACTCATCGCCATAGGAGAAGATGAATTTATTTCCGCGCCGGCCTGTCTCCCTTCGGTGTAGCTCGGGCTCAAGACGACAATATCGCCTTGGTGCCCGAGCTTCGCGGAAGTCAGAATCGAAGGCTTAGTCCGGCGCGACCACCGCCGCCCTTGTACGCCTTGCTGTAGTCGCCGGTTGCCTCGATGAAGCCGCTGACGCGGTTGCCGGATGCAATGTTGAAGCCGATCACGCCTTGGCCGTAGGTGCCGATCCGCTGGTTGTTGAGGTCGAGTGTCTGGCCGCCATTGGCGAAGTCCAAGCCAGCGCCGCCACGGAACTCATGCACCGCCTTGCCGCCGATATATAGTGCCGTGCGGGTGGCACCCGAGCTAAGGTTGGTGCCGATCCGAAGACCGGCGCTGCCGCGCAAGCCTTCCGCGTCCTCGAAGTCCACGGTCGATGGACCGGCGGTCAGCGCGCTGAGGTCGGTGCGGACATATTCGACTGCCACTGCAGGCTCGACGAAGAAGCGGTCGCCAAGCCGCAAGCCGACTTCTGCTTTTCCGCCCCAGGCATTGCCGTCGAGCCTCTGGCTGATCGCCGCGCTGGGAAGGCGCGCGGCGAGCCAATAATGTTCGTACTTGGCCAGCGCATTCGCGAAGAACGGCCCGATATGGAAGCCCGCATAGGCGCCGCCGTTGACCGCATCATAGTTGAAGCGATCGGCATTGCCGCGGAAGGTCAGCGCCGAGCTGGAATAGCCTCCCGTCACGCCGAATACTGCAGCGTCGCTGTCCGAGATCCCGCCGAAATCATAGCCGATCTGTCCGCCGAAAAAGTCCTGGCGGTTGTCGAGCGCGAAGTCCTGGACCTGTCCGAAAGCCGTGGCATCCTGACGCGAACGACTGATGTCGAGCGAGCCGAATGCCTGGCCCCAGAGCGCCGAGCCTCGGCGCGGCGACTCATCCGTCATTCCGGAGGTCGCATCCCGCAGGCTCTGCATGTGCGAACTCCAGGCATCATTGCCACGATAGAAAATCTGCCGTGCGCCCTCGCTCGCCTTGATGAGTTCGTAGGCCTGTATATTGGGCGTCCCATACAATGCGAAGTTCGAGGTAGCCGGATCATAGGCCAGTCGGTAACCCACCAGCCCCTGGCTGGTCGCCCCGGCGAGCGAAAATGCCGTCGCTGAGGTACCTGTGCCCGCATCGACCAGCACCAGATTGTTCACCAGCACACCTGCATTGGGCCCGAGCGAATTGATCGCAATTGCCGTGCTGCCGGTGGCGGCTCCGCCGATCACGAGGCGATCGGCCACCGCGCCGCTCGCCGGTGTCGCCACGTCGAGGACGAGCGTGCTGGCGCCGGTGCCGACAAAATTGCCGGGCAATGTCAGCGTGTCACCGGCAATTCCGTTGCCAAGATCCACCGTGCCGCTGTTCTCGAAGCTTTCCAGCCCTGCCAGGGTTATCGCTCCGGGCGCTGTCGCACCCGTGCGCACGGCGAACCGGCGCGTGTTCACGAACCGGTCGTTTCCGGCGCCGAAGTCACTGTTCGCGGTTGCATTGAACGTGCCGTTGTTCACGACAACGTCGTCACCCGGGGTGAGGTCGACATAACCGTTGACGGTGCCGGTCGGCGTAATCGTCACCTGAGCTGCAGCGCCATCGACGTCGAGCGTCGGCCCGGCGCTGCTCGAAAGACTGTCGCCGATCGTGATCGTCGCACCGGTGCCCGACGTGACATCGATACCCGCTGCCTGCCCGGAGACGGGAGCGCCAGCCAATGTCGTCACGCTTACGGTACAGGCGCTCGATGCGAGGATGCCCGTACCCTGTGCCGCGCTCACTGGACCCGTCGCGGTGATGTTGATCGTGCTGCATCCCGGACTGGTCGCAACGATGCCGCTCGAGCCCGGACCGGTCACCGTTACCGGACCGGTGGTGATGGTCTGCGAGCCGGTTGTCGTCGATACGTCGACCCCGTTGGAATTGGCGCCGCCGGTCGTGACCGGGCCGGCCGTGGTATCGACGATCACCGGGCCGGCGCCGCCGTTGATATCGATGGCGGGGGAATTGTCGCCGCTCGTGGTGACGGGCCCGGTCGTGACCACGGTAATCGGCCCATTGCCTGTCACATCCACGCCGGGTGAATTGTCGCCTGCCGTGGTAACCGGTCCGGGGGTCACGACGATGGGATCGTCACTGCCGACGATCTCGATCCCCGGCGAATTGTCGCTGCCGGTATCGACCGGACCGGTCACGACAGTGATGCCGCACGATCCCGGCCCGAGTACCAGGCATGCGGCAGGATCGGTGACGATACCCAGGCCTGTCGCGTCGTCGCCGGCGGTCGAGATGCGGCCGAGATTGGCGAGGATGTTCGCTGGCGCGTTGATCAGCACGCCGGCGGCGCCATCGCCCTGGGTCGTGACCTGATTTGCGGCAAGATCGACGTCACACGCGCCGCTGCCGATGAGGACACAGGCGGTCGGGTCGCCGACGATATTGACGCCGTCCGAACCCGCGCCGCTGGTGCCGAGCACGCCGATACGGCCGGTCGTTGGACCGGCGATCCGCGCGAGGACGCCAGTCGAGCCATCGCCGGTCGTGGTCAGTTGGCCGATGTTGAACGACGTCCCGCAATTTCCCGCGCCGAGCAGCACGCATGCCCCGGGGGCGGAGGTCAGATCCAGACCGGCGGCGTCATTGCCGTTGGTAGTCAGGACATTGACGTTCCCGGTGACGTTGCCCGCCGCCGTTACCAGCGCTCCTGGCGAACCATCGCCTTGCGTGGTCAGGGTTCCGACATCGAAGCCCTGATCGCAGGCGCCTGCGCCAAGCGTAGCGCACACCACTGGGTTCGTGGACAGATCGAGGCCCGCTGCTTCGTCACCCCCGGTCTGGAGAGCGTCGACGCTGACACTCGTCGTCCCGGTCGCGGCCGAAACCAGCGCGCCAATACCGCCGAAGCCATTCGTAGTGATCTGATCGGCGGCGGCGGTCACGTCGCAGCCACCGGTGCCGAGCAGCACGCAGGCCGCTGGGTCTGTCGCGATGTCCAGGCCGAGCGCCTGCCCGCCCTGGGTGCGCAGCACGCCGACATTGACGTTGACGTCGCCTGCCGAACGCAGGAGCGCCGCGGTGGAGCGATCGCCCTGGGTGTCGATAAGGTTCGCATTGAGGTTGGTAGGTCCGTCCAGCGAGACCAGTTGTACGCCGTTCGAGTCACTCCCGGCAGTGCGGATGATGTTCCCGTTCAACGTGACGTTGCTGCCCTGGATATCCAGGCCGGGCGCATTGTTGCCTACGGTCGAAACCAGATCGTCCGTGGTAAAGACGATGCCGTCGACGGCACGCAGGACGGCGCCGGTCGAACCGTTCCCGGTAGTGGTGATTTCACTAACCCGGGCGGTGATATTTCCGGCTGAGTTGACGTTCAGCCCCGGCTGATTGAGGGTGTTGATCACCGCAGAACCGAGGGCATTTATCGTCACGTCGGCGTCCGGTCCGACTGTGGAAAGCACTACCGTTTGCGGAGACTGGAAGCCGTCGCCCAGATCGACCGTGACAGGACCGGCTATCGGCGGAAGATTGAGCACCGGCGTGGCGGGGTCGGCGGGGGCGCCGCCCCCTGGGCAATTGATGGTCGTCCCGGCAATCGGAAGGCAGATGGTCTGGGCGGCCGCCGGCGCGCAAATGGCCAGGCCGCACCCGGCGACAGCCATCGGGCCCATCAGCCGGGAAATGGCGATCAGGCTTGAAACGTTCTTGTGTCTGGCAATCATTGCAGCGTTCCCTTTTCAAGGCCCGCCCCCTTAGCGATACGAACTCGCTCCCATGCTGCTGAATACACATCATCTATTTTCGAGAAGTTAATTAACGATCTGAAATGACGCAATTTTATGCCGCTCTAAGAGTTGTCTGCCGTATCACGGCAGCGAAGCGCTCCCCGCCTAAGGCAATAGCAGCCTCCGGCATAATTGCGCTCAATAGGAATTAAGGTGCCTTGCTGTCGATGGGCAAGAAGCCGGAACCGCCGCTTGAGGCCCGCGTTCGCGGATGATGTTGTTGGAGAACACCTTGACGCCGGTGAAGCAGCCGCCCGTACTCGATCCGGTATCAACCGTTACGGCCACGATGCACATCTGGTGGAACAACGCGGTCAAAACCCTGCCTAGCATCGTTGCGGCTGTCTTGTTCCTGTTGGTCGCATATTCGTTGGCACGTGGAATATCGGCATTGGTCCGCCGGCTCGCGCTTCGTCGCGATCGACACGATCTTGGTGCTATTTTTGCCTCAATGACGTTCGGCGCAATTATACTGGTAGCGCTCCTAGTGGCGGCGATGATCGTCTTTCCCAGTGTTAAGCCGGGTGATGTTCTATCGACCCTCGGGATCGGGTCAGTCGCGGTGGGTTTCGCATTCAAGGATATTCTGCAGAACCTGTTCGCTGGCGTGCTGCTGCTAATCAACCGTCCGTTTCGCCGTGGTGACCAAATCAAGGTCAAGGACTATGAGGGCACGGTCGAGCATATTGAAAGCAGAGCGACTTTGATAAAGACGTTCGACGGCCGCCGCGTCATAATTCCCAATGCGGACATCTATACTGCCCCAGTGACGGTCAACACGGCGTTCCCAATCCGCCGCACCCAAATCGATCTCGGCATCGGCTATAATGACGACTTGGCCAACGCCGCGCGTTTTATCGTCGATGCCGTAAAGTCGGTCGAGGGCGTGCTAGATAACCCGGCGCCGGAGGCCATTCCGATCGAGTTCCGCGACGGGGACGTGCTGGCGCGGGCACGCTGGTGGACATCGTCGAAGCAAACCGACGTAGTCCATATCCGAGCGAAAGTGGTAGAGGCGATCCTGAAGGCATTTCGCGAAGGCGGCGTCGATTTGCCGTTTCCCACGCAAATCGTGCTGCTTCATGATCAGTCGGGAAAAAACGAGGATGATCGCGGTGAGCAGCGACTACGGAAATCCTCGCCGGCGACGGGCAGCGAATACCAAGTTCAAGCTGACAGCTAGCTCTCAAGCTGGCCATCTAACCGGGATTGCCGCTACGCTCCGCGACGTTGGCGCAAATCTCGATGACGTCTTCCATTCAGCGGCTATCGTATGAGCCTATTGGCAGGCCGCGTAGTCCATACATCTCTAGGGTCTCTCGCAAAGCGATTGGATAGCGCTCGCCAGCAGCGCAATGGTTGCTGGCAGCTGCTTGTCGCATCCGGGACATTACCTAGTTAAGTATCCGAAAGGATTAACTTTTATTATGACATGGTGATCGCGGAGAATGTGTATGGATACGTTCGAAAGCACCGCCGCCCACCTCTTCCGCAGCCTGCCGAACTGCCCGCACGCGGCGCGTGCAGCGCAGGAATATCGAATGGCCGCAAAAGCAGGGTCCCCTGTCGCGCGGGAAAGTCATATCGAGATGGCGCGGTACCACGAGGCGCTCATTGCGCCGGGCGAGTATCTGACAGCGTTCAAGCTATTTGCTGAGGATGCGTTCGACGGCTCGAAGAACCAGGTCTAACTCCAGCACCACTTCGTCTCTGCCCGCTTTCACTGCAACCACGATCTGGTCGATGACAGCCTGCATGGCCTTGTGGCCGTGACGAGATACAAGCTCCTCCGCTTGTCGGGACGGGTCGATGCAAATTTCCATTCAGCCGAAATCCTGCGTTGCCCAAAAATTTCCCTCTGTTCGACGAAACGAAGCTCTGGTGCGGCTATTCGCGGCGCACTGTCGCGCGATCTGCGACGGGCTCGCGGGCCGGCCCCATCCCAAAAAATATGGCAGGATATTTTGCTCTCATCCGCTCGAACTGCTCATGGGCGCCCAGATGCCGGATAAATCGAAAATTGTGCGGGGCGGTAACCTCGTACAACTGGCCCCGAGCGTCCTGCACCGCTGCATGAGCGATCAGACGGGAAGCGATGGTATCCATAAGCCATCCTGGGACGACCAAACCCCCGATTTGCTCCGCCACCTTTGCAGCATTGTAATGACATCGACCGACTTCCGGCAAATGCGTATCGATCAGGAACTCTCTGAACGTCAGATGCTGTGCGTCGGTCGGCGCCCGCTCGGCCAGTTCGCTAAAGTAGCGGGTGTCGTGATCAGGCATGCCCCTGCTTACTATCGATGGGTTAACCGAGTACTCACAGCGGCATCGATGTTCATGTTTAGCGTGGAACGGCTGGCAGCCATTAAATAAGTGGTGCTGTGCTACTCCTCGCTTTTGCACGCCCAGCGTGTGTCAATGCGCACGTCCTCATATTTGGCTTTCATCTCCACGAGCATCGCATCCGCGCGATCGAGGTTCGAGGTGGAAAAAATCCATGAATCACCCAACTCGTCCGTCCACGTGATGAGAAGTACGATTTCCTCTCCTGTCGTGTTTCCCATGGGGACCTCGCTGATCGAAGTTTGTACTCAAAATGACTGAATTGGCGTAATCCGGTGCCGGCAATGGAAGCCGATATGCTTCGCCATACGCCAGCGTGCCGCTCCCTGGCGGAGCGGCACGCGATCAAACGCAGATAGCTGCTGTCCCTGGCTTCCACGCCTGACAATGTATTAGCTAGCGCAATTTCGTGCTCGATGTTTAAATATAAATAGGATGATCCAATTCGGATCGACTTGCGCAAAATGTCCTGCAGAAAATATCTGCGCCGCGCTGTATCAAATCGTCTCAGGCGCTCGTAAAACGACGCCTTGATACCACGGCTCGACCTCGACTTGATCAAGTTCAGTCAGGAGGCCATCGAAAATATCGTCCGCCGGGACGGGAATGATCTGCAGCACGGCTCCGACCCGCTCGATATCCCGCTGGGTCAGCAATGCAATCCCGACGATCGGCTCATGCGCATTGTTTTCCATGCGTTCACAAACGTGCGTGCGTTATTCCAGTGCCGTTCGCTTCGAACATGCTGCGAGCCTGGGCGCGTTGCCATCCCGTTGCGCCACGCTCGGAATCGAGAAGTCGGGGGCGGGGAACTTCCTTTACGCGAAAGCCGTGCTCGGCGTGCTGCTCCAGTTGGTATGATATGCGATGCGCGAACGCCGCGCATACGCCGGCCCGCGCCTCATCGGCGAATGCCGGGCGCTGGCCGGGAGGGCCGGCATGCTTCAAGGGTGCTACCGGGGCAGGCAGCGCTACAGAAAATGGTTTCCTCGATGTCGTCATCTTCATGCATCCCAAGCTGCCGATTGCTTCGACGTTGAGCGATTGACGCGGTGGACGGCGGTCGAGGGGCGGTGCGAAATTCTCTATGCCGGACGGCTGGGCATCGGTCCTGCCATTCTCTCGCCTAAAGCGAGAGCAACCAGGGCAGACACCGGCGCGGCGTCGATCCGTTTCTCCAATCTGTCCGGCATCTTCTGTTCTGCGGCCATTATCCCGGCCATGCGGCGTGAAGCGCGACGTCCAGCCAGAATGAGCGGGGAGCGTCGTCAGCCACGTAACGAAACCGAGCACTGATACAGGTGACAAGACCCATCGCCAGCGGCATTCTGGATTCGAAAGAGATAGGATGCCGCGCATGCCGATCTGGCAGCTTGCCCTGTTCGTCGCCGTGTTTGTCGGAGTGTTTCTCTGGCTGGCAGGCCGGAGGCGGACTCACGAAACCCGGCGGTTGGAGCGGGCATTATACCCGGAGGTCGCATCGCTGCGCCAGCAGGCCGCGGCGTTCGCGGAAGAGCTGGCTCTACGGCATGTCGCCGGCACCGCGCTCGATGCGGATTTCTTTTGGCAATGGCGTCTTTCGGCCCCGCTTCTTTATCCCGGCGCGGCGCAGGCCATGGGCGCGCTACCGCTGGATTCCATCGATCGGCTCGGCTTCTTCTACGCCCAGCTGGCGGAAGCCCGGAAGCGCCTCGAGGAAGTGAGAGCCGCGGGCGGAGAGTTGCCAAATCCGTATCGTCTGATGAGCAACCTGCTGCGCGCCTGCAATCACGTCGAGCCCTGGGTTCGAGCGCAAGCGGCCGCGCGAGGCGCGATATTCGCCGACTATGAGATTTCCAATGCGAACGCGCTTTTCGAGGCTCTCGAGACCAGGCCGGGGAAGCCGTCAGTGCAGGCATATTGCTGGGCAGACAGCACAATTGTCATCGAGCCCCGCCCGAACGCCGTCTAGCCATATTCAATGCCAAGGGCGTGCACCCGCCAGGTGCATTTCCGTCAGCCTTCGCCCTATGCTCGTCCAGTACCCCAGAGCGCCGTCATTTTCCAGCCGCCGCGATTCCTCGAGGTAACCGCCGAGAACGTCAGGGCCATCTTCTCCATGCTCGTCGCAGAACGCGAGGGCTTGGGACCAACCCTCGCGCTCTCCGCCCGGAGGCAGGCGGGCGGCCATCACCCGTTCCGGCAATTCAATCAGGAGCACTGCGGATTCCTTTCGGATCTCGTTGGTGATCCGCTCCATTCCTAACCGGCGCATCCTGAATACGTTCCGAACGATGCCGGCCATGCCGGCGCCCCTATCTACACGCCTATGCATGCCCAGGATCGAGGGCTGGGGCCCGGAGACAGCGAGATGGGCTGAGATAGGGCAGGTCGGATCCGGATCGATAGATAGTTGGGCAACCGTTACGATACTCGTGCGTTGGTGCAGGGAGCCGACGGCTTTCCAGTCACGAGATAGGGACATGCTATGAAGAAGTTGTTTGTTCTGGCGACCGCGACCAGCCTGATCGCCCTTTCGGCGTGCAATACCACGGCGCGCGAGCAGGCCGCCGACAACATCGAGGCGAACGCAGATGCCGTTGCCGACAATTTCGATGCCGCGGCCGACAATGTGACGAGCGCCACGACCAAGGATGACCTTCACAATCAGGCGGACGCGATCCGGGAGACCGGCAAGGAGCAGGCCAAGGATATGCGGACCCACGACGCCGACACGAACCTGGCAAACGGTATCTAGGCTGAAGGACTACGGGGCCGGGCTGTTCCCACGCAGGCAGCCCGGCCTAGAAGGGCGCTCGCTTGAAAGCGGGCGCCCTTTTCACGCGCAAATGCCGAAGTTGAACTCGACTTGTGCCCTGCCGGTCATCGTCCATAAGCGTAGGGGCGAGGTCCGGCTTTAATTCGCCGATATGCTGAAGCGGATACCGGCCCCCGCAAACCGCCGGGGAAGCGGCTGAACCTGTGTGAGAACCTGTCGAATGCTCTTCGCGCGAAATCGCGGGCGCCACGGCGAAGATGGCCGTGGCGGTGTGTTGCCCAGGTTTGCATCGCATATCGGACGCGGATCAATCCGGGACTTCCACTCGATAGCAAAATAGCGACAGCGCCCAGACGCGGGCGACGACCCGGCCGATGGGAGAACCCGGCAAGTATCCGGCTGCCCATGTACGCTGATGGTTAACTGGTCGTCTCGGTGGCGGAACTATCGCCTCATACGAAGCGCTTAACCCCGGCAGAGATGTAGCCCCTGCCAGGAGAATCGCGCCGATGTCGATCTTCGGGGAACTGTGCCTCGCCTATCCATCGGAGGATCTCCCTTGGCGACTGCGAGACAATCTCGCGCGCGGAGGAGCAGTTTCCTTATGCCCCATCGCGCGCCACGGCTCGTTCCAGAGCCGGCAGCTATGAAATCGCAAATGCGTTTGCAGAGCTGGTGGGATCGATGGGGAAGAACGATCCTTCCCGGCGGGTGGATGTTCCTGGGTGCGCTGGCCGGCAATACCGGCTGCCTTTGGTGGCTGCGCCTGACGGGAACCTATTCGCCCATCAGCTTCTCTGCCGGACTTGTGGTCGGTGGTCTTATCCTGGCGGGGCCGAGATGGTGGTTCATGGCCTCGCTCGGCGGCCTCGCCGCGCTCTGGCTCGTCGAGCCGGCGCATCCGCTCGTTCTCGCCGCGGAAGTCGCGGTCGCGATCCCCGCGGGCGCCTGCTGCATGATCATTTTGATGGGCAGGCTGGATGTTCGGTCGAGCGAGACCCTTGAGACGCGTTCACTCCTCGCCGTGTTCGCGGCCGCCGTAACCGGTGCTACAGTCATCTCCCTGCTTGCGGTGGCCAGTCTGATCGTAGCCGGCAGGATGACCGGGCTACCCCAGGAGTTCCTTGGACACCTTGCCAGAAACGGCCTGGGCACCCTGCTTGCGGCCCCACTGGTGCTGGCCTGGGGCATGCCGGCTTCCGAAAGATGGCCGGCGGGCAAGTGGCTCGGTCTCTTCGCCGCAATAATCCTCTGCGGCGGCGCGGCCAGTGCCGTCTTCCTGACTCCCAGATACGTGCCCATCGCGTGGGCCGTCTCCCCGCCGCTGATACTGGCCGCACTGGGATGGCATTTGCGCGGCGTCACGCTGGGGCTGGCAACCACGGCGACTATCGTGCTTTGGGGCACCGGCGCGCGGCTCGGTCCGTTCGCGATGGACGACCCGGGCAGGGGAACGGCCTTCGCCCAGATGTTCATGGCGGTCACCGCCGCGACCATGCTCTTGCTTGCCACCTATGCCGATGAACGCCGGGGACGCAAGAAGCTGCGTCAGGCGGACGCGGATCGGGTGAGAGCGCAGCTAGCGCTCGAGGAAAGCGAGAAACGGCTGCGCCTCGCGCAGGAGGCGGCGGGCGTTGGCGTATGGGAGATCGACCTCGTCAAGGGCGGCTCGCGACACTCGGCCGGGAGCGCACGGATGTTCGGCTTGCAGAGCCGCGAAGAGCCGTATCGACTGGCGGATTTCGACGCCCTGCTGGGAGAGGATCAGGTCGCCGCGCTTCGTCTGGCGATCCGGGAGGCAACGCAGAAGCGGGGCTCCCTCGAAATGCTGCTCGAGGTGACGTTGCCCGATGGCAAAAGGCGCTGGATCAGCCTGCAGGGGCGGTATGATCCGCACGAGGGCAATCCGCGCCTGCTAGGGCTCTCGATCGACGTTACCCGCGACATCGAGGCGCAGGCGAAGCTCCAGGATTTGAACGACAAGCTCCTGCGGGCGGCGCGATTGACCGCCGTCGGGGCAATGGCGTCGACGCTCGCGCACGAGCTGAACCAGCCGCTGACCGCAGCCGCGAATTTTCTCGAAGGCGCACGCTTCCGCCTGGGTATGGCGGACCGGGCCGACACGACCGTGCTGGAGGCCCTTGCCCAGTCGCGCGAGCAGATCCTGCGGGCAGGCGACATAATCCGCCGGATCCGCGCCTTCACCGTGAGCGGCGAAGTGGCATCGACCCCTCTTGACCTTGAGGCGATCGCCCAGGCGGCGTGCGCTGCGGTCGCCAGGCTGGGCATCGCGAAGGGCGTGCACCTCAGTTGCAGCATCAAGGCGGTTCCTTCCCGCCTGATCGGAGATCCCGTCCAGATCGAACAGGTGATCTCCAATCTCCTGCGGAACGCCGTGGAAGCGGTCCAGGGCTGTTCGCGGCGGAACGTGTCGCTGACCACCCTGGTCAAGGGCAAGGACGTAACGGTGCGGATCGACGATTCGGGTCCGGGAATGAGCGATGATCTCCTTCAGAATTTGTTCGAGCCCTTCCGCACGAGCAAGGAGAACGGCACCGGTCTCGGGCTACCGATATGCCGCTCTATTATCGAGGCGCATGGGGGCAAGCTGAAGGCAGAGAACAAAGTGAGGGGCGGGGCGCGGTTCAGCTTTACACTCCCATTGGCGCCTCCGACCCCTCCGGCGTGATCGCCGGCGAATGATCGTCGGGACGAAGCGCATCGAGCGTCAGGATATGCCTGCCTCCGGATGGGACGGCGCGCGTTAGCGTATCGACGCGCCGGAAATCGCGAAGCGACGGAGGAAATCGGGCTCGCCGTCATCTCTAATGGATTTGAAGAGGCTGCCGCTCGCTGATAAAACATCCCGCCAACCACGCGCGCCTGCCGGGCGATGGCGGCGCGGCCCATTCACGGGACCAGGCGGCATCGTTCTAGTCCAGTGGCAAGGAAGCGATCCTCGAAAAGCTGCTCAACAGCGTCGATGCGCCGGCAACGCTCAGGTGGTGGTAATCAAAATAAAGAGGGCGCCCCTGTGCGAGCAGAGCGCATTGGCTTCGTGGGCACAGCACCTTGGCAGGATCGAGATACAGGAAGTCGTAGCCACGCCAACGCCGCGAAACCCCATCCATCCGCGCTTCGGAATCCGCGATATCCGGGAGGTTCGCGCCAGCCGCCCGTTCCAGACTGTGCGACCGTGCCAGTCTTGCAAGCCGTCTTGGAACGTCAAACTTGTTGGGCGGTATCGCCCCTATCAGAACGACACGCCGACGATGCGCCAGCAGATCGGCAATTACCGCGTTCAGTCCTGTGGCCGTGCCGCGATAAGCGGGGCTTGCCCAAAAGCCGACCAGATAGACCGTGTGGATCTGCGGATTCGAGTGTATGGATTCAAGCACTTCTCGATTGACAGTGGCGCAGGCTGGCGCGGCGGGGGAGGTGTAATCAAGGACCGGTGGGCAGCTTGACTGGGTACGCTCGATGATCGCACGGGACTTCGTTGCGGCTAGTTGCCCGAGGGCATAGGAAAGTTCGACACCATGGCTATCCCCCCATAGCAGAGCCGTAGGAGGGGTGTTCTCGGTTCCCAGGGTACAGGGATCGCGCTTGGACGACGCAGTGTCGTGGCAAAGTGCGCGTTGCGGGCTCACATCGAACTTGCCGCTTGCCATTCGCCCCACCTCGGGCGCGAAGCGCGTTGACCATCCGCCCAGTGGCAACATCACCATCGCCAACGCGCTAGCAGTTGCGATGGCCGCAAGGCTGCCGGAGAATATGGCGCGTTGCCCGATCATCGCGGACTTGCGGAACGGCATTTCGACGAAACGCCATGAAAGTATCGCGATAGCCAGCGACGCCAACAGGACCAGAATTCTTGCGCTACCGTCCAGTCGCCGATCGATTGCATATTCGGTGAAGACGATCAGCGGCCAGTGCCAAAGGTACAGCGAGTAGGAGAGGACGCCGATGCCGATCAACGGCCTGGAGCTCAACAGCTGGCCGACACGCGTCCCTGCGCCACAATGTATGAGCGCAGCCGCCCCGAGTACCGGAGGCAAGGCGGTGACGCCGGGAAACGAGGTAGCGCTGGAATAGGCGATGGTCGCACAGAGGAGCGACGCCATGCCCCCTACCGCAATCGCTTCGCGCAGCCGGGCCGCGCGAATTGCAGGAACGGCTCCCAACGCCAGCAAAGCACCGGCAAGCAGTTCCCAGGCCCGTGTTGGAAGAAGATAGAAGGCGAACCCCGTGCGGTCGCCCTGGTAAAGGATTGCGAGCGCCAGCGAGGCCATCGCGGCAACGCCCACCAGATGCCGGCGCCAGCGTGGAGCAAAACGCGCGATAAGGAGCAAGAATATCGGGAAGCCGATATAGAATTGCTCTTCGATCCCGAGCGACCAGGTGTGAAGCAACGGCTTGACGTCGACCCCTGTGTCAAAATAACTTATTTCTGAGAAAAAGAAGATATTGGAGATGAACAGGGCGGCTGCGAGCAGGGATGCTGCAACGATTTCGAAATCGCCCGGCAGGAAAAGAATGCTGGCCGCGAAGACCACGGATAAAAGCATCACGAACAGCGCCGGTAATATCCGTCGCGCACGCCGTTCGTAAAAGCGGACGATCGAAAATTCGCCGCTATCGAGCTCACGCGTCAGAATGCCCGTGATCAAATAGCCCGAGATCACGAAGAAGACATCGACGCCAACAAACCCGCCGGTGAATCCCGGTGCCCGGGCGTGGAACAGCAGGACCGGCATGATCGCCAGCGCGCGGAGTCCGTCTATGTGCGGTTGATAATCGGAAGACTTCGCCGCAGCGCCTCCAGCGCCCAGGTCCCCGGTGGCGGATGGCAGCATCGGATCCATGCTCCGGCCTGGGCGATCAGCGCCTGCGCCGACGGCGCATCGCAGCGAGACCGGCGATGCCGGCACCCATCAACGCGGCCGTCGCGGGTTCCGGAACCGGGGTGGGATTATCGCTGCCGCCGGGCACATAGTCATCAGGACGATGCCAGACGCCGCCCGAACCCCAGCCGCCGCTGCCGCCGGGAAGCACGGAACTGGACGATGGAGTAGCATGGCCGCGACCGCCACCTCCACCGCTCCCGATGCTCCAGCCGCTTTGCACTGGTCTGCGGGTGTCGGAGGTGGAATCTGCAGCTAAAGCTGCCATCGGCCAAGCGACAAGTAATGCCACACCAATCCCGACGAGAAATCGCATGTCAGCCCCCTAACGTGGTTGGAATTGACCACGCACGAACAATGCCGATTGACGAAAAATGGCGGGAAACTACGCTCCTGATTGGTTAATCATTCCAATAGGATATTGGTTGCTGTCAGATTTACCGACACCGGGCATAGTATGTTCCGCTGTTGGTGGGCGGGGTCCGCCCCGCATCGTCACCGGCCCGTCGGGCTTCCGGCATCGCCTCGTCCCCGCCGCTTGAAATATGCAGACCAAGGCAAGCGAGAAGCCTTGTGGTACTGGACATTGGATTAAGCGACGCGGGACGGCGCTGGCCCGAGCCGGGCCGCTCCTTGCTGGGAGCCCTCCATCGCACGGAGCCGTCGCCTGGATTCCGCCGGGACAGCAAAGGCTCTCTCCTGGTGCGTCATTTCGGGCTTCGATGGTTGCGAAGCATCCACGCTAACAAGCCTGCCGCCGCGAGAGATACTGCGCCCTGGCGCGCCCTGCCGGCCTGGCGCAACCGCGCCAGGCCATAAGCTGCCAGTGCGGAAGTCATCAGGCCGATCCTTCCCAACGCGGCGCCCCGTATCGCCAGGGCGTCAATTCGAATCTGGATGAATGTCGCGGGGGTGCTCATGGAGGAACGAACCGTGCGGGCAGCAATCCGCTGCGTGGCATCATGTTGCGCGGGTGCAATGGACGTGGGCCCGGGGTTTGCGGCGACATGATCGGCAACCCAGGCCCCTCGCTCGCCGAGCGGTGCGGGCGCCCCATCGGTGGTATCGACGGCAGTCTGGTGTTCGAACTCCGAATTCAGTTCCGCACCGAAGAGCAGGATGTAGCTCGAGAGATACAGCCAGGTCAGCAGAACCACCACCGTTCCGAGGGACCCATAGGTCGCATCGTAATTTCCGAAATTAGCGACATAAATGCCGAACCCGAGCGCGAGGAGCAGCCACAGCAATGCGCTGAGCGTTGAGCCTGGGCTGAGCCAGACCCAGCCCGCTTTCTCCCTCGATGGTCCGAAACGGTAGAGGGTGGCAGCACCTGCGGCGCCCGCAGCGCCGAGCAACAGATACGATCCGGTCTTGGCGACCGCCGCCGTCCAGTCAGGCATGGGAAGCATGTCCTCCAGATACCCGAGCGCGGTGACGGCCAGAAGGGCAAGGATCGCGAGAATCACGGCCAACAGGGTCATTCCCAAGGCAATCAGATTGACGCGCAGGAAGCTCCGCTTTTCCCGCTCCTCATAGGCAATATTCAGCGCGGTGATGATAGCTCCTGCAGCGTTGCGCGCGCCGAATAGCGCGATCGCAAGCGCAAGAATCAAGGCAAAGCCCTTCTTGTCGGCGGACGCCTTGACGACGTTCATCAGTTGCTCGGCGATAAGCTGCGCAGCTTCAGCCGGCATGACCGAGGTCAGCTGCTGCATGTTGCGCATCACCGTCGAAGGTTCAGCGACAATGCCGTAACTGAGCACGATGGCGCCAAGCAGCGGCACGATCGCAAGGAAGCTGTAGAAAGCTACGCCCGCGGCCACCAGGCCGATGTTGTCGTCTCCAGCTTCCCGCCACGTTCTTTGCACGATTGCCTTGAGCGCCGGCCATGGCATCGCGAGCGGCGTGGAAGCCTCGCTACCGGATTGCGCGGCTGAGTTGCCGGGCGCTGCGCGCATCACTGGTCGTGCGATCTGACTGGCTCGGTATTGCCGCCGATCTCTATAAAGATCCGTGCGACACAGTGCGATTCTGCCCAGGCCAGGCCAGCGGATTCGGCAGCGTCGTAGGTCGGATAGGGATCGCTGCCGACAAGCGCGACAGATTCGGAATTGTTTTCGTCAGCGCATTGCATGAGTGCGGAGGCTACCAGCGTGTATCTGCCATCGGGCATCTCGTTGATCTTGATGCAATCGGTGTCCGCGGGGGCGAGAACACCGGGCGCGAGCTTTACGATTTCCATGCGCGATCTCCTGGATTGCTCGAACGGACGAGCCAGGAAATCGATGCGCACTGCCGATAGTGTCGGCACGTCGACGTTTCCGGCTGATTCCCTCACTGCGGCGAAGCTGCATGCATCGAAGATGACGACGGAGATATGCAACTGGCGGAAGGCAATATGTTGGATCGCTCATTCGGCTTCTCGACAAGTATGCCGCGCTTATCCGCTAAATCCACCAGTTCGAGCAATTCGATGGTCTGGCGCCCGGTTGTGTTTCAGTATTGCCGCCCGCACAGGTGCTTTTCGTGTCAAAGTCCTGACCGGACCAGAAAATCGCCTCGGAGACGGAACCTCAACGCCCGTGGGAAGCTGAGCGATTGATCGAGTTTCCGACAGAATCGCGACGATGGTCTTCTGGGCACGAATATATGAAGAGGGAACAGCTCATTGCCGATCTGGGGCAGGTTGCCCAAGGCGACGAGGGAGCGTTACGCGCGGTTTATGATGCCACGTCAGCGAAACTCTTTGGCGTGTGTCTCCGTATCGCCGGTAATCGCGAAGCGGCGGAGGATATCTTGCAGCAGGTCTATCTCAAGGTGTGGGATCATGCCGGGCGCTTCGATTCCAAGCGCGCGAGTCCCATCACCTGGCTGTCCGCGATCGCCCGCAACACCGCGATCGACTGGTGCCGGGCCAATAGGGGCGCGGGATATCTGCCCGAGAATGCGGCAGCGGCAGTCGCGGATAAAGGTCCGCTGGCACCCGACATGATAGACGCGGCGGCCCAGCGGGCGCGAATCTACGACTGCCTGGATGCCTTGGAAGAGCGTCCGCGTCGTGCGATCCGCGCGGCGTTTTTCGATGGCTTCACCTATTCGCAGCTTGCAGAAGCGATGGTGGTGCCGCTCGGCACGCTCAAGAGCTGGGTTCGCCGTGGTCTGATCGAGCTCAAGGGATGCCTGGGCGATGCCTGAGCCGATGAGCCCCGAGGAGCGCGATATCCTCGCCGCCGAATTCGCCCTCGGACTGATCGAGGGCGACGAGCGCGCCCATGCGATGCGACTGCGACTGTCCGATCCCGGTTTCGCCGAGGCCGTCGAGGCCTGGAGCCGGCGCTTCGAGCCGCTGTATGAGCGGTTTGACGAGCAGCCTTCGCCGGCGCTCTGGCCGGCCATCCAGCGGCGGCTCCGCAATGCGGACAACGATCATATCCGGCGTTCGCTGCGGCGCTGGCGGATCGGCGCGCTCGGCAGCGGCGCACTGGCAGCCTCGCTCGCCATGATCCTCGTCCTGCGCCCCGGCCCCGCGCCGGTGGAGATCGTGCGTGCTCCAGATAGGGCCGCGATCGCACAACTCGGCGGTGGCGAAGCGCCTGCCTTGCTCGCCGCGACCTTTGATCCGGACGGTGGCGTGCTGCGCATCCGCGTATTGCGCCTGCCGGACAGCAAGCTCGCGCCCGAGCTCTGGGTGATCCCCGCCGACGGCGTACCGCGCTCGCTCGGCATGATCGCCGCTGACGGCGTGACCAGGGTTCCGGTCGATGCGCCCTATCGTGCGCTGCTCAAGGACGGCGCAACCCTGGCGATCTCGCTCGAGCGGCGCGACAGCGCACCGCACAAGGCACCGAGCACCACGCCGATCGCCACTGGCAAAATCTCCACTATCTGAGCCTCGCCTGCATCCGCCTGCCGGCCACTGCCGTAATTGCCGCGCTGGAGTGTGAGCGCCGAACGAGACCGGCTGCGCGCGCCGGCGCCGGCACGATCCTCCTCGTGCCGGATCGTGCCTGCGGGCCGGCCTTGTCCCATCGTCCAGCGCCGGCGGGCGCACTGTGAAAGCCGCTGCCGGTATTCCTGGGCAGCGGCTTTCCTTTGCGGGCCGATGGAGGTCTTAGAATGCGCGGAGCAGCAGCATGCCGATGCCGGTGCAATTGATCGCGGCACCGATCCAGAGTCGAAGCGAATATGGGTGGATCTTCGACATGTCTCAGCCTCCGAAAACCTGGAACAGCAGCACGCTGTTCAGGCCGATTACGGTGATGGTGATCAGGATCGCGGCGGCCCGCAGCCAGCCGGTATTGGCGAAGTCGCCCATGATGGCCCGGTCGCTCGTGAAGCGCACCAGCGGCACGACCGCGAAGGGAAGCTGGAGGCTGAGCACCACCTGGCTCAGTACCAGCAGCTTGGCCGTACCGCTTTCGCCGTAGAGCGCGGCAACGATCACGGCGGGGACGATCGCAAGGCCGCGGGTCACGAGCCGCCGCAGCCAGTGCGGCAGGCGCAGATCGAGGAACCCCTCCATCACGATCTGTCCGGCGAGCGTGCCGGTGATCGTGGAGTTCTGCCCCGAGGCGAGCAGCGCGACCGCAAACAGCGTGCTCGCGAGCCCGACGCCGAGCGTTGGCGCGAGCAGCGCGAAAGCATCGCCGATCTCGGCGACCTGCGTCTGGCCGGAACGGTGGAAGGTCGAAGCGGCGAGGATCAGGATCGCCGCGTTGATGAACAGCGCGAGGCCGAGCGCCACGGTGCTGTCGATCGTGGCGAGCTTTACGGCTTCGCGCTTGCCGGCCTCGCTCCGCTCGAACGCGCGGGTCTGCACGATCGAGGAATGGAGGTAGAGATTGTGCGGCATCACCGTGGCACCTAGGATACCGATCGCGATATAGAGCATCGCAGGGTTCGTCACGATCTCGGCGCTGGGGATCAGCCCCTTGCCGATCGCCGCGATGCTCGGTTGCGCCCAGGCAAGCTCGACCGCGAAGCATCCGGCGATGATGAGCAGCAATGCTACGATGAACACCTCGAGTTGGCGGAAACCCCGCTGCTGGAGCGCCAGGATCAGCAGCACGTCCGCCGCGGTAACGAGCACCCCCGCGACCAGTGGCACGCCGAAAAGCAGGTTGAGCGCGATCGCGGTGCCGATCACTTCGGCAAGATCGCACGCTATGATCGCCAGTTCGCAAAGCAGCCACAGCGCGATCCGCACGGGTGCGGAATACTGTGCGCGGCAAGCCTGGGCGAGATCGAGGCCGGTGACGATCCCTAGCTTGGCCGACAGCGCTTGGAGCCCCATTGCCATCAGGTTGGAGAGCAGGATAACGGAAAGCAAGGTATAGCCGAAGGCGGATCCGCCGGCGAGATCGGTGGCCCAGTTGCCCGGGTCCATATAGCCGACCGCGACCAGATAGCCTGGCCCGGCAAAGGCGCCGAGCTTGCGCCAGAAATTCCCGACGCCCTTCGGAACCGCGATGGTCCGAAAAGCGCCAGGAAGGCTGGGGACTAACTTGTCCTGGCTTGCCGCGCCGTAGCTTGCGGCGTCCCCCTCGAACGGCGGCATGTCAGCCGCTCGCTGCGCTTAGGCGGATATTGCCGTTGATGCCGACCGGGAAGAAGCCTCCGCGGTCGACCGCGGCCTTGTTGAGGAAGGCGATGTTGAGAACCTGACCCGCCGAGCGGCTGTAGGCGACGCCGTTCGAGTCTGTCGGCACGATGTTGCTGGCGGTCCCGATGTTGCGCACGCCCTGGTCGAGGTCGCTGGCGCCATCGAGGCTGTCGCGCGCGTTGGAGATCGCCTCGGTCGCGTCGATGATCGACGGCGTGGCGAGGCCCTTGCGGTAGAGCGTCGTGCGGATCAGGCCGGCATGATAGGCCTCCGCCGCGAGAATGCCGGCGGCCGCCTCGAGATAGGTCTTGTTGGTGATCAGCGGCGACGCGCCCTTATAGGCCGACACGCCGACGTCTTCGAAGATGAACGCGGCAAGCAGGAAGTTCTGATCGTTCGCATAGGGGTCGAACGCGGCACCGGGCCCTACCAGGCCGGCGGCGCGGGCGGCGCTGGAAAAGGCACCGTTGACGTCCGCGGACAGATCGAGCGCCGGCTGGGCTACGGCGACACTGCCCAGCACGCTGCGCAGGAAAGCGACATGCGCCTGTTCGTCCGCGGCGATCTCGCGGGCATAACGAGCGACGGCCGGGTCGGTGAACGTCACCTGGCGGCCGCCGCTCGGCGCACCCGGCGTACCCGTGCCGGAGAGCAGGCTGACCGGGATCGAGGTTCCGTTGGCGGCAAAGGAATAGAATTGTGCCTCGAGATATTCGAGGTTGAGTGCGAAGTTCAGGACATCCTGATCGCTCGACGTCGGAGTAGGCGTGGGTAATGCCGTCGGCGACGGCGTCGGCGTGACCACCGAGCCGAAGTCGTCATTGTCGCTGCACGCCGCCAGCATGGTTGCGCCCGCGACTGCAAGCCCGGCATTCTTCATGAAGGCGCGGCGTTCTTCGCGACGCTTGTCGCACGCGCCGAGCACCTCGAGGACAATATCGTGATTCATGTGAACCTCCCGTTGGAGCCCGCGCTCAGTTCGCAGCGCTGGTGACGATGGTGCCGTTGACGCCATTGGGGAAAAATCCCCCGGCGGTGACGGCGGCGCGGTTGAGGTAGACGATGTTGAGGACCTGAGCGGCCGAGCGGCTATAGGCGATGCCGTTCGCATCGAGCGGCGCGATATTGCTCGCCGTACCGATCGCACGGATCCCCTGATCGAGGTCGCTGGCGCCATCAAGGCTGTCACGCGCGTTCGAGATCGCCTCGGTCGCATCGATCAGTGTAGGCGCAGCCACGCCCTTGGCATCGAGCGTCGTGCGCACCAGCGCGGCGTGATAGGCCTCCACCGCCAGGATGCCGGCGGCAGCCTCCAGGAACACCTTGTTGGTAATCAGCGGCGATGCGCCCTTGTAGGCAGTGACGCCAACATCCTCGAAGATGAAGGCGCCAAGCAGAAAATTCTCGTCGCTGGCATAGGGATCGAAGCTCGCGCCGGCGCCGATCAGCCCCGCCGCGCGTGCGGCGTTGGAGAAAGCGCTGGTCGGCGAAACGCTGATGTCGATCTGCGGCTGGGCAACCGCAGTGTTGCCGATCGCGCTGCGCAGGAAGGCGACATGCGCCTTCTCGTCGGCGGCGATCTCACGTGCATAGGCAGCGACAGCGGGGTCGCTGAACGCCACCTGGCGCCCGCCGAGCGCGACGCCGGGCCGACCAGTCCCGGTCAGCAGGTCCGGGGTCAGCCCCACACCGGTCGCCGCATAGGAATAGAATTCGGCCTCGAGATATTCGAGGTTGAGCGCGAAGTTGAGGACGTCCCCGTCGGTCAGCGTCGCCTGCGCGCCGGCTTGCGGAATCCGCGTTGCCATCGCCAGGCCGCCACCGGCGACCGCCGTCATTGCGAATGCTTTGAAAAAATCGCGGCGCTCTACGCGTCGCTGGGCCCTGGCTTCGAACGCCTCGAGCACTTCGGTGTCGTGATTCATGGGGCACGCCTCCCTGATTGAAGCATGCGGAGAACAGGGCGCGGGCAGGGCATGTTCCGGATCGTTAACGCAACCGTACGCTGTCGTACCCAATGCTGAAGATTTTTGCGCGCGCGTGCATCCGTTCGGCCGAAACGAACGAAGCTAATGCTTTATTTCGGCGAGGATAATTCAGGGCGTGCTCACTACCAGCTCGAATTATGCGCCCAGTCTTCGCGGTAACCTCCTGCTGCGCTCACTGGGGCCTGACGACGCGCAATTGCTCGTGCCACATCTGAAACGTGTCGATCTTCGCGCCGGCGAAATTGTGGTCGCACCTGATGCTGCGCTCTCGACGATCTACTTTCCGGAAACGGTCGTGCTATGTGTGCGCGACGGGATGCGGGGGGATCGGCAGCCCGCCCTGGGCCTGGTCGGGCTGGAAGGTATGTCTGGCTGGACCTCCCTGCTCGGCGCGCCGCGCTCACCCTTTCTCGCCACTTCCGAGATGCACGGCGGCACAGCGCTCGCAATCGCAGCCGACCAAGTCCACCGGGCAAGCGCAGCAAGCGATACGTTGCGCACCACGCTGCTTCGCTATGCCGGGAATTTCATGCTGCAGATGGCTTCGACCATCGGGTCGAACGCTGCCGATACCGTCGAGCGCCGCATCGCCCGCTGGATCCTCATGCTCCATGATCGCAGCGAAGGTGACACGCTCGACCTTACCCATGACCATATCGCGAGCGCGCTCTACATACGCCGTGCAAGCGTCACCGATTGCTTCCACGTGCTTGAGGGCGATCAGATCGTCCGGTGTATGCGAGGACGGCTTATCGTTCGCGATCGGGCACGCCTCGAACGGGTTGCCGGCGGGGCCTATGGCTCGGTCGAGGCGCGCTACGGATCGGAGATTGCACCCTTCGGAAAGGCGAGCAATCCGACGGTCAGTCCCGAAGCCGCGCTCTAGCCATGCAGTACCCGGTGGGCAAACGGCATCGTCCTATGGCGCGGACATTCAAGCCGGCAACGCGATGAACGGCGGCGAGAGCCTTGCAGCGCTTCTCGCGACGTTCGGCTCTTGCACGCCGCCGTTCACGCTGTTGCGCGTGCCTGGGGCGGTTCGGATGTCGACCCCGCAGATAGACAGTGTCGTCGCCTTGCTGGTGCTTTCGGGCACAATGCACCTCCATATCGCCGGGGAACAACCGCGTACCGTCAAGCAGGGCCGGCTGGTGCTCCTGCCGGCGGGTAGTTTGGCCAGCCTTTCTCCCGATGCGACAGCCACCGCAACGCTAGCTAGCCATGACTGTTTGGCGAGCCGCGACGGCTGGATGCTGGCGGACGCGACGCGCGGGCGCGCATCGGCTCTGGTAGTGGGCGCGAGCAGGATCATGGGAAGTGGGCCCGAAGGACTGGCGGAAACGACCGTAACTGCCGTTGTCAAATGCGCGATCGGCAAACGGCTTCTGACCTTGCTTCGCGCGGAATGCGAGAATGGAGGCCAGGCAGCATTGGCCAACGCCTTGATGCATGCCTGCGTAATCCAGGGCCTGCGCCGCGCGATCGATCGGGCGCCGGACGGCCAACCCGATACCGGCGGCCGGGGCCTGCTTTCCGGTGCCATCGCTGCCATCCGCTCGCAACCCGGCGAGGCGCACACCATCGAGCGGCTCGCAATCCGTTCGGGCATGAGCCGCTCGAGCTTCATCCGCCATTTCAAGCGCATCATGAGGATCGGCCCGGCCGAATATGTCCAGAAGGTTCGCCTCGAGGAAGCGCATGCGCTGCTGATGTCGACCGCTTTGCCGATCGCAACGATCGCCGAACGCAGCGGCTTTTCGAGCCGCAGCCACTTTTCGCGCGCGTTCCGCGCCGCATTCGGCAAGGATCCGAGCAGCTACCGCGCGGACGACCGCTCCGGGGATGCGCCGAAAGGTTAATCCGCCGGTGCCTCAGCGTTCCAGAAAGCGTGCCTCTGCTGCTCAAATATGGTCCGCGACGATTTGCGGCGAACGCCTATCGAATCCCAGATTTCTGCGGATCGTTACGGTTCATGATTGACCGAGCGAACCGTTTTTCGCTGGTGTTCCTGTGGCTTAGCACAGGAACGGCGCTGGGTTCCGGGCGGTTCTAGCTTCACGATCCACCGAGGTCGTTAACCCAATCAAATCAAGTCTTAGGAGAAACACCATGCCCGGTCTTTCGAACATTTTCGGCGGCGACGACAACAGCAGCAGCAGCGACTCGAATGCCGATGGCGGCATTATGGGCGATGTCGAGAGCACGCTCGGCCTCGATGCCAATTCCTCGCAGACTCACAACTCGACCGACGAAGACGGCAACACCGAATCTTCGACGAGCGACAATGGCCTGAGCCTCGACACCGGCACCGACGGCCTGCTCGGTGGCGTCGGCCATCTGATGGACTCGAGCGACGAGAGCAGCTCGTAACCCACGAAGCACAGGTGGGTGGCGCGGCGACGCGGCACCCACGCTTTGTTTTAGGTGATGCCCATGCCCAGCGGCGCCCTTATCGATACCAGCAATCGCGTGCTCAGCTGGTCGACGAACGACTTCAGCCTTTATGGCGGTCAGGCCGCAGTAACCATCGGCGCGCCGGCCGCGCCCTACGCCCTTTCGGACGGACTGAGCATTGCAGACCCCGCCGCAGCCAATAGCTCCGCTGGCAAAGCCAATCCCGCGCATGAGGAGCAAATCGCCCCCGATGTGCAGGAGACTCTTGCCGAAGCGTCGAGTCTTTTTCACGCCGCGCCGTTCGCGCCGGCTCCCATCCAGTCTGGCGGCATTACCCACGCCAATTGGGCTGACTCAGCTCTTCCCATCGCCACGGGTTCAGGAGCTCCGGGATTTCCCGTCGAGATCCTTCAGGCGTCGGCGATACAGCCCGCCAACCTCACTCCGCCGATCCTGGCGATCGAACAGTCCGAGATCCAAGCACCGTCGCTGGCACCCCCGAGCGGGTTGGCTGCGCCGACGCTCGGCACGGTCGAGACGCTGGACTATGTGATCCACGCGGTCAGCACCGCCACCGATACCCTGCTCGCCGACACGCAGCATCTGGTCGATGCCCTGCCGAACATTGCCGATACCGTGCTGGATGCCAGCCCCCTCACCGCAATGGACGGCTTCCTCGGCAGCGATCCTGTGGGCGGCGTCGCGACGCTGGTTTCCATGGTGGATTCCGCCGATGCGTTCGACCTCACCCATAGCGGGCTCGACATTCCTCAGGTGGCTGCCGCCGGATCCATCGTCGATGCGCTCGCCGACGACGCAGTGGCGGGGCCGCTGCTCGGCGATGTCGAGCATGGCGTCGACACGGTTCTTCCCGACCACGATCATCATGACGGAGTGCTGGGTCTGCTATGAGCGCCACCGAACCGCCCAACACCACGCCTTCCGATATTCGCGAAGCGCAGGAGCAAGCCGAACAGGCCGCGGCGCAGGTCATCGCGCTCGACAGCGCCCAGCGCGCCGCCGAGCTCGAGCATGGTGACGAGTTCGCCTCGGCATTGCGGCAGTGCAAGCGGCTGATCTGGACGGCGGCGGCATTCAGCGGCGGCGTCAACCTGCTGTTTCTCGCCTCGCCGATCTATCTCACCGAAGTTTATAACCGTGTGATCCCGTCGGGCAGCATCCCGACGCTGATTTCGCTCAGCATCGGACTGGTTATCTCGCTTGCGACCATGGCGATATTCGACGCCGTTCGGGGACGTATCCTGATCCGCGCCGCAGCCCGGCTCGACCGCATCCTGGCGCATCGCGTGTTCCAGGCGATCATCGAGCTGTCCTCGCATCACGGCGCCGTCGCACGCAATGCCAACATGCTGCGCGATCTCGACCAGTTCCGTAGCGCACTTGCCGGCCAGGGTGCGCAATTTTTCTTCGACGTGCCGTGGATGCCGCTGTTCCTGATCGTGCTGTTCCTGATCAACCCGATCCTCGGGCTCACCGGCCTCGCCGGCGCAATCACGCTGCTGGCGATGGCGGTGTTCAATAACCGCGTCACCCGCGAATCCGCCGAGACTGCCCAGGCCGCCGCCACGCGCAGTTACCGCTTCACCGATGCAGTCGCGCGCTTCGCCGGGCCGGTGCGCGCGATGGGCATGGAAGATGCGCTCGCCGTGCATTGGCATATCGATCGCGAGACGATGATGCGCCGCCAGGCCGAGGGCAGCGATCGCGGCGCAGACATGGGCGCGGCGATCAAGTTTCTCCGCCTCTGCCTCCAGAGCGCAATGATCGGCATTGGCGGCTATCTGGTGATCGAGAACGCGATCCTGCCGGCGAGCATCTTCGCCGCCAACGTCCTGCTCGGCCGTGCGCTGGCGCCGCTCGAGCTCGCCGTGGTCGGATGGCGGACGATCGGCAACGCGGTATCGGCCGGACGCCGCGTGCAGAAGGCACTGAGCCAGGCACCGGCGCGCGACAGCAAGATCGAGCTGCCCAAGCGTGACGTCGCCATCCATCTCGAGAACGTCAGCTTCACGCCACCCGGCGCACGCCAGCCGGCGCTGCGCAGCATCGATCTCGACATTGCCGCCGGCGAAGTGATCGGTGTGGTCGGCCCGAGCGGCGCGGGGAAGACCTGTCTTGCCCGCCTGCTTGTCGCCGCGACGACCCCCAGCCAGGGGAGCTGCACGATCGGCGGAATCGAAGGCAAGCATTGGACGCCAGAGAATCTCGCCAAGACGGTCGGCTATCTGCCACAGAGTGTCGGCCTGTTTCCCGGCACGATCCGGGAGAATATTGCCCGCTTTACCAAGGCGAGCGACGAGGAAGTCGTCCAGGCAGCGATGCGCGCCAATGTCCATGACATGATCCTCAACCTGCCCGAAGGCTATGAGACGCAGGTCGACGAAGGCGGCTCGAGCCTGTCGGGTGGCCAACGCCAGCGCATTGGGCTGGCGCGCGCCATGTTCGGATCGCCGCGCCTGCTCGTACTGGACGAGCCCAATGCCCATCTCGACGCGGATGGCGAGGAGGCGCTGGCCGCGGCGCTGGCAACACTCAAGTCAGAGGGATCGACGATCGTGCTGATCGCGCACCGGCTCAACCCGATCGCGCATGTCGATCGCGTGCTGGTGATATGCAAGGGCGAGCTTCAGCTCGACGGGCCGCGGGCACGCGTTTTCCGCAAGGTCAAGACCGAGTTGGTCCGCTCGATCGCGCGCGAACCGGTGGAGGCGGTATGAAACTCGACTTCTTCTCGCTCGGAGGAGGCTCCGGTCCCGAAACCGATTCCCCGCTGCCGCGCCACGCGATCGAGGCGCGCATGCGCCAGCTCGATATCAAGCCGATCGACCATGCCAACCATGCGATCCGCTTCGGGCTGATCGCTGCGGGCGTGTTTGTGCTGCTGTTCGCTCTCTACGCGGCGCTGGCGCCACTTTCGGCGGCCGCGATCGCACCGGGCGAGGTGATGGTGAGCGGCGACAAGATTGTGGTGCAGCCGGTGACCGGCGGGATTGTCACCCAGGTGCTGGTGCGCGAGGGCCAGGCGGTGCAGGCGGGACAGCCGCTGGTCCGGCTGAATGGCGTCCGCTCGGGCGCGCAGCTCACCCAAGCACAGGCGCGGCGGGATTCGCTCAAGGCGCTTGAGGCGCGGCTGCTCGCCGAACGAGACGGACTGGCCGAGCTGGTATTCCCCCAGGACCTGATGCGTCGCGCCGCCGAGCCGGAGGTGGCCAAGGCGATGCAGAGCCAGCACCGCGTTTTTGCCCAGCATCGCTCGGTGCTGGGGGCGGATCGTGCCAGCTCCGATGAGTCGTTTGTTGCAGCCAAGGCGAAGCTCGAGGCGTCGAGCAAGCAGCTCGCCCTGATCAGCGACGAGCTCCAGGATTATCAAATGCTCTATCGCCGGGGCTTTGCGCGCCTGACGACGGTGCGTGCGCTCGAACGTACTCAGGCGCAGCTCAAGGCGGACACGGTAGCCGGAGAGGCGGCGGTGAAGCAGGCCGAGATCGCCGCAGGCCGGGTTCGCGACGCACAGGATCTCGACGTCGCCGCGCAGCTGGGCCAGGTCCAGGACCAGTTGGCGCAAGTCGAGCCGCAGCTCGACCTCTCACGCTACGTCGCTGACCAGGATGTGATCTGCGCACCCGCCGCCGGGCGGGTCTCCGGCATCACCTCGATGGGCCCGGGGACGGTGATCGGCGGCGGGCGCACGTTGATGGAGATAGTTCCAAATGGCCGGGCACTCATCGTCGAGGCACGGGTTAAGCCCCAGGACATCGACGATGTCCGCGTCGGGCAAGAAGCGACAGTGCGCTTCTCCAGCGTCAATCCGCATGGCCGGACCGCATTCAAGGGTCGGGTGATGACCTTGTCGCCGGCGCGGATCGAAGCGGGCGGACAATCCTATTACAAGGCGCAGGTCGTGCTCGAGGACCCACAAGGGGCCCAGCGCGAAGGCCTGGCGCTTCAGCCAGGCATCCCCGCATCGGTAAACATCAAGACGAAGAACCGCACGCTGTTCGACTATCTCATCGCCCCTCTCGGCGACGCAATTAGCCGCAGCATGCGCGAGGAATAAGGAGAGAGGAAATGCCCGGACTGCTCAGCAACGTGTTCGGCGACGATACCCAGGGCGAGGGTCCGGCCAGCCAGACCACGCAGGACCATGACGCAGGTGCCGCCGGCCTTGAGCTATCGCCCACGGTGAGCATCAGCCAGGATGCCAGCGGCAGCTATCAGAATTCCGATGGCTCGACGGGCGAGTGGAGCAGCCACTCGGATTTTACCCTGACAGGGGATGTCGATGCGGCACTCGGAGTGGCGGGGTGGCTCGACCAGGCAGACGCCGAAAGCTAAGTCTGGCTCCGTACCTTCATCGTGGTCAGGCAAGCGATGTCGTGCATCATGACTGGTGCCGCTGGCCCGGGCGACTGGCCTACATGATGAAGGGGCTTCTGACGCTGAAGCCGATCGACTGGAAGGACAAGCTATTTGCCTCCTCAGCGCATAGTAGGCGGTGCGCCGCCAATTTGCTTCGCTGAGCCCCGGCCAGGAAATGAGCGTTTACCGTTATGGCGCTCGTCATCGAGCAACCCGAAGCGAGATGCCCTGACAGTTGGATCGCTGCCGTTCGGCGCCGCGCTGAAGCATCGCGCGGACTTCCTGGTATTCAGCGCAGAAATGCGGAGCCGCGGCACTAGCGGACGCGCCAGGGATTATAGCTTCGATGTTCCTGTCCATAGCCTTTGTCGGAGCCGGCCCGACCACGATCTATACCTTTTGTGCGCTTCTCCGCGCACTTTCCGGCACTGCGGAAGTGACGATCTACGAAGAGCAGCCGCGTGCCGGGCTCGGTACACCCTATCGCCCGGGCTGGAACGACCCGGCAATGCTGTCCAACATCGCCAGTATAGAGATTCCCCCGATTGGCGAGACCTTGATCGAGTGGCTCGATCGCCAGCCGCGGGCCCGGCTGGTTCGCTTGGGCATCGATCCGGACGAGATCGACGAGCACGGCTTTTATCCCCGACTGGCACTGGGCGAATATTTCCTTGACCAGTTCAACGGCCTTATCGAGGAAGCGCGCGGGCGAGGCATTGCCGTAGAGATCGCGACCGGTAGCCGGGTGACCGACATCCGTGCCGCAGGCGACGGACTGCGCCTCTCGATCGCGCCTCGGCATGGCGAGGCATATGAGCGGCGCCATGATCGCGTCGTGCTGGCGACGGGGCACCAGTGGCCCGAGGAGCCCGAAGTGCGGCCGGGCTATTTCCTCAGCCCTTGGCCGGCCACCGCGCTCCAGCGTATTCCACCGGTCGCGGTCGCCATCCGCGGCAGTTCGTTGACTGCGATCGATGCGGCGGTCGCGCTGGCGGTCTCGCACGGCACGTTGATCGAGACCGAAGGTGATGCGATCGATTATCGCATCCATCCTGGCGCCGAGGGTTTCCGCATCACGATGATGTCGCGTAAGGGCCTGCTGCCCGAAGCCGACTTCTATTACCCGATCCCGTTCGAGCCGCTGTCGATCTGCACGCCGGAGGCGGTCGAGAAGCTGATCGCCGACGACTGCGCACATTTGCTCGATCGGTCATATGATCTGTTCCGTGCCGAGCTGGCCGCTGCAGATCCGGTCTATGCGGCCAAGGTCGAGTTGTCAGGACTTTCGCTCGAGGAATTCGCGGAGCGCTATTTTGCGGATCGCATCGCCGCAGATCCGTTTGAATGGGCGAGGATCAATCTCGCTGAGGCGCGCACCAATTTCGCTAGCGAATATACCGTTCCCTGGCGCTATGCGATCCTCCGCATGCACGAGGTGCTCGGCTTGATCGTGCCTCATCTCGAGGAAGAAGCGCTCACGCGGTTCAATCGTTATCTCAAGCCCGTCTTCGTCGACGAATATGCGACTGTGCCACATCTCTCGGTCGAGCGGCTGCTAGCGCTGCACCGGGCAAGGCATCTCGACGTGATCGCGCTCGGCGAGGGCTACCGCGTCGACACGCAGGGCAAGGAGCCGGGCGCAGTAGTGTACATCGATGGCCGGCGTCGCCATTTCCCGGCATTCATCGATGCTACGGGCCAGCGCCCGCTCGCTGCCGAGGCCTTCCCGTTCCCGACGCTGCTCGAGCAGCATCTGGTGCGCGACGCTGCCGAGGATGACGCCGCCGGAATCAAGGGCATCGTCGTCGACGGGCAGTTCCACCCGGTGAGCGAGCATCCTGCGCGCGACCGCCTGTTCTGCCTGAGCATCCCCTTCATCCTCGAACGACACCCTTTCATCCAGGGCATCACCAGCTCGCATGAAATGGGCAATGTCGTGGGGAGGGAATTGGCGGCAATCGTGGATGGGCACATCGCTCCCGATTTCCACGCGGAATCGACAAAGCCCGGGGAGACGGCGCCATGAAGCTATTCGCAATCTATGTCGGAGGCGAGCACCCCTCGGCCCATATCGAGATCCACGATGTCCGATTCATCGTCGCCGAGACGATTCGCGACACCTACGCGCAACTGCGCGCCGAGTGGTGGGGGACACCCGGTACGCTCCACATCGATTGCTGGGCCGAGGTCGACCGGGCCGACGGGTATGAGGTGACCCTGCGGCCCGAACCGGCGAAGGCGGGAGAGAAGCTATGGTTCGTCAACCTGGGCGGGTATGATGGCCGGGATTTTGCCGAGCAGCACAGGAATCTTTTCGTCGTCGCGGCCTCGATGAAGGAAGCCAAGGCGCGCGCGCTGGCCACGATCCGGGACTGGCGCGACACCCACCGCGACGACATCTACGATGCCGAGTTGGCCTTCGCACTCGATGCCAGGATCGGCGACCGGCTGCACATTCACCTTACGCCGAAGCAGGGCGCAACTGGGCCCAGCTTCACCTGCCGTTACACCCCGCTCGGGTGATCGCTGGCACGCAAGCGGAAAGCGCCGCCCTGCCGGGCGGCGCTTCCTGGATACAGGGGCGTAGGATTACTTCGCGCCGGAACCCGGCTCGGTCGTCTTGGGCGCCTTGCCGTCCTCGACGCGACCCTCGTTGCGCAGTTCGCGGCCTTCCTGAGCCTTTTCCTGGCTCTCGGCCGACGTGCCGTGCTCGAAGGTTTCTTCCTTCACATAGCCGGCGGCTTCCTTGATCTTGCCTTCGATGCTCATGTCACTCTCCTTGGTTCACTGAATTCGATCATTGCGGAAACCCTTGTCGAGCCTCGTCGTTCCTCGCGGGCCGCTCGGAAAGCGCCAGAAGGGTTTCTCCGGTCCGGTTGATCGTGACCCGCTTTCTCGACTCGCCGGCGACGCCGTCGGGGCAACCAAGCGTACCGATGAAGCTCAGCGGACGGATGGCTGCGGCGATCGAAACAAGGCCGCCGGGCGCATAATATCACCGGAATAGTTCGGTTCAGCAGCGAATTTGCCAGCCTGCCTTACGGCAAACCAGACCTGTCGAGGGCGGCATGCGTGGGGGCGCTGGCTGATATGAAGCGGCAGCACCCGAAGGGGCGGTGCCCAATGATCTCGACTAAGGATGGAGGTCGCGGAGCCGCCCGCCGATCGCTCCGCAGACGGAACCGATAAAGGCCCCGACGACCAGCGAGTCTGGGCTGCCGCGGCCGATACGATGCCACGACCTGCGGTCGCGTATTTGCCGGCCGCCGCAGCCTCCTCATCATTGTCAGATCGGCCTCGCCCCACGGGCCCGCACTTGGTCGGCTGCGCCGGATCGAATCCGAGCATGGGAGACCTTGCCAGCCCCGCAGCGCCGCTCGATCGCCCGTGGGTCCGGCGGGGAGATTCCGACGCGAAGCCCGCCACGGAGGGTTTGAAGCCCAGCGGCGGTCAACCGCGCAACTGCGTATCCCCGTGAAAGTCGCACTTGCGCGGCGGCCCGACCCAGTCGGTACCTAGTTCGCCAGACGTTTCGATGATGCATGCAGCGCACACGGAGGCCACAGCCGCGTCGGAACACCAGCGCCGCTTGCCCGCCTTCGAGGTGTCCAGAAAATACCAGCCGCGATCCTGGCCAGCGCAAATGCGGATAGGGCGCCGGGCTGCATCGCCTGACTCTGCCCAGGAAAGCCGTCGTGGTCTATCAGGACAGCATTGCCTGATAGGATACAACGGTGTTCGGCGTGATGGGTAAGGATGGAGGGCGGGGCTGGTTTCGACTAGGGATCGGCATAGCCCTGTCACCGTGAGCAAGACCAATGCCGCAATCGCAAATTCACCTTCCGAGACCCGCTCGCCTTTCGAGGATCGAAAGACATCCTAAATTCCCCTTTGGAATCGTCGATCTTTTTTATCGGGTTCTCCAGGAAGATGGGCGCTCGCTGGCAGAAGAACAAAACTTGCGTGTTGTGCTGTCGTCGAACGAATGCTTCCAGCTGGCCCGGCATTTCGAACTCCTGGCCGCCGAGATCGAGGATGGGGACGAGCTAGGGCGTTAGAACAAGGGTATTCGAGACTTTCCCCTGGTCTGGAAATGATTTGCACCGATGCTATGCGAGCCTCGAGTGGGCGCGGGTAGACTCGAGTGGGGACGGGGGAGATTCGGCCAAAGGCGGCTTGCCTGCCGCACGCAAAGCACTGGAAAAATCACAGCCGGGCTCGCCGCGCCCCGTTTTGAGATGGTGGTACGACCCTGATGCATGGCGAAGGCTAGGCAGCAATGCCGGGCCTTCGCCTTGTCACGGAGAGCGGATGGGCCGACAGCAAATGTGGATGCCTGCCACGTCCAGGCCTGGGGTTGCAGAACTCCGGCACGGCCGAAGCGAAATCGCTGGCCATTGATGTAGTTTAGCGACCGCCGCACCCAAGTGATATTTTCGAACCATGTCCTGCCTCGCCGACCTTTGCCGTCTGAAGGAATATGGAGAGGCGGTTGCCGGGACTCTCCCGAATTTCCAGCTAAAGCGATGCCGGACCTGAACGTCGGGACGTTCCTCCTCGCAGTTCACGAGTTGCGCCAAATCCAGGCGTTACTGGACGCGGCCCGCGATCCTGCCGATTCCCTGGCCCATGTCGATCGCTCGGCAATCCTGGTTCATTTGAGCAGGATGATCGATGCCATACAGGTCCTCGCCATGGGCTCCGCCGCTCGAAGCGCCCGTGGTTTGCGGGACGATCTGAACGACAGCGTGCAAAGCGTTAGCCGGGAGACGGTGCGCGCAGCCCTGGGCGAAATAGAAGGGCGGTTTGCCAACTACCTTCGATATCATGGCATTGGTGGCTCCTAGCATCGACGCGAACGCTGTGGCCACGTGACTTGCAAAGGCCTTTCGTCCCGCGTCGGTAGGAAGAGTCCAGGTTTCCTGCCAGGTACTTGCCGCCGCCTTGCGAATTGACCGAGTCCGCCCTCACCAAGCTGGCGAGGTGCTTGGGCAAATGGAGTCGCCGATGCCCAGTATTTTCGGGCGGTTGCGACGTTCTTCTCGCTCGCCACAGGCCAGAAATCCATGGTTGAGCCGTGCCCGAGCTGTGCCAGGGAATCCAGCCTTTTCGGGGTCCATGGCACGTCCCAGGTAGCTCATGGCAGAATACGCGCTGCCCGGTAACGCTGCCGGTCATTAGCGAAATGGCAACGGTGCCCCGGTCATGCGGCATCCAGGCCAAGCCATATTGCAGCCTTAGGGACGAGGGCACCGGCATGAGCGCCAACGCGGCCACAGGCGCCGCGATTGCCCCGCCGATAGGCATTGACGAGCAGCCACGCGATTGGTCGCGTGCGATTCGCCGGGGACGTTGTTGGCTCCGGTGCCCGTGAGTCGGGCCACCAATTCGCAAAGGGCGCCCCCCGTGCAATTCTTGCGCAAGCAGAACAGTAAAATCGTCTATATAAGACAGTGACATACTATCGAGACCCTGCCGCCGCCGGAGCGGCCTCGCCCTTCAAGACTCAGGCACAATGCCCGATTTGCGGGTCTGCCGCCGACGGGCCCAGCGTCAGCTGCGACTTGCTTCTTCCGATAGTGGGATATGTGCGGACCCTGTTTCACCGCGACTGTGCCTTTGCGATGGCACAACGGATAATCTGCGACACGTGGCCTCACCGCAATGAGGGCGGGCTCATGACTATCGTCACGACGTGACGGGACGCTCGGGCATGGCTGCCACCATGGTCGCCGCACTCGGCTGAGCCGGCGCACAAAGCACGACAATGGAAGGGGCGTCCGGATGGGCGGCTTGCGCTGCGCGAGCTGACCTGGGCAGGACGCGCGTTCGTCGGCGTTGCGCGTCTGAACGCGTTGCGACGCTCGCCCCTCAAGGCCTAAGGGCAGGCAATCGAAAACAGGCGTGGACGCTCCGGAACCCGAATCCTTTGAAGCGCCGGGAGGCGCGCGGCCAAGGTTGTCCAGCGCGCGCGGGCTGCCTATCCCCGCGCGCTTGCCGGGGCGGAAACGCCGGCCCTTACCGATTCGAGCGTGTCTTCCTGCCTCGCGATGGTCTAGCGGACGCTGCCGCGGCGAACGAGATTAACGATCCCCAACAGGATGACCGCGCCGGCGAGCGACACCAGGAACGACGTAACGGTGAGGGGCGCGTTGTTGATCGAGCCGCCGCTGATAAGGAGCCCGCCGATGAATGCGCCGACAATGCCGACGACGACGTTCAGGATGATGCCCTGCTGGGCATCGGTGCGCATGATCATGCTTGCCAGCCAACCAATCACGCCCCCGACAATGAGCCAAAGAATGAATCCCACGATCTTTCTCCTCCTGAGAGAAGGGGAGACGCCCAAGGCAGGAGGAAGTTCCTGAAGCGCAATGATCCCGGGCCAACCTGCGGCGGCATCCCGGACTTGGGACAGCGCCCGCGCGACCCGACCGGTAGACACTCGCCAACCATGCGCCAGCAGAGGCTGGACGCCGCATTGCACCGGTCCCTCCTGGCTTTTCGGTAGAGTATGGTCCCGCTTCAAGGGAACTGGTCGGTCCCTCTATCGTTTTCGTAGTTCCCGAAAGGGCGCCGGGGCACTAGTGCTCTCGTCAAGTTCGACGGCCCCGGTTTCGCTGGCAGACCGACCGCCATTTTCAGTTTGGGCGTCTGGCCAATCAATCTGGAATCGGGTGCCAGCGAAAGCCTCGCATCGCGGGGAGGCGCAGCAGCTCCAACGATAGGTCCGGGATATTCCATGCGTTCCAACAGGCATTCGCTCTGCTGGGCCCGCATTTTCCGAGCCGGCAGGAATCTGCGGTTCTTGATCTGCTCGAGCATGCCAAGGAACCGTGTTTAACCCCGCGACTCGGCCCTGAAGAATTCGCCCGCCGGCTCTGCGAGCCGGCGGGCTTTCTGCGAAGGCTTCCATCGCATGTCGCTTCGGTCGTCCTGGTGTGCGGGAAAGGGCCTGTGCCGACGCCACAATCATTTCGTCGAGGTCTGGCATATCTGGGAAACAAGCCCGCGGCCGCTCGTTGCGCTCAATGCATTCAAGGAGAGCCCCATGGACGAATTCTTCACCAGGATTGCGAGCCGCTCCGCTTCGCTGATGGGGCATCCCCTCGCTTTCATCATTTCCACCGGCTCGGTCCTGGTCTGGGCGGCAAGCGGGCCTTTCCTGCACTATTCCGATACGTGGCAACTCATCATCAACACCGCGACGACGGTGCTGACCTTCCTCGCAGTATTCCTGATCCAGAACAGCCAGAATCGAGACGGCGCGGCGATGCAGGCCAAGCTCGACGAACTGCTTCGAGCCGTCGACAAGGCCCGCGGCGAATTCGTGGGGATCGAGCATCTTACTGACGCGCAGATCTGCGAAATCCGCGATGCGCTCGAACACGACATCGCCCAGGACCACGGCAAGGAAACGACGACCCGGCCAACGGTGGAGCGATTGCTCGCACGATATTAGGCGCCGCGGACCCGCGATGGAACCCCGCGCTCGCGTGGACCGTTTTTCGAAGAGGATTTGCCGAGGTAGACGGCGAATGTCGCCGCCTGCAGCCGGACGGGCGTATAGTTTGCCCTTGCGACCCGTCCGGTATGCCTGGGCACCGACGCGCTGGCCCTCCGGTTGTTTGAGGAGGCCCCAGGGGCGTTGCGACTGCCTCTGCTCCCGGCTTTCCAATATGGCTTGATCTCAGCTGCGCCGGCGAACGGACTGCATCCTTCGGCTCCCCTTGCGGCATAGCCGAACGGGTCAATTCGCGGTTCTGGTCTAGACTACCCGGCCGCTGGCGATGCCTCCAGCTCAGGAGAGCGCGCCTGGATGAAGCTGTCGGCCTCAGCTCGTTCTAGCTATTGGACGGGGCACCATCCAGATCGTTCGTGACATGGTCGTCGACGCAAATGCCATCACCCGTCCTGTAGGTGCAATTCCCTCCGGCGCCGCATGCGGAAAGAAACAGGGTGGCTAACGCGCCCAATATTGCTCGCTTCATGGTCGGTCCGTTATGGTGTAAATGCGCATTCAACTGAAATATCCACGTACCAACGAGTCCCGGTCTTTAAAATCGGGCAATCCGCAGAGTAATTCCGCGACCGGCAGGGCCCTGATCTGCTGACGCACGAGGCATTTTCGACGCCCGACCGCTCAGGCCAGCCTGGAGAACGGACGGCTAACCGCTCCTCCGGGCGAGCCGTGTCCGGATCTGACATGTAGCACGGTTGAAAACCCTTGGCACGCCCGCCGCCTTTCCGGGTCAGCGCTTCGCGCGCCAGCGCATGCCAATTTTCTCCATGGGCCGCCCGCAATGGCGGCAGACGCTTTCCATATGGCCCTCTATCTCGCGCGCCCTCCCTCGGGAGCGCTCGTGCCGTCCGAACAGGCAGAAAGGTATCCGAGACAAGGACATGCCGGCACGAATATCATTGAAAGCGGGCGCACGCGCTAAACTCCATCAGGCAGCGACCAGGTCAGGACAGCATCGGAGCGACGACCGATCGGCCAACCGGGGCGACCGCATTGAACCACGTCTCGAAATCACAACTGAATTGTCTGCAATGCTAGGCGCTTCCCGCGGGCCGGGCGATCGCAAGCAAACGATCGCGAAATATCACCGGATCGAACGCGAAGTTTCCGTCGAGAATAGTCAGCGGTAGCTCTGCGGCGACGCGCAGGACATCATCCTGCGAGAATACCGCCCCTTCGATACCAATGGTTTGAAAGGGAGCCATCTCATCGGTCAACATCAGATGAGCTAGCGCAAGAAGGCGAAAATTGATGGCGAGCCCGAGTGCCGCGCGATCCTTGCCGAAGCGACCTTCTTCCAGAACCTCGACAATCGCCAGGATGCGACCGGTAATGTCCTGTCGTTGCCCCCGCGGCATTCTTGCTATCGCATCCAGCACTGCCTGGATCAATTCCGGCGTCAACGGGGCTGCATTGATCTGCTCAAGCATCTTGCGCACGGCAAGCCCGTCCCATTGCCAGCAATACCCGCATCCCACGGCCTGTTCGCAGGCCGTTCCGGGGCCGGCGTCCTCCCTTCCGTCGGGATGCATCTGAGAGGCCCAGTCCTATACAGCCGAATATAGCGTGGGCCTCAGCGATTTTTTCTTACATGCCGTCATGCATGCCGATGGTCTTGGCCTTGGCTTCGCAGCGCATCGCCTCGTCCAGAAAAGTGTCGCGCGCAACCTCGGTTACGCTCATTCTGGCCCGCCAGCGGCAGGTCCCCGCTCTTTCGATCCACATATTCCGGTCGCCTGCGAGGGTTTCCGGGTCGCCGTTGCCACGCTCCGCCAAGGGTGGTCGGTTCCCTGGCGCAGAGCCGGAAGTCACTCGACCGGGAAATTCGGCGATCATGCCCCTTGCCGTATACCGACGAGGCCCGCGAACGTGCCCTGGACCGAAGGACAGGCATCACGGCAGAGATCGGCGATGCGACCGGAAAAGGCATCGGGCGGTTCGTCGAAGCGGCGCAGCGCCATTGACCATTCCCCGAATTCGCGCCGGGTCGTCTCGCGTCGTGACAGGAGCACGAGCGCATGATGGCGTGGATCCGCGATGATCCTAAGGAAAGTATCCTCGACTGGCTGTCGCGGCCCCTCGAGCGCCTGCAGGAACCGCTTTCCATCGCTGTAGAGCAGGCCGGTGATCTCGTTGCGTTTATTTTTGCGCTGCGATTGAGCCAGTAGCGCATCCATATCGAGCGGAGCTTCCAAAGCCCGACATGAACTGATGTAGAGCAGCTGCCGCATCACGAATCTCCTCGCACGGATACTGGCATTATCCGGCTAATAAATAACGAATTAATCCAGAGCAGGACATTCCCTATCAATGGCGCAGCGCGGCTGCTTGCTGGCGCCTCGCAGCACTTCATGCACGCTGGGCTTGCTTCCTGCTGGCCCGTGCCGCAGGCGCCGATCCGGAAAGCTGCCACTCCATCGCGAGATCCGGTACCGGCCCCGAGCTATGCGCGGCGCGACCGGCGGTAGCCGGACGCGCCGCGCGGGCGTTACTGTCCTGAAACGCCCATCCCGTCAGCGCGCCTTCTTCGCTCCTGCCCGTACCGCTCGTCATGCGCCAAGGCCGGATCAAAAATCGACAGCATTGCCCGGTCGCATGAGGCGGAGGCTAGACGACGCAATGCGGACACTCTGCCGAACCACAGCGGTCGCGAGGCTCCAAAATTGACGTTTCGAAAATCAGTTCGCAACCGGGACAGCGGCGTAGCTGCTCGCGCCGTACCGTCAAGGCTTCGATCGCATCGGCCGCCAAATGCGAGAGGACCGCATTTCGGGATTCCTGGCAGCGACGATGAATCGCCCCTGCACCAGTTGCGGGCGAAAACCCGGCATGGCTGCCAACCCGTTTATGACGTCGACATCCGAGCCCGGCAGCACCTCGCTTGCCAGGATGGCCGCGACACAGCGGGCCATTGCCGCACACAGTTCCCGTACCCTGCGGACGTGACTGATATCGACGGGTGGGCCGGCCGCAAGCAAGCCCGTTTCGGCGAGCCAGCGCGCAAGGGAGGCCGGCGTTGAAATCGGATCGACACTGGCGCCTCGATCGCCAAGGGTGGCGAGAAGAGCGAGGGCTGCCGATCCAGCGGCCGGCTTCACTCGAAAAGGCGCCTGCAGGACTGGGTGAAGCGCCGGGAAGATTCCGCATGGTATACAGACGCGTCGGTCATCGGGCTGCCATAGCATCATTTGAAACGAGGCAAATCGATTTGCGCAAGAAGCCTCTGTGGCGAGGCTTTTGCCGACAGGCATGCCGCTGACACGGGCCAGTGCTGCGCCCATGATCCGAACCACCTGGTACGAGCTTACTGCTCCTCTTGCCGCTCGGCAGCCCAGCGCGCCAATACGTCGAACGCGATCGCGTTCAGGAAGGCAATGCCCGCGCGGCCATTACGTGCCCAGCGGACCGTGGCGCGCCGCGGATCAAGCCCGCGCACGGTGACCAGAACGGTCTCACCGGGGCGGAGAAGCTCGGTGACGAGCTTGGCGCCACCCTGCGAGATATCGACGAGCGTCGTCTGCTGACGTGCGCCATCCACGATCAGGCTGGCGGCGCAAGCGACGCGAATCCGCGGCATGCGTTGCGTCAGACCGGACTCGCCGGAAACGGGGGCCTGCAGGACTTCCAGCACCTTGATAGGCGTGTCGAATGCGAGGCCGATCAGCCCATCGCCTGTCCAGACGACATGTGAGTCTATCAAGGAACCGGATCTTATCTCCACGGAGACCTGATCGCCAGGCATGAAATTGTCGGCGACCTTTCCCATCAGGCCGCCGGATGAGATGTTCCGGATGAGGCAAAGCGCTTCTCCCGCCTCCCGGTAAAGGGTGGCCGTCCGGTAGACGGAGATCTTGTCGCGTGCCTCTTCCCGCCGTTCGGGCGGGCGCGCCGGGATGGCAGGCTCAAAGGAGATTTCGGTCAGCGGGGGCTCCGGGGTCGCCTTTCCCGGTGACCAGAGACTGGCGGCGGGTGCGGTGCGAACTCCGGCCGGGGGGAATGCGACCGCCAGGCAATCCCGCATACGATGAAGCGTGGCATCCCCTGGATCGGTGCGCTCGGGCCGGCAAACAACCATGCTGCGCCGCGTCCCGGCTGGCGCGCGTTCAGGGGGGATCAAGACCTGCGACATCATTCGCTCCTATCCGGAAGCGTGTGCCGCGATCGCCGGCCCTCCCCGGACCCTGCCGAACGATGGCGCGTCTCACGCATCCACCGAACTAAGCGCCCGGTCAACCAGGCGCGATACCGATGTCTTTGGCACGGGTGCGTGTAGAAAAAGTAAATTCTCTCCACATCATACATCTGTACTTGGTGAATGAACCAAATCGGCGCAATCTGCTGCAGGGTCGGAATATCCACGTTCCTAAGACTAATACAAAGCATGAGGAATCGAAGCGGCCAACCGGTCGTTGTTATGGGTATCCGGCAGGAGGAGCCGCGCCACGGCCGAAGTCGGGTCGTTCTATTTTGCACAACGCGACAGCCTGGAGCGCATGATGGATGGTCATGGATGCGCACGCATCGATGGCGCATCGGGCGTTCGGCAGGAAGTATGCGCCGTTGGCGAGGCGGCCGGCCACTTCGGACGCACGCTCGGCGCGAAACCTGGGCGACAGGCCGACAGGGAAAGGCGGCGCGACGGGGGCAGTAAAGTCGCGCTCGAATGCCGCTGCCGGATCATGGAGGCTCGCCAGTCGCCGCTAACGGCCGGGTCAGCCGAGCAACTCGATCCGACGCGACAGTAGTAAAGACGCGGCATGCGTGCGTCTCTCGGCGACCGTCCCGGCAAAGTGCCCGGTGTCGATGTATCCCGGAGCACCCCGGCATTGGCAATTCGGACCACTGCCCGCCTGGTCGCACCGGCAGGCGACGGTCTGCAAAGGGCCTCGTTCCGGCGTCTGGACGCTCGGACAATCCCAGGGCAGAGAAACGCCCGCAATGTCGCATTGTCGTCCGATGAAATTTTCCTCCATTGCGCGTCGTCGCCCAGGCGGGTCGCCCAAGCTGAGGGTCAGGTAGGTCCTGGTCGCGCTGCTGTTCCTTATCCTGGCCCTCGGTGCCATGCCTCGGGGTTGGGGAAGCCTGTCCCGAGCCATGACTTTCCGCAGGGCTCGGACGTTCCGTACCTATCGGGGGTGCCGAGCGTCGGGGCCCCTGTCTCTTTCACCATTGACTGCAGCACGGTCGAACGTCCCAGGCCAGTGAAGAAGCCAGCCAGGTCAATGGGAAAGGGCATCAGGCTGTCGAATTCTTGCCACGCACGTCGTCGCGTCGTTCAGCAGCGAGCAATTCCCTTACCTCGCGGAGGGAAAGACCCTGATCATAGACCAGTTGCTTTATGCGATGTACCAGCGCCACGTCGTGCACGCGATAATATCGGCGTCCTCCGGCCCGCGTCAAAGGCCGTAGCTGTGGAACATGGGCCTCCCAATATCTCAATATGTGTTGCGGGCAGCCGGTTTCGGCCGCCAGTTCCCCGATCGTTCGCAGTGCATCGGGAGCTTTTTCGGTCATCTTGATCCAGCCCTTGCCGAACATCGCGCATACCAGCTTCGATATCGGGAGACAGTGCTCCAGGTTAGTCGGGGCGATTCCGGTGTGCGCCCGGCGGGAGGAGCGGAAACCCGAAGCCGAACGAAGGTGCGTGCGATCGGCAAGTTCAGAATGCATCATGCCTTGCGGGCCGTGCGCGCCACGCCTGACTAACGATTTCCAAAGGAAATGAACGTATTATATCCGTTCTGATGTGGTGAGTATCATGGCGGCACGGGCAGGAAAAGAAGAGGATCGCTTGCGTGCGCTGGCAAGTTTCGCCTTGCTGGACACGCCACCGGAACAGCGTTTCGACGAGATCGCGCGTCTGGCGAGCATGCTGCTCGGCACGAAATGCGCGGCTGTCAGCCTGATCGATGAGAAGCGGCAGTGGTTCAAGGCGCGGATCGGAATTCCGTTTTGCGAGACGCCGCGCGATCAGGCCTTTTGCGCCCACGCCGTGGCGGCGCACGCCTTTGTCGAGATCCTCGATGCCTCCAGAGATCCTCGCTTCATCAACAATCCGCTTGTGACCTGCGAAGGCGGCATCCGCTTCTATGCCGGCGCCCCGCTGATCGTTTCGTCCGGCCAGTGCCTGGGAACGCTGTGCGTGTTCGATCCCGAGCCGCGCCCGCCACTTTCGGCGGAGCAGCGCGGGGCGCTGACAGATCTGGCGCAGGTCGCGGTAGAGCGGATCGAGGGGATGCGCGACCGAAGGCTGGGCGAGATCACCGCGAAGATGGTCGATGCCACTTCCGATGCCATTCTCTGTGTCGATGCCGCCGGGCGCATCTCCTATTGGAACCGTGCGGCCGAGACGATGTTCGGCTATCAGCTCGACGAGGCCCTCGGCCGTGACATCGAGCTGATCGTGCCGCGCGACGCGAAGACCGGCAGATATTGTCGTTCGGTTCTGCGCTCGCTGGCGCGGGATCCCGTGTATGCGGGAAAAACTTTCGAACTCGAAGCCCAGCGCAAGTCGATGGAACGCTTCCCAATCGAACTGTCGGTCGCTCGGCTGGAGTCGGATAGCGGGACGCATCGTCAAGGCTATGCGGCCATCATCCGGGATGTGACCGACCGCAAGCTGCAGGAACGCCAGAACGTGCAGACTCGCCTGTTCTTGGACACGATTATCGCGAACCTTCCTGCCATGCTGTTCGTCAAGGATAGCGAGACCCGGCGCTACGAATTGCTCAATCGCACCGGGGAGGAGTTCATTGGGTTGCCTGCGTCCGCGGTCGTGGGCCGAACCGATCGTGAGTTGTTTCCGGAAAGCGGTGATGCCTATCACGAACGCGACACGGCAGTGCTTTCGGCGGGCGGGATACAGTCCTATGAGAGCGACTTCACGCGGGAAGACGGACAGGTCATACGCCTGCGCACCAAGCGCATCGTCGTCGACGGTCCCGACGCGCCGGGGCAATTCATCCTGGGAATGAGCGAGGATGTCACTGACGTGCGCGATGCGCAGGCTCGCATATTGCGCCTTGCGCATTATGATTCGCTGACGGGCCTGCATAACCGGGCCAGTTTTCTCGAGCAGCTGGACAGTCTTATGAAGTCCGGCGAGCGCTTTGCCGTGCTCACCGTGGATCTCGACCGGTTCAAGGCCATCAATGACCAATTCGGTCACCTCGCGGGAGACGAGGTGCTTGTCGAAGTTGCCAATCGCCTTCGCCGGATCGCAGGCGGCAAAGCTATGGTGGCGCGTGTTGGCGGCGACGAATTCACCCTGCTGCTTACCGGCCCGAACACGTCCGACGAGGCGCGCCGCCTCGCGGAAGCCTTGGTGCGCGGGCTTGGCGTTCCTTATCGCCTGGAGCGCTTCGTCGCGCATACCGGCGCCAGCATCGGCATCGTGATTGGACCCGATGACGGCGCCAATATCGCCTTTCTCCGCCAGGCTGCGGATCTCGCCATGTATCGTGCCAAGTCCGGCGGGGGCAGTGCCGCCTGCTTCTTCAGCCCGGAGATGGACCAGGCCGCACGCGACCGACGCATGCTTGAAAAGGATCTCAGGCAGGCCGTCGCGTCCGGCCTGATCGCAGTCGTCTATCAGCCTGTCGTCGCTACCGCGACGGGGCAGACGACGAGTTTCGAGGCGCTCGCGCGGTGGACCCACCCCGAACGAGGCCCCATCCCGCCCGATCTCTTCATTTCGATCGCGGAGGAGTGCGGGCTCGTGCCCATGCTCGGCGAGCAGGTGCTCGAGAGCGCCTGCCGGGCGGCCGCGACATGGCCTTCGCATCTCAGCGTCGCCGTTAACCTTTCACCTATCCAGTTCGAGAGCGGCGATCTGGTGGCGACGGTACGCAACGTGCTGGATCGCACCGGCCTCGCGTCGCATCGGCTGCAGCTCGAGGTGACCGAGGGACTGGTGATTCGTGACGTCGATCATGTCTTCTCGATCCTCGAGCAGCTCAGGGGCCTCGGCATCCAGATCCTCATGGACGATTTCGGCGTGGGATATTCCTCGCTGAGCTATTTCGAGCGCTTTCCCTTCGACAAGGTGAAGATCGACCGCTCTTTCGTATCGAAGATGCTGGAGTCTCCGGTCTCCGTCGCGATCATCGAGGCCGTCGTCTGGCTCGGCAAGCGGCTGGGCATGGGCATCGTGGCCGAGGGCGTCGAGACCGAGGCCCAGATGAAGGCGCTGGTGGATATCGGTTGCACGCACCTCCAGGGCTATCTTCTCAGTCGGCCGCGCCCGGCGGCAGACTTCGCGCATATCCTGAAAAGTCGGCCGCATGGCGGGGCCACCGGCACGGATTCGGACAGCTCCGCGCATGGTTGACTCTCCGGCGCTGCCGGGCGACGCAGGTGCAAGGCGGCGCTCTCGGGTTAGAGATCGCCCGGGACAGTCGAAACCTCTCGGGCAGGCGGTGGGAACGGCGTTCCCGCGTGACTGACCCCTAACCGGCTGGAAGCCCAGTCCCCGCCTCGCGTCGGACAACGCCGGATACGGATATTGCAGGATCGCAGCACCTGAGCCGGCGTTCAACCGGCGAGGGGAAGCACGCCAGCCTGGCCGGTCGCCATCAAGCGGGGTATTTCACCCGGCAACTCCCGGGCGAGGAAACCGATCTCGCCCGATACCTTGGTACGGCGGCGGCCCGCTTCACCATGCAGCCACACTGCCCACGCCGCCGCCGTTTGCGGCTCGGCACCTCGCGAAAGCAACCCGCCCAGCACACCGGCGAGTACGTCACCCGATCCCGCGGTGGCGAGCCCCGGACCGCCCCCGCCATAGCAGAGCATGTCCGCTCCGGGGGCCGCGATCCAGGTCTCGGGGCGCTTGAGCACCACGATCGCGCCGAATCGTTCGGAAGCCGCGCGGGCCAATGCCTCGGGCCGGTTGCGGACCTCGGCTTCGTCGCATCCCATCAACTGCATCATTTCGCCTGGATGAGGGGTCAACACGACTCGGCCGGCATGGGATCGCAAGGCATCGGCACATCCACGCGCGCCCCCTATGGCGGCGGCATCCAGCAATATCGACCGACCGGGGGGCAATTCCGCCAGCAGTCGGCGTACGATCGAGGCCGTCGCCGCCCGTTCGCTCATGCCAGGCCCGAACACCAGCGTGTCGCAGGCGGATAGCAACTCTAGCAGCTTTGCCCCGGCATCCGCGCCCATTTCGCCTGCGCCATTGGTAGCAAGTCCGAAGACCGCCGCCTCCGGCATGGCCAGGCCAAGGGAGAGTGCCGCAGGTTCCACGGTCGCCAGCTGGATCTTGCCGGCCCCGGCGCGCAGCGCAGCCTCGCCGGTAAGCAGCAGCGCCCCCGGCACGGCGAGCGAGCCACCCGCCACCAGCACGCGACCCCGTGCATTCTTATCGGTCTCCAGATTAACCTCGGGAAGCGGGTTCGCGGCCAGCCATTCGTCGTCGAGCCCGATCATCCGCGTGCCGCCACGGCGCGGTCGGGCTCGACGGCCGAGCGGCGAGCCTGGGCGACGGTAAATAAGGAATCCGGCGGCGGCAAGAAATCGGGCTCCGGCCGCGGCAGGAAGGAAGGCCATTCCAGTTCGCGCAACGCAGGCGAAAGCCGGAGCACGAGCGATCGCTCCGCGGCGGCGAGAAAAGGCTGGGAGACCCCACGAAGGCGCGACAACGCATGACGGACGAGGACCGGTTCTATTTCGCCCGGCGAGAGCGACGCGAACGCGAAGTCGCCGCTCTTGCCGATGACCCCTCCGTGGCGAGCGCGCATCTTCGGCTCGCCAGGGCCTATGCCCGGCGCTTGCGCGAAGCGGTCGAGCTATAGCTGTGCAGGCTCAGCGATCGCGCTTCGGTACCACGCTCAGTTTTCCACTTCCCTCGAGAACCGCCCTGGCTACTTCCTGAGGAGTCAACACCTGTTCCATGCGAATGGCTTCGAGCAAGTCACTTTCGCTGAGGTTGGCGCGTCGTAATGCCCGGGAATCGACACGCCCGTCCTCGATGACGTGGATCGGCCGCGACTTGACCAGCCAGGCGAGCCAATTCCATCGCATCGCCGCATAGGCCAGCAGGCGATGCAGGATGGCGAGCACTAGGGTGACCGCGAGCGACGCGACGACCGGTGCCTTGCCCATCATGACGCGGCTGATATTGGAGCCTACGATCAAGGCCACCACGATATCGAGCGGCGAATATTGGGCGAAGGTTCGCCGGCCGGCGACCCGCACGCACAGGATTCCGAAGGCGAGCAGCGGTACGGTGCGGATACAAAGCTGAAGCACGGTCGCACCGTCGTCAGGCCCGATCAGTAGACGGATGAAATCCATGACGTCCTCCACTGCGCGGCATGCTCGTCAGCGCGCCGCGACCGCATGGATGCGGCAATGCTCGAGATAGGCGGCTTCGTGCCGGCCCATCAGCTTGACGACGCTGCGCCATAGCCAGGGCGGCGCATCAAGGCTGCCGAAACCGGGCTCGCGCAACTCTCGCGCCCATCCCTTCCGGGCGGCATCATCCATCTGCGCGCCATGCGCGCGACCCAGCACGAAGGCGAGGTAATGCGCGGCGCGGATCGCCTCGGGCCGCGAGAACTGGTCGATTTCGATCTTCAGGTCCTGGGGACGCAATTCGCGCAGGACGAATGCCCCGCCGAGCAGGTTCACTGCCGCCATCCTCTTGCCGAGAAATGGGGAAAGCGAGCAGGCGCCCGTCACGACACGTTCGGCGGCGCCGCGCGGCATGCGTGCCCCGCGTGCAGTCGGCGCCAGCGCGGGGACTGCCTGTTTCAAGTCGACGAGCGCGATCGCCTCCTTGCCCCTTACGCCTTCGATCGCAACCAGCGCCGCATAGCGCCCGGCGCCCAGCGAGCTGCACCCCTTCACCCAGTAAGCTGCATCGAGCAGCCGAACGTTCGTGGCGCCATCGTCGTCGCGCGCAAGCAGCGAGGCCATGGCGGCTTGGGCGAAGATCCCCTCGATCGCCTGGCGCTCGTCGTCGCCGAGAGCCCAGAAACGTTTGCCCAGAGGGATATGGGGACGCGTATCGGCGATGCGCTCGCGGGCGAGATGGCGCCAGCGCCGGCCCAGCGCCCGCTTGCGGGCCGACCGCACCACCTCGGGCTGGAGCGACTCATCGACTTCGCGTCGCTGGTCGAGGCCGCGGACATAGCCGTCGATCATTGCCTCTACGATCCGGGCGGTCGCCAGCCCTGGCAGGTCGGACCCACGCGCCGCGGAGGCGAGCGAAAGCGCAAGCCGGATGAGGTCGTGGGCAGGGTTGCCGATCACGGTCTGGTCGAGGTCGCGGATCTGGATGTCGACTGCGCCCTCGGCGTTGGCAACCGGGCCCAGGTTGCCAACATGGCAATCGCCGCAAATCCAGACGGATGGCCCCTGGGGAATGTCCCGCGCGATGTCCGCCACTGACAGCCAGCGGTAGAAATGCTCGGTACTGCCACGAACAAACGCATGTGCCGACCGCGACATTTTGCGCAGCCGGCACGCCTCGAGTTGCTCAAGTCGGTCGGCGGGATCAGTCGGTGCGAGCATGGGATGACCGTCAGGCAGTGAGCAGGTTGATTGCACGCGGCTCGGCCGGCGGCAGCCCGTTTGCTTCCTCCTGCGCGAGCAAGTCTTCCTTGCGGGCAAGCATCGCGTCGCGCATCGCCACCAGGTCGACTTCCTCGACCTTGCGGCACTGGGCGAACATGCCCTCGGCGGGCATTTCCTCCTCATGGACGTGATGCGCGATCTCTTCGGACAACACCTTCACCTTGGCGTCGTAGAAATCGTCCTCCGGGCTGCCGGCCTCGATGTCGTTAATCAGCACCTTGGCGCCGTCATGCTCGACATAGGCTTCGTCGAGCATGTCGTCCTCGATCTTGCCGCGATAGGCCGGATAGAAGATTTCTTCCTCCAGCATAGTATGGATCTTGAGTTCCACACAGATCTGGTGGGAAAGCTTCTTCTTTGTAGTTGCACCGCTGGCGCGCTCGTATTTTTCGAACAACGCTTCGACTTTACGGTGATCAGCCTTTAGCAACGCGATCGCATCCATGAATTCAGCCATGATCCGTCTCCCGTCCACCACCTGCGTACCAATCACGGAGGGTGGTAACGGTTCCGCTTGCGAATCGATTGCAAGAACCAAGAGTTCGTACGTTTCCAAATGCTTGCTCTGGGTCGACGTGCGAGCTTCGGTAGTTCACCGCACATGCGGATAAACGTGCCGTTTACCTGCGGCGTCCAAGCTGGACCCATGAATTCCGTAGCGAAATATCAGCTCCGGGTGTGCGCTGTCACTGGTCTTGCATACTTCGCGCTGGCTGCCACGGCGGTCCTGGCAACCCGCTTCCAGGGCGGCGTTGCCTTTGTCTGGGTGGCCAATGCGCTCCTTCTTGCCAGACTATTGGTGCTGAGGCCGCTCCATTGGTGGCCTTCGCTGGCAGCCTGTGGGATTGCCGGGGTCGTCGTTACCGCACTGGTTGGTCTCGGCCCGGCCGCCGCGGTACCCATGGCTCTCTCCAACCTGGCCGAGTCCCTGGCCGGCGCGCTGCTCATCCGGCGCCTCGCCGGCAGGGCTGCCGGGTTTGAGAACCACTCCTGGCTCTTGGCCTTCATCCTGGGCGCGGGCGTCGCCGCGCCGGCGCTGAGTGGCCTGCCCGCAGCAGCCATTGCCACCAATTTCGGTGCCGGGACCTATGTCGGCAACTGGTTGGCTTGGTTTGCGGGTCACGCGCTGGGCGCGATAACCTTCACGCCGATCGCGGTATATTTCGTGAGAGGGGAAACGGCGGCGTGGCTGCGGCGCGCGAGCATGGCAGCCACCTCGAAGACCATGGCGTTGCTTGCGCTCGTGGCGGGCGTCAGCCTCATCGTCTTTTCCCAACGGGATTTTCCGCTGTTGTTCCTGCCCCTGCTCCCGATCATCTTTGCAACCTTCAGCGGAGGGAGAATATCCGCGGCGCTGTCGGTGATCGTGCTCACGATCATCGGCGCCTCGTTCACTCTCCGCGGTGAAGGGCCAGTGAGCCTGATCGAAGCGCCGCTCGGGGTGCGCGTCCAGTTCCTGCAATTCTATCTGGCGGCGACGGTCCTGGCGGTGCTTCCGGTGGCCGGGGAGCTTGCCAGGCGGAAGGAAATCTTCCGGCGCCTGCAGTACAGCGAGGCGCGCTATCGGCTTCTTGCCGACAACTCGACAGATATCGTCCTGAACCTCGACGTGGACGGGACGATCAGGTTCGCCTCGCCCTCGATCGAGCAGATCGGGGGATTTCGCGTCCAGGAGGTGCTCGGACGCAATGCCGCGGACCTGGTCGATGCCGACTATGTGGACGCTGCGCGGCAGGCGCATCAGGCAGCTGTGCGCCATCCGGATCGCACGTTCACGGTGGAATATCGCGCGGTCACTGCAACCGGCGAGGCGCGATGGTTCGAGAATCACAGCCGGGCCGTGCTGGATGGTGAACAAGTGGTCGGCGTGGTCAGTACTGTGCGCGACGTCACCCACCGCAAGGCGCTGGAGAATCGTCTTGCGCACGCCGCGATGACCGATGGGTTGACCTCGCTTGCGAACCGGCGCGCCTTCGATGTCGCGCTCCTGGGCCATATCGAAAATGCGGAGGAGACCGGCGGCTGCGTGGCCCTGTTCGACCTGGATCATTTCAAGCGCGTGAATGACCTGCATGGCCATCCCGCCGGGGATGCCGTTCTCCAGTGCTTCGCCAATCTGGCGCGCAGCTGCATTCGCGAGCGCGATTTCATCGCCCGCCTGGGAGGGGAGGAGTTCGCGATCATCCTCCCTAACGCCTCCCCGGAACAGGCGCGCCTGATCTGCGAACGACTGAGGACGACGGTCGCCAAGGCGGCCGTACGTTTCGAGGATGCCTCGATCCAGGTGACAGTCAGCGGCGGCGTCACGCGGTATCGCGCGGGGATGACCCCGAGCCTCGTGCTCGCGAATGCCGATTCCGCGCTTTATGACGCAAAGGCGCGGGGACGCGACAGGCTCGCGCTGGCGGCTTGACGTCTCCTTGGGTGTCGTCGAGGAGTGGCGAGCCCGCTGCCTGCTGCGCAACCCTGACCCAGGCCGGATGTTGGCCATGGGCTCGCTGGCGACGGACCTGGCGCGTATCCCGAGAGCTTCATCAATTCGCACCCGTCCATCCCCGGGGTGCTTTCAAGCTACCGCTCACCCTACGAAACGATGGACAGTTCGCTGCAGTTGGCGGCAACGAACGAGCGCCTCAGTCCATTGGGAGGAACGACTCGAGGATTCATTTCAGCCGATCCAGGCGATCGCTCGGGTCTGCAATTGCCTCGGTGAGCAGCGGGCGTCGTTTCTCTCAACCAGTCCGGCGGCGGAGCCGTCCCGGTCTGCATCGGCCTGCCGGACACAAAGTCCGAGCGCACCGCTGCGATCGTGCGCGCCTGGTCGGGTGTCTCGGCGAAGGGGAAGCGCTCGACGAACCGCTCATAGGCTCCGGCTTCGGGCTCGAGCCTCGTCCCTACTCGCTTGGCACGCTCCGCAGCGAGTTTGCTCAGCTCGATTTGTCCGGCAACGACACCCGCACCACCAGCAGGCCGGGCTCGACTTGACGGACCACCTTGCCTCCCACCGCGGCGACGATGCGCTCCATCAAGCCGAGCCCCTGCGCTCCCTCGCGGGGCACTCCAAAGTCCGTCGGCTCATGCCAGGCAAACTCCAGCGAGCCATCAGCAAGCGCTGCTTCCACATGCACGGTCCTGGCGGCGCCCAACGCTCCATATTTTAGGCTATTTGTCGCCAGTTCACCGAAGGTCAGGGCCAGTGCCTGGGTTGCAGCATCGCCAAGCCGGACGTCGGGAAGCGAGCCAATCTTCAACAAGCTGTCCCCGCCATACACAGCGGCCAGCTGGGGCAGGACCTGGGGAAGGGACTTGTCGCGCATCGGATCGAGCACCAGTTCCTGTACATGCGCCAGCTGGCCGAAGCGCTTGCTGACAGCCTGTGCGAAGGACCGGTGCTGGGGTTGCGCACGCGCTTCGAGCGCGACGATTCCCGAAGCGATGGTCATGGCGTTTCTCAGCCGATGGCGCATCTCCGCATTGATCGCGACGATGCGGTCCTTTTCGGTTTTCTCCGCAGTTATGTCCCGCGAGATCACGAGATACCGCACGGCGCCATGCGCCTGGATGGGCGTCATCGTGACATGCCACCAGCGAACAGGCTCCAGGTCGACAGGCCGCGAGGCGGAGAAATGGGCGGCACGCCCTTCCATCGCTTCGCGCAGGGCGGCCTCGGCAAGTGGCTGCGCCGCCTCGGGCCATTCCAACGCCCAGGGTCGGCCAATGACGTCTCTGGCAGAATCGAGTCGCATGGCGTTGCGGCCCGTTTCGTTCACGAAGAGCACCTCCGCTGAGGCGTCGAGTAGTTCAATGCATGCGTCGCTCCGCTCCAGCAGCGCTGCGAGCAGCGTCTCACGCTCCTCTCCCGGGACCCCTTGAGCAACCGCCAATTCGACTTCCTAAAAAACCCAAATATCAGTGTTGCTTAGTCCATTGCGGCGGTTCGGCAAGTAACTGGATCAAGCAAAGGTGCCCGGAGAGCGCAGGGCCGAGGCGATCGCTTGGGCGTCGGGCAATTTCTGCTCGATGACACAGCGCAGGCCCATCGCGCCGAAACCGTGATAAGGTTCGGCGCCGGCCTCGATGACCAGTGCCCCTTCGTCTTGCGCTCCTGCGATGCGGCCCGGGATTTTCTGCTCGAACAGATAGGGGCCGGTAGTCGCGACGACGCCACCTGCGGTATCGACGATCGAAACGGTCATGTCAGAGGATGTCTTGCGCTGGACTGCGGACAATATCTCTTCCGCCTGGCCTTGCCAGTCATATTCGAGATAGAGCACTCCGACTACTTCACGATCTTGTCGGATCGGCGCCACGTAGATCAGGACCTTTCGGTGGCCCGACCAGGGATTGGCCCAGACCGCGTCGGTGAACCAATGTTCATCAGGAGCCGCATGAAGCGCACGTGTAAATTGCGGGGCGCCAGCGAGGTTCTCACCGCGGACCGCGGCATTTGCGTGCGCGCAGACCGGTATGTCGCCCTTCCGGTTGGTAATGAATGCATTGAGGAAGTAGGGAGAGTGGCCGAGCAGAGCCCGCAGGCGCGATAGGGCGGCCTGCTCGCTCGCCGCATCGCGGTCGCCTTCCAATGCTCCTGCCACGACGGCGGGATCGTCAGCCAGCATGCGGATATCTATCGATCGGTCGTATAATGCGCGGCTGATCGTCTGGATGATGGACTGCGCCAGTTCCAGCAACCGTGCGCCTTCCACTTCCGCGACGAGTTCTTCGGCAATGTGGGAGCCCAGGGCCAGTCGCTGCAAGACCTGGTCTCGAAACTTGACAGAGGAGACCTTTGCCTGCCCGGCCAGCGCCTTGACCTCCTGCGCCACGACAGAGAAGCCGCGTCCGCTTTCACCGGACCGCGCGGCTTCGATGGCTGCGTTCAAGGCGAGCAGGTTCGTGCGGCCGGCAATCTCCTCGCTTTCGGCCGCGAATTGCTGGACTTCGTCGCGAAGCATCGTGAGGAGGCGGGAAATACGTCGAGGCATATGGTGCTTTCTTGATTCGCTAAGCACCTAACATTACTTGGTTAATTCATTTTCACCATCGCGTTGGCGGCCTGCGCGATACGTCGCGGCCGGCTTGCGCATGGCGAGCGGCGATTGCATTAGCTCATTCGGTGCGGGGAGCGGCGGTCGGCGCCCGTGCAGCGTCTGTTCGAGCCGATCTGAAAGCGGCTCCACGGACAGTGCCGGGAACAGTGGCCGGAGCAATGGGAGGAGGGACTTCCGGCCACACGCCTCTGGGGCGGGCTGGGCGGACAGTGCCTGAATCGATCCCGCAATACGATAACCTGGATCATTCCGATGAAATAAAATCGCGCCGGCGATTTGAAATATTGGCAAGGCGGGCGAAGCTTGAGGGGACTGTCATCTCAAATCGGGCGAGCTTAGACGATTTCGCTTTCGGTGCCGGCTATGCCCGGGCGGTTGCGTTGGAACAGTCACAAGGGCTCAAGATCGTGCCCAATACACACATTAACCTCGGGAAGCTCAATAACACGGATGGCACGATCAGATTCGCGGTGCGACAATTGGTCAACGAGCGGCGATCGTCTTCGCTCACCAGCGTGGCGGGCAAGGTGACGATCGACCATCGGTTTATGACGGTGCGCTGACTATTGCCTGAAGCGGGGTATGATCGCCGGGACAGTGACGGTCGATCAGCGAGGCGCGCGCACGGTCCCGGTGGTCACGCTTGACTGGCCATGCGCAACAGCACTCTCGGCGCGCTGGCCGGCGGCAGCGATGTTGATGCCCGGCTGACGGTCGCGTCCGGCTGACCGGGCCCGGCCGCACGATCCGCGAAGCGGTCGGCAACGCCCATGGCACGATCGGGCGCGCTGCACGCGACGGCGCGCTGCCTGCCAAAATCGCTTCGCTACTCGGCTTCGACATCGCGCGAGGGGTGACGACCGGTGAGGACAAGCGAGCCGGGCTGCGTTGTGCCGTCGCCCGCTTCGTGGTCAATGATGGCACGGGGGCGGGCCGACCTGACTATAGACACGACACTCAGTCAATCGATTGGCACCGGTACGTTAAGCTTTCCCGGCGAGATGCTGGCGCTGACGCTAACCGGCGCTCCAAAGCAGAAATCCGTGCTGCGCCTGCCCGGTTCTGTGGCAGTCGGCGGAACCTTGCGTGCGCCAAGCGTCATTCTGTCCAAGCAGGTGAAGGCAGTCGGCAATATCTTCAAGGCGATCGGCCGCTCCTTAAGCGGGGACCAAGGGCCCCGCGCAACCGACGCCGATCGTGGCGCCCTAGTCACGCGGACGCTTCGTTGATGCGGCGCCAATTATGCGCAACCCTGAATGATCCCGGCAAGGTAGCGGCCTGAAGCTTAGCATCGGCTTTCCAATTGAAGAGATGCGCCGCGGGTCCCATTTCGGCGAGGCTTTCAGGCCGGAACCGCGACTTCTACAAGGATCGACAGGGAGAATCCGCGGGACTCCATGCGATTTGGAAACATGCCCGAACTCGCATATGGGATAAAATCCCGCATGTGCAATCATGTAAATGTGAAGGCTGAAGGGGGGGCGCTGCCGCGGCCGGGCCACGAGTGAAGCCGCCGCTGCTTCGCATGCCTTCTTTACAAAGCGGTAACGAGATCGTGGGAAAGAAGGGCGGGGCAAATTTCTGCGTGGATTTTCCAATGACCGGCGCTGCATTGCTGTTGCTCGTCAACGTCCTAGTTACCGGATTCTTCGCCCTTGCCTTCATCGCCATCGCGCTCATCGCATCGGGCGAGCGAGCAGCCTTGTGGTTCGCCGGGGCATATGGGGTGGGACTTCTCACGCCCCTGAGCGAATTCCTGCTGCCTCTTTCTCCGTCCCCGGAAGTCCTCGCATTTACGAGCTATGCGAGCTTTCTCGGGGGGCCGCTGCTAATCCCGATCGGGCTCGCGGCGCTCTACGGGGAACCTCGGCCCTGGAAAGCCTTTCTCGTCATTCTCCTGTCAGGCCTGTTGCTGCGCGTAGGAATCTGGCATGGCACTCGCAACACGCTCGCCTATGATTTGGCCTACCAATTGCCTTTCACGCTTGCTGCCCTGCTAGCCGCGCGCACGGCTGCGGGATTCTGGCGTCAGGCAACGTTGCGCACGGCGCTGGCATGGCTGTTCGCGGCAATCGCCATCCAGTTTCTCATCAAGCCTTTCATCGCCATAGCCTTCGGCTCGGGGAAAACCGCTACGGACTATGTGCACAGCCCCTATGCAGTCTTGTCCCAGGCAAGCACCGCTGTTTTGCTGGTCGCGGCGGGGCTGGGGATCCTTCTTTTGTGTATGCAGAAGGCGGTGGGAGACGAACAGAGCGCGTCCGAGACGGACGCTTTGTCCATGCTCTCAAACCGCCGCGGCTTCGATCGCCGCGCCCGAACTCTGATCCCTCGCGCCGGCGAGGGGCAGTTTCAGCTGTGTGCGGTGCTCTTCGACCTGGACCATTTCAAGCGGATCAACGACGACCACGGCCATGCCATAGGCGACGCGCTGATCGCTTCTTTCGGTGAACTGTTGCGCCGCATGGCACCCGTAGGCGCGGTGGTGGGTCGCATCGGCGGCGAGGAGTTTGCCCTGATGCTTCCGGGGTTCGGACACGATGCGGCTTGGTTCAAAGCCGAGGTCATCCGAGTCGCCTTGGCGAGTGCCCAGAACGGGCTCCCACGAGCGACGCTTAGCGGCGGCGTTGCGGAATGGAGGCCGGGAGACTCGTTGATTTCGCTTCTGCAGCGTGCGGACGAGGCCTGCTACGCCGCCAAGCATAGCGGCCGAAATCGCATCTGCGGCGCGACTGTGATCGATGGAATCACGCATGCCTTCCTCCCGCCGCCTGGCCAGTTGGCGATGGCTTCCTGACAATCGTTGCCGTCGATACCTGCGGTTGGGGCGGACCCTGCACCGAAGCTCGATCCGGTGCTTTCTGTCAGCAGCCATCACTTCGCGGGGTCTCCCTTCGGAGGACACGGTACAAGCCTGAAACGGGCAAAAAACTCGCCAACCCCAATCAACACGGCAAGCGCCGAACATAGTGGGAGGCGAACAGGTTTGCCGGAGTCGCACCGGAGTAATTCGTCGGCTGCATGGACACTGTACCAGGGTTATGCGTTTTTCGCTTTTAGTCCTCACAAGCCAGGTATTTACCATCGAGCCCCGACAGGAGATCGCGTATGCGATCATCGCCATTTTGATCGTCGCGGCCGTCGCTACCGCCTGGTACGTGCGATACAATCATTGGACGCGGAGGAATGAGCGGGCTGCCAGGCGAGAACGTCCCGCCCGCAAGAACAATCAGAATGATGAGAACCGGCCATTCTGACCATATGGGGCGCTGGTTATTACCAGCGTCGCCAGATTTCCGGTCTAACCCACGGGCGCCCCCGCGCCGCTCGCCGCTGAGCCTAAGTCTTTTCTGCGATGCGCTCGACGATGGAGGGATGCATCGGCCGATTGAACTGGAGTCCGCAGGAAGCCAGGTCGCACCATCGGACCTGCGCGCCGATTGGCGATAGGCCCGGCACGGTAACAATCACGTTCGTTCCCACCGCGTAGTTCGAAACGCATGCAATCCGGCAGCCCGAGGAAGAGAGGTCGCGCAGCTCGACCGTCTTTCGCCCAATTCGCGAGCCGCTCAGGACCACTTCCAGTTCGACGCGCAACCGGAGTCCATTTCGGCCGTCCAGGCCGTGCGGTGTCAGCTTGCTCGCACGTAGTGCCTGGGCCGGATTGAAATGTTCCACTCGCGTCTTTCGTAATCAGGTGCTGAACGGTTGTGAGAACGCCGTCGCTCAAATTGGCATATGCCTTCGATATTGCCGAAGGCTTAAAGTCACGGTCTGGCGGCGGCCCACCCGTTGGATGAGACGCAGCAGAGCCAGGGCGCTGGCTTGGTGACGGTTGGCACCGCCACGGCGATACTATCCCAACACACACATTGCCCAGCCATCTATAAAGGCCGGATGATAGAGCGATACGAGACAGCGCTTCAGATGCGCAAGGAAGGCGCGACTTACCACGCCATCGGGGATGCGCTCGGCGTTAGCATGGCCAGGGCCGCAGTGATCCACAAGCGCGCGCTGGTCATGCGGGTCGAGGAGGAGAAGGGATTGCGCATGCGAGCCATTCTCGTCCTGCGCAGGTATCCCAAGTCGCTGGACGAACTGGCGGTGCTTGCCGCGCAGGATCATATGAGAGCCGTGATCACCCTCGCTCGTGAGCCGAACTGCGATCGTCGGCACGCGGAGGAAATCGTGGTGTGGCTCAAGGCCGGCAATCGCGAGCGACCTTGATCAGGAGCCGGGGGCCACTTCGTGCCTCAGTGACTAAATCAATATAACGAATGTCAATATAACGAATGAATGCGCTCATGTGCAGGTTGAGCGCCCCAGGTTGATATCCCAGACGCTCGACTGCCCTCCTTGTCGATGATGATCTCCGAATTATCATGGATGCCTGTGACCTCACACCCATGCGGATCGCGCACTATGACGCCGCCCTCGTTGATGTATGGAATACACTCGAACCCCGAGCCACCCTTCTCGACATTTTTGGCGCGGGAAAGCGCGTTCCAGCAATCCGCCGTCGCGCTGGAAGCGCAATGGCTCCATTCACGGTAGGCGGAGGAACTCGAAACTGCCGAGGCAGGCCACCCGACTTCCTGAACTTGCGCGTGTCATCCATCGCTCAGCTTTACTGCGCATTCAAAGAGCGGCAATTGAGAAGGGCCGGGATCCCCCTTTTGCTAGGCTAACGCAACCGAGTCTCGCCGTAGTCGGTGCCAGCCAAACTACGTACACATGCTTCAGCGCGGGGCAGATGAGCCGCAGGGACATCGTCATGATTTTTCAAGCATTTTAATGCTTATCGTCCCGAGGTTGCGGACAGGACACGTGTACACGCCTCCCAACGCCTATGTAGCACTAAAAGCGAGGGCGCCAGTGTTATCATTGCGCATTACGAGCTTCCTGGCAGGAGCGCTTTTGCTTTCGGCATGCAATCATCCGGATGCCGACCAGACCGCGGCAAATGGGGCCGTGGCCGCCGATGAAACGATCGAGGATGCGGACACGCGTGCCACACATCTCGCGGAAGAGGCTCAGATCCTCAATTCGGATGCAGCCTACGCCAATGGCGCCCGCCGCGAGACGCTGGAGAACGAATCCCGAGATGACATGTCGGACGCCGTGACCGTCGAGCAGGAGGGCGCCGCCGACACCGAGAACATCGCTCGCTCGACGGAAACGAAGGATCAGGCTCCACCTAGCCACTGATATTGTGGGATTTTGCGCAGCTTATTCCGGCGACAATAGTTGAACGCTAAATCCGCTACCGCAGCGCCCACGCCCAAGTTGGCCGAGTAGGATTTCTGCGGCTCGGGCAGCACGCGAAGCGCGCCGCCCTGTGAGAGAGCGGCGCGCCTGTCTGTCTGTTGAAGCGAATCTGCCTATTGAAGCGAAAAAGCTGAACACTACGAGCTTGGTGCTCGCCGCTCCCTCACTGGTAGCCGCCTTGCTGCGGTTGCTCGGTATCCCGGTCCCGCGCCTCGTCAGTATCGACGCCGGTATCGGTACCGTCGGCATTATCGTCCTCGGTCGGGCCGTCTTCAAGCGTGTCCGGCGAGGCGTTGTCCCGATCGTCGGGCAGCTCATCCTCATCGCGTTCGAAGCCGGGCTCTTCATTCGGGGGGGTAGTTGCCATGTATGCTCTCCTTCGGCCTGTACAACCCGCTGCCAGCGTAATTCGGTGCGAGCGAGATCGCGATAGAGTGGATGATTGCGACGAGCCGGTGCATTAGACTGACGTTGCAGCTGCGATGCTGATCTACATCATGAGGGCCATGGAGTGCACCGGAAGTCTCGAAGGGGCGCATCGGTGCAAGCGGCGCATTCGCCGATCGGGACATTCGAACAGGTTGCGCCGTCGTGGGTCTTGGCCACGCCATGAATCGGTAAGCGATTGCCGCTCCGCATTTGGGCAAATCCTTCGGAACCAGCGTTGTGGGAGAAGGTCATGTTGGACGTTCGGCTTCCCCGAAGGCCGCGGATCAAGAGTGAGGAGGGTATGATGAACGATTTCGGGTTGGAAATGGCGGGGGCATTGCTCGCCTCGCGCATTGCGATCGCCCAGATTTATGCCAGCCGATTCCTGCGGGAAGCCGACCCTATGGCGGCATCTAACGCGGTTCGCGAGGAAATGAAGCGGCAGCTTCTTGATCAACCGGCGCCGGGGAACAATGAAGATCGGGAGATCAGCCGATTGCTATTTGCGCAGGCTGCCGATCATCTCGACAGGCTCTTCGATCAGATCGACGTCGTGATCGCCGCGACCCAGTTCAAACAAGGCCCGATGCTGCCCTCCTGACGCGAGCGGGCGCGCTCGTCGTAATCATGGCGTCGACCATCGGCAGTGCCGTCCCCTTCCTTGGCTGGGCTTCCTTAGGCTAAGCTCTTGATCTCACACGAGGGAAGGGCGAGAAATGGACGATTGGATGACGTCCGACGGGGATATCCTGGTCTGCCCCTTGAAGGGCTGGCGCGTCGGCGCGTCGCCAATGCGCGGGCTTCTCCAACTCAAATACCCAACAACGACGGAGCAGTTGCGCACGGGCGAGCACGAAATCCTTCAGCTGACCCTGACCAGTCTGCACTACGAGAGCTGTCCGAGGACCTGGAGCGACTTGCAGACCGTGACGACCAGTTTGGCGGCATTCAATAGGGTGAGCCCATTCGCCTGAGACGCGCTTAGGCATACAGCTTTCGCGTCCCGCTCACATATGCATTCTATCCAGCAACATGAAGATTGCTGATAGAAGCGGCACAAGAAAAACGGCATGAATGCCAGTACCCTTGGGATAGGCTCTGGAAGGAAATTATAGCCAACGATCGTGGTAGCGGCCGCGACAACGGAAATGCGAAGCCATAGCGGCTGAATGAGCCAGAAGCCGGATAGGGTTTTCGGTCCACGCCGTGGATCTTCCTCCAGCGTTTTAAACAGCTTCATACGCCCGATCTCCAGCGATCTCGGTCACTGATGGGGTCGGGTCGCTATAGACACAGCTTGCGGTCATGGCTTGCCGTCAGGACCCGCGCTGCTTCACCGAGGCGGCGGCCGGGAAAGTGCGGATTGAAGCTTCGATTTTGACTTCCGCCCCCAGTGGCCGAGGATTGCGGACGAGCCGGCATCGAATTCCTCCATCACTATCGCACCCCATTCCGGGTTAGGCGCGAAGCCGACAGAGAACGCCCGAGAAAACATGGACGGCGCCGTCAAAGCCTCCGAAGGTTTTGGCAGCCATAGCTATCACGCCACGTGGTTGGCAGCACGATTAGAGGAGGGCTCGAAGCTTCAGAAGCTGGCGCACATAGCTTAAGGGGCTATAGAAGCGCACTAAACTTGCCGGAAATTACGGTTAGAGCAACTTCGCGAAGATGTCCAACTCGTGCGCGTATCAATGTAGCGAGATTAGCGCGTTGAATAAGATTTATCCTGAAAAACCCGGTTGCCGCCGAATAACTCGATCAAGGGCTATCGCTAACGATTCCGTAGGCCGATAGCCGCCCATGTTGCCGTGATCGCAAGGCACTGCAGTGGCGAAACCAAACCTCAGCGATGACGACCTCCCGAAGCGGAAGATGCGCCTGCGACCCCGGATCCAGGCACGGGAGCAGCGGGTGAAAAAACCCAAGCACGATAAGGATGATGCCGCGTGGTTAGGTTGGCTTTGCCCGTTTCCTACCCCTGCGGACCATATTGCCGAGACCGAAGGTGCCACGGGCACGAAAGGGAGCGCCCTGTCGCCGCAGCCGCTCGGCAAGCCATTTGTCCAGATCCTGCCTATCCTGCTCGCTTAAATTGCCGGCATCCAAACGGGCCGCCCAGGAAGCGGCAACTTCGTCATCCTTCATTCGATCATTCCCGTCGTCTGAGAATGCGACAGGCTTGTCTTGATATGCAAGGCCGAAGCGCTTCAACTTTCCTGCCGGAGCGAAGGTGCATTCAGTATTCCCTCCACGAGGCCGCGTTCTATGTCTTTCGGAATCATGCCGCTCCTCAACGACCTTGTCTTCGTCTCGCTTGATGAAGGTGCCGGATGATATCCTCGTGCCGATCTATCTGAAGAACGGGTGCATCGTTGAAGCAGGAAGGGCCTTCCCACTCGCCAGAGCTGGTTCGAAAACTGACGACCGGCTTGAGTTTGCGCCTCCCTTCGCTGCCAAGTCCGGCGCGCCGATCATTGATTGGATATGCCCCCACTGCCTTACCCTTGTGCCAGAGCGGGGATCGTAGGTTGTATCCTGGCGGTTGCGGCTGTGCACGTCGTCCAAAGGAGGGTGCGGGTAGCAGATGCTCAGCCGATAGCGGGGTTCGTCTCTGGCGCTATGAAGAAATCCAAGGTCGCCGCCGCCGGCACTGGCTGGCTTAGCATGTCGCCCTGTCCCTGCTCGCAGCCGGTGCCGAGCAACTCGCGCTCCTGCTCGCTGTCCTGAATGCCTTCAGCGGCGATGGTCAGCCCCAGCCCATGGCCGAGGCCGACCAAGGCGTTGACGATCGAGGCGCTCTCACTCTCCATGCGCATCGTTTCGATGAAGCTGCGATCGATTTTGATCTTGTCGAGCTTGAAGCTTCGCAGGTGGTAGAGGCTCGAATAGCCCGTCCCGAAATTGTCGAGCGCGATGCGCACGCCGGCGGCGCGTAGCGTTCCAAACGTCTGCCGTGCCGCTTCGAGGTCGGCGACGATTGCGCTCTCTGTGATTTCGACCTCCAGCCTTCCGGCGCATAGCCCGGTCTCGGCTAGGATTCGGACGATCCGCGCCGCAAGCAGCTCGTCCTTGAGCTGCGACGGCACGATATCGACGGACAGCTGGACATGTGCTGGCCACGCGACCGCGGCCGCGCAGGCGCTCCGTAGGAGATGCTCGGCGAGATCGTGAATGAGCCCGGCCTTTTCGGCGATCGCGATGAAGCGCTCGGGTGCGATTTCGCCCATTGTCGGGTGAACCCAGCGGGGCGATGCCTCGAAGCCCACGACCTGATGCGTGCCTAAATCGAAGGTTGGGCGAAAAACCGGCAGGATCGCGCCAACTGCTAGCGCTTCGCGGAGCGCTCGCTCCATCGTCTCGCGTTCATGAATCTGCTGGTCCATCTCGGGTTCGAAAAAGCGCAGCGCCGAACGACGTTCTGCCTTGGCTCGGTAGAGCGCCACATCCGCCTTGCGCATCGCCTCTTCTGGCGTGTCAGCGTCGGACGGTAGCAAGGCGATGCCGATGCCCGCGCCGACATGGTGGATCGCCTCGCCACCCGAAATCGGCGCCTTCAGCGTCTCGATCACCCTCAAAGCGACGTTGGCCGCGGCTTCTGGGCCGGCCAGATGGTGGGCGAGGATCGCGAACTCGTCGCCGCCGAAACGGGCAATCATGTCGCCATCGCGCATTGCGCTGCGTAGGCGCTGGCCGACCACGATCAGGACCTCATCGCCGGCGCCATGGCCGTGCACGTCGTTGACTTGCTTGAAGCCGTTGAGGTCGAGGAGGTAGAGCGCATGCGCGGCACCGGCGCGCGGTGGCGCGGCGAACGCCGCCTTCAGAGCCTCGTCGAATTGCCGGCGGTTGGGCAATCCGGTCAGCACGTCCTGATAAGCCAGCTCGCGGGCATGCGCCTCGGCGGCCATGCGCCGCTTCACTTCGCGCTTCTGCTCGCGGTAGCGCCGCCAGCCGAAGATCAGCAGCCCCACCGCGAGCAGCACGCCGAGCAGCGCGATCTCGTCGATCTCGATGCGGGCACGCTTTGGGGTCAGCTGGCCTTCATGCATGAAGATGTCGACATCAAAGGCGACATAGGTCGCCACCAGCAACGCGGCGATCAGTATCCCCAGGTCCTGGAGGCTCACGCGATTGCGAATGATGAAGCTCCTGATCGCGGCGAAATCCATCAGTCATGCCCTCAACAGAGCATTGGCTCCTCGCATTCCTCTCTATCGCATTAGAGTTAAAGCTTTTAGAACCCTTCAGCGGCCTGTCATCGAATTGGACGCGCTGGCTCGCCTGTTCTCGCTGGTCGAGGCGCGCTGTTTTCTGAAGCGCTTCGGGGCTGCGTTCGTCGGTCTCATACGATCAGCTCAACGCTGCGCTTCGAGAATCTCGCGGACCCGGCTGGCCAGCGTTTCGATCTGGAATGGCTTGGTGAGCACGAACATGCCGGGTTCGAGACGGCCCCTGCCGATCACCGCATTCTCGGCATAGCCGGTGATGAACAGGATCTTGAGGTCAGGACGGCTTGCCCGCGCAGCCTCAGCGACCTCGCGGCCGTTCATGCCGCCGGGCAGGCCCACATCGGTGATCAGCAGATCAATGCGCGTGTTCGATTCAAGCACGCGTAGCCCCGTCGGCCCATCGGGCGCTTCGATCACCGAATAGCCGGACTCGCCCAGGATCTCAGCGACAAGCATTCGAATCGTAGGCTCGTCGTCAACCACCAGCACTACCTCGCCTTCGCCAGCGGGCGGGATTGCGGTTGCAAGCTCCAACTCCTCGTAGGTCTCCACATCCTCGTTATGTCGCGGCAGGTACAGGCACATCGTGGTGCCTTGCCCCACCTCCGAATAGATTCGGACATGCCCGCCAGACTGGCGGGCAAAGCCATAGATCATCGAGAGACCGAGCCCCGTGCCTTCGCCAATCGGCTTGGTGGTGAAGAACGGATCGAACGCCTTGGCAATGACTTCCGGAGTCATGCCGGTGCCGGTGTCGGTCACGCATAGCGAGACATATTGTCCGACCGGCAGATCGTGCTGCCGAGCCGCGCGCTCGTCGAGCCATTTATTGGCGGTTTCGATGGTCAGCGTGCCGCCGTTCGGCATCGCATCGCGCGCGTTGATGCACAGGTTGAGGATCGCGTTCTCAAGCTGGTTGGCATCGACCAGGATCGGCCAGACGCCGCTGGCGCCGACCACCTCGACCTCGATGCTCGGGCCCATCGTACGGCGGATCAGCTCCTCGATCCCGCTCAACAGCTGGTTGGCGTTGGCCGGGCGCGGATCAAGTGTCTGCCGGCGTGAGAAGGCGAGCAGACGATGGGTGAGCGCTGCTGCGCGCTTGACCGCCCCCTGTGCGGCCAGGAAATAGCGATCGAACTCGGCCGTGCGCCCCTGCGCCATCCGCACCTGCATCATCTCAAGGCTGCCGCTGATGCCGGTGAGCAGATTGTTGAAATCGTGGGCGAGGCCGCCGGTTAGCTGGCCGACCGCTTCCATCTTCTGCGACTGGCGCAGCTTGTCCTCAATCTCGCGCTTCTCGGTGAGATCGCGGGTGACCTTGGCAAAGCCGATCAGCTCGCCGGCATCGTTGCGGATGGGGTCGATGATCACGCTCGACCAGAAGCGGCTGCCGTCCTTGCGGACACGCCAACCCTCCGCCTCGAACCGACCATCGCTCTGCGCTGCCGCCAGCGCGGCACCGGGCGCGCGGGCATCGCGGTCGTCCTGCGTGTAGACCCGAGAGAAGTGCTCGCCGATAATCTCGTCGGCGGCATAGCCCATGAAGCGCGCAGCGCCCGAGTTCCAGCTGCTGACCCGCCCGTCGGTGTCGAGCATGTAGATCGCATAGTCCGAAACGCTTTGCACCAGCAGGCGGAACCGCTCCTCGCTTTCGCGCAGCTTCTTCTCCGCTGCGCGCCGCTCGCTGAGGTCTCGGGTGACCTTCGCGAACCCCCCGAGGCTGCCATCGGGGTGCCGGATCGGGCCGATAACGACATTCGCCCAGAAACGCGTGCCGTCCTTGCGGACGCGCCAGCCTTCCGTTTCGAAACGACCATCGCGCTCGGCGGTCTCCAGCGCGATCCGAGGAACTTGACGCTCGAGATCCTCGGGCGTGTAGAAGCGCGAGAAATGCTGGCCGATAATCTCGTCGGCCTCATATCCTTTGAACCGGCGGGCGCCGGGATTCCAGCTCGCTACGATCCCCTGGGGATCGAGCATGAAGATCGCATAGTCGGTGACACTCTGGACGAGCAATTCGAACTTGCCGTCCGCGTTGGAAAAATGGTCTGGTTCCGCCACAGCCCCTCTTACTCTTCTTACCGCAGGCCCGGGCGACACGCCAGCCTGATCCCAAATCACCGTTCAGCCAAGCTGGCAGGGCGAGCCTGCAACCAATCCTGTGCCGTGCGCTGCGACACGAGGCACGAACGGCTCTTTGCGCGGCTGGTTCCCCACTTGCTTCGCAGGTGCGGCGCCAAGGAGAAAAGTGCGATATGTCCCACGACAACCATGTCCATCAACGTGAGTGGCGACAGGGGGCGGGCAGCCGGGATCGCCAGGTGCCAAGGCTGGGCTTTGCAAGTCGAGGTGCGCGATGCCGGCCCGTGAGGGGGCGCTATTTGGAACGAAGCCTGTTCGGCAGGCATCCCAGCGGGTAAGATGCCTTGCGAGATCCCCGTCGAAGTCGCAGGATGAACGATGTGGCGCCAAGTATCCCCGCCAAGGCTTGAGCTGTCGCGCTATCGCCTTGTTGGAGGGCATCGTGCGGTCCAGGCATCTGACATGGGCGAATGTGCTTGCAGCAGCGATCTGGGTGAGCGCGCTGGTAATAGGTGGACTGCTCTGGCTCAGGCACGGCACACAGCGGGCGGGATCAGATTGAGGCTGCGGTTGCCACGGCGATCGACGGCTCTAAAATGCCCTACGAGATCGGCACGCTGTACGTCCCTGAGAACCGCTCCCGACCGGAAAGCAGGCTGATCGGCGTCGGCTTCGCGCGTACGGGCGAGGCATCCGACGGGCGCACCCTCATTTTCCTCCTGGCCGGCGGGCCGGGCCTGACCATGCTCGATATCGTCCTCGACCATGACAACGCGGGGCGCAGGCGCGTCAGCCTGTTGCAGACAGATCCGGCGCTACCCCTGCTAGGCAGTTGGAACTTCGCGTCCTATCTTGCCACCAAAGGCGAGTGGCCAGTCGCCGACGCAGGGGAGATGCGTTCCGGAAGTGGGAAAATGGATCCGACGCCAATCCTGTTTGTCCAGGGCGACTGGGATCCGTCCACGCCCATCGAGAAAACACTGTCCATGCTGCCGCTGTTTCCAAATGCACGCATGATTATCGCCCATCTCGCGCAGCACGGCGGGATATTCCAATGGCTTCGGACACGACCGGATGTCGCCGCAAAGGTATACGAATTCCTTAGAAGTGGGCGCGTAGCGGACGTTCCAGCCGAGATCGCACTCGCGCGGTCGAATTCGAAACACCGTTTTTTGCGCCACCCAGGAATAGCAGCGCGCTGCACCGTAGTAATCCGGGGGCGTTCGAAGCGCTCCGCGACGCGGGCTCTGATGTGGGACAACAGCGCGATGATCCTCGAGCATCATGTGCATCCCGCCTTACCAATATGCTGGAAATCAGCGGTTCATCCTTGGCATGTATCTCCATCGCCACCCTGGTCGCTGCGGGGCAAGGAGAAATGGATGCGTCGTGGTCTTGTCAGTTCATCGCTGTTGGCGGTTTCATTGGTTTTGTCCGCCTGCGGCCCTGACGAAAAGACCGCAGGCCAGGGGGATAGCGGCGTCACGCTCGAGCAGGTGCGATGGAGCGACAGCGCGGCACGCCAGCTTCGGGAAGCGATCGGCAAGCGTGCCGCGCACGGGCTCGATCGCAAGCAGTTCGGGAGCGATGCCGATAGCGGAGGCGCGATCGACAATGCCAGGCTGACCGGGCAGGCGCTCTCCTACGCCGGCGCTCTGGCGCATGGCGCGAGCGATCCCGGCAAGCTGTTCACAATCTATTCCGTGCCGCGCCCGCAGCCTGATCTTCGCGCCGGCCTCGCCCGGGCGCTGAAGGAAGGCAAAATCGGCGAATGGCTGGAAAGCCTGGCACCCCAGGATGACATTTACCGTAAGCTCTCCGAAGCCTATCTGGCGCTCCGCAAGCAGGATAATGCAGCGCCCGCGGCGATCCCGCCGATCAGCGAGCCACTGAAGCCCGGTGTGATCGACAAGCGCATCCCCGCTATCGCCAGTCAGCTGGTTGCATTCGACTATCTCGACCAAGGTGCTGCGGACGGCGAGCGCTACACCCCGGAGATGGCGCGCGCCGTCCAGCGCATGCAGGCCGACTACGGCATCGACCCGGATGGCACCATTGGCAGCGATGCGCTCGAGATCCTCAACCTCTCGGATGCCGATCGTGCGCGGGCGATCGCGGTCAACATGGAGCGACTGCGCTGGCTCGAGCGCGACCCGCCGGCAACCCGCATTGACGTCAACGTCGCCGCTGCCCGCCTGACCTATTGGCGTGACGGGAAGATCGCCGATTCACGCAAGGTGATCGTGGGCGAGCCCGATTCCGGGACGCCGCAACTCGGTTCGCCGATCGTCAAGCTCGTCGCCAACCCGACGTGGACCGTGCCTGCTTCGATCACGAGCAAGGAAATCGTGAGCAAGGGCGCGAGCTATCTGCGCCGCAACAACATGACCTGGAAGAACGGGAAGATCGTCCAGCAGCCGGGCCCGAAGAATTCGCTCGGTTTGGTCAAGTTCGACATGGACAACCCCTACTCGATCTATCTGCACGATACACCAGTCAAACAGCTATTCACCGAAGTGCAGCGCCAGCGCAGCCATGGCTGCGTCCGCGTCGACGACGCGCTTGGTTTTGCCGAGATGCTGGCACGCGACGAAGGCGTGCTCGACCAGTGGCAGCAGGCGCGCGCGACTGCCGAGGAAACGTTCGTAAAATTGCCGCGCCAGATTCCGGTGCGGCTGCTCTATCAAACGGTGGTGTTCAATCCCGAGGGCGCGCTCGTGATGCGGGGAGATCCCTACGGGTGGAACGATCGGGTTGCCGAAGCCCTCGGTTTCAAGGTCGGCCGGGAGCGCCGGGTGAAGAATGGTGCGGGAGATATCGGACCGTAGAAAAAAGCAGACCTGCAAATCCTGGGCGTGTTCGGTGCCGGCGCAGACATCGCCAGCGAAGCTTCGCGCAGGGTGGGAGCGGCGGTGGGCCGAACGGCTTGCTGGGCTGCATGCTGGGAGCGATCCTGGCCGCCGGAGGCAACGGCGGCTTGGGCGGGCCTTGTCGGACTGCTCGGTGGCGGCGACAATCCTGTGGGTCCGAGACTAAGCCGATGCGTTGGTGCGGGCGGGACGCCTCAGAGCGGGGGCAAATACCGTTCGCGGACGCTCGCCAGCGGCAATGACACGCCACTCCATCACGGGCACGAGGTAAAACTACCGAAGCGAGGGACGACATGAGCAAGGACAAGCTCGTTGGCGAAGGAAGCGATATTGCCGGCAAAGTCAAGGAAACGGTTGGCGATGTGGCTGGCGATACGAGCCTCCAGGGTGAGGGTATCGTCGATCAACTCGGTGGCAAGGCGCAGAAGATCGTCGGTGCGGCGCGCGATGCGGTCACGGCCGACGGGCAGCCGGTTCTAGACAAGGCGAAGCAATTCGCGCGCGAACGGCCCTGGGCGTCGTTCGGGATGGATGATGGCAGGCAGTTCCAGCTGGCCGGCCAGGATGTCGAGCTACCTTCTGATCTGGAAGCAACACTACCGGCGCCCGTCCGCGGTCGAAGTCTGCTCGACGTGTCGTTGACCGTATCGCCAGTCCGCAATGCACCGGCGAGATCATCGGCGCCTCCAGGATCGCGCGTGATGTCACCGAGCTAAAGCAGCCGCGCAGCGGCCGCGTGATCCTGCTACGCGAGATGAATCACCGCATAAAGATCTGTCAGCCTGCTCGGCGGCCTCGTCACGATGAGCGCGCGTAGTGCCGAGGATAGCGATGCGCTTGCCGTTGTCATACTGTCGAGCTTGGGCAAATCGCTGCTCCCGGCTCGCGTTCGGCAAGCAATGTCAGCACGGCGGCACTTGCGGCATCGATCCTTATTTCCCTTTCCGGCCGGGCGTCTTGAGATCGGGTTTCGGCGGCGGCTTCCACTCTGGCGGAATAACCGGTCGCTGCCGGCTCGTGCCAAGACCCATGGCCCCCGGCTGCTGGCGGACCAAACCCGACGTGTCGGCCTGTGTGGCTTCTTCAGCACTCGCTCCGCCTCGCATCAGGTTGATACGGTCACGAATACGCCGCGCCTCCTCGAAATCGAGAGCGCTCGCCGCAGCGTTCATCTTGCGTTGGAGATCTTCGATTGTTTCGGTCATCACCGCTCAACGCGCGGCTTCGACTTTGGGCAGCATTGCGCCCTAATGCCGGTATCTTAATGCTCCGCAGACATTCTCAAAAGCGTTCATTCGGCTGACATGTGCCTTCGTCGCGCCTACCCGGCATACCTGGTCTCCATGAGGTCCAGTTCCCGTATCATCTTGCGCGCACTCTCGCTCCCGAGCTCCCGCTTCCGCACGCGGCGGAATATCTCGGCCCGCTCGGCGCGGAGCGCCGCAAGCCGAAGCTCGCGCTCAAGCTTATCGATGCGTTTAGCCAGCGCCGTGTCTTCGGAGACCAGCGTGCGCGTTTTAATGCGGCGTCGATAGATATCCATGATCCGCGCTGCGACCTCAACATGAAGATCGGCATCGCCCTCAGCTTCGGCAAGCGCGTGTTCGATCCGCTCGACCTCCGCGATCGCCGCTCGAGCGCCTGCAAGACGCGCTGCCTCGATCTCGGCCTGCTGCGACAATTCCGCCGGCATCTGCAGGCCATTGAGAAGCCAGGGAAGACCGATGCTGGCGACTATCAGCGATACGATGATCACCCCCATAGCCAGGAAGATGGCGAGATCGCGGGCCGGAAAGGGCGAGCCGTCGTTCATCGCCAGCGGCAAGGTCAAGACGCCAGCGAGGGTTATCGCACCCCGCACGCCGGCGAATGACATCGCGGTGATAATTCGCCAGCTGGGCGTCGGGCCGGTCGCACCCGTGCGAAACAATGTGAGGCGGAAGGACAACCAGACCCACAGAAACCGCAACGTCGCCAGGCCGGCGTTGATAGCGAAAACATAGATCGCGAGCCACCACAACTCGTCATGGCCGGTCAGCCGAACTGTCTGTGCAGCTCCCGCCAGGATTAGCGGAAGCTGTTCGCCCAGCAAAACGAAGATGATGCCGTTCGCCGTGAACTGGATGGCGTCCCAGACGGTGTTGCGGCGGATGCGCGTCGCGGCAAGCGCCTGGCCTGAGCTTTCGGCAAAGCCCATTGCTAGTCCTGCGGCCACCGCGGCGAGGATGCCCGAGCAATGAAGATGTTCGGCAGCGAGATAGGCGGCGAAGGGGATGAGCAAACTAATCAGAATCTGCGAGCCGCTCTCCTCGCCAAACTGTGCGCTGATCCACCCCTTTGCCTGCACGACCGCGAAGGTTACCCCGGCGCCCACTACGATCCCGCCGGCTGCCACCCACACGAAATTGAGCGCGGCATGCTGGATCGAGAAGGTGCCGGTGAGCGCTGCCGCGACCGCGAAGCGCAGGCAGACCAGACCCGAAGCATCGTTGAGCAGCGATTCCCCTTCGAGGATGTGCATCATCCGCTTCGGAATCGCTACGCGCTGGGCGATGGCGGAGACCGCGATCGGATCGGTAGGAGAGATCACCGCTGCCAATGCGAATGCGACAGCGAGGGGCATCGCCGGGATCATCCAATGGATCATCAGGCCGATGCCAAGCACCGTGAACACAACTAGACCAAGAGCCAGCTCAACGATGGTCTTGCCGTCCTTGAACAGTTCCTCGCGCGGAATGCGCCAGCCATCAAGGAACAGCAGCGGCGGCAGGAATAGAAGGAAGAAGATTTCGGGGTCGAGAGTAACCCGCCAATGTGCCACCATGCCGACGGCCGCACCCATCGCGATTTGGATAAGGGGGCGCGGGATTGCGAGGGGTAGGGCGCGCGATATCACGCCGCTCACCACGACGGCGAACAGCAGGACGAGTACGAGGGTGATCGTCTCCAACTAGCTTCCTTCCTCTGACCAATCGACCTTTGTGGGCGGTCGCTATCACGGAACCTCTTGCGGAACGTGTCCGGTGATATCCTTCGCGAAAAATAGCGGCCCGCAGCTAGGCGCCGGACATACGGAGTTCGAACCATCTTCGGTTGAATCCGTAAGCGGACGCTCTTTGAGCCCCATGCAACGCGATTGACCTTCAACCTCGGTTCAATGTCATAAGCTTGGTGTGAAGCAAGCGTTACGGTGTGGGTAGATGAGCAAGCGCATCCTCCATGTGGTCAGCAATGTGGCGCACGCTACGAGAAGGCGCTCCTGCCGTTCGTCCCCAATGTCATCGCGGATGGAAGGCTGGTGACCGGGCAGAACCCGTTCTCGGCAAAGGCTACCGCCAGGAAGGTCGTCGAATTGCTTTAGACCGAGGAGGCATCAGGATCCTCGAACAGCCGCGAGAGCACACGGCGCGCGTTCGCAGCGCAGTCGATGTCATCCGGCCGCGCCTCGATCTCCTCGATGAGGCCTTCGAGGCGGGTCTTGGTTCGTGCCAACCGTTCCTGCAGTCGCCCGATCTCGGCAACCCTGGTGCGCAGGGTGAGCATCAGCGCGCCATGATCCCACTTCTGGAGATCCGCCGGCATCAACGTGCGTATCTCATCCAGACTGAAGCCGGGGGCCTGCGCAGCGGCGATCACCTCCAGCACGACCAGCGCGTCCGGCGGATAGACGCGGTAGCCGTTGGATCGGCGAGCAACATCTTTCTCCTACCGCTGCCGGCGCCGCATGCGCTCGGGGAAATTTCGCTTGTGGCGTTCGGAAACCTCGCCAGCATGCGTCCTAATAGTGATGCACTCTTGTCGTTCCGCCCGGCCATGAAGCCCGCTCTCGAACCCGCGCGGTCTGATGTCGCGGCGATTGCGGCCAGCTATCGTTCCGCGCTTTATGCGTTTTTTGTCCGGCGGCTGCGCAATCCGGCGGATGCCGAGGATGCCATCCAGGAGCTGTTCGCAGCGCTCAGCCGGCGCGGGACTCCGCAGGGAATAGAGAATGTCGAGCGCTACGTGTTCCAGGCCGCGGCGAACCAGCTGCGCGACCGCGCCCGGCGGGTGCGGTCGCGGCCGCCGATCGACCTGCACGGCGCGGCCGATCCACACGAGCAGCTGGTTGACGAGATATCGCCCGAGCGCGAGCTGCTCGGCCGCGAAGCCTATGCCGGCTTCATCGCCGCGCTCCAGGAACTTCCCCAGCGCGCGCGGGACGTGTTCGTGCTGAACCGGTTCGAGGAGATGACCGGGCGCGAGATCGCCTATCGCCTGGGCATCTCGCAGCGCCAGGTGGAGAAGGACATCAGCCGCGCGCTCTCCCATCTTCGGGAGCGCCTTTCGTGAGGGCCGCGGGCAACATGCCGCCGCTGAGCCGGAGCGAAGCCGTGACTTGGTGGGCCACGCGCCGCGCCGTCGATCCCGAGCGCTTCGCCGGCGATCCGCGTTTCGCCCGCTGGCTCGAGGATGCCGGCAATGCCGAGGCCTGGGAACAGCAACTGGCGCTCGACGCCATGATCGGCGGCTTCGCGTCGCGGCCTCAGCTGCTCGCGATGCGCGGTACCGCGCTCGAGACCATGCCCCGCTTCGGCCGCCGCAACCGCTACTGGATTTCGGGCGCGCTCGCCGCCAGCCTAGTGCTGGCGATCGGCATGACGGTCGTCGCCTCGCTGCCGCCCCAGGCGCAGATGCACATCGACGGCATGGCCAATGTCGAGCGGCTGACCGCCGCCAAGGTGGGCCGGCGCAACGTTACAATGCCCGACGGCTCGAAGATCGCGCTCAACGGCGGGACGGTGATGGAGGCGCATTTCACCCGCGACCGCCGCGAGATCCGCCTGCTCTCGGGCCAAGCCTTTTTCCATGTCGCCAAGGATCCCTCACGCCCCTTCGTGGTGGCGGTGGGCAACCGGATGGTCACCGCCACTGGCACCAGCTTCAACGTCGAGATCGCCTCCGATGGCGAAGTGCGGGTGGTGCTGGTCGAAGGCCATGTCCGCGTCGATCCGGTCGAGCGCAGCGGCTGGTTGCGGCTGGTCCCGGCGCTGGCTCCTACCACCGAGCTCCAGCCCGGCGACGAGTTCGTCGCGCCGGTCTCGGGCGAGCCGGCGGTCAAGGTCAGCGATGTCGAGAAGGAGACAGCCTGGCAGCGCGGGCTGGTGATCCTGCGCGACGATCGCGTGGATGAGGCGCTGCGGGCCTTTGGCCGCGCCTCCGATCTCAACCTCGATGCTGATCCGCGCGTCGGCGCGCTGCGGGTCAGTGGGGTGTTCCCGGCGGACCGGCCCGAGGATTTCGTCGCCGCGCTCGAGAACCTCTATCCGGTGGAGAGCCGCCGCACCGGCCGCTCGATCCTGCTCAGCCTGCGCGCGGACACAAAATCAGGTAAATCTGTAAAATAAATGTCACATGCCGTTCGGAATGGCGCGCCGCCTACGTCCTAATCCCAGGACGCTGCATTGCAGGTCCGGGGGGAAATTTCCGGGGGGAAATGATGGGACATAATCTTCATATCAAATTGATGGGTTCGATGTTGGCGACCAGCTCGGTCGCGGCGATCGTCGTGGCGCTGCCGGTGCCCGCGATGGCGCAGTCGGCTTCGGGCTTCTCGATTCCGGCACGCGATCTCGCTGGCGCGCTGGAGAGCTTCGCGCGGCAGAGCGGCAAGTCGATCATGTTCGAGCGCGAGAAGGTCATGGGGGCCCGCTCGACCGCGATCAAAGGCCGGATGAAGGTCGAGGATGCGCTGCGGCGCCTGCTTTCGGGCACCGGCTTCACCTTCGACGAGGCCAATGCCAACACCTTCGTGATCAAACCTGTCGGTCCGGCGCGGGTCAGCGACGACGACAGCCAGAGCGAGGATCATGGCGCACGGCCGGAAATCCTCGTCACCGGCCAGAAGGGCTGGACGCTCAACACCGACATCCGCCGCACCGAGGACGATTCCCAGCCCTTCGTGGTGTTCACCCATCAAGAGATCCAGCGCTCGGGCTCGAACAATGTCGAGGAGTTCCTGCGCGACTATCTGAACTCGAATGTCGGGGGGCCGATGACGCAGACGGGCGGATCGAGCGGGCAGAAGGGCTATGTCAATCTGCGCGGCCTCGGCACCGACGAGACGCTGATCCTGGTCGATGGCCGCCGCATCGCGCCGATCAACCTGGGCGGCGGCGTCAACCAGCCGATGGTGAGCAGCATCCCGCTGAGCGCGGTCGAGCGGATCGAGGTGCTCGCCTCCGCCGCGTCGGGCATCTATGGCGGCAGCGCGACTGGCGGCGTGGTCAACATCATCCTCAAGCGCGATTATCGCGGCATCGAGGTCAGCAGCACGCTGGGCAGCAGCTACAATGGCGCGGCGAAGAACGGCCGGGTCGATTTCTCGGCCGGCGCCAATCTGTTCGGCGGCGGCACGCGCGTGATGGTCACCGGCAGCTGGCAGAAGACCAATCCGCTCTACTTCAAGGACGCGGACTATCTGACCGATTACGGCAAGCTCTATATCGCCGCCAATCCCTCGGTCGTGCCCTTCGGTACTACGCCGAACATCCGCAGCACCACCGGCGCGAATCTAGTGCTCAAGCCTGCCTATGGCGGCCAGTCGCTCGGATCGGCGATCACCTATGTGGCCCCGGGTTCGGGCGGCGTCGCGGCTCTCGGCACGACGGCGGTGGGCGCCCAACTGCTCGTCAATGCCGGCCATTACAATTACGATCTGTCGCCGACCGCGCAGACCAGCGCGGGCGTTGCCGGCGCCTATTCGCGCGTGCTCACCGGCGTCGAGACGATCTCGGGCACCGTCGCCATTCGGCAGGACGTGACCAAGTGGCTCAACCTGTTCGTCGAAGCCGCGGGCGACCAAAGCAAGGGCACCTCTGTCAATCAGATACTCGACAACACGGTCATTACGCTGGCGGCGACGGCGCCAAACAACCCGTTCCAGCAGTCGATCGCGGTGACGCTGCCACTCTATGCCGACAATTTCCTCCACTATAAGACCCAGGGCCTCCGCCTGACCGGCGGCGCCGTACTCAAGCTGCCCTTCGGCTGGTCGGGCGCGGTCGACTATTCGTGGAACCGCACCTCGTTCGACAGCGAGAGCCCGCGCCGCGTCGTCAGCTCGCAGATCACCGGGCTGAGCAGCGGCGCGATCGACATCATCCGCGACGTGGCGGCCTATCCGATCGCCTATCAGCTGACCGATCTCGGCTCGTTCCAGGACAATGTGCCCTCCACCGCCCGGACGGCCTCGCTGCGCCTTGCCGGTCCACTGCCGATCGGCCTGCCCGGTGGCAAGCCCACGCTTACCATGCAGCTCCAGCGGGTGAACACCACGCTTCCGGGGTCGGTGGGGTACAGCTCCGCGGCTACCGGCTCCTCGATCAGCTATCGCCCGCGACGCGTGGTCTCGGCCGACAGCGGCTATTTCGAGGGGCGGATTCCGATCTTCTCGGAAGCGAACCACATCCCGTTCCTCAACACGCTCGAGTTCCAGATCGCCGGGCGCTACGAGAAATATTCAGTCAGCGGCACGGTCAGTAGCGTCACCTGCTACAGCTTTACCGGGCGCCCGCTCACCGAAACGGACCTCGATCTGCCATGCCCGCTGACGACGTCGGTGATCAAGTCCGGCACCAATTCGCGCTCGTCGTTCGACCCAACCTACAGCGTGAAATGGAAGCCGGCCAAGGACCTGATGCTGCGCGCCTCGTATGCCACCGGCTATCGCCCGCCGAGCACCGATCAGCTGGTGTCGGCGGCCGGCTCCTTCCTCGTCGTCGCGCAGGATCCGCAGCGGGGCAACGAATCGATCGGCAATCCGGCGATCCCAGGCGGTCTGGCCTTCGTGCCCGGCCTCACCGGCGGCAATCCGAACCTGCGGCCCGAACAGGCGACCAGTTACACTGCGGGCTTCGTGCTGACGCCGCAATATATCCCGAAGCTGCGGCTGTCGGTGGACTGGACCGAGACCGACAAGCGCGACAATTATTTCGTGCCTTCGACGCTCTTCCTCGCCAATTCGGCGGGGTACAATGCGGCGGCCCAGACGCTGTTCAACCAGTTCCTCGCCGCCTATCCCGAGCGCTTCACCCGCACCGGCGCGCTCGGTGCCTACAGCGTTGCACCGATCACCTATATCGACGGCACGATTATCAATCTTGCCCGGGCCAATATCGCCGCGCTCGATTTCAACGGCGGCTACGAGACTGCGGTCGGCAACGGGACGCTCTATTTCGACCTGACCGCGAGCTGGCTCTACAAGTTCAAGGTCCAGGTCGCGGAAGGCGCGCCGATCACCAACTGGGCGGGCGTCGCGGGCACCGCGTTCTTCGGCGCCGGTGCCGATGGCGGGCCGGAATGGCGCGGCTCGGCGGCGATCCATTATGCCAGCGACAAATGGACCATCGGCGCGGCCGCGCGCTACTATGACAGCTATTATTTCACCCCCGATCACCAGCGCAACTTGGTGCTCGGCAAGTCGATGATCCCGGCACAGGTCTATTTCGATCTCAATGGCAGCTACCGGCTGTTCGAGAAGACCGAGTTCCGCGCCGGGGTGCGCAACCTTCTCAACAAGCAGCCGCCCTTCGACGGCACGAGCTACAGCCAGTTCGGTGATCCCCGGCGCGGCACCTGGTATTTCGGCATCTCACAGAAATTCTGACGACTGAAAGCGACGTCGCAACGCACCCGGGCTTCGCCGGGCTGTTGCGGCGCGCCCATACGGGAAGGATTATCATGAAGCGTATCGGTAAAGGCCTGCTGGGTTTCGCCCTAGTTTCAACCTGCCTCACTGGCGTCGGTCACGCCCAGAAGGCGCCCGCCCGGCCGGACACGAGGAACGCGGCGGTGGCGGGCATCTCGATCCCCTATGAGGAGTTCACCCTGCCCAACGGGCTGAAGGTGATCGTCCACACCGATCACACCTCACCGCTTGTCTCGGTCAACATGTGGTTCCGCGTCGGCAGCCGCAACGAGACGCCGGGCCATACCGGCTTCGCGCATCTCTACGAGCATCTAATGTTCCAGGGCAGCGAGAATCACAAGGACGAGTATTTCCGCCCGTTCGAGCAGGTTGGTGCGACCGATCGCAACGGATCGACTAACACCGACTACACCAACTATTTCGAGACGGTGCCCACGCCGGCGCTCGACATGGCGCTGTGGATGGAATCGGATCGCATGGGGCATCTGCTCGGCGCGATCGACCAGAAGGCGCTCGATGAGCAGCGCGGCGTCGTCCAGAACGAGAAGCGCCAGCGCGGTGGTCAGCCCGGCGCGATGGCGGTCGACCAGGTCCTCGCCGGACTCTATCCGGTGGGGCATCCCTATCGCCATACGCCGATCGGCTCGATGGCGGATCTAAACGCCGCCAGCCTCGAGGACGTTAAGAACTGGTACCGCAGCTGGTACGGCCCGAACAATGCCGTGCTGGTGCTTGCCGGGGACATCGATCTCGCCACCGCAAAGGAAAAGGTCGCACGCTATTTCGGCGACATCAAGCCGAGTGCCTCGGTGCCGATGCCGAAGCCCAACATCCCGGTGCTGACGCAGGACGTGCGCGAGACCTATCTCGACCGCGTCACCCAGAATCGCTTCTCGCGGTCGTGGGAAGCGCCGGAGGGTGCCAGCGCCGAAGCGCCTGCGCTCACACTGTTCATGACGGTGCTCGGCGGCGGCTCGACCTCGCGGCTATACAAGCGGCTGGTGAAGGACGAGAAGGTCTCGACCGGCGCCGGCGCCTTCTATTCGGGCAGCGTGCTGGCGGGCCGCCTCGGCATCGATGCCGCTATCAAGGACGGCGTCGACAAGGCGCGCATCGAGGCGCTGATCGACGAGGAGCTGAAGCGCCTGCTCGCCGAAGGGCCGACCAAGGCCGAGCTCGACCGCGCGCGCAACGTGTTCGTCACGCGCATGACTAAGGCGCTGCCCAAGCTCGCCTATCGCGCGCAGACGCTGAGCGAATGCGCGATCACCACCGGCAAGGCGGATTGCTGGCAGGACGAGATGCGCGGCTATCTGGCCGCGACGCCGGAAAGCGTGCGCGCCGCCGGGCAGAAGTGGCTCAGCAGACACAGCTTCACGCTCGACACGCAGAAGAGCGACGTCGCCGCCGCTGCGCGCCCCGAGCCGGTGGAGAAGATCACCCGCGCGCCGGTGCCTGTGCCGCCGGCGGACACGCACTTCAAGGCGAGCGGACCGGGTGTCGACCGCAGCAGCGGCGTGCCGCAGGTGACGAGCTTCCCCAAGTTCGATTTCCCGGCGCTTCAGCACGCCAGGCTTTCGAACGGCATCGAGCTGGTGCTGGTCGAGCGGCACAATGCGCCGACCGTGTCTTTCACGCTGATGATGCCCGGCGGGACGGTTGCCGACCGGCTTTCGGGCGGCAAGGTCAACCGCGCTTCGTTCGCGCCGGGGATGATGTCTGCGGGAACTACCAGCTATGACTCGACCCAGCTGATCGAGCGCGAGCAGGAGCTGGGCGCCAATGTCGGCTCGGGCGCCAGCCTCACCGATACCGGGGTGACGCTCAGTGCGCTCAGTGCGCGCCTGCCGGAATCGCTCGATCTGATGGCCGATGTGCTGTTCCATCCGAGCTTCGATGCCAAGGAGTTCGACCGCCGCAAGGATCAGGCGATTGCCAGCATCAAGGCGGCCAAGGTCAATGGCCAGCAGATCGCCGGCCGGCTGATCAACCCGCTGCTTTACGGCGCCGATCATCCGCTCGGCGAGATGCTGACCGAGCAAGGTGTGGCCGCGCTGACCCGCGACGACCTGATCGCCTTCCAGCAGGCGCGCATCCGTCCCGATGGCGCGCGGATCATCATCGTTGGCGACACGACGATGGCGCAGATCCAGCCGATGCTCGAGGCGCGCTTCGGTGCGCCGTGGAAGCCGGCGGGCCCCTCGGCCCAGGCGGATGCGCCCAAGGCGGCGCTGCCTGCCCGGCTCCGCGTGGTCTTGGTCGATCAGCCCGGCGCGCCGCAGTCGCAGATCTTCGCGACGCAGCTCATCCCGGAAAGCGCCAACACGATGGAAAGCGATGCGTTCGGCGTCGCTAATTCCACGCTCGGCGGTGGCTTCATGTCGCGGCTCAACCTCAATCTGCGCGAGGACAAACACTGGTCCTATGGCGCGGGCTCGGGAACGGGGGACGGTGATGGCCAGGCGATCTGGTACGCCAACGCCTCGGTGCAGGCGGACAAGACGGCGGAATCGGTGAACGAGATGCGCGGCGAGATCGGCCGGCTGGCGAACGGCACCGCGCCGATCAGCCCGGCCGACGTCAAGCGCGCGCAGCTTGATCTCTATTCCTATCCGGGCCGCTTCGATACCGGCGACGCGATCGCCGGAGAAGTCATGAGGATACTGCGCAAATCCTATCCCGAGAATTATGTCGAGCAGAAGATTGAGCGCATCCGCGCGATGACGCCGGCCCAGGCGCAGCAGGCGTTCAGCCAGGCAATCCATCCCGATGCGCTGACTTGGATCATCGTCGGCCCGCTCGACAAGATCGAGGGCCCGGTCCGCGCGCTGGGTCTCGGCGAAGTGACCGTGCTCGATCCCGACGGCAACGTCGTGAAGAAGCCGTAACGAGGTCTTCGCGGGCGGGGTGCCCGTCCCGCACCCGCCGGTACCCCTGGCCGGACCTCCGGGTCCGGTCAGGGCGTCTGGCCGACCCCGAAGCTGCCGCCGCGGCTGTGTCTCGAACCCTGACAAGGCGTGGCCGCGGTGTGCGCCTGCCGGATGATTTGCGCCGACGATCGGGCGCTGGGAATAAACGGCACGAGCGAACTGCCGAATACTGCCAAGGTCAGGCGAGAGGTCTGCTTTCCTATCCTCTACCTCTTGCTGCAGGGGAATCGATCTCTCACGATTTCCATCAAGTCGGCGTTTACATCTCGCCGTGGAAACGGTTCACGGGGCGCGTCGACTTTCAAGCGGCGGTGAGCATCGTTGAAGAACTGGCTAATTATTCCCCTGGGAAGGCGGCAGCTGGTGCACCGGTTGCAGTCTGACTGCTTTTGAACAGCTGACTGTAGGAACGCGACACACGTTAAGCTGGCCCCCAAGCCGCAAGCCAATAATTCGCCGTTCGAAGTCCGGTAACGCCTTTCTTTGGACCGTGGCGTTTACCGCGTCCGAACTCTCCGCATGCCCTCGGTTTGCTCAGCTTCAATTGCCGGCGCCGGGCCTCCCGATCCTGAACTCCTTCGGGGGCTTCGCTCCCATAAGATTCTTGACGAAATAGTCCCACCGCCGCCGCACCATGTAGCTGGATGCGTCGCCATAACCGTGATGCGCGCGCGGAACAGGACCAGATCGGAATCCTTCTTCGCCTTCTGTAGGGCATCGACGACTAGCAGCCTCGATGACACGGCCACGTTGTCGTCGAGCAGCCCGTGCGCCAGCAGCAGCTTGCCTTTCAGGTTCTTGGCAAGATTCAGATTTGCTGCAGGTCGTAATTCGCCATTCCCATGGACATCATTCTGATGCGGGTTGCCGCAGGATATTCATTTCCGGTCGACCGAGAAATCGCTGGGCTCTCATTTCCTCAAGTGCGATGGCAGCCGAGCGCGCCGCGGGACACAAAGAGCGCCTTGATGCCGTCGGACATGCCAATGGGTCGTGGTCAGGCACAGGGAAGTGATCGATACGCCGACGTGCTTCGTCAGACCCGCCTCGCGACAGATGTCCTTGCGTCGCCCATGGCGGCCTTCGACGCGCCGTGGCGGAACGGCTACGCACCGGATTGCAACCCCGGCCATGCAGGTTCGAGTCCTGTCGGCGCGACCAGCCGCCATCAAAAGCATTCGACTTGCGGCAGCTAAGCGCGCCAAAAGTGGTCGTTGGCGGCCCAGACACATGGCCTGATAGCGCTCGTTAACCCGCCACTCTGGCGTTGAGCTGCGATAGCATCATCCGCCATGAGGCCTTCGACCGTGTGGGTGCGAGCGTTGCGCCAATGTCGGTCCAAGGCCCCAACGCGTGGCGACGAGCGCGGCCGCTGCCACAGCCAGACCGGCCTCCAGCGCATCGAGCCGCGCACCGGCCCAGTTCGGCCAGCACGAACCTATCCTCGCTCGCCAAGCTGACATGAGCGCCGTGCCGGGGCCGCAGGCGCCCGCGCAATTCGCGCAACCGGTCTTCAAGACGGCATGGGCGATGCCCACGGTGATCGCAGCGTGCATCAGCGTCAGGAATGCGTGGTTGAGCCCGGGCCGTCCCAGGCTACGCGATTGTTCGACGCCAAGGTCCCGAGTGAACCGGACATCGCAAAGATGGACCGTGTCCGAGAAGGTCACGCGCTGCCCGATCGGATCCCAGTCCGTGAGCACTTCGAGATACTCGGCGTGCTGCGGCGCATAGACGAATACTGAGCGATTCCGGGGATCGAGTGCCCTGTTTCGGCCTATAGCGCAAAGCCGCTTGGGAGGGTGGATCAATACTTTCTTATAAGTTATTGAGATATTTAGGAGTGGGGACAAGCGGAATTTCGCGAATTTCCCAGGTTCGGACTGCCGGGGGGCGATAGTGGGCAAATCTCGAGTGTTTCCGCCGATCGTTGGCACTTGGGCGCGCCGGTCTCATCGGATGACCATTCGCGCGCTCCGTTGCGTGACCGCCCGAGCCGGCAGAACCCTCGCAAATCTCTTCTGGCTGACCTTGTTGGCAATTGGCCTGCTTCCGACTCATGCCTGGGCGCAGACGCCGACCATATCGACGGTCTCCCCGGCAGAGGGCCGGATGGCCAGTCCGGCTGCGGTAACGATTACAGGTTCTGATTTCAGCGCCAGCAGCAATGGTGTGACGTTTGGCGGGGTCGCCGGCACGGTGACCGCAAACGCGACCGGGTCGATCACTGTCACGCCGCCCAACTCCGCAGCGGCCGGCGCGGTAGATGTGGTGGTCACTAATAATAGCTCTGGCCTCTCGCAGACCAAGCCAGCCGGCTATCGCTATCTCGCACCGCCGGCGCTCACGCTATCGTTCAACCCGACTTCGGTCGCCAACGGCGCGAACACCACGCTGACGGCCGTGTTCAGCAATCCGAACCCGGTGGGCCTCACCGGAGTCTCGGTCGGGATTTCCACCTCCCCGAGCGGTCTGACCTATGTCTCCGGTTCGGCGACATCGACCTGCATCGTCGGGCTCTCGACAAGCGGCAATATGATCTTCCTGTCAGGTATGAACCTGGCTTCCAACGGGAGTTGCACCGTGACGATGCAGGTCCGCTCGACTACGCCGGCCAGCTACGGCGCGAGTGGAACGCCTTCCTCGACGGGCACCTCGACCACGGCCAGCCTACCGCAGACGGGCGCTCTCGCAGCTACGCCGACTCCGCTCACCGTTCAGGCCTCGGCCAATGCCAACCTCTCGAATCTGGTGATTTCGCCGGGTACGCTGAACCCGGCTTTCGCCGCGGGTACGACCAGCTACACCGCATCGGTCGCCGGCAACGTGACCTCGCTCAACGTGACGCCCACCGTGGCCGGCCCGGGAGCGACTGTGACGGTCAACGGCACTGCGGTCACCTCGGGCAGCCCGAGCGCGGTTCCCCTGGTGGCCGGCTCGAACACGATCACCGTGCATGTCACCGCGCAGGACGGCACGACCGCCAGAGATTACACGATCGCGGTGACACGCGCAACGCCGGTGCCTACGCTCGCCTCGCTCTCGGCCGCTGCCGCCAATGGCGTCGGCAGCACGACGGGTGGCGGCGGCGCCAGCTCGCTGACGCTCACCGGTTCGGACTTCACCAGCGCGACGCAAGTAAATTTCGGCGTCGCGACGATTGGATCGGGCGCCTTCACGATCGTCAACGACAGCACGATCACCCTGAGCGTGCCGACCGCGGCCTCTGCGGGTGCAACCGGGGCGGGCGGTGTGGTCACTGTCAGCGTCGCCTCTGGCGCCGGCACCAGCGCTACCCAGAACTTCACCTATGTGCTGACGCCGACGATCACCGCGATCACCACGCCGACCAACGACAATACGCCGACGATCACCGGCACGGCGGCGCCGAACGCGACGATCAATCTGACGCTCGCCGGTCCGCTGCCCTTAAGCACGAGCGGGATCACCGCGGACGGCAGTGGTGTCTGGACTTTCACGCCGACGGCGCGCAGCGACGGCCATTATACCGTGCAGGTGACCCAGACGCTGTCCACGGTGACTTCTGGCAATTCGAACCAGGTCTCGTTCGACATCGACACGACCGGGCCGGGGGTACCGGTGGTGACCGCGCCGGCCGAGAACGAGAATACGGGGTCGAGCGTGACGCTTTCGGGTACGACCGAGGCGGGCAGCGCGGTCGAGGTTCAGCCCGACAGCGGCGCTTTCGTGGCGGCCACCGTGAGCGGCACCACCTGGTCGTTCAACCTGACCGGCCTGTCGGTGGGCCCGCACACCGCGACGGTGCGCGCGAAGGATCCGCTCGGCAATCCGTCGTCCAGTGCGGTGCGCCACTTCACCGTCGCGGCGGCGCCGACGATCAGCGCGCTCAATCCGCATGGCGGGCCAACCGCGGGCGGCACGAGCGTGACGCTGAGCGGCGCCAATCTGAGCGGCGCGTCGGTGACGGTGGGCGGCAGCTTGGTCTCGGCGAGCGGCAATGCCACCAGCCTGACCTTCATCACGCCGCAGGGCACGGCAGGCTCGGCGAACGTGGTGGTGACCACCCCGGGCGGCACCGCCTCGACCAGCTTCACGTATATCGCGCCGGTCACGCTGGCGCCAGCGAGCGGCGCGCTGCCGGGCGGTATGGCGGGCACGGCCTATTCGCAGGCCTTCACGGCGGGCGGCGGTACGCCCCCCTATACCTACAGCCTGGGCGGGACGCCGCCGCCGGGGCTGACACTGAGCGGCGACACCTTGTCGGGCACGCCGACTGCGTCGGGCACCTTCAACTTCACCATCACCGCGACCGACAGCTCGGCGGCAGTGGCGGGCAGTGCCTTCACTGCCATGCAAAGCTATTCGATCACTATCGTCCAGGCGGGTCAGACGCTTAGCTTTCCACCGCTGTCCGATGCCTCGCTTTCCGATTCGCCGGTGTCGATTGCGGGCGCGGCTACCGCGAGCTCGGGCCTGACGGTGACCTACAGCACGACCACGACCGGCGTCTGCACGGTCTCTGGCACGGCAGTCACGCTGCTCGCGACGGGCACCTGCACGATCGACGCGGACCAGGCCGGCAACGCGACCTACAGCGCAGCGGCGCGCGTCTCGCGGAGCTTCCAGGTGACGCCGGCCAATCTGACGATAGCCACGGGCGTCGCGTCGGGGGCCAAGGTCGGCGCCAGCTACAGCCAGGAGAACCAAGCCTCGGGCGGCATGGCACCTTATACCTATATGCTCAACGCGGGCGCGCTCGTGCCGGGTACCAGCCTCGATCCGGCGACTGGTCTGGTGTCTGGCACGCCGACCACCGCGAGCACGTTCGGCTATCAGATCAAGGCGACCGACAGCCGGGGAGCGGCTTTCACCGCCATCGGCACGGTCACCACCGTCACGATCGCCAAGGGCGAGCAGACGATCGGCTTCACCCCGGCCGCTCCCAGCGCGGCGGTGGGCGGCCCGGCCTATACGGTGACCGCGACGGCGTCGTCGGGCCTCGCTGTGATCTTCAGCCTCGACGGCACCAGCACGGGCTGTGCGCTCTCTGGCAACACCGTGACCTTCACGGCGCCCGGCACGTGCCGGATCGATGCCGACCAGCCGGGCGACTCCAACTGGAATGCGGCGGCGCAGGTCCAGCAGACCATCACGGTCGGCGCGGCCCAGGCGATCGGCTCCAGCCTCAACTTCGCGCCGGCGACGCTCGCCGCGGGCTCGAGCGGCACGGTGACGATCACCTTCACCAACGCCAACGCCTCGGCCTCGCCTGCCTTCAATACGCTGCTCACCGCGGACACTACCGTGCTCGTACGCGTCCCGGGCGCGCCGGGCGGCAGCTGTGCGGGCTTCAGCGTCGGCGCACCCACCGCGGCGACTGTCCAGCTCAGCGGCCTCAGCGTGCCTGCGGGCGGATGCACCGTCACGTTCGACTATACGGGTCAGGCAGCGGGCACCGGCGCGGGCTTCACGCTGGGCGGCTTCACGCCCAGCGGCTACCCGGCCACGGCAGGCGCGACAGGCAATGCCTTTGCGGTGCTGCCCTCGGTCACGGGGATCTCGCCGACCTCGGGTCCGGTGAGCCAGGTGGTGACCGTCACCGGCATCGGCTTCAGCACGACGCCGGGCAATAACGTCGTCCATTTCGGCGCCGGCAACGGCATCGTCACGGCGGCGAGTGCGACGCAGCTCACCGTCACGGCCCCCGCCACTGGTTCGGGTGCCGTGACGGTGACCGTTACGGTCAACGGCCAGACCAGCACGGGCGGCGCAACCTATACCTTCATCGACAAGCCGGTTGCGGCGGACAAACCGAGCGTCTCCGTGCCCTATGGCAGCGCCGGCACGGTGATCGACCTGGCACCGTCGATCACCGGCGGACCGCACAACGGCATCGCCATCGGCAACGCGCCGGCGCACGGCACGACCAGCATCGCGGGCGACGTCGTGACCTACACGCCGGCGGCTGGCTATTTCGGCGCGGACAGCTTCACCTACACCGCGACCGGACCGGGCGGTACGTCGAACGTCTCGACCGTCAGCCTGACGGTCGAGACGCCGGCGGCACCGAGCGGCAGCAGCACCTCGGCTGCGGTGCCCTATGCCAGCACGGGCACGGCGATCGACCTCAGCGGCTCGATCACCGGTGTCCATTCGAGCATCGCGATCGGCTCGGCGCCGGCGCACGGCACCACGACGGTGTCGGGTGACGTGGTAACCTACACCCCGGCAGCGACCTATTACGGCGCCGACAGCTTCACCTACACCGCGACCGGCCCGGGCGGCACCTCGGCCCCGGCGACGGTGAGCCTGACGGTGGCGATCCCGCCCGCACCGACCGTCGCGGACAAGTCCGACGTGGCGGTGCCCTATGCGAGCGCGGGCACGGCGATCGACCTGTCGGGCTCGATCAGCGGCGTGCGCGGCAGCATCGCGGTCGCCACGGCGCCGGCGCACGGCACGGTGACGATCGCGGGCGAGGTGGTCACCTACACCCCGGCGGCGACCTTTTATGGCGCGGACAGCTTCACCTACACCGCGACCGGCCCGGGCGGGACGTCCGCTCCGGCGACGGTGAGCCTGACGGTGGCGACGCCGGCGGCGCCGACCGCGGCCAACAAGTCCGGCGTCTCCGTCGCCTATAACAGCGCGGGTACCGCCATCGATCTGGCGCCCTCGGTCACCGGCGTGCACAGCACGCTGACCATCGGCACGGCGCCGGCGCACGGCACCGTCACGGTGAGCGGCGACGTCGTCACCTACAAGCCGATGGCGGGCTATTATGGTGCGGACAGCTTCACCTACACGGCGACCGGCCCGGGCGGCACTTCCTCCGCCGCGACCGTCAGCCTGACGGTGGCCAACCCGCCCCCGCCGAGCGCGGCACCGGGCACCGGCACGGTCCCGAGCAGCACCACCACTACGGGCACCAGCGTCAATATCGACCTGTCGGCTCTGGTGACCGGCGTCTATGACACGATCCAGATCTCGACGCCGCCGCAGCACGGCACGGTCACGCTGAGCGGCGGTGGCGTGGCGGCCTCGCCGGTCAAGGGCGATGCCGCTCCGGCCACGCCGATCATCGCGACCTACAACCCGGCGGCCAACTATGCCGGCACCGACAGCTTCGCCTTCGTCGCGGTCGGTCCGGGCGGCACCTCGTCGCCTGCCACGGTGTCGATCACCGTCGTCGGCCAGGCGCCGATCGCCGTTGCCAAGGTGGCGACCACCGGGGACGGCCAGATGGTCTCGGTGATGCTGACCGACGGGGCGACCCGCGGCCCGATCACCGGCGCCAATGTGGTCAGCGTCTCGCCGGCCAATTCGGCCAGCACGGCGATCGTCGCCACCGGCACCGGAACCTATCGTCTCGATGTGACGCCGAACGACCGCTTCGGCGGGCAGATCGTGGTCACCTATACGCTGAGCAATATCTTCGGCGCCTCGGCTCCATCGACCGTGACGCTCACCGTCCAGGCCCGTCCGGATCCGCGTAACGATCCGACGGTCGGCGCGATCAGCGATGCCCAGTCCGAAGCGACCCGTCGCTTCGCCCGGGCCCAGGTCGGCAACTTCATGCGGCGTACCGAGCAGCTGCATAATGGCCGTGGCCAGGCCGGCATGGCGATGGGCGTGACGCTCAACTCGCGCGACGGCACGATGGGCATGCGCCAGCGCCCGACCGACAAGGATTGGGGCCTGGGGATCACCGAGCGGATGCGCATGTCGGGTGAGGATCCGGCGATCGGCCAGCTCGCCAACAACCCGCAAACGCCGCTCTCGGATACCGGTCAGCTCGGCTATGGCCGCATGATCGCGCCGACCGGCACCGGCACGCCGGACGCGGGTGCCGCGAAGAAGGCTGCCGACACGAACGAGGACGGCACCCGCCGCACCGGTTCGTTCGCGACCTGGGCGGGCGGTGCCATCGACATCGGCACGCGCGACAAGACCACCGATCGCACCAAGGTGACGGCAACCACGGCCGGTCTCAGCGCCGGTGCAGACATCAAGCTCGCCGACGGCGTCGTCGTCGGCCTGGGTGGCGGCTATGGCAATGACGTCAGCCGGATCGGCACGGCGGCGCAGGTGCGCGGCACCAGCACGCTCTATGCTGCCTATGCCAGCCTCGAGCCGGCGGACGGCACGTTCATCGACGGCGTGATCGGCCGCGGCCAACTCGACTTCAGCACCCGGCGTCTCGCCGCGGCGGTGGATGCGACGGCACGTGGCAGCCGTGACGGCAGCTACACGGTGGCGGCGATCTCGCTGGGGATCGACCGGATCGGCCGCGGCGCGCTGACCTGGTCGATCTACGGCCGCGGCGAGTATATGGATGCCGATCTCGACGCCTATTCGGAGAGCGGTGCCGGGCGCTACAATCTGCGCTTCGATGCGCGGCAGGTGCGCTCGATCACCGGCACGATCGGCGGCCGCATCGAGTATCGCCAGAAGGTAGGCTTCGGTTCGATCACCCCGCGCTTCCGCGCCGAGTGGAACCATGAGTTCTCCGATGTCGATCAGCAGTGGCTCGACTATGCCGATATCCCGGGTGCCGCGGCCTATGCGCTCACCGGCCAGGGCTGGAAGCGCGAGCAGCTCCAGCTCAGCCTTGGCACGCGCTTCGACATCCTGAAGGGCGGCTGGTCGTTCGACTTCGAGACCGGGCTGCGTACCGGCCAGGGCGAGAAGGCGGGGACGCTGCAGATCCGTGTGACGAAAGCGTTTTGAGCGTGCATCTTGGCCAACAAGTATTGGACCCGGCTATCATCACCTCCATGTAGTTGCCGCATTTGTCACGCCCAATAGATGCCCGGCGCAGTTACGGTCCGGCTGGCGTAAAATGATAGAAAAATCAGACGCTAAACGTAGATGTCTCGATGTAGTTGATCAAAAAGTACCAGTAAAGCGCAAGGTTATATGTTTTTTTTGGTGTTTTTGACTCGGTTCCTGTTGCCCGTGCGACTTTTGTATTAGGCTAATTTATCATCCGGACTAGTAAAAAAATTTTTTACCTTTGTTGATAATGTCCAGATTTATAAGGATATGTTAATGGCTGAAGCGATGCAGCCAGCAAGTCGTACTTTGCTAGGTCTTGTCGTGGCAATATTTGTCGCACCCGTAGTCACGGCAGTCTGTCTCATGATCATGACACTATTGGGTCCGCGAGGAGGCCCGATGGAATTCTGGGATTTTATCGGAGGAACTCTGACGTTTCTCGTGATAGCACTCCTGTTCGGCGGCCTGCTGGCAGCTTTGCCCACTTTGATAGTCGGAAGTATCGTGATAGCTGCTGCGCGCTCGCTCGGCACCAACTCTCCCATCTTCTTTGCCGCTGCGGGGTTACTGGCTGGCATGGCTATCGCATGGGCCGATACTCAGCGCTCGCAGAGCGTTTTCAACATGCTGGAAGCGATCCCGTTTCTAATCAGCGGGTGCTCAAGCGCACTATCCTATTGGTGGGTGGCCGAGCGCTAACGTGCGGCTTTCACTATTCCGACCTCGGCCAGCCTCCGGCGCTTTGCGGCCGATATATTATATAGCGCTCGCGCTGTGTGTCGGTCGATACAGCGTCGGATCGTAGGCGCGTGCCGTGCGACGAGCCAGCGAGAGCCTCCAGTGACAGATATTTCTTCGTCCTCCGCTGGTTGGACCGCTGCAGAGCTAGACCGCGTCACGCTGGGGAGTTCGTCGTTGAGGCGGGTGCGTGGCTTGCCGCAATCGTGCAGGATTCTGACAATGCTATCCTGAGCAAGGCGCTAGAAGGCACGATCGCGACCTGGAATGCGGGCGCCACCCGATTATTTGGCTATACGGCAGAAGAAGCGGTGGGAAAGCCCGTTACCATCCTCATTCTCGAGGATCGGCTAGGCGAGGAGGATCACATCCTCTCGCGGTCGCGCGCGGGCGAGCGGGTCGATCACTTCGAAACGGTGCGCCGCCACCAGGACGGAAGTCTGTTCGATGTATCCTTGACGGTATCGCCGGTGCGCAACGCTGCCGGTGATAGCATCGGCGCATCCAAGATCGCGCGCAACATTACCGAGTTGAAGTAGTCTCGTATAGGGCAGTCTATCCTGCTGCGCGAGATGAACCACCGGATCAAGAATATCTTCAGCTTGGTAGGACGTCACATTGCACTGAGCGCGCGCGATGCCGGCGATGTCGGAGGGTTGCAACAGGTATCCTCTCGAAGCTGGAAGCGTTGGCGCTGATCTTACTCTGCCCGACCTGCGAGAGGATGATGCGGTCGAAAAATCAATGACCTTGGCGACGCTGATCGACACGATTCTTGCGCCATCAGGCATAGTGGCACGCGTGCCTTGATTTCCGGCGAGGATTTGCTGCTATCAGGGATAGTGCTGACTTCGGTCGCGCTTCTGTTTCACGAGATCGCCATAAACGCGGCTAAATATGGTGCATTATCGACGGCGTAAGGCAGCATCCGCGTTGCGATGCGCCGCGAGAAAGGGCTGTTCCTCGTCGAGTGGAAAGAGCGTGACGGACCACCCGTCCCTCAGGAACCCGGTGCGATGGGTTTCGGCAGTCTGCTCGAAGGGGCGACCATGCGCGGGCTTCGCGGAACGATCGAGCGTCATTGGGAACCGGAAGGCCTGCGGGGGTTATCTCTGGTTTCCCGGGGATCGGATCGCCGTCTAGGCGTCGCGCTCTCGTCCTTGGACGGCGTGCCGGCCGAGCACTATCCGCCTCAACTGATCCTGCGACGTGTCGAAACTGTCCAGGAGGGGATGCGATCGCCGGAAGGCTTGACTGCTGCTACCTAGGGCGGCTGCGAACCGGCACTTCCAAGGTAGGACTGAGGCAACGGATACATAGTGCTGCCTGCGTCGCGCCCCTATCGGTTTCCTGCTCATTCACCGTGATCGACAATGGCGATACTGTGCTGGCCCGCCGATACTTCCGCGCTTGCAGGAGTCCAGAAGCCTGCGGCAGACGGCCTGGGTGGCCTGTTTGGTGCACGCGGGCAAGCCCGTCGAGCGCTAGTCGTCTTGCTCGGTGCACAGGGACATGACGGCCTTTCCATGTCGATGCTCGGGGTGACATCCGGTACAGGGCTAGCTGTCGCGGGTGTTCCAGGCGTCCGGAAGGTGTTGCCGCGATGCAACAAGAATTCGAAAGGGGAGGCAGAGCGCAACTCTCTGAGTCTCCATGCATTCTCTCCTTCGCTTCGCTTTCGATGCTACCCAAATCTGGCAGCGCGGAAAGCGAGGAAGGTTCATTACGAGGTCAATCACACATGCGTAACATTCTCGCCGCCGCGGTCTTCGCCGCGCTGCCGTTCATCGTCCCCACTGCTCAGGCTCAAGATAGCGAGACTGCGACGACCACCACCGTCACCGAAACCGCGCCCGACGGCACCAAGGCGTTCGGCTTCGAGCCCTATGTCGGCATCCTCGGCGGCTATGAGCGCTTCGACGAGCAGCCCAATGCCGGCATCCCGCCCTCGAACAACGGCCGCGCCTTTGACGGCGGGCTCGTCTCGGCCGTCGCCGGCTTCAACGTGCCGCTCGGCCCGGTGTTCGTCGGCGCCGAAGGCAATGTCGTGAAGGGCTTCAAGGGCGATATCGACTGGGAATATGGCGCCGCCGGCCGCTTCGGCCTGCGCGCCGGTGAGAGCGGCATGATCTATGGCAAGGTCGGCTATCAGTGGGTCAATTTCGCCGCGCTCGGCGACAACAGCCGCGACTATCACGCGATGACCTATGGCGCCGGCGTCGAGGTCGGCCCGAAGGACATCGGCCTCGGCGGCATCACCGGCAATAGCGGCGTGCGCCTGCGCATGGAGATCAACACCTTCAACAGCGCCAAGAGCATCCGCCCGATGGCGGGCGTGATCGCGCACTTCTAAAGCACGCTACTCAGGACTGGCGGCGCGACCCTAGTGTCGCGCCGCCATTTTTTGCGCCTGCGGTTTGCTGCGTACTTGGCGGGCTACCTTGGGAGCTTATCCATTGCAGGGAAGGCATATCATGCAAGCAGAAGACCGAGTAAATCGTGCCAGATCGGAGTGCCATTTGTCTGCTTCTCACCGGCCTCAATTCCTGACGGGCAGACAGTTGAGTTGGTGGATACATTTAAACTTATATGGACAGATCGCCATAAGGAGCGTATAAAAAGCGGGTCGGATAGATTTGGTGAAGGCAATAAGCCAGAACTCGAACCAAAGGTTCGCCCGCATGGAAGGGAATATTTGCGGGTATAAAAATTGATTTCAATTTTAATTAGAGAAACATTCTCAAATTGATATCGATATTTTTACGGTTCTCTTCTGGCACCATTACCCCATTCGCTGATATTCCAGCGAATGGGTAAGCTTCAGAGAAATAAAAAAATATCGCTATATGCGGGCCGACAGGTCCGCAGTCGTTCGCGTGCGAGTGGGGGGCTTTCGGGGCTGGCGATCAAGAGCTTGGAAATCTGTTCGGTTGGGCGATCGCCGATCCGGTTGGACATCAGTGGTTTCGTCAAAAATCATCTGGACCTTGTGGGCAGAGGCCGGCGCGGAAAGTCCTGCTTCATGTTCGCCGCGTTCCACAGGAAGCTCGCCAGGATGATCGAAGCCTGGCGCATGTCGTCGGGCTCGAGATGGTCATAGGTGTCGAGCGACGTGTGGTGCATGCGGCCATAATCGTCCCAGTCCTGGATGAACTGATATCCCGGCACGCCGACGTCCTGCATCGCGTCATTGTCGGATCCGCCCTGGCCAAGGATCGCGACGGTCGATGCGCCCATGGATTCGAACGGCTTGAACCATTCGCGAAAGATCGGGATCGCCGTCAGATTGTTGTCCGCGAAGATCCCGCGGATCTTCCCGGCGCCGTTGTCGAGGTTGAAATAGACCGACATCTCGCGCCAGCTCGGCAGGGGCACGATCGGCCAGCGATGCCACCAGCGCAGATATTTGGCCTCGCCGGTCAGTTGCGGATCGCCGGGGTCGCCGCGCGTGGCGAAATGCCGCTCGACATAGTTGATGCTGCCGAATTCGCCCTGTTCCTCGCCACCCCACAAGGCAAAGCGGATGGTGCGCCGCGGCCGCGGCATCGTCGACAGGATCCGCGCCGCCTCCATCACCATCGCGACGCCCGCGGCATTGTCCGCGGCACCGTCGCCGGGCGTGACGCTGTCCAGATGCGCGCCGGCCATGACATAGGCCGCCTTGGGATCGGTGCCGGCGATGTCGGCCAGCACGTTATAGGCCTGATGATCGCTCTCGTCGAACTGGACCGCCAGGTCGAGCTGGAGCGTGGGGGCGGACCCGCGTTCGGCGAGGCGGACGAGGCGACGATAATCCTCGGCGGCGATTTCCACGCCCGGCAGGGGCATTTCGTCGCCGGGGGCGAACCGGGCGCCATCGCCCTGGATCAGCTTCCCGTCCGCGCGCGGGATCCGCACCAGGGCTAGCGCCCCTTCGGCTTTCAGAAAGGCCTGCAGCGCGCGCGGGAATGCGAAGTTCCGCTTCCAGCTGGCCGATCCGTCCGATGATGGCCGGGGAAGGGCATGGACGTCCATCTTGGCCAGGTCGTCGACCGATTGCCGGCTATAGGCCATGACCGGCTTGGCGGCGTCGGGCGAGGAGATCAGGACGATCCTGCCCGACAGTCTGCCCTTCCATTGTGCGAAATCGGCCTCGCTGGTCATTGGCGCGAAGACGATCGGCGCGGTGATCGGGCCGTTGGTGCCGGGACTCCAGCTGATCGGGCCGGCGGTGAGTTGCAGCGGTCGCGGCGCGATCATCCGCACGCTGAGATGCTCCATCCACCAGCCATGGCCGAACGGGAAGCCTTCGGTGCGCACGCTGGTGAGGCCCCAGCCGCGGAACTTGTCCTGCGTCCAGGCGATCGCCTTGCGGTGGCCGGGCGAGTTGGTCAGCCGCTGGCCGATCTCGTCGGTCAGGTATCCGGCGATGCCCATCACTTCGCTGTGCCGTCCGCCTTCATCGACGATCCGGTCGGTTGCGGTCAGGTCGACGGACTGGGCGCCGACGCCCAGCGGCGTGGCGGCGAGCAGCGCGCCGCACGCGCCCAATGCCGTGCGGCGCGAAAGCCCGCGCTTCGCCATGCCTCTCACCAAGCCTTGCGCAGCGAGAGGCTGACGAAGCGGCCCAGCGGCGAATAGTTGGTCGAATCATAGTTGACCGTCGTGTTGCTGAATGGCGCGAGATAAGGCGGCTTCGCATTGGCGAGGTTCTGCACGAACACGCCCAGCTCGAATCCTTTCAGCGGGCCTGTTGTCGCAGGTGCCTTCCACATCAGCGTCAGGTCGAGCGTGACCAAGTCGTCGCCCTTCGCCGGGGGGCTCGCATTCGCGTCGAGGACCGGGCCGATATAATTGGCGAAGAAGGCCGTCGTGACGCTGCCGAAATGACCGGTCGCGCCGCCGCGCGCGCGGAAATGGGGCGGGTTGAAGTTGGCGCCGGCGAGCTGGAACGACGGCAAGCTCGCGGTGTTGCGCTGGCTGCTCGTCAACCAGCTGCCCTGGCCCGACACGATGGTGTCGCCGCTCGCGATCGGGATCCGGTAGGTGCCGCCCAGGTCGACGCCGTGGATGCGCTGGCGGGAGGCGTTGACCAGGTTGTTGTTGATGACCGCGACGACCTTTGCGGGATCGTAGGGCGCGCCCGAGGAATTGCGGAGTCCGGTGGGCGTCCGTGCGATCAACGCGGCCAGTTGCGCCGCGCTCGGCGCGTAATCGATGAATTCCTGCACCGCGGGATTGGTCAGCGCGCCGAGCGCGCCGTTGCTGACCGGCTGGGTGACGCGGTCTGTATAGTCGACGTCGAAATACGTCGCCGACAGGTTCAAGCCCGCCACTGCGCGCGGATGGAGGTCGAGCGTGGCCGACCAGGTGCGCGCGCGCTCCGGCCCCAGGTCGGGATTGCCGCCGCCGGTGATCAGCACCGTCGAGCCGGCGGGATAGGCGCCGCCGCCAAAGGCCGCCGCTTGCTGCAGATTGGCGGAGTAGGGGGTGTATTGGTTGCTGAGGGTGGGCGCCTTGAACGAGCGGCCCCAGGAAAGCTTCAGGTCGAGATCGGGTGCAGGCGCATAGACCAGGCCCAGCTTGGGCGTGGTGACGCCGCCAAACCGGTCATATTCCTCGTGGCGCAGCGCCGCCGAGATGCTGAGCTGGCGGAGCAGCGGCATCGCGTTGGCGTCCGAGACCAGCGGCACGGACAGCTCGCCGAAGCCGTAATAATTGCCGATGCCGCCATTGCCGTAATTGCGGGTGGGCGAAAAGGCGTGGAGGTGGCTGAACCGATAGCCGCCGCCCGTCGCCAGCCGGACATCGCCGCCGGGCAGGCTGAACAGGCGGCCCTCCAGGTCGAGCTCTCCGCCATAGGCATAGTTCCGGTAGAAGATCTCGCCGCCGTAATTGTCGCCGGTCGCCGTATCTATATAGTCGTCGAAGCGATGCGTGTCGTTGCGGCCGAACGAGCCGTTGAGCGTCGCGGTCCAGTCTCCGGCGAGGCGCCATGTCAGCGTTGGCGAGACGCTGTAATTCTCGTTGGTGTAGCGCGTGGTCGCCGCGAAGCCGGGGTCCGAATATTCGGCGCCGTCGCTGTGCCGCCAGCTGTAGAGCGCGTCGATGCTGAACGTCAGGCTGTCGGTGACGTCCTGGTGCGCGGTCGCCAGGGCGCTGAAATGCTTGTGCGCGTCGAGCAGCGTGTTCGGGCTGACGACATAGCGCGTATAGTCGCGCTGGTCGGAGCGCACGGCATTCTGGTGATCGAATTGCAGCGCGACGAGCATGCCGCCGGTGCCCCAGCGCTTTCCGCCGACCGCCTCATACTGGTTGAGGAAGCCGCCTCCATCCGTCGCCGTGCCGATCCGCGCCGAGGCGGCGAGGCCGTCATAGTCGCTGCGCAGGATGACATTGGCGACGCCGGCGACGGCGTCCGATCCGTACAGCGCCGATGCGCCGTCGGGCACGACCTGGATCTCGCGCACCGCGTCGATCGGGATCGCGGAGACGTCGATGGCCTGGGCGGTGCCGTCATAGGGGAGCCGCCGGCCGTTGAGCAGCGTCAGGGTCGCATCCGGGCCAAGGCCGCGCAGGTTGAGCGCCGACGATCCCGACGAATTGGTGTTGGCCGTCGTCCCGGCCTGGAACCGCGCGCCCGGGTTCTGGCCGCCGCTATAGTTGCTGGGGATGTCCCGGATCACTTCGCCCAGGTCGCGCTGTCCGGCCTCGCGCATTTGCTGGTTGTCGATGCGCAGCACCGGGGAGGCGATGGCGGCATTGCGGATATGCGTGCCGGTGACGACGATGGCGGGCTCTGCCGCGGCCACTTCTGTGACATGGGGAACGTCGTCCGAGGCAGAGAACGCCGTGGGGCGGATGAGGATCACGCCCGAGCGGCCGCTCTGCGCCACCAGTCCCGAGCCGGCGAGCAGTTTCGCAAGCGCCTCGGCAGGGGTGAACGCACCCCGCAGCGCGGGCGAGCGCTTGCCGCGTACCGACCCGGCGTCGAAGCTCAGCTGCTGGTGCGATGCGCGCGCAAATGCCTTGAGCGCCGCGCCCAGATCCTGCGCGGGAATGTCGAACGTGACCGTGACGGCCTGGGCGTAGGCCGGGACGCCGTGCGCGAACAGCGCGAGCGCCGCCAGGGCCGTGTTGCGCTTCAACTTCGAACCAATTGCCTTCCGCATGCGATACCCCCCGAGAGCGGCAACCCCGCCGCTGGAGAGTGAGACGTCCGACCCGCGGCCAGGGACAGCGATGCGCGACAAAATTGTGACAAGTCACCTTTGACGGAAGGTGATTTCGCCATTGCCGCGCGCCGCCCGCACCGTCGCCAGCGTCGTGACGGCCTCGACAAAGGCGTCCGTATCCCCGGCGGTGAACACCCCGCTGACATGCGCCGCCGCCGCGCCGGCATCGCCGATGCGCAGCGTCTCCTTCGAATAGCGGTTCACCCGGGCGACTGCCGAGGCCAGTGGCTCGTCATCGAAGATCAGCTGGCCTGTCTCCCAGCTCAGCGACTGCGGCACGTCCGCGGCCTCCACGGTTCCGGCACCCGCGCCGAGCTGCATCACAAGCTCCCTGCCGGGCACCAGGATCTGGTCGGCGGCCGCCTTGCTCCCGGGGCGGGATCCGGCGCGCGGGATCGGGGCATGGCTGTCCCGGTCGAGAACCGCGACATGCCCTTCGTACAGCAGCACGTGCACGCGCCGGTCGAGCATCTCGACGGTAAAGGCAGTGCCGGTCGCAACGACGATCTTGTCGCCCGCCGTCACGCTGAACGGCCGCAGCGGGTCCTTGGCGACGTCGAATTTCGCGCGGCCGCGAACCAGCACCAGTTCGCGCCGGCCGCGCTCCATGCGGACATCGACCTCGGTATCGGCATCGAGCGACAGTTTCGAACCATCCTCTAGCATCGCCAGCTGCCGCTCGCCGATGCCGGTGCGATAGACCTGCGTCGGCACGTGCAGGAGGATTGCCGTCAATGCCGCCACGGCCAGGCAGGCCGCAACCGCACCGCTCCAGGCCCATCGCGGCGCGACTCGCCGGGTCCAGCGCCGACGGTTCGCGCGCCGGAACGTCTCCAGCGCAGTGCTGCGCAGGTGGATGAGTTCGGGGCGGTTGGACACATCGTCGATGGCGTCCCAGACGTCGGCGGCGTCTGCGAATGCCTGGGCATTGTCGGCCTCGGCCAGCCATCGATCGAATGCCGCCTGGTCGGCTGGGGTCAGCGGCCCTTCTGCCAGGCTGAGGCACCAATAGCCTGCCTGCTCGTCGCGATCGGGCATTTCATCGAAAGCGGCGCTCATCGGATGTCTCGCATCTTGCGGACGAGCAGCGCCATCGCCCGTGCGACATGCTGCTTCACCGCGCTGGCGGAAATGCCGAACGCAGTCGCGATAGCATCCTGGCTCATATTCTCCACGCGGTAGAGGATGAAGATGGCGCGGGTGCGCTCGGGCAGGTCGCCCATCGCCTGGCCAAGCAGCGTGAGCTGCTCGCGCCCTTCGGCAAGGCGATGCGGATCGAACCCGTCATAGTCTCGGCCGGACTCGGCGCTGAGGCCTTCCCTGTAGCGATCCCGAACCCGATTCTTGCGGAAGCGGTCGACCAGCAGGTTCTGGGCGATCTGGAAGATATAGACGTCCGGCGCGGCATTCTCCCCCCGCCGCAGCATCCGCACGAAGACTTCCTGCACCAGGTCCTCGGCTTCGCTCGGATTGCGCACCCGCCGCAGGAAGAACGCCGTCAGCGCCGGTCGCCAGCGCCGATTGAGTTCTTCCGCCTCCGAAGCGTTCGCCGGTTCCACAAGATACCCTATCTGGTCCGCTGGTCGAAGGTTAGACGTTCGAGAGCGAATGAGGGACAGCTTGCGTTCGCGGGCAGGCTGCAGGTCGCATCGTCGCCGGTTTGCGCCGCAGCGAAGTCAGAGGCCGATCTTCTTGAGCCTGGCCTCGATCGCCGCCGCCGCGGGCGTGCTGCGATCGATCCTGTTTAGCATGGTTCGTAGCCTCGACGCGGCGTTGCGGTAGGCCTGCCAGCGCGTGCGCCGGGCAATTCGGGTCACATAGGAGGCGGGCAGATCGAGCTTCAGCTCTTCCCCAGCCAGAAGAGCCTCGATCACCGACAATGCATCTCGAACGCCCTCGGCCCGACCGGCTCGAAATTCGGTGCTTTCCATCATTGTCCTCGAACTTTGTGCGTCATGGGGCGTGAGAGCTCCTGCTTGCTATGAAGTTAGTCGATTGAATTTCCCGATCGTACCTGCTGGATTACCAAGGGATTCAGGGATTTGGAATTCCGGCGCGCTGGACCTTCGAGGACGCCATGCCGAATGCCGCGCGCATGCCTTGCAATGTAGGATTTCGCCTGCTTTGCCTGTCGTGCAGGGATGCCCTGCACTGCTCTTTGACTCGGTGGACTCGCATTTGGTCAACGCTTCGGTTGAATCCTCACCCGCGCCCGCGTGGACTACCAAGAGATTCAAGAGAATCTACAACCACTCGGTTGAATGTCTCGAACCGCATGCCTGAGCCGGCTGGAGAATGAACTCGACTCCTGGCCGAGCCACACTTGATCTCGCGCGAAGGCCATATCTTGTGCTATCGAATGCATGTGACCGTACGAAACGCCTCCTTTACCGACGCGATCGCCGCGGTGCTGCGCGAGGCATCGGCGACTGCGGTGATGCCGCGCTACCGGGCGCTTGCCGCCGGCGACGTGGAGGAGAAGTCGCCTGGAGAGTTGGTGACGACTGCCGATCGCCAGGCCGAAGCGATCATCGCGCATGGCCTCGCCGCGATCCGTCCCGACGCCCGCTTCGTGGGCGAAGAGGCCTGTGCGCAAGATCCCTCCCTGCTGCAACGTCTCGACGAGGGCGCGGTCTGGATCGTCGATCCGATCGACGGGACCGGCAACTTCGCCGCGGGACGCGAGCCCTTTGCCCTGATGGCCGCCCTGCTCGACGAAGGCGAGATCGTTGCCTCGTGCATCTTCGACCCGGTCCATGACAGACTCGCCGCTGCCGAGCTGGGCGCCGGTGCCTGGCTGAACGGCGTGCGGATCGCCAGCAGTCCCGGCTCTCCGGGGGTGTCGCAGCTCTCCGGCATCGTCAGCGGCTTCTCGCAGCCGGCGAACATGGAGCCACGCGTCGCGGCGCTGTCCAGGGTTGCCGGCGAAATCGTGCCGACACGGCGTTGCGCCGGCGACGAATATCCCATCATAGCGTCTGGGATGCGGCACTTCGCCCTCTACTGGCGGACATTGGTGTGGGACCATGCGCCGGGCGTGCTCTTCCTCACCGAGGCTGGCGGCAAGGCCGCCCGTTTGGACGGTGCCGCCTATCGGCCGGCGGACGCGCGCGGCAGCACCATGCTGCTGGCCCAGAGTCCGGAAATCTGGTCGGACGTGCAGTCGGCGCTGATGCGCTGACTCTCCTGCGCGTCAGGCCTTGGCGAGCCGGTCAAACGCCTGCAGCCGAGCGAGAAGCGCCGGCATTTCGTGGAGCGGAACCATGTTGGGCCCGTCGCTCGGCGCGACATCCGGATTCTCATGCGTCTCGATGAACACCGCCGCGACGCCGACCGCGATCGCGGCACGCGCCAGCACGGGTACGAACTCGCGTTGCCCGCCCGAGGTCTCGCCCTGTCCGCCCGGCTGCTGCACGGAATGGGTGGCGTCGAACACCACCGGGCACCCGGTCTGCGCCATGATCGGCAGCGCGCGCATGTCGCTCACCAGCGTGTTGTAGCCGAAGCTCGCGCCCCGCTCGCACAGCATCACGCGATCATTGCCGCTCGCAGCGATCTTGGCGGCGACATTCTTCATGTCCCATGGCGCGAGGAACTGGCCCTTCTTGACGTTGATCGCGCGGCCCGTCTCCGCGGCCGCAACCAGCAGGTCGGTCTGGCGGCACAGGAAGGCGGGGATCTGCAGGACATCGACAACCTCGGCAACCGGCGCGCACTGCGCGGCGTCGTGCACGTCGGTGATCACCGGACAGCCGAAGCGCTCCCGCACTTCCGCGAAGACCTCGAGCGCCTTGCCCATTCCGATGCCGCGCGCCGAATTGATCGAAGTGCGGTTCGCCTTGTCGAACGAGCTCTTGTAGATCAGCCCGATCCCGAGCGCGCCGCACATCTCCGCAAGTGCCGATGCCGTGTCGAGGGCGTGTTCGCGGCTCTCCATCGCGCAGGGGCCGGCGATCAGGACGAAGGGCTTGTCATTGGCGATCTCAAGCGCGCCGAGGGTGACGGTCTTCATGGTTCAAATCCTCAGAATGCGCCGCATTCGGCGAGGATCTCGCCGACATCGCGCCCGCGCGCCGCGTGCATGCGGATCCGCGCCTCGTTGCTCATGACATCCCAGGCCGCCGCTTCGACTTCGGCCCAGCGCTCGCGGGGGACGACGATGACGCCGTCCTCATCCGCGAACACGACGTCGTCGTTGCGAACCTGCACGCCACCCATGATGACCGGCCGGTTCATCGCGCGCAACGTGCCATCCAGCTTGATGTCGTTGCAATGGCGGACCCGCGCATAGACCGGGAAGCCGAGCGCGCGGACATCGGCGGTGTCGCGCGTCGTTCCGTCGATCACCGCGCCCACAGCGCCCGAACGGATCGCGAGATTGGCGTTGAGGTCGCCGAAATAGGCGCGGTCGGGCACGTCGGTGGCGACCATGATCACGTCGCCGGGCCGGATGAAACGATAGGATTCGAGCGCGCCATAGATGCCCTTCCAGGCATCGGGACCTTCGTCGGGGCGGATCGCGCCCAGCTCGAGCGTCTTGGCCCGGCCGAACAGCTTGCCGCCGCTGGTGGGGCGCAGGCTCGGCGGCAGGACCGCCGCGATGCCCTTGTCCTTGCAGATATCGGCAAGGACGGTGGACGAGAGATGCGAGATCATCGCGCGGAACCGCGTGACCTCCACCGCGCGCTGCCCTGCGGCCACGGTCTCGGCGATCTGCAGGTCGGAGCCCCGATTGATGTCGATCTGCTCCATCGGATCGAGATCGAACAGGATCGGCCGCACGCCATAGCGCCGTGCCGGCACTTCTCCGGAGGGCGAGCGGCGGACGATATAGAGGCTCATCGCCTCGATCACGGTATTCGGCAGATCGACGCTGTTGGGGATGCGGCCGGTGCCATAAGCGGGGGTCTCGCCGTTCCAGCAATATTGCTTGGCGCTGCTCACGGCGACGAGGCTGTCCGCCTCCGGATCGGCGAGCAGCGTGTCGATCGCCCGGCTGATCGTTTCGGACGAGACGAACGGCGCGGTGCACAGGATCTGGATCCACAGATCGGCATCGGGGCGCTGGCTGCACTCCCAGGCGAACATCTCGTGCCCGTCGGTGGCGTTGCTCGCCAGCGCCACGGGACGCCGCAGGCGCGAGACCGGCAGGTCGCTGGCCAGCTCGGCGAGCGCGTCGGACTCGGTGTCGAGGCACACTTCGGTGATCGCAGCGCAATCGAGCGCCTGGCGGAGCTTGCGCTTGAACAGATATTCGCCGTCGAGCACCGCAATGTTCTTGTCCCGAACTCGCTCGCTGCTGCCCTTGGCGGGGATGAATGCGACAATCTTCATGGTCAAACCCAGGTCCTAGTTCAGGTCGTTGGCGTGCAGCATCCCGCGCAGCACGCCTCGGTCATCCACCACCGGCAGCACCAGCAGGCCGCGGTCCACCGCGCCTCGCAGCACCAGCACATCCCCGATCGTCGCGGTTACATCCACGACATGCGGGCTGCGCTGCATCACGCTGTCGGCGCGGGTGGCGTAGAGATCGCAGCGCGCCTGCATGTGGCGGCGCAGGTCGCCGTCGACGATCAGGCCCAGCAGGCGATCCTGCTCGTCGACCACGCAGACCGCGCCCATGCGCTTTGCCGACATGATCGGCAGCAGTTCCGCCATCGACACCGAGCCGAGAACCTTGGGCAGGTCATCGCCCTGCCGCATCAGGCTGGCGACCGGGATCATCTGGCGGCCGAGCAATCCGGCCGGGTGATGGCGCAGAAAGTCGCCGCGGGTGAAGTTGCGCGCCCGGCTGGCCGCTACCGCCAGCGCGTCACCGACCGCCAGGTGAAGCGTGGTGCTGGAAGTCGGTGCCATGCCGATATGGTCCGCTTCTCCATCAACGGCCGCGGGGATCAGGAAATCGACCGCGCGGCCCAGTGGCGAATCGGGCCGGCCGACTATTCCCACCAGGCGGCAGTCGCGCGCCTTGAGCAGCGGCAGGATGCGCACGATTTCATCGGTCGTGCCGCTGTTCGACAGCAGGATCACGACATTGCCGGTCTGGACCGCGCCCAGATCGCCATGCGCCGCCTCGCTGGCATTGAGGAAGAATGCCGGCGTCCCGAGGCTCGAGAAGGTCGCGGCGAGCTTGGCAGCGATATGCCCGGACTTGCCGACACCCAGCAGCACGATCGGGCGATGCTGCCGGGCGATCAGATCGACGACAGCCGGAATGCAGCCGGGCATCTCCGTCAGGAAATGCGTCAGCGCATCGCGCTCCGCCGCGATCACGTCGTGGAACCAGCCCTGGGCCGATGCCGCCTCGGCTCTGGGCAGAATGTTCGCCAGGGCGTTCATTGGCATGCCTCCGGCATGACCTGACGCAACCGGGCGATGCCCGCCGGCCAGCGCAGGGGATCGACGGGACAGTCGATCCGCCGCAGCAGTTCCGCCGCGGTGAGGTCGGGATCGCGCGGATCGATCACGTTGTTCAGGATGTGGAAGGCGAACCAGGTCCTGGCGTACGCAAGGTCGGGCCGCGCCGCGGTTCCGGCGGTGACCGCCGTCGTGAAGCTTTCGAAATCGCGATAGGCGTTGAGCCACGCCCCCGTCTCGAAGCGCGTGCGCCGTAGCGTGGGCGTGCCGAAAAAGGCGCAATTGGCATAGGATTTCGAATCGCCCACCAGGACTGCATCCGCATCCCGAGCGAGCAGGGTCGTGGAACTCTGCCCCATCGGCGTCGCGCTGGGCACGAGGCGCATTCGGTCCGTGTGCTGCGCGACGACCGCCTCGAGCGCGCTGTTATCGGCCTCTTCTGCGTTGAGCGGGTGATTGGTCAGCGCGAGGAAGATGCGCGGATCGATGGCGGCGGCAATCTCGGCGACGAGGTCGGCATTCGCGCGGGCACCGACGCGCAGCGAAGGAAAGAAGTTCTCGGGGCCCTCGAATTCGAGCGGCACGGCGATCACCGGTCGATCCGAAGGAAGCTGCGCCCATTCCCGGAATGCTTCGCGAGCGCCCGGATCCGGCTGGAATTTCTGCTGGAGATGATCCCAGGCGGGCGCGATCAGGGCGTCGAGTTCGGCACGTTGGGCAGCGTCCAGCGCGGGCAGGCAGCCATGGTCGAACGGCTGCTGCTGCAGGATGATCCAATGATAGTGCAGCGGGAAGGGCGGTACGCCGCCTTCCATCAAATAGCGGACCTTGCCGGGAAACTGGCCGACCGTCTCGCAATCGGCGGCGCGCGCGAGCACATAATCCGGCGCAAGCGTGCGAACGAACGCCACGATTGCGTCTCGGTCGGCAGGGTTCTCGCGCATGCCCTCATGTCCGGCGCCATCGACGATATGCCAGCACACCGAAGGCAGGTCGGCGCAGCGTTCGAGCTCCCGCGGGCCGATGCCGGTCTTGTTCCAGGGCGCGGGCGCGAGCACATGCACTTCGGTCTCAATCGCCAGCACGCGGATAAGCGGCTCGACGATGTTGTCGAACCACCAGGGCGCCACGACGGGCAGGTAGAAAAGGACCCTCACGCGCCCGGCCAGCCTTCCGGGCGCGCGCCAACCGGCTCGGCTTCAGCCAGTCCATGGCCGGCGGGTAGGTCGGGGTGGAAGCGCTGCATGAACCCATTTTAGAGGGCCAGAGCGACGCTGTGCGGCGAAGCTAGGAAAATATTGCCTAGTGCATGCCGGGAAGCGGATTCGTCGCGTCAGCTATTTGGGGATTTGCCGATTGCGATACCAATATATGGAATAAACTATCACATTGTACGTCCGGCGTTTGGCGGCTATTTTCTATATCGGAAACCGGAAGATCGGCTTGGCAGGGAGGATGAAGATGCGCGCTCGTGCGGCGTTGATCGCGTGCTTGCTGGCATTCGGATGCGTGCGGAGCGCGGGCCCGGAAACCGTGACCAACCCTGATGCTTGGGTGATCGAGGCCGAGCGGCCGGCGCAGGTGGTTTTTGGCGACGGTATCGACATCGATACGCCGGCCGGACTTTCCCTGTGGCGGCGGATGCCGTTGGAAGGGCCGGTCGCGATCAGCTTCGATGCGATGGCGGTCGCCAAGGGTGGACCGAACGACCAGGTCAGCGATCTCAATGCCTTCTGGATGGCGCGTGACCCGAACGAGGTCGACGGATCGGTCTTCGCGAAACGCCGCTCGGGCGCGTTTGCCGGCTATGACGACCTGGCGACCTATTATGTCGGGATCGGCGGCAACCGGAACACGACGACGCGCTTCCGCCGCTATGTCGGCCGGGCGGGCGATCGGCCGTTGCTGCCGGAACACGACCTGCGCGGCGCCCCCAATCTGCTCGTCGCCAATCGCTGGACGCACATCCGGCTGGTCGCCGACGGCGGCGCCATCGCGGTCGATCGCGACGGGAAGCGCCTGTTCACGCTTGCCGACCCCGAACCCTATCGGCGCGGCTGGTTCGCGCTGCGGACGACCAAGAGCCATTTGCGCATCCGCAACCTGCGCATCGGCAAACCCTAGGAGAATGCGATGCGCATGACGCGGCGGACGATGATGCGGGGCGGTTTGCTCGCGAGCGGAGCTTCCTGGGGCGGGGTGCGGGTGGCGGAGGCGCGCCCGGCCGCGCTGGCGGCGCCGGTGCGGTGGATCGACGGTGCGGCGCCGGCCTTGCATGCCGGGCAGGCCTTCGGCGTCGCATGGCCGCGCGGGGCGGTGTCGAAGCGCCAGCGGCTGCAGGTACGCAGCAGGGCAGGGGTGCCGGTGGCGTCGCAGAGCTGGCCGACCGCCTTCTGGCCCGATGGCTCGGTCAAATGGACGGCGCACGCGCTGCCCGCCGATGCGACCGGGGAGGAATTTGTCGTCGGGGCGGGTGCGGAGACCTTGCCCGCGGCGCCGGTGCAGGTCAGCGAGAGCGCCGACGCGATCGTCATCCACTCGGGCGCGCTGGTCTGGGAGATCGGCCGTTCGGGCGACGCGATCGTCCGCTGCGCGCGGAGCGGGGATCGCGCGATACTCGGCCGCGTCGCGCTGGTCGGCGAAGTGCGCAGCGTGCCCGAAGGCCTGCGCCAGGCGCTGACCTGCCAGGTCGATCGCACCACGGTCGAGCAGGACGGTCCGGTGCGCGCGGTGGTCAAGGTCGAGGGCTGGCATCTGGCGGGGGACCGCAAGTTGCTGCCCTTTTCGGTCCGGCTCTATGCCTATGCAGGATCGGCGGCGCTGCGTGTAGTGCATAGCTTCGTCCATGACCTCGATCCCGCGCAGACCTGTATCTCGGGCCTGGGCATCGTCGCGACGGTACCGATGCGCGGCGAGCTTCACGATCGCCATGTCCGCCTGGCGACCGGTGACGAGGCGATGTTCGCCGAAGCGGTTCGCCCGCTCACCGGCCTGCGCCGCGATCCCGGCAAGCGCGCGCGCGAGGCCCAGGTGGCGGGCAAGCCGGTGCCGCCGACCGCCGAGCTGCGCGCGCCGGTGCGCGAGCTGCTCGAACGCATCCCGGCCTGGGGCGATTTCAGCCTCGCCCAGCTTTCGGCGAACGGCTTCACCCTCGCCAAGCGCACCGGCGAAGGCCATGGCTGGATCGATGCCGGCGAAGGGCGGCGCGCGCCGGGGCTCGGCTATGTCGGCAGCCCGCAGGGCGGCGCCGCGATCGGACAGCGCTATTTCTGGCAGCGCCACCCGGCCCAGACCGACATACGCGGCGCCGCGACCGACAGCGCCACGCTCACCGCCTGGTTGTGGTCGCCTGATGCCAGGCCGATGGACCTGCGTCCCTTTCACGGCACGATGGGTATGGAGAGCTACGATGCGCAGAACCAGGGGCTCGATATCACCTATGAGGATTACGAGCCGGGCTGGGATACGCCGAACGGGATCGCGCGGACGAGCGAGCTGACGCTCTGGGCATTCGACGCCACGCCCGAGACCGCGCATCTTCAGGCGCTCGCCCGCGCCGCGGCGACGCCGCCGCAGCTGATGGCTGATCCCGCGCATCTCCACGCCGCGGGCGTGTTCGGGGACTGGGGACTGCCCGACCGTTCGACGCCGAAGCGCGCGCGGATCGAGGACCGGCTCGCCAACCTGGTCGATTTCTACGCCGGCGAAGTCGATCGGCGCAGCTGGTACGGATTCTGGAATCACGGCGACGTGATGCACAGCTATGATGCGGACCGGCATCAGTGGCGCTACGACATCGGCGGCTTCGCCTGGGACAATAGCGAGCTCTCGACCGATCTGTGGCTATGGTATGCGGCGCTGCGCTCGGGCGACGCGCAGACCTGGCGGCTCGCCGAGGCGATGACGCGGCACACCAGCGAAGTCGATGTCTATCATCTCGGCCGTTTCGCCGGGCTCGGCACCCGCCACGGCGTGCAGCATTGGAGCGACAGCTCGAAGCAGCCGCGCGTCTCCAATGCGCTCTACCGCCGCATCTTCTACTATCTCACCGCCGACGAGCGCACCGGCGACCTGATGCGCGAGCTGATCCAGAGCGAAAAGGCGCTGCTCAGCGTCGAGATCGGCCGCAAGGTGCCGAGCAACCAGCACCGCGCGCTGCCCGAGGGTGTGATCGAGATGAGTTTCGGGACGAGCTGGTGCACGATCGCCGGCGCCTGGCTGGCCGAATGGGAGCGCACCGGCGACACCAGGTGGCGCGATCGGCTGACCGCGGGGATGGACAGCATCGGCCGGCTGCCGCACGGCTGGATGACCGGCAGCGCGCCCTATGAGATCAGGAGCGGGCGCTTCCTGGACATAGGCGACAAGATCGGCCTCTCGCATCTCAACGCGGTGTTCGGCGCGGTCGAGGTCAGTTCGGAGCTGCTCTCGCTGCTCGACGTGCCCCGCTATCGCACCGCCTGGCTGGAATATTGCCGCTGGTATAATGCGCCGCGCGAAGCCTATCTCGCCAGGTTCGGCGAGCCGTTCGGCCCGCGCAACCTGCGCCAGGGCCATTCGCGGCTGACGGCCTATGCCGCGCAGCGGGAGAAGGATTCCGCCCTCGCGGCGCGCGCGGCGACGGAATTCTACTCGGGTGATGCCGGGATGGGGGTGCCGGCGAGCGACCCGCGCGTGGCGCTTCCGGGCGGTGTGGTCGAATGGCCGGGCGTCTCGACCAACGGGTCGGCGCAATGGGGGCTGGCGGCGATCCAGAATCTTGCGCTGGTAGCGGAGGCGTTGGACTAGCGCCTAGTCTGAAGCCTTGTAACGGCCGACAAGGGCTCAATCGCGAAGACGGTCGCGCATACAGCGCCGCCATGCCGCCGCAGAAGACCCGCATATGATCTTTGCGCTGGTGCGCTTGTTGCTGAAATGGAAGGCCAAGGGAGGATTCCGGCCCGTCCCCTTGTTTGGCAATTTAAATCGTGGCCGCCGGAACGAGCGGCGTAGCTCTATGTTCTCACTGGACAATCCCGGAGAGAGACATGAGCGAAACACGCGACAGGCCGCCGCTGGACGACGCGCCCCTTGCCACCTCGAAGCACGCTTCCGAAGCGAGGGACGTGGCGACCGAGCAACTGGTCGAGCCCCGCGGCGACACGCTGATCGGCCGCGCTGTCACGATCAATCGTCCGCGCAAGGAGCTTTACGCCTTCTGGCGCGACTTCGGAAACCTCGCGACCTTCATGGATAATGTCGAGCGCATCGATGTCGTCTCGCCCGAGCGTTCGCATTGGGTGGTTAAGGCGCCCGGCGGCAAGACCGTCGAATGGGACGCAACGGTCACCGAGGAGATCGAGGACGCGTTGATCGCCTGGGCTTCGGACCCCGGCGCCGATGTGGCCAATAGCGGCCGGATCGAGTTCCGCGACGCCGGTGCGCGCGGCACGGTCGTCACCGCGACCATCCTCTACGATCCGCCCGCCGGCGTGCTCGGCAAGGTGATCGCCAAGATGTTCCAGCGCGAGCCGGCCATCCAGGCGCGGCGCGACCTGCGGCGCTTCAAGCAGCTCATGGAAACCGGCGAGATCGCCACCTCGTCCCGCACCCGGGCGCAGCTCGAAGAGGAGAAGAACTGATGCGCGCGCTGGCATGGCATGGAAAGCACGACGTGCGCGTCGATACCGTCGACGATCCGGAGATCCTCAACCCGCGCGACGCAATCATCAAGATCACCGCCACCGCGATCTGCGGCTCGGACCTCCATCTCTACGACGGCTTCATCCCGACGATGCAAGCCGGCGACATCCTTGGCCATGAGTTCATGGGCGAAGTCGTCGAAGTCGGCCCCAAGTCGACGCTCCAGAAGGGCCAGCGCGTCGTGGTGCCGTTCACCATCGCGTGCGGCAGCTGCTACCATTGCGGCAAGCATCAATATTCGGCGTGCGACAATGGCCTGCCTGCGGACAATCAGGATATCGGCCAGGAGATGTACGGCCAGCCGATGAGCGGCCTGTTCGGCTACAGCCATCTCACCGGCGGCTATGCCGGCGGGCAGGCGGAATATGTCCGTGTGCCGTTCTCGGATGTCGGCCCGATCGTCATTCCGGACGGTATCGAGGACGAGAAGGTGCTGTTCCTGTCGGACATCCTACCCACCGGCTGGATGGCGGCGGAGAATGCCGGGATCGAGCCCGGCGACACCGTGGCGGTCTGGGGTTGCGGACCGGTTGGGCTGTTCGCGGTGCAGTCGGCCTTCCTGATGGGAGCCGAGCGGGTGATCGCGATCGACCATTTCCCCCACCGGCTCGAACTCGCGAAGAAGTTCGGCGCGGAGACGATCAACTTCGAGGACACCGCCACCTATGAGGCGCTGATGCTGATGACCGGCGGCATCGGCCCGGACGCAGTGATTGACGCGGTTGGCCTGGAGGCGCACGGCTTCTTCGTCGACAATGTCCTCGACCAGATCAAGAAATCGACCTTCCTCGGCACCGACCGCACCCACTCGATCCGCCAGGCGATCCTCGCCTGCCGCAAGGGCGGGCGCGTCTCGATGCCGGCGGTCTATGGCGGCTTCGTCGACAAGTTTCCCCTGGGCGCCTTCATGGAGAAGGGGCTGACGCTCAAGACCGGGCAGACGCATGTCCAGCATTACATGCCGGCGCTGCTCAACGCGATCATGGAAGAGAAGATCGATACGACCTTCCTGATCAGCCACACCCTGGGGCTCGAGGATGCACCCAAGGGCTACAAGATGTTCCACGACAACCAGAACGAAGTGACCAAGGTCGTGCTCAAGCCCGGCCTGGCGATCGCAGCGGAGTAATCGACATGGCGAAATTCGGAATCATCACCGGCGCATCGAGCGGAATCGGCGCGCAACTGGCGAAGCTCGCCGCGGCGGACGGCTATGAGCTGCTGCTCGTCGCGGATACGCCCTTCGTCGATCCGTCGGCAGGCATTCCCGGCGCCGAGACGCTGGAAGTCGATCTATCGACCAACGAAGGCGTCGACCGGCTGCTCGGTGCCGCCAGCGGGCGCCGCATCGACCTGCTCTGCGCCAATGCCGGGCACGGCCTGGGCGGCCCGTTCCTCGACCATGATGTCACCGACTGGCGCCACGTGATCGATACCAACATCACCGGCACGATCTATCTGCTCCAGAAGGTCCTTAGGCAGATGGTCGCGCAAGGCGAGGGCAAGGTGCTGGTCACCGGCTCGATCGCAGGCTGGATGCCGGGCAGCTTCTCGGCGGTCTATAACGGCAGCAAGGCGTTCGTGGACAATTTCACCGCGGCGATCCGCAACGAACTGAAGGAGCATGAGGGCATCACGCTCACCACGCTCGAGCCCGGCCCCGTCGAGACCAACTTCTTCCACCGTGCGGGCATGGACGACACCAAGGTCGGCCAGGGCGAGAAGGCCGATCCGGCGGATGTCGCCAAGGATGGCTGGGACGCGCTCAACGCAGGCAAGGACACGATCATCTCGGGCTGGATGAACAAGCTCCAGGTCGCGGCGGCGGGCGTGTTGCCGCAATCGGTGCCTGCCCAGATGCATCGTGGCATGGCCGAGCCCGGTAGCGGGAAGTGAAGCAGTCGGGCTGGCTCTGCCGTCGATCGAGGATCGCGGAGCCGGTCCCGTCCTACGGCGTTTGCGCGGCATAAGCCGCGACGATGCTTGAGATCTGCTGACTGCTGAGCGATTGCACTTGTTGCGAGGTGATCGCCTGCAGTTGATCACGTGACAGCGCGGCGATCCGGGTGGCGGACATACCGGAAAGCCCGTTGCTGCCCATCGAGGCGATGTCCGCGGTCGAGAAGGTCGCGAACGCGTCGTTGGTGAATGCGGCGATCTGCGCACCGGACAGATTGGCGACCTGTGCCGGCGTCAGCGCCTCGGCCTGTGCGAGCGTGAAGGTGGCGATCTGCGCCTCGCTCAGCCCGTTGATCGCCTTAGCGTCGATGGCCGCGATTTGGGCGGGGCTCAGCGCACCGATGCGATCCGCGCTGAGTGCAGCGACCTGCAACGCGTTCAGTGCGCCAATCTGAGTGGTCGACAGGGCGCTCACCTGTTCGGTGCCGATCGCGCGCATCTGGTAATAGCTGAAATTCGCGAGCTGCTGGGGCGTCAGGGCCGCGATCTGCTCATGGTCCAGGTTGGCGATGTTCGCGGGCGACAGGCCCGCAATCGCGGCGGGGGTGATCGCTGCGATATTGGGTAGCGAGAAGGCACCGACCTGCGTGCTGCCGAGCGCGGCGACCTGGGACGTGCCAAGCGCACCGATCTGGCTCGCCGACAATGCGCTGATCAGGCCTGTGCCGAGCGCAGCGATCTGCTCGGTGGTGAGGCCGGCCACCGCCTTCGGGTCGAGCGCGCCGATCTGATCCGACGAAAGCGCCGTAATCGTGGAAGGCTGCATCGCCGCGACCTGTGCGGCACCAAGCGCGCGGATCTGCGCGGCGCTCAGTGCAGCGAGTTGCGTGACGCCTAGAGCCGATGCCTGGGTGGCCGTCAGCCCCGCAATCTGTGCCGCTGTCAGTCCCGAAAGCTGATCGCCGCTGAGGCCGCCGATCGCCTGCGCCGAAATGCCCGGGATCGCCCTGGCGCCGATCGCGGCGATATCTGTGGCATTGAAGGTCGCCCATGCATCGGAGGAAAACGCCGCCAGCTGCGCCGCTCCGAAACCTGCGATCTGCGTGGTGGAAAGACCATCGATCTGGGCGGGGGTAAGCGCACCGATCTGCGCATTGGTCATGCCACCCATGGCCGCGGGGTCGAACGCGGCGATCTGGTCGGTGGTGAAGCCGGCGACGACATTCGCAGGCACGGCAGCCAATTGCGCTCCATTGAGGCCGGCAATCTGCGCGGGGAAGAGCGCTGCGAGCAGATCCTGCGGCATCATGGTCAGCTGTGAAGGAGTGAGCCCGGCGATCTGCGCCGCGCCAAGGGCGGCGATCTGCGTCTGGTCGAGCGCGGCCACGGTCTGTCCGGGCAGGCCGGCAATGGCCCGTGCGCTGAGCGCGGCAATATCCGCGGACGAGAAGGTAGCCAGCGCGGCCGGCGCCAGCCCCGCGGTCTGCGTCTCGGTCAGCGCCGCGATCTGGGTGATCGACAGGGCATCGACTTGGATGGCGCTCAGCACCTGGATCTGGTTCGCAGTAAGGCCGGCGACTGCCTTGGGCGACAGCGCGGCTATGCCATCGGTCGAGAGCGCGGCGATACCGGCCGTGGAGATCGCGCTTGCCTGGCCGGCGCCGAACGCCGCGATCTGCGGCACGGACATCGCGGCGATCTGCCCGGGCGTGATCGCCGCAACCTGCTCGGGCTTCAGCGCGGCGACCTGGCCTGTCGTCAGCGCGGCGACCTGATCGACGCTGAGCGAGGCGATGGCGGCGCCCGACAGGCCGGAGCCTGCGCTCGGGCTCAGCGATGCGATCCTCTGCGGCGAGAAGCTGGCCAGCAGATCCGGCGTGAAAGCTGCCGCCTGCGTTGCGGTCAGCGCGCCGAATTGCGTGCCCGAAAGGCTGTTGACCTGGTCGTTCGACAGGGCGACGACTTGCTCGGCGGTCAGGCCGGCGATTGCGCCCGGGATCAGCACCGCAAGCTGCTCGTTGGACAGGCCGCCGATAGCGGCGGCGGGCAAGGCGGCGGCCTGGGCCCCGGTGAGGCTGGGTAGCTGATCGACCGACAGCGCCTGTACCTGCGACATCGTCAGCCCGGCGATCTGGGCCGGCTTCAACCGCGCGATCTGGTCGTTCGTCAAGGCCCCGATCTGTTCGAGCGACAGCAGGGAGACCTGCTCGGCCGAAAGCCCGGTGATCGCATTTCCCTTGATCGCGGCGATGGCCGACGAAGACAGGGCCACCAGATTGTCTCCGGTGAGCGAAGCCACCTGCGCCGCGCCAAGGCTCGCGATCTGGAGCGGGCTCAGCGCCAGGACCTGGTCCTTGCTGAGCGCGCCGACCTGGTCGGCGGTCATGCCGGCGAGCGCCTTAGGCTTGATCGCCGCGATCTGATCGGGGGTCAGCGCCGAGAAATTCTCCGGCGACAGCATCGCGATCTGGGCAGCACTCAGCGCGCCGATCTGGTCGGTGCCGAGCGTATCGAGCTGCGCGGTGGACAGAGCGGTGAGCTGCGGGGCCCGCATCGCCGCGACCTGTGCCAAGGTCAGCGCGGCGATCTGCTCGTTGCTGAGCGCCGCCGCTGCATCCGCCGACATGCCCGAGATGCCGCCGGGGCTCAGCGCGGTGATCGTGGCGGGCGGAAAACCGGCGATCGTATCGGCGGTGAGTGCGCCGACCTGCCCGGCGGTGAGTCCACCCAATTGCGCCGTCGTAAGCGTGCCGAGCTGCTCGTTGCTCAGGGCCGCGAGCTGGCCGGTGGTGAGGCCACCGATCGCCTTGCTGGAAATCGCCTGGATCTGTTCGGTCGAGAAACGGGCGAAATTGTCGGTCGACACCGTGGCGAGCTGGGCGCCGGTCAGTGCCGCAATCTGCTTGGCGCCGAGCGCGCCGAGTTGCTCGGACGACAGCGCCGCGACCTGCGTGCCCTTGAACGCGGCGACCTGACCCGGCGTCAGCGCGGTGATCTGTTCCTTCGACAGTGCGGCGACCTGGCCCGTGTCGAGGCCGCTGACCGCGGCGGGTCGGATCGCCGCGACCTGGGCAGGTGAGAGCGCGGCTGTGCGGAGCGATGCAAGCTGCTTCGAAGAGAGGCTGGCGACCTGCGATACGGTGAGCGCCGCGGTCTGGTCCGACGAGAGCGCGGCGAGCTGCGTCGCAGTCAGCCCGCCAATCGCGGCGGTACCGAGGGCGGTGATCCGGTCGGAAGAAAAGGCGGCGATCCGATCGGGGCTCAATGCTGCGACCTGGGTGCTCGTCAGCGCGCTCAGCTGCGTGTTGGACAAGGCGTTGAACTGTGGCTGCGATAGCGCGCCGATCTGCGCCGGCCGGAGCGCGGCGACCTGCCTGGCCGACAGGCCCGCGATCTGCTGGGTCGAGAGCGCCGAGAGCTGATCGTTGGTCAGGCCGGAGACCGCGGCCGGACCGAACGCGGCGAGCGTGGCGACCGGCATCGTCGACAGCGCCGACGGTGCGATACTCGCAAGCTGGCGGGCACTCAGCTTCGCGACCTGCGCCGTGGTCAGCGCACCCAATTGATCGCTTGAAAGGCTGGCGAGCTGCGCAGTGGTGAGTCCGGTTATCGAGGCCGGCGCGATCGCTGCGATCTGCCCGTTGGACAGCGCAGCGACATTCGCCTTGGGCAGCGCCGCGATCTGCGTGGCGTTGAGCGCACTGATCTGGCGCGCGGACCAGGCACTCGTCTGCGATGGCGTCAGCGCTGCGACCTGGACGGTGCCGAGCTTCGCGATCTGCTCCGGCCGCAGGACCTGTTCGGTGCCGAGCGACTTGACCACCGAAGCGGACAGGCCGGGGATCGCAGCCGGGCTGATCGCCGCGATCTGGTCCGGCGTGAATCGTGTGACCGCAATGCCCAGCGCTGCGATCTGCGTGGCGCCCAATGCCGCGATTTGCGTGGTGGACAGCGCGGCGAGTTGCTCGGCGGACATCGCGCCGATCTGTCCGGCGGAGAGGCCGGGGATCGCCTTGGCCGTGACCGCGGCGAGCTGGTCGCCGGACAATGCTGCGATACCGGCTTTGGAAACTGCCGTCAGCTGCGTCGCGCTGAATGCCTTCAGCTGGTCGGGATGCAGTGCCTGGACCTGCGTGGTTTTGAGCGCCGCGACCTGGCTGGGCTTCAGGCCCGCGATCTGCGCCGGGGTCAGCGCCGCGATCTGATCGGCGGAGAGCGCGGCGATGCTGTCATTGCTCAGGCCCGAAATCGCGCCGGGGCTGATCGCTGCGATATCCGCTGTGGAGAAGGCGGCGATCCCCAAGGGGCTCAGGGCGGAAAGCTGCCGGGCATTCATGCCCGTGATCTGATCGGAGGTCAGTGCCTCGACCTGTTCCGGGGTCAGCGCGGCGATCTGGGTGCTGGTCAGCGCGGCGGCCTGCGAGCGAGTGAAGCTGGCGACCTGCCCGACCTTGAGCGCGGCGAGCTGGCTGGGTGTCAGGCCGGTCACGGTCTGGGCCGAAAACGAAGCGATCTGCACGCTCGACAGGCCCGTCAAGGCATCGGTGCCGAGCGCCGATACCTGCGCTTGCGACAGGGCGCCGACCTGGGTGCCGCTCAGGCTTTCGACATCGCTCTTGGTCCAGCCGCTCACCGCGACGGTGGTCAGGGACCGGATATCGGTCACCGAAAGGGTGTTGAGCGACCCGCTGATCATCGGAACGCTATCCCAAGGGGACCTTAAATCGTAGTTAAAGGCGCGGTAAGCCTTCTTGGCGCCTCACGGCCAAGTGAAGGCGAAGCGTAGCGTTTCGGTGACCGATCGGCTCGGTACGGTGATGTGTACCTCACCCGGATAGAGCTCGAACCGACTGCGCAGGCCATAGGCGGAGAGCGGCTGCATCCGCCGTGCGAACGCCTCGGGATCCCAGCGCTCCAGCGCCGTCTCGTCGCGCTCGCCCGCTACCACCATCAGACGCGCGACCTTGGCGATCTTGTCCGCTTGCAGGCGGGCGGTGAAATCGCGCTCCTCCTTCAGCATCTCCCGGTCGTGCCAGAACAGCGACGGGCTCGCCGCGATGATCGCGTGGAACGCTTCGGGTCGGGTGAAGAGCGTATGTGCCGCGAACAGCCCGCCGAGCGAATGGCCGAACAGCGCCTGGCGCGCGGGGTTGATCGTGAAGCGTTTGCCGATCTCGGTGCGCAGCGGGCCGGTGAGGAAATCGAGGAACCGTTCCCAATGCCCATAAGGCGACTTGGCCAGCGCGTCCCAGGGCGGAGGCGGCGGGCCGCCGGTGAGGTCATCGAGCCGGCGGATGTCATAGGCCATGTCGCCCGGATAACCGACGCCGACGATGATCGCCTTGCCGACATCGGTGCCCTCCTGGATCCGCCGCGCCTCGGCGAAGCCGGCGAACATGGCGTTGCCGTCGAGCACGTACAGCACCGGGAAGCCGCCCTCCGGCGGCTTGATGTCCGCCGACGGATAGGAGACGAAGATGCGGTAGGTCCCGCCGCTCGGCGCGGTCATGTCCCACATCTGGGTGGAGGGCATGGTGTAGCCGGGGACGGCCGGAAGAGCCGGTGCCTGCTGCGCCCGCGCAGACGTCGCCGAAAGCGCCAGGGCGATGGCCCCGGCTTTCCATAGTCTGGTCATTTCGTCTCTCCATGCGGCTGGTGCTGTGCGAGCGTGAGTTCAGGCTTCTTCCTGCCGGTACCGAGCACGAGATCGGCGACATGGCGCCCCACGGCAGGGCCATGCTTGAACCCGTGCCCGCTGCCGCCCCCGGCGATCCACGTATTGGCCCAGCCCGGGTGGCGATCGATCAGCAGATGGCCGTTGTCGCTGTTCTCATATTGGCAGACCCGCGATTCAGCGAGCGGGCGACGCGCCAGGTCGGGGAAACGCCGGGCGAGATAGGCGCGGACATTCGCCAGCGCCTCCTGGGTGATGACGCGGTCGGAGGTGTCCGGGTCGAATTTCGGGCCATGACGATCGAGCGCGATCTTGAAGCCGCGATATTCGATGTCCGGAAAACCATAATGGAGATCGGCGTCGCTGGCATCGACCCAGGCGGGCTGCTTGGCGCCTTCGAAGCGGTCGTCGCCAGCCGCGGGGGCGAAGAAAAATACGTCCTGGCGGGTAGGTACGATACGGTTTCCCACCGCGTCGGGAAGAATCTTGGGCAGCCAGGGGCCGCAGGCGAAGACGAAGCGGTCGGCGGACAGCGTTTCGCTCCCGCTTGCGACTGACTTCAGCACGTCGCCCGTCGAACGCGGCGGATCGATAGCGCGCTGGCGGAAGCTGCCGCCTGCCGCCACGAACTCCTGGACCAGGGTCTGTACGCCGCGTCGGGCCATCAGCGCGCCCATGCTCGGCTGGAGCACGCCGACCGCGATGCCGTCGAAGTTCATTTGCGGCCAGCGCCGCGCCAGATCGGCGGGCCCGAGCTTCTCGATCGGGATGCCGAGCGCGCGCTGCAACGCGATGCTCGCATCGATCTTCGCGCTGTCCTGCCCATAGATGTAGAGCGCGCCGACGCCGTGGAAGATCGGGCTCTCGTGCCGCTTCGACAGCGCCTGCCACTCGGCAAGCGATTCCCAGGCCCAGCGCGTATAGAGTTCGTTGCCGGCATATTCGGTGCGGATCAGCCGGGTCTCGCCGCCCGAGGCGCTGCGCGCATGCGCGGCTCCCCACGCATCGACGAGCAGCACCTTCTCACCCCGACGCTGGAGCGTCCAGGCGGTCCAGGCCCCGAACACGCCGGCGCCGACGACGATGACGTCCCAGCCGCCCGCCGGCCTTGCCCGCACCGGCGCGCTTGCCATCGCGCCGGTGGCGGCGGCAACGCCCAGCAGGTGCCGCCGCGAAAGCGTCACTGGTCCTGCCCGGCCTTGGGGTTGGCCGCGCGCCAGGCATCGAGCCGGCCGAGCCACTGCGAGGCCCGGATCGGCCCCTGCGCCTTGGTCTCGCTGTGCCAGGCGACATTCTTGCGCATCTCGATCCAGAAGGCCGGCCCGGTCGCCAGCCCCAGCTCCTTGGCCTTGGCATCCATCGCGGCCTGCTGGGCCGGGGTCACCGCCGTCTTCGGATAGGGCTTGAACAGCAGCACGTCCCAGCCCTCGCCTTCTTCATGGATGAACATCTGGGTACGCGGCTGGCCGCCCGCGGCCGAGACTTGGTCCCACTGCGCCAGCTTGCGGATGAACGCCTCCTGCCGGCCGGGCGCCATGCGGAAGACTTCGAAATTGGCTTCGGGAAACGGTTCTTCCGCAGCCGGCGGTTGCGCGAAACCGATCGCGGGAACGAGCAGGACGGCAAGCAGCGTCAATATCTTCATCGGGGCCCCCCTATGTCGGGCCCAGTTGTCTCCACGCGGAAATATGGGTCAAGCTGGCCGGCGGGTAATTACCCAAGGTGGCTGCAACCGCCGGCCTCGCAACACGCTCAGGCCGCCAGCGAAGCGTCGCTGCTCGCGTGCACAGCCTCGCGCAGGTCCTGCGCCAACTCGGCGACGCGGTCGAGCTGCGCGTCCCAGGCGAACATGAATCGGGCGCCGCCGCCGATGAAGGTGTAGAAACGCCAGCCGCGGGCGCGCAGCCGGTCGAGCACCTTGGGCGATGCCTCGAGGAACACCGCGTTTGCCTGCACCGGGAACATCAGCCTGAGGCCCGGCAACTCTTCGACCTGCGCGGCGAGCAGGTGCGCGCAGGCATTGCCGTGCTGGGCGTTGCGCAGCCAGGCGCCGCTTTCGAGCAGGCCGATCCAGGGCGCCGAGAGGAAGCGCATCTTCGAGGCGAGCTGCCCCGCCTGCTTGCAGCGATAGTCGAAATCCTCGGCCAGGCTGCGATCGAAGAACAGGATCGCCTCGCCCACTGCCATGCCGTTCTTGGTGCCGCCGAAGCAGAGCACGTCGACGCCCGCTTCCCAGGTCATCGCGCCGGGCGTGCAGCCGAGCGTGGCGCAGGCATGGGGGAAGCGCGCGCCGTCCATGTGCAGCTTGAGCCCGAGTTCGCGGCACACGGCCGAGATCGCCTTGATCTCGTCGATGGCATAGACTTGCCCCGTCTCGGTCGGCTGGGTGATGGTGACGACGCGGGGCTTGGGGAAATGAATGTCCGAGCGGCTGGTCGCCAGCGCGCGGATCGCGTCCGGGGTCAGCTTGCCGTCGGCAGTCTGCGCGACGAGCAGCTTGGCGCCGTTGGAGAAGAATTCCGGAGCGCCGCACTCGTCGGTCTCGACATGGGCGGAGTCCGCGCAGATCACGCTGTGATAGGATTGGCCGAGCGAGGCGAGCGCCAGCGAATTGGCGGCGGTGCCGTTGAACACGAAGAATACTTCCGCATCGGCATCGAACAGCTTGCGGAAGGCGTCGCTTGCCTGCTGCGTCCATTCGTCATCGCCGTACGCGACCGCCGATCCCAGGTTCGCGGCCTCCATCGCGGCAAAGGCTTCGGGGCAGATGCCGGCATAATTGTCGCTGGCGAACTGTTGCGGCGTAAGCGTCATACTCGATCCTTCTCGGTGCTGGCACCAAGGTTTCGGGTCGACATGAAATGCGGCATTGGGTCCCGTTTGTTGCCGGTCCGGCCACATCCCCTCTTGCGAGGGCACCACCTTGCTCGGGAGCAGGTTGGTGCCGGGCGTCGGCCCGACTCTTGATGCGGGGCCGGCTCTAACGGGCGCTTTGTTGCAGTGCAACCCACCAGAAGCCGGCCCCGGGGAGACTATCGCAGCTTGTGGCCTTCGGCGTCCCACACCTCTACCGTGCCGAGCTTGAGCGCGCGCACCTTGGCCTCGATCTTGGAGAGATCGCCGACGACCACCCAGGTCATCGCATCCGGGTGGAGCAGCTGGGCGCTGCCGGTGATCGTCTCGGGCTTGAGCGCTGCATATCGTGCGGGCAACGTGGCGATCCAGTCATAGGGCCGGCCGAAGCGGTTCACATATTGGAGATAGCCGACCATCGCGTTGTTGGTCTCGAAGCGGCCGGGCAGCGACAGCACCTCGCCCTTGCTGAGCAGGTCGAGCTCCGCCTGCGTCGCCGGCTTGGCGCCATGGATGCCGCGGATCTCCTTGTCGATCTCGCTCAGCGCTTCGGCGGTCTTGTCGGTCTGGACGCCGGTGGCCACGCCGAACGCCTGAGGGCCGCGCGCTTCGGCTACATAGGAGTTGGCCCCATAGGTCCAGCCCTTGTCCTCGCGCAGGTTCATGTTCAGGCGCGCGGTGAAGTTGCCGCCCAGCACATCGTTCACCGCGCCGATCTCGAAATAGCGCGGATCGCTGCCGTCGGGCAGGATCTGGCCGACGCGGATGACCGACTGGATCGCGCCGGGCTTGTCGACCAGCACGATGCGCGGGGCGGTCGCGTCGGCAACCGCATCGATGCGCTTCGTGCCCTTGGGCATAGCTGGCGCCTTCCAGTCGCCGAAGCTCTTTTCCAGCACGGCGGTGAGCGCGGCGATGTTGGTGTCGCCCGCCACATAGATCACGGCGTTGTCGGGGCGGATCCAGCTGTCGTGGAACTTGGCGAGGTCTTCGCGGGTCATCGCCTTGAGCGTCTCCGCCCGGCCGGATAGCGGCACGCCATATGCGTGGCCGGGACCGTAGAGCAGGCTGGTGAAGGTGCGCTGCGCGATCTGGTCGGAATCGACCAGCGACTGCGACAGTCCCGACAAATGCTGCTGGCGATCGCGCTCCAGATCGGCGGGGCGGAAGCCGGGATTGCGGATGTAATCGGCCCAGAGCGCAACCGTCTCGGGCAGCGCCTTGGTCATCGCCGAGACCATGAAGTCGGTCGTATCGACATCGCTGGTGGCATAGATGCGCGCACCGAGCAGCGCCTGGCGCTCGGCGAACTGCTGGCCGGTGAGCGTGACCGTGCCTTCGTCCATCAGCCCCAGCGTGAAGCCGCCGACGCCGCGCTTCATGTGCTGCTCGGCGGCCTGGCCGGCGTCGAACACCATCGTCATGTCGACGGTGGGCGTGCCCGGCCGCTCGGCGAGGACAACACGGATGCCGTTGGAGAGCCTGGCTTCCTGCACAGGGGGCAGCATGAGCGCGGGCGAGGGCCCGAGCGGCGGCAGTTTGGTGCGATCGGCGCCGTCTGCGATCACCTTGGGCTTGCCGAAGGGCAGCACGGTCAGCTTGTAACTGGGCTTGCTGAGCCAGCTGCTCGCGGTGGTGCGCACTTCGGCGGCGGTCAGCGCCTGGAAGGCCTTGTCGTCGACCGCGTACTGGCCGGGATTGTCGGCGAACATCGCGCCGCTGGAGAGCGCCATCGCCTTCACATAGATCGATTCCATCGCGCGGGCATTGTCGGCCGATCCGCCCGCCTTGACGCGGGCGAGCTCGGTGGGGGCGGGACCCTTGGCGAGGAACTCGGCCAGCACCTGCTTCACCGCCGCTTCGGCCTCGGCGCGATCGACGCCTGGCTTGAGGCGCACATCGATCGAGAAGATGCCGGCGACCGCATAGCCGGCGTAGCTGGCCGAGGCATAGGTGGCGAGCTGCTTTTCCTGGACCAGCACCTGGTAGAGCCGCGAGGTCTTGCCGCGGCCGAGCGCCTGCGCGGCGAGCTGCAGCGCCTGCGCCTCGGGCGCGCGGTTGCCGGGCACCGCCCAGTTCCAGGCGATGGCGAGCTGGGGCACGTCGTCCTGCATCACTTCGCTCTTGTCGCGATCGAGCGTGGGCACCCAGGCGGTGGAGCGGCTGATCGGCGAGCCGGTAGGAACGCTGCCGAAATACTTCTCCACCAGCGCCTTGGCCTGATCGAGCGTGACGTCGCCGGAGAGCGTGACCACTGCGTTGGTGGCGCCGTAATATTGGGCGAACCAGCCCTTCACGTCTTCGAGCGACGCGACGTTCAGGTCTTCCATCGAGCCGATTGTCGGGTGGTGATAGGGATGGCCGACCGGGAACAGCGCCGCTGCCTCGCGCTGGTCCATCAGCGCGTAGGGCGTGTTCTCGCGCGTGCGCTTCTCGTTCTGGACGACCTTGCGCTGCTCATCGAGCTTGGCCTGGCTGATCGCGCCGGCGAGATAGCCCATGCGGTCCGATTCCAGCCAAAGCACCCGCTCCAGTCCGCCGGTGGGGACGATCTCGTAATAATAGGTCTGGTCGAGCGACGTCGCGCCGTTCACGCCGGAGACGCCGATCTCCTGGAGCGGCGGCATATATTCCTTGTCGTGATGCTCGGAGCCGTTGAACATCAGATGCTCGAACAGATGCGCGAAGCCCGACTTGCCGTCCGGCTCGTTCATCGAGCCGACGTGATACCAGACCGCGACCGCCACCTTGGGAGTCTTGTGGTCCTCGTGCACCACGACGCGCAGGCCGTTGGGGAGCGTGAACTGCTTGTACGGAACCAGCTCCTGCGCGCCGGCGGGCAGCGCGGCGGCAATGGCGATCGTCGCCGCTGCGAGGAGCAACTTGGTGGCCTTCATGGGGATCATCCTCAGGAAAAAGGAGCCGGCTCCCGCGCACAGGGGGAGCCGGCCAGTGCGTGCAGGGCGTCAGAAGGTTGCGGCGGCGCCGATCTTGAACTTGCGGCCGCCAAGATAGGTCGCGCGGGTGTAATAGCCGGCGATCAGCTGCTGGACGTCGGGCGTCGTGGTGCCCTTGAGCAGGTCTGATCCCTCGACATAGATCCGGTACTTCCGGGCCTTGTCGATATAATACTCGCCGCGCAGGTCGAGCGTCTGGACGTTCTCGTTGTAGACCGAGAGGCCGCGCGGCGCGAAATTGTCCAGCGTCTTCGACTGGAAGCTGTACGCCAGCGTGCCGTCGAACCCGAACTTGTTGTAGGTCAGCGCCAGCGTGCCGCTGTGCTTGGGCTGCTGGTTGAACGGCAGGCCCGAGAATTCGTAGATGCTGCTCTGGGTCGGAGGCGCATAGGCCCAGCTGTACTGCTGCCAGCGGCTGGAATGCGTGTAGGTATAGTTGGCGATCACGCCCAGGCCCGACAGCGCGCCCGGCAGGAAATCGAACTGCCGCTCGAACCGGCCCTCGATGCCCCAGATGGTGGCGGGATGCGTGCTGTTGATCGGCGAGCCGCCGTTGATGAAGTAGTTCTCCGGGTGCGCCGGGTCGAAATAGGGCGGGCCCTGGAAATAGGGGCTGTTGGGCAGCGTGACGTTGGCCAGGTTGGCCGGGCCGTTGGTCTGGTTGGCCTGGAGCAGATTGTCGATCCGCTTGTAGAAGCCGCCCAGCTTGATGATGCCGATCTTGTGGTAATATTCTGCGCTCAGATCGAAATTGTGCGTCGTCGCCTGCTTCAGGTTCGGATTGCCCGAACTGATCTGCAGGATCGGCTGCACGCCGTTCGGACCCGGGATCGGGATGTTGATGAAGCTGATCCGCGCCTGCTGCGATAGATCGTTGATCTGCGGGCGTGCGACCGAGAGGAAATAGCCGCCGCGGAAGATCAGATTGTCGCTCTGGCGGAAGTTGAACAGGACGCGCGGCAGGAAATCCTCGGACTTGCCCGTCTCCGTCACCAGCTTGCTGAACTGGTTCTGGAAGATCAGGTCGCTGCCGAAGCCGCCGCCATTCGCGGGCAGGATCGGGCCGATATAGGTGGGGAAGAGCAGGTTGGTGGCGCGCAGATCGGTGCGGTTGTAGCGCACGCCGCCGATCACCTCGAGCTTGCCGAACTGCAGCCGGGTCTGGGCATAGGCGGCGTAATTGTCCTCGCGCGTGCTCTGCCTGTCTTGCCCCTCGGCTGGCGCGATCGGCGAGAGGCCGATCTGCGGATAGCTTCCCAGGCTGTTGAAGAAGCCGATCGCGGTGGCTTCGCTCATCGCGGTGAAGTTGGCGCCGGTGACGCCGACCCGGGCCAGGTCGGTCGGCGAGAAGGGCAGGTTGAGTGAAGCGATCGACGCGTTGCCGGCGAACTGGGTGCGGCGCAGGTCGTGCTTGAACTCGGCGCGCTCATAGCGTCCGCCGAGCTGGACATATTTCAGGAAACCCCAGTCCATGTCCCAGCGCAGGCTGACTTCGCCGGTATAGCGGTCGTTGCTGCCCGTGGTGCTGTCGATCCCGCCGGTGCCGTTGGTGATCGTGTAGCGCGAGGGATCGTTGATCAGCGCCCAGCCGGCGGTGCTGAGCAGAGGAATCGGGATGGCGTCGCCGCCGCGGCGCGCGAACGGCGTGATGATGTAGCCGAGATTGGGGTCGGTGGCGCCGGGCTGGAATAGCGCGGCAGTCGCATCGCTGTCCGGCATGCGCATGTCGAGCGTGATGCTGCGGTCGTGGTCCTCGCTGCCATGGGCATAGCCGGCGAGATAGTTGAAGGTCAGCTTGCCCGCGCTGCTCTTGCCCGAGAAGCTGTAGGTGTCGGTGATCGTCTTGGCGTTCGGATCATAGGCATAGGCCTGGCCGCGCTGGATGGCGAGGTTGCCGGGCGTCAGGTCCAGGTGCAGCGCCGAGACCGCCTGCCCACCGGGCACGTCCGAATATTTGCTGAGCGCCGTGAAGGTATCGGTCATCGAATAGCCGGTGCGATCGGCCTGGGCATGCTGGAAGTCGAACTTCAGGTTCGTGTGGCCACCGATGTTCCATTCGGCCGAGACCGTTGCCGCCAGCGTCGACTGCTTCACATGGTTGAAGCTGGTGAAGAGCTGCGTGACATAGGCGCCGTCGTCGCCGGGCACGAAGGGAAAGGTGGCGTTCGGGCTGACGGCGTCCCCCGCGGTCAATGTCGGCGTGCCGTTCGCGGCATTCGGCAGGAACGCGCCGAACTTGGTCACGGTGTTGTACGAGATGTTGCGCACCGAGTTGCGGCGATACTGGACCGAGGCGCTGACGCCGAAATTGTCCTGCGCACCGAAACGGCCGGCAACGGTGCCGGAGACCAGAAAGTCCTTGCTGAAATCGTCCCCACTCAGGCCGCCTTCCACCTGGAGGTTGGCGTAACGGTGGGGGCGGTTGAGCGGCGACAGCGTCTCGATCTCGATCAGGCCGCCGGTGCCGGCGCTGTCCTGGCTGGGCAGCAGGCTCTTGCTGATCGTGATCTTGCTCACCGAATCCGCCAGCAGGTTGCTCAGGTCGGCGGAGCGGCCCGTGCCGTTGCCGACGGGGAGCTGCAGCCCGTTGAGCTTGACGTTGTTCATGTCGGGATCGAGCCCGCGCACGATCACATTGGTGCCGTCGCCGGTTATGCTGTCGCGCGAGAACGAAACACCCGCGGTCCGGCGCAGCGCGTCGGCAAAGGTGGTGCCGGTGAAGTTGCCGAGGTCGTCGGCGGAGACGACTTCGGTGTTGTTCTCGGCGGCACGCTGCAGGTTGAGCCCGTTGGCGCGGGCGCTGCGTGTGCCGTAGACGACGATCGGCACGCCTTCCTCAACACCTTCGTTCATCGCCAGCGCGATCGCTGCGGGGTTTCCTGATCCCACCACGATCGGCTGCGAGCGCGTCTCGAAGCCGAGAAAGGAGATCTCCATCGTGTACTGGCCCGGCGCAACGCTCGGGAAGCGAAAGTCGCCATTCTCGTCGGCGGTGGTGGTCTGGCCGGTCTCAACGATGCGGACGAGCGCGCCGGCCAGGGCGCGGCCGCCCTCATCGCGCGTCAGATGGCCGGTGATCGACCCGTTCTCGCCGCTGGTGTTGCTCTGCCCCGGAGGCGCCACGACGATGTAGGAACCACCCTGGGTGACGTTGAGCGTCAGCCCCGATCCCTGGAGCAGCGCATGGAAGGCCCCTTGCGCCGTGAACTCGCCGTGCAGCGGCGGCGCCGCGCGTCCGCGAAGGGCAGGGCCGTCGAAGATGATGTTGGTCGAGGTGCGCGTGGCGACCGAGCGCAGCGCCGCTTCGAGTGGCTGGGCGGCCATGTCGAAACTGTAGCGCGTCTGCGCCTGGGCGACCGGGACGACGAAGAGGCAGCTCGTGGCTGCAAGCGTGGCGAGCGTGAGTCTGGACGGCATTGCTTTCCCCCCGGGAGCGCGACCCCTTCGCTCACTCCCTCATGGGTCTAGACGATGCTGCGTTGCAAAACCGACATGGCTAGGAAACAAAAATGTCACTCACCACGCGCTCAGCGCACGATGTGCATAGCCTGGCCGCTCTGCTCGACACGAAGACCATGCAGCGCGGCGACCGCGCGGGCGAATTCCCCGGTGTCGTTGGTCGCGAAGACGCCGGAGATGCGCAGTCCGGCGAGGCGCGGATCATCGACGACCAGGCGCGGGCCGCCATAGCGGTTGAGCTCGTTCACTGCGTCGGCGAGCGGCGTATCGGAGAACATCGCCTGGCCGCGGCGCCAGGCAGTGGCGGCGTCGGCAGGCTGTGCGTCGATCTGCGCGGGCCCCTCCGCCGGCGCTCGCAGGCGTTCGCCGGGATTGAGATAGGTGGGCTGGGCCTTGGCTGCGGCCGGCCGGATATCGGTCACCGCCACCTTGCCCTGCAGCAGCGTGACGATCACCGCATCGCCCTCGCGCCGCACCACGAAGCTGGTGCCGACCGCACGGACCTGCTTGTCGCCGGCGCGGACGATGAACGGGCGCGCGGCGTTGTGCGCGACTTCGAACATCGCCTCGCCGCGGTCGAGCTCGACCAGCCGCTCGGCCGCATCGTAGCGCACTTCGACGCTGCTATCGGTGTTGAGCGCGATGCGGCTGCCATCCGATAGCGTCGCGACCTTCTGCTCGCCGATCGCAGTGGAATAGGCGGCGGGACGCACCAGCATCAGCAACACGCCGATGCCGATCGCCAGCACGACCGATGCGGCAAGCGCCAGCTGCGGGACCGGCAGGCGCGGCCGGCCGCTCCGCGCCAGAACCGGCGCGTGCGGTGCGGGCTCGCCCAGCAACTGGGCGGCACCGGGCAGCGCGGCCCAGATGTCGGTCGCCTTTTCAAAGGCATTCTGGTGTGCGGGATCAGCGGCCAGCCAGTCCTTGAACGCTGCTTCGCGCGCCGGGGTGCGCGCGTCACCCTGCAGGCGCGCGAGCCAGACGGCGGCTTCGGCCGAGGCGCGGGACACCGAGCGGCTCACCAGCCGTCCATCCATTGCATCAGCTGGAGCGTCGCGCGCGCCACCTGCTTCTCCACCGCCGCCACGCTCATCCCCTCGTCCGCCGCTATCTCGGCGTAACTTGACCCCTCGAGCCGCCGCCGCAGCAATATGCGGCGGGTTCGTTCCGGCAGTGTTTCCAGGCCGGCCTTGGCGTGATCGAGACGCCTTTGCTGCTCTATGATCTGCGCCGGATCAGGTGTCGAGTCGGCGATATTGTGCAGGTCGCCGATCTCGGCGAAAGGCGCGCGCGCATCGCGGCGCCGACGATCGATCGAGAGATTGACCGCGGCCGTCACCAGCAGCGCCTCGCGCGAGCGGGCGCTCTGGTCGCGCTCATAGCGCTCGATCCTTAGGAAGGCCTCCTGCACCAGTTCGTCCGCATCCTGTTCGGCGACACCACGCCGCATGACCGCGCGCTTTGCCTTGGCAAGCATGTCAGCCAGGCCGGCCATACGCCGCGACGTCTCTAGCTAGACGGACGGGAGCGGAAAACCTGACATGCAGAACCGCAGTTTGGACGGAAACGGGGCATTCTCGATTTGTGAACACAAGGATCGCGAATGCCAAGCAAATTGCGGGGCCGGCACCCGGCAGCCCGTCAGGAAGCGGCCAGCTGCCGCGCCGCCTCGCGCAGGACCTCGCGCCGCACCTTGCCGAGCGGGGTGAGCGGCAGCGCGTCGATATAGGCGATGCGCACGGGCGGCAGCTCGGGCATCGCCAGAGCGCGGCCGATCGCGCCTTCCTCGATCTCGCCGTCGCGAACGATCGCCAGCCAGGGCTGGGCGATGCCCTGTCCGTCCTCGAGCGCGAAGGCGGCGACGCCGGTCACGCCCGGGACTGCGGCGACCGGGTTCTCCAGCGCGCCGGGCAGGAACTTCTGGCCGCCGAAGTTCATCACCTCGTCTTCGCGCCCCTCGATGCTGAGCATGCCCGCCGCGTTTATCGCGCCGATGTCGCCCGGATAGAACCAGCCATCGCGGAAGCGGTCGTCGCTCGCGCTGCCCAGATAGCTGCCGACCACGTCGGACCCGCGCACGCGGACCCGGCCGCTGTCACCCAAAGACAGCACGCGGTCCTGGTCGTCGACGATCTCGATTTCGGACCAGGGTGTGATCCAGCCGACCGCAGTCTCGCTGGCCAGGCTGGCGGCGAAGCCATTGGTGCACACGCCCGCCTCGGTCGAGGCATAGGTGACGTTGACGGTGCCCAGGCGCAGTGCGGCCCGGTCGCGCAGCTTGGCCGCGGCATGCGCGCCGCCGATGGCGATCTGCAGGCCGGGCAGGGGCGTCGCTTCCGCCGGCAGCGCGTCGAGCAGCATGGCGAGCTGGGTGGGTGCGGCGAGCATGCCGGTGGGCTGCAGGATCGTCAGCGAGCGAGCGAGGATGGCGGGATCGGACGAGCCGAACAGCACGGTGCCGCCCTTGGCCCAGCACCACAGAAACAGCGGCAGCGAACCGCTTTCCGGGCCGACCAGCGAGAGCAATCGCTCATAGCCGAAATTGCGCGTCCAGGTGTGCTCTATGCGCCGGTCCATCAGCGCCCAGCTCATGCCGACAGCCTTGGGTTCGCCGGTCGAGCCCGAGGAGAGCTGGACGCGGCCGAGCGCTTCCGGATCGACCGTCACGGGCGCCAGCTCCGACGGTTCGGCTGCCAGCGCCGCGGTGAGCCACGGCCCATCGACGAGCAGGCCGGGCGCGTGCGCCGGATCGTCGCTGAGTAGCTTGGCCGCGCCGGTGAGCGTCGCCATCGGCCAGGCCATCTCGGGGATCAGCGACACTGTCGGCACGCCGCGCCGCGCACAGGCGAGGACGAGCAGCAGGTGCCGATAGGGATCGCGCACGCTGATCGCCACCAGCGCCGTGCCCACCACGCCGCCTCGGTCGAGCGCAGCCGCCGCCTGGTCGATCGCACAGTCGAAGTCGCGGTAGCCGATGTGCTCCGCTCCATTGGATACCGCGATGGCAAGCGGCGTCATGCGGGCGGAGAAGCGGACGAGACGGTCGAACATGTTCAGATCACCAGGATATTAGCGTCAAAAGCGCCAGTTGAGCTGGGCTCGTGCGCCGTGGTCGGTCGAGCGGTCGCCATAGGTGCCGGTGTACGAGACGCCAAGCCGGATATGCTGGCTGAGGTCGAGTTCGAGGCCGAGATCGACAGCGGCGCTGGTCCGGTCGAGCGGGATGCCACTCGCCTGGAACGCGCTGCCGCCGGCAAAGGCGAGGTCGATGGTCGGCACGCGGTCGCCGAACCCGCGGCGCGCCGCAGCCGAACCGTCGATGCTGAGCTTCGTGCCGCCCAGGTCCCAGCCGATCTTCGCCTTGAGCCCCAGGCTGCCATAGGTCGCATCGAACCCGTCGGTGCCGCCGTGCAGCGCGGCGCTGCCGCCATGCTCGTTCACGCCGGCATCGAACAGCGCGACATGCGCCAGGCTGACGAACGGCTGGAGATCGACACCGCCGATGCTGCCCTTGACCGCCAGCTGCCCGAAGGTCTGGAAGGTGCGGGCGTCGTACTTGTCCCCGAGCAGCTGGTTGAGGCTGGCAAAACCGACATGGCGCTGCGCATTGACCGAGTGCCAGCCATAGGCGCTGCCGAGCTGGATCGACACCGGACCATAGGAACCGAGCAGGCTGGTGCCCGCCTGGTAGCTGGTTGCCTTGTGCGTCGCGCTCGATGTGCGGAACTCGCTGGTGCCGTAGCTAAGCGCCACGCCCATGCGCCAATGGCTGTCGAACGAGCCGTCGAAGCCGGTGACGAAACCCTGGGTCGAGCGCTTGTAGCCCTGCGCCTCGGCGCTGCCGTCCACGTCGCGCCACGACCCGATCACGCGGCCCCACATCGCCAGGCCCTCGGCACCGGCCATCTCGTCGCGCGACAGCATCGCGTCGCGGATGAACCGGCTGTCCTCGACCAGCGAAGCGCGGACGCTCGCATAGTCCGAACCGGCAAGCTGGTCGAAGGCCGCGCGGGCCTCCGGCGCGGTGAGCAGCGTCACCGCTTCGTACACGCTGTTGCCTGCACCGAGCGCCTGCACAGCCGGGGCGATCGCGCCCTGGTTGCCGGTCTGCGCCACGGCTGCGAAGTCGATGGTGTTGCGCTTGAGGTTCAGCGTTACCGCGTTGGCGGTGTAGGCCAGGGTGGGTGTCAGGAAGGCGAGGTTCGAGGTGACACTCGAGAAGCTGCCCGACAGGCCGCCCGCCGCGGTGAGGATCGTGTAGCTGGTGTCGGCGGCGTAATTGCCATCCGCCGCCAGCACGCTGACGCTCGTGCCGTTGGCGATCGAGGCGGTGCCGTTAACGACGATCTTGTCGCTCTGGCCGGCGGCATTGGCTTCCACTTCGAACACGCTGCCCGAAGTGAAGGCGAGGGTGCCGGTGAAGGTGAGCGTGCCGATCGAGTTGCCCGGCGCGATCGTGCCCGCGATGCTCGCCGAGCCGGCGGTGCCGCTGCCCTGCAGGCGGCCGCCAGCGGCGACGTTGATCATGCCGCCCAGCGTGCCGTTGACCGAGAACATGCTGCCCGCCGCGACGCTGGTCGTGCCCAGGAAGCCCGACGAGTTGCCGGTGAGCAGCACGGTGCCGCCGCCGCGGAAGACCAGGCTGCCGGTGCCGGTGAGCGTGCCGGCATAGCTGCCGTTCGCCGCCTGGTCGAAGACCAGGCTGGTGCCCGTGCCCAGGTCGGCATTGCCGGTGAATAGCGCCGAGGTGGAAACCAGGCTGCCGCCGGTGATGTTCCAGTTGCCGCTGCTCGCGCCGGTGAGAGTGAGCGCCCCCGCACCCGACTTCACATAGCTGCCCGCACCGCTGCTCGCGCCCGCAAAGGTTGCGCTGTTGGCCTGGTTGAACACGACGGTGCCGGCGTTCTGGATGCTGCCCTGGATCGAGGCTGCATTGCCGATCAGCGTGCCGGCCTGGACGATCGTCCCGCCAGTATAGCTGTTGGCGCCGGTCAGCACGAGCGTGCCGAGGTCGGTCTTGACCAAAGCCGCGCTGCCGGTGAGCGCCGAGGCGATGGTGGCGGTGATGTTCGCGCCTGCCGTGGTGCCGTCGCCGACGCGGACGATCGCCTGGGTGCCCGACAGCGCCAGCGCGCCGCCCGACAGCGCATAGCCGTTCGTGGCGAACTGCATGCCGGTCGCCGAGACCTGGCCCGCTACGTTGTCGACCGTCACGCTGCCGCCACTGCCCTGGAACACCGCGAAGCTCGGCACCGGCTGCATCGGACCGTTGATCGTGCCGTTGGCGTCGGTCCAGTTGCGGGTGCCGAGGCTCCAGGTGCCGGCGCCGCCATTGACCACACCATTGTCCCGGTTCGCCGCCGCCGCGCCGTCCCAGAAGGCAAGCGTCGCGCCGTTGGAGTTGATCAGGTTGACTTCGCCCACGGTGCCGGTCTGGATCGTCAGGCCGTCCGTGGTCGCGCCGGTCACCGTGCCGAGCGCGAGCCCGTTGTCGATAAGCGCGCCACCATAGGAGATCAGGCGATAGACGCCGGCGCCGAAGCCCGGCAGCGCCGTAATGTTGAGCGTACCGTCGAGCGTCAGGTTGCCGGCGACGGCGAACAGTGCCGCGTTCGAAGCCTGGGACAGCGTCACGTCGATCGCCGAGCCAGAGGAGAGCGTGAGCGCGCCCATCGACAGCGTGTTGCCATAGGCCCCGACCAGATGCGTGCCGTCGGCAAGGCTGACCGCGCCGCCGATGCCGCCGGTGCCCGAGAGCGTGCCCGCCGAGAAGATGACGTTGCCGCCCAGCTGGCCGGTCACCGCCAGGCCACCGGCCGAGACATTGGTCGTGCCGGCGAAGGCCGCGCTGTTGCCGCTGAGCGTCAGCACGCCGCTGCCGGTCTGGGCGAGGGTGCCGGTGCCGGAGAGCGTGCCCGCATAGGTGACCACATTGGCCCGATCGAGCGCCAGCGTGCCGCCATTCAGCTGCATCGCGGTGCCGCCAAAACTGCCGCGCAACGTCGAGGTGCCGCCGGCCTGGATCAGCGTGCCGGTGCCGAGATTGGCGTCGATCGTCGCGCCGTTCAGCGTGTAGCTCGCCGCGGTGAGCGTGCCGGTGCCGGCCAGCGTGCCCCCGATCGCGACGCTGCCGACCGTATCGTTGAACGCCTGCAGGTCGAGCGTCGCGCCGTTCGCGACGGTCACCACTGCGGTGTCGGCGAGGCGGTTGGCTGCGCCGAGGCGCAGCGTGCCGGCATCGATGTTCACCGTCGCGGTGGCCGCGGCGCCGTTCAGCAGCGAGATGCCCGAATGCTGGATCAGCGTGCCGGTGCCGAAGTTGGCGTCCACCAGCGCATTGTCGAGTACATAGGTGTTCGCGCTCAGCGTGCCGGTACCCGAGAGCGTTCCGGCCAGCGTCAGGCTGCCGACGGTGTCGTCATGGCCCTGGAGGTCGAGCATGGTGCCGGTTGCGACCGTCACCGCCGCCGTATCGGCGAGGCGATCTGCCGCACCGAGGCGCAGCGTGCCGGCATCGACGTTCACCTTCGCGGTCGCCGCGGTGCCGTTCAGCAGCGAGATGCCCGAATGCTGGACGAGCATGCCGGCGCCGAGGTTGGCGTTCGCGATCGCACCGTCGAGGATATAGGCCGAAGCCGAAAGCGTGCCGGTGCCCGAAAGCGTACCTGCCAGCGCCAGACTGCCGACGGTATCGCTATAGCCCTGAAGGTTCAGCGCGGTGCCGGTCGCGACGGAAACCGCCGCCGTATCGGCGAGGCGATCCGAGGCACCAAGCTGCAGCGTGCCGCCGACGACATTGACCGTCCCGGTCGCGGCGCTGCCGTTCAGCACCGAAGTCCCCGAATGCTGGACCAGCATGCCAGTGCCGAGATTGGCGTCCACCAGCGCGCTGTCGAGCGTGTAGGTCGCGGCGGTCAGCGTCCCGGTGCCCGAGAGCGTGCCGGCCAGCGCAAGGTTGCCGATGGTGTCGTTGAAGCTCTGCAGGTCCAGCGACGTGCCGGTTGCGACATTGACCGCCGCCGTGTCGGCGAGACGATCCGCGGCGCCGAGCTGTAGCGTGCCGCCGGTGACATTGACCGTCCCGGTCGCGGCCGTACCGTTCAGCAGCGAAGTCCCCGAATGCTGGACCAGCGTGCCGGTGCCAAGGTTGGCGTTCACCAGCGCGCTGTCGAGCGTGTAGGTCGACGCGGTCAGCGTGCCGGTGCCGTCCAGCGTGCCGGCCAGCGCGAGGCTGCCGACCGTCTCGGCATGGCCCTGCAGGTCGAGCGTCGCACCGGTGAGCACCGTGACCATCGCATTGTCGGCAAGCCGCTCGTCCGCGCCGAGCACCAGGGTGCCGCCCTCGACACGCACCGCCGAGCCGGCCGAGCCGCCGTTGAGCAGCGTGGTGCCGCTCAGCTGATAGACCGCGCCGGTGCCGAGATCGTGATCGATCGTGCCGCCAAGGAAATTGTAGAGCGCAGCAGTCAGCGTGCCCGCGCCGATGAGGTTGCCCTGGATGGCGAAGGCGGCGACGGTCTCGTCGAAGCCGTTCATGTCGAGCGTCGCGCCGCCCCGCACCTCGAGCGTCGAATCGTCGGCGAGAACGCCCGCGGCGCCGAGGCGCAGCGTGCCGGCCGCGACCTGGGTGAGGCCCGAATAGGTGTTGGCGCCCGCAAGCGTCAGCACGCCCGTACCGACCTTGGTGATGCCTCCGCTGCCCGAGGCGACGCCGCCGAACAGGCTGTCCTGGTCGTCCGAGCCGAGCGTCAGCATATGCGCGCCGAGCGCCACTGTGCCCGTGCCCGACAGATTGGCGATGCTCAGGTCCGCAGTAGCGCCCGAGATGTCGAACGCGCCGTTCGCGATCACCGCGCCGGTGCCGGTCGTGCCGGCTCCGGCCAGCGAGAGGGTAGCGCCGGTGTCGATCGTCGTGGTGCCGGCATAGTCGTTGGTGCCGCTCAGCGTGCTGGCACCGGCGGCGAAGACCATTCCGGCACCGCCATGGATGGCGCCGGAGAAGCTGCCGCCGCCATTGACGGTGAGATCCCGGTCCGGACGGAGCTCGACAATGCCGGTTCCCGACAGGCCGCCGATGACGGGGCCGCCTGCGTGGAGCGAGACGTCGAGCGTGCCGTCGACCTGTGCCGCGCCGGTCAGCCCGCCGTCGAAGCCGACCAGATAGAGAGTGGTGCCGGCGTCGATCGTGGTGACGCCGGTATAGAGCTGCATCGCCGAGAAGGTGCCGTAGCCGCCGGCGACATGGAAGCCGCCCGCGCCGCTGATCACGCCGCCATAGCTCGCGCTGCCATTGGTGAGCGTCAGCGTGTTGGTGCCGAGATCGACCGAACCCCAGCCGCTCAGGTCGGCGATGCTGGTCCCGCCATTGGTAAGGCCGGAGATGTCGAAGTCGCCGAACAGGTCGACCACGGCGTTGCTGCCCAGGTTGCCAGTATCGGCGAGCGCGACGCTACCCTCAAGCACGAACAGGTTGGTGAGGTCGTTGGCGCCGGAAAGCGTCCAGGTGCCGGTACCGTCCTTCCGCACCTGGCCCGTGCCCCCCGATATCGTTCCGGAGAAGCTGGCGTCCTGGTTGTCGCCGCCGAGGAAGAGCGTTCCGCCGCTCAGCAGCACGGTGCCGCTGCCCGAGAGGTTGGCGATGGTGACGTTCGGAACCTCGCTGATGCCGTCGCCGTCGCTATCCGGGATCCACACGTTGGTGAGGTCGAGAACGCCATTGGCGACCACCGCCGAATTGGCGATCGAGCCTTCGCCGTTCAGTACCAGCGTGCCGCCGGTGCCGATCACCGTGCCGCCGCTATAGGTGCTGATACCGCTCAGCTGCTGCCAGCTGGCGACGACCAGCCCGCCGGTGCCCTGGATGGCGCCGTCATATTCGCCGCCATAAGGGTCGCCATTGAGCGTCAGCGTGGTGGCGCCGAGATTGACAATAGTGCCGGAGTCGCCATCGAGCGAGCCGATCGCCATCGCGCCGGTGGTGAGGCCGGACAGGTCGAGCGTGCCGCCCCGGAGCCAGACATGGGCCGCATCGCCGATGGCGCCGCTGCCGGAGACCGCGAGCGTGCCGTCATCGACGATCGCGGTGACGAGCGTGTTATGGCCGGTGAGCGTCAGCGTCGCCGTGCCCGCCTTGACCATGCCCTGGACGTACATCGGATCGGGATCCGGGACGCTGTGCAGTACGCCCGCGAAGACGGTATCCTGGCTGCTGTTCACCTGGAGGATGGTGCGGCCGATATTGACGGTGCTTCCCGCGACGCCCGAGAGGTTGCCGATCTCGGCGATCTCCAGGTGCGTGCCGGTGTTGAGCACGGCGTTCGCGCCGGTGAGCGCGACGGAGTTCGACTGGCGCAGCGCGGTCCAGTCGTCGAGCGTCAGCGCGCCGTTGGCGACGACCACGTCGCCGGTGAAAGCAGACCCAGGCCCGTTGGCGGCGGCGAGAGTGGTCTCGCCCGCACCGGCCTGTACGAAGGTGCCGGTGCCGAAGAGGCCGTTGATCGTCATCGTGTCCGCGCGGTCGGCGGTGAGCGTGCCGCCGTTCAGCATGACTGCGCCGAGCAGCGAGCCATGGGTGCCGCCATCGCCGATGGTCAGCCCCGCGGTGCCGTTCAGCGTGGTGACGCCGGTATAGGTCCAGTCCTGGGTCACGGTCTGGTGGCCGGAGTTGATCATGACGTTGCCCGTCATGCCCAGCTCGTCGATGATCCCGGTGAAGCTGCTCTCGCCGCCATTGCCGTCGATGATCAGCGTGTTGTTGCGCAGGATCACCGTGCCGGCGCCGGCCAGTTCGCGGATTGAGGTCAGGCCGGTGGTGAACACGTCGAAACCGCCGTTCACGACGATCTTCGAATTCACGATCGAACCCGCGTCGGTGAGCTGGATCGAAGTGGCCGCGTCGATCACCGTGTCGCCGCTATAGGTGTTGAGGCGGCTGAGCACGATCGAGCCGCCGGTGAGGTGCAGCCCGCCGCTGCCTTCGATGCCGCCGGCGAAGATGTTCGAATCGCCCGCGGTGATCTCCAGCGTCTTGGTGCCGAGCGCGACCACGCCGCCGGTGCCCGAGATATCGCCGAGCGCATAGCTGGTGCCGGCGATGCCCGACAGGTCGAACGTCCCACTCGTCATGTTCAGCGCCGTGCCGGTGCCGAGCGCGCCGGTGCCGGTGAGCGCGAGCGTCGCATCCTGGATGCCGACCGCGCGCATGTCGCTTTGGCCGGTGAGGGTGAGCGTGCCGGTGCCCGCGAGCTGCATCGTCGGGGCGATCGGTGCGGTCGAGACATCGTCGAAGCTGCCGGCGAAGATCTGGTTGCCGATCGTCGCGACCTGCATGCCCAGGTCGCCATAGCGTACGGTGCTGCCGGCAACGCCGGAGAGCGTGTTGATCGTGCCGCCTGCCATGGTCAGGTCGAGCACGGCGCCCGCATTGTCGAGCGCGACGCTGGAGGCGTTCAGAAGCACCTGGCTGCTGTCGAGCGCCAGCGTGCCGGCCGTGACGGTCACGTTGCCGGTGAAGCTGGCCGCGCCGCCGAGATGCGTGGTGCCGCTGCCGGCCTGGACGAGAGCGCCGCTGCCGGCCAGCCCGCTGATCGAGACGCTGTTCGAGCGGTTGACGGTGAGCGTGCCGTCGGCGGTGATCGTGCCGGCCACCGAGCCGGTGGTGCCGCCGTCGCCGAGCGTCAGGCCGGCGCCGCTGTCGATCATGGTGCCGGCGGTATAGGTGTTGGCGCCGGTCAGGACCAGCGTGCCGCCTGCGACGATCACGGCGCTGCCATAGCCGTCGTCGCGCATCACGCCGGTGAAATTGCCCCCGTCAGTGAGCGTCAGCCTGTTGCCGAAGAGATTGAAGTTGCCCGCGCCCGAAAGGCTGCCGATCGTCTCGTCGGACCCGAAGAGCTCGGCGGTGCCGGCGGCGTTGATGATCAGTTCGCCGCTGTCGGCGAGCGCGCTGCCATAGAGGAGCCGCAGCGTCCCGCTGTCGACCATGGTCGTGCCGGTATAGCTGTTGTTCCACACCGACAGGATATTGGTGCCGGCCTGGACGAGGTTGCCGGCGCCGCCGCCGATGTTGGCGACGTTCGTGTCGTCGGACTTGTTGATCGTCAGCGTGCCGTCGTTGAGCACGTAGCTGGTGTAGAGCGTGCCGCCGGTGCCGCCATCTCCCACCGTCAAATTGCCGCCGTTCAGCGCGATCGTGTCGAGCGAGCTGTTGCCGGTGAGCGTCAGCGTGCCGCCGGTCAGGTTGACCGTGCCGTTGCTGAACTGGCCGGCATAAGTGCCGCCATTGGCGATCGTCAGCGTGCGCCCGCCCAGGAACACGGCGCTCATGCTGGCGTTGCCCGAGAGACTGCGGATCGTAGAATCGGAACCGAGCAGCTGGAGGTAGCCGCTCGCCGCCACGTCCGAATAGACGAGCGATCCGGCGCCGCTCAGGTTGAGCTGCGCATTCGCGAGGATCGTCGTGGTGCCGGAATAGGCGTTCGCCCCCGCAAAGGTAGTGACGCCGCCTGCCACGATCACGCCGCCATTGCCCGAGATCACGCCGGCGAAGCTGTTGCCACCCACGCCTGCATTGATCGTGAGGAACTTGTCACCCAGCACCACCGAACCGCCGCTGCCGCGCAGGTCCTTGATCGAGCTGCCGGCCGCGGTCAGGCCGGAAATGTCGAAGCTACCGCCGTTCACGGCGATATAATTGGCCGCGGCGAGCGAGCCACCGCCGGACAAGGCGAGCGTGCCCTGGTTGACCAGCACCGGCAGCAGCAGGTCGATGTTGTTCCCCGTGAGGGTGAGCGTGCCCGTGCCGCTCTTGGTCAGCGCCCCCGTCGATACGGGCGTGCCGCTCAGCGTGCCGGCGAAGACCGTGTTCGCGTTGTTCGCCAGCGTTGCGCTCTTGCCCGACAGCAGCACCCGGCTGGTCGCGACGCCGGACAGGTTGTTCAGGACGAGCCCGTCCGACGTCAGGTTGGCGGCGTTGAGCGTGGTGTTCGCGCCCATGGTGATGGCGGAGCTGTTGCCCAGTGCGCTGGTATTTCCGAGCGCCACCGATCCGGCTTCGATGGTGGTGGTGCCGGTATAGGTGTTGGCGCCGTTGAGGGTCAGGACGCCGGTACCGCGCTTGACCAGTGCGCCGTTGCCCGAGATCGCGCTGTACTGGGTGCTCGTGGTCGACTCGTTGAACGCGATCGTGCCGCTGTTCACGATGGTGTTGGTGCCGTTGGACAGTGCCGCGGCCGAAGCCAGGAGAGTCGCGCCCGCGTCGATCCGGATCCCGCCGCTCCAGGCATTGGAGGTATTGGTCAGCTCGATCGTGCCCGCACCCCCGATGACGAGCGGCTGGCTTCCGCCGGGCTGGGTGATCTGGCCGGTGAGCGTCGCCACCACGCCGGCATCGGTCTCGAGCTGCGTCGGATCGTTGACCGGGTCGGTGGACGCGAGAACGATCGCGTTCGAATAGGTGCCGGTCGCGGCATACTGGATCGTCGGGTCGAGCGCGGTGATCGTGCCGGTCCCGAACCCGCCGGCGCTCGTCGCGCGGATGATCGCGCCGTTGACGGTGATCGCGCCGGCGAGCCCGGCGCCGTTGAAGACCAGCGTGCCGCTCGGGGTGCCGTTACCGGCGGTGATGGTCATTGCCGGGCTGAGGGCCGCACCGTTCAGCGTCCAGGTGCCGGTGCCGGCTTTGTTGAGGATCTCGAAGGCCGAGGTGGTTGCCAGGTTGAGCGTGCCCGTGGTTGTGCCGCCGAGCGCCAGCGTGTCGGAGCCGTTGCCGCCGCCGAGCGTCCCGAAGGTCGCTCCGGTCATGATGGTGAGGGTGTCGTTGCCATTGCCCAGGCTGATCGAGCCGGTCGTGGTCGAACCCGAATTGAGCGTGACGCTATCGTCGAACGAGGATAGCGAGATCGCCCCCGAGCCGCCCGCGATCGTGCCGCTGTTGACCAGGGTCGTCGCAGCGCCGGCCGATGTGATGCCGTAGGAGACGCCGATCAGCGAACCGCTGTTGGTGATGCTGCCGCCGCCGTTCAGCGTCGCGCCGATCGAACCGTTGACGGTACCCGAATTGGTCAGGGTCGCCGTGCCTGACGGCACGTAGATCGCGAAGCTGGTCGCGTTGATCGTGCCGCTGTTGTTCAGTGTCGACCCGGAGGCATCGGTGCGGATGCCGATGTTCGCGGTGATCGCTCCGCGATTGTCGAGCGTCGTCGCTGCGCCGGTGCTGCGCAGGCCGGTGCTGTTGCTGCCGCTCGCGTTGATCGTCGCATAGTTGGTCGCGGTGCCGCCGGCGTTGAGCATGATGGCCGCGGCGTTCCCCACGGTGATCGTACCGCGATTCTCGACCGTGCCGGGCAGGCCGGCCACGTTGATGCCGGCGCCGCCGCTGAGGATGCTGGCGCCGACATTGTTGGTCAGGCTGCCGCCGGCGAGGAAGTTGACGGCAGTGGTGGTGCCTTCGATCACGCCCGAATTGTCGATCGTGGACGTCACCGTGCTGCTGATGCCCACGCCGCCGCGGATCGTGCCGCTGTTGTAGGTCGTGCCCCAGCTGCTCCGGGCGATGCCGTTGGTGCCGCCATAGACGGTGGCGCCGGAACCGACATAGATGTCGGTCTCGCTGGAGCTGCCGGTATCGATGCCCGCCGAGATTGCCGTGATGTCCGCGTTCGCGCGGATGACGTTGCCGGCCAGCCCCGACTGGTTCTCGAGATAGATGCCCCTGTTGACGGCGCTGATCGCCGCGTTGGAGGTGATCTCGACGCGCGAGCTGGCACTCTGGCCGTAGCCGCCGATGCCGATGCTGGTCGCGTTCGAGCTCCCGTTGCCGGTGATGGCGCTGCCCGAGACGATCTGCACCACGCCCTCGGAATAGGCGGCAATGCCGGCTTCGGCCGCGATGGTGCCCCCACTGGTGGCCACGTTCGCGCCGCTATAGCCATAGGCGTAGACGCCCGTGCCGGCGGCCGCGCTGATGCTCACCGTGCCCAGGTTCAGGGTCGAACCCGAGTTGTTGGCCCGACTGTACACGCCGTACTGGCCGGTTGCCGTGATGCCCAGCGTTCCGCCATTGTTGACCACGCTCACTGCGTCGAGCGCGCGCAGATGCAGGCCGTCGGTGCCCGAGAATGTCTGCGAGCCGCCGTTCATCGTCACGCTGACATCGGAGTTCAGGCTCTGCGCCCGGAACGCCGTCCCGCCCGCCTGCGTCGTCGAGAAGCTGTTGGACCCGTTCAGCACCATCGATTGGGGTGAGGAGGAAACACTGACCAGGCCAAGGGCGTTCGCAGCCTGACCGGCCGTGGGTCCTGCACCGGTGGTGTTCGCGATCGTCACGTTCGTGAAGGTGATCGGGGCCGCGACCGTCTGGATGTAGATACCGCCGCCCGCGGGCGTGTTGTTCTCGACCACTTCGGTGCCGGCGCCGGCGATCGCCCCGCCATCCTGCGGTGCCGAGATTTGCGTCTGCGCATAGGCCGGCGCTGCCGCTGCCGCGGCGACCAGGGCAGTGGAGGCGAGCAGGAGATTGCGGGCGCGGCGCGCGGTGCGCGGGGACAGGACGGTCATCTTCATTTCCTCAGCTCGGCGCGATGCGCGCGCATGTACGAAGCCGGGCGCTCGGGAGCGGCCCGACACGCGGCAAATGGATCTTTGGTTGGGAGATTCGCCGGCGGCTGCCGGCGAAGATCAGTCGGAGCCCAATGTCTTTCGCATTCGTGCCCCCGTCGCCCCTGATATGCGCGCCCGACTTATGGGAAGCACCAAAATGGCTCAACGGAACAAATTGGTACGATTTCGCAGGTGCGAGAGCGGCTTTGCCCCATTTCGGTCTTTTCCAGGGTAGATTTTCAGTAAATACAACCGCGTCCGGCTCCGTTCTCACGGAATCCGTTTTCGTGGAGACTTTGCCCTGCCTCCTGACGCGCCCTTCCCGTCGTACCTGTCCGCCGAAGACCTGACGCGTCATCCGCGTTTCGGGGAGGCAGTTGCGATGCTCACCGATCGTCTCGCGAATCTCTATGGCGACGATCGCCGGCTGATCCGCGACCTGTTCGAATATGATCGCGCGGTGACCTTCATGCTCGCCGTCTGTATCGGCGCAGGCGAGCGCGAGGCGGATCCGGAGAGCTGGCTGACCGTCGCGAGCCTGGCGCAGGACGCGGAGGTGATGGGGATCGGTCCTGCACGCCGCGTCCGCCGCTTCGTCGAGGAGATGCGCAGCGACGGGCATCTGGCCGAGGCGCCGATGGCCGAGGATCGGCGGCGCCACCGGTTGCAGCCGACCGATCAGATGCTGGCGATCGATCGCGAATGGGTCGCCGCGTTCCACGCCCCGCTCGCGCTGCTGGAATCCGGCGTTCCGCGCTATGAAGCAGCGATCGCGCATGACCCGGCCTATCATCGCCGCTACCGCACCGCTTCGCTTACAACGCTGCGAATCGCGCGCGATACGATGTGGGAGCATCCGCCAGTCGATTCCTTCCTCCACCAGGCCGGCGGCGCTCGCGTGCTGGCGGTGTTGATGCAGTCGGCGCGCGGCGATGCCGAAGGCTGGTCGGAGCCGGGCTTCTACACCTATGCCGCCGAACGCAGCGCGACGACGCGGGCGCATGTGCGCGGCATGCTGCGCGCGGCTGCGGCGGCGGGCTATGTCGAGATCGTCGAGAAGCCGACGGTGCGCGTGCGCGCCACGCGGCTGCTGCTCGACGATTACGATGCCTGGGTGGCGGATTCGCTGTCGGCGACCGACCTGGTATCGGCGCTCACCCTGGCGCTGGAAGCTCAGCCGGCGACGTAGCGCTCCAGGAACGCCTGGTGTACCGGCATCTGCGCCACGGTGCGCGCAATGTCGGACTTGAGCGTGCCGAGCGCGGTCTGCAACTCACCCTCCACGATCATCCGCCCCATATGGTGGTGGCTCCGCGGCTCCAGCCGCTGGCCGAGCATCACCTGCACCCAGCTATCGACGCGGAACAGGTCGTCGGATGCCTGCCAGGCGATCGCGCCGTCGCGGAACGCTTCGATCCGTTCGGCCAGGCTGTCGGGGATGGCCATCGTCCGGCACTGGTCCCAGAAGCCGCCATCCTCGCGCTGGTTGAGATGGTAATGCAGGATGATGAAGTCGCGGATCTTCTCGATCTCGGCGCGGCTGAGTTCGTTGAAGCGCGCCGCCACGCCTTCGCCGACTCCGCCGAACGGGAAGAGCTGCACCAGCCGGGTGATCGCGATCATGATCAAATGGATGCTGGTCGATTCGAGCGGCTCGACGAACCCGCTGGCGAGGCCGAGCGCGACGACGTTCTTGTCCCACACCTTGCGCCGGCGCCCCGCCTTGAAGCGGATGATCCGCGGCTCGATCAGCTTGGCGCCTTCGATCCGGACATCGAGCAGCGCGCGGGCGCTATCGTCGTCCAGGAAATCCTGCGCATAGACCAGCCCATTGCCCACCCGGTGCTGGAGCGGGATGCGCCACTGCCAGCCGGCCTGGTGCGCGGTGGCGCGGGTATAGGGCAGGGCAGAGCCTACGGACTCGGTCTGCACGGCGATCGCGCTGTCGGTGGGCAGCCAATGGCCCCAATCCTCATATCCTGCCTGCAGCGTCTGTTCGATCAGCAGGCCGCGGAAGCCGGTGCAGTCGAGGAACAGGTCGCCTTCCAGGCGTTCCCCCGAAGCCAGTTTGAGCGCGGTGATGAAGCCCGTCTCCGGATGCTGCTCGACGCTCTCGATCTTGCCCTCGATACGCACCACGCCCAGCGGCTCGGCGAACGCGCGCAGGAAGCGGGCATAGCGGCCGGCGTCGAGGTGATAGGCGTAATTGATATGCCCCTGTTCCGGGATCGCGAAGCGGCCGGCCTTCGCGGCCTGGAGTTCGAAGCAATAGTCGCCGAGCTCGCCGCCCCAGCCTTCCGCGCGCGCCTGCATCCAGAAATGGTGAAAGTCGCCCATCCAGGTCGATTTGCCGATCTGGCCGAAGCTGTGGATGTAGCGGTCGCCCTCGCGCGCCCAATCCTCGAACGCTATGCCGAGCTTGAAGGTCGAGCTGGTCTCGCGCAGGAACGCGCGCTCGTCGATGCCGAGCAGCTGGTGGAAGGTGCGCGCGGTGGGGATGGTGCTCTCGCCGACGCCGATCGTGCCGATCTCGTCGCTTTCGACCAGGGTGATCTCCAGCAACGGCCCGAGCAGCTTGGCGAGCGCCGCCGCGGCGATCCAGCCCGCGGTGCCGCCGCCCGCGATCACGACGCGCCGGATCGGTGTCTGGTTCATTCCCATTCCCCTAGCGATTGAGCCTGTTGATCAGTTGGGCGCGCAGGCGCCGTGCGGATGTCGCGTCGATCGGCGCGAGCGGTCCCTGGGCGTGTGGCGGCAGATGCGCCGCGGCCTGGCCGGCGGGGCCGAAGACATAATAGTCGAACATCGCCTTCCATCCGGCCTTCTCGGTATCCGAACGGTCCCGGAGGCTCAGCATCGCATGGAGCAGCGTGGTCTGCGGCGTGTCGAGAAAGGCGGGGGCTTCGTTCCACCAATAGTTCACGAGGATGTTGAAGCGTTCGAGCGCCTCGACATGATGCCACCACAGCGCGGGATAGAAGAGCAGATCGCCCGGCTCCAGCTCCGCGACCTGTGCGGTGGCGATCGCGTCGGCGAAGCGGGGATAGCGGTCGAGATCGGGAGCGGTGAAGTCGATCATCGAGATCACCTGGCCGCCGGGCGTCGGCTCCAGCGGGCCGGGATAGAGGTTGGCGACCTGGTCGGGCGGAAACAAAGTGAAGCGCCGCCGGCCCGCCGCGCAGATCGCCATGTTGTGCGACATGTCGTGATGCGCGGTGGCGATAGTACGGTTGCCGATCCAGATGCTGGCGAGCACGCCGTGCGCGAACATCGGGTCGGTGAGCGGTAGGTCGTTTTCGGCGCGAAATCCCGGGAGGTAGCGGTCGAGATCGGTCGAGCCGATATAAAAGCTCTCGGGGAAGGGCACGTCGAGCTGGGCGCGCAGCTGCTCCAGCAACGCGGTCATGCCGACCCGGGAACCTTCGAAATTGAAGCCGGTCAGCTCGGCATTGTAGTGGAAGCGGCCGGAAATCTCGGATGCGCCGGTGAAGCCGACCACCGGCTCGCTGGAATCGAAGCCTTCGAGATAGTCTATCGCGGCGGCATCGGACTCGCGGGCGGCGGCGATCAACGGCCAGTCGCGCGCCACGCCGCGCAGGATCACCGGCGCTTGGCCCTCCAGCAGCTCGGCATAGGGGATGGCGCCCAGCGCAATCCCGTGCAGCTCGCGGACCCGCGGGGCACTGGCGGCAACGGCGTTCACGCCGCCGCCAGATTCTTGCGCTCGATCAGCCGCGAAATGTTGCCCAGCGACGCAGCGAGCAGGAAAGCAGAGCCAAGGTAGCCGGCGCGATTGAGGTCCTCCAGCGCCTCGGGCCCGAGCGCAGCAAGCTTGTCGGCCGACAGCACTTCATGGTCGCGGATCACATAGCGGCGCTCGTCGTCGAGCATCAGCTCCAGCGCGACCGGCTGGATCAGCCCGAGCGCATCGAACGCGGCGTACATCGGCGAGGCATCGCCCATGCCGACATGAATCGCGGCGAGCAGCTTGCCGACATGGTCGAGATAGCGAGTCTGGCCGCCATGGGGGAGGAACAGCGGTTCGCCGTCCGCGGCGCCCACGCGGGGATCGTCGAGATCGATCTGGATCACCGGCGTCGCGCCGGCTTCGGCCAGCCCAATCAGGAAGGGACCGCGCTGCAGGATCAGCGGGATATGCCGGCTAATCCAGCGCTCGCCGTCGAGGAACAGATTCTCGTCACGGTCAAGCCCGAGCAGGGCGACCGCCTGCAGCCCTTCGGCGGGGTCGCGGCGGAACAGGATCGGGAAATCGCGCTGCGCCTCGGTGAACTCGGTCGGGAAAAGCAGCGCCTGGTTGACCGCATCGCCATGCGCGGCGCCGTGGCGCAGCGCGACGCGCAGTTCGGCATGGGCGACATTGTCGAGGGCGACCGGTCGGGTCATCGCAGCATCCGGTTTGTGGCAGTCCAGCATGGCGTAAAGCGCCGCGGGCCTCAATCGGTGAGAAAAGGGCCGCCGCACATGGCGACGGCCCCGTTCCCCCTTTTAGGTCTTCAGGCGATCAGAACTTGAAGCGCGCGCCGAGCAGGAAGCGCCGGTCGAGTTCCTGCGCGTACCAGAGCTCCTTCTCGTCGCGGGCATAGGTCCGCACCGCGGTTTCGGTGAGGTTGATGCCTTCGAGCGTGATCGCGATCTGCGGCGTGATCTCGTAGCTGAACGAAGCATCGAGCTGGCCGAAGGGCGCGGTGAACTCGGGGTTGCGCGAGCCCTGGCGGTTGATCCCCGAAAGGAACTTGTCGCGCCAGTTATAGGCCACACGGGCCGAGAGACCGTGCTTCTCGTAGATCAGCGTGCCGCTGAACGTGTCCGAAAGGCCAAGCAGCGCGAACTGATCCTGCGACGGATCGGCCCCGATGTTGAAGCCAACGTCGCCGCGCACCAGCGTATAGGCCGCCGCGATGCCGAGACCGGTATTCCCGAGGAAATACTGGCCCGCGATCTCGACGCCATAGATCTCGGCGTCCTTGTTGTTGATCGGCTGCGACACCTGGAACTGGTAGAGCGGATCGCTGGCGATGCCCGATAGATCATAGGTGTTGTTGATCGACTGGACATAGGCATCGCTGAGCGAGTGGGTCGCCGGATTGTAGTTCGCGTTGAACTGCGCCGTCGCCGCTGCCACCGATCCGGTGGCCTGGATCAGCGCCGACATGACGAACAGGTTCACGTCGCTGCTGTCGGCGCCGAGGCCCGCCAAGGCTGCCTTGGCACTGCCCGAACGGCTGCCTGCCGCGCCCGAACTCGGATCGCGCAATCCGAACAGGGGCGAGGTGCTCTGGCCGGTGCCGATGAAATTATGCACCCGCTTGTCGAAGAACGCGACCGACACATAGCTGTCCGGCTTGAAATACCATTCGAGCGACGCGTCGAAATTGTCCGATTCGAGTGGCTTCAGCCGTGCATTGCCGACCGATGCGCTGGCGATGCCGCCATTGTTGGTCGGGCGCGGCGGGCCGCCCACCGTGGTCGCGGTGAACAGATTGCCATAGTTCGCGCGCGCGATCGTCTTGCTGTACGACAGCCGGCCGATCAGGTTCTTGGCGAACTCCACCTGGAAGTCGACCTGCGGCAGCAGGTTGCTGTAGCTGGTGCCATCGTTGACGAACTGCGTCTGGTTCGAGATCGAGACGGTGAAGTCGTTGTCCGACACCCAGGCGATGCCGGCCGGGATCGCTTCTAGCGAGCTGGTCGACGACTTGGTGTGCTCGTAGCGGACGCCGGCGACCAGGCGCGCAGGCGCGCCGCCCAGTTCACCCTTCCAGGTCAGCTGGCCATAGGCCGCCCAGATCTCTTCCTTGACACGATTGTCTTGGCTGGAAGTGATGCCGACTGCCTTGCCCTGGCCCGCATAATAGGGCGACAGGATCGAGTAGATGTCCGAGGCGACGCCGCGGAAGGCGAGCTGCGATTCCGGATCGCCACCCGGATTGAACTTCGAGAATTTGCACTCGAGGCAGAAGGCGGTGAGCGAACCCGGCGCCCGCGCGTTCACGTCGCCCGGGCTGGTGATGCCCCAGTCGCCCAGCGTCTGCTGCGTCGCGACGAAGGTCTGGTGCATGTCGGTGTTGCGATAGTTGCCGCCGAAATCGAAGTGGCTCTCGCCGCCCAGATCCCAGCCGAAGTCCGCACGCAACTCCTTCACCTTCTGCTGCTGCGTCGAACGATAGGTGCGGCCGACCTGCGAGCCGACATCGTTGACGTCGAGCGGGCCGCTGGCGCCCAGGGTGATGTCCTGCTGCGGGATGCCGTTCGCATAGCTCACCGAGTGCGAAGCGACGACGTTTGCGCCCATACCGACCAGCGTCGAGCTGACGCCATTGGGATTGTCCGGCGTGCTCGACGATGTCGAGATATGGCCATCGAGCTTCAGCGAGAAGTTGCTCGCCATCTCCCATTCGAGATTGAGGCCATAATCCTCGAGCTTGCTCTTCTGCGCGCGGGACTGGGCCTCGAAGCCCTCGTCCTTCTGGCCGTTGATCGTCTCGTGCAGATAGGTCGCGGTGGCCACGGTGGTGTTGCCGTCAAAGGTCACAACGTCGAACGGGCGGCTGAACCAGTTGGAGAGATCCGAACGGGTCTCGCTCTGCTTGTTCTGTGCGTAGAGCGCGTCGGCGGTGATCGTCAGCGCGTCGGTGGGGCGGAATTGCACCACTGCCTGGCCGTTGATGCGCTCGCGCGTGCCCTCGGCATAGTGATAGCGGCTGTCGTTCGGGATCGCGACCAGCTGGTTCGGGTTCGACGGGGCATTGTTGACCACGGTGCAGGTCGGCGACGGCGTGGTGCCGGCGCAGATCTGGGGCGTAGGCGGATTGCCGACGATGACCGCAGGCGTGTTCCGGACGAACCCGCCGGTCAGGAAGGTGCTGTAGGGAACGATGTTCCAATCGTTCGACGTGGCGGCGATCGACGTGTAGTTGCGCTTCTGGTAGCTGCCGAAGACCATCGCGCCGAAGCGCTGGTCCGGATCGCTCCAGCTCAGCACGCCGGAGAATTCGGGCGTTACCTTCGAGCCGCAATCCAGGCAGTCGTTGACGCTGGTGTCATAGACCGCCTTGGCGCCCAGGCTGCCGTTGAAGCCGCTCTTGTGGTCGTCGAGCGGACGGCGCGAGACGACGTTGATCGTCGCGCCGATACCACCCGAGGGGACCGCCGCGCGGCCGGTCTTGTAGACTTCGAGCGTACGCACGCCTTCGGTCGCGAGGTTCGAGAAGTCGAACGAGCGGCTGGTGCCCTGCGCGCCGTCCGCATTCTGGTCGCCGCCAACGACCGACACCGCAGCGGTGGCGAGCTGGCGGCCGTTCAGCGTGACCATGTTATAGGTCGGGCCGAAGCCGCGCACGGTGACCTGCGAGCCTTCGCCGTTGGTACGGTTGATCGACACGCCCGGGATGCGCTGCAGCGACTCGGCCAGGTTGGTGTCGGGGAACTTGCCGATGTCTTCGGCCGAGATCGCATCGACGATGCCCGGGGCCTCGCGCTTGATCTGAATCGAGCGTTCGAGGCTGGCTCGGATACCCGTGACGACGATAGCGCCGTCATCCTGAGCGTCCTGGGCGCCGCCATCGGTGGCCTGGGCAGTCGTGACAGCGTTGTCGGCTTGCGCATGGGCAAGGCTGGGCAGCGCAAGCCCAACGGCAACGGCGAAGATGGATGCGGAGCGCGCAAGTATAGGCGAACGCCTCAAGCTTTTCATAACCCCTCCTCAGTGCACCCTTATTGGGCGCGACTTTTTATTTATTTCCGGGCGAGCGAAGTGCCTCCCGAATGTTATCGCTATCATCATTGGACTGTCTGTCAATCGGGCTGAATCGACTGGAACCGTTTACAATTTCGGATTGATGCAAACTGTTGCATTGGAGCGACAGGATGAATGCGGTGGCGCGGACATTTTTGGTCCGTTCCGGTGCCTGCCGGACTGCGGCTAGTCCGGCGTGCGGAGCGTCGCGGCGAAATCGGCGACCAGCGCAATGCGCTCTCCGGCAGGCGCCGTTTCCAGCGCATCCTCCAGCGCCGAAGCCTTGCTGCCCAAGGCCGCCTGGCCGAACAGGCCTGCCGAGCCGGCAAACTTGTGGAGCAGCCCGCGCAGCGCCTCGTTTTCTTCATCGTCCGCGCCGCCTGCCTCCGCAAACGCCTCGGCGGCGGTGAGCAATTCGGCCTGGCGTGCCGCGAACTTGGCCCATAGCGCGGGCGATAGCGTCATGCCCGCCGGTTCGGCCCTGGCCTTTGCCGGGGCGGTGGGTGCAGCGGGAGCCCAGCGCTCGATCGCGCCGGCCAGTTCTGCGAGTTGGATCGGCTTGGCGAGATGCGCCTGCATCCCGGCTTCAAGACAGGCGGCGATGTCGTCGGCATAGGCGTTGGCGGTAAGCGCCAGGATCGGCAGCCGCTGCGCCGAAAGCCCGGCGGTGCGGATCGCGCGCGTCGCACTGATGCCGTCGAGCACCGGCATCTGCATGTCCATCAGCACCAGGTCGAACGGCTGTTCCTCGGCATCGGCGGCGAGTGCCTGCTCCACCGCTCGCGCGCCATCGGCGACGATCGTCACGTCATGCCCCAGCCGGCTGAGCATCTCCTGCATCAGCATCTGGTTGACGTCATGATCCTCGGCCACGAGCAACCGGAGCGTGCGCGCCGGCCCCTGAAGGCCTTGCGGCGCGGCAGTGCCGGCCTCGCCATCCGCGGCGGCGGCGAGCGGCAGGCAGAGCGTGAAGACGCTGCCTTCGCCCGCGACGCTGCGCAGCCCCAGTTCGCCGCCCATCAACGACGCGAGCCGGCTGCTGATCGCCAGGCCGAGCCCGGTCCCGCCATAGCGGCGCGCCGTCGATTGCTCCGCCTGGACGAACTGCTCGAAGATCGCGGCGTGGCGATCGGGCGGGATGCCGATGCCGGTATCGGTGACGGCAATGTCGATGCGTGGCTCTTCCGCATCGCCGGCCGCCCGCCGTGCGCTCAGCGTGATGTGCCCCTGCTCGGTAAACTTCACCGCATTGCCGAGCAGGTTGAGCGCGACCTGGCGCAGGCGCAGGCCATCGACCAGCACGAAGCGGGGCAGGGTGGGGTCGATCTCGAATATCAGCGCCAGGCCCTTTTGCGCTGCGGCGGGCTCGATCAGCTTGATGCAGCCCTTTAGTGCATGGGCCAGATCGATGCGTTCGGCCTGGACCTGCATCTGCCCGGCCTCGATCTTGGACGGTCGAGGATGTCGTTGAGCAGCCGCATCATCGCCCGGCTGGAATCGACGATCAGCTGCGCCTGGCGATGCTGCTCGGCGGGCAGGTCGCTGGCGAGCAGCAGGTCGGCGAAGCCGAGCACGCCGTTCATCGGCGTGCGGATCTCGTGGCTCATGTTCGCCAGGAAGCTCGACTTGGCCTCCATCGCCGCTTCTGCCCGCTCGCGCGCAGCTTCCAAGTCGTGCTCGAGCTGGGTGCGGCGGGTAACGTCCCGCAGCGAGGCGATGATCTCGCGCGGTTCCCCGGTGGCCGGATCGCGGACCAGCCCGCAATGCGCCTCCAGCCAGATCTCGCGGTCGGGATCGTCCAGCCGTTGGGTACGGTAGGTGATCACGCCGCGCTCGACCTCGCCGGTGGTGAGCAGATGCTGGAACTCGAACATCTCCTCCCGGTGCTCGGGCGCGACGCCGGCGCCGATACGCATACCGAGCGCGCGGGCCGGTTCGACGCCCATCACCGGCTCGGCGGAGGGCGAGGCATAGATACAGCAGCCATCCAGGTTGAAGCGCAGCACCGCATCGGTGGCGTTCATCGCGAGCACCGCCAGCTCCGCCTCGACCACTTCGCGTCGGGCGATGTCGGTATGCAGCCGGCGATTGGCGTCGCGCAATATTTCCATCCGCTCGCGCCGCTCGCGCGAGATCAGATAGGCAAGCAGCAGCACCAGCAACCCGCTGGCGATGCCGGCAACCTGGATCGGTCCCACATAGCCGCGGGCGCGCGCCAGGCGCTGCTGGAGCAGCCTTTCCTCTTCGCCGCGAATCTGGCCGATCAGCTGCAGCATGCGCGCCGTTTCGCGCCGGTTGGCATCGCTGGCGAGCATCGAGACCGCTTCCGCCTGGCGATTGGCGCCGCGCATCGACAGCGATTGCTCCGTCTCGACCAGCCGCTGCTGGATCAGCCCCGCCAGATAATCCACCCGCTGGTTCTGGCGGGGGTTGTCGTTGGTCATGTCCTGCAGGGCGGCCAGCTCGCCGGGCAGCTCGCGGCGGACGCCGTCGATGGTAGTGCGTGCCTGAGGATCGCCGGTGAGAAGGTAGCCGCGGCGATAGACTTCGGCGCGCAGCGTCAGGATGCGGACCCGCGAAAGCCGATCGGCGACCTGGAAGGTGTGGCGCACCCAATTGTCGGCGCTTTGCTTCTGCGAGAACAGCCAGATGCCGGAGGCGGCGGAGAGGGCGAGCAGCGCGAGCGCCGCGACGAGGATCCATTGCGCCCGCCGCCTCAATATGTCCGCCACCGGCAAGCCTCCCTGTTTCGCGCCATCCCTGGGGAAAGAGCATTAACGCCCCGTTCGGCGCTTCGCGGCAAAACGCCGGAAATGAAGCGATGGGCACAAAAATTGGCACGGAGGAGCAACCATGTGCCGTCCGCGCGTTATAATTTAGATCAGGTTTGGGCGAGAGCAGCGAATGGCGCGGATAATCATTGCGGATGACGACGAGATCGTCGGCGAAATTGCCCGCGACGCGTTGATCGCCGCCGGGCACGGCGCGGGGCTCGTCAAGGACGGTGCCGAGGCGCTGCGCGTAATCAAGGCGCGTCGCCCCGATTTGGTGATTCTCGATTGCAACATGCCGGAGCTTTCGGGCGTTCTCCTTGTCCAGGAGCTGCGGAAGATGCCCGATTTCGCCGATCTGCCCGTCATGATGCTGACCGGCTGCCGCAGCGAGCGCGACGAGGAGCTGGCACGCTTCGCCGGCGCCAACGAATATCTCAAAAAGCCCTTCGATCCGGACGAGCTCGTCTTCCGCGTCGAAGAGATGCTGGCGAAGGGCTGAGCATGGCGAGGATCATCTATGTCGAGGACGACGAACTGGTGGGTGCCGTCGTCCAGCAGGTGCTGAGCCGGGCAGGGCATATCGTCGGGGTGATCCACCACGGCACGCTCGCCTTCGACACCATCGCCTTCAAGAAGCCCGATCTGGTGATCCTCGATCAGTCGCTGCCCGGCATGCAGGGCAGCGAGATCCTCAGGGCGCTGCGCCGGCTGCCGGCGCTCTATCTCACGCCGATCCTGATGCTGTCCGCCAGGGGCGGCGAGGCGGAGATCGACGACGCGATGGGCGCGGGGGCCAACGACTATCTGGTCAAGCCTTTCGAGCCGGACGAGCTGGTGGCCCGTGTGAACGACGTGCTGCGCAACAACAATTTCCGGCGCGAGGCGCGCGGCTAGTCTTTTTCCGCCGTCAGCAGCGCCGCCGCCTGCCTGGCCAGCTCGTGCAGCCTGCGGGTCTGCTCGGGAAGCAGCTTCATCCGCGGCTGCGTATCGATCGCGCACAGCGCGCCCAGTGCCTCGCCTTCGGGGGAAAGCAACGGGGCACCAACATAGAATCGGATGTTCGGCAACCCCAGCACCAGCGGGTTGCCGGCGAAGCGCGGATCGTGCGCGGCGTCGAACACGCACATCACTTCGTTGGGGCGCGCGATCGCGTGGCCGCAAAAGGAGATGTCGCGATCGACGGTGTCCAACTGCGTGCCGTGGTTGGCGAGGATCAGCTGCTTCTGGCGGTCGATCACCGTAACAACGCCGATGTCGCTGCCGAACAGCTCGGACACTTCCTTGACGATTGCCTGCAGCTCGGGCGAGCGCGGCTTGGTCGCAAGGCCATGCTGATCGACGGCAGCCTGGCGTTGCTTCTCGCCGCGCAGCAGCGGCGCGAGAGCGTGGAAGATGGGCTTGAGCTTGTTGGCCATGGCAACTCCCTTGCCACAGAGTGATTAACCACTTGGTGAGCCGAAACTACGCGCATCCGCGTAAAGAGTTGCTTCGGATCAGCCGCGGACGAACAGGTTCTTGAGCCAAAGTGGCCCGGTTCGCGCTGCATCGCGCCAGTCGCCTTCATCCTCTGCGGCATCGGCAGTGTAGCCGCGCGGATCGAACAGCTTCACCCGCGCACCCTTGAAGGCTGCGGCGTTGCGCGTCACCAGAGTGAGCCCGTGTTCCAGCGCCGTGGCGGCGAACAGCGCGTCGCGCGTCTCGGCGATCGCCAGCTGGCCGCGCCGGCGCGCCACTGCGGCATCGAGCGGCAGGACATGGCCTTCGAAGGCCGGGAGCAGCTGGTCATCGATCCAGCTGCGCAGCACTGTGCCGGCCGCCTTGTCGCGCCGCGCGGCTTCGGCGGCGCTCGTCCCCAGTTCGACCAGCGTGATCGCCGACAGGAACAGCCGCTCACGCGCCACGCCCGATGCCCAGGCAGTGAGCCCCGCTTCCGCCGCGCCCGAGCGCGCCTTGCGCAGTTCGAAGACGATGGGGGTGTCGAGCAGGTACATCACCAGCGCTCCGGCGGGGCCAAGGCGGGATCGGGGCTGCCGACGGGGAGGGCGAGCAGGTCGACGATGCTCTCGCGCTGGCCGCTCAATATCCGGAACTGGTCGATGCTCATCAGCACATGCGTCGGTCGCCCGCGATCCGTGACGAACACCGGTTCGGCACGCGCGAGTCGCTTCGCGGCGCTGACATCCTGGTTGAATTCGCGGGCAGTGATGACCTTCATTTCGCGCCTACGTACCTAGATTGTCCGCGTTGTCATGTAGGCACGTTACTACTGTGTGGGCGCCATGCAACAGAAACTGCGAAGGTGCGCGGAAAATATGGGGGGTGCGCCAATTTGCAGTTGCGTGAAGGCGTGCGCCTACGCTCTCTCAAGCGCAGCGACAGGCGCCACAGTGCCGCGCGACGAGGATTTTCGGGGGAGGTTTCATGTTCGATCTATTGACGGGTGCCTGGCACGCATTGACGGATGTACTCAGTCCGCACGGCCCCGCGGTGAACGCGGCGAAAAGCTATGCGCCCGGCGACTTCAGCATCCATTTCTTCCTGCAGCTCGCCATAATCATCCTCGCCTGCCGCGTCGTCGGCTGGCTCGGCCAGAAATTCCTCAAGCAGCCCCAGGTGGTCGGCGAGATGATCGCCGGCGTGATCCTCGGCCCGTCGCTGTTCGGCCTGTTCTTCCCCGATCTCCAGCTCGCGATCTTCCCCAAGGAGACGCGCAACGTGCTCTACACCGGCGCGCAGCTCGGCGTCGGCCTCTACATGTTCATGGTCGGCCTCACGCTGCGCCTCGACCATTTCCAGTCCAAGGCGAAGAGCGCCGCGGGCGTCTCGGCCGCGGGCATCATCGCGCCGTTCATCCTCGCCGCGCTGATCACGCCGTTCCTGCTCACCGTGCCCGGCCTGTTCACCCCCGGCATCAGCCAGGCGAACGCCAGCCTGTTCATGGGTGCCTGCATCGCGCTGACCGCCTTCCCGATGCTCGCCCGCATCATCAACGAGCGTGGCCTGGCGAACTCTTCGCTCGGCACGCTGTCGCTCACTGCCGGCGCGTTCGATGACGCGGCCTCCTGGTGCGTGCTCGCCGTGGTGCTCGCCACCTTCGGCGCGGGTGCCGGCGTGGCCGTGCTCGCGATCGGCGGCGCCATTCTCTACACTGCCTTCATGCTGCTCTTCGGGCGCAAGCTGCTCGCCCCGCTCGGCCGCCTCGTCGAGGAAAAGGGCGAGATGAGCAGCACGATGCTCGCCGTCACGATGATGCTGTTCTGCACCTCGGCCTTCATCATGGACGCGATCGGCATCCACGCGATCTTCGGCGGCTTCCTGATGGGCGTGTGCATGCCGCGCGGCCTGTTCGTCGAGGAGCTCAAGAGGAAGGTCGAGCCGCTCGCGGTCGTCCTCCTCCTGCCGATGTTCTTCACCTATTCGGGCCTCAACACCCGGATGGACATGGTCAACTCGCCCGAGCTGCTGCTGATCGCGCTCGGCATCCTCGCCGTTTCGGTCCTCGCCAAGTTCGGCGCCTGTTGGGCTGCGGCCCGGGTCGCCGGCGAGGACAACCGCACCGCGCTCGGCATCGGCGCGCTGATGAACTCGCGCGGGCTGATGGAGCTGATCATCATCAACATCGGCCTGCAAAAGGGCATCATCGGCCCGACGCTCTTCTCGATGCTGGTGCTGATGGCGATCATCACCACCGTGATGGCCACCCCCCTGTTCGAAGCGGTCTATGGCCGCAAGGCGCGTGAGAGCGGCGAGCTGGAATCGCTCGAGCCGGCAAAGCTCGCGGCCGCCGCCTGAAGAGGTCCTCCTCCCCCCGTTCCGCATTCACCCTGCGGGACGGGGCCTTTCCCGGAGAGATGCAATGAGACACGCGCTGCTATGCGCCGCGGCGCTGCTCGCGCCTGTCGCCGCCCAGGCCCAGGACGTGAAGCTCACCCCTACCGCCGAGGTTCGCTTGCGCTACGAGCATGTCGACCAGGACGGCCTGCCCAACGACGCCGATGCCGTCACCCTGCGTGTCCGCCCGGCCTCACCGCCAGCTGGAAGGGCTGGTCGGCGTTGGTAGAAGCGGAGGGCGTGATCGCGCTCGCCGACAAGTATAACGACGGCACCAACGGCAAGGCCCGATATCCGCTGGTCGTCGACCCCGAGAATATCGAGCTCAACCGCGCCCAGATCCGCTATGCCGGCAAGGACGGGCTGGCCGTCACCGCCGGCCGCCAGCGGCTCAACTTCGCCGACGATCGCTTCGTCGGCACCGCGCCCTGGCGGCAGAGCGAGCAGACCTATGACGCGGTTCGCTTCCAATATGGCAAGCCGCTCGGGCTGAACGCCGATGTCGCGTACAGCTGGAACGTGCGCACCGTGAACGGCCGCAACGGCACCGGCGCGCGGCCCCAGGCGATCGGCGGCGACAATGTCTTCGCGACGCTCGGTTATGGCACCAGGGCCGGCACGCTCAGCGGCTTCGCCTATCTGGTCGACCAGGACGAAGCCGCGGTCCAGGGCTTCCGCCTGTCGAGCCAGACCTATGGCCTGCGCTTCACCGGCAAGCAGGTTTTGGCCAAGGACCTGACGCTAGGCTACACCGCCAGCTGGGCGCGTCAGAGCGACTGGCGCCGCAACCCCAACCGCTACACCGCGGACTATTGGCTGGGGGAACTCAACCTCACCGCGAAGGGCCTGGGCCTGACCGGCGGTTTCGAGGTGCTCGGCGCGGATAATGGCGTGGCGCTGACCAGCGTCCAGACCCCGCTCGCCTCCTATTTCAAGTTCAACGGCTGGGCCGGCAAGTTCGGCACCACCCCGCCCAACGGCCTGCACGACCTGTACGGCACCGCCGGCTATAGCTGGAAGAAAGTCGGCCCCCTCGACGCGATCAACCTCGGCGCGACATGGCACCGCTTTAACAGCGACCGGCTGAACCAGCATTATGGCGACGAAATCGACCTGATCGCCGGGGTAAAGCACGGACATTACGCGCTTTCGGCGCGTTATGCCCATTACAAGGCCGATGCCTTGGCGACGGATACCGACAAGTTCTGGCTGCAGCTCGATTGGAGCCTGTAACGGAGGCCGGGGTCTCAGGCTGCTCTCGTCAAGTATTCGCCTGGGATCCCGGCTTTCGCCGTGCTGAGGGGCTAAGCGTTGATCGCCCGGATCAGCGCCCGGTGGCTCGGCAGATCCTCGGTCGCCCGCTCGGAGAAATTCCGGATCCGCGCGAACAGCTTCTCCGCCGCCGCCACGTTCGGGAAATCCCCGCGCGCGCCCGACAGGTCGGTGCGGAAGTCCATGCCGTACAGGATGTACTGATAGTTGAAGAAGGCGAAGCTCTCGAGGTCGAGGGTGAAGTCGAAGCGCCCCGGCGGGCGGTGACGCCATTGCCGCAGCAGCTCCTGCAGCGCCTCGGGGACCGATGCCGGATCGGCGTTGTCGCGCCAGAACGGCTCGTCGCGCCGGCTCAGGCAATAATGCAGCTTGAGGAAGTTGATGATCCGCTCGAAGCGCGCGACGATCAGTTGGTTGAAGCGCCTGGCCGGCGCATCAACCGGCCCGTTATGCGGAAACAGCTCGGCGATCATGCCGACGGCTGCCTCGATCAGCACCACGCCTGTCGATTCCAGCGGCTCGAGGAAGCCGCCCGACAGGCCCACCGCCACGCAATTCTTCACCCATTGCGCCTCGCGATAGCCGGGTTCGAACGGAATGATCCGCGCCCGATACGCGTCATGCCCGATATAGCTGCGCAGCACCTGGGCCGCTTCGTCGTCGGACATGTGGGCGGAAGAATAGACCGTGCCGATCCCGCGCGCGCCTTCCAGTCCGATGTCCCAGGTCCAGCCCGCTTCGTGCGCGGTAGCGATGGTGAAGCTTTCGATCGGTGCGTCGGGGTCGCCATACGGGATCTTGCACGCCAGCGCCCGGTCGGTGAACAGCACATCGCGCACCGACTTGAACGGCACGCCCAGCGCCTTGCCGATCAGCTCGGCCCGGAAGCCCGAGCAATCGACATACAGGTCGGCCTCCAGCGCGCCCTGCTCGCGGGTGAGCACCCGCGCGATCGCGCCGTCCGCGTCCAGCTCGACGCCGGTGAGCAGCCCGGTGACGTGCCGCACGCCCAGTTCCTCGGCGCGCTCCTTGAGCACCTTCGCCAGCCGGGCGGCATCGAAATGATAGGCATAGTTGAGCGGCCCGGAATATTCGCCTTCGCCCTGCTTCTTGGGTGCGCGCTGATTCTCGGCGACGCGGTTCTGGATCGTCACCGCCTCGGCGAAGCGCGGCCGTGTCTCCGCATCCTGGAGCAGCCAATAGGGCACCAGGCTGGTCCCCTCGGTATAGAAGGGCGCCTCGAACGGGTGGAGATAATGGTGGCGCGTGCCGTCGCCCTGCGGCGCGTGCAGCCAGTCGTTGAAGCGGATACCCTGCTTGAACGTGGCGGAGGCCGCGCGGATGAAGCGCGTCTCGTCGATGCCCAGGAACTGCAGCGTCGTGCGGATCGTCGGAAACGCGCCTTCGCCGACGCCGATGATGCCGAGCTCGGGCGATTCCAGCAGCGTGATCTCGATCTGCGCCTGGTCGGCCAGGCCGAGGAAGCGCGCCAGATAGGCGGCGGTCAGCCACCCGGCAGTCCCCCCGCCGACGATCAATATGCGCCTCTTGCCCATGCTGCGTGGGAGCCTAGCGCGGGGCGGGCGGCAACGCCACACTCATCCCCGCTTGGTCGGGCAGGGAAACGCACTTAGGCTAGGCCGCAATGAAGCTCGATGACCTCGCCACGAACCGCATTCGCGACAAGGTGCTGGACGGCGTCGATCTCGCCGCCACCTTCGTCCTGGCGACCGAGTGCGCGCTGACCGGCGTCCAGGCCGACTTCGACCTGTTCGGCATCCTGGTGCTCGCCTTTGTCGGCTCGGTCGGCGGCGCGGTCATCCGCGACCTGCTGCTCGGCGAGCATCCGCCCGCGCCGTTCCGCGACTGGCGCTATGCCGCACTGGCGGTGGCGGCGACCGCAGGCGTGATCGCCGCATCCCTCGTCTTCGGGCGCATCGGCAACTTCACCCCGCCGCTCGTCGTCGACATCTTCGAAGGTGCCGGCCTGGCGCTCGCCGCGGTCGCGGGCGCCCGCAAGTGCATCGACTACAAGCTGAACAGCGCTTCGGTCGTGGTCATCGCCACGGTAAACGGCTGCGGCGGCGGCATGCTGCGCGACGTGCTCACCGCGCGGGTACCGACCGTGCTGCATGAGGATTTCTACGCCACCGCGGCGGTGGCCGGCGCGACGCTGCTCGTGCTGCTGGTCCGCCGCGTCCGCGTCCGCCCGGACCTGGCCGGCGCGATAGCCGGCCTCGCCATCTTCGCGCTGCGCACCGCCGCGCTACTGGGCGAATGGCGGCTGCCACATCTGCGCTAGGCGTTTTGCATCGGCGCAGATTGAGCCCGAACGGCAGGATTCGGTAGACCCTCGCGCATCAAGCACGGAATTTACGCAACGGGCCTCTGCGTGGATCGGTCGCGCCATGTTTTGTGTTATCGCCTTACTGACGACGGAAAAGGAGCGACATTCATGCCGCTACGCCGGACTTCGCTTGGGATTGCGGTTGGCCTTGTCGCGCTTTCGGCATGTGGGCGGGGCGACAGCGAAGGTGGCGGCGCGAATGCCGTCGTTCCCGATCCGGTGTCGGGCAAAGCGGGGGCAACGTCCGCGGCGCGCGAATATATCGCCCGGTTCATCACGGACGATCCATATGCCTGTTTTCGAGAGGTCGGCCTGGAACAGCCAAGGCTCGAATCGAAATCCGGAGAGCTGGCGCGTTCCGGCGCTCCTCGGCGCGTAGTCATATTGATCGACGGGTCTGGATCGATGGCCGCCAGGATCGGTGGGCGCACGAAGCTGGCCTTGGCCCGTGAGGCGGCGCTTGCCTTTATCGACGGGCTGCCGCCCAGCGTTGAAGCATCCGTGCTGGTCTTCGGGCAGCAGGGTGACAATAGCGAGGCTGGCAAGGCGCGCTCCTGCGCCGGCGTCGATACACTTGTTCCGATCACGCGAGATCGCGCGGCTCTGCAATCTGGGGTCGGCCGGATCCGCGCGGTTGGCTGGACGCCGCTCGCCGCCGCTCTGTCGCATGGACAGGAATTGCTGAATCGATCCGATGTCCCGGGCGAACAGGTCATCTACGTCGTGTCGGACGGCGAGGAGACCTGCGGTGGTGATCCGGTCGGCGTTGCCAGGCGTATCAATGGCGGAGCGACGCGGGCCATCGTCAACATCATCGGCTTCGGCCTGCCTTCCCGCGAGGCGGCGGCGTTGCAAGCGGTCGCCTCGGCCGGCGGCGGGACCTTCGTCAACCTGCAGACGGAACAGGCGTTCGATCGGGCACTGGCGTCAGTGCGTGAATCCAATCGCCGGGCAGGGAATATGGTTCGGGCGAGCGACGCGGCGAGCGGCAACGCGGTGGGCACGTCGGACGCCATCAGCGACGCCGCTTTGTGCATGAGCAATATCGTGTCCAAGGAATCGTTGCGATTGAGCGACGATCTTTCGGCCCGCGCCAGGCAGGGACAATATCCGCCATTCGCCACGGAAGCGCTGGCGCTCATGAAGCAGCGCCACGCCGATCTCAAGCAACGCGAAGCCGCTTTCCGTGAGCGGCTGATGCGCGGCGAGCGGAAGACGCGTGCCGAGATCGATCGCGGCAGCGAGGCCGTGCGCTGATGTCAGCGCCACGCTCCGCAGGCTCCGCCTAAAGCGCCCGGAACCGGAAATTCCGAAACCGCGCCTCGCCTTCACCCGCCGAATACAGTCCCGGCCGCAGCATCAGGAAGCCGCCGCGCACGTTGTGGTGGTAACCAGACACTTCCATCCCCCGATCGAAGCGCTTCCAGCTCTTGCCGTCGTCGCCCGACAGGTGGAACGCCACGATGTGCCGGTCATTGCGCACCCGCATGCGCAGGCGGCGGCCATAGGGGTTGGCCGGGCGGCCGCGCTCGATGCCATATTGGTGGGTGACGAAGCGCTTCTCGTCGAAGCCGAGCCCGCAATAGAGCTTCTCGTCATAGAAGAGCACCAGCCCCGCGACCCCGCCCGGCGCGATCTCGATGTCGCATTCGAACTCGTAGCCCGTGTCGCCGGCGATCAGCAGGAGCGGGGAGCTATCCACCGGTGCCTTGCCGGAAGCCTTCAGCACCAGTGCGCCAGCTTCGGTGCGTGCACGGTCCGCTTCGCCCGACGCCGGCTTGAAGAAATTCCACTTGCGGCCCAGCGCGAGGGGCCCGCTGAAGTCGTCCGACAGCGCCTGCCCATGCGGCACCGCTGCGCCGCCCCTGGGCTTGCGCATCGGCCTGGACAGGTCGCCGCCCTTCATCCGGAACCAGCCATCGGCGGTCCATTCGATCGGATCGAGCAGCGCCTGGCGCCCCAGCGTCCAATAGCCGTTCTCGAAGCCGTGATAGACCGACCACCAGCTCCCGTCCGGCGCCTCGACCAGCGAGGCATGCCCGCGCGACCACCATTTCTCTTCGTTGCTGACGGTGCGGACCAGCGGGTTGGCGGGGCATTGCTCCCAGGGGCCGTGGATCGAGCGCGAGCGCGCCGCGATCACCATGTGCCCGGTCGGCGGACCCGCCGTGCCGCCCACCGCGGTGATCATGTAGAACCAGCCCTTGTGGCGGTGGATCTTCGGTCCCTCGGGCGAAAAGCCCTCGACGTCCCAGTCCTCGGGATAGTGCCAGGGGTCATAGACATGCTCGACCGGGCCGACAGTGGACAGTCCGTCCTCCGACAGTCGCACCCGGTCGCCGCCGGAAAGGAACAGCCAGCGCGATCCGTCCTCGCCCACTGCGTGGCAAGGGTCGATATGCGCGTGGAGGCCCAGGTCCACGGGCTCGCTCCACGGCCCGTCGATATCGTCGGCCCAGATCACGAAGATCGAGTTGGGGCTCGCCTTGACGGGGATGTAGAGGAAGTAGCGGCCCTTGTGCTTCTCCAGGCTTACAGCCCAGACCGAGCCGATATTCCTGGTGAGCGCCGCCTTGCGCGGCTGCCAGTTCACCAGGTCGCGGCTGTGCCAGATCGTCAGCCCGGGATAGGAATCGAAGCTGGAGAAGGTCATGTAATAGTCCGCGCCGTCCTTCAGGATGGCGGGATCGGGATGGTCGCCGGCGAGCAGCGGGTTGAGGAAGCGCCCATCGCCCAGGTCGCAGATGCGCTGGTTGTCGAAGCCGCGCTTCCAGTCGGGGGCCGAAGCGTCCGGAAGTGCTGCGTTCGGCGTGGCGGCCGCTTCGCCCGGGCGGAGCAGCACCGCCGCGCCTCCCGCCAGTGCCGCACCAAATGCTCCACGCCGACTGATATCCATTCCGGACCTCTCCTGTTTTGGATGTTATGACACCGATGTCATTACCAGGAAAGGCTCTTCGATCGCGCCAACATTGGCCATTTATCGAGAAGGATGCGTCCACTTCGGGGCGAAGTCGAATATTTCCTATCCTTCATGGAAATGCAGACCCTAAAGTCCAGCCAGGCTTGAGGGGGCGGACCGATGCGACAAACCACATTATCCGTGGCACTGGAGGTGAAGCCCGAAAGCTTCGACCATCTTTCGGGCCTGCTCGATGCTTTGCGCGACCGGCGCAGCCAGAACCCGTCGGGCGGCACCGGGCAGTTTGCCGACTTCCTGACCTTGGTGCCCGCGGTGCACTTCATGTCGCTGACTGCCTTTCCCGGCTTCGACTATGACCCGCTCTTCGTGATCGAGGCCAATTTCGATGGCGAACCCGGGCCGTTCTGGGCCCAGCTGGAGGCCGCGATCGGCCCCGACCTGCGCAGCTTCCTGCGGTGCTGCAAACGCCCGCTCGACGATTGCGGGGCGCTCTATGACGCAGTGACCGCGCCCGACAGCCGCGCGCCCATTGCCCCTTATCTGGAAGCACGGACGCTCACGCCGACCGTCTACCACCATGGCAATCGCGGCATGACGCGCGACCGCATCCTCGACGAGGGCAAGCTGTTCCTCGCCACCCGCGCCGAGCTCGCCAACGCCAATGATGGCGGGCCGAGCCCCTATCGCAAGCTCAAGCCGGCGGAGATCCACGCCCGCATGCGTGCGGCCTTGCTCCCGCAGTTCGGCTGGCTGGCCCAGAAGGCGCCGGCCCGCATCCCGCTCGCCCAGAGCATCGGCGATTACGCCCGGCTCGCCTGGTTCCTGCTGCTGGTGGTGTTCGCCCTGTCGGTGCCCGGGCTGGTCCTCAAGAGCCAGCTCGCCTGGCCATGGTATGTCGGGCTCTGCGTGGTACTGTTCGCGCTCTTCACCGGCATACTCTACAAGATGGGCAAGCCGCTGCCCGGCACGGCGACGCCGACCCGGTTCAGCTTCCTCACCTTCTTCCTGCGCCATCTGCTCGTGCCCGTGGCCATCGCGATGGCTGTCTATGTCGCGATCGCCGCCTTCATCTCCGCGCCGATCTGGTCGTGGATCAGCCACAAGCCCTTTTGGCCGGCCTGGCGGGACATGGCGATCTGGGCGGGCTGGAGTGCGGGCAGCATCGCAGTCGTGGTCGCGGGCGTGCTCGTCTGGCTGCGCTCGCTCGAGCGCCGCGACGCTTCGCAGGATGCGCCCCCGGTCGACCCCAAGATGCTGCGCGAGATGGCGCGGCGCGAGGACTGGATTCCGCAGAACCACATGGGCTCGGTCGTGCTGATCAAGCCGGGGGTGCTGCGCGCGATCCTGATCCGCGTCGGCCATCACGGCCTCTTCCTGCTGCTGCGCGTGCAGAAGGCGGCGCGTGCCGGCTATCTCGGCTCGATGCGCACGATCCATTTCGCCCATTGGGCGCGGGTCAACAACGACAGCCGGCTGATGTTCTTCTCCAACTTCGACCAGACCTGGGAAAGCTATCTCGACGACTTCATCGAGAAGGCGCACGCGGGCCTGACGCTCGCCTGGAGCAGCGGGGTCGGCTTTCCGCCGACCCGCTTCCTGGTGAAGGACGGCGCCAGCCATGGCCGCCAGTTCAAGGAATGGGCGCGCCATTCGATGGCGGTCAGCCGCTTCTGGTATTCGGCCTACAAGGATCTCACCGCGGACCAGGTGGAGCGCAATTACCGCATCGCCTGTGGCCTCCGGAAGAAGCAGCTCAGCGAAAAGGAGGCAGCGGCGTGGATCAACGACCTGTGAGCGAGGGTGGGGGCACCCCGAGCTGGCATCTCGCAGCACCGCATTGCAAGGAGGCGCAGGGGCTGGTGGTGAGCGGCTTCGCAACGCTGCCGACTGGCCGTGCGCTGTTCCTCGAGCTTGGCTGGAAGGGCGTGAAGAAGAAGGGCGGCGGCGCCTGGCTCCAGGCGCTGGCGGAAGTGGCGAAGGTGACCGACGCCGATGGCCGAGATCCGCGCGCGGTGGCGATGGGCTTCACCTGGTCCGGGCTCCAGAAGATGGGGCTCGATCGCAATTCGCTCGCCTCGTTCGACCGGCCGTTCCAGGAGGGCATGTTCCAGGAAGATCGCCTCCGCCGTCTGGGTGACCGGCGCGGTGAGGAATGGCAGGGGACGGTGATCCCCGGCGGGCCGGTGTGGAGCGGCAACACTCCGCTCGACGATGCCGCAGTCGATGCCGAAGCCCGCGCCTTCGACGACCGGCAGGAGATCCGCGAGGAGCGGGTGAAGACGCCGGTGACAGTCCATGCACTGCTCCTTCTCTACTGCGAGCATGACGAGGCGGCCGAGGCGTGGTGCGCCGAGGTGAGCAACAAGCTCGACCCGCTCGACGTAAAGGTGGTCCACCGGCTGCCGCTCGACCTCAGGCTCGACAAGCAGGGCATTGCGCGCGAGCATTTCGGCTTTGCCGACGGCATCTCGCAGCCGATCCCGTTCGAGGATGGCGCGGTCGTCTACAAGGACGGGACCGAGGTGCCCAAGGACCATTGGAACGGGGTGCCGCTCGGCGAGATCCTGATGGGCCATATGAACGGTCACAACGAAGTCGCGCTGGGCCCGGTGGTAGCCGACGGGATCGGCGACACCGCCGGGCTGCCCGCACACCCCAAGGGCGTGGGCTTCAAGGACCTCGGCCGCAACGGCAGCTACATGGTGGTGCGCGAGCTCAAGCAGGACGTCTATGCCTTCTGGCAGTCGATGCGGGACAATGCCGCGCATATCCGCGATCGCGATCCGGATGGCTCGGGGCACGTCACCACCACCTGGCTCGCCGAACGCGTGGTCGGGCGCGACACGCATGGCAATCTGCTCTGCCCATTGGGCACGATCCCGGTCGAGAATAACGACTTCGGCTTCTGGGACCGCGACCGTCATGGCGCGGGATGCCCGCTCGGCAGCCATGTTCGCCGCTCCAATCCGCGCGATGGCCTGGCGCCGACGCCAGCGGACAAGCAGACGCTCCTGGACGCTGCGAACAACCACCGCATCCTTCGCCGCGGCCGCAAATATGGCGCAACGATCAGCGTGCCGCCGACGCCCGACGACGTGGATCGCGGGCTGCTGTTCATCTGCCTCAACACCGACATCACCCGTCAGTTCGAATTCGTCCAGCAAACCTGGATCCTCAATCCGAATTTCGCGACGCTCTATGACGAGACCGACCCCTTGATCGGTCCCAAGGGCAAGATGACGATCCCCGAGCAGCCTTATCGCCGGATCATCGATGTCGAGACCTTCGTGCAGATGGCGGGCGGCGAGTATTTCTTCCTGCCGAGCATGCCGGCGCTCAACTATCTGAGTTCGCTATGAACGCGCTCACCTCGCGTGATGTGCTGCGGCCTGGCAAGAAGGGGCTGGCGCGCTGGATCGAGGGCAAGGTTTTCGCGCTGATGCCCTATGCGTTCGCCTTTCTGCGGCGCTGGATGCCGGTGAAGAAGTTCGGCTCGATGGTGCTGACCTCGCGCTACGACGATGTGAAGGAAGTGTTCGGCACCGATCCGCTGTTCGGCGCGCCCTACAAGCCCAAGCTCGACGTGATCATGGGCGGCGAGCCTTTCTTCCTCGGCATGGCCGACACGCCGCTCTACCACCGGGACACCGATGCGATGCGCACCGTGGTGCTCCCCCATGACCTGGCAGAGCTGGGACGGAAGGTCGAGGCGATGGCCGAGGCGATCGTCGCGGCGGCGCCGGGACGGATCGACGTGGTCGATACCCTCGTCCGGCGCGTGACCTTCTCGGTGCTCGGCGATTATTTCGGCGTACCCGATCCAGTGGGTGGCGACCTGCGCGTGTGGGGCACCCGGCTTTTCGAGTTCCAGTTCGCCGATCCCAAGGGCGATCCGGTCCTGCGTGCCGATGTCGACCAGATCGCCCCGGCACTGCGCGCGCATATCGACAGCGAGATCGCCAAGCGGAAGGTGGCGCCGGGCAAGGACGACGTGCTGTCGCGTTGTCTGGCCCAGCAGAGGAAGGGCGTGCCCGGCTTCTCCGACGTTGAAATCCGCACCAATTTGATGGGCTTCATCGTCGGCGGCCCGCCCCAGCCGCCCATGGTCGTGCCCCAGGCGATGGAGCAATTGCTGCGCCGACCCGAGGCGCTGGCCGGCGCGCAGGCGGCGGCGCGGGCAGGGGACGACGATCTGCTCTGGGGCTATGTCGTCGAGGCGATGCGCTTCGATCCGCTTGCACCGGGTCTGCCGCGCAACGTGTTGGCGGACGGCGCGATCGCGGTGGGGACGTCGCACGAGACAGCGGTGAAGCAAGGCGATACGGTGCTGGCCGCCTTCGCCTCGGCGATGATGGACCCGCGGCGGATCACCGATCCTACCCGTTTCGACCCGCACCGGTCGGCGAGCGATTACATCCATTTCGGTTATAATTTGCACGAGTGCTTTGGACGGCACATCAACCGCGCGACGCTGCACCTGATGCTCAAGCCGCTGCTCAAGCAGAACCTGCGTCGCGCGCCGGGCGGGGCGGGGCATCTGGTCAAGAACGGCCCGTTCGCGGAATCCCTGACCGTGGTGTTCGACTAGCAGCGCGGCGCGATTACTTGGCTGGGAGCAGCTGCTTCCAGCGGGCATCGAGCTGGGCTTGGGCGGAAGCGGTTTTCGTTCGGGAAACGAGCGAAATGCCGCGCAGGGCAACGCTGTGGCCGCCCAGCAAACGGCCACTGATCGTGTAGCCGATATCGTAGATCGCGACATCCTCATGCGGCTCGCCGTCAACGAGGAAGCGCGTCACGATGACGACGGGCAGGCGCGCATCGCCGCGGCTGTTGTCCGGAAGCCCGGCGGCTTCCCGGGCCTTTTCGAGCGAGTGCTCGAACCAATCCGCCTCGATCCGCGGCTCGCCCGTGGTTTCCGCCGGCGCGGCGCGCAGCGCCGTGGGGAAGAGGATCTTCTGGGTCTGCACCGACTGGGCGGTGGACGCGGTCTTCAGCGTCAGCACATGCTTGCCGGCATCGGCCGCGACCAGCACCAGCATGCCGGTGCGCGCCGAGGCTCGCTGTGCGTCCGCGACCTGCGCTGCCTTGGTGTCGCTCCGCTCGCTCCAGCTGTTCCACAGGGCCAGGCCCGGGATAAGGACGGCAAGCACCGCCAGGATCTCGCCCAAGGTTATCCATCGCCGCCGGATGGCGGCGGATTCGGCGGCGCGAGCCTGGGCCTCGGGATCGGCATTCGCCGGTGCGGGCGTGTCGGGAACGGGGTCTTGCACGATACCGCATCTAGCGGAGCGTTCGGGATCGGCAAGACGACGCATCCCTGATTCATCCGCATTCCGAGCGCGGATGTCGGGAGACCGAAGCCGCCGCGGCCTGTGCTACCGCCGCTCGCTCGGTCCGCCGCGATAGCCGCCCTGCCGCTCGAGCATCCAACCCGGATATTCCGCCGGCAGCTTGCTCACCGCATCGAGCGTCGCCAGCTCCTCAGGCGTAAATTCCACCTCGACTGCGCCGAGATTATCCGCCAGCTGCTCGGGCCGCTTGGCGCCGATGATCACGCTCGATACCGCCCTCTGATGCAGCAGCCAGCCCAGCGCGAGCTGCGCCACCGAGCGGCCCTTGGCCTCGGCCAGTTCGCGCAGCACGTCGACTACGTCATAGCCGCGCTCCTTGTCGACCGGCGGGAAGTCGAAGCCGGCGCGGCGGCCTTCGCCGTCGCCATCGCGCGTGTACTTGCCCGACAGGAAGCCGCCGGCGAGCGGGCTCCACACCATCAGGCCGACGCCCTCGGACTCGATCGCGGGGATCACTTCGCGCTCCAGGTCGCGCCCGGCGATCGTGTAATAGGCCTGGAGAGAGGCGATCGAGGTGTAGTTCCTGGCCGCCGCGACGCCGACCGCCTTCGTCACCTGCCACGCTGCCCAGTTGGACAGTCCGATATACCGCACGGTACCGCGCCGCACGAGGCTGTCGAGCGCGTAGAGCGTCTCCTCGATCGGCGTCGCCGCGTCGAAGCCGTGGATCTGGTAGAGATCGATGAAGTCCGTGCCGAGCCGCTCCAGGCTCTTCTCGACCTGCGCCATGATGTGCCCGCGCGAGGCGCCGGCGCCGTTGGGGCCGTCATGCATCCGTCCGAGCACCTTGGTCGCGATCACCACTTCGTCGCGTGCCACGCCCAGGTTCTTCAGCGCTTGGCCCAGGATCTTCTCCGATCGGCCCTCGGCATAGACATTGGCCGTGTCGAAGAAGTTGATCCCGGCATCGAGCGCCGCCCTGACCAGCGCATCGGCCTCTTCCTGCTGGAGCTGGCCGATCCGCCCCCACATGCCGCCCTCGCCGCCAAAGGTCATGGTGCCTAGGCAGAGTTCGGAGACGATCAGGCCGGAACGGCCGAGCTGGTTGTAGCGCATGGGAAACCTCTGGAAAGCGAGGGGGAGAGGAGACCCGGCAGATGTGGTCGCGCGCCGGTGCCCGCAATGGCGCGGTGCAGGAAAATTCTCCATCCAGGCCGCCCATCACATATAGCGCATCCACCCCCAGATAGAACAGGCGCCGCTGGAAGAAGGTCCGCATGTCACCGGGTATGTCGAAAAGATCCTTGTCCCTGACAAGGGGCGCTTCCCAAGGCTCGTTGGGGTTGGCATGGATGCTGAACAATCCGTTCTGAGCGGCTATCCTATTTGATACCGTACGCGGCAGCACGAACCGCACGAGGCCGATATCGTCGAACGGATCCTTGCCGTCATTGGGATCTATGACTTCGGCTTGCCGCACGCGCCGCGCCACGATTCGGCAGTCGGTGCTTTCCGGGTTTGGGATCACAGGTACGAGCTTGCCGCCAACCCTGCGCCTTATCGAACCAGGAAGCGCCGTTGTGGCGAAGAATGCCGCCACCAAGGGGTTGGTAGTCCAATCGAGCAAGCGAGTGGGTAGGCCATGATGTTGGGCTAAGGCCAAATGATCCCAGGCGCCGAAGCTCGAGTCATCAATGAATTGCGGTACGCGCCTGCGAAACGCGTCGAGCACGGATCGTTCTCGAGCGATATTGTAGGGATCAAGCCGCCCCACTGTTGGCACGAGCTTGAAACCCGTGTCTCCCAAACCTCGAAACGCCCAAGCGGAATCGCTGTGGTCGTCGATCCAATTCTGGAAATTTTGCCAGGTATCCAGCCGCTTCTTGCCGAGCGTGCTAGCTGAATGGGCGATCTTCATAGGCGTGATGATTGACCAAGCTCACGCTTGTTTCAAGTGTAGCTCAGATCCAGCGGCGCACGGCGGCCTTGTAGCTGAGATAGGGTTCGCCGAACTTGACGGCGAGATAGGCTTCCTCGCGCTCGATCACTTCGCGCTGGATCACGAAGACCAGGGGGATGAGCAACAGCAGGGTCACCAGGCTGTCGAGCCAGATCGCCACGCCGGCATAGGCCAGCGCCATGCCGAAATACATCGGGTTGCGCGACCAGCGATAGACGCCGTCGGTGACCAGCGCGGTCGTGCGCTTCCAGGGCTGGGTATCGGTGCCGGCCGCGCGGAACAGGCCGATCGCCGAAAAGACGATGCCGATGCCCAGGATCGCGGCGAGCCAGCCGATGCCGCGCTCGGTCGAATGGCTGAGCGGAAGATCGGGGCTGCCCAGAAACCGGCCCAGCGCCAGCCCCACCACCAGCGTCCCCGCAAAGGCCGCCGGCGGCATGAACTTCACGCCTGCGCTATCCTGATCGATGTCCATGAAGCCTCCGGGCGTCCTGATGGACCGGCGTCGCCGCATGCGCAATCCTCTTGCCTTTGCCATCCAGTTCGGCTGGCATAGTATCTGTATTACTCGTATATATCACTTGCTTGTTTCGGGGGAAAGTTTTCGATGCAGGGCCACGCCGTCCATCCCAATCCACTGTTCAACCTGATCCCGATCGCGATCATCCTGGTCGTGCTCGCGCTGCGCTTCCGCCGGCTCACCCGCGAGCGGCCGCTCAAGATCGAGCGGCTGTGGATCGTGCCGGCGCTCTATGTCGTGATCGCCGGCATCACGTTCTGGAACATTCCCCCTTCGCCGATGACGTTGGCAGCGGCGTTTGCCGCGTTGCTCGCCGGCGCGGCGCTCGGCTGGCAGCGTGGCCGGATGATGCACATCAAGGTCGATCCCGATACGCACGAGATCTCGCAAAAGGGCTCGCTCGCCGCGATGGCCTTCATCATCGTGCTCGTGCTGGTACGTACCGGCGCGCGCAACGCCGAAGCGCTCGGCCTTCCGGGCATCCACTTCGACGTGATGGCGATGACCGACGTGCTGATCGCCTTCGCGCTCGGCATGCTGACGATGCAGCGCGTCGAGATGTTCCTGCGCGCCCGCAGGCTGCTCGAGGAAGTGCGCGGCGCGTGAAGCGCCATGCGCCCGCCACCGAGCGCAACCGCCAGCCGATCGCGGCAGTGCTCGCCGAAGTCCTGCCCGTCTCCGGCCGCGTGCTCGAGATCGCCAGCGGCACCGGCGAGCATGTCGCCTTCTTCGCGGAGCGCTTCGCAGGCATCATCTGGCAGCCGAGCGATCCCGACCCGGCCGCGCTGGGCTCGATCGTGGATTGGAGCGCCGGTCTGGCGAACGTCCTCCCGCCGCTGGAGATCGACGCGACGGCCGGTGACTTTCCTGCAGCGGACGCGATCCTGTGCGTCAATATGGTGCATATCAGCCCGTGGCAAGCGACGCTCGGGCTGCTCGCCGGGGCGGGGGAGACGCTGGCGTCCGGCACGCCGCTGATCCTCTATGGCCCCTATCGCCGCGAAGGCGTCGAGACCGCGCCGTCGAACGAGCAGTTCGAGCTGTGGCTCAAGGACAAGGACCCGCGCTTCGGCCTGCGCTTCGTCGAGGCGGTGAGCGAAGCCGCTGCGCCCCACGGGCTCGCGCTGGAGCGGCTGGTCGAGATGCCGGCGAACAACCTGATGCTGGTGTATCGGCGGGCCTAGACCGGCTCCATCTCCGCACCCGTTACTGCCGGTCCCACACCGCGCTTGCGCTCGCGCCACACGATGTACAGCCCGCTCGCGATGATGATGGGCGCGCCGAGCCAGGTCCAGGCGCTCGGCCACATGCCGAAGATCGCCCAGCCATAGAGCGTGCCCCAGATCAGGCTCGAATAGTCCATCGGCACCACTGCGCTCACCGGCGCGTGGCGCACCGATCCGGTCAGCGCGAGCTGGCCCACCCCGCCGATCAGCCCGATCCCCACCAGGATCGCCCAGGTCAGCGGATCATGCGCCTTGAACGCGAAGGCATAGGGGATCGCCAGCACCGGCACGGAAAGCACCGAGAACCAGAACACCGTCGTTCCCGTCGCCTCGGTCTTGCCGATCTGGCGCAGCAGGATCGCTACGATCGCGACGAACAGCGCCGCCAGCAGGCCCACCACCGCGCCGAACGGCGGGATGTGCGCGCTACCCGGCTGGGCGACGATCAGCACGCCGACGAACCCCGCGATCACCGCGCCCCAGCGATGCCAGCCGGTCGGCTCCTTCAACAGCACCGCGCCCAGGATCGTCGCGAAGATCGGCACGCTGAACTGGAAGGTCGTCGCCTCGGCCAGCGGCAGGATCAGCACCGCGCCGAAGGTGAAGACCATGCCGGTCAGCCCCACCGCGGTGCGCGAGACATGCGCGCCGAAGCGCCGGGTGCGGATCGACCCCAGCCCGCCGGGGCCGGCTGCGACCCAGGCGGTGACCAGCGGCACTGCCCAGAGCTGGCGGTGGAACATCGTCTCGACCAGCCCGGCGCCGCGGGCCTCGGCCAGCTTGATCAACGCCGACATGGTCGAAAGGCAGGCGATCGCGAACAGGCGGAGGAGGATGCCCTTCAGGACATGGTCGTCGGTCATCGGGCCCCGGCGGCCAGCATCTGCGGATAGGCCTGTTCGAACTGCGCGGCCGGCAGCGCCGCGGCCGCCTTCAGCGCCTCAAGCCCCTCGCTGCACGAAACCGGCTTCGCTCCCGCCGGCGCGATCGTCCGCCCCGCCGGATGGTCTCGTTCCGCGGCCGCCGCTTCCCACAATGCGATGTTCAGCGCGAGATAGCGTTCGCGCAGGTCGGGGGAAAACCAGCCGGCATCGTCCATTGGATCGGCGAAATAGGCCGCGCAGCGTTCCGGCGAGTCTGCCAGCCGTTCGACCAGCGCGATCTCGGCGTTCAGGTATGTCCGCAACTGCGCCGCCGGCGCCTGGGGCAGGGCGCTGCGGTGCCGCCGCGTCGCATCATAGACGAACGCGCCCGCCTCCTCCTGGAGTGTGCCCGGACTCCCGCCTTCCCGCGCCCGCTTGACGATCGCCTGCTTCAACGCGTCGAACACGTCGGGGAAGGTCCGCTGGATCGTGCGGTTGAGCGGTCCGCCCACCGGATCGGCGAGAAGCTGGCGCTCGACGAAAGCCGGATTGGTCAGCCCGGGCTTGGCGCCGATCCCGCTGATCTGCGCGACGAACATCGCCAGCACGCCCAGGATCACCGCGCCGAACGCAATCGCACCCCATCGCCGTCGCACCGTTCACATCCCCTTGCGTCTCGCCGCCCGCATAGCCGCAAGCAAGACCCGCGGACACCGCCTTGTGCGCGTTACAGCCGGGTCTTGCTGACCGCCAGCCAGCCGGTGATGCGATCGGCCTGTGCGGCGGGCAGCGAATCGATCCCACGCAGCATGTAGCGGTTGATCGCGCATTGCTGGGCCGGCGTCGCGCGGTTGAGCTTCGCCGTGTCGGTCCATATGTCGAACTCCGCCTCGCTCATGCCCTCGCGGCGGATCGCCTGGACCATCGCGATCGCATCGGGCCGGGCGATCTCGCCTGCCGGGATCACGCGCTTCATCGGGTGATCGCGCCCCGCTGCGGAGACATTGATCTGCTGGGCGGCGAAATCGACCAGCTGGATCTCCACCGGGCGCGAGAGCTGGTCGGTCAGGGATAGGCTCCTCATGCCGAAATGCGCGCAGGCAGCGATGTTCTCGCGTTCGAGCGCTTCGGCCAGGTCGATCTCGAGCTGGCGATAGAGCGCCAGGTCGCCGTGCGGCGCCTGGGCGAGCTCGGCCAAGTGGCGATGGGTAAAGCCCTGCATCCAGCTGCGCGTCTCCTGGGCGATCTCGGCGCGCTTCGCACCCGCCTGCAGCCGCTGCGACAGCGTGGCGCGCAGCACCAGGAACTCCTGTGGATAGCTCTCCTTGAGCGCGCGGTAGAGCGGCGCCACGGTCGGTTCCTTGAGGAGTATCTCCTCCACGCCTTCGGGCGTGCGTGCACGCTCCAGTCGGCCCAGGCCCCACCAGGTCACGCCCGCGAGCGCCGCCAATGCGATCACCACCACGACCACGCCGCCGATCAATCCGCCACGCGGCGCCTCGCGCGCAATTACGCCGTCATCCATGTGAAAAATCCCCCCTGCGCGGAGTAGAACAGCGGCGAGCGGCGGAATCAAGCCGCGGCATCGGCTCGCTTGCGGTGTGCCGGCCACGCATTTAGAGGCACAGCCATGATCAAGCATGCACTCAACGTCACCCGCGAGGGCGACTTCGCCCAATGGTACCAGACCGTCATCACCGAAGCCGACATGGCAGAGGAGAGCGGCGTGCGCGGCTGCATGGTCATCCGGCCTTGGGGCTATGGCATCTGGGAACGCATCCAGCGCCTGCTCGACGATCGCATCAAGGCGACCGGCCACGAGAATTGCTACTTCCCGCTGTTCATCCCGCTTTCGTACTTCGAGAAGGAAGCCGAGCATGTCGACGGCTTCGCCAAGGAGATGGCGGTCGTTACCCACCATCGGTTGATCCAGAAGGACGGCAAGCTCGTCCCCGATCCCGAGGCGAAGCTCGAGGAGCCGCTGGTCGTGCGTCCCACTTCGGAGACGGTGATCGGCGCCGCGTTCAGCCGCTGGGTCCAGTCGTGGCGCGACCTGCCCGTGCTGATCAACCAATGGGCGAACGTCGTCCGCTGGGAGATGCGCACCCGCATGTTCCTGCGTACCGCCGAGTTCCTCTGGCAGGAAGGGCACACTGCCCATGCATCCGTCGCGGAAGCGCGCGAAGAGACGATGAAGATGCTCGAAGTCTATCGCAGCTTCGCCGAGGAATGTGGCGCGATGCCCGTCATCGCCGGCGAGAAGCCCGAGAATGAGCGCTTCCCCGGCGCCGTCTCGACCTACAGCATCGAGGCGATGATGCAGGACGGCAAGGCACTCCAGGCGGCCACCAGCCATTTCCTCGGCACGACGTTCAGCAAGGCGCAGGACATCAAGTTCCAGAACAGCGCCGGCGAGCAGGAGCTGGCGCAGACGACGAGCTGGGGCATGTCGACGCGGATGATCGGCGGCCTGATCATGACGCACGGCGATGACGACGGCCTGCGCGTGCCGCCACGCCTCGCGCCCTGGCAGATCGCCATCGTACCGATGCTGCGCGACAATGACGAGGACGCCGCGCTGATCGACTATTGCAAGTCGCTCCAGGCCGAGCTCGCCAAGCTGTCGGCGTTCGGCGAGCCCGTGCGCGCGCTGCTCGACCTCAAGGCGATCAAGGCCGTCACCAAGCGCTGGGGCTGGATCAAGAAGGGCGCGCCGATCGTCGTCGAGGTCGGCGGTCGCGACATGGCCGGGGGCAACGTCTCGGTCACCGTCCGCACCGACCTGTACCGCGAGGACGGCAAGCTCAACTCGGCGATCATCGCGCGTGACGTGTTCCTCGGCGACGCGGTGGCGACGCTGGAGGCGGTGCAGGCGACGCTGTTCGAGCTGGCCAGCGCCCGCACCCAGGCGAACATCGTCCGCGACGTGACCGACTTTGCTGGGCTCGAGGGATATTTCGAAAAGGCCGGCAAGTTCCCGGGCTGGGTCGAAGTCGAATGGGCCAAGCCCAGCGGCGCCGATCTCGACAAGGTGGTCGAGCGGCTGAAGGCGCTCAAGCTCACTTTCCGCAACGTGCCCAACGATGCCGCGCCGGCCAGCGGCACCTGCATCTTCACCGGCGCACCGGCGGTGGAGCGTATCCTCGTCGCTCGCGCCTACTAACCAACCGTCACCCCGGCGAAAGCCGGGCCCAGGGTTACTCAGCCGCGCCGCTTGTGGCTCTGGGTCCCGGCTTTCGCCGGGATGACGAAGAAGGGGTGCGCTTGCCCCGCCGCCCAATTGCAGCGATAGCACGCGACCGTGCGCACCCTCTTTTCCACCCCGCTCTACGAGCAGCCGCTCGGCGACTCCGATCTCCTAGAAGCGCTGGAGGATTCCTGCCTCCAGCTCGCCGAGGACGACAGCGCCGGCCGCCGCTGGTGCCGCGAGCACAACTATCGCGGCTACACCAGCTACGCGTCGCTCAACGATCTTCCCATCCGCGACCCCAATTTCGCCGACCTGAAGCGCGTGCTCGACAAGCACGTCGCGAAGTTCGCCACTGCCTGCGCCTTCGATCTCGGGGGCAAGAAGCTCAAGCTCGACAGCCTCTGGGTCAATGTCCTCGACGGCAAGGGCGGGCACAGCGCGCATATCCATCCGCACAGCGTCGTCTCGGGCACGCTCTATGTGGCACTTCCCAAGGGGTCGCGCGGCCTCAAGCTCGAGGACCCGCGCCTCGCGATGATGATGGCGGCGCCGCCCCGCCGCGAGGATGCGCCCGAGGAACTGCGGAGCTTCTTCGAGGTCATCCCGGAGCCCGGCACCGTGCTGCTTTGGGAAAGCTGGCTGCGCCACGAAGTCCCGCCCGGCTCGGGCAAGGAGCAGCGGATCAGCATCAGCTTCAACTATCGCTGGGGATGACCGCCCGCCGCGCCTTCCTAGCCGGTGCGCTCACCCTGCCGCTCTCGGCGCGGGCCGGCGAGCCCTGGGATGCGATCGTCGATCCCGCCACCGGCACGCTGGGCGCCGCGCTGGCCAAGGCGGAGCGGGCAGGGCGGCCTTATCGCATCCTGCTCAAGCCCGGCATCTTCACCGAGAAGCTGACCGTCCGCGCGCCGGGCGTGACGATCCAGGGCAGCCCCGGCACGATCCTCCAATATGGCACCGCGGCAGGCACCGCGAAGCCGGGGGGCGGCACCTGGGGCACCGGCGGATCTGGCACGCTGACCATCGCCGCGCCGAACGTGGTCTTGCGCGGCCTCACCATCCGCAACAGCTTCGATTATATCGGTGCCAGGCGGGACAGCGCCGGCAATGGCGCCCAGGCCGTCGCGCTGGCGGTGGGCCGCGAGGCGGACCGCACCACGATCGATCGCTGCGTGCTGCTCGGCTATCAGGACACCTTCTACCTCCACACCCGCACGCTGGTTACCGAAACGCGGATCGTCGGCGGGGTGGACTTCATCTTCGGCGGCGCGGCGGCCTGGTTCGAAGGCTGCGAGATCGTCACGCGTTATGTGCCCAATGCCGAGGGGTTCGGCTATCTTGCTGCACCCAGCACGCCCGCCGTGCAGGAATTCGGCCTCGTTTTCTCGCGCTGCAAGTTGAAGCGCGAGCCCGGTGTGCCCGCCAACTCGACCTGGCTCGGCCGCCCCTGGCGCGCGGGCGGCAACATGGCGCTCACCGGCCAGGCGGCGTTCCTTCACTGCTGGATGGACGCGCATGTTCGCCGCGAAGGCTGGACCTGGATGGGGTTCAAGGGTCCGGACGGCGAGCAGCGCCGCCTGACGCCGCCCGAAGCGCGGCTGTGGGAGTTCGCGAATAGCGGTCCGGGCGCGGGCCCGGCGGGCGAGGATCGCAAACTGCTGACTGCCGAGGAAGCAAAGCGCTTCACGCGGGCGAACGTGATCGGGTTCTAGCTAAACTGTCATCCCGCCTTCGCGGGGATGAGGGATTGGGAGCGAGGAGCTTGCCATGCAAGAGGCTTGCTCCCGGCGCTCCGCCGGGTGCAATTCGCAGTCGCCCTTTTTGAACGGCCATTAGGTAGCGAGGCTTTCGTGGCTTTCCGCGGCGGATCGCGCGCCGTCGTAGGACGTCAGCAGATCACCAAGGTCAGTTGCCGTACCAGGCTCCGCTCGATCGGATCGTCGAACCGGCAGCCGATATGCGCGCCGTCGTTCCACACCACGGTGGCGGGCACGGGTTGGTCGCCGCGCAGGGCCAGCCACACCTTGTCGCCCTCACCATGCGGCGTCGCGCAGGCCAGGCGGCAACCATAGACGGAAAGGTCGTGGAGCATCGCCTCGATCGGGCGGTTACCGCGCTTGGTCACGGTGGCGCGCGTGACGAGGATACGATGCCGCGTCGCCGCGCGCTGCTCGACATGCGCGGATGTTACGGCCCGATACTGGGAGAATTTTGTCGCCATTCTCTCTCCACCCCGGGGCGAACCTGCCTTGCGATGGTTTAAGAAGGACTTAAGGCGCCGTTAGCGCTAACGGCTGGGATTGGTCTCGCCCAGCACCGCCTCTACCTTGGCCGCCAGATCCGACGGCGCGTGCAGCCCCAGCTTGCTGCGCCGCCACAGCACGTCCTCGGCAGTGCGTGCCCATTCATGGTCGCGCATCCAGCGTATTTCGGTGGCGGTCAGGCCCGCACCCAGATCCTCGCCGATATCGGTCACGTCGCGCAGCATGTCGCCCAGGCAGCAGCCATAGGCATGCGCCATCCGCTCGGCCCGCGTATCGCCCAGGAACGGCCAGCGCGCCTTGGCTTGCGCCACCCATTTGTCGAGACTGGCGATGGCGCCGCCGGGGAACACGCGTGCCCGGGTGACGGACTCGACATCGGCACCTAGCACCGGCCCGATCTTCGCCAGCGCCTCCTCGGCCAGTGCCCGCGCCGTGGTGATCTTGCCGCCGAAGATCGAAAGAAGGGGCGGGCCGTCTCGATCGAGCTCGAGCACATAGTCGCGCGTCACCGCCTGCGCCTTGGCGGCCCCGTCATCGTGCAGCGGCCGCACGCCGGACCAGGCCCAGACCACGTCCTCGGACGTGATCTGCCGGGTGAAATAGCGGTTCACCGCTTCGATCAGGTAGAGCTTCTCGTCCTCGCTGCACACCGCGTCCTCGGGTCGTTCGACCTGGATATCGGTCGTCCCGATCTCGGTGAATTCGCCTTCATAGGGGATGGCGAAGACGATCCGCCGGTCGGGCTGCTGGAGGATATAGGCATGGTCGCCGTCGAAGAGCTTGGGGACGACGATGTGGCTGCCCTTGACCAGTCGGACCTGCGAATGATTAGCAATAGCCAGCTTGTCGAGAAGGGCTCGCACCCAGGGGCCGGCCGCATTGACCAGCCCGCGCGCCTCGACGGTGCGTCCGTCTGACAGCTCCGCGCGCCAGGTCTCTCCTTCGCGTTTGGCGCTCAGCAGCTCGGTCCGCGTTGCGATCTCGGCGCCGTGCCCGGCGGCATCGACCGCATTGGCGAGGGTGAGGCGGGCATCATCCACCCGGCAGTCCGAATAGACGAAGCCGTTATGCGTGCCCTTGAGCGGATCGGTATAGGGTTTGTCGCCCCGGCGCAGCCCTCGCGAGCGCGGCAGCGAGGTGCCGCCGGCGAGCAGGTCGTAGATGTGCAGGCCCAGGCGCACCACCCACCAAGGCCGCACCGAATGGGCATGGGGCAGCACGAAGGTCAGCGGGCGGATCAGATGCGGTGCGGCATCGAGCAGCCGCTCGCGCTCGTGCAGCGCCTCGCGGACCAGGCGGAATTCATAGGTCTCCAAGTAACGGAGGCCGCCATGGATCAGCTTGGTCGAGGCGGAGCTGGTGTGGCCGGCCAGGTCGTCCTTCTCGACCAGCAGCACCTTGAGGCCGAGCAGCGACGCCTCCCGGGCGATTGCGCACCCGTTGATCCCGCCGCCGACGATGAGCAGGTCATATGTCACCGCGGCAAGGTACGGCGTTGGCAGGCGGCCCGCAAATCCCTATCTTGGGTGCCAATGGCAAAAACCAAAATCAAAGCTGGACTGCCCACACGGCAGCAGATTCTCGAATTCATCACCAATTCCAATACCCCGGCAGGCAAGCGCGAGATCGCCAAGGCCTTTGGGTTGCATGGGCAGGACAAGATTCTGCTCAAGGCCTTGCTCAAGGACATGAGCGACGAGGGGCTGCTCGACGTCGCCCCCGGACGCGCCTTCCACAAGATGGGCGGCATTCCGAAGGTCACCGTGCTGCGCGTCACCGATGCCGATGGCGACACCACCTGGGCGGTGCCCGAGAACTGGGAGGCCGAAGGCGTGCCCGTCCCGCGCCTCAGGGTCCGCGAGCCGCGCGGCAAGCGCTCGGCGCTGGGCATAGGCGACCGCATCCTGGCGCGCACCGAGGAGGCCGGCCAGGGCTGGATCGCGCACCCGCTGAAGAAGCTCGCCCGCGGCGAGGAGCTTATGCTCGGCGTGCTCAAGGAAGAGGCCGGGCGGCTCTGGCTCCAGGGCGTCGAGAAGAAGGAGCGGCGCAACTGGCCGGTCTCCGACGCCGGCGGGGCGCAGCCGGGCGATCTGGTGCTCGCCGAAAAGAGCGGCCGGGCGCCGCGGATCACCACCAAGGTGGTCGAGCTGTTGGGCGATCCCTTCGCCCCGCGCAGCTTCTCGCTGATCGCGATCCACCGGCATGGCATCCCCAATGTCTTCTCCGAAGAGCTGATCGCGGAGGCCGAGCGCGTCTCGCGGCTCGATCTCGGCAAGCGTGAGGACCTTCGCGACTTGCCGATCGTCGCGATCGACCCCGCCGATGCGCGCGACCATGACGACGCGGTCTGGGCGGCGCCCGACGACGATCCGCAGAATGACGGCGGCTGGAAGGCCGTGGTCGCGATCGCGGACGTATCCTTCTATGTACGACCCGGCTCGGAACTGGACCGCGAGGCTCGCAAGCGCGGCAACTCGGTCTATTTCCCCGACCGCGTCGTGCCGATGCTGCCCGAGATCCTCTCGGCCGAAGTCTGCTCGTTGAAGGAAGGCGAAGACCGCGCGGCGCTCGCTTGCCACCTCCAGATCGGCAAGCATGGCGAGCTGAAGTCCTGGCGTTTCTCCCGCGCCGTGGTCAGCATCGCGGCGAACATCGCCTATGAGGACGCGCAGGCGGCGATCGACGGCAAGATCGAGCATCCGCTGACCGAGACGGCGCTGAAGCCGCTCTGGGAATGCTGGCGGGCGCTCAACAAGGCCCGCGACAAGCGCGAGCCGCTCGACCTCGACTTGCCCGAGCGGCGTATCGTGCTCGATGAGATGGGTCGCATCCTCTCGGTGGCGCCGCGCGAGCGGCTCGATGCGCACAAGCTGATCGAGGATTACATGATCGCGGCGAACGTCGCGGCGGCCAAGGCGCTGGAGGCCAAGAAGGCGCCGGTGATGTACCGCATCCACGAGCCGCCGGCGCGCGAGAAGCTCGTGGCACTCCGCGAGTATCTCAAGACCTTCGGCGTCGAGTTCGCGCTGGGGCAGGTGATCAAGCCGGCGACCTTCAACCATATCCTCAAGCGGGTGGGCGAGAGCGATTTCCGTGAGCAGGTGATGCAGCAGGTGCTGCGCAGCCAGATGCAGGCGTCGTACGGGCCGGCGAACCATGGCCATTTCGGCCTGTCGCTCGGCAGCTATGCGCACTTCACCTCGCCGATCCGCCGCTATGCCGACCTGATCGTCCACCGCTCGCTTGTTGCTGCCTATGACCTTGGCCCTGGCGGGCTGACGCAGGACGAGGCGGCGACGATGGAGCGGATCGGCGAGAGCATCTCCAGTCTCGAACGGCGCGCCATGGAGGCCGAGCGGGAGACGATCGACCGCTATGTCGCGGCGTATCTGGCCAATCATGTCGGCGAGATCCTCGAGGCGCGGATCACCGGGGTGCAAAGCTTCGGCTTCTTTGCCACGGTGGACGGTGTCGGCGGCGACGGGCTGGTCGCGGCACGGGACCTGGGCACCGAATATTTCCGCTACGACGAAGCCGGGCAGCGGCTGGTCGGCGACCAGAGCGGCGACGAATTCACCATCGGCATGCGGCTCCAGCTGCGGCTGGTGGAGGCGAACCCGGTCTCCGGCGCGCTGCGTTTCGAACTGCCCGACGGCAAGGGTTCGGCCGGACCCTCGGGCTTCCGGCCCGAGCGGGCCAAGGGCCGGGCCACCCCGATCAAGCGGCGCGGGCGGCCTGCAAATATCCGCCACAATGGGAAGCGCCGTTGATCTGCGTCGATTGACCCGAAACGGCGGGGCTTTATGCTTTGGTTTCCACATCCGTCGGGGAAACGACACATGCTGAAGCCCGTCATCCTTGCCCTGGCGCTCGCCGCCGTGCCGATGCTGCCCGCCACCGCGCAGACTGCGTCGGCACCTGCTGCGCAGAACCCGTCGACTGCGGCGGACTTCGCCAAGAACATGCAGGGCGCCGTGGGCCAGAAGTTCGAGGGCGGCATAGTCCTCAAGGGGATTGCCTCGGAGGCGAACACGCTGGTGCTCCTCGTCGATGGCCCCAAGGACTGGCGCACCGGGCTGACAGCCGAGGCTATCTCCGACGCACTGGTCGGCGGCTTTTGCTCGACCGCGCCGCAATTCTTCACCAGCGGCGTGAAGATGCGCGTCGACTCGCTTGATGGCGGCAAGCTGCTCAAGGGGCCGATCGTCACCAAATGCCCTCCTCCGCCGCCCGCTGATCCGGCTGCTCCCAAGTGATCGCTTCCAACGTCCCCGTCACCATCGGAGCGCTGGCGGTGCGGGCCCGGCGCAAGATCCGGGCGCATTTCTTTGCCCAGCACGCGGTGACCCCCGAGGAGGCGGTTCCCTATCTGCCCCAGCATCGGATCGAAAAGACCCAGTTCGAGCGCATGCTCCGCCGTGGCGTCATCCATGAGGCGGGCGCCGGCCGCTACTGGTTCGACATCGTCGCCTGGCAGAAGCACCAGGACCGCGTTCGCGCCATCGCGGTCCCGCTGGTGATCGCCGCCTGCGTGCTGGTCGCCGGGTTGCTCCTCCTACTCTACTGAGAAACTGAGGCCGGCACTGGCCTCGAGCCGCTTTACCAGCGGCGCGGCCATCAGCGCGCCGGCGGTCCAGATGCCGCCCTTGCCCTCGGGCGGCACGTCGAAGATCAGGCAGAGCGCGCTCTCGGCGATCATCTTGCTGGTCGAGCCATAGCCCGGATCCTTGTCGCCCTTCACCACGGCGGTGACGCGCCGGCCGTCGGGCATCTCGGCGACGAAGGCGAGGTCGTAATAGCCGGTGTCGCGCGCTTCCTTGCTCGGCCCCTCGCCCGGCGCCGGGCCCTTGTCGGCCGCCATCGGATTGACCTTGGCGAGCGCTTCCGCCGCCGCCTTGCCGATCTCGCCCAGGCCCGGGACGACCAGCATCTCGTCATACAGGAAGTCCGCGCCATAGGGCTGGCCGGCCAGGAAATTGGTGCGGTGGACGTTCTTGGTGTTGATCACCGCCATCATGAAGGGCGCGGCCCAGGCGTCCACGGCTTCGTCATGATAAGGGAGCATGCCGTTCGGCTGCTTCGGCCCTTCGAACCCCGGGGTGAGCGAGAACGGATCGACCATGAACTTGAGGATCGCCGGATCCCGAGCCGCGGCGGCCATCGTCGCCTTGCCGCTGGCGAAGGTGCCGCCGGAGAAGGTGCCCTTCATCGCCCGCACCCGGCCCTTCACCCGCGGCGCCGGCGCGCCGAAACGCGCGATCGCTGCCTGCTGCGCGGTCCACACGCCAAGATCGAAGGGGATCGAATCGAAGCCGCAGGAAAAGACGATGCGCGCGCCGCCAGCCTTCGCAGCCGCTTCGTACTTGCGGATCATCTGCGCCATCCAGGCAGGCTCGCCGCACAGGTCGACATAGGCGGTGCCGGTCTCGACACAGGCGCCGAGCAGCGCCTCGCCATAGAGCTGGTAGGGGCCGACCGTGGTGATCACCACCGTGGCGCGGGCGGCCATCGCCGTCAGGCTGGCGGGATCATCTGCATTGGCGGTGAGCAACGGCGTTTCCGCCGACGCGCCGATCTCGTCGCGGACTTGCTCGAGCTTGGTCAGCGAGCGGCCCGCCATTGCCCATATCAGGTCGGGATGCTGCCCGGCGAGATACTCGGCGACGAGGCGGCCGGTAAAGCCGGTGGCGCCGTAGACGATAATATCGAATTCGCGGTCTGCCATCTTGTCGGTTCCTGCTCCTCGACGTTCAACCAGTTGGTTGAACGATTCCTTGAATCTCTTGATACGCGCCTTTGTGCGTGCGGGAGAGCGGCGGGGTGCCTTTCTCCCGAAACAGCTTCTGGGGCGGACGACTCACTGAAGCAGAGGAAATCCTATTTTGGAAGAGGGGGTATGGTGACCCGTCGCAATGTGGCGACTATCTGCTCCTCCTTCGTCATGCTGAACGCGTGTCCGCATCCAAGGCGCCGCGAGGGATATCGCCGGTGGAGCGTTGGACCCTGAAACAAGTTCAGGGTGACGAGAGTGGTACGGGCAGTCGGGTGCCACGGTCGGCGGATCAGCCCCGTGTTTCCCGCAACGCATTCCACAGCGCCTGCACCTGGCGGTTCAGCCCGCCCAGGTCCGCGCCGTCCATCCCCGAGCGCGCCAGCAGCTCCTCGGCGAGGCAGCCACAAGCCTCGCGCATCTCGGCGCCGCGCGGGGTGAGGTGGACCTGGACCTGGCGCTCGTCCGCGGGATTGCGCTCGCGCTTGAGGAAGCCGGCGGCCTCGAGCCGCTTCACCAGCGGCGTGATCGTGCTCGATTCGAGTGCCAGCCGCTCGGCGATCGCGCCGACGGTGCGGCCGTCCTGCTCCCACAAGGCGTGGAGGACGAGATATTGCGGATAGGTGATGCCGAGCCGGTCGAGCATCGGCTTGTAGGCGCGGGTGATCGCCATGCTGGTCGCATAGAGCGAGAAGCAGAGCTGGTCGTCGAGGGGGAGGGCCGCAGGCATCATCTGTCTCCTTGGCCGAAGCCATATCATCGGAATCTATATCGCGATAAATATTTTGCTGGACAAGGCCCGGCACGATCATTAGCAGAATGTTATCGCGATAATAGATATCGCAATATGATATGGAGATCGAGCATGCCCGTGAACGTCCTGTACAGCACCCGCGCCACGTCCACCGGCGGCCGCGATGGCGAAGCCCGCAGCGAGGATGGCCGCTTCACCGCCAAGCTCTCGACGCCGAAGGAACTGGGCGGCGCCGGTGGCGAAGGCACCAATCCCGAGCAGCTGTTCGCCGCGGGCTATTCGGCCTGCTTCATCGGCGCACTGAAGGTTGCCGGCCAGCAGCTGAAGATCAAGGTGCCGGCCGAAACGAGCGTGACCGCCACCGTGGGCATCGGCCCGCGCGCCGCCGGCGGGTTCGGCATCACCGCCGACTTGGAAGTGAACTTGCCGGGCGTCGAGCGCGCAGAGGCGGAGCAGCTGGTCGCCGCTGCGCACCAGATCTGCCCCTATTCGAACGCCACCCGCGACAATGTGGATGTCGGGCTGACCGTCGCCTGAAGTGCATAGCCAGTGCCAGCCCGCAGAATGCGAGCCATCCGCATTTTTCCGGGCTGGCAGCTGATCTATGCAATCGTGAAGGAACGCGGACCATGGTAAACGCGCTTAGTGCATTGCCATGGGGGCAACCTGCGGCCTGATCGGCGAAAGGAAGCGATGGCTAGCGCGTGGGCGGACAATGCGGAGACCGGGGGGAGTACGGCGGCATATCGCTGGGCGACCTGGCTGCTCGCCTTTTCGGTAGCGCTTCCCGCCTTCAACCTGGTTGGATGGATATTTGCGATCCCCATGCTGCGTGGCATGGGGAATCCGAACTACGCGATCGCGCCGCTCCCGACGGCGCTGTTCCTGCTGGTCGCGCTCAGCGCGCTGCTGGCGCATCTGCGGCGCAACCGGGCCGTGTACCTGGTGATCGCAGTGCCCCTGGTGCTGCTGGCGTTGCTGGCGGTGCAATATGCGGCCGGCGTGGATTTCGCACTGGGACGGCTGTTGTTTGCGCAGCAGGTACAGGCGTTGCGCGTGTTCAACCACGGTGTGCCTGGGACCGGGGCCACCAGCGTGCTGTTGCTCGATTGCATCGCCGTCCTCCTGATCACCAGCGGCAGGGCGAAGCTGCGAACCGGCGCAGTGATCCTCGCCAGCTCGAGTATCGGCCTGACCGTGCTGACAGTGGCGATGATGTGGATAACGCTGCCCTCCGCCTTCGCGCCGGCATTCATCGGGCGATCGAGCATGTCGGCGCTGCCCAACCTGACCCTGGCAGTGGCGCTCCTGCTTCATGTGCTGAACGAGCGGCAGGAAGGCGAGATAGGCTTCGAATACCGGCTGTTTCGGCGCCTTTCGCCGGCGATCGTCATGCTGCCCGTTTTCCCCTCGCTGCTTGCCCTTTTCACGGTCGGCGGCGACCTGCTGAGCCTCAACGAGGCGCAGTTCCTGGTGGTGTCGTGCAACATCCTGATCGTTACGCTTCTGCTGATCATCGGGTTGCGCAGCGTGCGCAAGCAGGGCGAGGCGGTGCGTCTGCGCGAAGAGCAGCTGCGCTCCATCCTGGACGGCGTGCCCGACGCCGTGGTCATCATCAACCATGAGGGACGCTCGAAGGAGTTCAGCGCCGCCGCCGGCCGGCTGTGGCGGCTGCCGCCCGAAACCGGGCCGGGGTGCGAGATGGCCGACTATCTCGGCGACCGGGAGGGGGCGAAGCTGGCCAGGCTGCTCGCGGAGGAGCAGCCCGAATTCCTGCTGACCGGCGAAGGCGTGCGCGCCGACGGGACACGGTTTCCGCTCGAATTGCGCGGTGCGGCATTCCGCGGGACCGACGGCGCGACCTGCTTCACGCTGTTCGCGCGCGACCTGTCCGATAAGCTTGCCGCCGAGCAGCATGTCGCCAAGCTCGGCGCGCAGCTGGCGCATGTCTCGCGCCACAATGCGATGGGCGAACTGGCCGCCGACCTGGCGCATGAGCTGAACCAGCCGCTGACCGCGGCGATCAACTATCTCTCCGCCGTCGGCTATCTGCTCGACCAGCGCGGCGACGACACCAATGCGCCCGAGATGGTCGGCCATGCGCGCAACCAGCTCGCGCGTGCCGGCGAGATCATCCGACGGATGCGCGACTTCGCCCAGCACCGCGACGTCGAAAAGCGTGTCGAGCCGCTGATGCCGATGATCGACGATGCCATTCAGCTCGTGCGCGCCGGCACCGGCGGACATCATGTCGATATCGAGCTGGCGGTGGAGCCGGACGACGTCCAGGTGTTCGTCGACCGCATCCAGTTCCAGCAAGTGGCGGTGAACCTGCTGCGCAACGCCGTGGAGGCGATCCGGACGAGCGAGCGCGGGCGCGGCAAGATCCTGATCGCGGCCAGCCAGGTCGATGCCGACTGGGTGGAGCTGCAGTTCATCGACGACGGGCCGGGCGTTCCCGAGCCGATCCTCGACCAGCTGTTCGAGCGGTTCACCTCGACCAAGGCGGGGGCCGGGATGGGGATCGGCCTGTCGATCTCGCGCCGCATCATCGAAGCGCATGGCGGCACGATGAGCGCGGTCAACGGCATTTCGGGCGGCGCGACCTTCCGCTTCACCCTGCCCGCGGCGACGCCGACTGCGGTGGAGCTGAGTGTGGTGCAGCGGCCGGTCTGATTTCCCTCCCTTGCAGGGAGGGAATGAGGGAGATGACGGTCTCAGCCGAGAGGGACCAGAAGTCCGATCGCGATGCCGATCTGCACGACGGCGATCAGCCAGAGCCAGGTGGAGAAGGGCTGCTTGCGCGTCTTGTGACGGAAGAGTTGCCGCGCCGCGAAGGCGCCCGGTGTGCCGCCCAGCAGCGCAAGCTGGAGAAGCTGGGCCTCGGGGATGCGGCGCGCGCCCGCGATCGCGCGTTGCTTGTCCTGCCAGAAGCGCAGGACCGTCCACGCATTGACGGCAAGCAGCCAGGCGAGCCAGCCTGCCCAGAGCTCGGGCGGCAACGCGGCCGGCATCAGCCCGCGTCGTGGAACTGGAGCGATGCAAGCCTGGCGTAGAGCCCGCCCTGGGCAACCAGCTCGGCATGGGTGCCGGTCTCGACGATGCGGCCGTCGTCCATCACGATGATCCGCCCGGCGGCGCGCACGGTGGCGAGGCGGTGGGCGATCACGAGGGTAGTGCGGTTCTCCATCAGCCGATCGAGCGCGTCCTGGACGAGGCGCTCGCTCTCGGCGTCGAGCGCGGAGGTGGCCTCGTCGAGGAGGAGGATCGGCGCGTCGCGCAGCAGCGCGCGGGCGATGGCGATGCGCTGGCGCTGGCCGCCCGACAGGCGCGCGCCGCTTTCGCCGAGGAAGGTGTCGAGCCCCTGGGGCAGTTCGCGCAGGAATTCGGCGGCGTTGGCGGCCTCGGCCGCGGCCCAGAGCTGCTCGTCGCTCGAGGCCCAGGCGCCGTAGCGGAGGTTGTCGCGGGCGGTTGCGCCGAAGATCACCGTGTCCTGCGGGACGATCGCCATGCGGGCGCGGATCTCGGCCGGGTCGGCGGACTTGAGCGGCACGCCGTCGACGCGCACCTCGCCGCTGTCCGGATCGTAGAAGCGCTGGAGCAGCTGGAACAGCGTCGACTTGCCGGCGCCCGAGGGGCCGACCACCGCGACCGTCTCGCCGGGGCGGACGTCGAGCGAGAAGTCGCTGAGCGCCGACACTTCGGGTCGGGTCGGGTAGCGGAAGGTGACGTTGTCGAAGGTGAGCGCGCCCTGGGGCGGCTGGGGCAGGGCGACCGGGTTGGCCGGGGCGGCGATGTCCGGCTGCTCCTGGAGCAGCTCGGCGAGGCGGCTGGCGGCGCCCGAGGCGCGCAGCAGGTCGCCATAGACTTCGGTCAGCGTGCTGAACGAGCCGGTGACGAGGCCCGCGGTGAGGATGAACGCCATGATCGAGCCGCCCGAGGTGCGGCCCGCGGCGACGTCTGCCACCGCGGCCCAGACGATCAGCACGATCGCGGTGAACAGCGCGCCGATCACCATCGCGGTCATGACCGCGCGCAGGCCGAAGCGGCGCTTGCCGGCCTCGAAAGTGCGGGTGACGGCGCCTTCGAAGCGCTCGCCCTCGCGCTGCTCCTGGCCGAACGCCTGGACGATGCGCATCGCGCCAAGCGTCTCCGAGGCGATCGAGCCGACATCGGCGACGCGGTCCTGGCTGTTGCGGGAAAGCTGGCGGACGCGGCTGCCCAGCCAGACGATCGGCAGGATGGTGATGGGGATGCCGATGACGAGATAGGCGGCGATCTTGGGCGAGAGCGCGAACAGGTAGATGATGCCGCCTGCGCCGGTGAGCAGGTTGCGGAGCGCCATCGAGACCGTGGAGCCGACGACCTGCTCGACGATCGCGGTGTCCGCGGTGAGGCGCGAGGCGATTTCGGACGGGCGGTTCTCCTCGAACCATTTGGGCGGCAGTCGCAGCAGGTTGCGGTGCACCGCGACGCGCAGGTCGGCCACGGTGCGCTCGGCCAGCCAGGAGACGAAGTAGAAGCGCACCGCGGTGAACAGCGCGAGCGCCAGTACGACGAGCAGCAGGCCCTCGAAATAGATGCCGATCTTGCTGGTGTCCGCGCCGGCCGCGAAGCCGTGGTCGACGATGACCTGGAAGGTGCGCGGGATCAGCAGCGTCATCACCGACGAACCGATCAGCGCGACGATCGCGATCAGCAGCTGGAGCGGGTAGCGCCGGGTGAAGCTCCACACCACGAGCAGGTTGGAAAGCTTGCGCTTCGGCGGCGTTTCGAGCGTGGGCGCAGGCGGGACGGGTTCGGCCATGCGCGGCGGACTAGCGCGATTGGCGGGGGAGGGGAAGGCGGGACGCGGCCTGCGGTTATTCTCGCGCAGGAGAATAAATCGGGGATGGCGGGAGAAGCCAGGATTTAGAGGGGTTTAGCCAGCGGGTGGGGGCGATTTCGTAGGCGCGGTATGGGAACTGGTAAGCGTTTTGTCGCATTCTGATACCGGTCGCCGTTGCACCGCAGCACGGGCCGCCTATAACGCTAACATAGCCGCCGCCATTATGGGGAGGGGGTCGGCGGAAGGAACGCAATGCTGTACGACGCTTATGAGATTCAGCGCTCGCTTCTCGCAGGTGCGAGCGCGCTGGCCAATTTCTCTGCCGGCCTTCTGAACAACCCCGCCAATCCGTTCGCCTATTTCGGCGGCGGGCCGGTGATGGCCTCCGCCCTCGAAGTGTTCGCGCACGCCTCGGCGCCGCGCGGCAAGCCCGAATTCCTGCTCGACCACACCGAGATCGACGGCAGGCAAGTCGATGTCCACGAAGAGATCGTGCTGCGCAAGCCGTTCGGCCAGCTCAAGCGCTTCGTGCGTTCCGGCGTGGAGGGTGGTCCCAAGCTGCTGATCGTCGCCCCGATGTCCGGCCACTACGCCACGCTGCTGCGCGGCACCGTCGAGCGGATGCTGCCGGTGGCCGACGTCTACATCACCGACTGGCGCGACGCGAAGCTGGTGCCGATGGCCGACGGCCGCTTCGACCTGGACGATTATATCGACTATCTGGTCGAGTTCCTGGCGTTCATCGGCAAGGACGGCGCGCCGCGCCCGCACGTGCTCGCGGTGTGCCAGCCTTCGGTGCCGGCCTATGCCGCCGCCGCGGTGATGAGCGCCGCAAATCACCCGAACCGCCCGGCGACGCTGACCATGATGGGCGGCCCGATCGACACGCGCGAGGCGCCCACGGCAGTGAACACCCTCGCCACCGAGCGGCCGTTCAGCTGGTTCGAGCAGAACGTCATCGCGACGATCCCGATGAGCTATGCCGGCGCGGGTCGGAAGGTCTATCCGGGCTTCCTGCAGCTGGCCGGCTTCATGACGATGAACCTGGGCAACCACATGATCAGCCACTGGGAGATGTTCAAGCATCTCGTCCAGGGCGATGATGACGGCGCCGAGGCGACGATGAAGTTCTACGAGGAATATCGCTCGGTCTGCGACATGACCGCCGAATTCTACCTCCAGACGATCGACGTGGTGTTCCAGGCGCATGCCTTGCCCAAGGGCGAGATGCTCCACCGCGGGCGCAAGGTCGATCCGGCGGCGATCAAGGACGTCGCCATCCTCGCTATCGAAGGCGAGAAGGACGATATCTCGGGTATCGGCCAGACCAAGGCGGCGCTGACCATCGCGACCGAACTGCCCGATGCGATGAAGCAGTACCACCTGGCCGAGGGCGTGGGCCATTACGGCATCTTCAACGGCTCCAAGTGGCGCAACCGCATCGCGCCGGTGGTGGAGCAGTGGATGGCGACGCACCGGGGCTGAACCCAGGCATTCCTAGTTTCCGTCATCCCCGCGAAGGCAGGGATCCAGGGTTTCTCAGCCGTGCTGCTTGTGACTCTGTATCCCCGCATTCGCGGAGATGACGATATCGAGCGACTAATTATACTCGCTCGTCGCGATCACGCCCCAGACGAGCCACGCCACCCCCGCCCAGATCGCGACGATGATCGCCACGCCGGGCCAGCTCACCGGGCGCTGCGTCTCGATCTCGGCGCGGGCGCGGTGTTCGGCGAAGAGGGCGGGCGGGATCAGCCGCTCGAACAGCCAGATGCCGATCGGGATGACGATCGCGTCGTCGACCAGGCCGAGCACGGGGATGAAATCCGGAATCAGGTCGATCGGCGACAGCGCATAGGCGGCGACGAGCAGGCCGAGCAGCTTGGCGAGCACCGGCGTGCGCGGATCGCGCACCGCGAACCACACGGCGTGCGCTTCGGTGCGGATGCGGTGGGCGAGCGAGGGGCCGGTCATGGCGATGGGGTGGCTTAGGCGAGAGGGGCGGTCAACTCCCGTTCGTCATCCCGGCGAAAGCCGGGACCCAGGGCCACAAGCGCTTCAGCAGAGTAACCCTGGACCCCGGCTTTCGCCGCGGTGACGGATTGGGAGTGAGGCTAGGTCGCCGTCGTTTCCACCACGGCGTGGCTGCCTTCCTCGTCGCCCTTGATCTTGCCGCCGAACAGCATCTTGACCATGCCGGTGAGCGACATGTCGGCTTCCCACAGCTCGGCGCTGTCGATGTCGAAGCGAATCAGGGCGAGGTTGGGATCGTCCTTGCCGCCGGGAAACCAGGCCTCGACATGCTTGTTCCAGAGCTTGTCGATCTGGGCGAAGTCGTTGTCGATGCGGACGCTGCCGGCCAGGCAGGCGAAATAATCATGCCCCTTGGCGACGAACTGCGCCATCGCCTTGCCGCCGGGGGCGAGGCGATTGTCCTTGCCGGTGAAGAAGAACAAAGTGTCGGCTTGGTCCTCGTCGAGCTGCGCGGTGAGGGGCACGCTGTGCCCTCCATCCTCCAGGCCGATCATCAGGAACGGGCTTTCGGCCAGCTTCTTCCAGAGATGCTTCTTGAGTTCGGTAGTGTCGGTCATCAGGCGCTCCCGGTGAATGTTCACCGGCAAGAACAAGCAGGGCGCGTCAGGCGTTCCCGTATGCCGCCGCCGCGCCGAGCAGCTCGAGGTCGTTGCGGTTGACCAGCGCGACCGGCACTTCGGAGAGCTGGCGGCGGAAGGCGGCCTTGCTCTCCATGCGGCGGCGAAAGGCGGGGTCCATCAGATGCGGTTGGAGCGCGCGGCTGATCGCGCCGGTGAGGTAGATGCCGTCCCAGGCGCCGAACGCCATCGCGAGATCGCCGGCAAAGGCGCCGAGATATTCGACGAACATGCGCACCACCGCGGCGGCGACGGGATCGCGGCCGATATTGCGGGTGACCTCCTCAGGGCTGGCGATCTTGGCACCGCCTGACAGCGCCTCATAGGCAAGGCACAGGCCCGGCGCGCTGACCAGCGTCTCGACGTCGAGCGGATGCGTCTTGGCGCGGCAGAAATCGGCGAACTTGCGCTCGTCAGGCGTGACAGGGGCGAAGGCGATGTGCCCGGCCTCGCTCTGCACCGGCACCAGCCGGCCCTCGGCGGTGATCAGCGCGGCGACGCCGAGTCCGGTGCCGGTGCCGATCACGACATAATTGCCACCGGGTTCGACGGCGCGGGGCGCGGGCCCATGCAACGCAGTGAACGCGCCGGCAGGCAGCATGGTGAGTGCCAGTGCATTGGCGGCGCATTCGTTGAGCGCGCGGGGCGGGGCGCGCAGCACCGCCTCGACGCCGGACAGCGAGATGTACCAGCGGCTGCCGGTCAGGTTGATCAGGTCGCCGCGTGCTGCGCCGGCCACCGCGAGCACGCTGGGCAGGCGCGCGTCCTGCAGGCCGAGACTGCCGAGATAGGAGACGAGCGCGCTGGTGAAGGTGGGATGCTCGCTGGTCGAAAAGCGCCGAATGTCGCGCGGCTCCAGCCCCGCATCGCCGCCGGTCAGCCCAAATCGTACCGATTGGCGGCCGATATCGGCCACCAATGCCAGTCCCTCGCCCATGGCGTACCCCTCCTGTATCGGCCTCGCTTTGCGAAGTCCGGGTGCTGTTATCGCTAACACTTGTTACCTAAGCAATAAGGTTGCGTTTGGCAGCGTTGTCAGAGCGTAAAGCGAACAAGTGCGAGGGCGCAAGTGTTTGTTACATTGGATGTTACAGCACGACGCAAGCGCCTGGCCTGATATATTCTCTCATAAGGCCGAGTGATGAGGAGAGAGGGATGAAGGCGCTTTTCGCAATTCTGCTTGTGGCGGTGCTGGGTACCGCCGGGCCCGTCCATGCCCAAAGCGCGGCACCCTCGCCGCTACTCGGCAGCTGGGCGGTGGATGTCGACAAGCTGCCGATGCCTCTCGAGCAGCGGCCGACGCGCGTGACGATCACGTTCGGCGATGCTGGCGGCGGCAAGTGGCGGACCCGCGTGGATATCGTCGGTGCCGGCTTCGAGAGTCACACCGTCGGGACCTACACACCCGACGGCACGCCCTACACGGTGGAGGGCAGTCCCGAGGCGGATATCGCCGCGGTGAAGCTGCCGGCACCCAATGTGATGGTGCTCGCGCTCGGCAAGGCCGGCATCCCGGCCTCGACGCGAGTCTATACGGTCGCGCCGGACGGCAGGACGATGATCGAGACCGCGGCCTATATCGGCGAAGACGGCAAGCCGGTGATGCGGACGAACTACTTCACGCGGGTTCGGTAGGGACGGCACCTCCATCCGTCATCCCGGCGAAAGCCGGGACCCAGGGTTACAAGCGACGTCGTTCTTGGCTCTGGGTCCCGGCTTCCGCCGGGACGGAGATTATGGAAAGCTGCTCGGATGGAGCGAACACCTGTCGTCTATATCGTCGCCAGCCAGCGTAACGGGACGATCTATACAGGCGTAACGTCCGATCTTCTTGGTCGATCTACCAGCATCGCACCAAGGCTATTCCCGGGTTCACCGCGAAACATGGCTGCGATCGGCTCGTCTGGTACGAGGTTCACGAGGAGATGGAGTCCGCAATCATTCGCGAAAAGCGGATCAAGGAATGGAAGCGCGCCTGGAAGGTCGAGTTGATCGAGGCGAGTAATCCCACCTGGCGGGATCTTGCCGAGGATCTTGGTTTCGATCCTCTCCCTTAGTCGTCATCCCGGCGAAAGCCGGGACCCAGAGCCACATTGACAGGGCAGAGTAATCCTGGGCCCCGGCTTTCGCCGGGGTGACGGTTGAAGGGAATGCGTTTTAGAGGACCTCGAACAGCCCGGCCGCGCCCATGCCGCCGCCGATGCACATCGTCACGACGACATACTTGGCACCGCGGCGCTTGCCTTCGATCAGCGCGTGGCCGGTCATGCGGGCGCCGGACATGCCGTAGGGGTGGCCGATCGAGATCGCGCCGCCATTGACGTTGAGCAGCTCGCCCGGGATGCCGAGCTGGTCCTGGCAATAGAGCACCTGCACCGCGAAAGCCTCGTTCAGCTCCCACAGGCCGATATCGTCCATCTTGAGGTTGTAGCGCTCGAGCAGCTTGGGGATCGCGAAGACCGGGCCGATGCCCATCTCGTCGGGCTTGGTGCCGGCCACCGCCATGCCGATGTAACGGCCCAGCGGCTGGAGGCCGCGCTTCTCGGCGACCTTCTCTTCCATCAGCACGCTGGCCGACGAGCCGTCCGACAGCTGCGAGGCGTTGCCGGCAGTGACGGTGCCGTTCGGCAGCACCGGGTTGAGCGCCTGCAGGCCCTCGAGGGTGGTGTCGACGCGGTTGCCCTCGTCCTTGGCGAGGGTGATCTCCTTCTGGGAGACTTCCTTGGTCTCCTTGTTGACGACGTTCATCGTCGCGGTGACCGGTACGATCTCGTCGTCGAACTTGCCGGCGGCCTGGGCGGCGGCGGTGCGCTGCTGCGACTGGAGCGCATAGGCATCGCAGCGGTCGCGACCGATGCCGTAGCGCGCGGCGACGACTTCGGCGGTCTGCAGCATCGGCATGTAGATGTCCGGCTGGATGGCGAGCAGCTCGCGATCGGGCTCGAGGCGCATCGCCGGGGTCTGGACGAGGCTGATCGACTCGACGCCGCCGCCGATGGCGATGTCCATATTGTCGACGATGATCTCCTTGGCGGCAGTCGCGATCGCCATCAGGCCCGAGGCGCACTGGCGATCGACCGACATGCCGGCGACGGTGACGGGCAGGCCGGCGCGCAGCAGCGCGGTGCGGGCGATGTTGCCGGCGGTGCTGCCCTGCTGGAGCGCGGCGCCGAACACGACGTCCTGCACTTCCGCCGGATCGATTCCGGCACGCTCGACGGCGGCGCGGATCGAATGCGCGCCGAGCGTCGGCGCCGGCGTGGCGTTGAACGCGCCGCGATAGGCCCGGCCGATGCCGGTGCGCGCGGTGGAGACGATGACTGCGGAGCGAGACATGGTTTTCTTCCTTTTCTTGAGCCCCTCCCCTTCGGGGGAGGGGTTGGAGGTGGGGCAGTGCCTCACGCGCAGTCGCCCGCGGATAGGCGCCACCCCAACCCCGAGGGGCTAGTTGACGTCAAACATACACGAGCGCGATCCACTCCGCGATCAGCGCGGGCTTTTCCTCGCCTTCGATCTCCAGGGTGAATAGCTGGACCTGTTCCCAGACGCCGGGCTTGCGCTCGGTGAATTTCAGCAGCTCGAACCGGCCGCGTACGCGCTTGCCCGAGCGGACCGGCTGCATGAAGCGGACTTTGTTGCCGCCGTAATTGACGCCCATCTTGGCGCCTTCGATGGCAGGCGCGCCGGCGCGCGCGCCGAGCATCGGCATCAGCGAGAGCGACAGGAACCCATGCGCAATCGTGCCGCCGAACGGCGTCTGCGCGGCGCGGACGGGATCGACATGGATGAACTGGTGGTCGCCGGTCGCCTCGGCGAACTGGTCGATCATCGCCTGGGTGACTTCCACCCAGTCGGACACGCGCTCGGTGCCGATGCTCTCGGCCATCTGCTGCACCGTGATCGTAGCCAAGACATCCTCGCGCATTTGCTGCATCGCAGGGCCCATCTAGTGGTGCAGGTGGGGCTCCTGCAAGCCTCAGCCGACCGGGAACAGGAAATAGGTGCCGGACGTAACGTCAGGGGCCGGTGAATCGCCGAACCCGATATTCGAAAAGCACCGAAGCGGCGCTATGCGGCGGCGCGACTCGCGTCGCGACTTGACGGGGAGGCGGTCGCGCTGGCCAATTCGGCGCGGGGACGAATCGCCGTTCGAAGGGGGACACGATGCGGAAATTGCTGGGAGCCAGCGCGGTGGCGCTGGCGGTGATGGTGGCCGTTGCACCGGCCATGGCGGTCGCGGACGACGCGCCCAAGGCGCCGAGGACGGAGGCGAATGCGACGGGGAGCCCGGCCAAGCTGCCGCCCAAGGCCGCGGCGTTCCTCAAGGAACTGCACCCGCAGAGCGGCGATGTCCGTATCCCCGAGGCCAAGGCGGTGCTCCATCTGGGCGAGCGTTATTATTTCCTACCCGCGGCCGATGCGAAGCGCGTGCTGGTCGAGGCCTGGGGCAACCCGCCGGCCCAGGGCGACGGCGTGCTCGGGCTGGTGGTCGAAGCGGGCAAGAACGTGTTCGATGCCCCCTGGGCGGCGGTGATCACCTATGAGGATACCGGCCATGTCTCCGACGCCAAGGCGAAGGAGGAGGATTATGCCGCGGTGCTCAAGAGCATGCAGGAGGGCCAGGAATCGGCCAATCCGGAGCGGGAGAAGGCCGGCTATCCTGCGATGCACCTGACCGGCTGGGCGCAGCCGCCCTCCTATGATCCGAACAGCCATGCGCTGATCTGGGCGCGCGAATTGCAGATCGCCGGCCAGCCGACCAACGCGCTCAACTATGACGTGCGGCTGCTCGGGCGCACCGGCGTGCTGAGCCTCAACATGCTCTCGGAGATGCCGCTGCTCGGCGATGTGCGCGAGGGCGCGCAGGCGTTCGGCAAGGCCGTGACCTTCGAGCCCGGCGCGACCTATGCCGACTTCAACGCAGCGACCGACAAGGCCGCCGAATATGGCCTGGCCGGGCTGGTCGCGGGCGGTGTCGCAGTGGCGGTGGCGAAGAAGATCGGCTTCCTCGCGATCATCCTGAAGTTCGGCAAGGTGATCCTGATCGGCATTGCCGCTGCGGGCGCGGCGGTGGTGGCGTTCTTCCGCCGGATGTTCGGCCGCCGCGAGGAAGACGAGATCTAGGCGGGGCCTTCCGAAAGGGGCTTGCCGTCCCGGCGCTCGAGATCCGCGAGCAAGGTCTCGAGCGCCCAGGTGCAGGCGGCGGCGGCTTCGGTGCCGTCCATGTCCCATTGGTCGCGCATCTCGCGCCAGGCGAAGGCGCTGCCGAGGAACTGGAACACTGCCATGGCGCGGGTGCGGTCAGGCTCGGCGAGCGCTTCGATATTGGGCGCGAGCATGTCGCGGAAGGCGATGACGCGCTCTTCCTTCATCACGTTGCGGATGGCGCGACCCTCGGCGCTGGCCATCACCACGGTCATCGCATCGGCCTTGGCGTCGAAATTGGCGAAGCGCGCGGGGAGGCCGCCAATGAGGTCGTCGAGCGTCCTGGGGATGCCGCCTGCGGGCCCAACCCGCGCCCAGGCCGCCGCGCGCAGCGAAGCCTGGTCCGGATAATAGCGATACACGGTGCGGCGCGAGACGCCGGCGCGGGTGGCGACCTGATCGTGGTTGAGCCGATCCCCCTCCGCCATCAGCGCCAGGATCGCATCGGCGATCTTCGCACGGGTATGTTCATTGTCCGAGCCTTCGGGCCGGGCGGGATCGGCGAGGAGGAAATTCCGTTTGGGCATGGCCTCCACAATAAACGTGACACAAAAAGTGTCAAATCAGCGTTGACACAGATTGTGCCATGCGTATTAGGCCGCTCATACAGGATATTTCAGGGAGTGTGCAGATGTTGTTCCATGTTTCGATCGACGCGGATGATCCGCGGCATGTCGCCGAAGTGATTGCCGAGCTGTGGGGCGGGGTCGCGTTGCCGTTTCCGCCGGTGATCGCGGGCAGCTGGATGGCGATGGCGGGCGATGACCGCCGCACCACGGTGGAAGTCTATCCGCGCGGCACCGAGCTGGTGGAAGGCGAAGGCGATAGTGATGCCTTCGGGATGATCGGCTTCAACGGCGCCCGCTCGGCGACGCACCTGGCGATCGCGACCGACAAGGGCATCGAGGACGTGCTGGCGCTGGCCAAGCGCGAGGGCTGGCCGGTCAAGTATCGCAAGCGCGGCGACGTGTTCGGCGTGATGGAGCTGTGGATCGAAGGCACGCGGATGATCGAAGTGCTGACGCCCGAAATGCAGGCCGAATATCATGCCGGGCTGACGGTGGAGAATTGGCAGGGCTTCCTGCAGGCAGCGGGGATGGCGGCTTAAGCCTCCTGTTCCCCGGCGAAGGCCGGGGCCACAGCCACGAGCGGTCCGGAAGAGAAGCCCTTCGCCCCGGCCTTCGCCGGGGAATCGGCAGCGTGGAGCGCCGGGTTTAGCCGCCGCTGTTGACGTGGAGGATGTTGCCGTCCGGGTCGCGGAACCAGATCGCGCGGAAGCTGCCGAGGATATGTACGCCGGCCTCCACCTTGTCGAAGCCCTTGGGATATTCCTCCAGCACCACGTCCTTGTCGCGGAGCGCGGCGGCGATCGCCTCCAGGTCGTCGCCGACGTCCCAGAACACCGCATTGGCGTGGTTGGTGCCGGCAAAGTCGCTGCGATAGACGTTGAGCAGCGTGCCGCCGGTGCGGATCAGGAAGATGTCGCCATGGTCGGCGGCAAGCGGCAGGCCGAGCGTCTCGGTGTAGAAGGCCTTGGCGGCGGCGACATCCCTGCACGGGATGATCGCATGGGATGCATGGTCCTTCAGCATTGGGAATCCTCTCAAATCGTCATCCCCGCCTTCGCGGGGATGACGAAAAACTAGGCTTCGGGTTCCAGATCCAGCAGCGCCCTGCCCGAGCCGTCCATTGCGAAGGGTACCGAGGTGTGGATGTGCGCGATCTTCCACGCGCCCTCGTCCCGCCGCGCGGCAATGGTCGCACGGAACCACAGGCTCGACTTGCCTTCGCCCTTCTTGGTGCCGGTCATGTGCTGGAGGGCATGGATCACCGCGAGATCGCCGTCCTGCAGCGTGTGGGCATCGCTGTGGGTGACGCGCAGATCGTCTTCCCAGCTGTCGAACCACTCCCGGATGCCCGCCGGGTCGAGCATCGCCGGCGCGCGGTGGACGAGCGGCGGGGCAAGGTCGTAGCCGATCGCATCGGGCACATAATCCGCCACGATCGCATCGGCGTCGCGCTTGCGGACCGCCTCCTCGTAGCGAGTGAAGAGTGCCTCGGGCGTATCGGCCATGGTCATGCCTCCGCTTGCAACATGGCAGGGACGTAGAGCCGGATGCCCTCCGCCTCCATCTGCCGGATCATGGCGATCACCACCCGGTGCTTGCCGGCATCGGCAAGGTCGGCGCCGGGGCTGGGGGAGTCGAACTCGATCTCGAAGGTGAGCGCGCCGGGGACGACGCCGGTGAACCAGCCATGGCTGAAGACGAGCTTCTGGTCCTTGATCACCTGGGCGGCGATGTCGCTCAGGCGGTCGAGCTTGTCGGCCGGGGTGGTATTGGCGATGGCGAAGGTCAGCGTCATCCGGCGCAGCGTGCGGTTCGAGCTGTTGAGCAGCTCATAGTCGAGCAATTTCTTGTTGGCGACGATCCGCTCCTCGCCGCCGGGACCGCGCAGCCGGGTGGATTTGAGGCCGATCCGCTCCACCGTGCCCTTGCTCTTGTCGTAGAGGATCGTGTCCCCGACGCGGAAGGGCTTGTCGAACAGGATGGCGAGCGCGGCGAGCAGATCGGCGACCGTGCCCTGCGCGGCAAGACCGATGGCGATGCCGCCGACACCGAGACCGGCGACCAGGCCGGTGACGTTCACCCCGACATTGCTGAGCACCATCACCGAGGCGATGGCGAACAGGACGATCGTCACCAGCAGCCGGATGATGCCGAGCGCACTGGCGAGGCCCGAGCCCTGATAATCCTCGGAAGAGGTGCGGTGCTCAACGGCGCCGAAGATGATCTCGCGCAGCCAGATCGTCGCCTGGAACACCGCGGCGACGGTGAACAGGAAGTGGATCGTCGTCTCGACCATCGCCGGCGGCTGGGCATAGCCGGTGACGAGGCGGATCGAAGTGATCAGGATGAAGAAATGGCCGGTCCTCGCAACGGCGCGGCCGAGGATCGAATACCAGTTGGCGACCCCTTCACCGTTGCGGCACAGGCGCAGGCCCCAGCGCCGGATGGCGTGGAGCGCGAAGAAGATCGCGATGGCGATGCCGGTGGCGACCAGGATGTTGAGCCAATGATCCTGGATCCATGCCCAGCTTACATTGGCGAAGGTGCGCGCCTGGACCTGCAGGTCGTCGCTCTGTGGGAAAACGCTCGTATTGGTCATGCGGCCTTTCGGGGCTGATGGTGCGCGGCGATGCCTTCGAGGAAGGCGACCAGGCCGCGTTCGTAACGATTGAGCCAGCGCGTGGCACGCGGCAAGTGGAGACCCGCACGCCACGCCGCCTGCGCCTCACGATCCTTGGTCAGGTCGATCAGCGCGGGGTGGACATAGGATTTGCGGGCAATGGCGGGGGTGTTGCCCAGCGCCTCTGTCACCGGCTCGAGCATCGCCTTGAGGCCGACATGCCCGTCTCCGGTGGCGAGCGCGCGGAAGGCGAGGACGCTGGCGCCCCAGGTACGGAAATGCTTGGCGGTGAAGTCCTCGCCCATCGCGTCGCGGATATAGGCGTTGACGTCGGATGAGGTGACCGGATGCGCCTCGCCGGCAGTGTCCAGCCAGCGAAACAGGTGCTGGCCGGGCAGGTCCTGGCATTTCTTGACGAAGCGGCTGAGCGAGCCGTCGGTGATCGTCATCACGCGCATCTTGCCCGACTTGGCGCGGAACTGGAGGCGCAGCGTCTGGCCCTTCACCTGCGCGTGGCGCTTGCGCAGTGTGGTGGCGCCGAAGCTCTTGTTCGCCTGGACATATTGCTCATTGCCTACGCGGATGCTGCCGAGATCGAGCAGGCGGACGACGGCGGCGACGGCCTTTTCCTTGCACATGCCGCGCAGCTTGAGGTCGCTCTCGACCTTGGCGCGGAGCTTGGGGAGGTGTGCGCCGAAATCGCCGCAGCGATCATATTTCGCCGCCTCCTGGGCTTCGCGAAAGCCGGTGTGATAGCGATATTGCTTGCGGCCCTTGTCGTCATATCCGGTCGCCTGGATATGGCCGCGCGGATCGGGGCAGAACCAGGCGCTGTGATAGGCGGGCGGCAGGCCGATCGCGTTCAGCCGGTCGATCTCGTCGCGATCGGCGATGCGCTTGTCGTGTTCGTCCCAATAGCCCCAACCATGCCGCACCTTGCGGCGGGTGATGCCGGGTTGCTGGTCATCGACATAGACGATGGTGTTGGACACGGAAGGCCTCCTCGCAATGTCCCGGTCAATGCGCGGACCACCGCTTCGTTCCGGAACCGCGGGGGAGGCGACCGGTTGAGGGGGCAAACCGAGGAGGCCTAGCGATGACCGATCTTTCCCCAAATCTCTCGCATGTCCGTGTGCTGATGATGGCGACCAATGGCTTCGAGCAGGACGAGCTGATGCTGCCGCGCCAGGCGCTGATCGATGCCGGCGTCCAGGTGACACTGGCCGCGCTCGACGCCAGGCCGATCACCGGCGAGAAGGGCGGGGAGAAGGGCGAAACCATCACGCCCGACACTACGATCGGCGAAGTCGACACCGAGAATTACGACGCGCTGGTGCTGCCCGGCGGCGTGGCCAATCCGGACAAGCTGAGGATGAACGAGCGGGCGGTGGAGATCGTCGGCGAGTTCATGGACGACGAGAAGCTGGTCGCGGCGATCTGCCATGCGCCGTGGCTGCTGGTCGAGGCCGATGTGGTGGATGGGCGCGAAGTGACCAGCTGGCCGTCGATCCGCACCGACCTGGAGAATGCCGGGGCGGAAGTGGTGGACCGGGAGGTGGTGGTGGACGAGAACCTCATCACCAGCCGCAAGCCGGACGATATCCCGGCGTTCAACCGGGCGGTGATCGAGGCGCTGGCGAAGGTGCCGCTCGAAATCTGACGTCGTTCACCCACTTCTGTGCGGGGCGCTCGACCAGATGGTAGAGCGCTGCCGAGGCAGCCAGCACGAGCAGCAGGAAGGCGGCGACAAGCGGCCAGCTCACCGCATGGGCGTCTTCGACAAAGGCCAGCTTGAAGGCGAACCAAAGCAGGTAATGCGACAGATAGGTCGCGTAGCTGATCTCGCCGAGATAGTGGAGCCAGCTGACCTCTAGCGGATTGCCCTTTCTGGCCGAGGTCAGCGCCAGCGCGAGCAGCAGCGCCGCGAAGGTGGCGGGGGCGGCGAGGGTCTCGGGCAGGCCCATGGCCCAGCCCGCGATGGCTGCGAGCGCGAGGCCGATGCTCGCCAAGGCGGGGATGCGCCAGTGCTCCTGCCAGCGCAGCCACAGCGCGGCGACGGCAGTGCCGGTGCCGAACTCCAGCACGCAGCGGATCAGGCCGAGGTTCGGGATTTCCTGGCCGAGCGCAGTCGTGCCGCGCGTGGCGAAGATGGTGTGGAGCAGGGCGAGCAAGGCGGCGATGGCAAGGAGCACCCCCCAGCTCGGCACGCGCTTCCAGTCCACCGCCAGCGCGAGCAGCGGGAACAGGAGGTACGCACCCAGCTCGCAGGAGATCGACCAGGCCGGATCGTTCCAGCTCAGATGCTCGGTGAAGCCCCAGTTCTGGAGCAGCAGGACGTGGAGCGGCAGCTCGTGCCAGGGGAAATGGTCGCTGCCCCGGCCGGTGAGCTGGAGTGCCAAGGCGATGGCGACAGCAAAGCCGAGCATGAAGAGGTGGAGCGGCCATACCCGGGCGACGCGGCGCTGAAGGAAGCCGGGGGCCGACGTAAGACCACCCAAGCGGATGCGCTCCCCCCAGGTCATCCAGATGACGAAGCCCGAAAGCAGGAAGAAGAAATCGACCGCGAGATAGCCCTTGGCGAGCAGGTGCAGGATCGGCTCGGGCAGGTCGAGCGCGAAGCGGATGTGGAAGAACACCACGAACCAGGCGGCGATGCCGCGTACGCTGGTCAGCGCCTTTAGCTCGGGACCCTTCATGCCAGCGCCGGCTTCGCCTTGCGCAGCGGCCGCCAGGCGGACTCCTCGCGCTTGCGGGCCATATAGGTGTCGAGGCCGATCTGGGCGCCGATCAGCATGTAGACGAAGGGCTGGAAGGCGATGGCGATGAAGGTCGCGCCGAGCATGTAGACGATGTGCGCGCTCTGCAGCGCCGAAGCGAGCGGGGCGACCCACTCCTGGCCGGGCTCGGGCCTTTTGTAGCGCTGGCGCAGCACTTCCATGCGGAAGATGCCGAGGATGTTGATCGTCAGCCAGAGAGCGAGGCCGGGATAGCCCTGTTCGCCGAGCATCTCGAAATAGGCGCTGTGATAGGCGCGGGCCTTGTCGACCTCGAGGCTGCGGTCGACCTTGGTCTGGCCGGCGCCTTCGCCTTCGATCGCGACCTTCTCGTAGCGAATCTGGTTCTGGCGATAGGCCTCGAACCCGCCGCCCATCGGATGGGTCTTGGCGTAGTCCATCGTCCATTGCCACACGGCGAGGCGCGTGGAGGCCGAAGCGTCGGCCTTGTAGGTCTTGATCGTCCCCATCCGCTCGGTGAAGGTCGAGGGGAGGAAGGGCACGGCGGCGAGGCCGAGGCAGCCGAGCGCGGTGAGGTACACGACCTTGCGCTTGGTATCGCGGATCATCAGCACCGCGAGCAGGCCGATGCAGAGCAGGCCGGTGCGCGTCGAGGTGCCGACCGGGATCAGCAGGCAGGCGAAGATCAGCGCGTAGCAGAAGGCCTTCACCTTCCAGTCGGGCGGGAAGATCGTCCCGAACCGCGTGAACCAGACGATCAGCGGGATGATCGCGATCGCGACGGTCGAGATGGTCGAGCCTTCGTAGAGGCCCGAATTGTTGGCGACCATCAGGTTGAGCTCGCCATAGCCGCCGCCCGAGCCGAGCGTCTTGATCCCGCCGACGATGATGATCGAGGCGGCGGAGAGGATCATGAAGAGCAGCAGGCTCTCGATGCGTAGCCGGGTGCGCAAGGTCAGCGGCAGGAAGGCGGCAAAGGCGAGCGCCTTCCACACCCAGTCCCATTTGTCCAAGGCCTCGACTTTGAAGTCGGCGTTGAGCGTCGTGTAGAAGCAATAGCCGAGCAGCAGGGCGATCAGCAACTGGCGCGGGGCGACGCGGGTGTCCTTCTTGTCGTCCATCGCCAGCCAGCCGAGCACGGCCAGGCCGACCGCGATCAGCGAGATCGGCACCGAGTTGAGCAGGAGATAGGTCAGCCGCTGCGGCGAGACGATGTCGATATAGGCGTAGACAAGCACGAAGATGAACGGCTTGCGGAAGCCCATCCCGAAAAAGGCCAATAGGAAGGCGACGAAGACGAGATCACGCACCGGGCTTGCCCCATCGGCTGGGCTTGGCCTTGGGGGCGCTTTCACCTGGGGCGGATTCATTGTCGAGATCGGGGCGGCGCAGCAGGAGGAAGGCCGCGAGCAGCATCAGCCCGTGCGAGATCGCGAGCGATAGATTGTCGATCATGGGCCCGTGGCGCTCCTGCTTCTGCAAGGCGGTGTAGCGCGGGTCGGTTGACGCGGCGTTAAGTGCTCGCGTGGCATGGGAGCCCCCATGCGGATTCTCCACATCCTCGACCACGGCCTGCCGCTGCACAGCGGGTACACCTTCCGGACCCGGGCGATCCTCAAGGCGCAGATGGCGCGGGGCTGGGAGGTCGCCGCGGTGACCAGCCCGCGCCACGGCAAGTTCGATACCGACGAGGAGACGATCGACGGCATCCGCTTCTACCGGACGCCGCGAGTCAATTCGGGGCCGCCGGTGATCGGCGAGCTGCGCGAAGTCGCGGCCTTCGCCAGGCGGATCGAAGCGGTGGCGCGGCAGTGGAAGCCGGACGTGCTCCACGCCCATTCGCCGGTGCTCGGCGCGATGGCGGCGCAGCGGGTGGCGGACAAGCTCGGCCTGCCGCTGATGTACGAGATCCGCGCCTTCTGGGAAGACGCCGCCGTCGGCAACGGCACCGGCACCGAGGGCAGCTGGAAATATAGGGCGACGCGCTGGCTGGAGACGCGGGCGGTGCGCAAGGCCGATGCCGTCGCGGTGATCTGCGAGGGGCTGAAAAACGATCTGGTGGCGCGCGGCGGGATCGATGCGGGCAAGATCATGATCTCGCCCAATGGCGTCGATCTCGGGCTGTTCGGCGAGCCGCCCGCCCATGACGATTCGCTGGCGAAGGAGCTTGGCATCGAGGGCGCCGAGACGATCGGCTTCATCGGCAGCTTCTATGATTATGAGGGGCTGGACGTGCTGATCGAGGCGATGCCCGCCCTGGTCGCCAGGCGGCCCAGGATGCACCTGGTGCTGGTCGGCGGCGGCCCGTGCGATGCGGCGCTGATGGCGCACGCGGCGGCGTCTCCGGTAGCCGATCGGATTCATTTCGTCGGCCGCGTGCCGCACCAGCAGGTCGAGCGTTACTACAGCGTGATCGACGTGCTGGTTTATCCGCGCAAGGCCATGCGTCTCACCGACCTGGTGACGCCGCTCAAGCCGCTCGAGGCGATGGCGCAGCGCCGGCTGGTTGCCGCCTCGGACGTGGGCGGGCACCGTGAGCTGATCCGCGACGGCGACACCGGCACGCTGTTCGCGCCGGACGATCCCCAGGCGCTGGCCCGCTCCGTCGCAGCGCTCTTCGCCAACCGCGACCAGTGGGACGCGCGGCGGGTGCGCGGCCGCGCCTTTGTCGAGGCGGAGCGCAGCTGGGCGACAAATGTCGGTCGTTATGACTCCGTTTACCAAAGACTCTCCAAAATGGGGGCCATGGAAGACTCGCCATCCCTCCCCCAGACGCTGCGCGCATGAACCTGCCGCTGGCGCCGCTGATCGCGCTGGTTGCGGGAGGGCTCGCCGCGCTTGGCGTGGCGATGATCCCCGCGCCTGCGCTCGAGGCGCTGGTGATGGATTCCGGCCTTCCTTCGATTCTCGCCATGGCCGAGCCGCCGCTGGGCACCACTGCGCGGATCGCCGTCGCGCTGGGCGCCGGCGCGTTCGTCGGCGCCTTCATGTGGCTCTCCGCCTTCATCCTGCTCGGCTCGCGCGGCCTGACCATCGGCGGCGAAGCCGAGCCGGTCGACTCCGAGGAAGTGGCCGTGCCGGTGCTGCGCCGCGCCGATGCGCATCCCGACGCGCCGCCGCGCCCGCCGCTGCTCGCCACCCGGGACCTGGGCAAGCCGTTCCTCGAAGTCCGCGCCGCCGCGCCTGTGGTGGAAGACGAGAAGGTCGATTTCGACGCGATCTTCCCGCCGCGGCCGATTACGGCTCCCGAGCCTGTGGCCGAACCCGAGGCGGCACCTGAACCGGTAGAAGCGCCGGTGGCCGAGGCGCCGGAAGTTTATGAAACATACGCTACGGGGGCCCCGATTTCGGCCCCCGAGCCGGCACCCCCGGCGCTCGCCGAGCAGGCGCTGCCGACCGATTTCGACCAGCCGCTCTCGGCCTTCGATCCGCAGGCGATCCCGGCCATGCCCAAGTCCGCGCCGGTGCCGCTGGCGCCGCTGCGCCGTACGCCGCGCCCGTCGATCTTCGACGAGGGCGAGCGCTTCGAGATTTTCGAACTGACTCCGCCGGTGCGCGCGCATGTGCCGCCGCCGCTGGCCGAGACCCCGCGCGAGCGTATCGTGCGGCCCGATACCGACGCCTCGATCCACGCATTGCTCGACCGGCTCGAGCGCGGGGTGGTCGACAAGGGCCTGGCGCCGAAGCACCAGCCCAAGGCTGCCGAGCGGGGGCTGGAGGAAGCGCTCGTCACGCTGCGTAACCTGGCGCGGCGGACGGCGTAAAAGGCCCGTCACCCTGAACTTGTTTCAGGGTCCAACTTTCCACCAGCGATATCCCCTGAGGCGCGTTGGATGCTGGAACAAGTTCAGCATGACGTAGGCGTGCGTTCACCGTCCTTCCTCCACGGTCAGCACCTCCAGCGATATCGTCACCACGCCCTCCGCACGCCGGACATGCTCGACCACCAGGTCCGCCACCAGATGCCCGCGCAGGCGAAGTTCCGCCTCGGGCAGCCCCGCGATCCAGGCATCGAGCGCCTGGGAGGGCGGGGCCGTGAGCGCCAGCAAGTGGCGCGCGCCGGTGAAGGTGGCGCTGGCCCAGCGGGTCCAGTCCGATTGCGCGAGCGTCACCGGGCAGCCGGCGCCGTCGGCGCTGGCTTCGAGCGCGCGGCGCAGCAGCGTCTCCGCATCGGGTCCGCGGCTCATTGGCCGGGCCCCTGCTGGCGCTGCTGCATCGCCGGCTTTTGCGCGGCGAGGAATGCTTCGACCCGCGCGGTGATCTGCGGGCCGGGCTCGCGCCCCATGCGCAGGTCGAACACGAAGCGCGGGTCGCGCACCGCCAGGCGGCCGAATTTGGTAGGCGGCATATCCGTTTGCCGAAGAAATTTCTCGATCTTGCGATGCACCGACATGTGCCCTTCTCCCGTTCCGAGTCGCTGAAGATCGTTCCTAGTTTGTTCCTCATTTCCTACTTGTCTAGGAAAATTCCTACGGGTATGGCGAGAATATGGAACCGGATGCGCAACGGGCCGCGCTTAGGGCGCTGATCGCAGAGACGGGCGCGAGCCTCTCCGAGCTGTCGGAGCTGCTCGGGCGCAACAAGGCGTATCTGCAGCAATATCTGGAACGCGGGACGCCGCGACTGCTGGCGGAGGCCGATCGCGCGCTGCTCGCGCGCTATTTCGGCGTGCCCGAGGCGCGGCTGGGCGGGCCCGAGCTGGACGGGCTGGTCGAGGTGCCGCGGCTCGACGTGGGCGCGTCGGCCGGGCCGGGTGGACTGGTGGAGGGAGAGGCGCGGCGGCGGCCGGGGGCGCTCTCGCCTGCCTTGCTGCGCGAACTGGGCGTGCGTGCCGAGGCGGCCTCGATGATCCGGGTGAAAGGCGATTCGATGCTGCCGACGCTGGCGGACGGCGACGAGATCCTGGTGGATCGCGACCGGCGCCGCATCGAAGGACGGGGCGGGGTGTTCGTGATCCGGCTCGACGGCGAGCTGATGGTCAAGCGGCTGCGCACGGGAGTGGGCGGGATCGAAGTGATCTCGGACAACCCGGACTGGGAGACGCGCGTGGTGGCGGCGCGGGACCTGGATGTGGTCGGGCGCGTGGCCTGGCTGGGACGGGCGATTTAGCCGATTCCGTCACCCTGAACCTGTTTCAGGGTCCAACTCTCCACCAGCGATATCCCCTGAGGCGCGTTGGATGCTGAAACAAGTTCAGCATGACGCACTAGCGTCCCGTCCGTATCCGATCGATCACCCAAACCAGCACCAGCAGCGCGACGCCGACGCCCAGGCCGACGACGAATCCGAACGAAGCCTCGCCGCGGACGATGCCGGCGAACACGCCGATGATCAGGGCGAGCGCGAGCAGGAAGCCGCCGGCCATCGGCGTCTTGGAGGGGGTCTTGGTCATGGCTGCTCTCTGCCACGTCCCGGGCCGGGACGCCACCTGTGCCATGCCGGGGCAGGTGGCACGGCGAATTCGGGATGGTTAGCAAAAGTTCAGCATCGTGTGCGGCGGAGAGTGTTGATTTCGCTGGATTTGGCACGGGGCGCGCATCTGCGCGCGCATGGATATGATGCCTTATCTCGGCGATCGCCGCGAAATCACCGATGCGAACGAACTCATCAGCCTGTTCGGCGAACTGGCCGGCAGCGAAGCCGCGGCGCGTGCCGACCGTAGCCGCGACCTGGGCAACCATGTGCATTTCTGCCGCTGGCGCCAGATCGAGCGGCTGATCGTGCTGATGTCGGTCGGGCGCGCGGTGGGGACGGTGCATTGAACTCCCAAAATCCTCCCCGAGCTTGCTCGGGGAGGGGGACCGCCGCCGAAGGCGGGGGTGGAGGGGCGCCGGGTACCGGCGCGTTGCGCCGGCCCCTGCACCATCGCTGCGCGATGGTCCCCCTCCCCCAGACAAGCTGGGGGAGGATTTACTAGGCACGGACCCCGAGCCATCCCCTCGCGTTAGGCACTCAGCTCCAGCGCCGAGGCCCGATTGAATACTCCCCAGCTGCTTTCCGTCGGCGTGCTCACGGGCATGATGCTGCTCTTCATCTGGGGGAAGTTCCGCTACGATCTGGTCGCGGTGATCGCGCTGCTCGCGGCGCTGGCGGTGGGCGTGGTCAAGCCCAAGCAAGCCTTTACCGGTTTCTCCGACGACATCGTGATCATCGTCGCCTCGGCGCTGGTGCTCTCCGGCGCGGTGCAGCGATCGGGGGTGATCGAGAGCGCGATGCTGCTGCTCCAGAAGCGCGTGACGCGGATACGCTCGCAGCTGTTGCTGCTCAGCGCCTCGGTCGGCTTCGCATCCGCGCTGGTCAAGAATATCGGCGCGCTTGCGATGATGATCCCCGTCGCCCTGCAGATGGCCAAGAAATCGAACGTGTCGCCGGCCGCCTATCTGATGCCGATGTCCTTCGCGTCGCTGCTCGGCGGGTTGATCACGCTGATCGGGACTTCGCCCAACATCATCGTCAGCCGGGTGCGCGAGGAGATGACCGGCCAGCCCTTCGGCATGTTCGACTATGCGCCGGTCGGGCTGGGGCTGACGCTGGTCGGCCTCATCTTCCTGCGCTTCGGCTATCGGCTGCTGCCGCGCGACCGGCGGGCAGCGCCGAGCCTGGGCGAGGCGATCGACATCCAGGATTATGTCACCGAGGCCGAGATCCCGGCGGGGTCTCCGGCGGTGGACGAGACGGTGTCGGCGTTCCGCGAGCGGCATGACGGCGAGGTGCAGGTCACTGCGATCCTGCGCGCCGGCATAAGATCGATGCCGTTCCCCGACACGGTGCTGAAGCCCGAGGATTTGCTGATCCTCGCCGGATCGCCCGACGCGCTGGAGCGGGTGATCGCCGGCGACAGGCTCGAGCTCGAAGGCGCAGGACGTGAGCGGCCCGAAGGGGCCGAAGGCGAAGTCGGCGTGATCGAGGCGGTGATCGGCACCGAAAGCCCGCTGATCGGTCGCACCGCCGGACGGCTGGGGCTGCACGAACGCTTCGGGGTGAACCTGATCGCGGTGTCGCGCCAGGGCGACAGGCTGGCGCGGCGGCTGGGCGAGATCGCGCTGCAGGCGGGCGATGTGATCGTGCTGCAGGGTCCGCTCGACCTGCTGTTCGAGCGGCTCTCCGAACTGGGCTGCCTGCCGCTCGCCCAGCGGACCTTGCGGCTGGGCAGCGTGCGCAAGGGGCTGTTGCCGCTGGTGATCCTGGGTGCGGCGATGTTCGCGACGGCGATGGGCTATGTGCCGGTGGCAGTGGCGTTCTTCGCGGCGGCAGGGCTGACGATCCTGCTCGGCGCGCTGCCGGTGCGCGAAGCCTACGACCATATCGAATGGCCGATCCTGGTGATGCTCGGCGCGCTGATTCCGGTCTCGGATTCGCTGCGGACGACCGGGGCGAGCGAGATCATCGGCGACTGGCTGGGGCATTTCGCCGCGACGCTGCCGGTTTGGGGCGCGGTGGCGCTGATCCTGGCGGCGGCGATGGCGGTGACGCCGTTCCTCAACAATGCCGCGACCGTGCTGGTGATGGCGCCGATCGCCGCAACCTTTGCCGGTCAGCTGGGCTATCGTCCCGAGGCGTTCCTGATGGCGACCGCGGTGGGCGCGGGCTGCGACTTCCTCACCCCGATCGGCCACCAGTGCAACACGCTGGTGATGGGGCCGGGCGGGTACAAGTTCGGCGACTACGCAAGATTGGGCGCGCCGTTATCGGTGATCGTGCTGGTGGTGGGGACGCCGCTGATCCTGTGGGTGTGGCCGGTACACTGAGTGTCAGCGGCTCGACAGGACGAAGCTGTTGCCATCGGGATCGCGGAACCTGGCGAAACTGCCCCAGGGCTGCTTCTCCGGCGGACCCTCGAATTCCACCCCGCGGGCGCCGAGCTGGCGCCAGGTGTAATCGACATCGTCGCAGGCGAAGGAGCCGTTGAAGAAACTGCCGATGCGGTCCTCCTGCCCTTCGGGTGTGAACAGTACCACGCCGGTTTCGGCGCCGGGGATGCCGAGCTCGATCCAGCGCTTGCCCGGGCCCATCGGCTGGTCTGTTATGATGCGGAAGCCCATCTTCTCGGTCCAGAAGGCGAGCGCGCGGTCCTGGTCCGAGGTCGGGATGGTGACGAATTTGAGCTGCTTGATCATGAAGCCATTCGTAGCGCGGCGGGTTGCCGGGTGGGAGCATGGCAGCTATTGCTATAGCAATGGCTGCGCCGCTCGCTCTCGATCCCTATGTCGTCGACGTGCTGATGCCCGATCTGGTCGGGCATGACCGCAAGCCTTCGGCCTTTCTCGTCTATTTGCTGGTCGAGGCGATGGAGACGGAGCGAGTGCCGCTGGGCTATTCGGCGATCGCCGAGCGCACCGGCCTGTCGCGGCGGACCTGCCAGGAGGCACTCGCGCATCTCGAGCGGCGCGGGCTGATCGCGATCGAGCGGCGTGGGGACAATGAAGCGGCGCGGCTGCGGCCGCTCCGGCCTTGGAAACGGAGAGTGTGATGGAACGGATGGCGCGGATCGAGGCTGTCGGAGGCCCCGAGGTGATCCAATGGGTGGATGTCGATCTGCCGCCGCCGGGCCCGGGCGAGGTGCGGATGCGCAACACCGCGGTGGGCTTGAACTTCATCGACACCTATCATCGGTCGGGCCTGTATCCGGTGCCGCTGCCGAGCGGCCTTGGCGGCGAAGCGGCCGGCCTGGTCGAGGCAGTGGGCGAGGGCGTGACCGGCTTCGCGGCGGGAGACCGGGTGGCGACCTTCGGGCCTGGGCTCGGCGCCTATGCGACGGCGCGCAATTTGCCCGCGAAGCTGCTGTTCGCGCTGCCCGACGGCATCAGCGACGAGACTGCGGCGGCGACGCTACTCAAGGGCTGCACGGTGGAGTTCCTGGTCGAGCGTGCTGCCCGGGTGCAGCCGGATTGGACGGTGCTCGTCCACGCCGCGGCCGGCGGGGTCGGGCAGATCGCGGTGCGCTGGCTGAAGGCGATCGGGGCGACGGTGATCGGCACGGTGGGACATGCCGACAAGGTAGCGCTCGCCGAGGCGGCCGGCGCGGATCATGTGCTGCTTTCGCGCGAAGAGGATATCGCCGCGCGGGTGAAGGAGATTACCGGCGGCGACGGCGCGCCGGTGGTGCTCGACGGGGTCGGCAAGGCGACGTGGGAAGCATCGCTGGCCTCGTGCGCGCGACGCGGGCTGATCCTGAGCTATGGCAATGCCAGCGGCCCGGTGGAGGGCGTGAACCTTGCCACGCTCAACGCGCATGGCTCGCTGTTCGTCACACGACCCAAGCTGTTCGACTATTACGTCACGCCCGAGGAGCGCGCGGCGGGGGTCGCCCGGCTGTTCGCGATGCTGGAGAAGGGTGCCGTGACGGCGGAAATCGGCCAGCGGTTCGCGTTGGAGGACGCGGCCGATGCGCACCGGGCGCTGGAGGCGGGAAAGACGACGGGGTCCACGATTCTCGTGCCCTAGATGCTGTTCGGGTCTGGCGCTTGCGGCCGGACCGGGCGGCGCTCGACTACTTCGGTGGTCGTGCGGGTCTCGGTCTGGCCGTCGCGGGTGATGGTCATTGCGGTGATACGGGTGCGGCGGCGGGCCTCGCCAGTGGCATCGGTGTCGATGGTGACCTTGATCGTGCCGGAAATCTGATCGGCGGCATGCGCCATGCGTACTGCATCAGGTGTCAGCGGCTTCCGGTTGATCTCGGCGATTACCAGATCGGCGTCGGCCAGTTCCTTGCGGACGGTGTCGGGATCGAGGGCGAGCTCGGCGGTAAAGCCCTTGCCGTTCGGCAGGGTCTTGAGCGGCACGGCGCGGATCGCGTGGTCGTCGGTATAGGCAGCACCCTCGACGGGCTTCTGCCGGTCGATCGAAACGGCCTCGACGGCGCGCAGGGCGGTCTCGGGATCGCACTCGATGCGGAAGGCGTTCCAAGTGAAGACCCAGTGGCCGCAGGCGGAGCGCGGCAGTGTCGCGTCCTTGAGCCACTTGTCGATGCGCACCTCCAGCTCGGCGCGGTTGCGCAGCTGGAGCGGGCCGGTCCGCGGCCTGAAGACGCGGAGGGGGAAGGTCCAGTCGCTGGGCTGGCTACCGGGCGGCAGGCTGTATTCGAGTTCGACGCCCGCCGGCGTGACCGCGACTATGCGCTCGATCAGCGCATCGCTGTCGTGCGAGCTGCCACTCGATCCGCGGGTGTCTTGCGACTGCATGTCGCTGGTGCGGATGATCTGGACCTGATCACCCGCTGCTTGCGCCGCCGCGACGGACGGCGCGAGCAGCGCGGCGAGGACGACGAGGGCGCGCATCAGGCCAGCGCGCCGACCATCGCCTTCACTTCCATGAACTCGGCCAGGCCGAACTTGCCGTGCTCGCGGCCATTGCCCGACTGCTTGTAGCCGCCGAACGGCAGGTTGGGGTCGGGCTGGCCGCCATTCACATAGACCATGCCGGCGCGTAGCCGCGGCGCGACGCGCTTGATCGCGGCGGCGTCGCCGAACACCACCGCGGACAGACCGTAATCGGTGTCGTTGGCGATGCGGACCGCGTCTTCCTCATCCTGATAGGGGATGATCGTGACGACGGGGCCGAAGATCTCTTCGCGGGCGATCGTCATGTCGTTGGTAACGCCGGAGAAGAGGGTCGGGCGGACGAAATAGCCGGTCTCGACGCCATCCGGGCGGCCGGGGCCGCCGGCCTCGAGCTTGGCGCCTTCCTCCATGCCCTTGGCGATCAGGCCCTGGACCTTCTCCCACTGGGTCTTGTTGACCAGCGGGCCGATATGGCGGCCTTCCTCGGTCGGATCGCCGGTCTGCGTTGCCTTCATCACTTCGGCGGCGGCGGCGGCGACCTCGGCGTGGAGGGATTGGGGCACGAGCAGGCGGGTGGGGGCGATGCAGCTCTGGCCCGAGTTCATGAGGACGCTGAACAGCGTGGTCTGGACCGCGCGGCCGAGATCGGCGCCCTCCAGCATCAGCGAAGGCGACTTGCCACCCAGTTCCTGGTGGACACGCTTGACCGTCTCGGCGGCATTCTTGGCCACCAGCACGCCGGCGCGAGTCGAGCCGGTGAAGCTCACCATGTCGACGCCCTTGTGGCGGCTGAGCGCGGTGCCGACGCCGGGGCCGTCGCCGTTGATCAGGTTGAACACGCCCGCGGGCACGCCGGCGGCGGCCAGTACTTCGGCGAAGATCACCGCGCAGCCCGGGGCTTCCTCGCTGGGCTTGAGGATCATCGTGCAGCCGGCGGCAAGCGCGGGCGCAACCTTGGAGACGATCTGGTTGAGCGGCCAGTTCCAGGGGGTGATCATCGCCACCACGCCGATCGGCTCATGGACGACCAGGCTGTTGCCGATCTGCTCGTCGAACTGGAAGTCGCGCAGTGCCTTGGCGGCGGACAGGAAATGGCCGAGGCCCGAGCCGACCTGCGCGGTCTTGGCCAGGCTGATCGGGGCGCCCATCTCGGCGCTGATCGCCTCCGCCATGTCGCCGGCGCGGGCCTTGTACTCGACCAGGATGCGCTCGATCAGCGCCACGCGCTCGTCGACGCTGGTGCGCGAGAAGCTTTCGAACGCGGTGCGCGCGGCGGCGACGGCCTTGTCGACATCGGCTTCGGAGCCGAGCGTGATCTCGCTGACGGCTTCCTCGGTGGCGGGGTTGATCACTTCATGGCGCGTGCCGCCGACGCTCTCGACCCATTCGCCGCCGATGAACTGCTTCAGATAGCTACGCATCCCTCGCCTCTCCGATTCTCGAATATTCGGTATGGCGCCCTAGATGGACAGTTGCGTTTCGCAACGCAAGAGTGCGACTCAGGCAGGGGCGATCATGAAGATGCTGCCGCCGATATCGACCAGATAGACGTTTCCGGCGCCGTCCTGCCCGAACGAGACGAGGCTGCCGATCGCGCCGGCATCGGGGGTGAAGTCGACATTGCGGCGCTCGTAATTCGCATTGGAGAAGAGCGAGCCCTGGACGAGCGCGGAATAGGGCAGCGTCCAGATATTGCCGCTGACATAGTCGCCGAAGATGTAGCTGCCCTGGAGCGAAGTGACGGGGCCGCGATAGACATAGCCGCCGATGATCGAGGCGCCCTGCTTGGGGCCGCTGCCATGGTCATATTGCGAGACGGGGGCGGTGAGGCCGGCCGGCGCGGTGCCGGTATAGGCCTGGGTGCCCTCCAGGAAGCGCCAGCCGAAATTGAGTCCGGGCGAGGCGATCGGGGCGAGATCGATCTCCTCGATCGCGCCCTGGCCGACATCTGCGATGACGAGCGTGTTGCCGTCGAAGCTGTTGCGGAACGGATTCCGCAGGCCATAGGCGAAGATGTACGGATCGCCGCCGCCGCCCGCGAAGGGGTTGGCCGGTGCGGGCGCGAAAGGCGTGGCCGAGCCGGGGGTGGTGTCGATGCGCAGGCGCAGGATCTTGCCGAGCCGCGAATTGACGTTCTGGGCGTTGTTGCTCGGATCGCCGCCGCCGCCGCCATCGCCGGTGGCATCGTAGAGCAGTCCGTCCGGCCCGAAGGCGATCCAGCCGCCATTATGATTGTCGTTGGTGGGGTGGGGGGTCGAGAGCGCAGTGCGGTAGCCGGCGCTGCCGATCGTGTATTCGCGGATCTCGAGGCTGCCGTCGGGCGCGACGGCGTGGACAAAGACCACGTTAGACGTGGCGAAATCGGGGCGCGGGGCGATGCCGAGCAGGCCGCGCTCGCCGCTGGTCGATAGGTTGCCGACAGTGAAGGCGAGCGCCTTCGCACCCGTCGAAGGCGTGAGGAAATAGACGCCGCCGCCCTTCTCCACCACGAAGACGCGGGCATTGTCGCCGGGCACCGCCGCCACATAGAGCGGCTGGTTGAAGCCGGTGCCGACGCGCTTGACCGCGATGCCTTCCTTGCTGTCGGTGACGGTGATCGCGACGTCGCGTGTGGTGTTCAGGCTGGCATCGCTTGCGCGCAGCTGGACCTGGTAGACATTGTTGCCATCGGCATCCTTGGGCGTCTCGAAGCTCGGAGCAGCGAGAAAGCTGAGCGCGCCGGACGCGGTGATCGTGAAGAGCGCGGCATCGGGGCCGCCCGCGATCGAGAAGGTGATCGGGTTGGCTTCGGCGTCGGTAGCGGTCGCCTGATAGGCCAGGACCGTGTTCTCGGCGACGCTGGCTGTGGTGCCTGACGTGAAGCTGGGCGCGGTGTTGGCCGCGGTGGGCGTGGGGGTCGGCATAGGCGAGGGGCCGCCGGAATTGTCCGAACCGGAACAGGCAGCGAGCAGCAACAGGCCGGCGAGCGGGGGTGCGATACGCATGCGAGGTCCTCCCTACGAACCACAACCGCAACGCGGGGAAGCCGTCCCCGTTCCGCTTAACCAACAATCCTTGCCGTCAGTCCTTGTCGGCGGGCTTGGCCTTGGCCGCCGGTTTGGCGTTGGTCGCCGCGGCGTCAGGCTCGGCTTCCGGCTCGGGCTCCGGTGGCAAGGCACGGGCGGCAAGCGCTGCGGCGGATACGGCCGCCGCCTCGGCCGCGACGGCATCGGCGATCGCGGCATGGGCACTCAACAGCTTGTCGCTCATCTGACCTCTCCTTGCGGGACTCTCGGGCTTAGTCGGCCGTGACCTTGGGGGCGAAGCGCTGGAGCGTTACCGATCCGGTGGCTTCCAGCATCAGTTCGGCCTCGGCCTTCTGCTCGCCGAGCATGCCCTGGACCGCATAGCGTGCCGAAGCGCCGTCCTGGCCGATGCGGGCGCGGGGCAGTGCCGAGGCGGTGAGCAGCGTCTGGGCCTGGGCGAGATAGTTGTCGACGACTGCCTGGCCGTCCGAACCGCTCTCGCCGCGATAGCCGCCATTGGCGACAAGCTGCCAGACGCCGCGTGACAGGCGTGGGAAGCCGATCCGGCGGCCCGATGCGATCCACCCGGCAATGGCGGCGGCAAGCTCCTGCGGGCCGACAAAGCCCGAAACCGCCGGGCAATCGAGTGCGTCGAACAGCAAGGGCGGTAATGTGGTGAGTGCCGTGCGCGCGGCGTCGGGGGTGAGCGGATCGGGGCCGGTGGTCAGCGCGAGCCAGGCACGGACATAGTCGGCGAATTCGGCGGGGCTATAGGCCCAATCGACTGCGAAGCGGGCAGCGTTCTTCTGGAGCGCGGCACTCGGCGCGCCTTCTGCCGCAAGATCGGCCCTGAGCGCGAGCAGGCCGAGCCGGTCGCCCAGCGACAGCAGCTGGAACAGCGGCGCGGCGCCCACGCCGAGCGACTTGAGCAGCGCATCCGCGCCGGCGAGATCGGCGGCGGTGGCGAGGGTCTCCTCGGCGAGGATCTTCGCGGCACGCGCGGTGTCGGCGCCCTCGCTGCCGGCCTCGACCGCGACCAGTTGCTGCAGGCCGGCCGCGGAGATCGCAATCAGCCGCGCGGCGCCGGCCATCAGCCCGAGCTTGGGCAGCAGCACCAGCGGCGTGCCGTGCAGACCCTGTTGCGCGGCGACGACGAGCGCCATCTCGTCCTCGAATGCATAGCTGCTCGTTGCGGCGATCGCGTGGGCCAGCCATTCATTGCCGCCGTCGATGCAGCTCAAAACCAGCAAAGCGGGTTGCGACAATCCGTTCGGGCTCTGGATCAGGCGGCGAGCGATGATCAGGCTCATCCCTGCTTCCTCCGTTCAATTGGTCGGGAATTCCTTGAGCGACTTCGCCGCGGCGGTGCAGACCGCGGCGTAATGATCCGCCGCAAGGGCGAGCGCGCTTTGCGCCGCTTCGTACATCTTCTGCCCCGTCGCGGGGTCGTCGATCATCTGCGCCATGGCGACGCCGAGGGCGGTGGCCGAAATGCTGGAGAGGTTGCGCAGCGTATCGGTCGCGTCCTGGATCGCGATCGCAGCCGAGACGGCGACGCTCTGATAGGCGCGGCCGGCGCCGCCGCCGATCAGCACCTGCTGTGCCATCGTCGCGGCTTGGCTCTGGTTGATGGCGTCGAGGATCGCCGGATCGATGGTCGCGGAGCTATCGGGGTCGGCCATGGTCAGCCCTCCTTGGCGCCGCGCGCCGGCGTCTTGGCATCCGTGCTACCGCTAGCGGCCGGGGGCGATGCGGGCGTGGGTTGGGGCGGGGCGGCTTGGGCCTGGAGCGTCGAAAGCGCCGCGCGCGCGACCGCGCCTTCGTCCCCCAGCGATACGGCGTAGCTTTGGAGCACTTCGATCGCCTCCTCGGCTTCGGCGGTTGCCTCGGCGATCACGTCTGCCGGTGCGGGCGGTGCACCCCTGAGGATCGGCGATCGCGCCGCCAGGATGCGGGCACAGGCGGCGGTGGCCGCGGCCGCGCCGGAGGTCGCCGATTGCTGGTGGCGCTGGGCCGCGCCGTGCAGCAGCGTGCCCAGCGCCTGGGCGGCGGCGAGATCGACCATCGCCTGGGCGCTCGCGGGCGCCTGGCCGGTCACCAGGGTGTTCACCGTGGCGATCGAGTCGAGAATCTGGTCGTTTACCGCGGATCGGGACATGGTTTGGCTCCTGGGCGGGGCGCAGGCTAGGCTAGGCGGTCAGCCCAGGACGCCTCGCGTCGATAGCGCATCCGAGGCGGTGTCGATCGAATAGAGCGTCGTGACGCCCGAGGTCGTCGCCGCCTGTGCGGTGATGTTGGACTGTTGTTGCGCGGCAGTGGCGTTGTGCGCGGCGTTGGCCAGCGCCTGCGCGGTCGCCTGGTAGAGATTGCCCATCGCGATTGCGGGGGCGTCGCCCAGCACCTTCACATTGGCCTGGGTTACGCTGTCGGTGATCTGGTCGTTGACCGAGGTCGGGAATGCCATGGTTGTGCTCCTTGCGCGATTCAGGCGGCGGGCGGGGCGCTGAAGAGCGCATCGGCCGCGTCGACTGCGCCGACCAGCGAATAGAGCGTCGCCACGCCCATGGTGGTAGCGGCCTGGGCCGTGACATAGCTTTGCTGCTGCGCATTGGTGGCGTTGTGCGCGGCGTTGGACAGCGCTTGGGCGGTGGCGACGAACAGGTTGCCCATCGCGATCGCAGGCGCATCGCCGAGCACCTTGGTGTTCGCCTGGCTGACCGAGTCGGTGATCTGGCTGTTTACTGCCGTGGGAAATGCCATGGGAGTTTCCTTTCCGTGCCGGGGCCGCTTCAGGCCGCGAGGGGAGGCGTGACGAGGACGGTTTCACCGCCGGCGGCCGCGGCATAGAGCGCGGCGACGCCGGTCGCGGTCGCCGCCTGGGCGAGGATGAAATGCTGCTGCTGGGCATGGACGCTCGCCAGCGCCGCCTGGGCAAGTGCCTGCGCCGTCAGCTGATAGAGCTGCGCGAGCGCAACGGCGGGGGCATCGCCGATCACATTGACGCCAATTTGCGAGATGGAATCCGTGATCTGGCTGTTGACCGAAGTTACTTCTGCCATGTCGACCCCTCCCCATGATCACGTGTCGCGAACGCACGCCAATGCGATCCGCAATCATGCGGCCACAAAATGCGGAAATATCAAGTAAAGTCAGGTAATGATAAAGACTCAACTTGCTTGTCAACAAGTCGTTTTGGGAAAGCTATTGCCGGCAGCGAAATTTGCAAGCGGAAATATAGATTGATATCGTCTTCATATATTTCTGAATATGACGCCGTTTCGGTGTAAATCGCGCAAGAACTTGAAAATACACGAGTCGTCCAAAACAAAGGGCGCCCGGGTATTCCGGACGCCCTTTGGATTTTCCGTGACCGACGCGCTTACCAGACGTGGACGCGTTCCTCGGGTGGCAGATACAGCTTGTCGCCGGGCTGCACGCCGAATGCGCGATACCATTCGTCCATGTTCCGGACGATACCGTTGACTCGGTATTCCTCGGGGCTGTGCGGGTTGGAGAGGAGCTGGGCGCGCAGCGCGCCTTCGCGGGCCTTGCCCTGCCAGCTCTGCGCATAGGCGATGAAGAAGCGCTGGTCGCCGGTGTAGCCGTCGATCACCGCCGGTTCGCCGTGGCGCGAGACGTAGCGGCGATAGGCTGCGTACGCCGCCTCGAGCCCGCCCAGGTCGCCCAAGTTCTCGCCGAGGGTGAGCTGGCCCTTGATGTGGACGCCGGGGATCGGCTCATAGGCGTCGAACTGCTTGACCAGCGCCTGGGCATGCGCGGTGTAGCGCGTCGCCGATTCCGCGGTCCACCAGTCGCGCAGCTTGCCGCTGGCATCGTACTGGCGGCCTTCGTCGTCGAAGCCGTGGCCCATCTCATGGCCGATCGTCGCGCCCGTCTCGCCATAATTGACCGCGGGGTCGGCGGCGGGATCGAAGAAGGGCGGCTGGAGCTGCGCGGCGGGGAAGGTGACCTGGTTGAGGACCGGATCATAATAGGCGTTCACCGTCTGCGGGGTCATGTCCCAAAGGCTGCGATCGACCGGCTTGCCGAGGCGCGAGAGCTGGAGCTTCCACTCGAAGGTATCGGAGGCGAGGTCGTTGGCGAGCGGATCGGTGCGGCTGACCGGCATTGCCGAATAGTCGATATACTTCACCGGCCCGCCGAGGCGCGGATCGAAGGCGGCGAGCTTGGCGAGCGCTTCCTTTCGGGTCGGCGCGTCCATCCACTTGGCGGCGTTGATCTTGTCGGCATAGGCGGCGCGCAGGTCTTCGACCAGCTCGTTCGCCTGGGTGGCGGCTTCCTTGGTCCAGTGGCGCTCGGCGTAGATCTTGCCGAGCGCTTCGCCGAGGCTGCCGTCGAGCAGGCGCACGCCGCGCTTCCAACGCGGGGCCTGCGCCTTCACATCGTTGAGCGTGCGGCTGTAGAAATCGAAGCGGGCGTCGTCGAAGGCCTTGGGAAGGTACGAGGCGTGATCGCTGACGAAGCGATAGGCGACCCAGTCCTTCCAGGTCGCGAGCGGCACATCGGCCAGGCGCTTGCCGGCGGCGGTGACGGCGGTGGTTTCGCGGACGATAACGGTCGGCATCTTGGCCAGGCCCATATGCGCGAGCGTGGCGTCCCAATCGAATTCCGGGGCAAGCTTGGCCAGCTGCGCGCGGGTCATCGGGTTATAGGTCTTTTGCGGGTCGCGGCGCGCCTCGGGCGTCCACTGGTCCTTCGCCAGGCGGGTTTCGAGCGCGAGGATCGCGTCGGCCTTCGCTTCGGCATCGGGAATCCCGGCGAGTTGCTGGATCTTCACGACATAGGCGCGGTACGCCTTGCGGATCGCGACGTACTTCTCGCCGTCGAGCAGATAATAGTCGCGCGTGGGGAGGCCCAGCCGGCTCTGTCCAGCCATGACGGTGTACTGGGTGGGGTTCTTCTCGTCGGCCGAGATGCCGATGCCGACGGGGCTGGCATAGCCGGGCTCGGCCATCAGCAGGTTGAGGCCCAGGCGGTCCTTCACCGCGGCGATGCCGGTGAGATAGGGCTTGAGCGGCGCGGCGCCGCGCGCCTCGATCCCGGCCTCGTCCATCCACGCGGCGTAGAAGTCCGATACCTGGCGCAGGGTCGGATCGATGGGGCGCGCGCCCGCGCCCTCGACCAGCGCGCGGATCTCGATCTCGGTTTCGTCGGGCAGGTCGTAATTATAGCCGGCGCGGGACTTGTCCTCGGCGATGGGCGCGTCGCGCAGCCAGGTCCCCTCGGCGAATCGGAAGAAGTCGTCGCCGGGCTTCACGCTCTTGTCCATCGTCGCGTAATCGACGCCCCAGGTCCCGTATCTGGGCTTGGCGGGCGCAGTCTGGGCGAGGGCGGGGGCGGCGAGCGCGGATGTGCCGAGCAGCAGCGCGGCGGCGGCGAGACGATTGAGTCGCATGTGGGGAAACCTCCGGGTGATGCAGTGCGCTATCACACCGCGTGGCCGACCGGCAATCGGCGCGGCTAGAAGGCGAAACGGCGGATATGCGCCCGCGCCAGCCGGGCATCGGCGAGCGAATAATAGAGGATCGCGGCGTCGCCATGCGCGACGACCGAGGCCGCGAACGCGATGTCGGTCATCCCGCGTTCGGGCTGGGGCGGCGGCGCGATCAGCGGCTCGATGCAGCGATCGACGACGCGGGTATAATCGGCATCGAAGGCGATCCAGCCGATCCGCCAGCGCGCATCCTGGGTCGCGCCATTGTAGAACATCACCGGCCGGTCCTTGTCGGTGGTGAACAGGGGACCGGTCGAAAGGTGCCAGCTGTCCCAGCGGTCCTCGCGCACACTGAACGGGTGGGGCTGTTCCTGCCAGGGGCCGCGCGCACCCTCGCCGATCGCGACGCCGATGCGAGAGGCGTCGGCTTGCGCATATTCGTAGAACAACCGCCAGCCGCCGTCCGGCGTGCGGTCGACGCTCGCTTCCTTGGTGTTGCCGGCGCTCTTGCTCGAGTCGAGCGCGATGCCGCATTTGGTGAGGTGATGGACGTCCGGGCCCTGGGCGAGCATCAGCCGGCCGGTCGAATGATCGGCATCGACGCCGGTATAATAGACCAGCACGTGGTCGCCATCGATCACCAGCGTCGGATCCTCGCACCCGCCGATATCGAGCGCATCCGGTCCCGGAGCGATCACCGGCGCATCGTCGAGCTTGAAGTGTAGCCCGTCTGTGCTCCCGGCATACCAGATGCTGCCGGTGTGGAAGTCCCGCGCATCCACGGGCGGCACGATGCGCAGCAACATGCCATAGCCGCCGCCGGCGAGGCCCCAGACATAGGGGCTCATCAGCGCGTGCCCGGCAAGCGCGTCCGGCCGGTCGAGCGTGACCGCCTCGATCCTTTCGACAGTGAAATCGAGACCCATCAGGCGCCTTGTGCGAGCAGGAGGGAGAGGGCGCCGTCGATCGTCAGCGTGGCGCCGTTGATGTAGCGCGCTTGCGGCGAGGCGAGGAAGGCGACCAGCGCGCCGACTTCCTCGGGCTTGCCGGCACGGCCCGCGGGGATATTGGCTTCGAGCGCGTTGCGATAGCCGGCGTCCGCGACCGCGCGGGCATTCATCGGCGTGAGGATCATGCCGGGCGCGACGCTGTTGACGGTGATGCCGTGCGGCGCCTCTTCCAACGCCATCGTTTCGGTGAGCGCCTTCACCCCGGCCTTGGCCGCGCAATAATCCGCGCCGCCGGCCCGCACGTCGACCGCGTGGATCGACGAGATGTTGACGATGCTGCCGCCGTGCCCGCGCGCATGCGCCTCTCGGACGAAGCGCCGCGAGGTGAGGAATACGCCGTCGAGATCGGTCCGCAGCATGCGCTGCCACTGCGCGAGCGCCATCTCGGCGACGGGGGCGCCCGACATGTTGAGCCCGGCCGAATTGACGAGGCAATCGAGCGGGCCGATCGCGGCGATCGCGGCGCCGAACGCTGCCTCCACCGCGACTTCGTCGCCGACATCGGCTTGTACACAGGCCGCGCGCAGTCCGGCGTCGGTGATGCTTTTTGCGGTCTCCGCCGCGGCGGCCGCGTCGCGATGATAGAGGATGGCGACGTCGCGGCCGGCGCGGGCGAGTGCGATGGCACTGGCTCGGCCGATCCCGGATTCGCCGCCGGTCACCAATGCCGCTCTGAAGTTTCCCGCGTCTTCCACGCTCGGCTAAACCAGTGCCCTGGCAATTGGCTCCGTTACAAATAAGTCATGAAGCGGCTTCCAAAGCGGGGCAGTGCCGCTTATCCAATCCGCCACTAACGCGGACTCTACGGGGGGTAATGTGTCGCGCGGTTCCAACCTGGCGGTGCGCTGATGGGCACCGCGCTCGTCGCCATCTTCACGCTGTTCAAGCTCGGCAAGCTTGGCGGCACGTTGCTTACCATGATCGTGTCGATCGCGATCTACGCCTCGGTGTTCGGCTGGGCCTATGCGCTGGGCTTTGTCGGGCTGCTGCTCGTCCATGAGATGGGGCATTTCCTTGCCGCGAAGCAGCGCGGGCTGCCGGTGAGCGCGCCCACTTTCATTCCCTTTGTCGGCGCCTGGATCGAGCTGAAGGACCAGCCGATGGACGTCGAGACCGAGGCCTATGTCGCGGTGGCCGGGCCGCTGATGGGCACGGCGGGCGCGATCCTCGTCTATTTCTGGGCGCGGGCGACCGAGAGCGACCTGCTGCTCGCGGTGTCGTACAGCGGCTTCTTCCTCAACTTCTTCAACCTGATCCCGCTCTCGCCGCTGGATGGCGGGCGGATCACTGCGATCCTGAGCCCGCGCATCTGGTTCATCGGCGTGCCGATGATGCTGGCGCTGATGCTGTGGCGGCCGAGCCCGCTGCTGTTCCTGATCGCGCTTCTCGCCTTTCCCGCGCTCAAGCAGGCGTGGAACTACGATCCGAAGGCGCCCGAGAACCAAGCCTATTACAGCGCCTCGGGCGAGACCAAGCTTCAATATGCGATCATCTATCTGGGGCTTGCCGCATTCCTGGCGGTGATGACCGAGCTGACGCACGACATGATTCAATAAGGGGGAACACATGACCGATACGACGATCGAGCCGCCCGAGTTCGAGACGATGAGCCATGACGAGGCGATCGCGCAGTTGCGCGCGCAGCAGAATTTCCCGCTGGCCGTGGCCGCGGGTCTTGCCGCGGCGATCGTCGGCGCGGTGCTGTGGGCGCTGGTGGTCTATGTCACCAACTATTCGACCGGGCTGATGGCGATCGTGGTCGGCGCGCTGGTCGGCTATGCGGTGCGCGCCGCGGGCAAGGGCGTGGACCAGCAATTCGGGTTCCTGGGCGCGGCGTGCGCGGCGCTCGGCTGGGTCCTGGGCACGGCGCTGGCCGACGTCGCGATCTTCGCCAAGCTGGGCAATGTCGAAGTCATCGACGTGGCCGGCCAGCTCGGCATGAGCGGCACCGCGGAACTGTTCATGGCCGCCGCCGACCCGATGGACCTGCTCTTCCTCGCGATCGCAGTCTGGGAAGGCTATAAGTTCGCGTTCCGCTACCGGCTCTGAGCCGGGGGCCCGCCGCCGGGCGCCGTCCGCTCAGAGATTGAGCGGCGGCGTTGCCGGCAGGAGATTGTCGGGCACGCCCGCGCCGGTCAGGATGGTGCGGACGCCGCCCCAGAGCGCGCCGGCAATCGCGTTCCAAGCCGCCTCGATCGTTATCGCCGATAGCTGGACAACGGCCTTGGCTGCGTTCTGGGCATTGGCCTGCAGCCCTTGCAGGAAGAAGTCGAACAGCGCGTCATCGTCCTTGAGCGATCCCGTCGCGCGCGAGGTGGCGATGTTCTCTGCCTGCTTGGCGAGCAGATTGCCCTGGTTCTGCACGAAGCTGCTGATGGTCGAATAGCCCTGGCCCAACTCGCCCTTCAGCGCGGTGACCATGTCGGCCAATATGTCCTGACTGTTCATGGCGGCCCCCTATCGCTTCAGTGCATTTTCGACAGCGAGCGCCTGGGCGATCGCCGGGTCGTAGCCGCCGCGGAACAGGGTGACGATGTCCGGCTGGAGGCCGGTGGCCTTGTGCGTGTCTCGCATCCGGCGGAGGTTGACGAGCACCTGCGCCAGGCTGGACGGGGTGACGTTGACGCAGGAGGTGGCATCGGCGCCCGTCCCGCAGACCTTCTCGACCAGCTTGAGTTGAGAGAGCCGCCTGGCCAGCGGCGGGATCTGCCGGGCCATCGCCTGCTGGCGCAGCGCATCGAACTGGCCGATCAGCGCGGCATAGCGGCTGTCATAGGCATCGAATTTCGAGGCCGGCGAGCCCGTCTCCAGTTCGGCGAACAGTGTCAGCGTCTGGGTGTTCGCCTGGTCCAGCCCCTGGACCAGGGCAGGATCATAGGCTGGTGCCAGCTGGATCGTGCAGGCCGCGAGCACGAACACCCACAGCAGCATTGTTCGCTTCAAGATTGCCGGAACCATGTCGTTCCTCCCCAACTACTACGCGACTGATCACAAGCAAGGGGCGGAGGGAAGCGAAACTTCGGCCAATTCAGCGCAATCGGGCGCACATCCGGATACGAAAAAGCGGATACGAAAACGCCCGGACCTTCTGGCCCGGGCGCTTCGTTTCTGGTCTGTCCGAAAGGATCAGGCCGAATAATACATGTCGTATTCGACCGGGGACGGGGTCATTTCCCAGCGGGCGACGTCGCCGCGCTTGATCTCGACATAGGCCGCGATCTGGTCCTTGGTGAAAACGTCGCCCTTGAGCAGGAAGTCCATATCGGCTTCCAGGCTGTCGAGCGCTTCACGCAGCGAACCGCACACGGTCGGGACCTGCTCGAGCTCTGCCGGCGGCAGGTCGTACAGGTTCTTGTCCATCGGATCGCCTGGGTGGATCTTGTTCTGGATGCCGTCCAGGCCGGCCATCAGTAGCGCTGCATAGCAGAGATACGGATTGGCCAGCGCGTCCGGGAAGCGGAACTCGACGCGCTTCGCCTTGGTGCCCGCACCGTACGGGATGCGGCACGAAGCCGAGCGGTTGCGCGACGAATAGGCGAGCAGCACGGGAGCTTCATAGCCCGGCACCAGGCGCTTGTAGCTGTTGGTGGTCGGGTTGGTGAAGGCGTTGAGCGCCTTGGCGTGCTTGATCACGCCGCCGATGAAGTACAGGCACGCGTCCGACAGGCCGGCATAGCCATTGCCCGCGAAGGTGTTGGCGCCCTTTTCCCAGATCGAGATGTGGGTGTGCATGCCCGAGCCGTTATCTTCCTTGATCGGCTTCGGCATGAAGGTCGCAGTCTTGCCATAGGCATGCGCGACCTGATGCACGACGTACTTGTAGATCTGCATGCGGTCGGCGGTCTGGACGAGCGTGCCATAGGTCAGGCCGAGCTCGTGCTGTGCGGCGGCGACTTCGTGGTGGTGCTTGTCGCAGGGCAGGCCCATTTCGAGCATCGTGGCGACCATCTCGCCGCGGATGTCGACGGCGCTGTCGACCGGCGCGACGGGGAAATAGCCGCCCTTGGCGCGCGGACGGTGGCCGAGATTGCCGGCCTCGTATTCCTTGCCCGAATTGCCCGGCAGTTCGATGTCGTCGATCGCGTAATAGCTGGTCGAGTAGCTGTTCTCGAAGCGGACGTCGTCGAACATGAAGAACTCGGCCTCGGGGCCGACATAGACGGTATCGCCGATGCCGAGCGACTGGAGGTAGGCCTCCGAACGCTTGGCGGTCGAGCGCGGGTCGCGCGAATAGAGCTCGCCGGTCGAGGGCTCGACGATGTCGCAGACCAGGATCAGCATCGGGGTGGCCGAGAACGGATCGATCCACACCGCGTCCAGATCCGGCTTCAGGATCATGTCGGACTCGTTGATCGCCTTCCAGCCTTCGATCGACGAACCGTCGAACATCAGGCCATCGGTCAGCTCGTCGTCACCGATCACCGAAGCGACCATGGTGAGGTGCTGCCACTTGCCCTTGGGGTCGGTGAAACGCAGATCGATCCATTCGATCTCGTTTTCCTTGACCATCTTCAGAACGTCGCTGGCCGAATTCGCCATTGTTAAGCCCTTTCGCTCTCTTTCGTTGACCCGACGAATCGGGAAATAAAATTGCCCCGTAAGCGCGCTACATCGACTCGATGTTGCGCTGCGTCAAATCGCGTTTTCGTTGCGCTCGCCGGTGCGGATGCGCAGCGCCGTCTCGACGGGGATCACGAAGATCTTGCCGTCGCCGATCCGGCCGGTCTGCGCCGCAGCGGCGACCGCTTCGACCACGCGGTCGGCAAGCGCGTCCTCCACGACGACCTCGAGCTTCACCTTGGGGAGGAAGTCCACGACATATTCGGCTCCGCGATAGAGCTCGGTATGACCCTTCTGACGGCCGAAGCCCTTGGCTTCAGTGACGGTGATGCCGGAGACGCCCACTTCGTGGAGCGCTTCCTTCACTTCGTCGAGCTTGAACGGCTTGATGATCGCTTCGATCTTTTTCACGGTTTCCCCCGAGGCACATGAGGCTTGCCTATCCGCGCGTCTGGCAAGGTTCGTGCCATGCGGAGAGTCGGCGTTCCCTCTCGGTTGCACGCCGGGCGCGGCTTTAACAAGTGCCTATCCTTTAGGCAGCGCGATGCGCGGTGCCGGATTTGGGGGCAGCGGCGACGTTGCGGAAGCGCAACGAATGACCTGCCAGTCTGTTTGGGAACCCGAGGGCGAGGCCGGACGTTGCATGCGCCAGCGCAAGCGGGATGAAGCATGCAGGTTCTGCCAATGGATGTGCCCGCCGAATTGCACCGGCGGGGGAGTGAGCTGGCTGGGGGTGACGTGATCGTCGCCACGGGGCCGCTCGTCATCATGGCGCACGGTCTGCTTGCGCTCGCCCCGGCGGAACGCGCCGCGTTCTGGATAGATTGCGAAGCGGGCGCCCTGGATGCGGCCGAGGCAGAAGAACAGTTGCAGGGCTGGGCGCAATTGCCGCACTGGAGTGCGACAGTCCTAAAGTAAATATCATAATTTATGTTAATAATCGGTGCTGCCTGCTGTGAAGAATAGCATCCGTTTTGACATATACCCTTGCTAAACGCGATTGACTCACTCCGAAATATGGAGATTTTCGGAGATATAGTTCGACTCGGTCCGCACTTTACTGTGGTGGCCGTGAGACCCCCCGGCGGCGGTAAGGCCCACTCCTCCACCCGCCGCTCGCGCCCGCCCGGCTCCCATCGCCGTTGGCGGGCGCATCCGGTTCGGGGAGGTCGGCTCGAGCGCGCATGACCAGCACGCGCTGCCGCGCGTGACTTCGTTATGGGCTAGACCAGGCATTCGCCCGGGAACAGGAAGGGTGGCTGGCGCCGCCCGCTCAATAAGGCGGGTGGTCGAGTCCCTTGGGGCTCTTGGTGAAGATCTCGCAGCCGTCTTCCGTGATGCCGATCGAGTGCTCGAACTGCGCCGAGAGCGAGCGGTCGCGGGTCACCGCCGTCCAGCCATCTTCGAGCAACTTCACGTCGGCGCGGCCGATATTGATCATCGGCTCGACGGTGAAGAACATGCCGGGGCGCAGCTCCGGGCCGGTGCCGGGGCGGCCGACATGGACGACTTCGGGCGCGTCGTGGAAGATCTGGCCGAGGCCATGGCCGCAGAAATCGCGGACCACGCCGTAGCGATGCTTCTCGGCATGCCGCTGGATCGCATGCGCCACATCGCCGAGATGGTTGCCCGGCCTGGCCTGTTCGAGGCCGAGCATCAGGCACTCATAAGTGACATCGACCAGGCGGCGCGCCTTGATCGGCACGTCGCCGACCAGGAACATGCGGCTGGTGTCGCCGTGCCAGCCATCGAGCATCGGCGTCACGTCGATATTGACGATGTCGCCGTCCTTCAGCGTCTTCTCGCTCGGGATGCCGTGGCAGACGACATGGTTGATCGAGATGCAGCAGCTGTGCGTGTAGCCGCGATAGCCGAGCGTTGCCGGCACGCCGCCGGCGGCGACGCTCATCTGGCGGACGATGTCGTCGAGTTCGGCCGTGGTGACGCCCGGCACGACATGGGGCACGAGCGCATCGAGGATCTCGGCGCCGAGTCGCCCGGCGCGGCGCATGCCTTCGAAGCCTTCGGGGCCATGGAGCTTGATCGCGCCATCGCGCGCCTTGGGGCTGTCGGCGGTTACGGTCACATATTCGGTCATCGGGGCGATATAGGCCGGTCGTCCGAGTTTTTCGAGAGGCAGAAATGCTAGGCGTGGGCTCGGCTTGTGGCTATGCCGGGACCATGGGCGAGCGCATCTGGACGGCAGGGCTGGTGGTGATCGGCGACGAGATCCTCTCGGGCCGCACGCAGGACAAGAACATCGCCCAGATCGCGACCTGGCTGAACGTGCAGGGCATCCGGCTTTCCGAAGTGCGGGTGGTGCCCGATGTCGAGGGCCGGATCGTCGAGGCGGTGAACGCGCTGCGCACCGGATATGATTATTGCTTCACTACAGGCGGGATCGGGCCGACGCATGACGACATCACCGTCGATGCGATCGCCGTGGCGCTGGGCGTCGGCGTGGTGATCCACCCTGAGGCGCGCGCGATCCTGGAGCGCTATTACGAGCCGCGCGGCGGCCTGACCGATGCGCGGCTGCGCATGGCGCGAGTGCCCGAGGGCGCCGAGCTGATCCCCAATCGCATGTCCGGCGCGCCGGGCATCCGGGTGGGTAATCTCTTCATCCTCGCCGGCGTGCCGCATATCACCGCGGGCATGCTCGATGCGCTGACCGGCACGCTGGAGGGCGGCCGTCCGGTGTTGTCGCGCACGATCGGGTCCTGGGCGGCGGAGAGCGAGATCGCCGACATGCTCGGCGCGACCGAGCGCGCCCATGAAGGCGTAGCGATCGGCAGCTATCCTTTCTTCCGCGACGGAAAGACCGGCGCGAATTTCGTGGTACGGGCGACCGATCAGGCCGTGCTCGATGCCTGTGCGGAAGCGCTTGCCAGCGGTTTGCGTGATATGGGGCTGGAGGCCGTCGAAGGCGGGATCTGAACTTTCCGGGGGGAAGCATGACGAACATGACGCGACGGCCATTCGGCTTCTGGACGGCGACGGCACTCGTCATCGGCAACATGATCGGCTCGGGCTTCTTCGCGCTGCCGGCGCAGCTCGCGCCCTTCGGGCTCACCAGCATCGCCGCCTGGATTGCCGCCATTGCGGGGTCGCTGGCGCTGGCATGGGTGATCGCGAGCCTGTCGAGGACAATGCCCGAAGCGACCGGAACGCTGGCGATCTGCGCCAAGGCGCTTGGCCCGCTGCCGGGCATGCTGATCGGCTGGAGCATGTGGGTCGGCATCTGGTCCGCAAATGCCTTCATCGCGCTGACGGCGGTGCGCTATCTCGCGGTGTTCTGGCCGGCGCTCGCCGCTTCCTCGCTCAGCCTGGTGCTCGGTGCGGTGGCGTTGCTGTGGCTGATCACCTTGCTCAATTTGCGTGGCGCGCCGGCGGCGGGCCGGTTCCAGGTGGTGACGACGTTGGTCAAGCTGGTGCCGATGGCGGCGATCATCCTGCTGCTCGCCCAACTCGGCCTGGGCGGCAATCTCGCCCTCGACGCGCACCCGCACGCCCCTTTCGATGCCAGGCAGCTGGCGCCCGCGGTGACGATGGCGTTCTTCGCGATGGTCGGCTTCGAATGCGCGGGCATGGCGGCCGAGCGGGTGCGCGATCCTGGGCGCACCGTCAGCCGCGCGACGCTGACCGGCGTCGGCGTGACCGGGCTGCTCTACCTGATCGCGTGCTCGGGGATCATCTTCGCGATGCCGCAGGAAGTGATCGCAGGCGCCAACGCGCCGGTCGCGCTGTTCGTCGAGACGTTCTGGGGCCGCTGGGCCGGGCTGGCGGTCGCCGGGTTCGCCGCGGTGGCGGCGATCGGCGCGCTCAATGGCTGGGTGCTGCTCCAGGGCGAAGCGCCGCTCGGCATGGCGCGCGCGGGGGTGATCCCGGCGGCGATCGGGCGGACCAGCAGGCGCGACGTGCCGGTTGGCGCCTTGCTTGCCTCCACTGCGCTGGCGAGCGTGCTGATCCTCAGCAACGTCTCGCGCGACACTTCGGCGATCTACGACTTCATGCTGCGCGTCACGACGGCGGCGACCCTGTGGTTCTATGCAGGGGCCTGCGTCTCGGCGCTGGTCCTCGGCGTGGCACGACCCGCGGCGCTGGCCGGGCTGGCCTTCGCGCTCTGGGCGATCTGGGGCGCGGGATATGAGGCGATCGGGTGGAGCCTGTTGCTGATGGCGACGGCGATCCCGCTCTATCTGATGCGTGGATCAGCGCAGCAGGCGGCCGAGCAAGCTCCGGTCGCGTAGGATCTCGTGCGCGGCATTGTGGCCCGGCGCGCCGGTGACGCCGCCGCCGGGATGGGTGCCCGCGCCGCACATGTAGAGTCCCTGGATCGGGCCGCGATAGTCGCCATGGCCCAGTACCGGGCGCGCGGCCCAGAGCTGATCGAGCGACATGTGCCCGTGCATGATGTCGCCGCCGACCAGCCCGAACTTGCGCTCGAGATCGAGCGGGGAGTGGATCTGGCGGGCGATCACCGATGCCTTGAAGTTCGGCGCGTGCCTGGTGACCGTGTCGATGACCCGATCGGCGGCGGCCTCGCGGTGTTCGTCCCAGTCGAGGCCGGGCGCGAATTGCTGGCAGAACAGCGCGGCGACATGTTGGCCGGCCGGGGCGAGGCTGTCGTCCACGGTAGAGGGGATGGTCATCTCGACGATCGGCTCGTCGGACATGCCGTGCACCTTCGCGCTGGTATAGGCGCAGTCCATGTAATCCAGGGTCGGGCAGATCATGATGCCGGCGGTGTGATGCTCGCCGGTGCCGGGTAGCACCGTGAAGTCGGGCAGCTCGGACAGCGCGACGTTCATCCGGAAGGTGCCCGAGCTGGCCTTGTAGCCGTCGATCCGCCGCGCGAAGTCGGCGGGCATGTCGCTGCGCTCGACGAGCTGGCGGTAGAGCAGGGCGGGCCCGACATTGGCGGCGACGGTCTTGGCCGCGATTTCCTCGCCGCTCTCCAGCCGGACGCCGGCGACCTTGCCGCCATCGACCAGCAGGCGGACGACCGGCGCCTCCAGGCTGATCTCGACCCCGGCCTCGACACACGCCTCGGCCATCGCCTGCGTGATCGCGCCCATGCCGCCGATCGAATGGCCCCAGGCGCCCTTCTTGCCGTTCACTTCGCCGAAGACGTGGTGGAGCAGCACATAGGCGCTACCGGGCGTGTCGGGGCTGGCATAGTTGCCGACGACCGCGTCGAAGCCGAACGCCGCCTTGATATAGTCGTTCTCGAACCAGCCATCGAGGAAGTCGCGCGCCGACTTGACGAACAGGTCCATCGTGTCGCGCTGCGCCTCGATGCCCATGCTCGCCAGCTTGCGGCCCTGCGCGGCAGCGGCGAGCAAGGCGCGGATGCCGCCGCCGGCATTGGGTGGGGTCCTGAGCGCCATGTCGCGCAGCACTTGCGCCACGCGCTCCAGCGCTTCCTCGTAGCGCGGGAAGGCCGCGGCGTCCTTTGCCGAGAAACGGGCGAACTCGGCGCGGGTGCGTTCGTGCCCGCCGCCCAGCTTCAGGTATCCGCCCTCGTGCGGCAGGAAGTTGGAGATCTGCCGCTCGACCACGCGCCAGCCGCGCGCGTGGAGCTTCATGTCGGCGATCACCTTGGGGCGCAGCAGGCTGACGGTGTAGCTTGCGGTGGAATTGCGAAAGCCGGGGTGGAATTCCTCGGTCACCGCCGCACCGCCGACCAGGTGACGGCGCTCGAGAACGCGGACCTTCAGTCCGGCACGCGCGAGGTAGAAGGCGCAGACCAGGCCGTTATGCCCACCGCCGATGATCAGGGCGTCGTATCTGGCGGTCACCTTGGTCTCCCTTGGTCTGGTCAGGGCTTACAAAGCCGCCGTTCCGGACGCGACCCATTTTGCGAAGGTCGCCTTATGCGTTAGGCTGGCCAGCGATCCATGTTCCGGAGGACATCATTGCCTCGACTTACGCTTTGGCGGCGCCTTACCGGAGGCTGGGCCGAGCAGACCGAAAATGCCGCCGCTGCCAATCCCAATCAGCAGCTTGTCCTGCGCAATAGCGGCGCCGAGCCGTTGGAAATCATGGTAGAAATCAACCCCGACAGATATGTGCTGCAGCCTGGGTCGCAGATGATCATCGAAGCCGATCTCCGCGGGGCACCCTTCGATATCACACCCTATCATCTCGGCATGCAAATCTACCCTGGCAACGCGTATGAACCGACGGTCACCATAGACGGAGTGGTGGTCGAACCCGATTGGGACATGCCGGCGCAGAACTCCAGATAGGACGCGCGTGCTTTCCGGCGATGTTACCCTTGCCTTGGAGCCCGCTGCCGTCAGTTGAGATCCTGCCGCAGGAAACGCACCTGCGTGGCCGCACCCGCCGCGAGGATCCACGCCGCAATCACGGCGAAGGACATGCCCCAGGACATGGACATGATCGTGTCGGGCGCAAGCGGCATCATCAGGCCGGCGCCCTTCGCCCAGGCGGCAAGATTGGCCAGGTGATAGAAGGGCAGCACCTTGACCAGTCCGGCGGTCAGCGCCGGCGCATATTGATAGAAGAACATGCCGATCAACGGCCACAATCCTTCGATCACGACAAGTGCGATCGACAGGATCACCGTGGCGAGGATCGACTGGGTGAGGATCGCGAACAGCCCGGCAAAGGCGATCGTATAGAGGATCGGGATCAGCGCATGCGTGGCCGCGTGCCAATGCGCCTGGGCGACGGCGCCCAGCGTCACGCCGGCGGGAATCCTGTCGCCCTCGAACGATCCCAGCCAGCTGCCGATCAGCGTGATCAGGTCGGCGGCGATGAAGGCGAGCATCAGGAAGCCAAGCGCCACGACCCATTTCGCTGCGATCAACTGCCAGCGCGCGCGGGCCGGGATGATCAGCTTCCAGGTGTTCCAGCCATATTCGCCGGCGAACACCACCGCGGCAAAGCCCGCGATCAGGAAGCGCCCCGGCGGCGAGGTCGGGACTTTCCAGAGCATGGTGCTGTCCTTGATCCACTCGGCGGCGGGCTCGATCGGCCCCGGCACGCCGCTGCGCACCCGGAATGCGCCATAGAGGAGCACGCCGATAATGATCAGCGCGAAGACGATCGGATAGGCCCAGACCATCATCCAGGTCGCCCGGTGGCGGCGAAGCTTCAGCGCCTCGGCAAGGACGGCGTCAAGCATCGGTGTCCCTCGTCATGTTCAGGAAGATTTCCTCGAGGCTCTGATCGTCGGGCCCGACGCGGAAGACCTCGGCCTTGGCCTCGACCAGCGCACGCACGATAGCCGGTGCCTCGGCACGGCTCGCCTGCACCTTGAGGCTGTCCGCGGCCCGCTCGAACGGCCAGCGGTCCTTGAGTGCGGCAGCCGCGATGTCGAGCGGTTCCGCCTCGACGCGCAGCGCTTCGCCCTGGTCGAGGATTTCGCGGACACTGGCTTCGCGCAGCAGCTTGCCCTTGTGGACGATCGCCACCCGGTCGCAGATCTGCTCGACTTCGTGGAGCAGATGGCTGGACAGGAACACGGCCTTGCCGTCGGCGGCCAGGCCGCGCAGCAGCGTGCGCATGTCCTGGATGCCGGCGGCGTCCAGGCCGTTGGCCGGCTCGTCGAGGATCACCAGGTCGGGATCGTCGAGCAGTGCGGCGGCGACACCCAGCCGCTGCTTCATGCCCGTCGAATAGCCCTTCACCTTGCGCCTGGCGTCGCGTGCCAGGTCGACGCGCTCGAGCACCGCGTCGATGCGCGCGCCGTCGCTGCCCTGGGTCTTTGCCAGCACCCGCAGATTGTCGCGGCCGGAGAGGAAGGGGTAGAAGGTTCCGCCATCGACCAGCGAGCCGACGTGGCGCAGGGCCCTGGCGGAGACCGGCTCGCCGAACAGCAGGACATCGCCATCGCTCGGGCGGATCAGGCCGAGCGCCATGCGGATCGTCGTGCTCTTGCCCGCGCCATTGGGGCCAAGGAAGCCATAGACTTCGCCGCCGCGGACGCTGAGCGACACGTCATCGACCGCGCGCTTGCCGCCGGCGCCGCGGCCATAGGTCTTGCCGAGCGCTCGCAATTCGAGCGCGGGCGTGCCGCCAGGTTCGGTTATGGGCACTATGATCTTTCCCCCAGGCAGATTGATGCCGTTGGCAACGACTTGTGCACAAGCTCGTGTGTGTTAGCAAGATAGTACGCAAGGAGTTTGAGAATGACCGGGATCAACCCGCGTGCCGCCGGGCTGATCGCCGCGGCGGCCGCACTGACCATCGACCAGTTCCCCAAATGGGTCGTGGCCGGCCCGCTGGCGCTGCGGGATCGCGGGGTCGTCGAGCTCCTGCCGATCTTCAACCTGCGCTGGGAAGAGAATCACGGCGTTTCGATGAGCCTGCTCACCGCCGACGGATCGCTCGGCCGCTGGCTGCTCATTGTCCTGACCGGCGTGATCGCGCTGGGTGTCGGGGGGTGGCTGTGGCGCAATCGCAAGCCGCCCGAAGCGATCGGGCTCGGCCTGATCCTGGGTGGCGCGTTGGGCAATATCCTCGACCGGTTGCGATTCGGCTATGTCGTCGATTTCCTCGACCTGCACTTCGGCGCCTGGCGGCCGTTCCTGATCTTCAACACCGCGGACTGCGCGATCTCGATCGGCGTCGTGATCCTGCTGCTGCGCGCGTTGCTGGTCCGGGAAGGCGCGGCTGCCGCCGCTGCGTGATGCCTACTTCGTCAGGCCTTTGAGCAGCGCCTTGTAATACACGATCGACGGCGCGATCTCGCTGAGCGGAGTGCGTTCGTTCAGGCCATGGGCGAAGCTGTCCGAGCCCTTCATGAAGATCGGGCTGACCCCGTAGCTCGGCACGCCTTTGGCGCGGAACCACATCGAGTCGCTGGCGCCGGCGGACATCGCCGGGACGATCGGCACGCCGGGGAAGCGGGCATGGATGCCGTCGCTGACCAGCTTCAGCAGATCCGGGCGGAGCGGCGAGGCGGGGCTGGCGACGGTGCCGCTGTCGAGCGTCTTGAGCTTGAGCTCCGGGTCGGCGACGACCTTGGTGAGGGTTGCCGCGACGGCCTGAACCGAAGTGCCGGGAAAGATGCGGCAATTGATGTTGGCGGTCGCGCGCTGGGGCAGGGCGTTGGTGGCGTGGCCGGCCGTCACCATCGTCGCGACGCAGGTCGTGCCGGTCTGGCCGATCAGGCCGGGCTCCGAACGCAGCGTGGCGAGTGCCTTGGGGTCCTGCTGGTTGGCGAGGAAAGCGCGCATCGCCGTAGCCATCTGCGCGTCGGCGGTCTTGGCGCCTTCGAGGAAACCCGCGCGGGTGATGTCGTTGATCTCGCCGGGGAACTGGTAGGCCTCGATCTTCGCCAGCGCATGAGCGAGCGAGTAGATCGCGTTGCTCTTGCCCGGCGCGCTCGAATGGCCGCCCGGGTTGGTGAAGGTCAGCTCGTAATCGGCATAGGTCTTCTCGGCGCCCTGGAGGCCGAAGATCTCGGGCTTGCCATTCTCGTCGAGCCCGCCGCCGCCACCGTCGATGTTCAGCAGCATCTCGGCATCGTGATATTGCTCGGCCATCAGCATGGTGGTCTTCATGCTGGTCTCCTCGTCGCCCGAGGCGAGGAGGAGGATGTCGCGGGACGGCCGATAGCCCTCGCGCTTGAGCTGGATCAGCGTGGCGACCATCGTCGAGAGGTCGTACTTCATATCGGTCGCGCCGCGGCCGAAGATATAGCCGTTCTCGACGATCGGGGTGAAGGGATCGCGCGTCCAGTCCTCGGGCTTGGCCTCGACCACGTCCATATGGCCCGAGATGTAGATCGGCTTGGCGGCCTTGTCGGCACCTGGATAGCGGACGGCCATCCAGGCGGTGTCGCCGACTTTCTCGATGCGGATATCGGCCGCGTCGAAGCCGCCGGCGACGAGCTGCTGCTTCAGGTAATCGGCATAGTCCGGCGTCTGGTTGCCGGGCCCGGCGACGCTGCGGAAGGCGATGCCGCGCTTGAGCAGGTCGAGCGCTTGCGCTTCGGCCTGGGGGTTCTGCTGGGCGTGGGCCGCGGTGCCCGTGAACGCCATCGCGACAAGCGCCGCACCTGCAAGAACCCGCATTTTACCGTAACTCCTCATCTTGCGGTCACGCTAGCGGGTGCGGCATCGAGGTCAACGGTTGACCGCGGGGCCGGGGCTGTGGCAAGCGCCCGCTATACCCGAGCGGGTATGGTGAAATGGTATCACAGGAGCTTCCCAAGCTTCTAGCGCGGGTTCGATTCCCGCTACCCGCTCCACTTTCCCAACATCGTTAAATCAGACTATTGTGCGAGCCATGCTCCGCTGGCTCACTACGCTCGTCCTTTTCCTCGCAACGCCCGCGCTTGCCCAGGCGCCGCATCTGGATGGCGGGCAGCTGATCGTGGACGGCAAGCCGTTCCTGATCCGTGGGGGCGAATTGGGAAACAGTTCCGCCACCGACCGCGCCTGGCTGGCGCCGCACTGGCAGCGACTGAAGGCGCTGCACCTCAACACCGTGCTGGCGCCGGTGACCTGGGAAGCGATCGAGCCGCAGGAGGGCAGGTTCGACTTTTCCAGCCTGGACTGGCTGGTCGAGGATGCGCGGGCGAGCGACATGCGGCTGGTGCTGCTGTGGTTCGGAAGCTGGAAGAACAGCATGTCGACCTATGCGCCCGCCTGGGTGAAGCGCGACGGCAAGCGCTTCCCGCGCTCGACGGGCAAGGACGGGCAGCCACAGGATATCCTGTCGGTGTTCGGCAAGGCGACGCTGGATGCCGACGCGCGCGCCTTCGCGGCGGTGATGAAGCATCTCAAGGCGATCGACGGCGAGCGCCACACCGTGCTGATGGTGCAGGTCGAGAACGAGATCGGCTTCCTGCCCACCGCGCGCGAGCATGGGAGCCTGGCCGATACCGGCTTCGCCAAGTGGCAGGGCAGCGAAGAGGCGTTCACCGCCCACCATTATGCGCGCTGGGCTAATGCCGTCGCCGAGGCGGGCAAGCGCGAATACCGGCTGCCGATGTACGTCAACGGCGCGCAGGGGCGGCCGGGCAAGCTGCCTGGCGACTACCCCAGCGGCGGACCGCTCGCGCATCTGATGGCGGTGTGGAAGGCCGCCGCGCCGGCGATCGACATGCTCTCGCCCGATATCTACTTCCCCAATTTCGCCGGGATCGCCGATGGCTATGTCGTGCCGGGCAATCCGCTGTTCGTGCCCGAGGCGAACCAGGCGGGCGATCCGCGCGCGCCGGCCAATGCGATGCGGGTGATCGGCAAGCATGGCGCGATCGGGTTCAGCCCCTTCGCGATCGAGAATATCGCGGACAAGGATCGGCTCGGCGGCTTCTACGCGATGCTCGACCAGCTGACGCCGGCGCTGTTCGCTGCCAAGGCGCGCGACGGGTTCTCGCCGACCGTGAGCTTCGAGGGCACGGTCGACAGCAGCCCGCAGCTGGCCACGCTGGGCGGCTACAAGCTGACCGTGAACTTCGTTGACCCCTGGACGGCAAAGGACAAGCAGGAACCGGCCGAGCATGGCGGAATCGTCCTGTGGCTGGGCGGCGAGGATTATCTGGTCGCGGGCAGCGGGGTCACCGTGACGTTCGAGCCGCGGGTTGGGCTGGATTTCGTCGAGGAAGGCAGGTTCGTCGACGGCAAATGGGTGGCTGAGCGCAAGCTCAACGGGGACGAGACGCACCAGGGCCGCCATGTCCGCCTGCCGCCGGGGCAATTCGGCATCCAGAAGGTTCGGCTCTATCGCTATTGAGCCATTTCGATTCCGAAGCGTTACGAACCGGCATGGAAAAACTCTGGTTCATCACAAACCCCGGCTCGGGATCGACCACCAAGGCCAAGTGCGAGGCGCTTGAAGCGGTGTTCGAGGAGCGCGGGCTCGTGCTCGCCGGCCGCACCGAGTTCCCCGCGGAGGAGATTCCCGCTGGTGCGGACCTCGACCGCGACAAGGTGGACACGGTGGTATTGTTCGCCGGTGACGGGACGATCAACGCCGCGCTCTCCGCGCTCAAGGAATGGAAGGGCAGCTTCCTGATCCTGCCTGGCGGGACGATGAACCTGCTCGCCAAGAAGCTGCACGCGACGCTGGATCCCAAGGAGATCATCCACCTCGCGCAGGATGAGCAGACGCGGATCGCGCTCCCCTATGCGAAGGCGGGCGAGCATCGCGGCTTTGTCGGCCTGATCCTGGGGCCGGCCACGGCCTGGTCCCGCGCCCGCGAGGCGGCGCGCAAGGGCGCGATCAAGCGGCTGTTCCAGGCAGCGCATGTCGCGTGGGACCGCACCTTCGGCGGCCGCGGCATCCGCGTCGCCGGCGCGCCCGGGCTCACCAACCGCTACCAGGCCGTATTCGTGCGCCCCGAGGAGGGCGAGCTGCATGTCGCGGCAGTGGATGCGCGCGACTGGGGCTCGATCGTCCAGCTCGGCTGGGAATCTCTGACCGGCGACTGGGTCGCGGCGCGCGCGGTCAGCGAGAGCCTGACCGACAGGCTGATCCCCAGAGGGAACAAGCCGGTGCTCGCGCTGTTCGATGGCGAGCCGGTGTCGCTGGAGCCCGGTATGGCGATCGAGGCCGGCATGAGCCGCAAGGCCTTCATCGCGACGCGCGAGGAATTGGGATGACGAGGCTGTTCCATGTCAGCGACGTGCATTTCGGACGCGAGGACCGCGCCGCGGTCGACTGGTTCGGAGCACGGGTGAAGGAGGAAGAGCCCGACGCTATCGTGATGACCGGCGACCTGACGATGCAGGCGCGGGCGGGCGAGTTCGAGGCGGCGGCCAAATGGCTGCAGGGGCTCGGCCGGCCGGTTACGGTGGAAGTCGGCAATCACGACCTGCCCTATTTCAACCTCTGGGCGCGGTTCGTGACGCCGTACAAGCGCTATCAGGCGCTCGAGCAGATGATCGAGAAGCCGCTCGACGTGAAGGGCGTTGCGGTGGTGCCGCTAAAGACCACGGCGCGTTTCCAGTGGCGGCTCAACTGGTCGAAGGGGCATGTCAGCACGCGCGCGCTGCAGGAATCGCTGGCTTTGGTCGAGGCGGTGCCCAAGGGCGGCCTGGTGTTCGTCGCGTGCCATCATCCGCTGGTGGAGGGCGGTACGCGAATGTCTTCCCAAACGCATCGCGGGCCCGAGGCGCTGGACGCGCTGGCCCAGGCGGGGGCGCATGCCGTGCTCACCGGCCATGTCCATGACCCATTCGACATCGAGCAGCAGGTCGGCGAGCGCACGGTGCGGTTGATCGGGGCCGGGACCCTGTCCGAGCGGGTGCGCGCCCATCCGCCGTCGTTCAACGAGATCACGGTGGAAGGCGCAAGCTTCTCGACCAAGGCACGGTTCATGGGCGAGGGGAGCGTGGCGCTTTAGCTATCGCTTCGAGATGTCCTGCCCGTACACCAGCAGGTTCCCGTCCGGTGCCACCACCATCAGCTCGCGCTGGCCGTACATCTGGTCGATCGGGCCGTAGATATCGCCGTCGCCCAGCAGCGAGGCCTTGGGCTTCAGCTCCTCGCACACAGCGTCCAGGTCTTCGACATCGATATAATAGCAGAAGCGGCGGTTGCCCGGCGGGGAGCCGTCGTCGCCGATATTCTCCAGCAGGCGGAAGGCCGCGGCCTCGCGCTGGACATAGGCATAGTTGGACGTACGGAAATGCAGCGTGAAGCCCAGCACTTCGGTGAAGAACCATATGGCCTTCTCGATGTCCGGCACGTGCATGAACGGCGTGATGCGGTAGAGATTGGCCATCGTTCTGCCCCTGCGTGAAGGCGCGCCCATTACCGGGGCGGAACGATAGCGCAATCCAGATACGCAGTTAAGCGCGGGGGAACGATCTTGTGAAGGATCGTCCCTCTCGTTCGACATCCCCGCTTTCGCGGGGATGTCGATCAACGAAGAGTTTTCACCTAGGTCCTGAACAACCCCAGCGGTGCGCGGCCCGCGGTGCTCCAGGTCGACCAGTTGGGGAAGACATAGGGCATGTCGGCATCGCTGACGCCGTGCCAGCGGGCGATCGCGCCGATATATTCCTCCTGCGAGACGGCGGGGACGAAGCGGCCCTCGCTGCTCACATCGGTCGCGCCGCCAAGCACAGGGTCAGGATAGGCGCCGAAGATGCCGCCGGGCGTGACGTTGCCACCCATCACTAGGTGGTTGCCCCCCCAGGCATGGTCGGTGCCGTTCTGGGCATTGCCGCGATAGGTGCGGCCGAAGTCGCTCATCGTGAAGCTGGTGACGTTCTCGGCCATGCCGATCGACTGCATCGCACGGTGGAAGCCGGCCAGCGCCATGGCGAGATCGCCGAGCAGATTGGCGTGGACGCCCGTATCGTTGTTGCCGCCGTTGGTCTGGCCCGAATGATTGTCGAAGCCGCCCTGGCTGACGAAGAAGGTCTGGCGGCCATGGCCGAGCGAGCCGCGCGCATCGATCATGCGGGCGACGCGCATCAGCTGGCGCGCGACGTCGCTGGTCAGCGCGGCGCCGGTGGTCGGATTGACGAAATAGCCGTCGAGCGAGCTGGCTGCCGAGATGATACCGTTGGCGGTGGTCGCCTGGGCATAGCTGCCGTTGATGTCGCGGGCGCTCGCTTCGGACAAATCGCCCAGGCCCGTCGCCGACGAGAAGGTGCCGAGCGCATTGTTCTTGGCGGTGTTGGCGGCGCTCGTGCCGGTCGAATAGCCCGATCGGCTGAGCGTGCCGGTAGAGGGCAGCACCAGCGCCGAGCTGGTCTTGCCGATCACTGCCAGGTTCGAGCCGGCGATCGAGATCATCGATGGGACGGCGCTGACGCCCATCTTGTCGGTGAGGCGGCCCATGAAGCCGTCGGTCGCGAAATCGCGCGCGCGCAGGCCCTGCCAGTGCGCCTGCTCGTCCGAATGGCTGAGCAGGTTCATCGGGCGCAGATCGGCGCGCGACTGATAGGTCGCCTTGGTCAGCGGCGCGTAGAGCGTGCCGGCGTTGAGCACCAGGCCCAGGCTACCCTCGTCCCAGATCGGGCGGAGGGCGGCCATTGCCGGGTGGAGCGCATAGGGCGCACCGGTAAGCGAGGTGAGCTGGCTCGCCTTGATGCCCACGGTACCGCGTGACGCCAGATACTGGGCGTGCCGGGCGTCGGTGGGGATCACCATGTTCCAGCTGTCATTGCCGCCGAACAGGAACACGCCGACCATGGCGCGGTAGCTGCCGTTCGGGGCGGCCATGGCGGTGGTGCGGCCGAGCTGGCCGATGGCGGCCATTGCGCCGGCGCCGGCAGTGACCTTCATGAAGTCGCGTCGGGAAAAAGTCATGGTCCAGTTCCTCAGCGGTCGACCAGGAACATCGGGCTCGAAGCCGCGACGTAGAGCATCATCTGGGCACGCTTGCGCGCCTGGATATTTGCATCGGCGTTGGTGATCGGGGTGGCGGCTGCCTTGAGCGCGTCCTTCTGCGCCTGGCTCAGCGTGTTCGCGAACAGCGTCAGGTCGATCCGCGAGACCATTGCGTCGAGATCGGCGCCATAGGCTTCCCAGGTCGCCCACAAGGGTTGCGTGAGCGAGGACATGGGCAGGCCGGAATCGAGCGCATATTCGCTGCGATTGGCGTCTCCCGAGATCGTCCAGTCATAGACGAAATTGTGCCAGCGCAGCACGTTGGAAGTGTTGAGCAACTTCGAAGCCGGGCTCTTCAGCGTTGCCGAGCCCGGCAGCGGGAAGTCGTCCGGATAGAAGTTGAACACCGAGGGCGAGCGGAAGACGGGCTGGCCCAGGCTGGTGTCGCGGGTGCTGAACACATAGCCGTCGCTCGCGAAGCCGATGGCGCGGGCGAGCGCCGTCATCAGCAGCACCGGCTCCTTGAGCTTGCCGCTGGTGCTGGTCGGCGCGTTGCGCGCCTCGGCGTCGAGCAGGATCGCGCGGACCACCGCCTTCATGTCGCCGCGCTTGCCGCTGCCATTGTCGGCGAACACCGCGGCGACGCGGCCGATATAGGCCGGGCTCGGGTTGGCGGTGACGAGATGCACGATCATGTGGCGCGCGACGAAGGGCGCGGTCGAGGCGTTGTTGAACGCGGCATCGACCACGGCGGCGACGCTGGCCTCCTGGGTGGCACCGGCGCCGACGCTAGTGCCGAGAAAGCTCTTCTGCGTCGTATCGTAGCGCGCCGTGACCTGGATCATCGGCTGCGAATAATCACGGGCATTTCCATCGGTAATCGCCGCGCCGCCGACCCGGGCATAGGTCCAGCCGGTCAGCGCCTTGGCAACGCCCTTGATGTCGTCGGTCGCGTAGTTGGGGATGGCGGCGGCGGCGCTGTCGCGCTTCAGGCTGCCGTCCATGTTGAGCTGGTCCGGGCCCATCGAGAAGAGCTGGAGCAGCTCGCGGGCGTAATTCTCCGACGGGCCCGACTTGTTGCTGTCGGCCATGTCGAGATAGTCGCCCATATACCCGCTCATCGTCACCTGGCTGAGGATGTCGCGGTAATTGCCGAAGGCGTTGGCGAGGAGGATCTGGTTGAACGCGGCGATGCCGGCGGTGGAGTTCACCTCGGTCTCGGACGCGACGACCATCTGGCCGAGCGCGAAGGCCACGCGCTGGCGCAGCTGGTCCGATCCGGCGACGGCATTGGCGTAGAAGCGCATCGCCACCGGCGTGCGGCTGAAATGCGCGCGGTTGCAGACCGTATCGGTGCTCACGCAGAAATCGCGGCGGACCTCGACGGCGAGATCGGCATAGGTGCTGGACGAGGCGGCGAGCTGTTCGTCCACCCAGGCCGTGGCGCCGATCGCCTTGATCCGCGAGACAAGATCGGGCGTCGCGCCGAAGCTCGCCTGCTTGGCGAGGCGTGCGGCGTCGCCGTCGGTGAACACTACCGGCGTGGGCGTGGGGCTGGGCGCGGCGACCACGCCGCCACCACCGCCGCCGCTCGCGGACGAGCCGCCACCGCCGCCATCACAGCCCGCAAGCGCGAGCAGACCAAGCGCCGCGCCAAGCACGGCCATCCTACGTTGCTGGAACACCTGTAATCCCCCGCCGCTCGCGAAAAGCGCGATCTGCACGTCCTTGAATAATTTAGACGCAAATTCCGGACAACCTGCAGAAATACCTAAGGAAATCTTCATCGCGATTGCGCGCGGCGCAAACCCCGCCGCTCAGGCCGCTAGTTGCGCAGCCGCAACGGCAGGTTCGGCGGCAGGGCGCGCGGAATGCGCGACGGGACGTGAGACGCGTTGACATAAATGCATTCGCGTCTCATATTTCTGTTATGACAGAAATTACGGACAACGCAGTTCAGTTGCCGATCTCGGTGCGGCAGTTCGTGCTGCATTGGGGCGAGATGGGCGGACAATGGGGAGTGAACCGCTCGGTCGCGCAGATCCATGCGCTGCTCTACCTCTCCGACCGGCCGCTCAACGCCGAAGAGATCAGCGACACGCTGCGCATTGCGCGGAGCAACACCTCGAACAGCCTCAAGGAACTGCTCGGCTGGAAGCTGATCCGCCGGGTGCCGGTGATGGGCGACCGGCGCGACCACTATGAGGCCGAGGTCGACCTGATGCAGATGCTCACCCGCATCGCCCAGGGCCGCAAGGCGCGCGAGATCGATCCCGCGGTGGCGGCGCTGCGCATCTGTACCGAAGAGGCCCGGCGCGACGCCCGCATCTCGGACACCGCGCGCGGGCGGATCGAAGCGATGCAGGATTTCGTCACGACGATCGACGATTGGTACCAGCAGATGATGAGCGTGCCCCCCGGGCGGCTGATGACGCTGATCAAGCTCGGCAAGCGCATTCTGAGCTTCCTGCCGAAGGGCAAGGCCGAGTAGCGGAAAGGAGCGGAGTGATGCAGGCGGTCGCGCGGGGAATGCTGGCCCGATACGCCGATTGGCACCGCGTTTCGGCGCCATGCCGCGACGATTGCGAGAGCCCATTCGCGCGGCTGCTCGGCGAGCGCTGGCTGTTCCTGCCGCCCGCCACGCGCCGCCGCTTCCTGCGCAAGATCGTGCCCGGCGCCTGTGTGAGCTATCTCGGCGAAGTCGTCGAATGCCGGATGAGCCGGGCAGGCTGGATGCTGGCCCAGGCCGCGCGGCTGATCGGCGCGCCGCTGCCGCTGGGGACGGACATTGGAGTCTCGGCGAGCGTTAGCGTCACCGCCGATGCCGAGGGGCAGGGGCAATATTGGACGCGGCAATATGGCCGTGCACAGGGTTTTCCACAGGTTATCCACAGCGCCAAGCGCTTCGCCGGACCGACCGGCATTGAGGAATATCTGGGGCTTGGCGTGGGCATCGCGTTGCGGCTCGAGGAAGCGGGCGGGGCCCTGCTGTTCGTCAGCGATCATTATTTCGTGAAGCTCGGGCGTGCGCGGGTGCGGTTGCCCGGCTGGGCGATGCCGGGCGCGCTGACGGTAGGGCATATCGATATCGGCAGCGGGCGCTTCCTGTTCAGCCTCGACCTTGTCCACCCATGGCTTGGCGCGCTGGTCCACCAGCTCTGCGTGTTCGCGGATCCGGCGGAATGAGGGGGCAGCGCACGTTGGGCCCCGTTGTGGTAGCGGTCGTTGCTGCAAGCGGCGCGGGGACGTTCATCGCTACGCTTGCAAGCGGCGGCATCAACCTATTCATGCCGGTGGTCTTCGTTTTCGGGCTGCTGGTGGCGGGGGCTCATTATATATTGCTTGGCCTGCCTTTCAGCCTGCTCGTGATCGCGCATGGCCGTGTCCGGTGGTGGAACATGGCACTGGCCGGCCTGCTGATCGGAGGCCTTCCAGTTCCACTGCTGATAGCGTGCACGGCGCGCGATCTCGATACGCTTGCGCTCGCTAGCCTGGCACCGATGGCGCTGTTCTTCGCCCTCGCGGGTTTGGCCGACGGCCTGGCATTTCGCGTTTCTTACGGCGCTGAAGAAGGCGAGGAAGGGGACGCAAAATGAGCGACGCAGGGCCGATCATCCTGTTCGACGGCGTCTGCGTGCTGTGCACGACCAATGCCCGGTTCGTGCTGCGGCATGACAAGCGGGGGTATTTCCGGCTGGCATCGGTGCAGAGCGAGGCGGGGCGGGCGCTGTGCCGGCGCTTCGGGGTCGATCCCGAGTATCCGGAAACGATGCTGGTTATCGAGGGCGACAGCGCGCGGCGAGATAGCGATGCGGTGCTGGCGATCGCCGAGGGGCTGGGCTGGCCGTGGCGGGCGCTCGGCGCCCTGCGCGTCATCCCACAGGGCTGGCGCGATGCAGCGTATCGCCGGATCGCGCGCAATCGCTATCGGTTGTTCGGCAAGCGCGAGACCTGCTGGCTGCCGAGCCCCGAGCAACGGGCGCGCATCCTGTGAGCCGCATCCTTGTCATCGGCGGCTATGGCGGGTTCGGCGCGCGGCTGAGCCGGCGGCTGCTAGCGGCGGGCCACACGGTGCTGGTCGCTGGCCGGAGTCATGCCAGAGCCGCGGCCTTTTGCGTGGCACATCCAGGCGCCGAGCCGATCGTAGCGGACCGGACGGGCGGCATCGGCATGGTGCTGGCGCGCGAGCGGCCCGACCTGGTGATCGATGCGGCGGGGCCGTTTCAGGGCAGCGGCTATATCGTGCCCGAGGCATGCGTCGCGATGCGCATCCCCTATCTCGACCTGGCAGATTCGCGCGATTTCGTCTCCGGGATCGGCGCGCTCAACAAGGGCGCGGACGTGGCGGTGCCGATCGTCAGCGGCGCTTCGAGTGTGCCGGCGCTGTCGAGCGCAGTAGCGCAGGCGCTGGCGAAAGGACTGCCCCGGATCGAGCGCGTCGATGTCGCGATCAGCGCCTCCAACCGGGCAGTGGCGGGCCCCTCGGTGGCGGCGGCGATCCTTTCCTATGTCGGCCGGCCGGTTCGGATATGGCGTGGACAGCGCTGGGTTCAGGCGACGGGCTGGCAGGAGCTGCGCCGCGAAACCTTCGCGATCCTCGCGCAGGCGCCGCTCCGACGCTGGATCGCGCTTGCCGAAGTGCCTGACCTGGCGTTGATGTCCGGGACATTGCCCGGCAGCCCTGCGGTGACCTTCCGCGCGGGTACCGAACTCGGCTTCCAGATGCTTTCCCTGTGGGCGCTAAGCTGGCCGGTGCGCTGGGGCTGGCTGTGCTCGCTGCGTGGCGCCGCGCCGTGGCTGCACAAGCTCCAGCGGATCACCGCCTGGGCGGGGAGCGATCGCTCGGCGATGTCGGTGACGCTCTCGGGCACCCGCGTTGAGCGGCGCTGGACGCTGATCGCGGACAAGGGCGATGGACCCGAGATCCCGACGCTCGCGGCGCAATTGCTGGCCGGGGATATCCTGGCGGGCCGCGTGCCGCCCGGCGCGCGCGATGCGGGCGGATTGCTGACGCTCGACCGGTTCGAGCCGCTGTTCGCCGGACTGGCGATCCGCCACGAAACCGAAGATCGCGCGCTCGTTCCGCTCTATGCTCGTGTGATGGGCGCACGCTTCGATGCGCTGCCAAAGCGGGTGCGCGAAATGCACGACCTGTCCGGCGATGCCGGCGCGGCAGGCGAGGGGGAGGTGCGCCGGGGCAAGGGGCTGGCCTGGCTGGTCGGGCGGGTGATGGGCTTTCCGCCGAGCGGCGCCTATCCGCTCCACGTCGCCTTTGCCGCGCGGGCCGGCAGAGAGCATTGGACCCGGGACTTTGGCGGCCATGCCTTTTCGAGCGAACTCAGCCTGGCCGGGCAGTGCGTCACGGAGCGCTTCGGCCCGCTGCGCTTCGCCTTCGATCTGCCCTCGGGCGGGGAAGGGCTGGCAATGGCGCTGCGTCGCTGGACAATAATGGGCGTTCCGATGCCGCGCTTTCTGGGCCCGCGCATCGCGGCGCGCGAATGGCAGGAGGACGACCGTTTCCGCTTCGAGGTGGGCGTGGCGCTGCCGCTGCTGGGCGAGGTGGTCCACTATAGCGGCTGGCTGAAGCGCCTCTAGCGCAGCCAGCGCGCCATGTGCGGATAGGCAGGGCGGCCGAGCCGCTCCGCATGATGCGGTTCGGCGCTCATGCCGTAATATTGGAGCATCGGCGCGCCCGGCATGGAGTCGCCCGCCTCGATCAGCGCCTCGCCGCCACCCTTATAGCCTTCGTCATGGAACAGGATGCGCGCATCGATCCCGATCGCGCGAGCGGCGGCATAGGACCAGGCGATCGCCGCCATCTCTTCGCCGGGATCGTCACGGACCTCGCACAGCATCGGCCGGTCGGCCGGATCGGTGACGGCGATATGCCCCGCCTCATGCAGCAGGTCGCCGGGAAAGAATGCGCGCGCCGGATCGATCACCAGCCCGCCATCGCGCACCGCGATGCCCGGCAGGAAGCTCTCGCCGGCGATTCCGCCCTGCGTCACTGGAATCCCGATCGCGTCCAGGAAAGCCAGGATACGGATCGTGTCGGGATGGTCGAGCGCCATGGGGCCAGGCTAGCGGCCACGCGCATAAACGAAAAGGGGCGGCCCGTTGCCGGACCGCCCCAATTCGGTTGCAGTTGCCGAGGCGCTTAGCGCTTCGAGAACTGGAAGCTACGACGGGCCTTCGCCTTGCCGTACTTCTTACGCTCGACGACGCGGCTGTCGCGGGTCAGGAACCCGGCGGCCTTGACCGGCGCGCGCAGGATCGGCTCGTAGCGGGTCAGTGCCTGGCTGATGCCATGCTTGACCGCGCCGGCCTGGCCCGAAAGGCCGCCGCCCTTGACGGTGGCGATCACGTCATACTGACCTTCGCGCTCGGTGATGCCGAACACCTGGTTGATGACGAGGCGCAGCGTCGGACGTGCGAAATAGACTTCCTGGTCACGGCCGTTGACCGTGATCTTGCCGGTGCCCGGCTTCAGCCAGACGCGTGCGACGGCGTCCTTACGACGGCCGGTCGCATAAGCGCGGCCATATTTGTCGAGCTCCTGCTGGCGCAGGACGGCGGGGGTCGACGGCTCGTTGATCTGGCCGGCCAGATAGGCGTCGGCTGCGGCGTTCGACGAAGCCTGAGCCTCGGTGGCAACGGCCTGCTCGCCGGCGGCGATCGAGCCCAGGTCGGAAAGGGACTGGCGGTTGTCGGACATTATGCGCCCACCTTGTTCTTGCGGCTCATGCCGGCGATGTCGAGGACCTCGGGGTTCTGGGCTTCGTGGGGATGCTCCGAACCGCCGTAGATGCGCAGGTTGCGCATCTGCTCGCGGCCGAGCGGGCCGCGCGGGATCATGCGCTCGATAGCCTTTTCGAGCACGCGCTCGGGGAAACGACCCTCGAGCACCTTGCCCGCGGTGATCCCCTTGATACCGCCCGCATAGCCGGTGTGCTTGTAGTACACCTTCTGCGCCAGCTTCTTGCCGGTGAAACGGATCTTGTCCGCGTTGATCACGATGACATTGTCACCGCAATCCACGTGCGGGGTGAAGCTCGTCTTGTGCTTGCCGCGCAGGACGTTGGCGATCACGACGGCAGCGCGGCCGACGATCAGGCCGTCGGCATCGACGATATGCCACTTCTTCTCCACCTCGGCCGGCTTCGCCGACTTGGTGGTCTTCATCAGCGCCTTCATTGGGCGAGACCTTTCCAGTATGAAACGCGAGCGCGCCACCCTCTCGGGCAGCGCGGTTGATGGCCCCTCTGACGATTCGCTCGTGAAAAGTCAAGAAATGCGTGGGTTTGCTGACAGGTATCTGGATACCAGGCGTCAGCGGGCGATGCGTTCGACGGTGGTCAGCGTGACGCTCAGCTTCTCCAGCCCGCCGGCAAGCGTCCGCACGGTCTTGCTGCTGCGAAGGATCAGGCCGGTGCGCGGATCCATCTCGGTGACCTTTTCGAGTGCCACCGTATCGGAAGATGCGCTGGTTGCGCTACGGACCAGTCCGCCGGGCAGCGGCGCCACGGTACGCGTGCCGTCGAGCGGCGCGGCGCTGCCATAGGCGGAGCTGGCCGGCAGGCGGATCGGCTCGGTGCCCGGGCGCATGCCCTCGCCCGCAATCGCTGCCGAGATCAGCGAGGCGAGCATGGCGCGTTGGCGCTCGGCGGGGAGCGCGCGCAGCGGCGCTGCGATCCTGGCAGCGAGCTTGGCGCGGTCGGCGGGGGCGAGGACGCGGCGCTCGGCGGCGACCTCGGCGATGCGTGCGCAATAGCGTTCCCATAGCGCCGGCATCCCGTCGATCGCGGTCGGCACGCCGGCGCGGTCGAGGTGGAAGACGATCGGCACGCCGATCAGCGCGGCATAGCCGGCCTCGTAGAGCGCGCCGCTGCTGTCGGGCGTCTCGCCGGAGGCGGCGCGCAATGTCACTTCGGCGCGGTAGCCGGCGCCCTCCTTAGCGAAGCTGAGTTCGCGTTCGAGGCGGAAGGCGCGGGGACCTTCATGGTGCTCGCTGACCACGCGAAGCGGTGTGTCGATCGGTGGGGCGAAGCTGGCCGTGCTTGCCTGGAGGACAATCGCGGCGAGCAGCATCAGCACGTCTCGCCCTCGATCCAGGCGCCGGCCGCAGGGCTGGTCGTGGCGGCCCAGCTTTCGATCACTGGCAGCTCATAGGGGTGGAGCGCGGCGATCCGCTCGCGCAGCCGGGTGGCGAGCATCGGGCGGGTCTTGAAGAGCACCGGCACTTCCTCCGCGCGCTCCAGGCTGCCGTGCCAGAGATAGAGCGACGTGCAGGGTGCCAGGATATTGGCGCAGGCGGCGAGGCGCTCGGCAAGCAGGGTTTCCGCCACGCGCTCGGCATCGGCGCGGGTCGCGAAGGTGACGTAGAAGAGCGTCAGCTCGCTCAAGCGCGGCGGCTGCCCGCGGCGTGCGCGCCCCAGACGGTCGCCATCACCACCAGCGCGCCGGTGAGCTGGTGCAGCGCGGCGAGCCAGATCGGCACGCCGGTCATCACCGTGGCGATGCCGAGCAGGATCTGCGTGCCGAACGCAGCGTGGATCGCGATCGAGGCGGGGCGGTTGCTCGCGCGGACCTTGCGGGCGAGCAGGATCAGCCCGGCTACGGCCACCCAGGCCCACCAGCGATGGATGAAGTGGACCATTGCGGGATCGGAGAAGAGCACATGGCCGAGGCTCTGGCCGGCCTGGCTGGTGCCGGGGAAGAATTGCCCGTTCATCAGCGGCCATTGGTCGGTCACCAGCCCGGCGCGCAGCCCGGCGACGAGCGCGCCGTAGAAGAGCTGGACGAAGAGCAGGGCCAGCACACCGGCGCCCAGGCCGGTCAGCCGGGCCGGCCGCGCCCGCGAATTGCGGTTGAGCGCCAGCAGGTCGAGCGCGGTCCACACGATCCCGCCCAGCGTGAACAATGCGGTGAGCAGGTGCGCGGCGAGCCAGAAATGGTCGACCGAGGTGCGCACCGTGTTGAGCCCCGACTTGACCATCCACCAGCCAAGCGCGCCCTGCAGTCCGCCGAGCGCGAGCAGCGCGACCAGACGCCAACCATAGCTCCTGGGGATCGCGCGGCGGATGGCGAACCACAGCAGCGGCAGCGCGAAGGCCAGGCCGATCACCCGGCCGAGCAGCCGGTGGAGATATTCCCAGAAGAAGATGTTCTTGAACTCGGCCAGGCTCATGCCGCGGTTGAGCTGCTGATACTGGCCGATCTGCTGGTAATGCGCGAACTCCGCCTGCCACTGTGCATCGTTCAGCGGCGGAATCGCTCCGGTAAGCGGCTTCCACTGAGTCATCGACAGGCCCGATTCGGTCAACCGCGTGATGCCGCCGATCACCACCATCAGCACGATCAGCGCCGCCACGACAAACAGCCAATGGGCAAGCGCGCGGGGGCGGGCGGTGGCGGGCAGCGAGGTCATCTTAAGCACCTGGCGGGTTTAGTGCCGATGCACGGCCAAGGCGAGTCCCGTGCGGGCGGGATTTGACCGGCGCCAAATCAACGGCTCGTGACAGTTTGCGACAACTATGCTATTGATATGATAATTAAGGCTGCTAGCCTCTTCCTGCACGCGAACATCGGCAATAGCCGAGTCCGCACCCGTATAGTGAGAGGGATCGTCATGAAGCCTGCGCATATCCGCCGTCTGCTCACCCGTGCATGCGGCACCGCGCTCACGATCGCCGCCTGCGCCCTGCCGCTGCAGACCGGCGCCCAGACCGCAGCCAAGCCCAAGCCGATCAAGCCCCAGGCGACCCGGCCCAATGTGATCGTCATCCTGCTCGACGATGTCGGCTTCTCGGACATCGGCGCGTACGGCAGCGAGATCCCGACCCCCAATATCGATGCGCTGGCCAAGGGCGGGCTGTCCTTCACCCAATTCTACAACAGCGCGCGCTGCAGCCCGTCGCGTGCTTCGCTGCTCACCGGCACCTATCCGCACCAGGCGGGGCTCGGACATCTGGAGGGCACGGACTTTCCTGGCGCGCAGGGGCTGCAGAGCCGGCTGCTCGACCGGGTGGTGACTCTGGCCGAAGTGGCGAAGTCCGCCGGGTACTACACGGCGATGGCAGGCAAATGGCATGTCGGCATGGGACACGGCGTGGCGCCGTGGCAGCGCGGCTTCGATCATTCGACCGTCACGCCGTACGGCGAGCTCTATTTCCCGAACCAGCCCCAGCCGATCGCGCAGAACGTGTTCATCGACGGCGAAAAGGTGCCCGCCAGCTCACCGCGTGTCGGCACCGGCGAATGGTATTCGGCCGACATGTTCGTCGACTGGCAGACGAAGTTCTTCAAGCAGGCCGAAGCGGAGCACAAGCCATTCTTCCTCTACATGCCCTTCACCTCGGCGCACTTCCCGCTGATGGCGCCGGCGGAGGATGTGGCGAAGTTCAAGGGCAAGTACATGCGCGGCTGGGATGCGATCCGCCGCGAGCGGTTCGCGCGGCAGAAGAAGCTTGGCATCATCGCCGCCGATGCGGAACTGCCGCCGGCGCTACCCAACACCTATGACTGGAAAAGGCTGACGCCGGAGGACAAGGACCGGTTCGACACGCTGATGGCGGTCTATGCCGCAGTGATCAGCCGGGTCGACCGCGCGATCGGTACGCTGGTCGAGCGGCTGCGCCAGTCCGGCGAGCTCGACAACACGCTGATCCTGTTCATGCACGACAATGGCGGCAACGGCGAAAGCGGGCCCGATGGCCGGCTGAACGGCAAGGGCACGCCCGGCAGCGCGCAATCGGTGGTGTGGGCCGGCATGAACTGGGCGACGCTGCAGAACACGCCCTTCCAGTATTTCAAGCACTTCACCGAGGAAGGCGGCATCGCGACGCCGCTGATCGCCTATTGGCCCAAGGGCATCGGCGCGAAGCAGCGCGGTACCCTGGTGCGCGAGCCCGGGCATCTGATCGACGTGATGCCGACGCTCGTCGATGTGGCCGGCGCGACCTATCCCAAGAGCTTCAACGGCCATGCGATCATCCCGATGCAGGGACGGTCGATGGCGCCGGCCTTCGCCGGCAAGCCGCTCACCCGCGACAAGCCGATCTTCTGGGAGCATGAAGGCAACCGCGCAGTGCGCGACGGCCAGTGGAAGCTCGTCGCACGCTTCGAGCAGCCCTGGCAGCTGTTCGACATGGCGAAGGACCGCGCCGAGATGCATGACCTCGCCGCCACCCAGCCGGAGCGCGCCCGCAAGATGGCTGCGCAATATGATGCTTGGGCCGCGAGCAGCTATGTCGATCCCTGGAGCGAGGCCTATGAGAAGAACGGCAATGATCGCCCGCGGATGAACTGGGGCGGCCGCGAAACGCCGGCGCGGCCCTATGCGCTCAAGCCATGAGGCTATGCAGCCTTAGCGGTTCGCCTCGCTCAGGCTTGCGCGCATAGTCGCCCGAAAAGGGGAAGCGGCATGATCCAGCGAGTGACACGGCGGCAGGCGATCGGCGGAGCGGTGGCGGCCGGAGGACTGGCGATCCTGCCCGACCTGTCCGCGCTGGCGGCCGAACCGGCGACGCTTTTCCGCGAAGTACTGCTGGTCGACGGCACTGGCGCGGCGCCCAGGCTCGCCAATGTGCTGGTCGCGGGAGACCGGATCGTCAGCGTCGATGCGCCCTCTGCCAAGGGAAGCGCGGGCCGGGTCGTTGCAGGCGAAGGCCGCGTGCTCGCACCAGGGTTCATCGACATGCACAGCCATGGCGACCCGCGCGAGGACAGCTACGAAGCGTTCCTGGCGATGGGCGTCACCACGATCACCCTCGGGCAGGACGGTAGCGGGCCGCGGCTGGGCAGGGATCTCGATCCCCGGTCCTGGATGGCGGCAGTCGATCGCGCGCCAATCGACCTAAACGTCGCGCTGCTGTCGAGCCACGGCACGCTGCGCCGGGCGGCGGGGGTACCGGATTCGGCCCGCAAGCCCGATGCGGCCGGGCTCGCGCGGATGGCGGCGCAGCTCGACGCCGAGCTGAAGGCTGGGGCGTTCGGCTTGTCCTATGGCCTCGAATATGTGCCGGGCATCTATTCGGAGACGGCCGAGCTGACCAATCTCGGCAAGGTGATGGCGCGCCATGGCGGGGTGGTGATGAGCCATATGCGCTCGGAGAATGACGAGGACATCCAGGTGTCGATCGACGAACTGATCGCGTCGTCGCTGCCGGCGCGGACGCATATCTCCCACCTCAAACTGGTGTTCGGCAAAGGAGAGGCGCGGGCACGCGAGCTGCTCGCCTATCTGGCGGAGAAGCGCCGCCAGGGGATCGACCTGACCGCCGATCAATATCCCTACGAGGCCGGCTATACCGGCATCGCAATTCTCTTCCCCAAATGGGCGCTGCCGCCGACCGACTATGCGAAGGTGGTGGCCGAGCGCCGGCAGGAACTGCGCGACTATCTGGTGCAGCGCATGACCCGGCGTGGTGGGCCCGCGGCATTGCTGATCGGCACCGCTCCCTACGCCGGCAAGACCTTGACCCAGGCGGCGCAGGAGGCCGGGCTCCCTTATGCAGACTTCCTGATCAAGATCGGCCCACAGAGCGGATCGGGCGCGCACTTCACCCAGGACAAGGCGCTGCAGGACGTGCTGCTCGTCGATCCGCACGTTGCCTTCTCGACCGACGGCGGCCCCGGCATGCGGCATCCGCGGGCGACCGGCACTTATGCCAAGCTGGTCGAGGAATATGTCGTGCGCGACCACAAGCTGACGATCGAGGAGATGGTCCGCAAAGGTACGGGCTACCCCGCGCACATTCTGCGCCTCCGCGACCGCGGGGTGATCCGCGCGGGGTTCAAGGCGGACCTGATCCTGTTCGATCCGGCCAGGGTGAAGGCGCGCTCGACCTATGTTGACCCGTTCGCCAAGGCCGAGGGCTTCGACCTGGTGATGGTGGGCGGCCAGAGCGCCTATGAGGGCGGCGCGCGGGTGGGGAAGAACGGCAAACTGCTGCGGGCGCGGTAGTCTCCTTTGTCATCGTCATCCCGGCGAAAACCGGGACCCAGAGCCACAAAGGTCACGGCTCGCGATCCTGGGTCCCGGCTTTCGCCGGGATGACGATCACGGAGAGCCGGTCAGCGTTTGCCCGCCGCCGCCTTGCAAAGCTTGTCCGTCGCCAGCGCCACCCGCGATTCCGGCATGTCGCGGTTGCTCGGGTCATTCTCCACGCCGCGCGTCTCGGTGTTGAAGGTGAGCAGGCTGCCGATGTGCTGGTCCGGGCACAGGCTCAGATAGGCGCGGAAGCCATTCTGGTCGCCATTGTGGCCGATGATGCGGATGCCATCGGTCCTGTCGAGGAAGAAGGACAGGCCGCTCCAGGTCGTGGAGGCCATGCGGCCCTGGCTGAAGTCCTCGCCGGCGCTGATCTGCGGCTGCCACATCTCCTCGATCGACGCGCGCTTGAGGACCAGGTCATATTCGGCGCTGCGCTCGGGGTCGCCGAGCAGGAAGGCGACGTACTTCGCCATGTCGGGCAAAGGCGCGTTGAGCCCGCCATTGGAAACGGTCACGCCGGTGTCGGCATCGAAACGCGCAGGCATCCGCTTGCTATCGCGGATGTAATAGCTGTGGGCACGGTGTGGCAGGAGGTAGGGCGGCGTACGGTCGAAATAGCTCGACGGCATGCCGAGCGGGCGCAGGATATTCTTGTCGATATAGACTTCGAAATCCTCGCCCGAGAGCCGCTCGATCACTTGGCCGAGATAGACGATGCCCGGGTTGGAGTAGCTGAACCGGCTACCGGGTTTGAACTGCACTTCGGTGTAGGGGATCATCGCCTTGAGCTGCTCCCAGCCCGGTGGCTCGAAGGGCTGCCATTCCTTGTCGCGCCACGGCCAGGAGCCGTTCCTGAAACCCGCGCTGTGGCTCATCAGCTGGCGGATGGTGATCGCGCCGGGGTCGCCGAACGGATCGTGCACCCCGGCAAGCTCGGGCACATAGCGGATGATCGGATCGTCGAGCTTGAGCAGCCCGCGGTCGCGCAGTTGCATGATGGCGATGCCGGTCATCGTCTTGGTGATCGACGCCCAGTGATAAATGGTCGCGGCATCGACCGGCACATGCGCGTCGGCATCCTGCTCGCCGAGATGATCGGCGATCACGGTGCGGCCGCCCCGGATCACATAGAAGCTGCTGCCGGCGATCCCGGCCTTCGCCACCTCGGCGCGGTGGAGCGCCCGGAAATCGGCGACCGCCTTGTCGAAGCCGCGATCCTGCGCCGCGACCGGCGTGGCGACGAGCGCCAGGAGCAGGAGAGCATGGCGGTAGAACATCGGAAAATCCCCTGGCCCGTGGCGAGGCGGTGAGGTTGGCTGCCTCACGCGCCGCTGTCCACGGGATCAGGGATTTGTCGGCAATAACCAGCGGTTATCGCGGGCGGTCTCAGGCGCGGGCGCCGCCGCCCGCTACATTGGCTTCGTTGTACCGCAGCGCCTTGAGCACCGTTTCGACGATATTCTCGGACTGGAGCCCGGCCTCGGCGTACTGGACCTCGGGCTTGTCCTGGTCCTGGAAAATATCCGGCAGGCGCATCGTGCGCAGCTTCAGCCCCGCGTCGATCAACCCCTGGTCGCTCGCCATGGTCAGGACATGCGCGCCGAGGCCGCCGATCGCGCCTTCCTCCACCGTCACCGCCACCTCATGGCTGGTGAGCAGGCGGCGGATCAGTTCCTCGTCGAGTGGCTTGGCGAAACGAAGATCGGCGACGGTGGTCGAGAGCCCCTTGGCCTCCAGCACCTCGGCCGCCTCGAGCGCTTCGGCTAGGCGGGTGCCGAGCGAGAGGATCGCCACGGTCTTGCCTTCGCGGACGATGCGGCCCTTGCCGATCTCGAGACGCTGGGGAACGGTAGGCAGCTCGACGCCGACGCCGTTGCCGCGCGGATAGCGAACGGCGATCGGGCCGCTGTCGTGGAGCGCCGCGGTGTGGGTCATATGGACCAGCTCGGCCTCGTCGGCCGCGGCCATCACTACGAAATTGGGCAGCGTCGCCAGATAGGTGACGTCGAAGCTGCCGGCATGCGTCGCGCCGTCGGCACCGACCAGCCCGGCGCGGTCGATCGCGAAGCGGACCGGCAGGTTTTGGATCGCCACGTCATGGACGACTTGGTCATAGGCGCGCTGCAGGAAGGTCGAGTAGATCGCGCAGAAGGGGCGCATGCCCTGCGCGGCGAGGCCCGCGGCGAAGGTCACTGCATGCTGTTCGGCGATGCCCACGTCGAAGGCGCGGTCGGGGAAGGCCTTGGCGAAGCGGTCGACACCCGTGCCCGAGGGCATCGCAGCGGTGATTGCGACGATCTTTGGGTCGCGCTTCGCTTCCTCGATCAGCGCGTCGCCGAACACGTTCTGGTATTGCGGCGGGCCCGGGGGCGCCTTGGCCTGGGCGCCGGTGATCACGTCGAACTTCTGGACGCCGTGATATTTGTCCGCCGCCGCCTCGGCCGGGCCATAGCCCTTGCCCTTCTTGGTGACGACATGGACGAGGATCGGGCCCTCGGCGCTGTCACGGACATTATCGAGCACCGGGATAAGATGCTCGAGGTTATGGCCGTCGATCGGGCCGACATAATAGAAGCCCAGCTCCTCGAAGAGCGTGCCGCCGGTGACGAGGCCGCGGGCGAATTCCTCGGTCTTGCCGGCCGCAGTGGTGAGGCGGCGCGAGAATTTCTGGATCGCGCGCTTCGCCAGGCTGCGCAGGCCCATATATTCCGACGACGACACCATCCGCGCCAGATAGGCGGAGAGCCCGCCCACCGGCGGCGCGATCGACATGTCGTTGTCGTTGAGGATCACGATCAGGCGATTCCCCGCCGCTTCGGCATTGTTCATCGCCTCATAGGCCATGCCGGCGCTCATCGCGCCGTCGCCGATCACCGCGATGCCCTTGCCGGGCGTGCCTGCCAGCTTGTTGGCGATGGCGAAGCCCAGCGCCGCCGAGATCGACGTCGAGCTATGCGCCGCGCCGAACGGGTCATATTCGCTCTCGCTGCGCTTAGTGAAGCCGGAAAGCCCGCCACCCTGGCGCAGCGTGCGGATGCGGTCGCGGCGGCCGGTGAGGATCTTGTGCGGGTAGCATTGATGGCCGACGTCCCAGACCAGCCGGTCTGCGGGGGTGTTGAAGACGTAATGGATGGCGACAGTCAGCTCGACCACGCCAAGGCCGGAGCCGAGATGGCCGCCAGTCGTGCCCACGGCCGAGATCGTCTCGGCGCGCAGCTCGTCGGCCAGCTGGCGGAGCTGCTGCGGCTTCAGCTTGCGCAGGTCATCGGGGGTATCAACGGTGTCGAGCAACGGCGTGCTGGGAAGATCGGCCATCCGATGTCCCTTACTCTTCCGATTTGGGGAAGTCGAACCTTGCGGTCATGGATTTTGCGTGCAGGCGGTGTGCAGGCCGCGCCGTAGCGGCGGTCAGTCGCAGTCGGCGCATTTGCCGCGCACTTCGATCACCGGGCGCTCGGGCGAGAAGCCCGCACCCTTGGCAGCGGCGCGCACCGTCTTAGTGATCGAGTCGTCATCGATATGCGTGGTCTGGCCACAGCTGTCGCAGACCAGGAAGATGCAGTCGTGCAGGCAGTCGGGATGCGTGTTCGCCATATAGGCGTTGGCGCTTTCCACCCGGCGGGCGAGATTCGAGCCGACGAACAGGTCGAGGATCCGGTAGACGCTGTTGGCGGCGACTCGGCGGCCTTCCGTCTTGGATACGGCCTCGGCGATGTCATAGGCGGAAGCCGGCTTTTCGAAGCCCGCCAGCGCCTCGAACACGCGCTCGCGCATGGCAGTCCATTGCTCGCCGGACTTCTCCAGCGTCACCTGGGCGGCCTTGGTCAGGTCGTTGCCCTGGTGCTCATGATGGTCGTGTGCGTGCATGAAGCTGATGTAGGCCAGAGGGGCCTGCGCGGCAAGTTGCCTACGGACCCTTAGTAGGTCGCGCGACGGTTGAGATCATGGCCCAGCGCGACCAGGCTCACGCCCACCAGCGTCCAGAAGATCTCGAAGTCGCCATGTGGCAGCGACAGCGCGCCAGCCATGATGCCGAGCCCGAAGGCGCCGACGATCGCCGGGGCCATATAGCCATGGCTCATCACGCCGCGGGTCAGCGCGAAACCGCCCATGCCGATCGCCAGGACGAGCCCGACTTCGTGGATCGCCGGGTTGAGCAGGCCGCCGGCCGATGAGATCACAGTGAGCAAGACGGTGGTCGTGATGCAATGGACCAGGCACAATCCGCTGATCCCCATCGCAATGCGATCGAGACGTGCATCGATACCGCCCCAGAAGCGGGCTAGTGGAAGACTCACCGGCATGGGCAGCGATATAGGGCAAGCGCGTTAAAGATACAACATAACATCGCGGCGATTTATCGCGGGTGCGATCAGCCGAGCAGGCCATGTCCCTTGGCCCAGGCGAGGAACAGCTCGGGCCAGGCATGCGCCGGCTTGCCTTGGGTGCGCGGGCCCCAGCCGAAGCCGTGGCCGCCCTGCTCGAAGAGATGTGTCTCCACCGGCACCTTCATCGCCTTGAGCGCGGCACAGAGGGCGAGCGTGTTCTGGATCGGCACCGTGGCATCGTCCTCGGCATGGCAGAGGAAGCAGGGCGGGGTGTGCGGCCCGACCTGGCGCTCGGGTGAATGCTCGGCGGCCATTTCCGGGCCTGCATCCTTGCCGATCAGCAGGTTGCGCGAACCGATATGCGCGAAGCCCGGGTCCATCGAGACGACAGGATAGATCGGCGCGGCGAGTATCGGGCGGATATCGAGCGTGTCGGCTTCGTCCACCGGTTCGTATACCTTGCGCCCGAAGCGCACGGCGAGATCGGCACAAAGGTGCCCGCCGGCGGAGAAGCCCATCGCACCGACGCGCGCGGGATCGACCTTCCACTTCGCCGCCTGATGCCGGATCAGCCGCATTGCGCGCTGGGCGTCCGCCAGGGCGACGTTGCTCGGCTCCTTCCAGGGATCGCCGGGCAGGCGATAGAACAGCACGAACGCGGTGATCCCGCGCGCAGCGAGCCAGGGGCCGAGTTCATAGCCTTCCTTGTCGACCACCACCCGCGCATAGCCGCCGCCGGGGATCACGAGCATCGCCGCGCCGTTCGGTTTGGCCGCGCGGAACACGTCCAGCCGCGGCGTGCGGATATGATCCATTGCCCGGTCGGGGAAATTGGGATCGGGATTGCGGACCGCGACATGGTCCTGGAAACCTTTGTCGAGCAGACCGGGCGCGTCGCCTGGCCATAGCGGGAAGCTGGCATCTGGCGCTACCGGGCCGGCGGGCGGCGCGGCGGCGGCCCTGGCGGCGAGGGGAAGCAGCGGGCCGGCCAGGCCGGCGGCGGCGAGCAGGTCTCGGCGATCCATGGCGCGGGTCTAGCGCCGCGGGGGAGACTGCGAAAGCGGGGAAAGGGCGCGGGGTAGGCCGGGTGACGCTCTAGGGTACGCCACCCGGCCACGCCCGCAAATCCTATTGTAGGGGATTTACGGGCAGTTACCAGTGCCGTGCGCCGGTTGGGGCCGGGCACACGGCAAATTCATGCATGCTGGCCCAGATAATGGCTTTGCGCGGCATCCGTAGCGTTAATCGCGAGCAAGGAACGCGCATCGGCGGCGGAGCGGACGCGCCCGCTGCGGTCCGATGCAGCGTCGAGCACCCGGTCGAGCAGCGCCTGGCCCTCATGCCACCAGCCGATGCCGCTGGCGGCATTGAGGTGCCCCTGGGGTCCTGCATCGACGAAGAAGCTGCCCCAGCCCTTGGCGAGTTCGCGGGCGCGGTCGAGGCTGATCCAGGGATCGTCCTGGCTCGCCACCGTGATCGAGGGGAAGGGGAGCGGCTTGGCGGGTACCGGCGCGAAGCCGGCGAGCTCGGGCTTCACCTCGGAGCGATCGACATCGGCCGGGGCGACGAGCAGCGCGCCCGCCACCGGCCAGCCAAAGGGTTGCGGTGAAAGCTCGGCCCACCAGGCGACCGCGAGACAGCCCAGGCTGTGCGCGGCGAGCACCACCGGCGCCTGGGCGCCGCGGATCGCCTGGTCGAGCCTAGTCACCCAGGCATTGCGGTGCGGCGTGTTCCACATGCCGAGCTCGACTCGACTGGTGTCGGGGCGGGACTGCTCCCACAAAGTCTGCCAGTGCGAAGGCCCCGAGCCGCCCAGCCCGGGAACAGTGAGGACGAGCGGCGAATGGTCGTCTAGCGGGGAGAAGATACTCATCACTTTGCGCTCCACGGGAGGGCAGGCCGGAGCGTCAAATGTATTCCCACTGTTTTGATAGGCAATAGGCTTGCGCCGGATCGAAGGTCGGCTGCGCCAGGCCGTTCGGTCAGGGCTTCTCGTAGAGCGCCTGCTCCGCCGCACGGCGCCTGACCAGGCCGGGAAGCACTTTGCCCGCCGCCCGGTTCCACAGCGGAAACTGTCCCGCCGCGCCGGTGAAGTCGCCGGCCTTGTGAAGCCGCAGCAGCGTGCTGTTGGCCAGGTTCTGGACCCCCAGATTATAGGCGAAGTCGACCATCGCATCGAACTGGTTCTGGCTGGTAGGTGCAGTGCCGATCACCTCCGAAACCCTGGCGGCAAAGGCGGTCACGTCCGCCTGGAGCCGCGCGTCGCACTGGGCCTGGGTCCAGACGAGCCCCTGCGCGATCCCCACGCCTGTAGAGCCCCAGCCGATCGTCCAGGGCTCCGCGCCGCTGCCGGGGTCTGGATAGGCGGCGAAGTTGCCGTTCGGCTGCTGCTTCGCGCAGCCTTCGAACTCCTGGATCAGCGCGAGGCAGGCCGGGCTCGGCGTCATGGCAATTCTCCCCTTTTCGCTGCCATCCTGCATCAGCCGCCCTGCGAAGGCGCGCGGCTTTGCATCCGAAGCGGTTCCACCTAAGGGGATTCCATGTCCAAGCAGCGCGCCGATCAGATGCTCGTAGACCGCGGCCTCGCCGAGAGCCGCAGCCGTGCCCAGGCGCTGATCATGGCCGGGCTGGTCTTCAATGGCGACCGCAAGGTCGACAAGCCGGGCCAGCAGCTTCCCGAAGAAGCGGTGCTCGACGTGCGCGGGCGCGACCATCCCTGGGTGTCGCGCGGCGGGGTCAAGCTCGCCCATGCGCTCGATCATTTCGGCTGGGACGTGACCGGTACCGTCGCGATCGACGTCGGTTCCTCGACCGGCGGCTTCACCGATGTGCTGCTCAGCAAGGGGGCTGCGCGCGTCTATGCGGTCGACAGCGGCACCAACCAGCTCGCCTGGAAGCTGCGCCAGGATCCCCGCGTGACCGTGCTCGAGCAGACCAGCGCCCGGACCCTCACCAACGGGCATATCCCCGAGGCCGTAGACATCATCGTCTGCGATGCGAGCTTCATCAGCCTGGCCAAGGTGCTCGAAGTGCCCTTCCGCTTCGCCCGCCCCGGTGCACGGCTGGTCGCGCTGATCAAGCCACAGTTCGAGGCCGGGCGCGGCGAAGTGGGCAAGGGCGGGGTGGTGCGCGATGCCGCAGTGCACGATCGCGTCTGCCGCGAAGTGATCGAATGGGTCGCCGCGCAGGGCTGGGCGGTCGCCGGAATCACCACCAGCCCGATCACCGGCCCCGAGGGGAATGTCGAATTCCTGATCGGTGCGACGCGTGCTGATACCGCTAACCAGGATCAAGCTGTGGACGCCCGATAGCAGTGCTTGCCTTTCGGCGCGCTGCACCATAGCCCTTTCATTCTGGGGACGATCGGAGGTTTAAGTTGAGGGAAATCGCATCGAAGGGCCAGCTGAGGCTCGCCTATCTGCGATGGGCCGTGGTGACGGTGCCGTTCATCCTGCTGCTCGGCTTCACGTCTGCGCGTCTCGCTCCGTCGGGCAGCGCCAATCCCTGGTTCGCCAAGCTGGTGAAGCCGGCGATCATGCCAGAGGAGTGGGTGTTCCCGGTCGCCTGGACCGCGCTCTACATCCTGATGGGTCTCGCCCTTGCGATGATCATCAACGCCCGCGGATCGACGCTGCGCGGGCCCGCGCTCGTCGTCTTCGCGGTGCAGATGCTGGTCAACCTGATCTGGTCGCCGGTGTTCTTCGGCATGCACCAGGTCGTGCCGGCGCTGGCGATCCTCGGTGCGCTGTTCGTGCTCGCACTGATCACCTGCATCCTGTTCGCGCGGATTCGCGCCTTCGCTGCGGTGTTGCTGCTGCCCTATCTGGCCTGGATCGCCTTTGCCGGCGTTCTGCTGTATCAGGTCCACCAGCTCAATCCGAACGCCGGAAGCCTTGTATCTGCGCGTCCGGCTGACGAAATACAGATCAAGTGATCGCGTAAGGAATATCGAGATGCAGACCGACAACCGCCTGTTCGACGATTTCGTGAAGTTCGTGAACGGCGCGGCTGGCACGCTGGCCGGCGTCGCCCGCGAGACCGAAGGCGCCGCGCGCGAGCGCGCTCGCGAGTGGATCGGGGGCATGGACTTTGTTTCCCGTGAGGAATTCGAGGCCGTAAAGGCGATGACCGTGGCCGCGCGCGACGAGAATGATGCGCTCAAGGCGCGCCTCGCCGCACTCGAGGCACAGCTGGGCGGTGCGAACCCCGCCACAGCCGCACCCAAGGCACCGAAATCGCCTAAAAAGCCTGCAGGACAAGCATAACACCTTGTCCACAGCTTTTGCGCAGGGTTGTGAACCCCGCGCTTGTGCGGGCCCGATGCGGTTGGCAGATTCTGCCCAAGCAATCCGGCCCCAGTGGAGAAACTGATGCTCGACGAAGCGGAATTCGACCGCGACGACGCAGCCCCTATCGACATGCTCGAAAGCTATTTCGCCGCGCATGGCTGGACGCACAGCCGCGACGACGACGAGATCGTGGCGAAGGTCAAGGGAAGCTGGACGGAGTATGAGCTGCGCGCGATCTGGCGCGAAGATGATGGCGTGCTCCAGTTCCTCGCCTTCCCGGACATTCGCGTGCCCGACGAGCGCCGCCTGGCGCTCTACGAAGCCGTGGGCCTGGTCAACGAGCAGCTCTGGATCGGCCATTTCGAGCTCTGGTCGCAGAGCGGCATCCTGCTGTTCCGGCACGCCGCGCTGATCGACGGCGACGAACCGACGCTCAGCCTGGCCCAGGCCGAGCTGCTCGTGGAAAGCGCCGTTGACGAGTGCGAGCGCTTCTACCCCGTCTTCCAGTTCGTGCTGTGGGGCGGCAAGACCCCGGCCGAGGCGCTGGCCGCCGCGCTGATCGAAACGCAGGGCGAAGCGTGAAGCCGATTCCGCCAGCCAGCCTCTGGCTGGTCGGTTGCGGCAATATGGCCGGCGCGATGCTGCGCCGCTGGATCGAGGCGGGGACGATTGACCCCACCCAGGTCTTCGTCGTCAATCGCCAGGACCGCGAACTCCCCGCCGGCGTGCGGCAGGGCAGGGAATTCCCCGCAGGGCCGCTGCCCGACGCAGTAATGCTCGGCATGAAGCCGCAGCAGCTCGACCTGATCGCCGAAGCGCATGGCGCCCGGATCGCTGGCGTGCCGTTGCTCCTCTCCATTCTCGCGGGCGTGGAAGTCGCCACCCTGGCCGCGCGCTTCAAGGCGGGCATGATCGTCCGCGCCATGCCCAATTTGCCGGTTGCGATCGGCAAGGGCGTCGTCGCGCTGCACGGCCGCCACAGCTACCCCGCCGATGCGCTGATGCAGCCGCTCGGCCTGGTCGAGTGGATCGCGGACGAGAAGCTGTTCGACGTGGTCACCGCGCTCGAAGGGTGCGGCCCCGGCTTCGTCTATCGTTTCATCGATGCGCTCGCGGCTGCGGGGTCATCGCTCGGCCTGCCAGAGGATCAGGCCCAGCGCCTCGCCGTTGCCACGGTAGAGGGCTCCGGCCTGCTCGCTGCGGCCTCGGGCGCGCCGCCGGCGGTGCTCGCCGACCGCGTCGCCAGTCCGAACGGCTCGACCCGCAAGGGACTCGACGTGCTCGACGCAGGCGATGCGCTGAAGAAGCTGATGCTCGCCACGCTCGATGCATCGGCGCGGCGCAACGCCGAAATGGCCGCCGAAGCGCGGGGCTGATCGGAACGCCCGCTCCATTCCACCGTTGATGCGCCGACAGCGTAACCAATGGAGGCGTGAGCATGACGACCACCACCGCAACCCGTGACAAGAGTGGCCGCTTCACTGGATCGAAGCGGACCAGCACATCGCACAATCTCGGCGTCATCGGTGCCGCGGCCGCTGGCGGCGTGGCATTGGGCTTTCTCGCGCTGCTCGGCCGCAAGGCGGCGGTCCAGGCGCCGAGCGTGCTTGCCGGGAACTGGGACGAAGCGCTCGCCACCGAGCACGCCGCAGTGCGCAAGGTGTTCGACCAGATCGAGGCGACCGACGAGCATTCCACCACCAAGCGCAACCTGCTGCTCGCGCACTTGAAGCATGCGCTGATGAAGCATGCGGTGGAGGAGGAGAATGTCATCTACCCGGCACTGCGTGAGGCCGGGCAGAAAGTGGGCGCCGATGCGCTCACCAAGGAACATGGCTACGTGAAGCAGTATCTCTACGAGCTTGAGAACATGCCCACCACCTCGCCCGACTGGATCGCCAAGGTCCGCCAGTTCCGCGCCGATATCGAGGAGCATATGGCGGAGGAGGAAATGCGCCTCTTTCCGATGCTGCGCGCCCAGTTGAGCGACGAGAAGAACAAGGCACTGACGCTGACGATGAACAAGGAAGGGTTCAAGGTGGCTTGATTTTAAGGCCCTCCCCTTCAGGGGAGGGGTTTGGAGTGGGGGAGTCTCATCGAGACTGCCGCCTGCGATAGGCTGCGATAGGCCCCACCCCAACCCCTCCCCGAGGGGGGACTTTGAAGTCACCGCCCCGCCAGCTTCTCCAGATACGCACACAGCATATCCGCCACCGCGTCCGACCAGGCGGCGATCTCCGCCTCCGTGCGCGGTGTTTCCGAGAAGCTGCTGCCCACCTGACTGAGCGTGGTCTTGATAAGAGTCCCCGCTAGTATCCGCGCCTCGTCGCTGACGTCCGGCAGAGCCTCGCGCAAGAACCCGCGGAAGATCTGCGCATTCTCGGCCTTGGCCGCGATCGCCTCGGGCGCGTCGCGGTAAAGCGGAGCGGCGTCGCTGAGGGCAGTACGGATCGCCGCTTCCTCGCATTCGGACTGGATGAAGGCATGGACCAGCCGCCGTACCCGCGCGGGCGGCGGAGTCGCGCCATCTTCCAGGATGCTCCGCAACAGCGCCGAGGTTCGCCGCCACTCGTCACTCTGCAGGCGGAACAGGATCGCCGCCTTGTTCGGGAAATATTGGTAGAGCGAACCCACACTCACGCCGGCGCGCTCCGCGACTCGCGCGGTGGTGAATCGCTGCGCGCCTTCCTTCATCAAAACCTGAACAGCCGCATCGAGCACCGCCTCGACGAGCTGGTGCGCGCGCGTCTGCTGGGGCTGTTTCCGCGAGGCGATGCGGGTGCTGCGAGGAGTGGTCATGCGGGCTCTAGGCCAATACGAATAGTCAAAACTGACGAACTAGTCGTATTTTCCGGGTCGGCAAGCAAGTCCCTGCTCGCCAACGGAGAAACCCAACATGACTACGCTTTCGAGCGCCCCCGTGGCGCCCCTTCTCGCGCGCCTGTTCGCCGAGGCGGACGCCAACCCGCCGGCGCGCAGCGCCGCCTTTGCCGGCACCACCGCCGAGGATCACCGCGCGATGATGCGCAGCAAGACCGAGTATCGCGATTTCTACGCCAGGCTCGGCGATTTCGCCCTGCCGATCTCGCCGGAAGTCGGCGGCCTGCTGTACATGCTGGTGCGCGCCACGCGTGCGATTTCGATCGTCGAGTTCGGCACGTCCTTCGGCCTGTCGACGCTGCATCTGGCGGCGGCGCTGCGCGATAATGGCGGCGGCCGGCTGATCACCAGCGAGTTCGAACCGGGCAAGCTCGCCCGCGCCAAGGTCAATCTCGCCGAGGGCGGCCTGGCCGACCTGGTCGAGTTCCGCGAAGGCGATGCGCTGGAGACGCTGGCGATCGACCTGCCCGAGACGATCGACCTGGTCCTGCTCGACGGCGCCAAGGCGCTCTATTCGGACATCCTCGACCGGGTCGAGAGCCGCCTGCGGCCGGGCGCGATCCTGATCGCCGACAATGCCGATTATTGCCCGGAATATCTCGAGCGCGTCGGGTCGATAGCGAACGGGTACATGTCGATGCCGTTCAGCGACGAGGTGGAGCTGTCGATCCGGCTTGGCTGATCGGCAGGCGCGGGGCTTCGGCCCCGCGCGGCTCGCTCACCTCCCGAGCGCCGCCACCACTGCGCGCTCCTCGTCGGGCACCAGCCCCTCGAGCACTGCCCAGAAGCCTCCCACGGCGCCCTGGCCCGCACTCGAATAGGCGCCTGCCATCTTCTCGCGCAGCGCGTCGAACAACTCGCCTTCCAGCTTCGCACCGGCGGGCGTGAGCCGCAACAGCCGCTGGCGGCGGTCGCGGTCGCCGGTGCGCGTCTCGACGAAACCGCGATCAGCCAGTTCGGTCAGCACGCGGCCCAGCGACTGCTTGGTGATCGACAGGATCGCGAGCAGCTCGCTCACCGTCAGGTCGGGCTTGCGGGCGATGAAATAGAGCGCGCGGTGATGCGCGCGGCCCAGCCCCTGTTCGGCCAGCCCGGCATCGATCGAGCGCGTCAGATGCGCATAGCCGAAATAGAGCAGCTCCACACCGCGCCGGATCTCGGGCTCGCGCAGGAAGAGGGGAGAGGCGGGAATTGGGGCAGCCATGTTGACGCTTTCTGCCACCGCGCCTAACTCGCTGCAAGCCGCTCAAGGCAGAGTCGAAGGCGAGTAAGATGGAAGACACCACGATCCTGGATTTCGAGTTCGAAGCGCACACCAACCCGGTCAGCGACACCGATCGCGCCGCGCTTCTTGCCAATCCCGGCTTCGGCAAGGTGTTCACCGACCACATGGCAGTGATCAAATATTCGACCGAGAAGGGCTGGCACGACGCCAGGATCCTGCCGCGCGGACCGATCCAGGTCGATCCGGCGATGGCCGTGCTCCATTATGCACAGGAGATCTTCGAAGGGCTCAAGGCCTATCGCACGCCCGATGGCGGCGTGTCGCTGTTCCGCGCCAACGAGAATGCCCGCCGCTTCCGCGAATCCGCCGAGCGGATGGCGATGGCGCCGCTGCCCGACGCGATGTTCCTCAACTCGATCCACGAGCTGGTCCGCGTCGATCAGAAGTGGATTCCGGAGATCGAGGGCGGCTCGCTCTACCTGCGCCCCTTCATGTTCGCCAGCGAAGTGTTCCTGGGCGTGAAGCCGGCCAGCGAATATCTATACATGGTCATCGCCTCGCCGGCGGGTGCCTATTTCAAGGGCGGCGCCCCGTCGGTGACGTTGTGGGTCTCGGAGCGTTACACGCGTGCGGCCCCCGGCGGGACCGGTGCGGCCAAGTGCGGCGGCAACTATGCCGCGAGCCTGGTCGCGCAGAAGGAAGCGATCGGCGAGGGCTGCGACCAGGTCGTGTTCCTCGATGCGGTCGAGAACCGCTATGTCGAGGAACTGGGCGGAATGAACGTGATGTTCGTGATGGACGATGGCTCGATCGTCACGCCGCCGCTGGGTGGCACGATCCTGCCCGGCATCACCCGCGATTCGCTGCTCACGCTTGCCCGCGCGCAGGGGATCGAAGTGCGCGAAGAGCGCTATTCGATCGACCAGTGGAAGGCCGATGCCCAGAGCGGCAAGCTGCGCGAGGCGTTCGCCTGCGGCACTGCGGCGGTGCTCACCCCGATCGGCAAGGTGCGTGGCCGCGGCTATGAATTCATGATCGGAAATGGCGGTCCGGGCATCGTGACGGAGAAGCTGCGCAGCGAGCTTGGCGGCATCCAGCGCGGAACCGCCGAAGATCCGCATGGCTGGGTTGAACGCGTCATCTAAGCCCGTATAAGCGCCCGCTCTGCTGGGGCGTCGCCAAGTGGTAAGGCAACGGTTTTTGGTACCGTCATTCGCAGGTTCGAATCCTGCCGCCCCAGCCAACCGAATCCTCGTGATTCGGCTTTAACACACTGAAACAGATACTAATCTCGATCAGCTGCTTCGAAATTCAGTTGGACCTAGTTGGACCGGGTTCGTCTGGATTCGACGGCTATTGTATCCCGATTTGTATCCCGATTTTTAGTGCGCTGGGGCCGGCTGGAGTCGGTTATGGCACGCAAGATCAAGGACCTGACGCCGAGCGCAATTGATGTGCTGTCGAAAGGTTGTATCCCGGATTCACAAACGCCCGGCCTTTCGATCGCCGTGCTTGGGAGCGGGAAGAAGGTCTGGAGATATTATCGTCGGCTGCCCGGCGGTGATGGCTTCCTTAAACGCACGCTCGGGCAGTTTCCCGCGCACAGTATCGCCGACGCGCGAGCTCGAGCGCGAGCATTCAACGATCAAATCGAGACGGGCGTAGATCCGAGAGAAGTCGAGCGGGCCGAAGCCGCGGAGCGCGCGGTGCAGGATGAGGCCGTACGGGCGGCCGCACTCCGCGCGACGATGACCGTGGCGAAGGCACACGAACTATACATGGTCGCTGTACGGCAGGGGCGAGCCTCGCGCGCCAAGCGGAAGAACAAGCCACGCACCATCACGGACAAGCTCTACATCTATACGACCGACATCGCGCCGGTTCTCGCCGACCGGGTGATCTATGATGTCAGTGAACGTGACCTCGTTACCCTTGTCCAGGCGAAGGGCGAGCAGGCGCAGGTCCGGGCGAACCGGCTAGCGGCCGAACTGAAAGTATTCTTCGGTTGGGCAGCATCGCTCCGCGGCACCGTCGTCGGGCTGGAATCGGACCCATCGCGGCGTCTTGGAGATCTGCGGTTTCCAGAGGAGCCTCGCTCGCGAAAGCTGAGCCTGGAGGAAATCGAATGGTTTCTGCGCGCAGTCGCGCAAGAGGAACCTGACCTTCGTCGCGGGATGATACTCTGGCTCCTCACTGCCGCGCGCATTTCGGAGGTCGTGCGAGCCCGTGCCGAGGAAGTCGTCGACGGGGTTTGGACGATCCCTGCAAGCCGCGCGAAGAACTCTATGGCCCATAGGATTGCGCTGGGCCCTTGGGGGCTGCGCTTGATGCGAACCAATGGTGAATGGGTGTTCCCCGCTGAGCGGGTCGATGGGCCGCGTCGGTCAGGATGGTACAAGGCGCGCGATCGGGTGCATGATCGAATGGAGAAATTCGCAGGGCGGAAGATCGAGCACTTCACTCCCCATGATCTCCGCCGCACCGCTCGCTCCAACACCAAGCGGCTGGACGTAGACTTCGAGACCGCCGAAGCGATGATGAACCACGTCAAGAAGGGCCTCGAGCGAACCTACGATCTCTATGAGTTCGAGGAAGAAAAGCGTGCCTGGTTCCTGAGATGGGAGAATGAGATAGTGGATCTCGCCCGCAAGGCAGGTGTCGCCGGTCTGCTCGAATGCCCCACACCCGAAACATTAAACGATAATGATCTCAACGAAGGTGGGGCATCAACCTGGGCGCGAGATGACCTTACCGGGTAGAGGCTCGTACTTCCGGTGGCAGAAAATTAAATTCGAGATGACGAAACGATTTCGCATTGGTATCGAAGAATAGGCGGATGCTTGGCTCTGCCATTTTACAAAATATCAAACTATCAATCACTTATGCTGCTTAGAAAATGAGTATCTCGAACCCTCCGCGTGAGAGCGCGCTCGGTAAAATGTAAGTGGAGATCAGGATCCAAGTGCTCGAAGGGGTGCGCTATATCAGAGCTCTCCTTCAGCCCGTCCCAGTGAACTCAACGCTGACACGCAGGCCAGGCTGCGCGTCCCCAATCTCGAGCCGGGCGCCGTGCAGATGCGCGATCGCACTAACCATCGCGAGGCCGAGTCCAGCGCTCCCGGCGCCTCGACTCGGATCGACCTGGTAGAATCGGCGGGTGAGGCGCGGATGCTCCGCGGCGGGCACCCCGGCACCGTTGTCGATGACCGAGGCGCGAAACCCTTCCTCGACCGGCTCGACCTCAACGCGAACGCGCGTGCCCGCCGGCGTATGGAGGATCGCATTCTCGATAAGATTGGCGAAAAGCTGGGCGAGCAGCTCGGCATCGCCCGATATCGCCGCTGCCTCCGCCACCGGCGCGATCAGGACATGGCCGGCATCATGCGCGACCGGTTCATAGGTCTCAACCAGTCCCTGCAGCAACGCTCCCAGATCGACCCCCTCGAACGGCGCGCGGCGGCCGCCGCCCTCGATCTGCGCGAGGCGCAGGATCGCGCGGAAGGTGGCGAGCAGTTGATCGGCCTGGGCGATCGCCGCATCGATGCCTGACACGACTTCGTCGCGCTCCACCGCCTCGCGCGCGGCCTCGAGCATCTGGCGCAGGCGGGTGAGCGGCGTGCGCAGATCGTGCGCGACATCGGTGGATACCTGGCGAAGCCCCTCCATCAGCCCGTCGATTCGCTCGAGCATGCGATTGAGGTTGCGCGCGAGATCGTCGAGCTCCGGCGCCAGCCCGATCATCGGGATGCGCTGCTCGGTGCGACCCGCCATGATTCGGTCGATCGCCGAATTAGCCGCGCTCAACCTCTTGAGGAATAGCCACGCCGCCGCCCAGCCTGCGACCAAGGCGAGCAGCGTAACTGTCACCGCCCAGGCGATCATGAACCGGATCATCTGCCCGCGGATCCAGCCGATATCGAAACTGTCGGTCGCGACGACGAGCAGGCTGCCGTCCGCCAGGTCGGTGCCCAAAGTGGCGAGCTCCTCGGGCTCGGTACGGCCGGGCTCGCGCATCGAAATCCTGCCCGAACCTGGCCTGGCAGCGGACCGGGGAATCGTGCCGATGACGCGCCCGCCCCGGGCGTCGATCAGGAGGTACAGGAAAGTGCCGTCGGGCGTGGCGGCGGTGCGCAGGCGAATCTCGTTCGCAAGGTCCGCGCGATTTCCCGCGATCAGCGACGCGGTCTCAGTCTTCAGCGCGCCGATCGTTGCCTGCTCGGCATAGCCGCCGATCTGCTGATAGACCCGGTCGAGCAGCAGGAAGGAAGCGCAGGCGAACACCGCCGCGAAGACCAGCGCGAAGCGGAAGGCGCCGCTGTTGAGCGCGCTGCGGCGCCGGGGCGCGCGTTCAGCCATCGATCCGGTATCCGGCACCCCGCACCGTCTGGATCAGTTCCTTGCCGAACCCGCGATCCACCTTGGCGCGCAGCCGGCTCATATGGCTTTCGATCACGTTGGTCTGCGGATCGAAGTGGAAGGACCAGACATTCTCGAGCAGCATCGTCCGCGTCACCACCGCGCCGGCATGCTGCATCAGATAGTCGAGCAGCTTGAACTCCTGCGCCTGCAGTTCGATGCGGGTGCCAGCCCGGGTGACGGTGCGCTTCAGCCGGTCGATGACGAGGTCGCCGACCGTGAGCGTGACTGCGATATCGGCGATCGGGGGCCGGCGCGAGAGCGCGTTGATCCGGGCGAGCAACTCGGCACCGGCGAACGGCTTGACTAGATAGTCGTCGGCGCCGGCTTCCAATCCCTCGACCCGGTCGTCTATCCCGTCCATCGACGTGAGCAGCAGCGTGGGCGTACAGATGCCCGCTGCACGCAACGCCTTCAGAACCGACAGGCCGTTCAGTCCGGGCACCATCCGATCGAGGATGAGGACGCCGTAATCCCCCTCGGTCGCCATAAAGAGCGCGTCGCTCCCCGAGCTGCACGCCTCGACCACATGCCCAGCCGCGCTGAGCATGCGCACGGCCTGGGTTCGGGTCGCCTCATCGTCTTCGAGCAGCAGCAGCTTCATTCGCCTGAGGTCCAGTTTCCGTGCCGAAAATGGGTCCGATCGCCGCCCGTCGGCAAGTTGGCGATTCCTAATGTTCGGCCAATGCTGGGCCAATAGCCATCCCTCCATAGTGCGCACCGATCGGAATGCGGGAGCGCGAAGTGAGGCCAGGCCGACTGCGATTGTTGCTCTGTGGAACGGCGTCAGCGCTGCTGGCGAGCGGTTGCGTGCCCTATCGGGCGGCCCCGCTAGCCGAGCCCGGGGCGGTGCTGGCGACGCCCGACATGGCGATCGTCTCGGCGGATGCGCAGAAGATCGACCGACCCTATCTCACGCCCGAGCCGATCGACTGGACCAGGCCGCTGACGCCCAATGCGCTGGCGATTATCGCGGTACTCGAGAACCCCGATCTCAAGGCGCATCGCGCCAGGCTTGGTGTCACCGATGCCCAGGCCTTCGCCGCGCGGCTGCTCCCCGATCCGACCTTCCAGGCCAATTTCGACAAGCTGGTGTCGGGTTCGGACCCGCTCGATGCGTTCGGCGGCCAGCTGGCGTTCGACCTCAATCAGCTGCGCACCGCCCGCGTGACGCGGCAGAATGCCGAGGCGAGCAGGCGCCAGGTGCGGCTCGATCTCGCCTGGGCCGAATGGCAGACCGCCGGCCAGGCACGGCTGCTGGGCGTACGCATCCTGGCGCTCGAGACGCAGCTGCGTCTCGCCCGGGCCAGCGCCGACTCCACGCAGGCGCTGTTCGAGCAGGCGCGCCGCGCGGCGGGGCGGGGCGACATCGCCGCCGCCGATCTCGATGCGCGGCGAACCGCCGTGACCGACGCGAGCGACAAGCTGAGCACCGCCGAGACGGATCTCGCCACCGTGCGGGGCGAGCTCAACAAGCTGCTCGGTTTCCCGCCCGAAACCGCGCTGCGGCTGACGGTGGCGCCCGAACCCGCGGTCGCACCCGCCGCGGCGACGCTGGTCGCGCAGGCGCTGGAGCGGCGGCTCGACCTCCAGGCATTGCGCGCCGGCTACGCAGTGGCTGAGGCCGAGGTGCACAAGGCGGTGCTCGACCAGTTTCCCACCCTCTCGCTCACCGTCGCGGGCGCGCGCGATACCGGCGGCAACACCACGATTGGCCCGGCGATCGACTTCACCCTGCCGCTGTGGAACCGCAATCGCGGCGGCATCGCCATCGCCAAGGCGACGCGCGAACAGCTCAAGGCCGAATATGAGGCGCGGCTGTTCCAGACGCGCGCCGAGATCAGCGCTGCGGCGGAATCGCTCGGGCTGCTCCGCCAGCAGCGCGCGGTGCTGATCGCGCAGATCCCCACCAGCCGGAATTTTGCCGAGACCTCGGCGCGGGCCGCGAAGCGCGGAGATCTCGCGCCCGCCACTGCGGCCACCGCCGAGCAGGCGCTCAGGGACAGGGAGCTGCGCCTCGCCCAGCTCGACCAGCAGATCGCCGAACAGACTATCGCCCTCGAGCTTATCTCGGGCGGCCCCAGCGAAGGATGGACCCGATGATGCGGATGACCGCGCTGCTTCCGCTCGCCCTGCTTGCCGGTTGCGGCGGCCCGGCTGCCGACGAAGGCGAAGCGGACAAGGCCGAGCCGGTCGCGCTGGTGAAGACCGCGCCAGCCGAACTGGGCGCCACGGCTTCCGAAGTCTCTTTGTACGGCGTGGCCGAGGCCGGGCCCGGCGGCGAGCATGCGCTGGTCGCGCCGGCCGAGGCGATCGTCGATCGGATCCTCAGCCCCAATGGCACGCCGGTGCGCGCCGGGCAGGTGGTCCTGACACTGCGGCCGAGCCGGGCGACCGCGACCGACATGGCCAAGGCCGCCTCTGACGCGAGCGCCGCCGATGCCGCGCTTGCCCGTGCCAAAAGGCTGCGTGCCGATGGCCTAGGCTCCGACGCCGAGATCGAGACGGCGCGCGCCGCGGCGCAGGTTGCGCATGCGACGCTCGCCAATCTCGGCATGGCGCGCGCCGGGGTGCCGCTGCGGGCGCCGGTCTCGGGCGTGGTGCAGGGGCTGAGCGCGAAGAATGGCGAGCAGCTCGCCGCTGGCGCAACTGCCGCGATCGTGGTCGCGCCGGGCAATCTGCGTGCCCGCTTCGGCGTCGATCCGGCGCTGGTGCAGCGCTTGCATCCGGGCCAGCCGCTCCAGCTCCAGAGCGTCTCGGGCGATGCGCGCGCGCGCGTGACGGTGGCCGGCATCGACAGTCAGGTCGACGCGACGACGCGGCTCTCCGCGCTCTATGCCAACCTCCCCGCCGCCTTCGCGGTCGCGCCGGGCGAGGCGCTGCGCGGGTCGCTCGTGCTGGCGCAGCAGGCCGAAGGGATCACCATCCCCTATGCCGCGCTACTCGACGATGGCGGCAAGAGCTATGTCTTCGTCGTCAGGGCCGGGGTGGCGCATCAGCAGGACGTGCTGCCGGGCAGCTCCTCGGGCGAGCGCATCCAGATCCTCAAGGGCCTGGCCAAGGGCGACAAGGTCGTCACCGAGGGCGGCACCGCGCTCGAGGACGGCGCGAAGGTGCGCGAGCAATGAGCGACGTGATGCACCGCCATGCCCGCTCCATCTGGCTGGGCGTCTTCCTGGTCACGCTGGCTGGCCTGTTCGGCGCGATGAAGCTGCCGGTCACGCTGTTCCCGCATATCGATTACCCCCGCGTCGTCGTCTCGATCGATGCCGGGGAGCGCGACGCGACGCAGATGGCCGCCGACATCTCGCGACCCGCTGAGATCGCGCTGCGCGAGATCCCCGGCGTGATCCAGATCCGTTCGACCACCAGTCGCGGCGCCGCCGAGATCGCGCTGAGCTTCGGCTGGGGCGACGACATGACCAACGCCGTGCTGGCGACGCAGGGCGCGCTCGCGACGATCCTTCCCGATCTGCCGGCGGGCACGCGGTTCAGCGTGCGGCGATCGGATCCGACGATCTTCCCGGTGCTCGGCATTTCGCTGACCTCCGACAAGCTCGACGGCGTCGCGCTGGCCCAGCTTGCCCAGCTTCGCCTACGCCCGCTGCTGTCGACCGTGCCCGGGGTCGCCGGCGTCGATGTGCTCGGCGGCGCGCCGCCCGAGATGGAAGTCGAGGTCGATCCCGCGCGGCTCCAGACGCTGGGCCTGACCCTGGCCGATGTCGCGACAGCGATCGGTTCGGCGAATAGCGTTTCCGCCGTCGGACGGATCGAGGATCGCCACCGGCTCTACCTTGCGCTGGTCGATGATCGACTGACCAGCGAGGCCGACATCGCCGCGATCCCGGTGAAGGCGAGCGCGACGCCGGGCGGAGGCGTGGTCACGCTCGGCCAGCTCGCCAACATCCGCCGTGCCCCGGCGCCGGCCTGGGTGCGCGTCACCTCGAACGGCACGAACGCGGTACTGGTCAATATTCGCCAGACGCCGACCGCCGACGCAGTGAAGCTGGCGCGCGAGATCACCGATCGGCTGAAGGGCGCCAAGCTGCCCGCCACGGTGAAGGTCAGCCCCTTCTACGACCAGTCCGAGCTGGTGACCGGCGCCGCCGACGCAGTGCGCGACGCGATCCTGCTCGGCGCGCTGCTCGCCGGCGTGGTGCTGTTCCTGTTCCTGCGCTCGTGGCGGTTGATGGTGATCACTGCGCTGCTGCTTCCCGCCGTGCTCGCCGCGACCTGCCTCGCGCTGTTCGCGCTGCACATGAGCTTCAACATGATGACTCTGGGCGGCATGGCCGCGGCGGTCGGCCTGGTCGTCGACGATGCCGTGGTGATGCTCGAGCATCTGATGCGGCGGCTGCAGGATGGCCGGGGCGAGGCTGAGCCGCCCTCGATCCTGGCCAGCGCGCGCGAGATGTCGCGGCCGTTGTTCGGATCGACGCTGGCGACGATCGTGGTGTTCCTGCCGCTCGCCTTCATCTCGGGCGTGACCGGCGGCTTCTTCAAGGCGCTGGCGGTGACGATGGTCGCCGCGCTGGGCGTGTCCTTGCTCTACGCGCGTTATGTGTTGCCGCTGGTCGGGCAGCGCTGGTTGACGCTCAAGGACGTTGAAGCCGCCGACAAGGCCGAACGGCTCACCGGCGCGCTGGCACGCTGGTACGGCAAGCTCGGCGCCCGCGTGCTTGCCCGCCCTGCTCTCGCGGCCGGCCTGACCGCGGCGCTGCTCGTGGCGGCGGGCGGCTTTGCCTGGACGCGTCTGGAATCCGGCTTCATGCCGGTGATGGACGAGGGCGGCTTCATCCTCGACTACAAGGCGAAATCGGGCGCGGCGCTGTCCGACACCGATCGCCTGCTCCGCCAGGTCGAGACAATCATCCGCGAGACGCCAGAAGTCACCAGCTATTCGCGCCGCACCGGCGTGCAGCTCGGCGGCGGGCTGACCGAGGCCGATGAGGGCGATTTCTTCATCCGCCTCAAGGGCGGCAGCCGCCGTCCGATCGACGAAGTGATGGCAGAGATCCGCGACAAGGTCGAGGAGCAGGTACCCGGGCTCGAGATCGAGACCGCCCAGCTGATGGAAGATCTGATCGGCGACCTGACCGCGGTGCCCGAGCCGATCGAGGTCAAGCTGTTCGGCGATGACGACGCCGAGCTGGCCACCTCCGCCCAGAAGGTCGCGGAGGCGATCGGCAAGATCGACGGCGTGGTCGAAGTGGTCGACGGCCTGCGCGTGGCCGGCGACGCGATCGAGATCCATGTCGATCGCGCTGCGGCGGCATTGGCCGGGCTTGATCCCGATGCCGTCGCCAAGCAGGTCGAATCGCAGGTGGGCGGCACCATTGCCACCCAGATCCTAGCCGGCGAACAGGTGCTCGACGTGCGGGTGCGGCTCCCGCAGGACCTGCGCAGCCGCGCCGATGCGCTGGGCCAGCTCCTCGTCCGCGCTTCTGATGGGCGCACGGCGACGCTAGGCTCGATCGCGACGATCCGCATCGCCGCAGGCCAGCGCCAGATCACGCGCGAGGACCTGGCGCCGTTCATCCCGGTCACCGCGCGGCTCGAGGGCAAGGATCTCGGTACCGGCATGCATGAGGTGCAGGCGGCGGTGGAGGCGCTGCATTTGCCGCCCACGATCCGCGTCGATTATGGCGGCCTCTACGCGCAGCAGCAGCAGAGCTTCTCGGACCTGATCACCGTGTTCGTCGCTGCGCTGCTGCTCTCGGCGCTGCTGCTGACGCTGCTGTTCGAGCGCTGGACCTATACGATTGCCGTGATCAGCACCGTGTTGCTGTCCACTTCGGCAGTGTTCCTCGGCCTGTGGCTGACCGGGACCGAACTGGACATCTCCGCGCTGATGGGCCTGACGATGGTGGTCGGCATGATCACCGAACTCGCAATCTTCTATCTCGCCGAATTGCCCGTGGATGCATCGCTGTCCCTTGAGGCGCTGCTCGAGGCGGGCAGGGCGCGGTTGCGGCCGATCCTGATGTCGGCCCTGATAGCTATGCTCACGCTGCTGCCGCTGGCGCTCGGCATCAGCCGTGGCGCCGGGCTGCAGGCTCCGCTCGCCACCGCGATTATTGCTGGGCTCCTTATCGGAGCGCCGCTGGTGCTCGCATTCCTGCCGACGCTGCTGTTCGCAATGACGCGCCGGCCATCGACCAATCAAAACGGGGAGTAAGGCAGATGAAGTTCCTTGGACGATTGCTGACCACGACGATCGCATGCGGCAGCATGCTCGCACTTGCCGCACCGGCGCGCGCGCAGACGGCTCCGGCTCCCACACCAGCTCCAACGGCACCCGGCTATCACATCGTCGACCGCATCCAGATCGGCGACGGCTGGTGGGACTATGTCAATATAGAGCCGGTCCACCACCGCCTGTTCGCGGCGCGCGGCAATGGCGTCTTCGAGCTCGACCTCGAGACCGGCCTGATCGACAACCGCTTCATCCCTGGCTCGGAAGGACGCGCAGTCATCCCGCTGCCGGGCGGCGACACGATGCTGACCACGATGGCCGGCATCAGCGGGGCGATCCTGTTCACCACGGTCGAGGGCAATATCGTCAAGCTCGTCGAGCTCGAGCAGGCGTCGGACTCCGCGGTCTATGAGCCCATCGGTAAGCGCGTCTGGGTGATGGGCGGCCATGGCAAGGCGGCGGCGATCGATCCGGCGACCAAGGAAGTCGACGGCGCGGTCGAACTCGGCGAGCCGCTCGAATTCTCCCAGACCGACGGGCGCGGCCGCGTCTTCGTCAATGGCACCGAATCCGCTTCGGTGATCGTGTTCGACGCGGTGAAGCGCAAGCTGGTCGGCAAATGGGCGATGAAGGGCTGCGAGGATCCCTCGGGAATGGCCTATGTCGAGGGGGCCGATGTCATCCTCTCGGTATGCTTCAATAACATGCTCAAGGTGCTCGATGCCAAGACGGGCGAGGACCTCGCGACGCTGCCGGTGGGCAAGGGCGCGGACGCGGTGATCTACGACAAGGTGCGCAAGCGCGCGTTCGTGCCCTCGGCCTATGATGGCGTGCTGACCGTGCTCAAGGTCAACAGCCGCAGCGACATCCATGTCGAGGAAGTCGTGCCGACGCAGATCGGCACCCGGACCGGCGCGGTCGATCTGACCACCGGCACGCTCTATCTGCCGACCGCGCGCTTCGCCGCGCTGAACAAGCTGGGCTGGCCCGAGGCCATTCCCGGCACCGTCCAGATGCTCGTGATGAAGCCGAACTAAGGCTGTATCGGCGGAGATCCTCGGGGTCTCCGCCAGCCGCTAGGCGCTCTGGCCCGGCAGCGAGACCGCGATCCCGAAGCCGGGGCCGTCGAGCAGAGCGACCTCGCCATGATGTGCCGTCGCAATCGCAGCAACCAGCGCGAGTCCCAAGCCGTGGCCGGCAGACGATCGGCTGGTGTCTCCGCGGCTGAAGCGCTCGAACAATCCTGCGCGCGAATTATCCGGCACGCCGGGGCCATCATCGCGCACGCAGAGCAATACGCTTCCATCATCCTCCTGCAGCGTGAGGCGAATGCGCGTCCCGGCAGGGGTATGGTGGAGGGCGTTGTCGAGAAGATTCGATACAAGCTGGATCAACAGGCGCCGATCGCCCAGCACTTCGATACCAGGCTGGACATCGACTTCGAAGGTGTCGCCGCGCTGCTCCGAGTCCGCTCGGAACATCTCGGCGAAATCGGTCAGCGCCGCACTCAGGTCGAACGGCCGGAAATGCTTGCGTACGCCGAGCCCTTCGACTTCCGAAATGCGCAGGAGCGCGGCGAAGATGTCGAGCAGTTCATCTGCCTGGTTCAGCGCTGCATCGACAGCCGCCGTGCGTTCGGCCTCGTCTCCGCCGGCCGCTTCCTCCAGCCGGTGGCGTAGCCGCGTGAGCGGCGTTCGAAGATCGTGCGCGATGTCGCTCGACACCTGTCTCAGATTGAGCATCAGCGCGGCAATACGATCGAGCATCTGGTTCAGCGTCGTGCCGAGGCGATCAAATTCGTTACCCGAAGCTCCGACGGGCATCCTTTGCCCCAGGTCTCCATCGATAATCGCAAGCGCGGTGCGATCCATCCGATGCAGCCGTGCCCTGGTCAGTGCGCTCAACGTCCAGGCACCGGCGAGACCGAGCAGCAGCATCGCGGCGATCGACCAGTTGAACAGATCGCCCAGGCGTCGATCGATCTGACGCAGGCCGGCGCGATTCGCTCGCACGATCAGCAAGGCATCGTTTGGGACGCGCGTTGTCATTGCCTGGCCGATCGAGCCGTCCCGCGCCCGAAAGAACTCTTCATAGCCGGGCACGAGCCGCATTGCTGGATCGAGATTACCGGCCAGCCGCCTTCCAGTCCGATCGACCAGCAGATAATCGAGGTCGTTGGCGATCGGAGCGGCCAGGCGCCGCTGGATCGCGGCGGCGATCGCGGCACTCCGATTGGTGCCCACCTCGACGAGCAGGGCGCGTGTCTCGGTATCTATCCGATGGTCGAGCTGCAGCTCGATCGCGTGATGGGTGATCCGATAGGCGACCTTGCCGATCGCCAGCGTTCCCAGCGTCAATGCGACACTGATCAGCGCGGCTAGACCGAAGGTGGAGCGACCGAGGAAGCGCATCAATCAGCGCGAAGCCGATAGCCGGCGCCGCGCACGGTCTCGATCGCGTCGGCGTCGAACCCGGCATTGAGCTTTGTGCGAAGCCGACTGAGATGCGTCTCGACGATATTCGTCCTTGGCTCGAAGTCGAGATCCCAGACCCGCTCGAGCAGCATCGTCCGGGTCACGATGCGCCCGGGGTTGCGCATCAACTCGGCGAGCAACAGGAATTCGCGCGGTTGTAGCGCCACCTTGCGGCCGGCGCGCCGGACCTGGCGCCGCTCGAAATCGAGCTCGATATCGCCCGCGTTCAGCCGGACGGGATCGGCGTGCAGCACCGGCCGGCGGGCGAGTGCCTGGACGCGTGCGGCCAGTTCAGAAAAGGCGAAGGGCTTGACCAGATAATCGTCGGCGCCTGCCTCCAGACCCTCGACGCGGTCCTCGATACTCCCCATCGCGGTCAATATCAGGACAGGCGTTGCGCAAGCGCCGGTTCGCAGCATCTTGACCAGCGACAGGCCGTCGAGCGCGGGCACCATCCGGTCGATGATCAGCACATCGAAGCTTCCGTCCGTTGCCTGGAACAACCCGTCACGGCCGTTGCTCGCCGTCACGACGACATGGCCGCCCTCGGAGAGGCCACGCGCGATGAAGCCACAAGTGTCCGCATCATCTTCCACGATTAGAATGCGCATCCTGCGACTCTATCGCCGCATCCAGGCTACTTGGCTAGCCGTGCTTGCCGCCTCGCAGGTTGGGGCAGCGATATCGAAACGCGCAACCACGCGGATCGCTGCGTGTCAGAGGCCGAGCCGGGCACAACGACCGCGCAACATTGGGATAGCGTTGGCAAATTCATACAAGTTCCCAATGTTTCGCTTTGCCGATTGGCAGGCGCGCCGCGAAGCGTAAAGGCGAGCCTCAGTTGCGATCAATTCGCATTAGCTATCGCAGGAAGCACTAATGCCGCAAGTCGTTGCGCTGCCCGAAGTCGCCATGCGCGGTGCCGCCTTGCGACGGATTCGCGTCGTGTCGCGCGCCATGGGCACCGAGCAAGGTTCACCTTCGGGACTTTGCGCCGCCAAAGTGATACGACGCTTGCGCGGGCGTGGTCCGGTCTCGGCGGCGGAGCTGCGCGAGGCGGGCATTTCTTCTCAATATGCCAGCCAGTTGCGCCGGCGTGGCATCCTGGAGCGGGTTGCCCATGGCCAGTCACGGCTGGCACCGCGTTTCGATCATACCATTTCCTAGAAGTCGCTGAGATTGGCGGAATACTCCGCGCCTGCGCCGCTAATGCGACTTAGAATCATGAGTGACAGCGAGGCCAAGAGGCTGCTGTCCAAAGTTTGAGCATAAAGGGGGATCTTCCTATGACCGTTTCCGCCACGCGTTCCGGCGCGTCCTACCTGGCCCTTGCCTGTGTCGGTTTCATCGCCACTTCGGCCACCGCTTACGCCGCCGACAAGGACCCGATGCCCGGCCCCGACGGCAAGGACGGGCAGGATCGTAGCGCACAGGATCGCGGCGAAATCACCGTCACCGGCACGCGCACCGAGTTGCAGGGCCCCAAGGCGACTGCGACGCTTGAGAACACGCCGCGTTCCGTCATCGTCCTGCCCAAGGATGTGATCGAGCAAACCGGTTCGACGACGCTGGCGGACGCGCTCCGCACGGTGCCCGGCATCACCTTCGGCGCGGCCGAAGGCGGCAATCCAGTTGGCGACCGTCCCTTCATCCGCGGCTTCGACAGCCAGGGCTCGACCTTTGTAGACGGCGTACGTGACAGCGCGGCCCAGGCACGCGACACCTTTGCCATCGAACAGGTCCAGGTCGTCCGCGGTTCGGACTCGACACTCGGCGGCCGCGGCAGTGCCGGCGGCTCGATCAACATCATCACCAAGTCGCCCCAGGCGACCGACTTCGTCCGCGCGACGGCGAGCGTCGGCACCGCCGACTACAGGCACGCCTCGCTCGACGTGAACCAGTATCTGGGCAGTGGCATCGGCGTCCGCGTCGCGGCGATGTGGCACGACCAGGACGTTGCCGGCCGCGACGCGATCTGGAACCGCCGCTGGGGCGTCGCGCCGTCGATCACGATCGGCCTGGGCAGCGATACGCGGCTGACCGCCGGCTATTACTATCTTGAGAGCCATGAGCTGCCCGACAGCGGCATCGCCTATCGCTACACGATCGGCAACGCGCCGGGCACCGGCGAGATCTATTCCGAGCCGGCGATGGGCGACTTCATCACCAATGGCGGCGTGAAGGGCTATATCGATCGCACGGCCTTCTACGGCCTGAAAAGCCGTGATTTCCGCGATGCCTATACGCATCAGGCCAATCTGCGCGTCGAGCATGACTTTGGCGATGTCACGCTGCGCAACAACTCGCGCTACAGCTATAACGAGCAGAACTACATCTACACTCAGCCGGATGACCAGCAGGGCAACGTCTATGGCACCTCCGCCACCGCGCCCGCAGCCGGCAGCGCGGCGGCACTGCGCGGGGACCAGATCACCGGCGGATATGTCTGGCGGCGCGGCAATACGCGTTACGGCTATTCCGAGGCGCTGACCAACCAGACCGACCTGTTCGGCACCTTCGAGACGGGTTCGGTCAAGCACAGCTTCGCGACCGGCGTCGAGGTCAGCTGGGAGAAAGCTCGCCGCGGCACCTATGTCCTCGCCACCGGTTCGGGCGTGAATCCGCGCTGCAACACAGCGACGATCGCGCGCTTCTACTGCGCCAGCCTGTTCAACCCGAACCCGAACGACGCCTGGGTCAACTATACCGGCGACGCCACCACGGTGACGACGCCGATCGTGAAGGGCGGGCCGACCACCGAGATCCAGAACGACGCGCACACGGTTTCGGCATATGCCTTCGACTCGATCACGCTGGTGCCGTCTCTGATCCTCAACCTCGGCGGCCGCTTCGATCGCTTCACCTCGAAGCTGACGCCGGCCATTCCCGCGGGCTCGCAGGGCTTCAGCCTCGAGCGCACCGACAATCTGTTCAACTGGCAGGCCGGCTTGGTCTTCAAGCCGACCCGCAACACCAGCCTCTATGCGAGTTATGCCACCGCAGCGACGCCGCCGAACAGCCTGCTTGGCGAAGGCGCGGAGGCAAACGCCCTGCCGACGACCAACACCAATGCGAACCTGGCGCTGCTCGACAGCCTCAAGGTCGAGAAGACCAAAAGCTACGAGATCGGCGCGAAGGCCGGCCTGTTCAACGAGCAGCTCTCGCTGACGCTGGCAGCTTTCCAGACCGACACCGACAATGCCCGCGCCACCGGCGAGGACAACACGGTACAGTTCATCGGCAAGCGCCGCATCCGCGGCATCGAGTTCAGCTTCAACGGCAACGTCACCAAGTGGCTGAACGTGTTCGGCGGCTATACCCATCTCGATCCGAAGATCATCGATGGCGGCTATACCGCGCTCACTGCCGCGGCGGTGGGCACCCAGGCGGCCAAGGTCGTGCTGGTCCCTTCGGTCAACAACGGTCGCCAGGCGACGCAGACGGCGGCGGACAGCTTCACGTTGTGGGCGAACGTCACGCCGCTCAGCGGCCTGAGCTTCGGCGGCGGCGCCTTCTACACCAGCCGCGTGTTCGGCGGGTATAGCGACAACCGCACCGCCACGCAGAATTCGGCCGGCGTGGTCACGGTCAATCCGGCGACCAAGGTGCTGGTCCGCACCGTGCCGGAATATTGGCGCTTCGACGCCCGGCTCGGCTACAAGATCAACGAGCATTTCGATGTGAGCGTCAATGTGCAGAACCTCACCGACAAGGTCTATTTCCCGCAGGCCTATTCGGCGCACTATGCCTCGATCGCGCCGGGCCGCTCGGCCTTCGCAACGCTCGGAGTGAAGTTCTGAGCGAAGACCTGAATGCGCTGACGCCCAGCGAGATCGCCGCCCGCCTCTCCGGTTCGCCGGACGAGCGGGCGGCGTTGATCCGTGCGGGTGCCGAGCAGGGCGTGGCCGAGGCCCAGGCTGTATTGGGTCAGATGCTGCTCGATGCCGGACAGGCGCGTGAGGGCTTTGGCTGGTTCAACAAGGCCGCGGCCCAGGGGCATTTGATGGGGCTCAATATGGTTGGGCGCTGCTATGACCTGGGCTGGGGCACCGCGGTCGATAAGGCTCGGGCCGCCGAGTGCTTCCGCATCGCCGCTGAACACGGTCTCGAATGGGGCATGTACAATTATGCCACCGCGCTGACCCTCGGCGCCGGTGTGGTGGAGGACAAGGCGCAGGCGTTCGCCTGGTTCGAGAAGGCTGCCGCAATGGGCAATGCCAAGGCAGTCAACTATCTTGGCAGCTTCCACGAGGATGGCTGGGTCGTCGAGCGCGACATGGCAAAGGCGGCGGAATTCTACGCCCGGGCGGCCGAAGGCGGCGATTTCCGCGGTGCCTTCAACCACGCCCGGATGCTGCTCGACGCCGGCGAGATCGCCAAGGCTCGAGGCTGGATCGAAGTCGCAGTCAGGACCGCCACGCCGGCGTTCACGGCCAAGATGCGCGGCTGGCTGCTGGGTTCGGCCTGGCCCGACCTTGCCGCGGTACTTGCATGCTGATTGCGCTTCCAGAACTGCTTTCGTCCGAAGAAGTCGCCACGTTGCGCGGTATCCTCGACGGCGCGGAATGGGTCAACGGCAACGCCACCTCGGGTGCCCAGTCGGCGTTGGCCAAGGATAACGAGCAGCTGCCCGAAGGCGGCGAGGCCCATCGCCAGGCCGGAGCGATGGTGCTCGATGCGCTGGGCCGCTCGGGCCTGTTCTTCGCCGCGGCGCTGCCGCTCAAGGTCTTTCCGCCCTTGTTCAACCGCTATGGCGGCGGGCAGCGCTTCGACACGCATGTCGACAATGCCGTGCGCATCCAGCGCGGCACCGAGTTCCGCATCCGCTCCGATCTGTCGATGACGGTCTTCCTCGAGGATCCCACCGCCTATGACGGCGGCGAGCTGCTGATCGAGGGGCAGTTCGGCGCGCAGTCGGTCAAGCTGCCGGCGGGGCATGCGATCCTCTATCCCTCGTCGAGCCTTCACCGCGTCGAGCCGGTGACGCGCGGGCGGCGCGTGGCGAGCTTCTTCTGGATCCAGTCGATGGTCCGCGACGATGCCGCGCGGCGCATCCTGTTCGAGATGGACCAGGCGGTGCAGCGGCTGGTGCCGACGCTCGGCAATGACGATCGCTCGGTGATCGAGCTGACCGGCGTCTACCACAATCTGCTGCGCCGTTGGTCCGACGCCTAGGCCGACGACGCCTCAGGCTCCACAACCGAGCGGGCAAGGGAAAAGGGCTTGCCTGTAACCTATCGGCAGGTTCCGGGCGGGCATAGCTGGGCCGTATGGCGCGATTTCCTTGCAAGCTGCCCCGCAGCTATTCCACGCCGACAGCGCCCGGCGATGAGTGGCCGCCGCGGCTAGCACGGCGGCGCGCGAGCCGCTGCCCTGCACCGATCAATAAAGTGTGCCGGGCGAACCATTCCGCTTCGTCGGCATTGCGATCCGGCTCGTCGGGGGCGAGCCATATTGCGTTCGCATCGCGCGACCATTCGGACCGGCATGCATTGACTCGTTCCATCAGCACAGCGGCAGCGGCGCAGCCGGAAGGTAATGCGCTCGAAGCGATTTTCCGGCGCTATCGCCGGCCGCTGATGGCGTTCTTCCGCCGCCGGGCCGATAGCCAGGATTGCGACGATCTCACCCAGGAGGTGCTGGTGCGCCTTGCCCGCCGCGGGGCGGTCGACGGAGTTCGCGCCGTCGAGCCCTATGTATTCCAGGCGGCGAACAATGTGCTGACCGATCATGTTCGCCGCCGTGCAGTCCGGGCGCACGGGCGAACGGAAAGCTATGATGAGGAGCAGCACGCGCCTGCGGATTTCTCGCCGGAGCGCGTCTTGCTCGGAAAGGAAGAGGTCGCGAGGCTGCGCGCGGCGATCCAGGCTCTGCCCGATCGCGCGCGGACGGCTTTCGTCCTGTTTCGGTTCGAAGGATGGAAGCAGGCGGAGATCGCCAGGCATATGGAGATAAGCGTCAGTGCCGTGGAGAAGCACATCAAGCTCGCCATGGTGCGGATCGCGGCAGCATGCGCGGAGGAAGAATGATCGGGCCCGGCATGCCTGACCGGGAGGAAGGAGCTGCGCTGGCTGCGGCCGACTGGCTGCTGCGCGTGCAGGGTGGGCTGACCCGGTCCGAGACCGCAGCCCATCACGCCTGGCTGGCGGCGCACCCGCGCAACCAGGCCGCCTATGCCGCGATGGAACGTGGCTGGCGGTCGATGGAGGGGATCGGCGACGATCCGGCGCTTGTCAGGCTGCGGGAAGCGGCGCGAGCGCCGCGGACCGGCAAGCGCCGCCACGCGTCCTGGATCGGTGCGCTCGCGGCATCGCTCGTGCTCGCCTTGCTCCTGGGGCCTCTGTTCTGGGGGGAGGGCGGGTTCGACCGCGGCGCCACGCTTGCGGTGGCGACCCCGAGCTTCGCCACGGGGAAGGGCCAGCGCGGCATCGTACGGCTCGCCGACGGCTCCGTGGTAACGCTCGACGGCGATACCCGGATCAGCGTGGCGCTCACCGGCGGCCGCCGCTCGATCACGCTGCAAAGCGGACAGGCCTATTTCCGCGTCGCGCATGACAGGTCCCGGCCGTTCGTGGTGACCGCGGGCGAGCGCGAGATCGTTGCGGTGGGTACCGAGTTCGAGGTGTCGCGCGATCGGCGCCGCATCACCGTGCTGCTCGCCCAGGGCAGCGTGATCGTGCGCAGCGCCGAGCCGCGTGGAGCCGCGCCCGCCAGGATGAAAGTCGGCGAGCTGCTCGAATATGATCGCACGGCGGACCGCACCCGGCTGGAGCCCGCCGATGTGAAGGCGCGGATCAGCTGGATCGAGGGCAAGCTGCACTTTGATCAGGAACCGCTCGCCGAAGCGGTGCGCACCTTCAACCGCTACAACCGCGTGCCGATCCGCATCACCGATCCTGATCTGGATACGCTGCGGGTAAGCGGGGTCTTCCGCACCGACGCACGCGATGATTTCCTCTCCGCCCTGGTCGCGCTGTTTCCCGTGACCGCCGAGCGCCGCGCTGACGAAATCGTGCTGCACCGCAGGCCGCGCTTGAAATAATTCCGCGGCAACCTGCGGATTTGCCGCGCGCCCGCGTCTGACCCTTCGAACGCCCGTGACAATCGGGCGACGACCAAGGAGAGGACAATGCGAGGATTGGCTATCAGCCTGAGCGCCCTGCTGGCGACCACGGCCATCTGTGTGCCAGGTGCCCATGCGGTGGCGCAGCCGGCGGCGCAGAGTTTCGACATACCCAGCATGCCGCTGGCCCAGGCGTTGACGCGCTTCGCCGAGGCAGCGAATGTACAGATCCTGTTCGATCCGGCGATTGCCCAGGGGCAGAAGAGTGTGGCGCTGACCGGCAGCTTTACGCCCGAGCAGGCACTGTCCCAGATGCTGGGCAATGGCAGGCTCTTCCTCACCCGGACGCCCGGCGGCGTCTTCATGATCCACACGAAGCCCGGTTCCGCCAGGTCGGCCGACTCCGTGCCGGCCGGTGCGCAGACCGATGGCGCGGCGGCCGCGCAGCAGGCCGATACCGGATCCAGCACCGATAACGAGATCATCGTGACTGCGGCGCGCCACAGCCAGAGCCTGCAAAAGGTCTCGGCGTCGGTCGATGTGCTGGGCGGCGACGATCTCGCCCGCACCGCGACGACCAACATTTCCCAGGCGCTCGCCACCGTGCCGGGGGTCAATACGAGTGCCCAGCCCGGGGGCTTCTCGATCAACGTGCGCGGCCTCGGCGCCGACCTGCAGAGCGGTGCGACCCAGGGTTCGGTCGCGCTCGAGTTCGACGGCGTCTACAACATCATCGCGCTCGGCACGACCACCGGCTTTTTCGACGTGAACCGGATCGAAGTGCTGAAAGGGCCCCAGAGCACGCGCTACGGTCCCAATGCGGAGGGCGGGGTGGTCAACGTCATCTCCAACGACCCGATCCTCGGCAGCAACGAGGGGAGGGGGTTACTCACGATCGGCAATTTCGGCCTGATCCGCGGCGAGATTGCCCAGAACTTCGCCCTGAGCGACACGGTAGCGATCCGCATCGCGGGCGCGGCGGTGCACCGCAATTCCTATTTCGACCCGAAAACCGGCAACGCCATTGCCCAGGCACTCCGCGCCAAGATCCTGTTTCAGCCGAGTGCTGCGTTCGCCATCAGGTTAGGCTATCAGCTCGATCATCTGGGCGGTACGGGCTATGGCTCGGAAGCTTCCTATCCGATCATCATCAACAAGGTCGCGCCCTATGCGGGCGACAGCATCAACGACAATGGCAATGCCTGGCACAAGGGCGATACCGGCGATGCGACCAGCGATCCGGCCAACAACAAGGCCGATATCTACCAGCACACCTTCACCGGCAATCTGAGCTACGGCTTCTCGGACGGGGTCGCGCTCGACGTCACCGGCTCGTACATCAAGATTGCCGGCGACGCGACGAGCTGTGCGCATAACGGCCCGCCATGGAATATCGGCGGCCCTGGCCAGTGCTTCGTCGTTCACGAATATGATCCGTTCAACCAATATTCGGCCGAAGTCCGCCTCCACAGCCCGGACGGAAGCGCGCTGCAATGGAACCTCGGCTATTATTACTGGGACTATAGCCAGTATAAATGGGGTGCGGCGTTCCAGGCGGTGCCTGGGCGCCCAGGCGGCACCGGCTACGGGACGCGGACCAACGCAATCTTCGGCGAGGCGACCGTGCCCGTCTCCGACAGCTTTCGCGCGATTGCGGGCGTCCGCGAAAGCTGGGACCGTCGCACGCTCAAGCCCGCCGGCGTTGCCACCACCTACAGCCGCGATCTCACCCATTTCGACTTTCGCCTCGGCGAGGAGCTCGATCTCTCCCCCCACTCGATGCAGTATTTCACGGTGTCGTCCGGCTATCGCCCCGGCGGCCTGACCTATAATGGCGCGCTCGGAACGGCGGCGAATTTCGCGAGCGAGAAGACGCTGGCCTTCGAGTTCGGCGTCAAGAACCGGTTCTTCGGCAACCGGCTGCTGCTCAACTTCGATGCCTTCTACTACAAGCAGAAGGATTATCAGGACATCGACAGCTATGCCGGCTTCCCGGTCACCCTGGCCGGCGGCGCGACCTATGTCTGCTCCAATGGCGGTGGCCAGCCGCCGGAATGCTCGGTGCCGACCTTCAACATCGAGAACGCCTATAATCTGGGCCTCGAATGGCAGGCTCGCTTCCTGCTGACCCCGAACGACAGCCTGGGCTTCAACGGCACGCTGATGAAGGCGCGATTCGGCAACAGCCAGGGCACCTGCGCCACGCTGGCGGCGCCGACCGGCGGCGGCTGCTATATCGGCTATAACGACCAGCTGACCAACGCGCTGGCCTTTTACGACATCCGCGGCAAGGTGCAGCCGCATTCGCCGACCTTCAGCACCAACCTCAGCTACGAGCACGTCTTCCACTTCGGCTCGGGCGCGAGCCTGTCGGTGGGGGGCGACGCCTATCACAGCTCGGGCTATTGGGTGCATCCGGTCCAGGACGCCTCTAAACTCGGCTACCAGCCCGGCTATTGGCAGGAAAATCTGGAGGCGCGCTTCGTCAGCGCCGGCGAGCGCTTCACGCTGAGCGCCTTCGTCAAGAACCTTTCCAATTACGCGGTCAAGCAATCGACACTGCCCGCGACGACGATCAGCGATCCCCGCACCTTCGGCGCTTCGCTGGGCGTGCGGTGGTAGAAGGGGGCGGCGCCCGGCTCCGTTCGTTGCGGGCGCCGTTCCGTTCGCCTGCGACGAAGCCGATACAGATGTAACCATAGCGAAATTCGCACGCTCGTTCTCGCCGGTATCGGCGCGGCGAGAAACGGCCGGCAAGCGATACGCAAGCGCAACGGAGATCGAGATTTGAACGAGCAAGCAAAGCCCGGGCCCACCCGCATCGCGGCGGTGCTGGGCGCTATGCTGCTGCTGGCAACCGGCTGCACGCAGGCGGTTCGCCCGACAGCCACCGCCAGCCAAGCGAGCCTGGTCTATTTCGGCACGCATGGCGACCAGCCTGGGCAGGAGCTGTTCGGCGGCTGGTTCGACGAGGCGACCGGCACGCTGCGCGACGTCCGCCCGGTCGCGGATGTCTTCCGCCCGACCTGGCTCGCGGCGATGCCGGGCAGCCCAGTGTTGTTCTCGGTCAGCGAGAGCGGCAATGACGGCAAGAGCGAAGCGCGGGTTGTCGCCTTCGCCGTCGATCGCCAGACCGGCGCGCTGCGGTCGCTCGGCGATGTCGGCTCGGGCGGCGGTGGCGCGACACATCTCGATTATGACGCGCGCTCGCATTCCCTGTTCGCCGCCAATTTCGGCTCCGGCACCGTCTCGGCGATGCCGGTGGCCATGGACGGTTCGCTGGGCGCCCCGGCATCGCTCGGCCATGATGAGGGGACCGGCCCTCATCGCCGTCAGACCAGCCCGCACGCGCACGGGGTCACCGTCGCCCCGGGCGGACGGCACGTGCTGGTCCCCGATCTCGGTGCCGACCGGGTATTCGTCTATCGCTTCGACTCCGCCACGCGGACGCTGAGCCCCTCCGAGCCAGCGTTCGCGCAGACAGCGCCGGGAAGCGGCCCGCGCCACCTTGTCTTCGGGCGTGATGGCCATTTCGCCTATCTCGACACAGAGTTGACCGCCCAGATGATGGTCTATCGGTGGGATGACCGGCGCGGGCACCTCACGCCCGTCCAGACGCTCGACCTGCTGCCAAAGACTTTCGCCGGCGAGCGCAGCGCCGCCGAACTGGCGGTGAGCTCCGACGGGCGCTTTCTCTATGTCTCGACGCGCGAGGGCGATAATTCGCTGATCACCTTCGCGATCGATCCGAGGGCGGGTACGCTCACCGAGGTCCAGCGCATCGCGGTCGGCCGCCGTCCCTGGAGCTTCGCGCCATCGCCGGGCGGTAACTGGATCCTCGTCGCCGAGGAAGGCGAGGACCGTGTCTCCGTGCTCCGCCGCGATCCCCGCAGCGGGCGCCTGCAGCCGACCACGAACAGCGCCCAGGTTTTCAAGCCGGTCAACGTGACCTTCGTGCGCTAAGATGCGGAAACCCTTCCAGATGAGAGACTGCGCATGACTAAGGTATCGAGACGAGACTTCGTGGCGGCCGGCACCGCGCTGGCCGGTGCCGCCTCGGCAATGGGTCTCGCTGTTCAGCCGGCACAGGCGCAGGCCGGCGGCTTCCAGGCCGCGACGAACAACGGTCCGGGCGGGCCGCGAAAGCGCAACGGACCTGGACTCCAGGGGATCACGGCACTCTGTGAAGTCACCGGGGGCGGCGAGAAGGTCTATGGCATCGCGGTCGAGTATGACGTGGCGATCGATCCCTCCGCCCTGGCGCTCGACAGCTACACCGCGAGCGTCTTCCCGGCTGCCAAGGGCTATTTCCCTGGCATGCCCGAGGCCCCCGACAAGAACGCGACGAGCGAGGCGGCGAAGCCGCGCAAAATCGTGGGCGTCTACACCAATGCCGAGCCGGCGCTGCGTCCAGACAAGGCGAGCGTCACGGGCCCCTATGTGATCACCGAGTTCGCGCATGACGCGGACCTCAGCCTGCCGACCACCGACAGCGACAAGGTGACGATCACGCAGGACAAACCCGTGCGGACGACAGCGGGCGCGGTTTATGCGGCAAGCCAGAAGGTGTGGAGCAATGCCGGGCAGCGCGGGAACAGCGTCGCCATCCGCGGCGTCGATGCCTGGGAGCAGAATCATTGGTGGTGGGACGACACGCGCTCGGCCTGGCTCGAATACAGCATCTATTTGCCCAAGTCGTTTCTAGCCCCCGGCGGCGAGAACAAGGCATACCCGCTCGTGCTCGCAATCACCCATTCGGGCACAAGCTATGACGGCACCTGCGCGCAGACGCTGACCGAGCAATGCATCGCCAGCATCTGGAGCCTGCCCGAGGAGCAGGACCGCCACGAATGCGTGGTGATCACCCCGCGCTACGAACGCACGACGATGAACGACTATTGGGAGCACACCTACGACCTCGAGAACACCCACAAGCTCGTCGAATTCTTGCTGAGCAATCGCTGGAACTACGGCAACCCGAACCTGCCCGACCGCGCCGACAAGGTGCTCAAGATAGATCCGAAGCGAGTCTACACCACCGGCTGGTCGATGGGCGCGATGAGCTCGCTCTGGCTGATGGCCAAGCACCCCAAGACCTTCACCGCCGGGTTGATCATCGCGGGCCAACAGCGCCCGAGTGACGTCGTCACCCTGGCCGACCAGAAGGTTCTGATCCTCACCGGCACCGAGGACAACAAGGCGACGCCCTGGAACGAGAAATGCGTGCCCGTGTGGGAGCAGGCTGGCGCCAGGGTGACGCGTCCGGCCGAGCGGCTGGATCCGGCACTGATCTTCCCCGTCGAGGACCAAAAGAAACTCACCGGCCAGATCGATAGCTATCTCGCCAAAGGCGGCAACATCACCTTCCTCACGTTCCAGGGCGTCGATCACATGGCCTCGGCGCGCAAGTTCTTCTACATCAAGGCCGCGCGGGACTGGTTGTTCAGGCAGGTCCGCGGCTGACGGGCGGGCCGCGCAACGTTCTTGTGGCGTCCGGCCGTCGCGCATCCGGACGCCGACTACGCCCCAGCCACGCACCCTCACAGCCAAAAACTACGTCACCGGAGTCGTGAAGTTCGCCAGTGAGGTCCAGCTAAAGCTCAGACTATTGGGTGGTCTGCGGGAAACATTGTAGAAATGACCTGCATGGTTAGGTCGCCGGTGGCCTACCGCCTCGGCGCCGGGGCAGGTTCCGATCTGCCGATATTATAACTTTACCTTCAAAATGGATGAGCCCGATCGCATTCGCCGTGCGACTGATCTTGCACACATGCGCCCAACGACATGTGACATGCAAAGTTCAGGAGAGTGAGACGTGCGCTATCACACCAGGAAGGCGTGCGCCCTGTTGCTCGGGGTCAGCACCATTGCCTTTGTCAGTCCCGCCTTCGCGCAGAGCAGCGCACCGGCGCCGCAGGCGGATTCCGGGCCCGCGTCCGGAAGCGCGCAGGATGAGGCTCCGGCTGCCGAGCAGGCGATCATCGTTACCGGCTCCCGCATCGTCACCAATGGCAATAACAGCCCGACGCCGCTGACCGTGGTGAGCACGCAGGAGCTGCTGACCACCCAGCCGACCAGCGTCGCCGCGGCGCTGCAGAGCCTGCCGGTGTTCCAGGGATCGATGGGCCAGAATTCGGGCACCGGTGGCGGGCAGGGCGGTCCGAACGGCGCGGCGAACGCGCCCAATATCCGCAATGTCGGCCTCTATCGCACGCTCACCTTGTTCGACGGCAAGCGCATCCAACCGACCACCGACACCGGCCTGGTGACGATCGACATGCTCCCGCAGATGCTGTTGCAGCGCGTCGACGTGGTGACCGGCGGCGTCTCCGCCGTCTATGGCTCGGATGCGATCAGCGGCGTCGTCAATTTCGTGACCGACCGCAAGTTCACCGGCGTCTCGCTGAAGGCGCAGCGCGGCATCTCTGGTCTGGGCGACGATCCGATCACCGATCTTGGCGGCGCGTTCGGCGCCAATCTGTTCGGCGGGCGCGGCCATATCGAGGCGAGCCTCGAATATTATGACGATCCCGGCATCACCAACATGTTCAGCCGCCGTATCGGCAACCTCTGGCAGGTCGAGGGCAGTGTCCCCGGATCGACCTCCGCGGCCGGTACCGCGGGCAATCCTTATGGCCTCTATTCGAACGTCCGCAACGCCGCGACCAGCTTTGGCGGCCTGGTCCGCAGCGGGCCGCTGGCCGGCATGAACTTCTCGTCGAACGGCGTGCTGAGCGCCTTCCAGCATGGTATGGCGACCGGCACCTCGGGCTTCGAGGTCGGCGGCGACGGCGGCTATAATTTCAACAGCTCGCTGAAGGGCGCGCTGCGCGCCAAGCGGACCTTTGCCCGCTTCGATTTCGATGTGAGCGACAAGGTGCATTTCTTCATCGAAGGCTTCGGTGCGAAGAACCGCAATTCCTACAATGACACCAGCCTGTCCTTCGCCAATGTGACGTTGCGTTCGCAGAACCCGTTCCTGCCGCCGGCCTATCAATATGGGACCGCGACGACGACGTTCACAATGAGCAAGATCTCGACCCAGCTGCTGCCGCACACCAAGCAGTTCGACCTGGGCAGCTATTGGGGCAATGCCGGGCTGGAAGGCAGCTTCGGCAATGGCTTCAAATGGGAAATCGGCGCCAGCCACGGCTATTCCGAGCAGAAGTGGACGACCGAGCGCAACATCAACCTCCAGCATCTCGGTGCCGCGCTCGACGCGGTCTCGGTCGGCGGCAACATCGTCTGCCAGATCAATGCCGATGCGATCACCACCAACGACGATCCGAACTGCGCGCCCCTGAACCTGTTCGGGCCTACCTCCTCCTCGGCGGCGGCACTCGGCTACATCACCGATCGGACCCAGGCGACCGCGATCACCCGCCTTACCGATATCACCGGCTCGCTCACCGGTTCGCCGTTCAGCACCTGGGCGGGCCCGGTGAGCTTCGCACTCTCCGGCGAGTGGCGGCGCACCAGCCTTTACTCGACCAGTGAGATATCGCCCGACGTAAAGGCGGACTGCACCGGCATCCGCTACAACTGCAGCCAGGGCACAACCAACCTGCACCAGGTGACCTTCGGCATCATCCCGCTGGTCAAGCAGACCGTGAAGGAAGCCGCGCTCGAGCTTGAGGTGCCGCTGCTCCGCGACGTTCCCTTCGCACGCGACATCAGCCTCAACCTGGCCGGGCGCTATGCCGATTACGACACGTTCGGCGGCGCGACGACCTGGAAGGTGGGTCTCAACTGGCGGGTCAGCGACGCGCTGATGCTCCGCGCCACGCGCTCGCGCGATTTCCGGGCGCCAAACCTCAGCAATCTCTATCAGCCTGCCACCGTCAGCCGCGGCACGGTGATCGACCAGCTGACCGGCCAGACCCTGGTAAACGCGCCCAACCAGGGCGGCGGCAATCCCGATCTCCAACCCGAGATCGGCGCCACCCTCACTGGCGGCCTGGTGTACAAGCCGGCTTGGTTCTCCGGCTTCAGCGTCTCGATCGATGCCTATGACATCAAGATCTATGACGCGATCACCGCGCTGAACGGCGCCAATGTCTCGGTGCAGCGGATCTGCAACGCCAGCGGCGGTTCCTCGCCGCTCTGCAGCCTGATCGTGCGACCGAACGGCTATTCGGACACTTCGGCCGCCAACAACGCGACCTATTTCTACACCGTGCCCGTCAATGCCGCATCGATCCATACGCGCGGCATCGATTTCGAGGCGAACTACGCGACGCAGCTGTTCAACAACCCGCTCTCGCTGCGCGCGCTCGTCACCTACCAGCCGCTGCTCAAGCAGGTCACCCCCAGCCTGGCCGATGCCGGCGTTGCCGGCGTAGCCTATTCCCCGATCGCGGGGCTGGGCGCGACGCCCAAGTGGCGCTTCACCGCCTTCGTCAACTACAGCCCCGACGAGACGATCCGCATCAGCCTGTCGCAGCGCTGGCGCAGCGCGCTCGAGTGGAACACCGATCCCACGCTCTATTATGCCGAGCCCAAGATCCCGACCTTTGGCTGGACCAATATCAACCTGAGCTTCACGCCCAAGGCGGACTGGGCGAAGATGGAATTCTATCTGAACGTCCAGAATGTGTTCGACACCAAGGCGCCGATCGCGATCAACTCGTCGAGCGATGCAGGGCGCTACGGCGCGTACATCGCCAGCGACGACATTGTCGGGCGCTACTTCACCACCGGCGTCCGGCTGAAGTTTTGAGCCGTGAGGCGGCCCTGTGCAGCGATGCGCGGGGCCGTATCGCCTTCCAGTCCAGGGATAGAGAAGATGATCAAGCAAACCCTAGCGAAGGCCATGCTGCTGGCCACCGCGCTCGCCCAGCCGGTCGCGACGACGCAGCTCATGGCGGCCGAGGCCTACCAGGTCGAAGGCGCGCTCAAGGCCGGCGCTGCCCGCATCGACATCACGCCGGCAGTGGAAGACCTGCCCAAGCCCTTCGTCTCGATCGAGAGCAAGCTCTACGTCCGCACCCTGGTGGTCGAATCCGGCGGCAAGCGCGCGGTGCTGATCGTCGGTGACCTGCCGATGATCGCCGCCGACGTGTTCGCCGATCTGATGAAGCGGGTCTCCAAGGAAGCCGGCGTACCGGAGGAGAATATCCTGCTGGCGGTGACGCACACCCATGACGCGGTGCGGCTCGACAACAATCCGGTGGGCATCATCCTGCCGGGGTCGGCGAAGATCACAAAGATTACCTCCGATGCGATCCTCGCTTCGGTCCGCCAGGCAATCGCAAACCTCCAGCCGGCGCGCGCAGGCTATGCCAACGGGTCGTTCAAGCTGGCCGGCAAGAGCGACAATGGCATGGGTGCCGAGAATGCACCGCTCAGCGGCCGTACGCAGAGCGCCGATGCCTCGATCGGCGTGTTCAAGGTCGAGAGCCTGAACGGCGAGACGATCGCGCTGCTGATCAGCAACGGCCCTGGGCCGGGCGTGCCGGGGCTGGGCAACAACGACAACAGCAAGCGCTCGGCGGTCAGCGCCGACATGGTCGGCATGGTCGAGCGCTATGTCGAGCAGCGCTTCGGCGACAAGGCGGTGGCGATGTACACGGTTGGCGCGCCGATGGGCATCGCAATCAACCCGCGCCAGAAGCTGCCCGGGCTGGTGCCGCCCGATACCAATACGCTGAAGGGCGCCGTGGCCGCGGTGCTCGGCGAGGAAGTCGTGGCGACTTCGGCGCGGGTCAAGACTGCGGATCGGCTGGCGATCGCGGCGATGTTCGAGGTCCTGTCGTGCCCGGGCAAGTCGACCTATCCGCTCAACAATCCCGGATCCTGCTCGGACGCGCCGGGCGCCTCGCTTCCGCGCTGCGTGTTCAAGGATACCGATATCGCACCCGTGCCCCTGCGCTTCGGTGTCATCCAGCTCGGCGATTTCGCGATCGTCCATAGCGACGCGAATGTGATGCCGCCGCTCTGGGCCAAGGTGAAGCAGGGCGCCCCGACACCCGCGAACACGATGCTGGTGTCATTGGGCTATGGCCCGGTCCATTATGTCGTTCCCGACGAGGATTATCCGAGCAACAGCTATCCGGTGACCGCCAGCATGGTGAAGCCGGGCTGTGCCGCATCCGGCTTCGTCACCAATTCGCTCAAGATGTTGGGCCAGGCCCAGGCGCCAAAGGCGCGGTAGAGTTCCTTCCACCTCAGTGGGGCGGAGCACAGCTCCGCCCCTTTTTTTGTCTGTTTCACACGACGCGGCGCATCGATGCGCGCCCCGAACTGGCGCCAATCTCGCTGCGCAGCAGATCGATGAAATCGAGATGCGGGCGGGTCGCCAGCCAGTCGACACGCATGGTCACGCCCAGCGAGGGCCGCGGCTCGATAGGGCCGAAGGGCAGGGGCACCAGGTCGCCGCCCTCGTGCATCAGCTCATAGCTGGTCATCAGCGTCAGCCGATCACTGCGGGCAAGCAGATGGCGGATGACCGGCAGCGCGCAGGTCGCGATCGAGGATCTGGGGCCCGCGGTGCCTGCGAACAAGCCTTCGAAGCAGGCGCGGCGTCCGGCGCCTTCGGTGGCGACGACCCAGTCCTGTGCCAGCAGATCGTCCAGGTCCACGTGGCCGCGCCGCAGCAGGGGATGACTGGCGCGCACGACGATCGAATAGGGCGTTTCGCCGAAGCTCTCGCTGATAAGATCCGCGGCAGAGCCCTCCTGCAGCAGCCCGATCACGAAATCGACTTCGCCGGCACGCAGATATTTCAGCATCTGGGCATTGCTGTCGTTGACGATCCTGACATCGACTTTGGGGTGCGCGGCCACGAACCCGTCGAGGACCGAGGCTAGCAACAGGCTGCCGCCAAAGGGCATCGAGCCTATCGACACCTGGCTGGCGCAGATGCCGCGCGCCATCTCAATCTCGCGAATGCCCCATTCGATTTCCTTCGCAGCAAGCTTGAACCTTCGGCTCAGCTCGATCCCGGTCGGTGTGACCATCGCTCCCTCGGCAGTATGGCAGAACAGGGAGGCGTTCAGATTGCCTTCCAGCTGCCGCGCGGCACGTTGCAGGGCAGCAGGGGAGAGGCCGAGCGCGGCCGCGGCGCGCGCGAGGGTGCCATGCTCGACCACTGCCGTCAGGCTGCGAAGCTGCGAGCGTGAAAGCCTTCGAGCAGTCAGACGTGCGGCAGGCACGCCCAGCACCGTGAGTGCGCTTTCAAGCTGACCGAAAAAGCGCGCGGTGCGGCGGTACAGGATTTCGCCGGCACCGTTCAGATAGCTTCCGATCGGGCGGCGCTCGATCAAGGCTTCATCAAGAAGCTGCTCGATCTTGGCAACGGCCTGGGTGACTGCAGGCTGCGACAGGCGAAGCTCTTCCGATGCCTGCCGCAGGCTGCGGTGGCGCCCGACGCACTCGAACAACCCCAATTGCCTGAGGGTCAATGCGTCCGCGGTGTCCTCTGGCGTCCGCGCCATCGGGGCCTCGTCTCGCCGCGGACCTAGGCCAGTTCCTCCCCGACGACCTTGGGAGACCATTGCGGGCGCAGCAGGACAACGCAGGCCGCGGCGCCGCAGGCTAGGAAGCCCACGATCACCTTCATCGGCAGGTCATAGCTTCCGCTCACCGCGAGCAGCCAGCCGGAGAGTGCGGCGGCGACGCCGCCCGAAAGGCCGGCGGCGACATGCTGGACGCCCACCGCCAGGCCGATCGCCTGGGGCGGAAGCAGCGTCACCTTGCACAGCGCCAGGTTGTTCGCGCTGGCAAGACCCAGGCACGAGAGCGAGAAGACGTTCCAGAACAGCGCCCAGCCCAGGCTGGTGGTATAGGCGCCGAACAGCACCGTGCCCGCGCCGACGAAACCGGCGACGATGAACGCCTTGCGCGTGTTCACCGGATCGGCGCCGCGCTCGATCAGCCGGTCCGCCGCCCAGCCCGCCACGACCGCGACGATGGCGATGCCGATGAAGCTGAAGAAGGTGTAGAGGCCCGACTTGCCCAGCGAGAGCCCGCGCTGCTCGACCAGATAGGCCGGCATCCAAGTCATGCAGTAGAAGGTGAAATAGCTGTAGCAGAAATTGACGATGATCCCGCCCCACACGACCGGGGACAGGATGATGTTGCGGAAAGGCACCGATTCCGCGCGGCGGCGGGCGGCGGCCATTTCCTCCTTCTTCGGATAGTCGTTCTGGACGAACAGGCTCCACGGGATCAGCCAGAGCAGCCCGGCCAGGCCGGTGATCGCGAACATCAGCCGCCAGTCATACGCCACGATCAGCCAGGCCGCGGCGGGCGCGCCCAGCGCGGTGCCCAGCTTGTTGCCGAAGGCGAAGATGCCGATCGCGGTGCCCGTGTGCCGCTCGGGCACGTTGGTGCGGATCCAGCGATAGCTCGCCGGCATCACCACAGCCTCGGTGGCGCCGACGACGAAGCGGATCATGAACAGCGCCGCAAAGACCGTCACCAGGCTCGAGGCGGCGGTGGCGAGGCACCAGAGCGCGAAGCACACCGCATAGGGCACCTTGGTGCCGTAGCGGTCGACGATCCAGCCGAGCGGAATCTGGGCCAGCGCGTAAGACCAAAAGAAGGCCGATCCCAGCCAGCCGCGATCGGTATCGCTCATCGCGAAATGCGCAGTGAAGGACTTGTGCGCGAGCGCCGAGGACAGGCTTGAGCGATCGGCATAGGCGATCATCACGCCCAGGCTGAGCAGCACCAGGATCGCCCAATGCTTGCCCTGCATCGTCGCGCGCGTGGTAGCCGCCGGCTCGATGCAGGCAGCGTCGTCGCTCATCTCGGCCGTCCCGGTCGCCATGCTCGCGGCGCTCATGCCGCGTCGCCTTCGAACAGCATCACGGCACCGCCCGTATGCGAGATCGGGACATGATAGAGGCTTGCCAGCACCTTGGGCGCCGGGCTGGATAGTGCGCCGCGCATCACCAGCCAGGTCATCAGCTCGACGCCCTGCGCACCGGCGAGATCGACGATCTCGTCATTGGTATAGCCGGTCAGCGCCTGGGGCTCGTCGACGATCTTTTCCATGCAGAAACGGTCAAACGGCTCGTTGATCTTGCCGAACTGGCCGAGTTCATGGGAGAGCCCGCCACTGCCGATCACCAGCACGCGCACGTCCTCGCCATAAGAGTGGACCGCGCGGCCGATCGCCTGGCCGAGCGCGAAGCAGCGTGCGGGCTTGGGGAAGGGCGGCTGCACCGCGTTGATCACCACCGGGATGATCGCGACCGGCGGCTGGCTGTTCGCCCCCCAGATCAGGTCGAGCGCTGTCGTGCAGGCATGGTCGAGCCGCATCTCCCGGCAGGTGCTGACGTCGAATTCGTCCTCCACCAACCCCTGGACGATATGCCAGCCTAGATCCGATGCGCCTTCGAACGTACGCGGGCGCGGTACGCCGAAACCCTCGTCGGCCGGGCTGTATTCCTGCGCCACGCCGATCGCGAAGGTGGGCATGTTGTCGAGGAAGAAGTTCAGCCCATGATCATTGTAGATGATGATCGCGACCGTGGGCCGACCATCTTCCATCAAGGCCTGGATATCTTCGTACTTGTCGAAGAAGGGCTTGAAATCGACCTCCTCCTGCTTGCCCGCGTTGAGCGTGCGGCCAATCACGGGGACGTGCGAGGTGCCAAGCCCTGCCAGGATATGCGCCATGGTTCAGGCCTCCTTTGCCGGGCGGTTCACCCGGTCGAGCTTCATCACGAAATACATGTTGCCGCCGGCGTTCAGCAGGCGCCGCTTGTCGCGGCTGATCGCGGCGTCGCGTTCCTCGTCGGACAGGCCATATTGCGCGCAATAGCCGGCGGGATTCGCCGCATAGGCCTTGCGGTTCTCGGCGCTGTTCAGCGAATAGCACATGCGATTGAGCGCATAGCCGCGCTGCGCCGCTCCGGCGTTGAACTTGCCCGCTTGCACGTTGGTCACGATCCGCTCCTACTCATAGGGTCACGCGGTCCGGGTCCCGGCACGCGGCTTTTGCAAGGTACATAGCCAATCGCGTTTGCGTTCCGGTCATCCAAAACGGGGCAATGGCGATTGCAAGAGGCGGTCAGCGCGCCCGCGTCGTCATGCTGCTTCCCGCATCGGCCGGAAGCCGGACGAACCAGGGCACAGAGAGCAAGGTGAGCAGCGCGATGATCGTGAACGCCGGCGTGACGGCCGCGGCGGTGAGATGCGCCTCCCCGCGCCAGAGCATCATCGCCTGGAGCAGCAGCGCGGCCATGCCGACGCTCACCGATTGGACGAATTGGGAGATCATCGCCGAAGCGCTCGTACCGCGGCTCATCTCGTCCTCGCCCAGGTCGGCATAGGCCATGCCGTTGACGCTGGTGAACTGGAGCGAGCGGAAGAAGCCGCCGACCCCCAGCACCGCGGCAACCAGCCAGTGCGGCGTCGCAGGGGTGAAGAGCGAGCACGCGCTAAAGCTGGCCGCACAGATCAGCGCGTTGGCGATCAGCACGGTACGAAAGCCGTAGCGCCGCAGGATCGGCGGTGCCGCGATCTTCATGACCAGCGAGCCCACCGCCGAGACGAAGGTCATCAATCCCGCGGCTAGCGGTGTCATGCCGAAACCCACCTGGAGGAGCATAGCGAGCAGGAACGGCGTGGCACCGGCCATCAGCCGGAAGAACGAGCCGCCAACCACCGAGGCGCGAAAAGTGGACGTGCGGAAGATGGCTAGGTCGATGATCGGATGCGCGCTGCGCCGGGCGTGGCGGACATAGGCAAGGAGTGAGCCAATGCCGAGCGCAAACAGCAGCGCGACCATTATCAGGTCCGGCTTGCCATGGCCCAGCGTGTCCACCCCGAAGATCAGCCCGCCCAGTGTGATCGCGAGCAATATCACGCCCGTCCAGTCGAGGGGCGCCACCGCCCGTTCCTTGACGTCAGGCACAAATGCATGGACCAGCGCGACACTGGCGACTGCGACAGGCAGGTTGAGGAAGAACACCCAGCGCCAGCTCGCCACGCTCACCACCGCGCCGCCGAGCAGCGGGCCGACCACGGGCCCGATCATTGCTGGGACCGTGAGCATCGACATTGCGGCGACCAGCTCGTGCTTGGGCGTATTGCGCAGCAGGACAAGGCGGCCCACCGGCGTCATCATTGCCCCGGCGCAGCCCTGAGCGACGCGAAACAGCACCAGGGCGATCAGGTTGGGGGCGAGGCCGCAGGCGGCCGATGCCAGCGTGAACAGGATCATCGCGGCCATCAGCACACGCTTGGCGCCGAACCGGTCGGCGATCCACCCCGAGATCGGCAGGAAGCCTGTGAGGCCGAGGAGATAGGCGGTGATGACGATGTTCAGCCGCAACGGCTCGACATGCAGCGCGGGAGCCATCGAAGGGAGCGCGGTGCTGATCGCGGTCGAGCTGAGATTGGACATGAACATCGCGGTGCCGATGATCGCAGGGATCAGGCCGGCACCCGTTCGAGCGCGCGCGGAGGAAAGATCGCTGGCGACTTCGGCGGCGTCCTCATCGACCAGATCGCGAGACAATAGATGGTCGGTTTGGTCGCTCATCCGGATGCGAAGCCCCTGTGGTTGACGGCATCACAATCGAGGATGGCGGGCTAGCGCAACAATCAGATGGCTGCGCACGGCGATAGTTTCGACGCTGCAGGCGGGGCTGCGCATGCTGTGGCGCGTTCGGCCGCCCTGTGACAAACGGGACCTTCACCCGTGATAACGACGCCGCGCGTTGGCGTGACTAAGGAGACGCCTTGGCTACGTCGTGGGCGCTACGGCTCCGGCAAGAGCAGAGAGGCGTCGTCCAAGGACAGCGGGGCGACGTTTTTGGCGCCCGGGACGTTGTCCCGGGCGCCCTTTGGCTCAGAACTTCACGCGCGCATCCACCAGGAAGGAGCGTGGCGGCAGGAAGTTGAACTGGTCTGCCTGTCCATAGCCATTCTGGTAGGGTACGCCATTGACCGTCGTGGTCGGGGCGCCCGACGAGCTGCTCGAGATCGCGGCAACCGCGCGGCTGTCGAACACGTTCTGGACAGTGACGCCCAGGCGAAAATTGTCCCCGATATCCTGGCTCATCGCCAACTGGCCGACGCTGTACTGCTTGATGCGATAGAGGCGCAGATTGGGATTCCCGCTGAACTCGGTCGCATATTGCGGACCAATGTGTTTCTGGTCGAACGACAGGCGGAAGCCCTGGTTGCGATAGACAAAGCCTGCCGCCCCGGTGCCGAAGGGCGCCTTGGCGATCCTGTCACCGGGACGCCGGGGGTGGGCTTCTACGGTTATGCCAGCGGCCAGAGCATCGAGGCGACGCGTCTCGATGGCGGTGATTCGTCGCTGCGCCACGATGTGCGCGACCTGTTCAAGGCCGAGATGACCTTCAAGCCGTTCAGACCGCCTCGCTCATCGCTACATATACGGACGTGTCGACGCAGGACGCGATCCTCGCCTTTCCGGGCATCTCGCCCGAGATGGACGCGGCATATCCGACCCGGATCCTCCGTGACACGAATGGCGCGATTACCTCGGTCGATGCCCGTCCGCTGAACATCGCCAACGAGACACGCAGGAGCCTGCGCTTCGGTTTCAACTTCAACCGCTCCTGGCAGGCGCCCGAAGCACCGGGCCTCAAGATGCCGGGAGGCGGCAGCTTCGGCGGTGGCCATTATTTCGGCGCCGGGGGAACCACGCTGCAGTTCGCCCTGTGCGACACGATCCGCCTGTCGGACCGCGTGACACTCGCGGCCGGCTAGGCTCCGATCGATCTCCTGGGCAACAATCTGCTCGGCGAAGGGCTGCGCGCGCCGCGCCATTCGGTTGATGCCCAGCTCAGCGCGACACATCACGGGTTCGGCCTGCGGGCCAATGCGAGCTGGAAGAGTGGCGAGACCGTTGCCCCGGCCTGCCGGGCCAGTTGCGCTTCAACGAGCCCCTTACGCTCAACCTGCGAATTTTCTTTTTCCCCGACAAACAGCCTGGCGTGTTGCGCTCGCTGCCCTGGATGAAGGGCGTGCGGTTCCTGCTGGCGCTCGACAATCTGCTCGACCAGGCGCCGGATGTCCGCGATCGGCTCGGCGCGGTGCCGCTCGCCTATCAGCGCGGCTATCTCGATCCGCCCGGCCGTGCCTTCCGGTTCGGCATCCGCAAGACGTGGCAATGACCGGATAGGGAAACGACCTCGATGCACGGCCCGTCGCGCAAGCACTGGGCCGCACGACCCCATATCGTGATTGCCGGCCTGGTCATGGACGCCGCGCTGGCGATGCTCGGCATCCTCAAATTTGCCTCGGAGGTGATCGAGGGCGAATTCGACGCCGATGATCGTGCGATACTGATCGTAATTCGCGATCATCCGGGCGAAGTGCCCGGCCTGCGTGGGGCCATGCTCGACCTGACCACGCCAGCGACACCACGACGCCCATTCTGGTGATCCTGGGCACGGCGGGCCTGTATCTGACCATGGGTGCCAGCCGGGTCGCGGCAATCCTGTGCACGCAGGCGGCGCTCGGGATGCTGCTCGTCCAGGGCGTCAAGGCGCTTACCGATCATGCGCGGCTGGGTGGTGCTGACGGCGTTCCTCTGCCGCCGGTTCGTCCCGGAGCAATCCACTCCCCGCGCTGTAAGGGCCGCCGCGGCCCGTGGCGGCGGCGCGTGTCGAACGCGACCGCCGCGCAGGGTCAGGCCAGATGGCCGGCCTTGCGCGGCTCGCGCATCGCTAGCGCGGTCAGGAAGGCGACCGCGCAGATCGCGGCGACATACCAGCCGAACCAGCTCTCATGGCCCATCTGCTTGAGGAGCAAGGCGATGAACTCCGCCGTTCCGCCGAAGATCGCCGAGGCGATCGCATGGCCGAGCCCGACGCCTAGGGCCCGAACGCTCGCCGGGAACAGCTCCGCCTTGAACAGCCCGGATACCGAAGTGTAGAAGCTGAGGATCGCCAGCGCCGCCACCACGAGCAGGAAGGCGGCCACCGGCCCGTCCGCTTTGCCCAGCGCACCGAATAGCGGCGCGGCAAAGAGAGTCATTCCGCCGCTGAAGATCAGCAGACAGGTCCGTCGGCCGATGCGATCGGACAGGATGCCGATCGCCGGCTGGACCAGAAGGAACAGGATGGTAGCGGCGATCATGGCCTTGCTGGCGTCGGGCACGCTGAGGCCTGCCGAATTGACCAGATACTTCTGCATATAGGTGGTGAAGCTGTAGAGGCTGACCGCGCCTCCGCCGCTGAGCGCCATGACCGTGAGGAGCGCGCGCGGATGCCTGGCAAGCGAGCGAAGCGTGCCGGCATCGGCCGGCGCTTCGGCCGACGTCGCGGTTTCGTGCATCATGTCGCGCATTAGCAGCAGCACCGCGGCGAGCACCGCGCCCAGCACGAACGGGATGCGCCACCCCCACGCGCGCAGTTCTGTCTCGCCGATGGTCAGCTGGAGCAGCCCGATCACGAGCAGCGCACCCAGCTGCCCGCCGATCAGGGTGACGAACTGGAAGGACGCGAAAAAGCCCCGCCGGCCCGGTTCGGCGATCTCGCTCAGGTAGGTCGCGGCAGCGCCATATTGGCCGCCGCTCGAGAAACCCTGCATCAACCGGGCGATCAGCAGCAGGGCAGGCGCCGCCGCTCCGATCTGCGCGAAGCCAGGCAGGACCGCTACCAGCAGCGATCCGCCTCCCATCAGCAGCACCGAGGCGATCATCGCCGCCCGTCGTCCCCGCCGGTCGGCGAAACGGCCGAAATACCAGCCGCCGAGCGGCCGGATCAGAAAACCGGCGGCATAGATCGCTGCGACATTGAGCAGCTGTGCGGTGCGGTCGCCGCTCGGAAAGAAGGCCGCGGCAAAATAGAGCGCAGTATAGGCATAGGCGTAGAAATCGAACCACTCGATCAAGTTGCCGGCCGAACCTGCAAAGGCGGCACGTACGCGTGTACGCCGGTCGAGCGGGATTGGAACCGCCGCGTGCGTGTCGAGCGGGGCATCGCCATCGGCGAGCGCTCCAATGCCAGGGCCGATGCTCATATCCAGGTCTCCAGCGTGTCGAGGTCCCGCAGGATGGATGCGCGGTCCGCATCGAGTACTGGCGCAGGGCGGTCCGGCAGCCGAGCGGCACCTGCTACCGTGAAGGGCGAGCGTATCGAGCGAAGGCTGCCTTGCACCGGATGCTCCAGCACCGGGAACATGCCTGCGGCGAGGAGCTGCGGGTCGGCTTGCAGCGCCTCCATCCGGTTGACGCGGGCATGGGGGATCTCGGCCTTTCGGAGTGCCGTGATCCAGTCCTCGCTGGTGCGCGACGGGCTCGCCTCCGCGACCACGGCGTAGAGCATGTCGATATGTGCGCTGCGCTGCGCGGGATCGGTGACCCGCTCGTCCTCGGCGAGATCGTCGCGCCCGATCATCCTGAGATAGCGCTGCCAATGGGCGGTGGTGTAGGGCATCACGGTGACATGGCCATCGCTGGTCGCATAAGGCCGGCGATTGGGAGAGCGCAGCCGCTCATATCCCATCGGCCCGACCGGCGGCTCGAAGGTCGCCCCGCCAAGATGCTCGGGCATCAGGAACGAGACCATGGTCTCGAACATCGGCGTCTCGATCGCGACGCCGTCCCCCGTCCGCGCGCGAGCTGCGATGCCCGATGCGATCGCCAGAGCCAGGTGCAGGCCCGCGACCTTGTCGCAGAGCACCGTCGGGACATAGCGCGGCTGTCCAGCTTCGGCATTCAGCCAGGCCAGGCCGGAAGCGGACTGGATACAGTCGTCATAGGCCGGCTCGTCGCCCTGCGGACCCTCCCCGAAGCCGCGTGCCGCGCAGTAGACGATATCCGGGCGGATCGCCTTCACGGCAGCATGATCGAGCCCCAGCCTTTCGGCCGAACGCGGGCGCATGTTGTGGACCAGCACATCCGCCGTGGCGAGCAGCCGGAACAAAGTCGCGCGTCCCTCCGGGCTGGTCGCATCGATTACGATGGAGCGCTTGTTGCGATTGAAGTTGAGGAAGCCAGCGCCGTCTCCTCCATCGCGCGCCGCGCCGGCGTGGCGAAAGAGATCGCCGCCGGGGGCCTCGACCTTGATGACCTCGGCACCGAAATCGCCGAGCAACTGAGTGGCATAGGGCCCGAGCACGATCGTCGTCAGATCGACGATCCGCACGCCCTTCAACAGGTCGTACATTCCTCTTCCTTTACTAGCTCGGCCTCTTGGCGGGCCTTGGCATCAGCTGCCGAGTTCGCGGGCGCGCGCGGCGGCAGCAGCGACAGTGTCCACCGCCAGCCGATCGGTGATTTGGTCCAGGTCCATCTGGGCGAGCCCCGCCGCCGTGGTACCGCCCGGGCTCGTCACCTCGGTGCGCAGCTCGGCCAGGCTATCCGGGCGTTGGGCGGCCAGTGCCCCGGCGCCGGTGAAGGTCGCGCGCGCAAGGCGGGTCGCTATCGGTGCGGGCAGGCCGGCGGCCTCGCCCGCAGCGGCGAGCGCTTCGGCAAAGCGGAAGAAATAGGCCGGGCCACTGCCCGAGACCGCCGTCACGAGATCCATGTCGGCTTCGCGGTCGAGCCAGACCACTTCGCCGACCGCGCCGAACAATGCGTCGACCAGGACATCATCCGCATCGCTGACCCCGCTGCCGGGATAGGCGGCGGTGATACCCTGTCCGATCGCGGCGGGCGTATTCGGCATCGCCCGGACGATCCGCTGGCTTCCGCCAAGCTTTTCCCCGAGCTGCTCGACGCTGAGGCCTGCCAGGATTGACACGATCAGGTCGCCGCGTAGCGCGAAGGGCAGGATGGCCGCGCGCGCGCTGTCCAGCGCCTGCGGCTTGACCGCGAGCACGACGACCAGGTCCGCGGGCAGCGCGGCCTCGTCGAGCTGTTCGATCCTCCGCGCGCCGGGCGGCACCTCGGCATGGGGATCGAAGACGAGGACGTCATGCGCCCCGACCCATCCCCGCGCCAGTGCGCTGCCCATTCGGCCGCAGCCGATCAGCAGGATCGTGCTCATGGCTTGTCTCCTGTCGGCAGCCAGTCTTCGACATCGGCCTTGGCGAACCAGGGCGCGGGCAGGGGCCGTGCAGTCGGCCAGATCTCGTCCAGGGTATCGGAGGCGTAGAGACGTCCGCCCCGCATCACTGCCGTCACCGACCGGGTGTTGCGGATGTCCGCCAGCGGATCGCGATCGAGGATCACGAGGTCCGCCAGCTTGCCCGTTTCGATCGTGCCGATATCGTCCAGCCGTCCGATCGCCTCGGCCGAGCCTGCGGTCGCGGCGTGCAGGACCTCGGCGGGGGACATGCCCCCCATGACATGCGCTTCCATTTCCCAGTGGAAGCCGATGCCGGGCACTTCGCCATGCGCGCCCATCGCGACCAGCCCGCCGCCGCGCGCGACCCGAGCCGCACCCGCGGCGACGCCCGGAAAGCGGTACAAGTCGAGCGCGCGCCAGGGCCTGTCGGAGAGCTTCTGCTCGACAGCGCTCGGGGGCCAGAAATGGAGCGTGCGCGGATCGTGCAGAGGATCGTCCGTGGCGACGAACCAGTCGGACCCTTGCGAGCCGCCGTTCGTGACCATCAACGTCGTGGTATAGCTGGTACGCATCGCCGCCAGCAGCCGGGTCACGTCCTCGCCCAGCGGGCTGGCCACGAGCGCGTGCTCGTTACCCGCATAGCCATCAAGAATCTGTGACAAGTCGAGCTTAAGCGACAAGGCGCCTTCGGTGGTCGGCAGCAGGCCGAGCTCATGCGCCGCCATCGAGATCCATTGCCGCACCCGCCGGTTGCCGGTGCGATATTCCTTGATGTTCGTCAGGCCGTAGGCGTCCCGGTAGCGTCGCAGCACGGTGCGCACTGCATCAAGCGAGCCGAAGCGGTTCATCGAGAACAGGGCGGGGCCGGTGGAGCGCAGCCGTGGCCCCAGCACCAGCCCGGCATCGATCATGTCCTGATAGGCGATCATGTCGATGCTCAGCGTCGAGGGATCGAAGCTGGTCGTGACGCCGTAAGCCAGGCGCGCGCGCAGGCTCCATTCCTCTGTGGACAGCACCTCGCGCCGGACCGCGCCGATATGATCGTGCACGTCGATGAAGCCGGGGAGGATCGTCTTGCCGGTCACGTCGCGGATGGCCGTGCCGGCCGGGAGTTTCAGGCTGCCCCGCGGCCCGACTCCGGCGATCCGGTCCCCGACGACCAGGATATCGGCATCGTCGAGGATCCGGTCCTTCGCCATGGTCAGGACACGCGCGCCGCGCAGCACCAGGCTGCCGGCCGGGCGGTCGCGTGGCAGCTCGACGGTCATGGCAAGGTCGAGCGGCTTGCGGCCGGCGCTCGGGGAGAGCCGGTGGAACTGCGATCCGACCGACCAGTCGACGGCGCCATTCGCGCCCCATTCGATATAGTCGGCGCCGAGATCGCTGATCCGGCGCGCGCCAGCCTTGGCGTCGAGCAAGTCGATCTCGGGTTCCTCGGCCGGCGGTGTCGCCAGCAGATAGAGCTGCTGTACGCTCTGGACGATCAGCGATTTGCCGTCCGGGCTGATCCGCATGTCGTCGACGGGGACCGAGCCTTCCACGAAATAATAGCCGGGACCCTTCACCTGCGCGATGCGGCGTATGGCGCCGCTTGCGAGGTCGATCGCGTTCAGCCCGTTGGCGGCCATCAGATAGACCTGGCCCGGCTCGCGGGTGAAATGGGGCCGCGCACCGAAGCGACCGCGCGCGACAATCCGCGCCGGGCCGCCGCCAGGCGAAAACGCGACGAGCTCGCCCGTCCGTATCTTGCCCCAATCGAAGTTGCTGCGTTGGCGCGCCGCGGCCGGTGAGCGGACCGACAGGATGGCGCGGCCGTCCGGGGTGAAGGTCGGATAGGTGTAATATGCGGGAACGTCACTGACACGGACAGGCGCGCCGCTGCCGTCCGCGGGCATCGTCCAGATCGCACCAGCTTCACCCTCGCTCCAGGTAACAAAGGCTATGCGCTTGCCATCCGGGCTCCAGCCGGGCTGGAATGCGGCGGTACTGCCCTTGGGCAGCCGTCGGGGCTTCGATCCGGTGACCGATTGCACATAGATGCCGCCCAGTGCTGAGAAGGCGATGCGCTTGCCGTCGGGCGAAGCGATCGGCGCCTGTACCAGGTGCGCGCGCACCGGGCCGGTCTGCTCACGGATCCGGGTTCGGGTGCTCGCGCCGACATCGAGAGCGACCTGAGCGCTGAACGGCAGCGGCGTTGTCCCGCCATCGGCGAGCGCGACCCGCTCGAAGCGCCCGCCATGGGCGAGGATCAGCGCGGACCCATCGGGCGTGAAGGCATAGCGGGGGACAAGGTCCTGCCATGACGAGGCCTGGAGATCGTCGGGATCGAGCGCGGGGACCAGCAGGCGATCACGGCCCGTGGCCAGGTCGCGTATCCGTAACTGGGTGACGCCGCCGCGGCGTGTCGCATAGGCCAGCAGCTTGCCGTCGGGAGACGGCATTGGCCGATAGAAGGATTCCCGGTCCGCGCCGCGCGCGCCGGTGCCGGCGATGATCGGGGTCTCGGCGCCACTCGACTGGTCGCGCCGGACCACGCTCCACGGCGACACGTCGTCAAAGTCGATCGTGCCGATGCGGCGCGCGTAATAGAGCCATTTGCCGTCACGGCTTGCCTCGGCCCCGAGCGTTCCCTGCTTCGCGACTGCTGCGTCCTTGATCGGCGCGATCAGCCTGGCGCCGCCCGCCACGTCATAGCGCCACAGCTCGTAATTATTCCGGTCGGCCCGGAAGCGGCTGACGAAGATCGCCTTGCCGTCGGCGCTCCAGCCGGGGGAGGCGAGGCTGGTGTCGTCATCGCCAAAGCTGACCTGCCTGGCATTGCCGCCATCGGCATCGGCGATCCAGACATTCTCGGCGCCGGAGCGGTCACTGACAAAGGCGATGGACTTGCCATCTGGGGAGAATACCGGCTGGGTGTCGAAGCCCAGGCCCTGCGTGATCTGCCTCGCCGTGCCCCCGCCAATCGGCATCAGATAGAGGTCGCCGAGGAGATCGAAGAGGATCGTCTGTCCGTCCGGTGCAATGTCGAGCGACATCCAGGTGCCGCTCGACACCGTGTAGCGTAGCTGGCGTTCGGGCGGCATCGGCAGGGACTGGCCCGGTGCCTGCTGTGGCCGATCATCCTGTGCCCGTACCGGGCCCGCGATCAAAGAGATGGCGGCGGCCCCTGCGGCGAGGATCGGACGCATCACGGTGCCGTGGGCGCGTAACGGCGCTGCAGCTCGCTTTGCCGCGTGACCTGGCTAACCTGCTTGCCTTCGACGATGACGGCGGCCGCGCCCGTGGAAGGCTCGAGCGGATCGCCATCCCAGACCACCAGGTCGGCGGCGCTGCCGGGGGCGAGGGTGGCCGGGCGGCCACCCCAGATGGTCGCCGCATTGACGGTCATCGCGCGCAGCGCGTCGATCCGGTTCAGGCCGGCTGCAACCGAAAGGCCCGCGCCTTCGCGCAGCACCAGCCCGGCATTGTAGCTCAGCTCGATGGCGCCGCCGACCAGGCCGAACGCAACCTTGACGCCGGTCCGGGTGAGGATCGCGGCATTCTCCTGACGCGCGCCGATCTGGTCGAAGGTGTTGGGCAGGTTCGATTCGGGATCGAGCACCACGGGGATATGCGCCGCCGCGAGCAGGTCCGCCGCGCGCCAGGCCTCGGCGCCCCCGACGATCACTACCTTGATGTGATAGTCGGCGGCGAGCTTGACCGCCTGGCGGATGTCGCTTTCGCGGTGCGTGACGAGGGCGAGCGGCATAGCGCCGAGCAACACCTGGCGCAGGGCGGCACGGTCCTGGCGCTCGAGTGCGAATTCCTCGCCTGCGGGCAGGCTGGTCAGCTTCGCCTCGTCAAGCGCCGCGCGCAGTAGACCCCATTGCGCCGCCCGCGATCCGGCCTGCTTCTCCCAGGCGCCGCCGCCGATCACGGCGAACATCGCCGCGCGGGGGCGGCCGAGGATATCGGCGCCGGGACGCAGGCGTGCGATCGCGGCCATGCCCGAGAAGGGCGCAACCCCCGAGGGGCCGGGGAAGCTGAGCGCGCTCGTGACGCCGTCGGCGCGCGCTAGTTCGACCAGGGTCGAGTTGCCATTGAGGGCATAGGAAACGTCGAATGCCGGTCCCATTTCGGCATCGCTTGCTGCGGAGAAGTCGCGCGTATCGTTTGCTGCGGAGACCTCGACCAGGCCGAGTTGGGTCGCGGCGTTGATCAGGCCCGGTGTTACCGGCTTGCCCGACGCATCGATCACGCGCGCGCCTGCCGGCACGGCGCCTCCCGGCGTCACCGAAACGATCCGGTCGCCGTCGACAACGATCGTTGCGTCGCGCACCGGCGTGTCGCTGGTCATGGTCCAGGCCTCGCCGTGCACGATGGCGATCTGCTGCGCGGCTGCGGGCGAGGCGGCCAGCAGGGCGGCGAGGGTGAGGAGCCGCCTCACGGGCGCACCGCCGCCCGACCGAGCTCGAAATCGGAATCGGGTTCCGACGGCGGCTGGCTCCGGTCGGAGACGATCGCGCCATCGATCAGGACGAGGTCTGCCTTGGTATAGACGCTGAACGGATTGCCGGACCACAAGACGACATCGGCATTATAGCCTGGGGCAAGCGTGCCGATCCGGTCGGCCAGCCCCAGCACCCGCGCGGGATTGCTGGTGATCCAGCGGATCATCCGCTCAGGCGGCACCTCGATGCCCATCTGCCGTCCGGCGCCGGCCGCTTTCGCCGCTTCCATCGCCAGCCGCTGGCCGGATGCAGGCGAATCGGAGTGCATCGTCACGCAAACGCCTGCCTTGTCGAGCATCGGCGCGCTGGCCCTGAGCGAATCCAGTGTCTCCATCTTGAACCCCCACCAGTCGCCGAACACCGCCGCACAGACATCGTTTTCGCGCAGCAGGGCGGGGATCTTGTAGGCCTCGCCCGCATGATGGAACGCGACGAGGTGAATGTTGAACTCGCGCATCACCGACAACATCGTCGCCATGTCGTCTGCGCGGTAGCAATGCATGTTGAGGCGAAGGTCGCCGGCCAGCACCCCCGCCAGCGCCTCGCGCTTCATGTCGGGGCCGCGGCCCGGCGGCGGGCCGCGCCGCTCGGGCGGCTGCCCATCATAGCCGCGCCAGTCGCGCAGTATCTGCCCGGCATCCATGAACGACTTGCGGACATAGGCGACCACGCCCTGCCGGCTGGTCGGCCCCCGATGGCTCTCCGCCCCCTCCGACTTGGGGTTCTCGCCACAGGCCATCTTGAAGCCCTGCGGCGCCCCGGGGAATTTCATCGCGGCGACGGTCGTGGCGCGGACTGGCTTCACGGTGATCGCGCGACCGCTGAAGATGGGGCTCGAGCCCGGTAGCACCTGGATCGTCGTCACCCCCGAATGGAGCGCGCGCGAAAAGGCGACGTCCTGCGGATTGATTGCCGTTTCGATCCAGGTGTCGGCGACATTCACGTCGCTCGCTTCGGCGACGTCGCCGGCCTGGCGGTCGATCGTGGTGAGCGGGAGCACATAGGTGCCGTCATGGCTATGGACGTCGATCACGCCTGGGGTAACCCAGCGGCCCCGCGCGTCGATTTCCCGCACGCCACTCGGATTGGCGAGCCCTTGCCCCACCGCGGCGATCTTGCCGTCCCAAACGAGCACATCGCCGTCGTCGATGCGCTTTCCTGCACCGTCCAGCACCGTTGCGTGGCGGAACAGGAGATCGGCGCGAGGACCCGGCTTGTAGGTGCTCGGAAAGGGATCGCGGAGCCAGGGATCGATCTGCGCGTCCGCGCCGAGCGCCGGGGCGGGGCGATCCTGCTTGCCGCCGCGATGCTGCGCGGCGAGCGGGGCGGTGCAAAGGCCCGCAGCCAATGCCGCGACGATCGCGCGATGGAATAGCGTCATACGCGCTCCCTGTTGAACCGGCGCATCCAGCGCGTCAGCGCCGGATCGGAATGGGTTGCCAATATCGCTTGCAGCGTATCCGGCCGCTCGTCCTGGCCAAGCTTGAACTTGCCCAGCGTCCGGGTCACCTCGGCCCGGAAGCCGATAATCCCCCCGAGCATCGCCGGGTAGCGCGCGCCGAGCATTTCCTTTCGCCACGGCGTGGCATCCTCCATCGCGACGCAAAGCAGATCGAGTGCGGTTTCGGTATGCTCCGGCTCGAACCGTATCTCCGCCTCTATCCGCAGCTGGACATAGTTCCACGTGGGTCCCCAGTCGCTGCGGCCAGCATGGTCCGGTGAAACATAAGCCTGCGGCCCCTGGAACAGGACCAGTGCGCGCGGCACTTCGCTTAGTGCGGCATGAAGTGGATTGCTTCGCGCCATATGTCCGATCAGATGGGTCAGGCGGCCGGCTGCGTCATATTCCCCGAGCAGCGGCAGCAGGCTGGCATGGTCGGCGTCGCCATTTGCCGCGCACACCCAGGCGAGCGGATATTCGCGGATCAGGTCGCGGACATCCTCTGGCTGGTACGTCTCGAATGGCCCCGTCATTCCCACCCTGCACCTATCATCGTGCCAATCCCCCAAGCGGCCGGAACACCTGTCATCGGCATCGCGTCCCGTGCGGGCAAGCGCCAAGAGTAAAATTGCCACTGGTCCAAGATGACCGATTGTCTTGCAACTGCAACAAACCTACGCTGGTCCCAGTATGGCCTTCAATTGCCGGAGGAATCAGATCCAATGCTGCGTCCTTGGAAAGTCAGCCTGAGCGAACGGATCGTCCATTCGCGTGGCACGCCCGTCTATATGCAGATCATCCAGGCGCTGATCCGCGACATCGAAAGCGGCCGGCTGGTCTCGGGCACCTTCCTGCCCAGCAGCCGCGAATTGTCGGACGTCCTCAACGTCAACCGCAAGACAGTGGTGCTGGCCTATGAGGATCTGATCGCCCAGGGGTGGCTCGCCTCCGCCGGCACGCGTGGCACCATGGTCTCGACGTCGCTCCCGGAACCAACCGGCAAGGCGGCGCGCCTTGAGGTCGCCGAGGACATGCATGGCGGAGCGGAATATCGCTTCGCGACACCTCCCGCGCGCCCGCTGGCCTTGCCGAGCGGATCGGGTCTCAAAATCGACGAGGGCGCGCCGGATGGCCGGCTGTTCCCGGCGGACCTGCTGGCCCGGGCCTACCGATCGGCCACCCAGCGCGCCCAGCGCGACCATCATCTCCAATATGGCGATCCGCGTGGATCGCCGGGACTGCGGGAGAGCATCGCCGCGATGCTCAAGAGCGAGCGCGGCCTGCCGGTCACCGCGCGCAACATCTGCATCACCCGCGGCAGCCAGAACGGCATTTTCCTCGCCGCCCAGGTGCTGATCACCCCGGGCGATGCCGTGATCGTCGAAGCGCTCACCTATGAGCCGGCCGTCGCGGCGTTCCGGGCATGCGGCGCCAGGATCATCAGTGTCGGGCTGGACGAGGATGGCATTGATGTCGAGGCCGTGGAGCGGGCCTGCCGTCAGGAGCGGGTCCGCGCCGCCTTCGTCACGCCGCACCACCAGTTTCCCACGACCGTGGCGCTGCGCCCCGAGCGCCGGCTGCGCCTTATCGAGCTGGCGCGCCAGTTCGGCTTCGCGATCGTCGAGGACGATTACGACCATGAGTTCCACTTCGAGTCGCAACCGCTCCTGCCCATGGCTGGCTATGCGCCGAACCGGGTCATCTATGTCGGCTCGCTGTCGAAGCTTCTGCTGCCCGCGCTTCGCATCGGCTATATCGCCGCGCCCGAGGAAGTGATCGACGCGATCGCCCACCGGGTCTCGCTGATCGACGGGATGGGCAACATCCTGACCGAAGGTGCCGCGACCGAGCTCATCGAGAATGGCGAGCTCCGCCGGCACAGCCGCAAGGTCCGGCACGTCTATGCCGCGAGGCGCAAGAGCTTTGCTGCGACGCTCGATGCGACGCTCGGCGGATTGGTCGATTATGCGATGCCCGACGGTGGCCTGGCCTTCTGGCTGAAGTTCCGGGATCGCGCCGTGCTCGACCAGGTCGAGCTTCGCGGTCCGGAATTCGGTCTCCGCTTCGCATTGTCGGCTTCTTTCATGACGCGGCAAGATGCGCCGCGCGGACTACGGATCGGCTTTGCGAGCCTGACCGATCACGAGGCGCGACAGGCATTGTCCGCGCTCGCGACCGCGGCGCGCTGAGTGGACCGGTCATATTAGTGAAACTGGATGTTCCCGCGCGGCCCAAGCCGCGGAACACCTTGGCGACAGGACGGCATCGAATGCCGCGAGAAGGGGAAACGAAAAATGAAGAACGCTTTGGGACCCATGCTGGCCGGCGTCGCGATGATGCTTGCACCCTCGGCACACGCCCAGTCGGCGCCTGCCCCCGCAGCACCGGCGCCGGTACCAGCGCCCGCGGCGGAGGCGCCTTGGCCCGAGGCCTGGTTCGAGATCTTCAAGCTGGCGCCGGGCAAGCAGGAGGATTTCATCCGCCGCATCGCGCGCGCCGATGAAATTGCCGCGGCCGGCGGTCAGCCGCCCATTCAGATTTTCGTCCATCAGGACGGTGCCGACTGGGACGTGCTGCTGTTCAAGCCTGTGCGCAATGTCACGCTGACGCCGGAGCAGCAGGCGGCGATCGCGGCCAAGCGCAAGGAACTGCACGGCGAGAGCGGGCCGGCCTATTTCGTCGCGATCCGCGAGGATATCGCCGCGCACACCGACACCAAGGCCTATGGTCCGCTCAGCGCTGCCCAGTGGCTTGCCAAGCTGGACCAGTGGCGTGCGGAGAACCCGAAGCCTGCGGCCGCGCCTACCAAGCCGGCGAAGAAGTGATGCGGGAAGCACGGGCATGATCGATCGGCGGCACTTCCTTCGCGGCAGCGCCGCCTTGCTTGCGGTCCCGGCGCGCGCCGCGGATGCGGCGCGCGAGCTGGATACCGCCTATATCAATGCCCGTATCTGGACCGGGCGGAGCCCCTCGGATCGCAGCGATGCGCTCGGTGTTGCTGGTGCGGACATCGCCGCGGTCGGCGCCGCCGCGGTGCGCGCGCGAACGGGCAGGCGCACGCAGGTGATCGACTTGCAAGGGGCCTTTGTCGTCCCCGGCATGGTCGATTGCCACACCCATTTCGCTCGGGCGTCGCTGATGCTCTCGCGCCCGTCCCTGCGCGATGCCGACACGCCCGCCGAGTTCGTGCGTCGTATCGGGGCGGCGGCGGCGGCGCTGCCGAATGGGCAGTGGCTCGAAGGGGGCAACTGGGACGCGGATCGCTGGGGCGGCGAGATGCCTACCCGGCAGTGGATCGACGCGGTGACCCCGGACACGCCGGTAGCGGTGATCCGCTACGACCTGCACATGCTGTTGCTCAATTCGCTGGCGCTCAAGCTCGCCGGTATCGACCGCAATACGCCCGAAGTGGCCGGGGGCGTGATCCTGCGCGACACGAAGGGAGAACCGACCGGCATCCTAAAGGATGCCGCGCGCGAGCTCGCCACCCGCGCGATCCCAAGGCCGACCGACGCCCAGGTCGAGACGGCGATCCGCAAGGGCATCGAGCTCGGTCTCAGCAACGGCGTCACCCAGGTCCACAATACCGATGTCGATTGGGTCACCCATGATGCGATCCGCCGAATGCGCGCGCGCGGCGAGACTGACATGCGCTTTTATTCCTACACGCCGATCGCGGACTGGGAGCGGGCCATTGCCCTGGTCAAGGCGGAAGGGCGGGGCGACGACTGGGTGCGTTGGGGTGCCTGCAAGGCAGTCTATGACGGCTCGCTCGGCTCCCGCACCGCTTTGTTCTACGAGCCCTATCTCGACGACCCCTCGACGCATGGCATCGTCGTCACCAAGCGCGACGATTTGCGCCGCTGGATGCGCGCGGTGGACAAGGCGGGGCTCCAGGTCTCGGCGCATGCGATCGGCGACGAGGCAAATGACGAGGTGCTCGACGTGATGGCCGAAGTTGCCGCCGCCAACGGGCCGCGCGACCGGCGCTTCCGCATCGAGCACGCCCAGTCGTTGAGCAAGAAGGCGATTCCCCGCTTTGCCAAGCAGGGCGTGATCGCCTCGGTCCAGCCCTATCACGCGATCGACGATGGCCGCTGGGCGGTGAAGCGGATCGGCGAGGAGCGGCTCAGCCGGACCTATGCCTTCCACTCGCTCGTCGCATCCGGCGCGCATGTGTGCCTGGGGTCGGACTGGCCGGTTGCGCCTCTCGATCCGCTGGCCGGAATCCAGGCGGCGGTGCTGCGCGAGACGCTCGACGGGAAGAATCCCGGCGGCTGGCATCCCGAGCAGCGCATCAGCCTGCTCCAGGCCTTGTCCGGCTATACGCGCGAGGCCGCCTATGCAGGCTTCATGGACCGGCGCATGGGAATGATCGCACCTGGCCGCATCGCCGACTTTGTGGTGCTCGACCGCGACCTGTTCGCGATCGATCCGGAGACCATCACGCAGACCAGGGTGCTGCGGACTATCGTGGGCGGCATGCAGCGCTTCGGCTGACACCCACGCGTCGTGCCCCGCCCGAGGGGTATACCGGAACCCAATCCGGCGTGCCAGGAGGTCGGTGTCTGGGGCAATGGACTGTGTCGTGGATACAACCGTTACGGACTGGTCCCCTGGTCCGCGAAAAACTGGATGTTTCCGGTTCGCAGGGACCAGCGTGTGTTGATGGCTCACCGCGCAACCATGCAGCGGGAGCAGGCAGGAACAGTTGCGGCGACCGAGAAACGTCCGGCGCGGCAAATCGGACTCAGACCATTGGGGGGACTATCCTATGCGCATTGCCATTGTTCGGGGATCCAGCGCCGCAGCACTTGCCGCGATGCTCGCTCTCGCCTCGCCCGCCTTTGCGCAGGGCACCACGTCCGGCGCAGACGGCGATGATAGCCGCACCGACATCATCGTCACCGGCCAGCAGAAGCAGAAGCAAGTCGTCAGCGACGGCAATATCGGCGTGCTCGGCAGCAAGGACGCCCTGTCCACGCCGTTCAACATCACCTCGTACACCGCCCAGCTCATCCTCGACCAGCAATCGGAGACGATCGGAGACGTGCTGGACAATGACCCGTCGGTGCGCACGACCTATGGCTCGGGCAACCAGTCCGAGCTGTTCGTCATCCGCGGCTTCGCGCTGAACGGCGACGATGTCTCCATCGACGGCCTGTACGGCGTCACGCCGCGCCAGCTGGTCTCGCCCGAGTTGTATGACAGCGTCCAGGTGCTGAACGGCGCCAGCGCCTTCCTGTTCGGCGCCGCGCCCGGAGGATCGGGCATTGGCGGCGGCATCAACCTAGTGCCGAAGCGTGCGCAGAAGACGCTGCTGCGCGCCACCGCCAGCTACGGTGCCGACAGCACCTTTGGCGGCAATATCGATGTCGGCACGCGGTTCGGGCCGGACAAGGAATTCGGCTTTCGCGCCAATGGCGTGTTCCGTTCGGGCGACACCGCGGTCGACAATGAACATCGCGAAGTGAAGGTGGCCGGCGCCAGCTTCGACTTCCGCAAGGGGCCGGGCCGTTTCTTCCTCGATTTCGGCTATGAGAACCAGGCAGCCGACTATAGCCGCCCGACCGTCCGCTTGGCGAACAACATCGCGGTCCCGCAGGCCCCGAAGGCCAATTACAACTATGGCCAACCCTGGACCTACACCCGGCTGCGCGACATCTATGTCCTGACCCGCGTAGAAGTTGATGTCGCCAAGGACTGGATGGTCTATCTCGCTGCCGGCATCCGCGACGGAGCGGAGAAGGGCGACTATTCGACGCTGACGATCACCAACGCCACGACCGGCGCTGGCACCGCCTCGCGCCTCTATGTGCCGCGCGAGGACAATAACGAGAGCGGCCAGATCGGGATGCGGGGCAAGTTCGCGCTGGGCGGCATCACCAACGAGATCAATTTCGGCGGCTCGGCCAATTATACCGAGAACCGCAACTCGTTCGCCTTCGGCGCCTTCCCGGCCGCGGTGCGCAGCGCCTGTGGTGCCAGCGCCACGTCCTTCTGCACCAATCTTTACAATGCACCGATCGTCGCGCGCCCGCCGAACTCGACGACCGCGGGGCTGGTCTCCGGCTCGTTCACGGTCCTGCCGCGGGTTTCGACCGGCGCCTTCACCAGTCTGTTCGCCTCCGACACGATCGGCTTCTTCTCGGATCGGCTGCTCGTCACCGTTGGCGCGCGCCGGCAGAATATGGTGGTCGACGCCTATAATCGCACCACGCTGGTGCGCACCACGCGCTATGACGAAAGCCGTACGACACCGGTCGTTGGCGTCATCGTGAAGCCGACCGATACCTTGTCCTTCTATGCGAACCGTATCGAGGGGCTGTCCCAGGGACCGACCGCGCCGCTGACCAATGTCACCAATCCGGGAGAGGTCTTCGCGCCGTACAAGTCGGTCCAGTATGAGCTTGGCGGCAAGATGGCGATCCGCGGCCTGACGGGCACGATCGCACTCTACCAGACCAAGCAGCCGAGCACCTTCACGACCACGCCCACCACCGGGCTTGGCACCTTCGTCGTCGATGGCGAGCAGCGCAATCGTGGTGTCGAGGTCACGCTGAACGGCGAGCCGACCGATTGGTTGCGCTTCATCGGCGGCTTCTCGATCAACGATGCCAAGATCACCAAGTCGCTGAACGGCGTGAACAATGGCAAGAAGGCGATCGGCGTCCCCGATTATCAGGTGAATTTCGGTACCGAGGTTGTGCCGTCCTTCATCAAGGCGCTGACGCTTACCGGCCGCGTCGTGCTGACGGGCAAGCAGATGATCAATATCCCGACCGCGACCATCGCCGCGCAGGAACTGCCGGACTGGGTGCGCTTCGACCTGGGCGCGCGCTATGTCGCGGTGATCGGTGAGCATCCGGTCACCTTCCGCCTCAGCGCCGAGAACATCGACAACCGCCGCTACTGGTATTCGGCGTTCGGCGGCTATCTGCTCCAGGGCTCGCCGCGCACCGTCAAGGCGTCGATGACCTTCGAATATTGAAGCTGCGGACCCGCGTCGCCAGCGTACGGCGCGGGTCATCCTTCGGCGCGGGGATGGTCCCCATGAATGCTTCAAACTGGATGTCGAAGGATCCAGAGCAGTGCGCCACCAAAGTCCCATGACGGATCAAACCCCTCCGCCGAACCGCACGCGAAAGCCCTCTCGGCCCAGGCCACTCGTCCGGCTGCACCGGTGGGTCAGCCTTGGCTTTGCCGCCTTCTGGCTGGTGCAGGCCGTCACCGGCATGCTGATCGTCTTCCACTGGGAAATCGAGGATGCCGGGATCGCGGGCGAACACCGTGCAACCGATCTAGGCGCGATCGAGCATCGCCTCGCGGCGCTGGCTCCGGCAGGCTCTGGCCGGCAGATCGTCTCGGTCTGGACCACAGCCGGGTTCGCGGATCGTTATGACGTGACCGTTGCCGATGGGGCAGGGGATGGCCGGCGAGCGGTGCGCATCGCCGGCGACGGCGCCATCCTGCGCGACAAGGACAAAAGCGCGCAAGGGATGATGGGTACGCTCGTTTCCCTTCACCAGACCCTTCTGGCCGGCGCGATCGGCGAGTGGATCATCGGCATCAGCGGCGTCCTGCTGCTCACCAACCTCGGCGTCGGCATCGCGCTTGCCCTGCCGCGTCGCGGCCAATGGCGCCGGTCGCTGTTTCCCAGGAAGACAGGCGCGCCGGTCGCGCGGCTCTATGCCTGGCACCGCGCCGTCGGCCTCTGGGCCGCGATTCCGGCGCTGGTGCTGGTCGCGGCCGGCACGATGCTGCGCTTCGAGGATGGCGTGTCCCTTCTTGTCGGCGCACATGCGGCTGCACCGGCGGCGGCCCAACCTGGCACGCCGTCGATCGGCTTCGCTTCCGCAGTGCGTGCAGCCGAGGCGGCATTGCCGGGCAGCACGCTCACTGCGGTGGCGATGCCCACACCGGCGGACAATAGCTACCGCGTGCGGTTGCTCGCTCCGGGTGAGCCGCGCCGCGCGTATGGGGCCAGCCTGGTCTCGGTCGATGCCGGCTCCGGTGCGGTCCGCTTCACCGCGCCGGCCGGCTCGTCCGGCTGGGGCAAGGCCTTCATGGACGGACTCTATGCCGTCCACACCGGCGAGCTTGGCGGCCTGGCGGGCCGGCTCCTCGTCTTCGCGCTCGGGCTTTGGCTCGCGAGCATGATCGTGATCGGCACGCTCCTCTGGAACCGCCGTCGACCACGCACCTGAGCAACCTTCGAGGAGAATGACCATGTACCGACGCCCCGCCTTCGCTCTGGTGCTGGCCTTCATCGCCGCGCCCGCCCTTGCCGGCGACGCCGCGCCCTTTGCCGTTATCCGCGACTTTGCCGGCCCCCGAGGCAGCTACGACTATGTCTCGGTCGATGACGCGACCGGACGCGTCTATATCGGCCGCGATTTCGGGGTGATGACCCTCGATCCGCAGACCGGCAAGACGCGGACCCTGCTCACGCGCGAGGGCGTGGCGGCGGTCCTCCCGATCGCGGGGACGCGGCTGATGCTCAGCACCAATGGCGAGAGCAATACCGCGACCCTGTTTGACCGCGAGACGGGCAAGGTCACTGCCGATATCGTGACCGGGGTCGAGCCGGACGGGGCCTATTATGACGCCGGTTCGCGGCTTGCCTTCGTGATGAACGGCGGGAGCGGGACCATTACCGTCATCGATATCGCAAGCGCGCGCGCGGTAGCGACGATTCCCGTGAGCGGCACGCCTGAAGGGGCGACGAGCGACGGCAAGGGCCATCTCTTCGTCAATGCAGAGGAAACCGCCGAGATCCTCGTCATCGACATTGGCTCGCGCAAGGTGACGGGCCGTTATGCGCTGGCCAGCTGCGAGGAACCGACGGGCATCGCGCATGACCCGGTCAGCGGGATGTTGGTCTCGGCCTGCCGGAACGGCGTGGCCAAGGTGATCGACGCCGCAAGCGGCAGCGACCGGGGGACCATTGCCACTGGCCAGCGGGCCGACGGCTCTGTCTTCGACCCGTCGAGCCGTACGGGGTTCATTCCCTGCCTCGACGGCACGCTCACCATTTATACCCTCGATACGGGTGGGGTCGCCCGCGTCACCCAGACGCTCAAGACCAGGGAGGGCGGGCGCACCGCCGCTTATGATTCGCGGCGCGCGCGCCTCTTCATTCCCTATGCAACGGTCGAGCGGGACACGGCCGGCAAATATGTGCGGGCGCGCAGCGATTTCGGCGTGCTGGCCGTCAGCCGGGAGGCGCAGTGACCATGCAGCATGCTTCCCTTGCCGGCATACTCCTTCGTACCGCTGCGCCCTTGGCAACCATCGGTTGCCTGCTTCCGGGTGTCGCCGTAGCACAGTCCGCGGACGCGCTTGCACAGCTGCGCGCCGAACTCGACGCGCTCAAGGCAGCGCAGCAGCAGGCCGCCGCGCGCATCGCCGAGCTCGAAAGGGCGCTCGCCGAGCGAACCGCGCAGGCCCTCCCGGCGCCTGGGCCGTTGGCCAGTGTCGTTGCCGCGCCCCAGGCCAGTGCGCTCCCGGAGGGCCGGACCTCGTTGCTCGGGCCGAACCTTGCCAGGCAGGACGCGACGCCCGCGGCACCGGTCAACCCGGCCAGCGGCTCGGCACCAGGCACCACGCCGGTTGCGGCGCCTGCCCGCCTGGCGATCAATGGCGATATCCGGGTACGGTACGAGGCCAATTTCAGCGACGATGACGCGCGTGCCCGGGACCGCGGTGTGCTCCGGGCCCGGCTGCGCGCCAGCTATGCGGTCAACAAATGGCTTTCGATCGGGACCGAGCTCGCAACTGGCGATCCGGGTGATCCCAATAGCACCGACATCACCTTGACCGGCTTCGACAATGACCTAGTGGTCGGCCTAGACCAGGCCTTTATCCGGGGCAGCTTCGGCGGCCTGCAGGTTACCGCCGGCAAGGTACCGCAGCCATTCGTGCGGACCGAGCTCGTGTGGGACGGCGATATCAGCCCCGAAGGTGTGAGCGCGTCCTATCGCTGGAGCCTCGGGAGTGGCGCGTCACTGCGGGCCAATGGCCTGTATTTCATGGTGGACGAAGCGCCAAATGGCCCGAACAGCGACATGATCGGCGGTCAGCTGGTGTTCGAGACCCCGTCCTCGGCGCCGGTGCGCTTCGAAGCGGCCGCCGGCTATTATGATTATCGGCTCAAGAGCACGAGCGGCGGCGATATCGGCGACTTTCGGACCAATCGCTTTGCCGGTGGCAGGTATCTGTCGGACTTCAACCTGCTCGACCTGATCGGCGCGGTGACGATCAAGGAAATGGGTGAGGCCTGGCCGATCCGGTTTGTTGCCGACTATGTCCATAATTTCGGTGCGACCACCGACCAGGATAGCGGGTTCGGGATCGATGTCCTGGTCGGACGCGGCACCAAGGTGCGGGACCTGCGCTTCGGCTATGGCTATGCCGAAGTCGGGGTCGATGCGGTGCTGGCGGCCTTCAGCCACGACAATACCGACCTTGCGACCAACTATCTGCAGCACACCGCGTTGGTCGATTATGTACTGTGGCCGAATGTCACACTCAACGGCACCTTCTATCATTACCGGCCCAAGGCACCGGGCTTCACCCCGGCTTTCATCCCGCGGGACTGGGTCGATCGTTTCCGGTTGAATTTGCTGGTCAATTTCTGAGATCGGGCGCGGGGAGCAGCGGGCCGAGCTCGATCACGACTCCGAAGCCGGGTCCCGGCAGCAGCCTGGCCTGGCCTTGGTGGGCAGCAGCAATGGCCGCGACCAGCGCCAGGCCGAGCCCGTGGCCGGTCGTGGACCGGCTTTGCTCGGCCCGGCTGAACCGTTCGAACAGACGGTCGCGCGCCGCGGCGTCCACGCTCGGTCCGTCATCGACCACCCGCAGGCAGGCAATCCCTGCCCCCCCCCCGCAAGGGTGACCCGGATGGGGTTCCGGGCGGCGTATGGCGGAGCGCATTGTTGAACAAATTGGTGGCCAGCTGGATCAACAACCGGCGGTAGCCAAGGACCTGGATCGGCCCCATCGATCTCGGTCTCGAGGACGTGACCGCTCGCCTCCGCGTCGGGGCGATAGGTCTCGGCGATCTCCAGGAGCGCCGTGCCCAACGCCACTGGACGGAATTGCTTGCGCACCCCGAGCCCTTCCACCTCGGAGATGCGCAACAGCGCGGAAGATCTCGAGCAGCTCGTCCACCTGCGCGATGGCCGCCTCGATGGCGGCGCCGCGCTGGGCCTCTCCGTCGTTCAGCGCTTCGTCGAGCCGGCTGCGCAGGCGTGTGAGGGGCGTTGTCCATCTCGGCAGCGTGGGCTGTCCCGTGCGCGCGCCGCTATCGGGACGGGGCCTGGAAGTTTGGACGCGCGATCTCGTCCTCGAAGCAGAGCTGCACCTTCTCGAACAGGCCCGTCGATTCCCCGGCCGCCTGCCTCGCCAAAAGCGAAGATCCCTATGCGGCGCGGCGGGACCTTTTCATGAAGAAGCGCATGGATCGGCTCGAGCGGCGCAAGGGCAGGCCTGCGTCCGACGCCGCCGCGCCGCCGATGCGCTGCCGGCGGGACCCGCGAATGCAATTGGACCCAAGACGTGCCGAGGCGGGTAGTGACCCGACGCGGCGGGTTTGGCAGCCCCACGTGCCGAAAGTCTCGCCTTCCTTGCCAGGGGAGCTCTTCGATAAAGAGCAGCAGCTCCTGAAAGGCGGCGCTTCGAAGTGCCGTTGTCGACAAGAGGATGCCGCGCCGCGGCTTCCAGGACGGCATTCGGATCCGACTGGTGTTCCGGATCGAGCGCGGCGGGCCATTTCGCCAGCGCCGTGATCCGGGCGTGCAGGGCCGCCCCCGCGAGTATTTCGTCTTCGAAGCCTGCGCCGCGTGCATAGGCCTAGAGAATCTGGGCCTGCGCGAACCCGTCCTCCCGGGACGTCGGCAACAAGGCGATAATCTCGAGCGCCGTGGCTATCAGGGCACCGGTTAGCACGACCGCGTTCAACTGGGCGGTGGCGCTCGTCGTTGGGGAGGCTGCGGGGAGGGTGGCTGGCGAAAACATGCGAGACCTCGCTTAGAGAGCCAGCTGCCGCTGGCGATCCTCGAGCCCGCGCGGGCCCACTTCCTCGATCTGGTAGCTGCGGGCGGGCAAGGCGCGCAGCAGATCCTCCTGGGGCACGGTGCTGTCGAGCCACGCCAGGTTCTGGCGCCGGAGCAGCACCGCGCCCTGACGGTCCTGGTAGGGAAATATGTCCGGGTTGAATCTCAGGACGGTGCATCCGGGTTCACGATTGCCGGAAGCATTCTGCTCTCGGGTCTGGGCGTTGCGATCAAAAATCTCGGGAGAGCCGCAAGGGGGGCTGAGAATGAAGGAGAGCGCATACCCAGCTCCCGAGGCCCGAAATGCTTCGCTGCGGGCACATTGGTGCAAATGCGCCAAGGACCAACGCCGATTGAGACATTGCTGCCAGGGGATATGGTTTGGTCTCGTTCCGAGCATGACATCGGAGAAGCAGGCTGGAGAAAGGTACTCGAAGCGGGTTGTACGGGCGAGCTCGAGATTTATGAAGTATCGGCTTCAACCCCTGACGGTCGCAAAGAGACGATTAGGACCACCGCGCTCCATCCTTTCTGGATCGAAACTGGCGGGGAGAATGGCACCGGCGGTTTTGCGATAGCTAGCGCGCTCAAGACGGGTGATCGCCTCCGTCTTGCGGACGGCACGGCTGCCTATGTGGAAGACGTAACCGCATCTGGCACGATTGAGCCTGTCTATAACCTAACTGTCGAAGGCTGGCACACCTATCACGTCGGCAGCCTCGGCGTTTGGGTGCACAATGATTGCTTCGATATGCTCCCCAAGCAAATTCAGCGGGATCTGAAGGCGTTGGGAATCGATGGCAGCAGGTTTAGTGCGAACGGTAGCAGCGTAACCATGCAAATCCGGATGATCGGCGATGCTAATCCTGCCCGATCGGCTTCCTTGCGACGTGCCTTGGCCTATTTTAAGGGCGAGGAAAGTGGTTTCGATGCGGTGACCATTCAGACAGGGCCCGTCATCAACACGAAAATTGTCGAGAGCCTTTCAAATTCCGCTCGAAATCAAAAGCCCTATCTCGGGATGACCGTTACGAGCAGGGGGGCATCGCATTTGAATGGTGTCGATTATCCTGCATTCATGCTGCAGTGGTGGAGATGAATATGAAGACGTTGAAAGGGCTGGAATGGCCGGAGCGGCAGCGACGTCATCTGGTGATTATGGAAACGTTTGAACGACATGAGGGCGAGAATTTGCCATGGATGGCAACGACAAGCCTAAATGATCCGGATATAATCATGGAAATAACTGACAAGATTCGTGAGCCAGTGGGTGTTTACAGTTGGTTCAGCAGGGGGAATTGGATTTCCGTAAGCGTAAATCAGATATCGCAATCTGTTGGAGGGGGTTTTAAATACCTAGAATTTGGGAAAGGTAATTTTGGAGAAATATCAAGGCATGAAGATTATTTCTCTGTTGGTGGAGTTTCATTCAAGTGCCCGGCTAGCTTGGTTGAGATCTACGCTAATTTAGTGATGGACATCGAGAATTTGGCAAATAATTAGCCGCGAGGGGAGGGTGTGTGGCATCGTTTCGGGATTCTGAGCGATGATTGTCGCCCAATAATCACCGGATCGATCTAGCTCAGCTATGGTTGGCTCGGCGCGAAGTCCTAGTTTCGAATGTTTCGCTTGCCCGCGTATGTCTAGTTTCGGTGAGCCAGCGGGCTCATGCTACACCGAATTCGAAGCAACATCCCTCGGGCGTCTCACGCCTCCGGTGTGACCCCATTCTCTCGTCCACTGAGTCCATGGCGGGCCTTCGCGGCTGACGCGGGATCGGTCGCGCGAGATGGCGACATAGGCGGCACCGGCGTCGACCTTGTGGTCGATCCGCCGGAGCTAATAGCCCAGGTGGACCCTGCAACGGAGCAAGTCGCACTCCTCTGTGCGATGTGGTTGCCGCATAGAGTTTTCACCTCTGTCGATGCGCACGTCGGAGAAGCGGCAACTCAACTCGACAGAATTTTCCCAGGTCGACTATCCTAAGCTGAAACCATAGGTCGGCGGCGATCTTTATGTTCCGCCTCGGCAAGGGTGCTTCAATGACGCGTTCGCGTTGGGACGCTGCCTTCCCCATTGCTCGTGGTACGAAGGCTTCGATTTCGATTCGATAGATGGCGGTGGTTCGTCTGAACGCTGTTACAAGGACCTCGTTCGCAAAGAAGGCGCGCGTGGGGTTTAGATATGCACCGCGGGGGGGGGGGGCGACGCATGGCTCGCGAGGGCATGACGCCCAACCATAAGAAGCTGCTGCGGGTTTATCGCGAGGAAAACCTCCGCGTCCGCCGCCGTGGTGGCCGCAAGCGTGCCCTGGGCACGCGAGCATCGGCGGTGCTGCCCGACGGCCCGACCCAGCGCTGGTCGCTGGACTTCGTCCGACACTCTGACATGCAGCCGGCGGTTCTGCATCCAGAGCGTGGTCGATGATTACACGCGCGAATGCCTGGCGCTGATGGCCGACACGTCGCTGTCGGGCGTGCGGCGCGCGCGGGAGCTGACGCGACTGATCGGGATAGGCGGCAAACCGCACATGGTGGTAAGCGATAATGGGGCCGGGCTGACCTCGTCGACTATACTGCGTTGGTCGCGAGAGCGGCGGGTGGAGTGGCACTATATCGCCTCAGACAAGCCGATGCAGAACGGCTTTGTCGAGAGCTTCAACGGTCGCTTGCGCGACGAATGCCTCAACGAGACACTGTTCACGTCGCTGCCGCATGCCCGCTTCGTGCTCGGTGCCTGGCGGCACGGCTACAACCTCGTCAGGCCGTTCTCGAAACTGGGCAGGAGCCCCCGTCGAGAAAGCCGGCCAGGGGGAGCACCTCAGTCGGAGTTTGCCTGCCGCTCCTTCAGTTCACCCGTTCACAAACGAGACCTCCCTGTATCCCGATTTGTATCCTACTTCTTCTTGATCTCAGGAATTGAATGTCGGATACTCTTGAAAGCCGTAGAAATCTGCGGTTTTCGGATTGTTGGGACGGCGCGGTTTCTGTTTTTGGTACCGTCATTCGCAGGTTCGAATCCTGCCGCCCCAGCCAGTCAGATCAAGCGCTGTCGATGTTCAGACGCAGCCGGCCGCCTATTGCAGCCGCACGAAACCTATGTCGCGGACGCCGTTCAGCCAGGCGGCGAACCCGTCGATCCGGCCGGTGGGTGTCCGCGTGAAGACGAAACTCGTCGTGCCTCGCAGACGTGTCGTGAAGCCGTCGGCGAAGCGTGGTGCCAGCGGCCATTCGACAGCAAAGAGTTGCCGCATCACCAGCGTGTCACCCTTTCGGACGACCGAAATCCGCCTGTCCAGCTCGGCGCTGTAATAGGTCCCGACATAGGCATCGAGTGCGGCAGGGCCGGTTCTGGCAGGCGCGACCACAACATAGCGCTGGCGCGACGCATCGGCGCCGAGGGTTAGCGCGACCGCTTTCCTCCCCGCCCTGGCAAACCGCACAAGGCCGCCATCGGCGCGCTGGAATCGCTCCTCGCCGGTCTGCGTCAATATCTCGGTCGGCCCCTGCTGGAGGGTAAGCTGGTGGTCGACGATCTTCGTCTCCACCAGGTCACCGGTGACCGGGTTTCTGAACAGCCCTTGGTATGGCGTGAGGTCCGTGGCGGCGACACCGGCAGGCGTCGCAGCCGGTGGGCTCGCGGGCCGGTTCTCGACATAGCCGCCGGCATCGAGCGCCTGGCCGGCAATTTTCTCGCCCAGGCCAACCGGATCGATGCCGCCATTGTTGCACATCACAGCGACCGAAATGCCTTTGTCCGGATAGCGGCCCAGCCAGGTCTTGTAGCCTGCGGTCGAGCCGTTGTGCGCGACGAGCCGCAATCCGTGCGCGCGCGTGACTTCGAGGCCCAGGGCATATTCGAGCGCCGTGCCGTCGCGCAATTTGCCGGGGGTTTGCAGAGCTGCGACCAGGGCCTCGCCGCCGGCCAGACGCGAAGGGTGGTCCAGGAACGCGTTCCAGCGCAGCAGGTCTCCGATCGTGGTGAGCAGCCCGCCATTTCCATAGACATTGGTGAAGGGCATGTTGGCGATGAAGCCTTCATCGGTAGCGGCATAGGCCATTGCCCGCCCCGGAACGATCGTGCGGAAATCTTCCCGCCACCGGCTGTGGCGCATGCCGAGCGGCTGGAACAGGCGCTGCTCGGTGAAGCGCTGCAGGCTGGCTCCGCTGACGCGCTCGATGATGATCGCCGCCAGTGCGTAATTGGTGTTGGTATAGAGGAATTCCGCGCCGGGCGCGAAGTTCAACCCCTTCTGGCGCGAAAGCAGGTCCAGGATCGTGCCTTGCATATGCACCTGTGTTCCAGGGCCGTTGCCGGTCAGCGCGAGCAGACTCCATTGCTCGCGCAGCCCGCTGGTGTGGGTGAGCAAGTGGCGGATCGTGATCGGCGTGCCATAGTCCGGCATCTCCGGCAGATAGCGCCTGATATCGTCGTCGAGCGCCAGCTTGCCGTCCTGCACCAGCAGGAGAATCGCGGCGGCGGTGAACTGCTTGGCGAGCGAGCCTGTCTCGAAAACACTGTCCGCGCTGAGCGGCACCGGGTGTTCCAGGTCGGCCAGGCCATAAGCGCGCGTCACGGGGGAAGCCCCCGCGATCGCTACGCCCACCGCGCAGCCGGGTCCGGTCGGCGCGATCGATGCGAAGTCCGCGTCGAGGTCGATTGCGGGCCGATCCTGTAGTGTCGCGACGGCTGGGTGTGCCGCATGCGGTGCAGCGGAACCCCAGGCGACGCTTGCGGGAAGGCACGACAGCGCCGCGACGGTAACGAAGTGCATTGGTCGCATTGAACTCTCCGATGGATTCGGCACCGCACAACCCCAGTTCCGGCGGCAACCCAACACCGGATCGGTGAACGTCCTGTGAGAACGGTGAATGACGACAGCCGGCGCGAGGCCGCTCGCGCGTGGCTATCGGCCAACCGCCGCCGTTGCCGGCGGAGGAACCTCCAGAGCTTCGCGCAGCGCAGGCTGGCGGGAGCGGCTGACCGGCAGGGGCGCGCCCTCGCGCAAGTGCAGTCGCCAGCGGTCGCCATCGCGCTCGAGGCGCTGCACCTGGGAAAGGTTGGCGATCGCCGACCGGTGCACGCGCAGGAAGCTTGCCGGCAACTCGGACGCCAGCCCGTCCAGGCGGGCGGCGTGCAACAGGCTGCGGCCGCCGATGAGCCGCAACTCGACATAGTCGTCGGCCCCAACCACTGCCAGGATCTCGGCGATCGGCACCAGCTCGACACCGCGCGCCGAGGCCACGGTCAGGCGGTCGGGGCGACTGGCGGCGCGGGTCAGGGCGACCTCGCGGCCACGGTCGTCGCGGCCCAGCCGCACGACCTCGACCATCAGCAGCGGCAGCACAAGGCCTGCCGCGAGCACGAAATAGGAGACGTCGGCCAGCCAATCGGGGAAGCCAAGCGCCAGCGCGAGGAACAGTGCCAGCCATGCCAGTGTCGGCCGGGCGGCGGGGAGACGCCGATATACGCCCATGCCGGCCGGCACGGCAGCGAGCGCCACCCCAAGGATCAATGCCCAGACCGTCTTCACGTCGAAGCCGGGAAGCAGCGCCGTCGCGCCGACCACTCCCAGGGTCAGGCCCATCATCAGGCGGCGCGCCTTGGGCAGGAAGCGACCGGCTGCATAGGTGACCAGCAGGATCGCGAAGGCGGCCGCCAGGGCCCAGATGGCGCTCATCCGCCAGGCATGCAGGGGATAGGAATAGTCGAACAGCGGTCGAAAGCTCTCGACGACGGCCTGCAGGGTAGCGACCCCCGCCATGGCAGCCAGGGTCAGGCTGGATCCCGTGCGGCGCATCGCGTGGATGACGCCGAAGCCGAACGCCGCGGCCAACAGGGTGCCGGCGGCGACGAAGGTGACAGCGAGGGGGGTAAGGCGCTGCGTAGAAGGATAGGTGCCGACGCCAATGGCGCTGATCGGGCGGGCGAAACGCAGGCCGCCATGGAAGGATGACAGGTGCAGCACCACCATGTTGCCGTCGGGCCGCCAGGCGCTCTCCCGGATCGGGAAGATCGCCTGGTAGCGCCCGGGGGTCTCGGCCTTCGCCGTGGCGCCGGGTCGGCCGTTGGCGCCGAGCCGCTGGCCGTTGAACCACGCCTCGGACGAGGCGACGCCCGCCACATAGAGGATGCGCGGCCGGGCATCGGCGGGGACAGCGACGGCGGACCGGATCCAGAGTTCACGCCCCTGGGGATCGATGAAATCCTGGATCGGGCGGCAATCGCGCAGCACCGGGCCCGCGGGGCCGGCCGCGCCATGGCAGGCTTGCCATGGCATGTCCTGGGCGAGCGCCGGCGTCGCGAGACCGATCAGGAGGACGGCAAGGAGCAGGATTCGCCACATGTGCCCCCTCTAGGGCGCAGTTCGCCGAGATGCACCGCCATTCGCCGATGACGGACCGCCATTGACCGAAGCGGGATGGCGGCCGGCGCGCGAACGGCTCAGCCGGCTGCATGACCTTCACATCGCCCAATCGCCGCGCCGTGCTCGCAGCCGTCGCCCTTGCCCTTCCCGCCCTCGCGCTCGCCCGGGCTGCCGCGCAGACGGCATCGCCGTCGCAGGCCGGGCCCTTTCGCTTCAAGGGCTGGCGCGGCGAGGAGACCGACGCCGAACGGGGTTTCTTCGAGGTCCCGGAGGATCGCCGCGATCCCCGCTCGCGCAAGATCCGGCTGGGCTATGTCCGGTTCCGGTCGACGGCAACCCGGCCGGGCCCGCCGATCGTCTATCTGGCCGGAGGACCGGGCGGTGAGGGAACGGGTGCGGCAACGGGTCCGCGCTTTCCTATCTTCATGGCCCTGCGCGCGGTGGCCGACGTCATCGCGTTCGACCAGCGGGGCACCGGCATGTCGAGCAGCATTCCGGAGCGGCCGGCCTCGACGCGCCCAGTGCCGGTGTTCACCCAGGCCGGGCTGACGGCCTATTATCGCTCGGAGCTCCAGAGCGCCTGGGCGGACTGGACCAGGGCGGGCGTGGCGATGTCGGGTTATAATAGCGAGCAGAGCGCCGACGATATCGACGATCTGCGGCGTCACCTGGGTGCGGATAAGATCGACCTGTGGGGTACCAGCTACGGCTCGCACCTGGCGCTCAGCATCCTCAAGCGGCACGGCGCCCGGGTCAACCGCGTGGCGCTGTCCAGCCTCGAGGGGCAGGACCAGACGGTGAAGCGGCCGGCGCGGACCGATGCCTATCTGCGCCAGGTGGACGCGTTGCTGGGGGCGGACCCCGCCGCCCGTGCGGCGGTACCGGACCTGCTGGCGCTGATGCGCCGCGTCCACACGCGGCTGGAGGCGCAGCCGGCGCTGACGGCGGTCACCCTGAACGGCAAGCCGGGCCAGATCAGGATGGGCGGCTTCGGCGTCCAGATGCTGGCGGGCGGGTTGATCGCCAATCCCCATACTCTGGCGATGCTGCCGGGCCTGTATTTGGCGCTGGACGCGGGCAACACCGCGGTGCTGGCGCCGTTCCTGGGCGACGTCGCCGACCTGCTGAGCCTGAGGGGCATGCCCGAGGCGATGGATCTCGCATCCGGGATCTCGCCGCGGCGGCTGGCCCTGGTGCGGCGCGAGGCGCGGACGGCGGTGTTGGGCGACACGCTGAACTTCCCGATGCCGCAGTTGCTGGACGCCATCCCGGGCGTCGATCTGGGTGAGGGCTTCCGGGCGCCGATCCGCATCGATCATCCTGCGCTGCTGATCGCCGGCTCGCTGGACGGCCGCACGGTGCTGGCCGAGCAGGATGAAGTGGCGGCCCAGTTCCAGCACAAGTCCCGCGTGATCGTCGAAAATGCCGGGCACAACGTGTTCGAGGCGCATCCCGACGTGCAGCCCCTGCTCGTGCGGTTCTTCCGCGGCGAGGCCGTGGCCGACACCCGGCTGACATTGCCGCCGCCAACATTCCGGTTGGCGTGATCTACCTTCAGGAAGCGGGTGACAGCGCCTCGCGCACGGCGCGAACGATCGCCGCGGCCATTGTCGTGGAGGTTTCCTCTCCCTCCTCGGCCGTGGCGCGTGCGGGGAAGCCGAAATAGGCGTCCGGTCCCCCCGCTTCGGTGAATGTCGTGGCACCTGCGGCAAAGGCGCTGACCAGGCTGGCGGGATTGTCGGCAAGCTGCTCGCGCGCCGTTTCGTCGACCAGCTCCGGTCGGTCGGCGAGCACCAGGCTCGTCTCGAACTGGCCGGCATGGCAGGCGCCGGAGACGAACTCCTCGGTCAGCTCGGCGGCCAGCGCACGCCGAGTGAAGTCGGGGAAGGCGAGGGGGATGCCGAGCGCGGCGACCTCAGCCGCCAAACCACGCAGCATCGCGACGTTCGCGGGGTCGAAATGGCTGTTCGCCAGTGCCAGGCAAGCAAAGCCCTGCGTTTTCAGGCTCGCGGCGATATCGAGCACCGCCGCCCGCGCGGTGGCTTCGCCGATCGAGATGGTCCCGGCGAATTCGGCGGCATAATGGGCGGGCGCATAGGCGAGGGTGGGGAGCACGAAGGCGTGCATGCCGTCCTCGCCAAGCAACGCCGCCGCGCGCCGCGCCATGCCTTCGGAGATGATGACGTCGGTGCACAGGGGCAGATGCGGCCCATGCGCCTCGACCGCGCCCAGCGGCAGGATGGCCACCACCGCTGCGCCGCTGGCCAGTGCTTCCTGCACCCGCGTCCAGGGCTGGTCGCCGAGCATCATCGATACCTCTCCCTCAGCTTCTTGCGATCGATCTTGTCGCGGTCGTTCCGCGGCAGTGGAACGTTCGACAGATAGACCTGATGCGGCACCTTGTAGCGCGCCAGGCGAGTTCGGGCGAACTCCAGCACCTCGACCTGCAGCGCGTCCCCCGCTTCGACCGTCTCGCGCGGCACGATGACCACCACCGGCTTCTCCAGCCCATTGGCGTCCGCCCGGCCGAACACGCAGCATTCCAGCACCGCGGGATGCTCGCTCAGGCAACCCTCGACTTCGAGCGGGCTGACATAGATGCCGCCGCTCTTGATCATGTCGTCGCCGCGGCCCTCATAATACCAATACCCTTCGGCATCCCGCCGGAACAGGTCGCCGCTGACGATCGCGCCGCCGCCCAGATGGCGTTTCGATTTGGCGTAGTCGCCATGATAATAGAGCGCCGCCGAATCTCCGCGGATACGCAGCACGCCGATCTCTCCGCCGGCGATCGGCATCCCGTCATCGCCGAGCAGATCGGCCTCGTAACCGGGCACGAGCTTGCCCAGGCTCCCCGGGCGGATGTCGCCAGGGCGGTTGCTGATATAGATGTGGAAGCTCTCCGCGCTGCCGATCCCGTCGATGATCGGCACGCCGAAGCGCGCGTTCCAGCGCTCGTGCAGTTCGCGGGGCAGCGCTTCGCCGGCGCTCCACATCATCCGGATGCTCGACAGGTCGGGCGCGCGCCCCTCGGCCTCTAGCATCTTGTTGATCAGCGTCGGTACATTGGTGAGCACCGTCGGGCGGTGCCGCTCCACCAGCGCGAAGATGCTGTCGGGCGTCGGCTGCTCGCGCGACAGGATCGCCGTTGCCCCCACCGCGAAGGGGAACATCAGATTGGTGCCGGTCGCATAGCCGAAATAGAGCCGCGGGCCGGACAGGGTGATGTCGGCCTCCCTCATGCCGATAAAGCGCCGGGCATAGACTTCGCTGTTATAGGCGAAGTGGAAATGGCAGTGGACCGCGCCCTTGCTTTGTCCCGTGGTGCCGCTGGTGAACAGCCATACCGCCGGATCGTCCTTGCGCGTCGGCCAGGGCGGCGGGGCGAGGGGCGAGGGTTCGGCGATCCAGCTGTCGAAGCGGGGCAGGCCGGGCGCCTCGCCGACCAGGATCACTGCGCCCGCGTCCTGGCAGTAACGGCTTTGGCCACGTGCCGCCTGAAAGGCCTCCAGGCTCATCTCGTCGATGAACGCGAACTGCGGCTTCACATAGCCGAGATAGTAAGCGTAGTCGGCCGCCGGCAGCATCGGGTTGATCTGGGTGACCACCGCCCCGGCCTTGATCGCGCCGAACCACGCATAGACGAATTCGGGGCAGTCGCGCATGCACAGCAGCACGCGCTGCTCGGGCAGCAGGCCCGCGGCGAGCAGCCGCTCGGCGACCCGCGTCACGTTCGCGGCGACCTCGGCATAGGTGATCGCCTGGCCCTCGAACAGCAACGCGGTCTTCCCCCCGCGCCCCGCCTCCACATTCGCGAACACGAAATAGTCCGCCATGTTGAAGGCGTCGGGGAATTCGGGGGGCTGGTCCGTCATGACCGGATGATTGGAGACGCATGGCCTTTCGTCAATCCGGTTACGACGGATACCAATTAGCGCGTTACCTCCGACAGCGGGACATGGCGCCAGAAGCCACGCACCTCATCATCATAGCCGGTGAGGTCGTAGCGCAGCAGCGACACGGGCAGGCGGCCGGTGTTCATGAGGTAATCGTGATAGTCGCGGAGCGAGAAGCTGTCGCCCAGCTGGCGGCGGCGATCGGCCAGCAGTCCCTGGAGCTGCATCGCGCCGATCGTATAGGTCATGCCATAGCCCGGTGGCCGGCGGATATAGATGCCGGCGTCGGTGCGTGCGACATTGTCATCGAGATAGGGCGTCCACTTCTTCCAGAACTGCATCGTCTCGGCGACGGTCATCTCGTTGCGCTGCATCTCGACATCGCCGATCGTCCGTGCTGCGCGGAACAGGCCGAAGATGTAGATCAGCTCGCGGGTGCGCGGGCGATCATCGAACAGGCCGAGCTGGAGCGCAGTCTCCTCCAGATAAAAGCCCCAGCCTTCGGTGCGGCCACTGTCGCTCACCTTGCTGCGGATCGGGTCGGTGACGCGCTTGGCGGTCATCCCGTCGAAGCGGTGGCCGGGGAAGGTTGCATGGAGATGGTCGGGCGACGCGTCGCGGAACTGGATCTGCTCCCAGAACATCGGTCCGGTGGGCCGCACGATCCACGGCGCGTTGAAGCCTACCTCCTGATAGGTGCCCGGAATATAGTCCGGGATGGTGATGATCTCCTCGTCCTTCAGCCATTTGCGGATCTTGGTGTCGGTGCCCGCCAGCTGCGCCTCATATTCCTCGGCAGACTTGGGCAGCTGCAGCTCGGGGAGCTTGCGGTTGCGGTGCTGCTCGGTGGAGTAGTCGGCCCAGAAGCGGGTGAGCTCACGCCTGGCAATCGTCACCACTTCGTCCGAAGTAAAGGGCATCAGCCGGACATTGGCGAGGAACCAGTCATAGGCCGGCTTGCCGACCCCGGCGCGCGCGGTCATCGTCGGACGGGCGGCGGCCAGCCAGTCGCGGAAACCGCGGATCGCGGCCTCGGCCGCCTTGATGTCGCCCACCAGCTCGGGCTGCTGCTTCTGCGCGCGGCCGTGCAGGTCGGCGAACCAGCCGATCAGCCCCTCCGGCTCCACCGCACGATAGGGCATGCCGTGGCCGACGCCGTCGCCGTGCGAGAGGCTGTGCAGCGCGAGATCGGCATAGTCGGCCGCCACCGAATCGAGGTTCACCCGCGCCTGGGCCAGATAGGCGGGGATGGTGCGCAGCCGGGCGCGGAAGCTGGCCAGCGCCGCGCCTTTCAGTGGCAGATCGGTATAGGCCAGGTCTTGCAGTTCATCGACGTACATGCCCGGGTCGCGCGCCCAGGGCTTGAGGATGTTGAGGCTGAAGTCCTGCAGGTCCATCTGGGCGCGGACGGCGAGATAGTCGACCTGCTGGTGCCGATCCCAGCTAGCCACTGCGAAATCGGGGAGCTTCGCCTGGAAATCGCGCAGCTCGGCGCGCCGCTTCTCGACGGCGGCCGGGCTGAAGTCGACCACGCCATTGACGGCAGGTGGCTTGCGCCACGCGTCGAAGTCAGTGAACAGCGTGACGAGTTCGGCATAGGCATGCGTACCTTTGGGCGGGCCGTCCGGCTGCGGCGCGGCCCGTTGCGCGCCTGCTGGTACCGCCTGCTGCGCGCCTGCCGGCGCGACGCCGAACGCCGCCGACGTGGCGCTCCCGGCCAGGAGCAGAGCGATCACCAGTCTCTTCGCGCGCATGCCGATCTCCCTTGTCATCCCGATCACGCAGCGCCCGAGCTCCGCGTTTGCCTGAGATAAAACGAAAAACACGTGATTTGTAATACGATGATCGCGGATTGGGCACTGGTCAAGAGGCACCGAATCGGTGTTATCTCGGAGCCATGTGGGGTGTTCCAGACCGATCCGAAACGGTGCGAATCGGCGGAAATCTGCGGATTTCGGCTTCTGCCTCGAGAGCTTCGGCAAGGGTTTGGTGCGGGCCAACCCTCGGCCGCCCCGATCATCGGGCTTGGAAAAAACCGTGCGCGAACGCGGGTTTCCCGGCAGCTTTGTTACCGGAAAGCGACACATTTCACATTTTTTCGTTACCCCGAATTGACCACTCGTTTTCAATATGCTCAAAATCACGCACTTGTTCACGGAAATGGCGCGATCGAACGACGCCAGGGCGGAGCGGGGCAGGCGGGCATATCCATTCGGGGAGACACGGACATGGGCAGTAAGCGGGTAGCAGTGATGCGGGCGGGGTTGCGGGGCGGTTCCGCACTGATCGCCGCGATGATGGTTATGGGTACGGCGATGGCGCAGACCGCCGAGCCGGAAACGCAGGAAGGCGAGGCGATCGTCGTCACCGGATCGCGCATTCCGCGCCCGGATGTCGATTCGAACAGCCCGGTCAACGTGATCGGCAGCGAGGAAATCCGCCAGACCGGCACGGCCGAGACCGAGCGGCTGCTCAACGCGCTGCCCCAGGCGGTCGCCGGCTCGGGCGCCCAGTCCAACGCGGGCAACGGTTCGGCCACCGTCAATCTGCGCAACCTCGGCGCCGCGCGCACGCTGGTGCTGCAGAATGGCCGCCGCATCGTCGGCTCCAGCCAGGACGGCGTGGTCGACATCAACATGATCCCGCCCTCGCTGATCGAGCGGGTCGAAGTCGTCACCGGCGGCGCCTCGGCGGTGTACGGTTCGGACGCGATGGCCGGCGTGGTCAACTTCGTCACCAAGACCAATTTCCAGGGCCTGGAAGTCAACGGCCTCTACGGCATCAGCGACGAAGGCGATGCCGAGCGCTACAACATCGACTTCACCGCCGGCGGCAATTTCGACGATGGCCGCGGCAACATCGTGTTCAACGGCAGCTATTATGACCGCGCGATGGTGAAGGGCGCCGCGCGCGCCCATGCGACGGTCTATCTGGTCGATGCCGTGCAGAACGGGAAGGGCGTGCTCGTCCCCGGCGGCAACGGCGTCACCCCGCAAGGCACGATCTTCACCCCTGCGCTGGTCGGCAAGCTCGACCCGTATGGCAACACGATCGGCACCGCCGGCATCTTCTTCGCTCCCGAAGGCTGGCGCGCCTACAAGACCAGCGACGGCTTCAACGACCGTCCCTACACCAACCTCCAGATGCCGATGAAGCGCTGGTCCGCCTCGATCCTCGGCCATTACGACGTGACCGACAATGTCACGGCGTTCTGGGAAGGCTCCTATGTCCGCAACGAGATCAACTCGACGCTGGGCGCGGTGCCGATGAGCAGCTCGGGCTTCCTGCCCAACTTCCAGTTCGACCTGCGCAATCCCTATCTGGCATCGTCGTTGCGCGAATTCCTGCGCACCAACCTCGATGGCGATGGCGACAACCTCGTCACGCTCAACATCAATCGCCGCCTGCTCGACTTCGGTTCGCGTACCGACGACCAGACCCGCGAGTTCTCGCGCTTCGTGGCCGGGCTGCGGGGCTCGCTGACCGACAAGTTGAACTGGGAAGTCTTCTACAACCAGGGGCATGTCCGGATTACCGAAGCCCAGGGCGGCGGCGTGTTGATCGACAATTTCGCCAATGCGTTCCTGACCAACCCGAGCAATCCCTATGATTGCCTCACGGCCGACGCGCGCTGCGTCACGATCAACCCGTTCGGACTGAAGTCGATGACCCAGCAGATGATCGACTATATCTCCACCGATCTCACCAATATCACCGTGGTGGACCAGAAGCAGGCCGGCGCCAGCATCACCGGCTCGCTGTTCAAGCTCCCTGCCGGCAATGTCGGCATCTCGGTGGGCGCCGAATATCGCAAGGAGAGCTCGCAGTTCACGCCGGACCAGCTCTATATCCAAGGCAAGGCGCTCTCGCGCTCGGCCGGCATCCAGGCGACCGGCGGCAGCTTCGACGTCAAGGAACTCTATGGCGAGCTCGTCGTGCCGATCCTGGCCGACCTGCCCTTCGTCCACATGCTCTCGTTCGAAGGCGGCATTCGCTATTCGGATTATTCGACTGCGGGCGGCGTGACCTCGTGGAAGGCGGGCGGTGAATATTCGCCGGTGAAGGGCCTCAAGCTCCGCGGCCTCTATCAGCGCGCGGTGCGTGCACCGAACGTGATCGAGCTCTATTCGGGCGCGACCAACGACGCGCCGCAGGCGACCGACTTCTGCAACGCCTCGGGTGCCAACCGCACAACGGCGGAGCGCAGCTTCTGCATCAACTCGCTGGGCGTGCCGGCAAGCGTGATCGACGTGTTCCAGCAGGAGAACACCCAGATCCGCGCGATCACCGGCGGCAATCCCAACCTCCAGGAAGAGACTTCGGACACCTGGTCGCTCGGCGCGGTGCTGCGTCCGGAGTTCGTGCCGAACCTCCAGCTCACCGTCGATTACTACAATATCAAGATCGACGGCGCGATCGCGGCCTTTGGTGGCGGCCTCCAGTCGGTGATCACCGCCTGCCGTGCCAACCTGTCGATGAGCAACATCTTCTGCCAGCCGCTCAACCATCGTTCGTCGGATGGGCAGCTCTATGACGTGCCGCTGCTCAATTCCAACATCGCCTCGATGAAGACCGCGGGCGTCGATTTCCGCCTCGACTATCGCCACGACGTCGGTTCGCTGGGCAGCCTCAGCTACTATCTGTCCGGCAGCTACCTCATCAAGAGCGTGGTGCAGAGCAGCCCGATCGTCGCGCCGATCGATTGCGCGGGCTATATCGGTGGTGGCAGCTGCGGCAATGCCAACCCGACCTGGCGCTTCACCCAGCGCCTGACCTGGGACATCAGCGACGCCTTCCAGCTCTCGCTGCGGCATCGCTTCCTCGGCTCCGTGAAGGACGGGCGCATCGCTGCGGCCAAGGCCTCGGGCGCGGCGATGCCATTGCTCGCGGTGCCGGAGACCGGCCAGATCAGCTATTTCGATCTGAGCGCGTCCTACGACATCGACAAGAGCCTCAGCATCTACGGCATGATCGACAATCTCGGCGATCACAACCCGCCGTTCCAGCTGTACGAGCGCGATAGCTATGATGCGATCGGTCGCCGGTTCACGATCGGTTTCCGCAAGAAGTTCGGGTGACCCAAGCCCGGCGGTGACGGATCCCCCGTCGCCGCCGGCATCCGGCTCCAGGGCCGGAAACACGATTGAGATTGAAGGTGCTGGGAAGATGATCAAGTTCAGCGTTTCCGTCCGTGCGATGTCGGCGGCTCTCATGATCGCATCCCTGGGCGCGGCCGCTCCCGCGCTCGCCCAGGACAAGTCCCAGGCCCCCGCCAAGGTGGCGGGCACCAGCTTCTCGATCGACGAGCTCTATCGCTACAAGAGCCTCGTGGGGCTCGATCCCCAGGGCTATAGCTGGGCGGCGGACGGCAGCGCCGTCCTCTTCCTATGGAACGACGAAGGCTATTCGTTCCGCGACATCTGGGCCTGGTCGCCCAGAACCGGCCAGAAGACCCGGCTGACCTTCCTCGGCAAGGAGTCCAAGCCCGAGGCCGAGGCGAAGGGCATCGGCCAGGCGGTGTTCCTCGATCACGGACGCGTCGCCTTCACGCTGGGCGGCCAGCTCCATATCCGCGACGCGGACGGCAAGATCGTCAAGGTCGAGGCCGGCAAGCGCGGCATCCGCAAGCTCACCGTGTCGCCGGACGGCAGCAAGCTCGCTTTCGTCTCGGCGGCCAGCGCCGCATCGCCCGTCGCGCCGGGCGGCCAGCTCTGGGTACGCGACGTCGCGGCGGGGGAGGGCGAAGTCGCCACCCGTCTTGTCGGCAGCGAAGACCCCAAAGTCTATATCGAAGACTATAAATGGGCCGATAGCGGCAAGGCGATCGCCTTCCAGCAGGCCGACGACCGGGCCATGCCCGAGCGCGACATCTATTACGACGCCAAGGGCAAGCTCCAGAACAATCGCGTGATCCGCGCCTTCCCGGGCGAGGAGACGACAAAGACCGTGATCGGCACGGTCGACCTCGCCACCGGCAAGGCGCGCCTGTTCGAGCGCCCGGAAGCCAAGGATGACGTGTGGGGCTTCGGCCTGTCGCATGACGGCAAGCGGCTGTTCGTCAGCGGCGCCGACATGGAGGCCAAGGAGCACAGCATCTATCTGTACGACGTCGCCAGCGGCGCGCGCGAGACCTTCTACCAACTGCGCGAGCCCAAGCATCTGCGCCCGGACTGGAAGGTCGAATGGGCGCCGGGCGACGACGGGCTGATCATCCTCACCGACCGCGATGGCTGGCTGCAGCTCTACCACCAGCGCAAGGCGGGCGAGACGCCGCGCCAGATCACCAGCGGCAAGTGGGAGATCGCTTCGTTCGAAGTCGATGCCAGGAACAAGCAGCTCTATTTCACCGCCAACAAGTCCGCGCTGCAGGACCGCCAGCTCTACCGCGTGGCCATGGCGGGCGGGAAGGTCGAGCAGCTCAGCGGCCCGGCCGGTGGCACGCATGAGCCGGTCTATTCGCCCGATTTCAGCAAGATCGCCGACTGGTACAGCAACGACGACATGCCGCCCGAGCTGTTCGTGATCGACACGGCGAAGCCGGGCAAGGCGGCGCAGGTCACCAAGTCGCCCCAGCCCGAATTCTACGGCCAGACCTGGGCGAAGACGCGCTACGTCCAGTTCCCCAGCCATATCGACGGGATGAACCTGCTCGGCCGGGTGAGCGTTCCCGCCAATTTCGATCCGAGCAAGAAATACCCGGTGATCGTCGGCTCGGTCTATTCGGATGCCGTGCACAACCAGTGGGGCGGCCGCCGCGCGCACCCGACCTGGGGGCTCGACCAGTATTTCGTCGCCCAGGGCTATATCGTCCTGACCGTCAACATCCGCGGATCCTGGGGCCAGGGGCGCGAACATAACCAGACCCAGTATGAGAGTTATGGCGAGACCGACATCAACGATCTCGAGAGCGGCGTCCGCTACCTGATCGGCCAGGGCTATGCCGATCCCAGGCGCATCGGCATCTGGGGTTCGAGCTATGGCGGGCTGATGACGATCATGTCGCTGTCGAAGAAGCCCGGCCTCTATGCCGCGGGCGTCGCCGGCGCGCCCGCCACCAATGTGTGGCACGCCTTCCCCGCCCAGATGTGGATCATGGGCCCGCCCGAGGGGCCGGACATGCCCAAGCGCTACGAGGCGCAATCGGCGCTCTACCAGGCGAAGGGGATCAAGGATCCGCTGATGATCATCCACGGCACCCGCGATTCCGTGGTGCTCTATTCGGACACGATGGCGCTGGCCGAGCAGATGATCCAGCGCGAGCAGATGTTCGAACTGGTGACGCTGCCGGGGGCCAACCACCCCTGGGACGCGGAGAACATTCCGCAGACCCGCTTCTCCTTCAAGAAGATGGTCGATTTCTTCGATCGCAACGTGAAGAACCGGAAATAACATGCTGCTGAGGGGCATCGCAGCTTTGATGACGGGCGCCACCTTGCTGGTGGCCCAGCCGGCGGCTGCCCAGCCGGCCGTCCAGCAGCTGGGCGCCGATTTCTGGGTCTGGCGCGGTACGACGCAGCCGGCGAGCAGCGACGACATTCCCCGCATCGTGCGCCCGGCAGGCTGGCTGCCCGACTGGTCGCCCGCTGGCGTCGCGGCGCAGCGCAAGCAGCTCGCCGCGTTCGAGGCGCGGTGGAAGGCGCTCGAGACGGCGCCGCGCAACATCAGCGAGAAGATCGATTACCGCCTCGTCGGATCGGCGCTGGCGCGCGTCCATTGGGAGATGGACCATATCGCCGCCTGGCGCCGCCAGCCGCATTTCTACACCGCCCAGGCGCTCAACCCGGTGTTCGAGCTGTTGCTGCCCAAGCCGCCGGTGTCGCGCGCCCGGCTGGAAGAAGTGATCCACCTGCTCGGCAACGCGCCGGCGGTGCTCGCTGCGGGACGCGTGAACCTGAACGACATGCGCGGGCCCTTCGTCGATGTGGCGCTAAGCCAGCTCGCCGAGGTGCCGGAGAGCCTGCGCGACATGGTCGCCGGGCTCGCACCCTATGCCGATGCCGGCCAGCGCAAGCGGCTGGGTGCGGCGGTGGACAAGGCGATCGCCGCCTTCGCCGGCTACACCGCCTTCCTGAAGTCGAAGCGCACCGGCCTGTCCGAACAGACTGCGGTCGGCCGCGAGAGCTATCTCTATTTCCTCGGCAATGTCGGAATCTATCCCTATTCGCCCGAGGGTCTGGTGGCGATGGGCCGCCAGGAATGGGCGCGCTCGGTGCTGTTCGAGACGCTCGAGCGCAACCGCAATGCCGGCCTGGCCGAGCTTCCCATCGGGCCCTCGATCGGGACAGTGACGGCGAAGCTGGATGCCGATGAACTGACGGTCCGCCGGTTCCTCACCGAGAAGAACCTGCTGACCGTTCCGGACTGGGTAGGCCATTACAGGGCACAGCCTTTTCCGGCCTATCTGGCGCCCATCGGCTGGCTGGGCCGTACCTTCGACTTCACCAGCATCGATCGGGTGGGGCAGGATGCGACCGTCTATCTCCCCGATCCCTCGCCCAAGCTCGGCTATTTCAATCTCTCGATCACCCGCGATCCGCGACCGATCATCGTCCATGAAGGCGTGCCCGGCCATTTCTTCCAGCTCAGCCTCAGCTGGCGGAATCCCGATCCGCTGCGCCGCCGCTATTATGACAGCGGCGCGAACGAAGGCACCGGCTTCTATGCCGAAGAGATGATGCTCCAGGCGGGCTTTTGGGCCGACGCGCCCAAGACGCGCGAGATCATCTACAATTTCGCACGATTGCGTGCCCTTCGGGTCGAAGTGGACGTGAAGCTGGCGCTAGGTGAATTCACCATCGCCCAGGCCGCCGATTATCTGGAGAAGACGGTCCCGATGGACCCGGCCACCGCGCACGAGGAAGCGACCTTCTTCGCCGCAGCGCCGGGCCAGGGGATCAGCTACCAGATCGGCAAGATGCAGACGACCGAGTTCCTCGCGGAAGCGCGCGTGCGCGAAGGCAAGTCCTTCGATCTCAAGCGCTTCCACGATTATCTCTGGACCAACGGCAATGTGCCGATCGCGCTGCAGAAGGAAGAATATCTGTCGATGGCGACGGGCAAATAGGGGGCATGCTTTCGATGGATCTGGTGCGTTTCACGGAGCCGAACTCGGGACTGTCGGCACGCTGCCGCCTGCTTCCCGAAGCGGCGCCGCAGTCCTGTAACTTCCTGCGCGATCTCGCCACGCGCCGCGCCTCGTTCGAGGCGATGCACGCGATCTGGACCGGGCCGGAGATTTCGGTACCGATGCCCTCGGCCGCACTGCCGCAGGGCATGGCCCAGCCGGCGATCCCGGCCGAGAACGCAACCTCTTACCCAGGTGCGGGCGACATCGTGCTCGCCTATCTGGCTGCAGGCAGCACCCAGGGCCTGCCGCCCGGCCCCTTCTACGACATCGGCATCTTCTACGGCGCCGGCGGGCGGCTGCTGATGCCGTTCGGCTGGATCCAGGCCAATGTCTGCGCGCGCATTCTCGATGAGGACCTCGAGAAGGCCGTGGCAGATTGCCGGGCCATCCGCCGCGCCGGCGCCTGCACCATCACCGTTGAACCGGCCTGAGGGGGAGCGGACATGACCTATGCCGATCTGATGTCCGTCCTGGGGCACTGGGTGCTGCCCGGCTCGCTGATAGCGATCATGGCCTCGATGGGCCTGTCGCTCACCGCCGAGGATTTCCGCCAGGTGTTCCGCAACAAGCGCGCGCTGATCTTCGGCGTCTGCTCGATGCTGGTCGTCCCGCCCGTCATCGGCCTGACGCTGGCGATCACCGTTGCGCCCACCCCGGCGCTCGCGGTCGGCTTCGTCCTGCTCGCGACCACGCCGGGCGGCATGCTTTCCAACCTGTTCACCGACATGGCCAAGGGCGATCTCGCGCTGTCGATGTCGATGACGCTGCTGCTCAGCATGCTCTACATCCTGCTGGTGCCCTTCTACGCGCATTTCGCGCTCGCCCATTTCATGGGGCTGCAGGCCGATGTGAAGGTGCCGCTCGGCGGGTTCTTCTGGGACATCTTCTCGATAACCGTGCTCCCCGCCGCCGCCGGCTTCACCCTGCGCGCGCTGCGCCCGGGCTTCGCGATCGCCTTCAAGAAGTATCTCAAGAACATCGCGATGGTCGTGCTGTTCACGGCCTTTGGCATGATCCTGTTCGATCAGGTGCCGGTGCTGCGCGAGAATCTGGGCGCGCTGTTCTGGATCACCGTGGCGCTCAACCTGATCATGGTCTGCGTGGTGATGACGATCGTGCGCTTCGCCGGCTTCACCCGCCGCGAGAACATCGCGATCGGGATCGAGCATCTGATGCGCCAGGAGGGCACGGCGATCTTCATCGCGGTGAGCATCGTCGGCAATAACGAGATGTCGCTGCCGATGATCATGAACACGCCGGTGGCACTCTGCTTCGTGCTGGCCTTCGTCACGCTTGCGCGCCGCTCGGAGCGCGGCGGGAGTGCCGTGCCCGCCGCCGCCTGACCGTTTCGAGAACACCCGCCCTTCGAGGGCGCACAGACACCGCTCCTTCGAGGAGCGCACAAGAGAGTTCGAAAGTACATGCAAACGTCCCGTATCGCGGACGTCGCGGGGGTGCTCATGCCCTTCGCGCCGGCCCCCAGCTTCACCCTCGTGACGGAGCGGTGATGCAGCACCAGCCCATTCCCCGCCGCGAAGGCGAGGGGCCGTCGACCGCACCGGTATGGGTCGCCACCGCGGCGCCAGGGCCCCGGCTCGCCCCGCTCGGCGCCGAGATCGAGGCGGACGTGCTCGTGATCGGCGGCGGCATCGCCGGCATGACGACCGCGCTCCACTTGGCCGAGGCCGGCGTCGATGCAGTGCTGCTCGAGGCGGGCCAGCCCGGCGACCAGGCAACCGGCTGGAGCGGCGGCCTGATCGCGCCCGACTATATCCGCCATACGCCTGAGACGATCGGGCCGGTGCTCGGCCGCCAGCGCGGCGAGCGGCTGACCCGGATGATCGGGGGCTCGGCCCAGGCGGTGTTCGACCTGGTCGCGCGCCACGGGATCGATTGCGACGCGCGCCAGGACGGCTTCTTCACGCCTGCGCACAATGAAGGCCTGGCGCAGCATCAGCGCGGCTATGCCAGTCAATGGCAGTCGCGCGGCTATGACGTGCGCTTCATCGAGGCGCGCGAGGCCCGCGAATTGTTCGGCGTCGATCGCTATTGCGGCGCGCTGCGCTTCGGCGACGGCGGCAGCCTCAACCCGCTCGGCTATGTCCGCGGCATCGCCCACGCAGCGATCAAGCAGGGCGCGCGGCTGTTCAGCGAAAGCCCGGTCGAGGCGCTGGTGCGCGACGGCGGCCGCTGGATCGCCCGCACCCCCGCCGGCGCAGTGTCGGCGCGGCGCGTGGTGCTGGCGGCGAATGGCGGCAATGCGAAGCTGCACCCCGCGCTCAAGCGCACGGTGCTGCCGCTCCATGTCGTCCAGTTCGCCACCGCGCCGCTCGAAGCCGAGCAGCGCGCGACGATCCTGCCCGAGGGCGGCGCCTTCACCGACAAGGCGCCCTATCTCTTCACTGCGCGGCTGGATGCGCAGGGGCATCTGATCTCGGCCTTCCCGATGTCGTTCCTGCTACGCGGCGGCAAGGCGCATCTGCGCGAGGCGCAGCGCCGGCTGAAGCAGCATTTCGCGGCGATGCCCGATCCACGGATCGACTATATCTGGGAGGGGCTGGCCCAGGTGAACTCGTCCTTCCTCCCCGAACTCTACGACCTTGGTGACGGCGCGCTGGCGATCCAGGCGGACAATGGCCGCGGCATCGGCATCAACACCCAGCTCGGCATCGAAGTCGCCGCCGCGATCGCCACGAACAGCCGCGAGCCGCTCTCGGTGACGCCGCGCACGCCGCATCCTATCCGGCTCCACGCCGGTGCCACGCTGCTGCCCAAGCTGCTGATGACGATGGCCTGGCTTTCCAACTAGACCCGGGGAGGGGTGCAATGATCCGCGTTCTGCGACTGTTGTTGTTGCCCATCGGCGCCGCGTTGCTGCTCGGTGCCGGCTCCCCGGACCTCGATGCGCTGATCGCGCGGTACGAGCATTTCTCGGAGCGCTTCCCGATGGAAGCGGGCCGTTCCGATCCTTCCACTTCGCGCGAAGGCTGGCCGGACGAAACGCCCGGCGGCATGGCCGCGCGCAAGGCCGAGCTGGCAAGGATCGACAAGGCGCTCGCTTCGGTCCCGGGTGTCACGCTGGCAGGCGAGGACCGGGTCAACCGCGACTTCCTGCGCCAGATCATCGGCTGGCGGGTCGAGGGGATCGGCTTCGACGAGCGCCGCTTCGCCTTCGTCGCGCATGAGGGCTTCTACAACACGCCCTATTACGCGGCACGCGACGTCGAAGTGCGCAGCGATGCGGACGGCCGCGCCTGGATCGCCCGCCTGCACGGCGTCCCTGCCTATTTCACCGAGCAGCGTGCCAATCTGGAGCGCGGCATCGCCACCGGCTGGACCCAGCCGGCGCGGGTGGTCGACGTCGCGGTGGCCGTGCTGCGCAAGCAGATCGCGCGCCCGGTTGGCGAAGACCCGCTGCTGGAGCCGCTCAAGGGACGGGACGCTCTGGTCGCCGAAGCGGGCGCGGTGATCGAGCGCGAGATCCGCCCGGCCCAGCGTGCCGCCCTGGCCTATATCGACGGGCGCTACCGGGCGCATGCCCGCAAGGGGCTCGGCATCGCCACGGTTCCGGGCGGGCGTGCATACTACGACTTCCTGTTGCGCTACTACACGACCACCGATCTCACCGCCGAGCAGATCCACACGACGGGCCTGTCCGAGGTGAAGCGCATCCGCGGCGAGATGGACAAGGTGATCGCGGAAAGCGGCTTCAAGGGCAGCTTCGCCGAGTGGCTACGCTACCTTCGCACCGATCCGCGCTTCTATGCGACAAGCCGCGAGGAGTTGATCGAGAAATACGCCGCCGCCGCCAAGCGCATCGACGGCGTGCTCCCGCGCTGGTTCGGCACGCTGCCCCGCCAGCCCTTCACGATCGAGCCCGTGCCGCTCGACTTGGAGGAAGGCTATACCACCGCGCGCTCGGGCGAAGGCGACTTCTCCAACGGCTTTCCGGGCCGCTTCATCGTCAACACGTCGCATCTCGACCAGCGGCCGCTCTACGAAGTGCCGGCCCTGACGTTGCACGAGGCGGCGCCGGGGCATCACACCCATGCCGCGTTCGCGCAGGAACATCCCGAATGGCCGAGCTTCCGCCGCGAGCGCGACCTGCTCGCCTTTCGCGAAGGCTGGGCGCTCTATTCCGAGCGGCTGGGGCACGAGATGGGCGTCTACCGCGATCCCTATGAGGCGTTCGGCAGCCTCTCCAACGAGATGTGGCGCGCCTGCCGGATGGTGGTCGACACCGGCATCCATGTCATGGGCTGGAGCTATGAGCAGGCGCGCGCGTGCTTCACCGAGAATACCGCGCTGGCCGACATCAACATCGACACCGAACTGGCCCGATATATCGGCGCGCCGGGCGGGGCGGTGGCCTACAAGGTCGGCGAGCTCAAGATCATCGAGCTGCGCCGCCGCGCCGAGGCTGCGCTGGGCACCCGTTTCGACATCCGCGCCTTTCACGACCTGATCCTCGGACAGGGCCAGCTGCCGATGACGATGCTCGATGCGGTGGTGGATCGCTGGATCGCTGCGCGAAAGTAACGCATCGGCGGGAAAGTTCCCCTCCCTGCAAGGGAGGGGTTAGGGGTGGGTTGGAAAAGGTCGGGCTCGATGCCCGGCCTTTTCTTTTGTCACCATCGGCTGACTGGGCTCGCTGCGCTCGCAACCCACCCCCGACCCCTCCCTTGCAGGGAGGGGAGTAGAAGAGGGTCTGCGGCTGAATGTCGATATGGCCCGGCCCTCTTCCGCTCACGGGAGAGGTGTTTCACGACGCCAGCGCCTCCTCCAGCGCAGCGCCTTCCTCGTCCGCCAGCGCCGCTTCCCGCAACCGCCGCAGCCCGGCTGCATCGAGGCTGCCCGCCCGGTAGCGATCGACGATCCGCTCGTAATTGCCCAGGCCACGCGCGAACGTCTCGCCATAGCCCTTGATCAGCCGCTGGCACTTGGCCAGTTCGATCGCGGCCTCGGGATCGGCCGCGCGGATCAGCGCCAGCCAGTCCTCGATCCGCGCCTGCTCGACCTGGTAGCGTAGCGTGCCCCGCCGCCAGCGCCGCCAGCCGGCGAGCAGCGAGAGCATCAGGAACCAGCGGAGACTCGTGGTCTCGACATGCCGCCCCTTGGCGAAGAACGGTTCCAGCCGGCGGGACCAGCGCTGGCTGGCGAGCAGCCGCCGGCCGATCCCGGCGGGCAGCGTCTCGCAGACCTCCTCGAGTCGGGGGTGCATATACTCGGTCAGCTGGACGATCTGGTCGTCCTTCGCCTTCACTTCGCCCCGCACGCGGGAAAAACGCGAGGCGCGGACCTTGAGATCGGCGACGCGGATCGTGTCCTCGTACGACATCCACAGCGCAAGGTGGCGGGCGGTCTCGGCGATCAGCTCGGGGGAATTGTGCAGGCTTTCGAGCCGGTCGAGATAGAGCGCGGCATAGGCGGCATCCTGATAGTCCATCAGCCGCTTAACGCCCTCGGTTGCAAAGCCATGCGCTTCGGTCGGCAGATGTTCGCGGATGCGCGCGGCAAAGGCGCGGCCCGTGTCGGTGGTCGGTTCGGCAACGCCGATCGCGGGTTCCGCTTCGATCAACGCGCCCTGTGCTGCGTCGAAGCCCACTGCGAAGCCCCGCAAGCTGGCTTCCACGCCCTTGCCACCGGCGCGGATCGCCACTTCGAACGCGTCACGCGGGAAGGGCAGCGCGCCGCTTCCGGCCAGCGCGCCGAACATCACCGAGCTGATCACCGTGCCGGCGCGTTCGGACGCGGCTTCCATGTCGAAGCCGATGAAGCGCCTGGAGCGCTCGTTCGCTGCGGTGACGATCCGTTCGCTGCTCGCGCGCCCGTCGCCCATCGCGGACTTTTCGGAGATGGCATAGACGCGGTGGGTCGATCCGATCAGCACCGTGTCCTTCGACACGAACCCGCGCAGGATCGCGCGGCCGGTCTCCATCAGCTCGGACGCGACGACGACATCGACGTCGCCCGGGATCGGGGTAAGCGCCAGCACCGGCAGCACAGGGCCGCCGGCCGGGATCATCTCGATATAGTAGATCGTGGCGCCCGTGCGCTGCGCCACGCCCGGCACCGACGTGCCCTGCGCGACATAGCCGTTCCGCTCCCCGAGCTGGACGATCCAGTCGGCCAGCACGCCGCCGCCCTGGCCGCCCAGGCCGAGCACGGCGATGGTAATGCGGTCACGGCCGGGCATCAAAAGGCCCTCGCGGCGATGGCGCGGGCCGAGCGCTTCTGGAGCGCGCCGATCGCCCAGCCGCGGATGCGCTGGCGGAGGCGGTCGCGGCGGTCGGGATTGGCGATAATATGGGCCTTGTAGAAGGAGGGGCAGAGCACCGCGGCGTGGCTCACCTCGCCGCACACGCCGCAGCCGACGCAGCTGTTCTCGACATGCGCGATAGGGTCCTGGCGCAGTGGATCGGGGTTGGGCTTGATCGTGAGCGAGGGGCAACCGGACAGGCGGATGCAGCTATGGTCGCCGGTGCACGTGTCGGGATCGACGCCGAAGCGTTCGCGCACCACGCGCTGGCCCGACTTGAGCGCCTTGGCGACCTGCGGCTTGAGCCGGCGCTGGCGGTTGAGCTGGCATTCGGATTGGGCGACGAGGACCTTGGGGCCTTTCTCCTGGCTGGTCAGCGCCTCCATGATCGCGTCGCGCATGCCGGTAACGTCATAGGTCCGCGTCATCGTCCGTGCCCAGCCGATGCCGATGCCGCGCACCGCCTTCTCGATCGGATTGTTGGTCTTGCGGCCCGGCGGCCTGGCGCGCGAGGAGAGGATGTCCTGGCCCCCCGTGGCGGCCGAATAGCCATTGTCGACGATGATCGTCAGGTTGTCGTCCTGGTTGAAGACCGCGTTGCCGATGCCCGAGGTCAGGCCGTTATGCCAGAAGCCGCCATCGCCCATGATCGCGATCGCCCGCTTGTCGCGCGCCTTGAAGGCGGAGGCGCCGGCGGTGCCCAGGCCATAGCCCATCGTGGTGTTGCCGATATGGAACGGCGGCAGGATCGAGAAGAGGTGGCAGCCGATATCGGCGGAGACGTGGAAGGCGCCGAGCTCCTTCTGGACCAGCTTCATCGCCGAGAAGATCGGCCGCTCCGGGCAGCCGGTGCAGAAGCCGGCCGGGCGCTGCGGCACGGCGCTGGGGGGCAGGGCAGGGACGGGCTGGGTTTCCTCCGCCGGCGCCCGCTCCGGCGCATGCGCGCGCAGGAACTTGGCCACGCCGTCGCGGATCACCGCGCCGCCATATTCCCCGGCGCGCGGCAGCACTTCCTTGCCGATGACCCGCGTGTCGAGCCCGGCGCGGCGGACCAGTGTGTTCAGCTCATGCTCGATGAACTCGGGCTGGCCTTCCTCGAGCACCAGCACCGCGCGCTTGTCGGCACAGAAGGCGGCGACTTCGTCGGGGATCAGCGGATAGGTGACGTTGAGGACGTAGATCGGCAGCGCGGCGTTGCCATAGGCATCGGACAGGCCGAGCAGCTCGAGCGCGCGGTTGAGCGAGTTGAACAGCCCGCCCTGGACGATGATCCCGATCTCGTCCGCCTCGGTGCCGAAATGCTCGTTGAGCTTCTGTTCCTGGACGAAGCGGATCGCGGCGGGCCAGCGCTGCTCGATCTTCTCGACCTCGTGGAGGAAATTGGCCGGCGGCAGCACGATCCGGTCGGTATCGCGCACCGGCGCCTCGGCGGCCTCGCCGACGGTCAGGCGCGGGCGCTGGTTGTCGCGCGCGACGAAGCTGCCGGTGACGTGGCAGGCCCGCACGCGCAGCTCGAGCATCACCGGCGTGTTCGAGGCTTCGGACAGCTCGAATCCCTTCTCGACCATATCCACGATCATCGGCAGGCTTGGCCGCGGATCGAGCAGCCACATCTGCGACTTCATCGCGAATGCATGCGTGCGCTCCTGCATTATCGAGGAGCCTTCGCCATAATCCTCGCCCAGGATGATCAGTGCCCCGCCGGTCACCCCGCCCGACGCGACGTTGGACAGGGCGTCGGAAGCGACATTGGTGCCGACCACCGATTTCCAAGCGACCGCGCCGCGCAGGGGGTAGTTGACTGAGGCGGCCAACATCGCCGCCGCCGTCGCCTCGCTCGCCGAGCTTTCGAAATGGACGCCGAGTTCGCCCATCAGTTCGTTCGCATCGGCGAAAACGTCCATCAGATGGCTGATCGGCGAGCCCTGATAGCCGCCAACATAGGCCACGCCTGCCTGGAGCAGTGCCTTGGTGACGGCCAGGATGCCCTCGCCGTGGAAGACTTCGCCGTCTCCCAGTCGCAGTTGCTCGACTTCTGCCTTGAACGAACGCTCGGCCATAGGTTCAGCCTGCGACCAGCGCGAGGACGCGCAAGGGGCTGCCCGAGCCGCCCTTGATCTTGAGCGGCGTCGCCAGGATCACGCTGCCGGTCGGCGGAAGCTGGTCGAGATTCTCGAGGCACTGCAGGCCGTAGCGTCCCGCGGCGTGGAACAGCGTGTGCGCCGGATAGGCGGGAGTGAGCAGGTGCGCCTGGCCGGCATCGGTGCCGATCGTCTCGACGCCGAGCCCGTGGGCATCGCGCGCGTCGATAAGGAACTGGACCGCCTCGGCCGAGGGCCCGGGAGTGTGTGCGCCGTCCTCGCGACGGTTGGTATACGCATCGACGTCGCGCTTCGACCAGTCGGTGCGCAGCAGGATCCAGCTGCGCGGCGGGATGCGGCCATGCTCGGCCTCCCATGCCTCGATATCCGCCACGGTGAGCAGATAGTCGGGGTTCTCCGCCGACCGGGCAGAGATGTCTATCACCACGGCGGGCGCGATGAAGTCGGCAGGCGGCACGGTATCGACCGCGTTGTTGGGCAGGTCCTTGCCGGTGATCCAGTGGATCGGCGCGTCGAAATGCGTGCCGGTATGCTCGCTGACGGTGAAGTTGTTCCAGTACCAGGCGACGCCGCGCTCGTCATAGCGCGATATCTCCTCCTGGCTGAACCCGGCGCACTGGCCGAACTCGGGCGGCAAGACGAGGGTGGGGGTATCGGGCGACAGCGTCTGGGTAAGGTCGATCGTGCGGATCGCGCCCGATGCGATGCCGGTGGCGAAAAGCTGAAGAATCTGGTCGGTCATAGGGTCCTCCCTGAGGTGCACGCGCCGGTCATGCCGGCACGATGTCGAAGGCGATGGTGGTGCGGTGGCCGGCATCCTCGAACGGCACCGTCCCGTGGTAGAAATAGGAGGGGAACAGCACGAGCAGTCCTGGCTCGGGCCGGACCATGCGGCTGATCCGCTCGCGCTCCCCGAGGCGCAGCCCGGTCTCGCCGAACTTGAGCCAGCCCTGCCGGCCGTGATCGACCGCGGTGGGCAGGGCGACATAATAGCAGGCGCTGATCCAGCCCTCGGGATGGACGTGGTTCTCATGGAAGCCGGCGCTGCGCAGGCGCACCGACCAGGAGCCCGAAAAGGCGAAGTGCCCGGTGTTGCGGGCCAGGAAGGGATGCGCCGGGTCGGCGGGCAGCTCGGCGAGCCAGCTTCGGACCCGCGCCTCGATCATCGCGCGGACCGCGGCGATCATCGTGTCGGGCAGGGCGAACAGGTCGTCGCTGGTCTGGGTGCCGCCGCGCAGCGTCTGCTCGAGCGGGTGTCGGCGGTCGCGGTGGAGCGGGGTGAGCGCGGCATCGAGCCGGGCGTTGAAGCCAGCCACATCGCCGTCCGGCGGCGTGAGCAGGCTCGCCGAGACGAGGCGCTCGACGTCATTCAGCCAGGTTTCGCGCGGATCGCCGGTGAAACGCCAGGCCAGGCCCTGCAACGCCAGCCCCTGCTGGTCGAACGGATGGGCGGCGAGCAGCGGTTCGAGTTGGGCTAGCGCCTCGACGGGGCGATCGAGGATGATCCGCGCCCGGGCGGCCTCGCGCATGGCGGGTGCGAAGCCAGGCGCCGCGTCGAACTGGGTGAGCGCCGCATCGGGCTCGCCCAGCGACCAGCGGGCGCGGCCGAGCTGGTGGCGCAGCTCCGGCCCGGCATCATCCGCGTGCGGCGCGAGCAAAGCGGCGGCACCGGCGGCGTCCCGGGCCAGCAGCAGCCGGTCGGCAAGGTCGCAGAGCAGGCCCTCATCCTGCGGATGGTCGGCGAGCGCGGTGCGATAGCTGGTAAGCCAGGCCGCGCTGCGCCCCTGCCGCCATAGCAGCCCGTTCAGCGATTGATGCGCCGCGCGATCCGTGGGGCGCAGTTCGATCGCCCGCTCATAGGCAAGGATGGCATCCCCGATCCGGCCGAGATCCTGCAGGCAATGGCCGAGCGCATAGGCGATCTCCGGGCTCGCCGGATCACCCTTGCCCGCGCGGGCCAGCAGCTGCAGGGCCTCGTCCGGCCAGCCGGCCAGCCGCAGCGCCACGCCGAGATTGTGCAGCGTCGGGACATGGTCCGGCCGCAGCGCGAGTGCAGTGCGGAACGCGGCGATCGCATGGTCGATCTCGCCAGTCTCGCGCCGCGCCTGGCCGAGCGTGGCCCAGGCGCGGGCATTGCGCGGATCGCGGCGCAGCAGGGGTGCGAGCGTCTCGCAGGCGCCCGGCGCGTCGCCGGCGGCGAGCAAGGCGATCGCCAGGTTCACCCGGGCCTCGTCATAGGCCGGGGCCAGCCGTAGCGCCTCGCGATAGGCCTGCACTGCGCCGGCGGGGTCGCCCAGATCGGCGAGCCCGTTGCCGAGATTGTTATGGACATGCGGCTGGGCGGGGTTGGCAGCGAGAGAGCGGCGGAAAAAACCCATCGCTTCTTCGTTCCGGCCGGCCCGGCGTGCGATCATGCCGAGCAGCTGGAGCGCATCGGGGTTCTCGGGGACGAGATCGAGGATGCGCAGCAATATGGTCTCGGCCGGACCGGCTTGCCCTCCACGGGCCAGTGCCATCGCGTGCTGGAGCGCCTCGCCGAGTTCGCCCGCGCCAAGGCCCTGTTGACCCGCCGGCAGAGATGCCGGGCCTCCCTCTAGCCGTGTCTGCTTCATCGAGCACGATTCCCCTGGCCGCCCCGTCCCAAGAGGGCAACCGTGACAGAAAGGTTGCAAATGCCTCTTGTCTCGTCAAGAGAATCACGCTTTAAATCATATGTAATTGGGAATAATAAGGGTCGCGACATGATCGGATCGGGGACGGATACGCGCTTTCGGAAGCGGCTGCTGCAGGGCGCGGCGATCTCGGCAGCGCTGCTGATGGGCGCGCTGACGCCGCATCTCGCCCACGCCCAGCGCGCCATCCCCGAGACGACCGACGACGTTCGCCGCGTGCCGATCCCGCCGATCGATCGCAGCCATGAGCCGATCGTGGTGCTCACCGGCGGCACCCTGCTCGACGGGCGCGGCGGGGCGCCGATCCTGAATTCGGTCGTGGTGCTCCAGGGTGATCGGATCGTCGCCGCCGGGTCGGCCGGCACGCCGGTGCCGGCCAATGCGACGCGCACGATCGATGTCTCGGGGCTTTGGATCCTGCCCGGCCTGATCGACCTCCACATCCATTTCACCCAGCAGCGCGGCACAGACATGGGCCGCTATTCGGACAGCCCGGCCGCCGCGGCGATCCGCGGCACGATCCTTGCCGACCAGATGGTAACCGCCGGCATCACCGCCGCACGCGATGTCGGCACGACCGATGATGTCGCGCTGCGCATCAAGGAAGCGGTCGATCGCGGCATGATCCGCGGTCCCCGCGTGATGTGGAGCGGCAAGCTGCTCGCCAGCACGGGCGGGCACGGCGACGAAGTGACCTCCACCGCCACGGGGCGCGAAAAGCCCAATCTCGGTGGCGATCCGCATGGCGTCGATGGTCCCTGGGAGTGGCGCAAGGCAGTGCGCGAGCAGGTCCGCCGTCTCGCCGACTGGATCAAGATCAGTGCGCCCGCGGACAAGGAAGAGCTCGCCGCGGCGATCGACGAGGCGCATTCGCTCGGCGTTCCGGTCGCGATCGACAGCTATGGCAAGTACACCGACTGGGCGATCGAAGCGGGCGTCGACACGCTCGAGCATCCGCTGCTGCTCAGTGACCAGGCCGTGTCGCTGATGAAGAAGCACGGCACGGCGTTCGTGCCGACGATCGGCGCCTTCGACAATCTGCTCGACGGCGGATACCCGACCGCGGGCATCCCCAGCGGCGGATTCTACTATACCCATTCGCGCCGCTTCGTGATCAACCAGCAGGACCATCTCAAGCGCGTGAACGAGGCGTATCGCGCCGGCGTGCCGATCGGGGTGGGAACCGACATCCCGTTCGAGAATGAATGGCGCTATCCCGACGCCTATTTCCGCGAGCTCGACTATCTCCACCAGGCCGGCATGACCAATGCCGATGTCCTCGCCTCCGCTACCAGCGTCGGCGCGAAGATCATGCGCATGGGCGACAAGCTGGGCACGATCGAGCCGGGCAAGATCGCCGACCTGCTGATCGTCGGCGCCAACCCGATCGATTCGCTGAAGAACCTGCGCGACGTCCGCTACGTCATCGCCGACGGCAAGGTCGTGGTGGACGGCAAGCCCCGATAAGCGCGCGTCACCTATCGTCCCTCGGGTGACGCCGCGCGGGAGGACCCGGCTCGAGCGATCGAGCCGGGTTTCTTCTCATTCGATGGGCAGCTTGCTCAGGTTCGCGCTGATCTTCTGCAGCGTGCGCAGCAGGTGCGCGATGTCGCGGTCGCTCACGCCGTCCATCGCGCGGCTGAACTGGCGGCCGACGATCGGGGTGAGCTTGCGCAAGGTCTGCTGGCCGGCCGGGGTCAGCGTCACTTCGGTGATGCGGTTGTCCTCGGGGTTCGGCTCGGTGGTGACGAGGCCCTGCTCGACCATCCGGTCGATGATCCGGCTGATCGTCGAGCGCTTGGTCAGCGCCGCCTCGGCGATCGCGCCGATGCTGGCCGGCTGGCGTTCGCGCAGCACCGTCATCACGCGGTAGATCGGCTTGGACACGCCATGCTTGTGCAGCACGATGTCCATGTCCTCGTGATATTTGAAATCGGCATGCGCCATCAGGTAGAATGGCGAGTTTTCCAGGCGGAAAGTGGAGCTGCTTGGGTCATAGACAGTGCGATTGTCCATCAGGTCCTCTGCCGTTCTTGCCGCATTCTTAATTGCGCTAGTCGCCATGTTTCCCTCAATCATTCCCCAGGATCAAGACGTTGCGCCGGGCCGGACGGCTTGGGGCAGGCGACTTAGCCGAAAACATGTGCTTTTACACCTATTAATCGACCCGCGTGCCTGATCTCGACGCCGTGGCGCTATCCTCGCCTGAGTTCGGGCCTCGATTCGAGGCGCCTCGGTGCCGGAGGCCCCTAGCCGCTCGGATAGCGAAATATCAACGAAAAATCGCGTGATTATCGTTTCATTTCGGATGCGGTTCTGCCAGCTTCCGAGGGTGAAAATCATGGGAGAACAGCCTTGTCCTCGAAACGTCTGAGCCGGCTCGGCCTGTCGCTCGTCATCCTGCCGTTGATGGCGGCACTGCCCGCCCAGGGCCAGGAGGCGAAGCGGCGCTGGGACCAGATGTGCCAGATCCGCAAGGACAAGCTCGACCTGATCCTGCCCGAAGCGATGCGCGAGAACCGCATCGACATGTGGATCGTCGCCTCGCGCGAGGGACATGACGATCCCAATGCCGCGCTGCTCGGCGGCGGTTATGTCGGCGATGTCGGCTATTATGTCTTCACCGATCGCACCGGCAGCGGGCGGATCGAGCGGGCGGCGATGGGTATCGGCGGCGCCCTGTTCGACCAGTGCCCGCTTTACGACCTGAAGCTCTCGCCGGCGGAACTGCGCAAGTTCGTCGAGGCGCGCGATCCGAAGCGGATCGGCATCGATGTCGCCACCGAGATCGGCACCGCCGACGGGCTCAGCCAGTCGCTGCACGCCAAGCTGGTCGAGGCGCTGGGGCCGGCGCTTGCCGGGCGGCTGGTCCCGGCCGAAAAGCTGGTCTCCTATTTCCGCGCCCGCCACAGCGTCAACGAGATCGCCGCATTCGCCAAGACCGGGGAATATTCGCGCACCATCCTGGAGCGGGCGCTGTCGAACGAAGTGATCGTGCCGGGCCACACCACCACCGGCGACGTCGCCTGGTGGATGATGGAGCAGCTCCACGAGGAAGGGCTGGGCAACAGCTTCGGGCTGCCGAGCGTCTACATCCTCGGCCCCGGCGAGCGCGGCCACGTCTCGGGCGATCATGTGATCCAGCCGGGCGACCTGATCACGGTCGACTGGGGTGTGAACTATCTCTTCTATTACACCGACATGAAGCGCATGGCCTATGTGCTCAAGCCCGGTGAGAACGCAGCCCCGGCCGGCGTCCAGCGCGCCTATGACAAGGCGCAGGACGTCCGCCGGATGATCCTCGAGGTCATCCGCCCGGGCGTCACCGCCGGCGACGCGCTCGCCACGGTCAACAAGCGGGTGGCGGAGACGCCGGGGCTGGTGCTCGGCCGCTATGACGATCCGAGCAAGGACCTGAAGGTCTCGGACGTGGTGATCGGCAGCCATTCGGTGGGCGATTGGGGCCATGGCTCGGGCCCGTCGATCGCCGACTTCAATCCCTTGCGCATGACCTATACGCTGCGTGCGAGCAATTTCCTGTCGATCGAATCCTTTCTCTACACGGTGGTGCCCGAATGGGGGGCTCACAAGATCAAGATTCCGCTCGAGGACAATGGCGTGGTCACCGAGCGCGGCTTCGAATGGGCCTACCCACCCAACAGCCGGATCCTGCTGGTGAAGTAGGCTTGCAATGTAGGATTTCGCCTGCTGCACTCGGGCGGCCGGGTCTCAAGGTCCCGGCCGCTCTTTGCGTTGTTGGAAAGATAGGATCTTCCGCGCGCAGGAATGTTGCGAGATGCGGCGCACTTGCGGGAATTGTGTCAACGCAAGCGGCTGCCAAGTCGACCACTGGCGTGACCTTGGTGACTTCCACGAGTCGGCGCCCGGCTCGCTGTTGGAAGCGGGCCGGGCCGAACTCAGAAGGCGGCGATCCCGGTGATCGCGCGGCCCAGGATCAAGGCGTGGATGTCGTGCGTGCCCTCATAGGTGTTGACCGTCTCGAGGTTCATCAGGTGGCGCATCACCTGGAACTCGCCCGAAATGCCGTTGCCGCCGTGCATGTCGCGGGCGGCCCGGGCGATATCGAGCGCCTTGCCGCAATTGTTGCGCTTGACGATTGAGATCATCTCCGGCGCGAACTGGCCGGCATCGATCAGCCGCCCGATGCGCAACGAGGCCTGCAGGCCGAGCGCGATCTCGGTCTCCATGTCCGCCAGCTTCTTCTGGAAGAGCTGCGTGGCGGCGAGCGGGCGACCGAACTGGTGGCGGTCGAGGCCGTATTGCCGCGCGGCGTGGAAGCAGAATTCGGCGGCGCCGAGCGCACCCCAGCTGATCCCGTAGCGCGCGCGGTTGAGGCAGGAGAAGGGGCCCTTGAGCCCTTCCACGTCCGGGAGCAGCGCGTCCTCGCCCACTTCGACATCGTCGAGCTGGATCATCCCGGTGATCGAGGCGCGCAGGCTCAGCTTGCCTTCGATCTTGGGCGCCGAGAGCCCGGCCATGCCCTTTTCGAGCACGAAGCCGCGGATCGCGCCGCCATGCGCATCGGACTTTGCCCAGACCACGAAGACATCGGCGATCGGGGCATTGGAGATCCAGGTCTTGGCGCCGTTCAGCCGGTAGCCGCCATCGATCTTCGTCGCGCGGGTGCGCATGCCGCCGGGATCGGAGCCGGCATCGGGCTCGGTCAGGCCGAAGCAGCCGATCCACTCGCCGCTCGCCAGCTTGGGCAGATAGCGCAGCCGCTGCGCCTCCGATCCGAAGGCGTGGATCGGATACATGACCAGGCTCGACTGGACGCTCATCATCGAGCGATAGCCCGAATCGACGCGCTCCACTTCGCGCGCGATCAACCCGTATGCGACATAGGAGGCGCCGACGCCGCCATAGGCTTCCGGCACGGTCGGGCCGAGCAGGCCGAGCGCGCCCATCTCGCGGAAGATCTCGGGATCGGTGGTTTCCTTGTCGAACGCCTCGATCACCCGCGGCGCGAGCTGCGCCTGCGCATAGTCGCGCGCGGTGTCGCGGATCATCCGCTCCTCGTCCTCCAGCTGCGCGTCGAGCAGCAGGGGATCGGCCCAGTCGAATTTCTGCATTTCAGGGTTCCTCAGGCGGTGGTGGGGACGACCGCGATCGTCTCGATCTCGACCTTGGCTTCGGCTTCGACCAGCGCGGCGACTTCGACCACGGCCATCGCCGGATAGTTGCGCCCGATCAGCTCGCGATAGGCGGCGCCGATCTCGGCAATCTCGGCGAGATACTCGTCGCGGCTGGTGATGTACCAGGTCATCCGCACGATATGCTCGGGGCCTGCACCCCCCTCGGCGAGGATCGCCAGCGTGTTGACCAGCACCTGGCGGAACTGGCCGGAGAGACCGGAAGCGACGAAGGTTTCCGCTTCGTCCCAGCCGACCACGCCGGCGGTGAACACCATCCGGCCGCTGGCGGAAATGCCGTTGGCATAGCCGCGCGGGCGCTTCCAGCCGGGGGGCAACAGGCTTTGGTGAGCGGTCATTGGCATTCCATTTCAAGGCGTTGGCGATATTCGGACGGCCAGGGCTGCGACGTGCCGCCGGCAAGCTCGATCAGTACTTGGGTGAGGCGGACCGAGTAGCGCGGCGCGCCTTTGCAGGTCACCTCGACTTCGAGATCGATCGAGCTGTTGCCCACCCGGGTGAGCTTCACGGCGAAGTCGAGCTGGTCGCCCAGCTTGCTCGGCGCGGCGAAGGTGGCGGCGAGGCTGACCGTGGGCAGGCCGAGGCCGTGACCCATGTGCATGGCTCTCCGGTCGTCGCCCAGCACCGCCGGGGTCCAATCCTCCACCGCGGCATCGCACAGCTCGAGGCAGCGCGGATAATAGGCGATGCCCGCAGGGTCGCAATGCGCGAAGCGCAGGGGGTAGGTGACGCGGAACATCAGCCTGCGCTCTGGGCGAGATGCTGGCGGGCGATGACGATCTTCTGCACTTCCGACGCGCCCTCATAGATGCGCAGCGCGCGCACCTCGCGGTACAGCGCCTCGACCGGCGCGCCGACGGTGACGCCCAGGCCGCCGAAGATCTGCACCGCCTTGTCGATCACCTGCTGGGCGCTGTCGGTGGCGTGGAGCTTGGCGAGCGCCGCTTCGCGCGTGTTGCGCTGGCCCTGCACGTCGCGCAGCCAGCCAGCGCGGTATATGAGCAGCGCCGAGGTATCGATATCGAGCACCATCTCGGCGAGCTTGGACTGGGTCACCGGATTGTCGGCAAGCGTGCCGTCGCCCAGCTTGCGGGTGCGAGCGCGCGCTGTCGCCTCGTCGAGCGCCCGGCGGGCGAAGCCGAGCGCCGCCGCGCCCACCGTGGTGCGGAAGATGTCGAGCGTCGCCATCGCCGCCGCAAAGCCGCGCCCGGGCTCGCCGAGCAGCGCATCCGCGGGCAGCGCCATGTCGGCGAACTCCAGCGTGGCGAGCGGGTGGGAAGCGATGACCTCGATCCGCTCGGTGATGCTCAGCCCTGCCGTGTCGGCATCGACGAGAAAGGCGGAGATGCCCTTGGCCCCCGGCGCCTCGCCGGTGCGGGCGAACAGGACATAATAATCGGCGATGCCGCCGTTCGAGATATAGGTCTTGGCGCCGTTGATCCGCCAGCCGTCACCAACCCGCTCGGCCAGCGTTTCCATCGAGGCGACGTCGGAGCCCGAGCCCGGCTCGGTGAGCGCAAAGGCGGCGATCTTCTCGCCGCGCGCCACCGCCGGGAGATAGGCGGCCTTCTGCGCGTCGGTGCCGAACAGCGAGATCGTACCCGAACCCAGCCCCTGCATCGCAAAGGCGAAGTCGGCCAGCCCCGAATGGCGCGCCAGCGTCTCGCGGATCAGCGCGAGCGAGCGAATGTCGAGCGTCTCGTGCACGCCGCCCCAGGCCGCCGGCACGCAATAGCGCAGCCAGCCGCCATCGCCGAGCGCGCGGACCAACTGGCGGCACTCAGCATCGACGTCCGTGCCGTGGTGATCGGAGAGATTGACGGCGCACCAGGCCTCCAGCTCGGCGGCTAGCGCGCGGTGGCCGTCATCGAGGAAGGGCCAGTCGAGGAAGCTGCGGTCGGCCATCAGTCGCCCTCGAACACCGGCGTGCGCTTCTCGGCAAAGGCTTCGAAGGCGCGGCGGAAATCCTTGGTCACCATGCAGATCGCCTGGGCCTGCGCCTCCATCTCGATCGCGGTTTCCACGCTCACCGCCCATTCCACATTGAGCTGGGTCTTGGTGATGCCGTGCGCGAAGGTCGGGCCGGCGGCGATGCTGCGGGCCAGCGCATGGGCTTCGTCCAGCAGCGCATCGGCGGGCACCAGCCGGTTGTGGAAGCCCCAGCGCTCGCCTTCCTCGGCGCCCAGCATCCGGCCGGTATAGAGCAGGTCGGCGGCGCGGCCCTGGCCGATGATCCGCGGCAGGATCGCGCAGGCGCCCATGTCGCAGCCGGCAAGGCCAACACGCGTGAACAGGAAGGCGGTCTTGGCTGCGGGGGTGGCGAGGCGCAGGTCCGATGCCATCGCCATGATCGCGCCGGCGCCGACGCAGATTCCGTCGATCGCCGCGACGATCGGCTGCGGGCAGGCGCGCATCGCCTTGACCAAGTCGCCGGTCATCCGGGTGAAGGTAAGCAACTCGGGCATCGCCATCTCGGTGAGCGGCCCGATAATCTCATGAACGTCGCCGCCCGAGGAGAAATTGCCGCCCGCGCCGGTGAGCACCACTGCCTTCACCTGCGGCGCATAGGCGAGCGCGCGGAAGGCATCGCGCAGCTCGGCATAGCTTTCGAAGGTGAGCGGATTCTTCCGCTCGGGGCGGTTGAGCGTGACGGTCGCCACCCCGTCGGCAAACGCCCAGCCGAAATGCACCGGCGCGAAACTCGTCGGATCCATCGTCATTCCTTTCCGCCATCGGCCGCGAGTGAGTCCTTGAGCACGCCCAGCAGCTGGTGGAGCTGGACGCGCTCGTCGCGGCCCAGCCCGGCCAGCATCGCGTCGATCCATTGATGATGCGCCTCGGCCAGCCCGGCGAAGCACTCGCGCCCGAGCTGGCTGAGCCGCACGATCGAGGATCGCCCATCAGTGGGCGAGGGCGCCAGGCTCACATAGCGATCGCGGACCAGCGCCTGGACGACGCCGGTGACATTGCCGTTCGAGACGAGCAGCGCCTGGGAAAGCTGGCCCATCGTCATCCCCTCGGGGTGCCGGTCGAGCGCCGCCATCACGTCGAAGCGGGGCAGGGTGATGTCATATTGGTCGGCAAAGCCGCGCTTGAGGCGCTTCTCGATCACCGTGGTGCAAGTGAGCAGGCGCAGCCACAGCCGTACGCTGCCGCGATCGTCGAGCGCGCCGTCATGCTTCTCGCGGATCGAGGCTGCCCCGGTCACATCGCTTCTCCGCCGGCGATAGGAATCGCCTGTCCGGTCACCGATCCGCTGCCGGGCAGGCAGAGCCACACGGCGGCCTCGGCCACTTCCTCGGGCGAGATCAGCCGCTTCTGCGGGTTGTGTCGAGTGAGCTCGGCCAGCGCCTCGGCCTCGCTGCGCCCGGTGCGGCTCGTGATCGTCTCGATCGCCTTCGCTACGATATCGGTATCGGTGAAGCCGGGGCAGAGCGCATTGGCGGTGAGTGGCGTCGTGGCGAACTCGGCGGCGAGCGCGCGCATCAGCCCGATCGCGCCATGCTTCGAGGCGACATAGGGCGCGGTATAGCCATAGCCCTTGAGCCCCGCGGTCGAGGCCACGGTGACGATCCGTCCCGCAGGCGCCGCGAGCAGATCGGACAGCGCCGCCTGGCAGCAATCGAACAGCGCGTCGAGATTGGTCGCCATCGTTGCGCGCCAGGCTTCGGCGGTCACCTTGGCGAAGGGTGCGCTGCGGGCGATGCCGGCATTGTTGACCAGGATGCCGATCGGCCCGTGCGCCGCGCGGGCGGCGGCGAAGGCGGTGTCGATCGAGGCGCGGTCGGTCACGTCGGCGGGCAGGGCGATCGCGCCGGGGATCGTCGCGGCGACGGCCTCGATCGGTTCGATCCGGCGGCCGACCAAGGTCAGCCGGGCGCCTTCGGCGGCCAGTGCCCTCGCTATCGCCGCGCCAATGCCCGATCCGCCGCCGGTGACGACCGCGTGGATGTCCTTCAGGCGCATGTCAGCTCCTCAGCGCCGCGCCGGTTTCGGCGGCGCGTTGCAAATTGCGGGCGAGCTGGCCCATCCCGCCCAGATATTGCGGCGGCAAGCGCACCCCGCGATAGCCGTGCTGCGCGGCGGCGCGCAGCGTCCACATCGGATCGACCATGTGCGGACGCCCGATCGCGACCAGGTCGGCGCGACCCGCGGCGAGGATCGAATTGGCGTGGTCGGTCTCGAAGATGTTGCCCACCGCCATAGTCGATACGCGCGCCTCGTTGCGCACCTTGTCGGAAAAGGGCGTCTGGAACATGCGGCCATAGACCGGCTTGCACTCGGCCCAGGTCTGGCCGGCGGAGACGTCGATCAGGTCGGCCCCTGCCGCACTGAAGGCGCGGGCGATCTCCACGGCTTCGTCCGGGGTAACGCCCTGGTCGCCCATCCAGTCGGTCGCCGAGATGCGGACCGACATCGGCCGCTCGGCGGGCCAGGCGGCACGCATCGCTGCGAACACCTCCAGCGGATAACGGAGGCGATTTTCCAGGCTGCCGCCATAGTCGTCGGTGCGGGTGTTCTGGAGCGGGGTGATGAAGCTGGAGAGCAGATAGCCATGTGCGGCGTGCAGCTCGATCATGTCGAAGCCTGCCTCGACCGCCCCGCGTGCCGCCGCGACGAACTGGTCGCGGACCTCGTCCATGTCCGTCCGGGTCATCGGACGCGGGGCGGGGTTGTTCGCGCTCCACGGCACGTCGGAAGCGGCGATCAGCGGCCAGTTGCCACTTTCGAGGGGCTGATCCATCCCCTCCCAGCCGATGCGGGTCGAGCCCTTGGCGCCCGAATGGCCGAGTTGGAGGCAGAGTTTCGCGCCGCTGTTCGCATGGGCGAAGTCGGTGATCCGCCGCCAAGCCGTTACATGCTCGGGGGCGTACATGCCCGGGCAGCCGGGCGTGATCCGCCCCTCGGGCGAGACGCAGGTCATTTCGGTATAGACCAGCCCGGCGCCGCCCTGCGCGCGCGCGCCGTAATGGACGAGGTGGAAGTCGTTCGGGATGCCGTCGACCGCGGAATACATCGCCATGGGAGACACCACGATACGGTTCTCCAGCGCCATTTCGCGCAACTTGTAGGGTGCGAACATCGGCGGGACCGGCTCGTCGCGCTTGCCGCCCGGTGCCTGCACCTGGAACCAGCGCTCCACGCCTTCCAGCCAGTCCGGATCACGCAGGCGGAGATTCTCGTGGCTCACGCGCTGCGACCTTGTGAGCAGCGAATAGGCGAACTGGATCGGCGCGAAGGGCAGATAGCGATCGAGCGTCTCGAACCATTCGGTCGAGTTGCGCGCGCTGTTCTGGAGCTTGAGCACCTCGACGCTGCGCTCGGCCTGATATTCGGCCAGCGCCTGTTCGCGGCCGAGCCCGGGGCGGTTGAGCACTTCGGCCAGCTTGATCGCATCCTCCAGCGCCAGCTTGGTGCCCGATCCGATCGAGAAATGCGCGGTGTGCGCGGCGTCGCCGAGCAGGATGAGCTTGTCGTACGACCAGCGCCCGGTGACGATCCGGCGGAAGTTGAGCCACGCCGCCGAGCCGCGCAGGTGCCCGGCATTGGACATCAGGCTGTTGCCGTCGAGATACTTGCCGAACACGCGTTCGCTGAACGCGATCGCCTCGTCCTGGTTTGCCTTGTCGAGGCCCAGGCCCTCCCAGGTCTCCGGCGCCATCTCGACGATGAAGGTCGAGAGGCTGTCGTCGAAGCGATAGGCATGCGCCCAGACCCAGCCCGCCTCGGTCTGCTCGAAGGCAAAGGTGAAGGCGTCGAACACCTTGTGGGTGCCCAGCCAGATATATTTGTTGCGGCGCGGCTGGATGTCGATGTCGAAATGCTCGGCATAGCGGTCGCGGATGCGGCTGTTGGCGCCGTCGGCGACGATGACCAGGTCATAGTCCGCCCAGTCGGCCAGGTCGGTACTCGCCTCATGCTCGAAATGGAGCTGCACGCCGAGTTCACGGGCGCGGTCCTGCAGGATTGCCAGCATCCGCTTGCGGCCGATGCCGATGAAACCGTGCCCCGACGAGCGGATGCGCTCGCCATGGATATGGACGTCGATATCGTCCCAATGCGCGAACTCGCCGCGAATCGTCTCGCCGCTGACCGGATCGTTGGCCATCAAATTCTCGACCGTCTGGTCGGAGAAGACCACGCCCCAGCCGAACGTGTCGTCGGCGCGGTTGCGCTCGAAGACATGAACCTCATGGCCGCTGTCGCGCACCTTCATCGAGATGGCGAAATAGAGCCCCGCCGGGCCACCGCCCACGCATGCGATCTTCACCGGTCCAACTCCATCGCCGCGACTCCAGTCCGTCTCAATCTAACGCCGCGAGGGTAAATGCTTCAAGCATGAAATTTCAAGCTTGAAATATCATATATCACGCAATTATTCACGGGTATCAGAGTCGTGAAGGGGTCTTGGGATGAAGTGGCCGGCACAGCGCCTTACGGGCGGATCGAAGAAGAGCTTCGGCATGTACGAGGAAGCCGCGAAGCTGGATGCGGCGGGGGTGGACCTGATCCATCTCGAGTTCGGCCGGCCGCATTCCGATACGCCGGCGCACATCAAGGAAGCGGCCAAGGCGGCGCTCGATGCCGGCATCGTCCACTATGGCGATTTCCGCGGCACGCTCTCCTTCCGCCAGGCGCTGGTCAAGAAGCTCGCCGATTTCAACGCCCTCGATTACGGCGTGGACGAAGTGCTGGTGTGCAACGGGCTCACCCATGCCTCCTTCGCCGCCTTCATGGCAGCGATCGATCCGGGCGACGAAGTGATCCTGCTCGACCCCTATTATCCCCAGCATATCGGCAAGACCGAACTGGCCGGCGGCAAGGTGGTGATCGCCGAGCTCGACAAGGCGAACGACTTCGCCATCTCGAAGGAGAGGATCGCCGCCAGGATCACCCCCGCCACGCGGATGATCGTGCTGGTCAACCCGGCCAATCCGACCGGCCGCGTCTATACCCGCGAGGAGTTGCAGCACGTCGCCGACCTGGCGATCGAGCACGACCTGCTGGTGCTGTCCGACGAGGTTTACGAGTACATCACTTATGGCAAGGCCGAGCATGTCAGCATCGCCAGCCTGCCCGGCATGCGCGAGCGGACGATCACCTGCTTCGCCTTCACCAAGGCCTATTCGATGGACGGCTGGCGGATCGGCTATCTGACCGCCGATGCGAAGCTGATGCCGGCGATCCTGCGCATCACGATGACCGACGTGACGCACGTCAACGTCTTCATCCAGGAGGGCGCCCGTGCCGCCGTCGAGGGGCCGCAGGATGCGATGCTGGCGATGGTCGAGGCCGATCGCCGCAAGCGCGACATCGTCGTGCAGGCGTTGAACCAGATGCCGGGCGTCACGTGCGCCGCGCCGGAGGGGACGATCTACGCCTTTCCGGATATCAGCGGCACCGGCCGCTCTTCGCAGGACCTCGCCACGGCGATCCTCCACGAAGCACATGTCGTCGTGGAATCGGGCAATTTCTACGGCCCGGGTGGGGAGGGGCACCTGCGCGTCTGCTTCGGATCGGAATCGGAAGCACGTGTGAGCGAGGCGATGGAGCGGCTCGGGCGATTCTTCAACGCGCTGTGAGGCGTGCGGTCGGGGGCTTTTCCCCGCCGTCATCCCGGCCTTGAGCCGGGATCCCGCTGTCTCCGGTCGCATAAAGAAGCGGGATCCCGGCTCAAGGCTGGGGTGACGATAGTGATAGTGGTTTCAATTCGACGGGTTCGGGGAGAAATGGGTATGAAGAAGCGTCTGGGTCTTGCTGCCGTCCTGCTGGCCTTGCCGGCGCTTCCCATCCCGCTCGCGGCGCCCGCCGGCGCCCAAACCGTTGCGCCGGCGGCGCAGGGCTATGACGCGCTGGTCGCGCTCTACACCGAGTTTCGCGCCTTCGTTCCGCCGCCGATGGTCAAGGGTGTGCCGGACTATTCGCCCGCCACCATGGCGCGCCACTATGCCGAGCTCCAGCGCTTCGAGGCGCGGCTGGCGGCGATCGACGACGGCAAATGGCCGATCCCGCAGCGGGTCGATTACATGGTGGTACTCGCCGAGATGCGCGGGCTCGAATTCCAGCACCGCGTGATGCAGCCGTGGAAGCGCGACCCGGCATTCTACAGCACCACCAATCTCGGCTTCGGGCCCAAGATGCACGGCGCCATCGCCATCCCCAAGCTGCCGATCGCCAAGGACAAGGCGGCGGACCTGGCCGCCAGGCTGAACGCAGTGCCCGAGGCGTTGCGCCAGGCGCGCACGAACCTCACCGACGCGCGCGGTGACCTTGCCCGGCTGGCCATCGTCCAGAAGCAGGTCGAAGTGAACGTTTATGGCGAGCTGGCCGCGCAGGCGGCGAAGCTCCAGCCTTCGCTCGTCGCCCCCGCCAGGAGGGCCCAGGCGGCGGCCGCCGAGTTCAAGGCCTGGCTGGAGGGCATCGAGGCCGGGTTGCCTGCCTATGGCGGTGTCGGCGCCGAGAATTACGCCTGGTATCTCAAGCACGTGTTGCTGTTGCCCTACACGCCGGAGGAAGTCCGGGTGATCGGCGAGCGCGAATATCAGCGCCAGGTCGCCTTCCTGAAGATCGAGGAGCATCGCAATCGCGCCATTCCTATGCCCGAGCCGGTGCAGACCCGCGCCGAGTTCGATGCCAAGCGCAAGATCGAGGACGAGGATCTGCTCAAGTTCCTGCGCGACGGCGACTGGGTGACGATCCCCGATTACCTGAAGCATGATCCGGAGGAGGGGCCCTACCAGTTCCCCTTCGAGAAGGATCCGTCCAAGCCCGGCCTGTTCGATCCGCCGCAGCATCTGCATTTCTTCTTTCAGGCCGAGTTCCGCGACGGGCGCCCGCTGCGCGCCCATAACCTGCCGGGCCACGCCTTCGACGCGCTGCAGGCGGCGCGCGACACCCGGCCGGTGCGCGGGCAGGATCGGCTGTTCTTCGTCAACGGGCTGCGCAACGAAGGCTGGGCCTTTTATCTCGAGGAGTTCCTGATCCAGTCGGGCATGCTCGAGGATCGGCCCAAGGCGCGCGAGATCGACTATATCCTGGGCGCCAAGCGCGCCGCCCGCATCCTGCCCGAGTTGAAGATGCAGGCGAACGAATGGACCTGGAAGCAGGCCAACGCCTCGCTCGTCTCGCGCACGCCAAAATGGATGCAGCCCGGCGACGCTGTCGCCCAGTTCGACATCGAGCTGTATCTGCGCCAGCCCGGCTATGGCATCGGCTATTACATGGGCAAGATAGAGCTGGAGAAGCTGCTGGCCGACGTGGCGATGCAGGAAGGGGACAAGTTCGACATCAAGTCGTTCCACGATCGCTTCCGCGCCGCCGGCTCGATTCCGATCTCGCTGATCCGCTGGGAAATGACGGGCAAGGACGACGAGATCCGCGCGATGCGGTGAGTCGATCCTCCGGTGCGCATTCGAATTATCGCGTATATAGCAACACTATCGGCGTCCTGATGCCAAAGTTGTGCGTAGATATCCAAAAATGGCGTGATAAGCGTTGCTATCAATGCAATATTCGACGACCGCCACGGTCGCGATGATGGGAGGGCTGGCATGCGCAATCTGGAGAGGGCAACCCGGCGAGGGGTTCTCAAGGGCGCCGCGCTCCTGTCGGGGGCGGCCTCGGTAACGGCCGCGCGGGCGGGGGAGGCGGTGCCGGACAATTTCCTTCGCTATGCGATGGACATTCGCGAGCCCGATCTCGTCCTCCCGCTCTGGCCTGAAGGCCAGATGCCCGGCGGACCAGTGCCCGGCGTCCGCGAGAATATCGACGATCAGTTCGACACCGCAGGCCTGCGCTACCGTGTCGCCGAGCATGTCACTCGGCCCGTGCTTTCCTATTTCGCGCCGGCCAGTCCCACCGGCGCTTCGGTGCTCATCCTGCCCGGCGGCGGTTATTCGCGCGTCGGCATCGACCGCGAGGGCTATGAGACCGCGCGCTGGATGAATTCGCTGGGCGTCGCCGCCTTCGTGCTGCGCTATCGCTTGCCCGCGGACCGCTGGGGTGGCGGGGCGCTGGTCGCGCTGCAGGATGCGCAGCGCGCGATGCGGCTGATCCGTGCGGGCGGCACGGGCCGCTGGACGGTCGATCCCAAGCGCGTCACCGTGCTGGGTGGATCGGCCGGCGGGCATCTGGCGATCAGCCTGTGCGTCAAGGTCTATGACCGCACCTATCAGCCGATCGACGCCGCGGATCGGCTGCTGACCCGGCCCGACGGCGCGATCCTGCTCTATCCGGTGGTATCGATGGGCGCGGGGGCGCATACCGGCTCGAAACTCGCGCTGCTCGGTCCCGATCCGACGCCTGCGGACACCGCTGCCTGGTCGTTCGACAAGAGCGTGCCGGGCATCACCCCGCCGATCTTCCTGGCGCATGCGGTGCACGACCGAGTCGTGCCGGTCGATCACGCGCTGTCGCTGTTCGGCGCAGTGCGCGGATCGGGCGGGGCGATCGACATGCATTTGTTCGAGGATGGTGCCCACGGCCTGGGTCTGCGCGCCACCCCCGCCTGGCCGATGTCCGACTGGCCGAACCTCGCCCGGCGCTGGCAGGAGCGGAACGGGCTGGCTTAGGCGAGGCCTATATTAGTCGTCATTCCCGCCTTCGCGGGGATGACGGAATTGATCGAAGGCAGGATCGGCCCTTACATTAATCGGGGCGGAGCGCCGAGCGGGGCTGGCTGCGCAGCGCGCGCCAGGCGATGAATGCAGCCACCGGGTGCAGGCAGCCCATCAGCAGGAAGATCTGGGCATAATTGCCCGACTGGGCGAGGTGGCCGACCAGCTGGGTCGAGAAGATGCCGCCAAGGCCACTGCCCGCCGCGACGATGCCGAACACGGTCGCGACGACGCGGGTCGGGTAGAGGTCCACCACCAACGTGCTGATGTTGATCTGGAAGATCAGGTGCGCGAACGCCACCAGCGCGGCGAGCGCGAAGACGAACTGGATCGCCGGCCCTGTCGCGATCAGCATGCCTGCCGGCGCCAGCAGCGCAGCCACGCCCATGCCCACCAGCCGGCTGTTCGGCGGCGTCATGCCGCGCTTGATCAGCTGGCCCGAGAATATGCCGCCGCCGATGCTGCCGATATCGGCTGCCAGATAGACGATCCATGCCGTGACGGCGATCGTCGCCAGGTCGAGCCCGCGCTGGTCGGCGAGGTACTTCGGGAACCAGAACAGGTAGAAATACCAGACCGGGTCGGCGAGCATCCGGGAGAGTGCGAAGCCCCAGAGCGGCCTTTCGCGCAGGATCGCGCGCCAGGGCGTCGGCTCGGCAGCCTCGCGGGCTTCCTTGCGGCGCGGATAGATTGCGAGCCAGGCGATCAGCCAGACGAAGCCCAGCGCGCCGGTCGCGACGAAGGCCGCACGCCAGCCATAGGTCAGCGCCAGCCAGCCGATCAGCGGCGGCGCGATCGTCGCGCCTACCATCGCGCCGGCGGTATAGGTGCCGAAGGCGAAGCCGCGTTCGCGCGGCGGGAAATGCTCGGAGACCGCCTTGGGGCCGGCGGTATAGTTGCCTGCCTCGCCAAGGCCGAGCATCGCGCGCGCGCCGCCCAATGCCCCGGCGCTACGCACGAATCCCGTCGCCATGTTGGCGAGCGACCACCAGCCGACGAACAGCGCCAGCGCCATCCGCGTTCCCAGTCTGTCGGTCAGCCAGCCCGCGACGAGATAGGCTATCGTGTAGGCGATCAGGAACAGCTGGACGACATGCGCATAGCCGATGTCGTCCATGCCCAGGTCGCGCTGGACCATCGGCGCCAGGATCGAAAGCGTCTGGCGATCGACATAGTTGAGCACGGTCGAGGCGAAGAGCAGCGCCAGGATCGCCCAGCGCAGCGGGTTCGGCGGCGCAGTCTCGCCGGCGGTCGCAGCGGGTGCGGACATTCAGCCGCCGATCTCGGGCGCGGCCTGGCGCAGCGCGGCGACCAGCGGCTCGGTCCCGTTCTCCGGGATCCAGCCCGACAGCGCGATGCCGGCATGCGCCGGGTCGCCGGTCGAGACCGCTACGACATGATGGTCGCGCTCGTCGGCGACATGGACGCGCGCGTACCCCAGCCGCCGGACCTCGGCGAGCTTGGCGAGCAGCTGCTCGATGCCTTCGGGGAACATCGGGATTTCCTTGTCGCGATAGATGTCGCGCACCTCGTCGTCGTCGAGCTCGGAGAGCAGGACGATGCCGATGCCGCTGGTGGTGGCGGGGAGCAGGCCGATACGGCCCAGGCCCCGCGAAGCCTCGATGCCCGGCGGGGCATGGAACAGATAGCTGACGCTATCTCCCCACAGCACGCCGAGTGCGACGGTGTGACCGAAGCGGCGCAGACCCTCGAGCACCGGCAGCGCGCGATTGATCAGGCCCGATGCGAACAGGCTCTGCGCGGCGAGCACGTGCATGCCGGCGCCGGCGGTGTATTTCCGGTTCGCGGTCTGACGGGCGATGCCGAGATAGGCGAGCGTCTTGAGCAGCCGGTTGATCTTGGTCGGATCGGCATCGAGCCGGCGCGCCAGCTCGCGGCAGCCGACCGGCTCGGGCGAAGTGGCGAGCGCCTGGAGCGTGGCGATGCCGTCGATCAGGCTCTGATTGGGCTGGGCATTGGGTTTAGCGCGCATGGTTGCATCCTATGCACCCGGCCGTGCGGGCCGCCAACTCGCTCACGAAACCTGCTCTGCATGTTCCCAGAAGCGCGCATTGGGCGCGACGCCGAGGCCGGGCGCGGAGGGCAGGGTATAGCCCGACTCGCCATGGCCCATGTCGGTATCGAGCAGCACCAGGTTCCGCTCGAACACGGAATGCTGCCATTCATGCTTCCACAGGCCCGGGATCGTCGCCGAGGCCTGGAGGCTGGCGGCAAGGAAGATGCCGGTACCCACCGTCGCATGCGGCGCCACCGCGACGCGCTTGGCGGCGGCAATGCGGGCGATGCGGACGAACTGGGTAATGCCGGTATGGCCCATCTCGGGCTGGATGTACGCGAGCGGCCCGGCGGCGAGGCGGTTGGTCGCTTCGTACTCGGTGACCCATTCCTCGCCCGCGGCGATTGGCACTGGGCTGGTCGCGGCAAGATGCGCGAGCCCGGCAATGTCCTCGGGCTTCACAGGCGCCTCGACGAAGCCGGGACGGTACGCTGCGAGCTTCTCGATCAATGCGGCGGCCTCTGCTGGGCCGAACTTCCAGTGCAGGTCGATCAGGATCTCGGCACCGGGGCCGAGCGCCTGGCGGAGCGCCGCCATCTCGGCGACGATTCCTTCATGGCTGACCACTGCGGCGAACTTGAACGCATCGACCCCGCGCGCCTGCCAATCCTTCGCCAGCGCCACGCGATCGTCGAGCGTCGCCGCCGGAAGTCCGGAAAGATAGCTCGGGATGGTCGGGTGCGCACTCGGCCCGATCAGGTCGCGCACCGGCTTGCCCTCGGCCTTGCCCTTCAGATCCCACAGCGCGATGTCGATCGCGGCGATCGCGTCGACATGGAAGCCGCCCCAGGCGCCGCGCACGCGCATCAGCCCGTAGAGCAGGTCCCAGGTCGCGCCGATATCGGTGACGTCCTCGCCGATCAGCACCGGCGCGAGCAGGTCGTTGACGATCTCGCACGTCGCCCTGGGCGCGCAGATGCCATAGGTCTCTCCCCAGCCGATACTGCCGTCCTGGGTGGTGACGCGCACCACGATCGAGCGGTCGACGGTGGGGTAGATCGTGCCATTGCCCTTGCGCACGATATAGCCGCGCGCGTTCACCCGCTCGCCCTCCGCGAGCGGCCCGAGATAGGGCGTGTCGCGGGGGACGGTGACGATGAACGTGTCGATCGCGGCGATGCGCATGGTCAGGCAAGGGCTCCCTGGGGTGCTTCGAGCGGGAGCAGGTCTGCCAGCCGGGCGAGCAGTGCGTCCAGCTCTGCCTGGTCATGGCGATCAAGCTCGGGCCCGGGCGCGCGCACATGGGTGCTTTCGATCAGCCCACGGCGCTGGAGCACGGCCTTGGTCAGCCGCCAGCGGAAGATCGCCTGCATGTTGAGCAGGGGGAGGGTGCGCTCGAACAGGTCGCGCGCCTTGTCCTCCTCGCCCGCGGCATAGTCGGCGAGCATGCGCACGTGCAGCTCGGTGATCTCGCAGGCCGGCATGGTGCCGCGCGCGCCGCGGGCCAGTTCGTCGATCACATAGCGCGCGCCGGCGCCGCCGAACACCGCGTCGAGCGAATCGCCCGCCAGCGCGGTGAGCCGCGTGATCCGCTGGCCCGAGGGCGGGGCTTCTTCCTTGACGTATTTGATGCCCGCGACCTGGTGCGCGAGCTCGGCGACCGCCTCGAGCGGCATGCCGATGCCCATCGGGGCAGGGGCGTTCTGCAGCATGATCGCGATGCCCGAGCCTTCATGCGCGGCACGGAAGAAGTCGGCCATCGCCTGCGCGTTATCGGCGAAGGTCTTGGGGGTGAGGATCATCGCGGCCGATGCGCCGGCGCGGGCGCCGGCCTCGGCATAGGCGATGGCTTCCTTGGTATCGCCAGTGCTGCCCCCGACCACGAACGGGATGCGCCCGCCCAGCCATTCGCCGATTCGCGCGGTGAGGTGGAGGCGCTCCTCGACGCTCAGCATGTCATATTCGCTGGCGAGGCCGGGAAAGACCACGCCCTGCGCGCCCGCGGCGACGATATAGTCGAGCACGCGGCGCATGCCCGCCTCGTCCACCGCACCCGTGGCAGTGAAGATCGTCGGCAGAATCGGCAATACGCCTTGCAGCTGGTTCACATCCCCTCCGAAGTATTTTGTTGCTATATGTGTCGTATGCGCTTGTGGAATGATCCTTGTCAACCGCGGTGTTGCCCTGTTGTCACGGGAATGCGCTCTGTGATTGAGGGTGTTGCGCGATCGATATTGTTGCTTTAGTAGATACGTTAAGCGGAAGCCAAAGGCATAAAGCCGGGCCCGCCAACCGCCAGGTTGATAAGGGGAGAGGATATGAAGAATCGCACCGTCCAGCATCTGCTGGTGTCCACCATTCTCGCATCGGCAGCCGTGCTGGCCGCGCCGGCAATGGCGCAGACCGACTCGGCGCCTGCCCAGGCTGTCGAGCAGGCCGCCGATCCCGCGCCGCAGGATGACGGCGCCATCATTGTCACGGGCATCCGCCAGAGCCTCGGCGCGGCGCGCGACATCAAGCGCAACGCGATCCAGTTCGTCGATGCGATCGTCGCCGACGACATCGGCAAGCTGCCCGATCGCAACGTCGCCGAATCGCTCGCCCGCGTCTCCGGCATCCAGGTCGATCGCGGCATCGCCGAAGGCACCAACGTCTCGGTGCGCGGCCTTCGCCAGAACGTCTATCTGTTCAACGGTCGCGAGATCGTCGACGCCACCGGCCGCGGCGGCGTCGGCCTCGATCAGCTCGGCAGCTCGACCTATGGCATCCTCTCGCTGGTACCCTCCGAGCTGATCGCGCGGCTGGAAGTGACCAAGCTCGCCGGCGCCGACGACGTTGCCGGCGCACTCGGCGGCATCGTCGACATCGAGACGCGCAAGCCGCTCGACGGACCCAACCAGATCGCCGCCCGTGCCGGCGCCAGCTATGACACGCTGACCGAGAAGCCCAGCTACGAGCTGTTCGGCCTGGTCTCGCACAAGTTCGCGGACGACACGCTCGGCGTGCTGGTCTCGGCCTCCTATGGCCGCCGCCGCCTGTCACAGCAGGGCCTCGACACCTTTTCGGGCTACACCCAGTATGTCTCGGGCGGCATCACCCGCTTCGGCCACTCGGACGTGCGCCCGGAGGAAATCGACGAGAAGCGCACCAAGTTCGGCCTGGACGGCGTCATCCAGTGGCGGCCTTCGGCGGGCGTCGAGATCACGCTCGACAGCTTCTATTCGAAGCTGATCTCGGACCGCGAACGCTACTGGATCTCGTTCAATCCGCAGACCGGGCTGACCAACGCGACCTATTCGGCGAACAACGTGCTGGTCTCGGGCACCTCGTCGGCGCCCGTGCTGACCAACAGCGAGTTCGCCTATACCAAGGCGGATACCTGGTCCTCGGCGCTGCACGGCAACTTCGACGTGACGGACCGGGTCAAGGCGAGCGCGGAAGTGTCGTACAACCGCTCGACCTCGAGCTACGACCAGAATTACCTCCGCCTCCAGCCGCTCACTACGATCACGCCCAGCACGACCTTCGATTTCTCCAAGGGCGATCTCGGCGCCTATACGATCAGCGGAATCGACCTGAGCAACCCGGCGCAGCTGCGCTTCACCATCCTGTTCGACAATCTCTATCGCGCGAAGACCGAAGCGACCGCCGCGCGCACCGACTGGAGCATGAAGCTGGGCGAGGGCTTCATCGACAAGCTGAACATCGGCGTGCGCTACCAGAAGCTCGACACGCGGGTTACGCCGTCGCTGGCGGACATCCGCCCGACCGGCGGCATCGTCGCGACCACGCTCTCGCAATATCTGACGCTGCATTCCAACCCCGATTTCGCCCAGGGCGATTTCGCAGGGTTGGCGCGCAGCTTCCTGGCGGCGAACGACAGCATCGCAGGGGGCTGCAGCGTCTGGACCACGGTCCCGGCAGTCTCGCAGTCGGCCGCCTGCCTGAATCCGACCGGCACTACCACCGCGCTCGCCGGCACCTACCGGATCAAGGAGAACTTCACCGAAGGCTATGCCAAGCTCGACTTCGGCATTGAAGGCGGCCTCGATCTCGCCGGCAATATCGGCGTGCGTTATCTGCACCGCGACATGACCTCGATCGGCAACCTGATCGGTGCCACCGGCGCAGTCACGCCCACCACCTATCTGCGCACGGACGACGAGTGGCTGCCCTCGGCAACGGTCAAACTGAACGTGTCCGACGGGCTGATCCTGCGCCTGGGCGCGGCCAAGGTCGTCGCTTTCCCGAACACCGCGGACCTCAACAACGGCGTGACGCTGAACAACACCGCGATCTTCGTCGGCGGCGTGCAGACCTCGCCCGGTACGGGCAGCGGCGGCGCACCGGGCCTCGATCCGTTCAAGGCCAACCAGTTCGACGCCTCGCTCGAATATTATTTCGGTCGCCAGGCGCTGTTCTCGGTCGGCGCCTTCTACAAGGACGTCTCGACCTTCATCGTGGCGAAGCAGAGCCCCGAGGTCTTCAACAACGTCAATTATCTGATCAACCGCAAGATCAATGGCGACGGCGCGAAGGTGAAGGGCGTAGAGGCGCTGCTCCAGCTGCCCTTCTACTTCCTGCCCGGTGCGCTCGACGGCCTCGGCATCGTGGCGACCTATTCGTATATCGACTCCTCGACGCCGATCCGCGACGCGGTGGGCCGCACGCTCGCCTTCCCGGGCCTGTCGAAGAACAATTTCAACCTGGTCGGCTATTACGAGAAGGGCCCGGTGTCCTTGCGCGTCGCATACAATTGGCGCGACGACTATCTGGTCAGCCTCTCGGCGGCGAACACCGGCATCTACAACGATGCCTATACCGATCTGTCGGCAACCTTCCGGTACGACATCTCGAAGAACTTCTCGCTGAACCTGGAGGCGAACAACCTCCTCAACGAGCATCAGCGCACCTATGACGGCTCCTCGGAAGCGCTCCGGACGAACCTGTTCTTCGGGCGCATGTACAAGGCGAGCGTCAGCGTCAAATTCTGACGCTGGCCTGCCAGGGGGAGATCGAGAGTTGAGCGATAACGAGCTTGCCGGCCGCACGGCGCTGGTGACCGGTGCCGCGAGCGGGATCGGCGCGGCAATTGCCCGGCACTTCCGCGCTGCCGGGGCACGGGTCGCCGGGCTCGATCTCCAGCCTGCACCCGATGCGGACGAGGCACTGGTCGCCGATCTCCGCTCGGATGCCGGCGTGGCGGAAGCGGTGGCGCGGCTGGAGGAGGTCGACATCCTCGTCCACGCCGCCGCCATCTCGGTGCATGGCGGGGCGATCGACACCGATCCCGCCGCCTGGGCCGACATCTATGACGTCAATGTGATCGGCGCGGTGCGGCTGATGCGCCACGCCGTGCCGATGATGCGGGCGCGGGGCGGGGGCTCGATCCTGCTGCTTTCCTCGATCAATGCCGGGTTCGCGACGCCGACGCTTGCCGCCTATGCCGCGTCCAAGGCGGCGATCGAGAGTCTGACCCGCACTACCGCGCTCGAACTCGCGCCCGATGCGATCCGGGTCAACGCGATCGCCCCCGCCTCGATCGACACGCCCTTGCTGCGCCAGTCCTTCGACCGGACGGAAGATTCCGAGGCGGCGCGTGCGCGGAATGTCCTGCGCCACCCGCTCGGCCGGCTCGGCACGCCGGAGGACGTCGCCGAACTGGCGCTGTTCCTCGCTTCCGATCGTGCCAGCTGGATCACCGGCGCCATCCATTCCATCGACGGGGGTGCAAGTGTCACACGCCGCTGATGCCGAGATCGTCGGCGTCAACTGGGGAAGCTCGAACTTCCGCGCCTGGCGCATCGCCGGCGACGGTAGCGTGCTCGACGAGATCGTCGCGGCCAGGGGCGTCGCGGGGCTGAGCCGTGAAGGCATGGTCCAAGTGATGGCGATGCTCGCCGCGCGCTGGCCCGATCATGGTGCGATCTACGCCTCGGGCATGATCGGCTCGAACATCGGTTGGGCCGAGGCACCCTATGCCGAAGCGCCGGCCGGTATAGCGGACCTGGCGCGTGCCGCGATCCCGGTGAAGATCGGCGACACGCCGGTGCGCATCGTGCCTGGCATCGCCTGCCGCCGCGCGTTCGACGGTGCGCCCGACATCCTGCGCGGCGAGGAGACCGAGCTGCTCGGCCTGATGGCGCTGGCGCCTGGCGACGGCGTCGCGGCGCTGCCCGGCACGCACACCAAATGGGTGCGGCGCGAGGGTGGCCGGATCGGCGAATTCCTGACGGCCATGTCGGGGGAGATCTTCGACCGGCTGACCGCGCAAGGGTTGCTCGCCTCGATCGTCGAGGGTGAAGCGGCGGACGGCCCGGCCTTCCTGGACGGTGTGGTGCGCGGCAGGGCGGGCGGGCTTGGCCTGGCGAGCCTGCTCTTCGGTGCCCGCGCCCGCGTGATCCGTGGCGAACTCGTCCGCGCCGATGCCGCCTCCTACATCCGCGGGCTGCTGATCGGCTCGGAAATCGCCGATGCACTGGCGGCCTTCCCGAACATGGGCGCCGGCACGGTGCCGCTGATCGGTAATGGCCCGCTATCGCGCCTCTACGCGTCGGCGCTCGGCTCGGTCGGGATCGAGACCGAGCTGGTCGAATCCCGCCGCGCCTGCCTGCTCGGCTTCCGGGCGCTGCACCGGGCCGCAGTCGGATGAAGCACGAGGGCGCCGTCGCCCGGCTCGACGCCGCCCTGGCCGAACTGCCGATCGTCGCGATCCTGCGCGGCCTGCGCAGCGACGAGGCGGTGGCGGTGGTCGGTGCGCTGTTCGACGCTGGCATCCGCGTGGCGGAAGTACCGCTCAATTCGCCCGATCCGTTCGAGACGATCGCGCTGCTCTGTCGCGCGTTCGGCGATCGCATGGCGATCGGGGCAGGGACCGTCACCGATCCCGATCAGGTCCGCCGGCTCGCCGCGTGCGGTGCGGCGCTCTGCGTCTCGCCTAGCACCAATTCGGAAGTGATCGGCGAGGCGATCCGGCTTGGCCTGGTGCCACTGCCCGGCTGCGCCACGCCGAGCGAGGCTTTTGCCGCGCTTGCCGCGGGTGCACGCCACCTCAAATATTTCCCGGCTGCCGGACATGAATGCGACATCGCCGCGCTACGCACCGTGCTGCCGGCGGGCGTGACCTTGCTTGCGGTCGGCGGGGTGGGACCGGCGAACATCCCGGCGCTTCGCGAGGCGGGCTGTGCCGGCTTCGGGATCGGCTCCGACCTCTACAAGCCCGGCCGCTCGGCGGAGGAAGTCGGCGCCCGTGCCCGCGCGCTGATCCGCGCAATCCGGCACGCCCCGCGCGCCGGGCTGCTCTGCAATCCGGGAGCGATTATCGGGGAGTCCCCGGTCGTGCAGGAGGGCGCGGTCACCTGGACCGATCCCGTCCGCCGCCGCATCTATCGCTACGCCGGGGGGCATGTCGCGGAGCAGATCACCGAGCAGCCGGCCTTCGGCCTCGCCCCGCTTCCCGACGGCCGCATCGCCGGTACGCTCGAAAGCGGCTTCTGCGTTCTGGAGGGCGTTGCCGGCCCCAGCGCGGACATCGGTCCGGGCTGCCGCTTCAACGACATGACGGTGGACCCCGCCGGCGGCCTGTGGGGCGGTACGATGCACAAGGCGATCCTGGCGGGCCGCGGCGCGATCTTCCACGCGCCTACGCCCGATGCGCCACCCCGCCGGGTTGCACAGGGCCTCGGCGTGCCCAACGGCATGGCGTTCAGCGAGGACGGCAAGACGCTCTTCGTCATCGACACGCTGTCGCGCGCGCTGATCGCCTATCCGGCCGATCCCGCCGCCGGCACGCTAGGCGAGCCGGTGATCGTCAGCGACTTCATGAATGTACCCGGCAAGCCCGACGGCATGGCCCGGGCTCCGAATGGCCATTTCTGGGTCGCGATGTGGGGCGGCGGCTGCGTCGCGGAACTGGCGCCCGGCGGGGCCTTGCTGCGCACGGTCCCGGTGCCCGCGCCCAATCTCAGCAGCGTCGCGCTGGCTGGCGACACGCTGTTCGTCACCAGTTCGCGCATGCGGCTCAGCCCGGCCCAGCTCGAAGCCTTTCCCGCCAGCGGCGGGCTGTTCTCGATTGACCTGAAGGGCGGCTGATCCGCCCGAACGCCCCGATCCAGGAGACGCGTACCGAGTAATCAAAACCACAAGAAACAGGAGAGAATGCCATGCGCTTGCGCTTGATTGCCAGCACTGCGTTGCTGTGCCCGCTTGCCCTTTTGACGCCCGCGACCGTCCAGGCCCAGGTCGCCGTCGAGATGGTGCCGGCCGAGACCGACTCCTCCAACGCCGCCGCCTGGTGGCGCCCGATGGTGGTAAAGGGCAACACCACTTATGTCGCGTTCAACGCCCCCGGCGATACCGCCGGCACCCACAAGATCAAGATCGGCGTGAAGGTCGGCAGCGGCGACTGGACGATCGGCTATCTCAAGGACGAGACGGGCGCTGTCTGGAGCCACGAGGACGATGTCGGCCACGACCAGCCGACAATCGCGGTCGATGGGGACGGCTATATCCATGTCTGGACCGATCACCATGTCGACGACTGGCGCTATTTCCGCTCGAGCGCGCCCAACGACCCCACCGGCATGCTCCGCCGCATCGGCGAGATGCCGGGCACGGTCGGCGCGACCTATCCGATCGCCGAGGATGCGCCGAATGGCGATATCTACCTGATCATCCGCAATCATTACACCGGCGCCGGCCAGGGCGAGCTCTATCGCTGGAACAATGCCGCCAACAGCTGGTCCAAGGTCGGCATCTTCGCGCGCGAGAACACCAATTTCGTCTATCCCGACGATCTCAAGATCGACGATGCCGGTAACGTCCATATCGCCTTCGAATGGGCATATGGCCTGCCGCGCTCGCTACGCCATTATGGCTCGTACCTGAAGTACGACGTCGCAGCAGGCGTGTTCCGCACAGCCAACGGCACCGCGCTCAGCGCCCCGGCGACCCGCGCCACGCCGAACCTGCTGTTCCAGGGCCTGGGCACCGGCGAGGTGTGGAACAACTCGAACGACGGTGTCGGCATCCAGGCGGCGGGGCTTACGGTGGACCAATATGCCCGCCCCAGCATGGCCTATCGCTATCGCACCGCCGGGGGCACGAACGCGCTCAATTTCGACGTGTACCGTATCCGCTGGAACGGCACGGCATGGTCCGACAAGGTGAAGATATACACGGCGAACAACAATGTGCCCGCCGCGGTGGAGACCACGCATAACGGCACGCGCGCGCGCGTCTATTTCACCGTCTCGGGTACCGGGCTGATGGCGGCGGAGAGCCCGACCTGGGCGGTGCACGCCGTCGCGCCGTCGCAGAGCGGCGTGACGCGCATCTCGGGCATCCTCAAGTCGACGACCGAGGATGTGATCTATGCCGCCGCGCCGACCGCGATCGATGCCAATCGCGGGCGCGTTTATGTCGTGAGCGTCGGCAACACCCTGCCATGACCAACGCGAGCGCTTCGGCGGATGTGCCGCCGGAGCGCTCGCACCGGGAGATCGCGATGCTGGAGCGACGGAGAATTCGGTGGTTCTGGGCGGCCGCCGGGCTGGCAGGCGTGTCGGCGCTGCTGGCTTTCCTGTCCCACACCGCCGATGCGCCACCGGCAAGCGGCGAAGTCGTCGTCCTGCCGCAGGCGGCAGCGAGTCCATCGCCGCCTGCCATGAGGTTGGCTGCACCGGAGTTGCGGCGCGTCGTCCTGGACGGGCCACGTTCCTCGGCGCTGTTCCGGCTCGCGGACGGCACCGATCGGTCGATCGGCCTTGACGAGGTCGTCCAGCCGGGCTGGACGCTGGTCGCCGTGGATGGGGCGTCGGCCACGCTCGCCACCCCGGATGGCAGGCGTCGAATCCACCTGGACGCTGTACCGCCTGCACCGAGCGAGCCCGAAACCCGGGCGGTGGCGATCTCGGAGGCTGTCGCGCGGGCCGCGGACGGCGAAGTCGTCTCCCGTTGCACCGATCCGGAATGTTGAACGATGCGAGCTCCAGGTCGCGCGCTTCCGAGAGCGGTGACCGGTGAGAGCGATGGGCGCGGAATCGGGCCCGCGCCACCACGCTTGCATATGCCGTGACCCTTGATAGTCTTCCGGGAGGAAGGATGCCGGGCAGTTCGAAAAGGGGACGGCCTAACATGTCTATTTCAGCGGCGCCTTCGCGCTGCGCTGCCGTCTTCTCCCACGAGGGAAGCGAGCGACATCCAGGCCAGCGCCGGAGCATTGTTCTGATGGCGGGTCCGCGCGCGCTGAAATCCTATCGCGTTCAGGATCGTGGCGGGGCGCACGCAATTGGAGTGCGCCGGAATGGCTGAGCATGCGCCGGCTGCGCTTGCCGGGGAGGCAAACCAAGCCATCCCGGCGGTGCGCATGGCGCGCCTGATCGGGCTCGAGCTCCCCAAGGCCTGCCTGCCAGGCGTCATCCAGGGTCTCGAGGCGATCGAGATGCATCTCGGCGTGCTGCGGGCGGCCGAAGAGGAGCAGGCGGGCTGACCGAGCATCGCAGCGCAGTCGCGACGGCGCATCTTGTCAGGACAGGGCAACGCACCGCCCGATCCTTCGCGGAAGAAGCGATCGAGGCGGCGCGCGGAGGGGGCCGGGCGCTCGAGGCCGTGACGCGGGTGCTCGACATGCGTGCGCTAGCAGCGGCGGACCGCGTCGATGCCCTGGTTGCCAAGGGCCGCGATCCCGGGCCGCTGGCCGGGGTACCGTTCGGCGTGAAGGACCTGTTCGATGTCGCGGGCCTGCCGACGACCGCGGGGGCCGGGATGCTGCGCGATGCGCCGCCGGCCGGCAGGGATGCGGAGGCGATCACCCGGTTCGAGGCAGCCGGGGCGATCCTCGTCGCTACGCTGAACATGGACGAATTCGCCTATGGCTTCGCGACGATCAACGCGGCGTTCGGTACCACTCGCAATCCGCACGACCCTGCGCGGATCGCCGGCGGATCCTCGGGCGGATCGGCGGCGGCAGTGGCGGCCGGGCTGATGCCGCTCAGCCTCGGGTCGGATACCAACGGATCGATCCGCGTGCCGGCGGCTTTGTGCGGTGTATACGGCCTGAAGCCGACGCATGGCCGCTTGCCGATGGATGGCGTCTATCCTTTTGTCGACAGCTTCGACGATATCGGTCCGTTCGCAATCAGTGTGGCAGACCTGAAACTGGCCTGGCAGGCCCTGGGCGGGGCGGGGGCGGAGGGCCCGGCAGCGCCGCGTGTCGCGCGGCTGGGCGGGTGGTTCGCGAACAATGTCTGCGCGCAACTGACCGCCGGAATCGACGCGCTCGCCGCCCATCTCGGCGGGATCGACACGGTCGAGCTGCCTGAGGTCGCTGCAGCCCGATCGGCGGCGTTTCTGATGACCGCGGCGGAGGGCGGCACGCGGCATCTACCCGAGCTACGCAGGCGCGCGCTCGCGTTCGATCCGCAGGTGCGCGACCGGCTGATCGCCGGCGCGATGCTGCCTGCCTCCGCATATTTCGCCGCCGAGGCGTTTCGCGCCCGCTTCGCGCGCGCCGCTGAAGCGCTGTTCGCGCGCTACGAAGTGCTGATCGCGCCGGCCGCGGGCGAGGTCGCACCGCGCATCGATGACCCGATGATCAGCGTGGACGGTCAGCGCGTTCCGGCGCGCGCGCATCTCGGCCTCTTCACCCAGCCGCTGAGCTTTATCGGCCTACCGGTGATCGCCGCACCGCTGCGGCGTCCGGACGGATTGCCGCTTGGCGTGCAGCTGGTCGGCAAGCCGGGGGGCGAGGCCACGCTGTTCGCGCTGGCCGCACGACTGGAAGCCGATGGAGTCATCGGAGCCACCGCCTTGCGTGGATGACAGTTTTATTACAGCTTGGTCGTTTGGCCGGGCTGAAAGGGGGAAAGATTGGCGCAGGACGAAACCGTGGGCAGGCTCGAGCGGCACTTCGCGCTGCAAGCCCGCGGCAGCGACTTGCGCACCGAGGTCCTGGCCGGGCTCACCACCTTCCTGACCATGGCCTATATCGTGATCGTCAATCCCGCGATCCTGGGCCAGGCGGGCATGCCCGTCGCGGCGGTCGCGGCGGCGACCTGCCTGGCCGCCGGCTTTGCCAGCATCCTGATGGGGATGAGCGCCAATGTCCCGTTGGCGCTGGCGCCGGGCATGGGGCTCAACGCCTATTTCGCCTTCACCGTGGTCGGCGCGATGGGCGTGCCGTGGCAGGTCGCGCTGGGCTGCGTGTTCCTCTCCGGCATCGCCTTCCTGCTGCTGACCTTTGCGGGCATCCGCCAGCTGATCATCACGGCGATCCCGAAGAGCCTGTTCGCGGCGGTGGCGGGCGGGATCGGGCTGTTCATCGGCTTTATCGGCCTCAAGAACGCTGGGATCATCGTCAGCAATCCGGCGACTTCGGTGGGGCTTGGCGACCTGAAGGCGCCCGGCGCGGCGCTGGCGCTGTTCGGGCTGGTCCTGACCGCTGCGCTCACCGCCTGGGGCGTGCGCGCTGCGATCCTGATCGGCATTGTCGCGACGACGCTGATCGGCTGGCTGGCCGGCGCGGTGCATTTCACGCCGCAACCTTATGACCTGAGCGTGATCACGCAGACCGCTTTCCACCTCGACCTCGCCGGCGTGTTCGGCCTGTCGGGCAGTCATGGCCTGGGACTGTTCGAGATCTTGTTCGTCTTCCTGTTCGTCGACCTGTTCGACAATATCGGCACGCTGGTCGGCGTCACCCGCCGCGCCGGTCTGATCGACGAGAAGGGGCGGGTACCCGGGCTCAACCGCATCCTGTTCGCGGACTCCATCGCGACGATCTTCGGCAGCCTGGCGGGCACCAGCACGGTCACCTCCTATGTCGAGAGCGCGGCCGGCGTGCAGGCGGGCGGGCGGACGGGGATCACCGCGATCGTCACCGGCGTGCTGTTCCTCCTCGCGATGCTGGTCGCGCCCTATGCCCAGCTGGTACCGCTGGCGGCGACCGCGCCGGCGCTGATCCTGGTCGGGGCGCTCATGATGGCGCCGTTGCTCGATATCGACTGGCACGATCCCGAAGTCGCGATCCCCGCCTTTCTGACCGTGGCGATGATCCCGCTGACCTTCTCGATCGCCAATGGCCTGGCCTTCGGGTTGACCGCCTATGCGGTGCTCAAGCTGATCCGCGGCAAGATCACTACGTCGGACTGGCTATTGCTGGTCCTCGCGCTGCTGTTCGTCGTGCGCTTCGCCTGGCTGGCGGCGGGCTGAGATGCTGCATTCGATTCGTTCGCTCTGCGGCATGGTGACGGCACCCCATCATCTCGCGTCCCAGGCCGGGTTGAAGGTGCTGCAGGATGGCGGCAACGCGATCGAAGCCGCGGTCGCGGTCGCTGCGACATTGGCGGTGGTCTATCCGCACATGACCGGCATCGGCGGGGATGGCTTCTGGCTGATCGCCGAGCCCGACGGCACGACGCGGGCGATCCATGGCTGTGGTGGAGCGGCCGCGGCGGCGGACCTGTCCCTCTATGCCGGGCTCGACGCAGTGCCGACGCGCGGCCCTCTGGCGGCGAACACGGTGGCGGGGACGATCTCGGCCTGGGCTAAGGCGCTGGAGGGTAGCACAATGCCGCTCGGCCGGCTGCTGCGCCCGGCGATCCACCATGCGGAGGCGGGCGTGGCGGTGACGCGCGGCGGCGCGGAGATCGTCGCCGCCAAGGGCGCGGAGCTGCGTGGCCTGCCCGGCGCCTGGGCGGCGACCTATGACGCGATGGGGGAGGGCGATGTCCTCCGCCAGCCCGCGCTCGGCGCGACCTTGCGGCATCTCGCCGAGGAGGGGCTCGACAGTTTCTATGGCGGCGCGCTGGCGGCGGACATTGCCGAGGAACTGGCGGCGCTGGGTAGTCCCGTCGCCGCAGCCGACCTCGACGCGCACCGCGCCGAGGCGCCGCAACCGCTGCACGTCGTGCTGGACGGCATCACCTTGTTCAACAGCGCACCGCCCACCCAGGGCGTGGCCTCGCTGCTGATCCTCGCACTGGCCGAGCGGCTGGGCCGGTTCGAGCCGGAAAGCTTCGGGCATGTCCACGCGCTGGTCGAGGCGACCAAGCAGGCCTTCCTGTACCGCGACGCCGAAGTCGGCGATCCGGCGTACATGGGGGGCGATCCTCAGGCTTTGCTCGACGACCCTGCGGCGCTGGACGCAATGGCGGCGCGGATCGATCCGGCAACGGCGCTGCCTTGGCCCCAGCCTTCGCAACTAGGCGACACCTGCTGGTTCGCGACCGCCGATGGCGACGGGCGGGTGGTCAGCTGCATCCAGTCGACCTATTTCGAATTCGGATCAGGCATCGTCCTGCCGCGCACCGGCATCACCTGGCAGAATCGCGGGAGCAGCTTTCGCCTGGCCGAAGGTGGCTGGAATGCACTCAGGCCTGGGCGCAAGCCGTTCCACACGCTGAACCCTGCGCTGGCGCGCTTCGCGGATGGGCGGGTCATGGCCTATGGCACGATGGGCGGCGAGGGACAGCCGCAGACCCAGGCGGCGGTCTTCAGCCGCTATGCCTGGAGCGCCGTGCCGCTGCAGGAAGCGGTGACGCGCCCGCGCTGGCTGCTCGGCAAGACCTGGGGGGCGGACAGCGTCACGCTGAAGCTGGAGGATCGCTTCGATCCCGCGCTCTACGACCAGCTGCGTGCCGCCGGGCACGATGTCGAGCTGCTCCCGCCCTTCACTTCGACGATGGGCCATGCCGGCGCGATCGTGCGGCATCCCGGCGGCATGCTGGAAGGCGCGACCGATCCGCGCAGCGACGGGCAGGTGACGGCGTGGTGAGCGGCGGCTTTCGTGCCGTCGCGCGCTGCGACGAGCTGGGCGTCGCACCCTATAGCGACGCGCCGGACATGCTGTTCCGCGCCTATCTCACTCCCGCCTATGCCGCCGCCCAGCGCGCCATCGCCGGCTGGATGCAGGAAGCCGGCATGACCACGCGCACCGATGCGGCGTGCAACCTGATCGGCCGCTACGAAGGCGCGCGCGACTTGCCGGCGTTGATCATCGGCAGCCATATCGACAGCGTGAGGGACGCCGGCCGCTATGACGGGCCGCTCGGCGTGATGCTCGGCATCGAGGCAGTCGCGGCGCTGCGCGCGGCCGGCAGGCGGATGCCCTTTCCGATCGAGATCTATGCGTTCGGCGACGAGGAGGGTTCGCGCTTCCCTGCCGCGATGCTGACCAGCCGGGCAGTGGCCGGCACGCTCGAACCAGCGGCGCTGGAGGTCAGCGACGCAAGGGGGATTTCGCTCGACGAGGCGCTGGCGCCGTTCGAGCTCTCCGACCTGCGCTTCGCCGAGGCGAAGCATGGTCCCGCGCTCGCCTATCTCGAGGCGCATATCGAGCAGGGGCCGGTGTTGGAGTCTGAGGGCTTGCCCATCGGCGTGGTCACCGGGATCGCCGCGCAGCTGCGCTCTGTCGTGACCGTCACCGGCATGGCCGGGCATGCCGGAACCACCACCATGCGCCTGCGCCGCGACGCGCTGGCAGGTGCGGCGGAGATGATTCTCGCGATCGAGCGGATCGCGCGGGACGATGCCTCCGATCTCGTGGCGACGGTCGGGCGGATCGAGGCGACGCCGGGCGCGCCGAACGTGATCCCGGGCCGGGTGGTGTTCACGGTCGATATCCGTTCCGGCGACGAGGCGCGGCGTGACGCTGCGGCGCGGGCGATCCTGGGCGAGATCGAGGCGATCGCCGGTCGGCGCGGGCTGGATGTTGCGGTCCAGAAGACCAACGACCTCGCCGCCTCGCCCTGCGATCCGGCGCTGACCGATCTGCTTGAAGCCGCAGTGGCGGAGCAGGGGGTCGCACCCTTCCGCTTGGTCAGCGGCGCGGGACATGACGCGATGATCCTGGCCGCGCTGTGCCCTACCGCGATGCTGTTCATCCGCTGCGACCAGGGCATCAGCCACAACCCCGCCGAACATGTCGAACCGGAGGACGCAGACATCGCGCTGCGGGCCATGCTCGGCTTCATCGAACGACTTGGAGAGAACCAGTGACTCCTGCCGCTTTTGGCGATTTCTTCGGTGAGATCGATCCGCCGCAGCGCCTGTTGATGGGCCCCGGCCCGGTCAACGCGCATCCCCGCGTGCTGCGCGCAATGTCGGCGGACCTGCTGGGCCAGTTCGACCCCGAAATGACCGGCTATATGGAGCAGGTCATGGCGCTCTACCGCCCGATCTTCGGGACGCAGAACCGCTGGACCTTCCTGATCGACGGCACCGCGCGCGCGGGGATCGAGGCGGCCCTGGTCAGCCTGGTCGCGCCGGGCGACACGCTGCTGGTGATCGACTTCGGCCGCTTCGGGCTGCTGCTGCGCGAGATCGGCGAGCGGATTGGCGCGAAGGTCGAGATGCTCTCGGTCCCTTGGGGCGAGACCGTGCCGATGGACCAGATCGCAGATGCGATCGCGCGGACCGGACCCCAGGTCGTCGCCTGCGTGCACGGCGACACCTCGACGACGATGGCGCAGCCGCTGGAAGGGCTGGGCGAATTGTGCCGCGCGGCGGGTGCGCTCTCCTATGTCGATGCCACCGCGACGATCGGCGGCATGGAGATCGCCGCGGATCGCTGGGGCGTGGATGTCGTCACCGGGGGCTTGCAGAAATGCCTGGGCGGCCCTTCCGGCTCCGCGCCGATCACGGTTTCCGATGCCGCCGCCGAGCACATCTTCGCGCGCCGCCATGTCGAGCACGGTATCGCCCGGCCCGACCTGGTCAACGCCAACGGCCCGCGCATCGCGTCCAACTATTTCGATCTCGCGATGGTGATGGACTATTGGTCCGAGAAGCGGCTTAATCACCATACCGAAGCGACTACGATGCTCTATGGCGCGCGCGAATGCGCCCGGGTCGTGCTGGGGGAGGGCCTGGAGGCGCGCTACGCACGCCATGCGGCAGCCGGCCGCGCGGTGGTTGCGGGCGCCCGCGCCCTGGGGCTGACTGTGTTCGGCGACGACTGCACCCGCATGACCAACGTGACTGCGATCGCGATCCCCGACGGCGTGGATGGCGAAGCGGTGCGCCGGCGGATGCGCGAGGATTTCGAGATCGAGATCGGCACTGCCTTCGGCCCGCTCGCCGGCAAGGTCTGGCGGATCGGCGCGATGGGATACAATGCCCGCAAGCACAAGGTGCTGATCACGCTGGGGGCGCTGGAGGCGGTGCTGCGCGCGGAGGGCTTTGCCTGCCCCGCGGGCGCCGGCGTCGATGCCGCGCTGAAGGCGTGGGGATGAGCCGCGACCTTATCGGCTATGGCGCCGCACCGCCCGATCCGAAATGGCCGGATGGGGCACGCGTAGCGGTCCAGTTCGTCGTCAATTACGAGGAGGGCGCTGAGAACAGCGTCCTCAACGGCGACAAGGGCAGCGAGGCCTTTCTATCCGAGATGGTCGGCGCGGCCAGTCATCCGGCGCGGGCGATGGCGATGGAGAGCCTCTACGAATATGGCAGCCGCGCCGGTTTCTGGCGGCTGCACCGCCTGTTCACGGAGCGCGGCGTGCCGGTGACGGTGTTCGGTGTCGCGGCGGCGATGGAGAAGAACCCGGCGGCGGTCGAGGCGATGCTGGCGGCCGACTGGGAAGTCGCCAGTCACGGCTATCGCTGGATCGACTATCAGCACGTGCCCGAAGAGGTCGAGCGCGAACATATCGCCCGAGCCATCGAGATCCACGCTCGCTTGACCGGCAGCCGACCGCTCGGCTGGTACCAGGGCCGCACCTCGCCCAACACCGCGCGGCTGGTGCGCGAGGAGGGCGGCTTCGTCTATGACGCGGACAGCTATGCCGACGACCTGCCCTATTACGACCGGGGTCAGCTGATCGTCCCCTACAGCCTCGACGCCAACGACATGAAGTTCGTCGCGGTGAACGGCTTCACCGAGCCCGACCAGTTCTTCCGCTATCTGCGCGACACGTTCGACCAGCTGCGCGAAGAAGGCGGGCGGATGATGTCGGTAGGGCTGCACGGCCGCATCGCCGGACGTCCGGCGCGGGCGCTCGCTGTCGCGCGGTTCCTCGATCATGTGCTGGCAAGCGGCGATGCCTGGGTCGCCCGGCGGATCGATATCGCCCGGCATTGGCAAAGGGTGCATCCGCGATGACGATCGACGATCCCCAGGCGCTGGCCGAAGTCACCGCAGCGTTCGACGCATATGAGCGCGCGCTGATGGCCGATGATGTCGCGGCGATGGACAAGCTGTTCCACGATGCGCCGACCACCAATCGCTACGGCGTGGGCGAAGTGCTCTACGGGATCGAGGCGATCCGCGAATTCCGCAAAGGCCGGGGCGGGTCGCCGCAGCGCAGGCTCGGGCGGGTCGCGATCACGGTCTATGGCGGCAGCTTCGCCACCGCCGACGCCGAATTCTTCCGCGAGGGATCGGAACGGCGCGGGCGCCAGACCCAGTCCTGGGTAAAGTTCGGCGATGGCTGGAAGGTCGTCTCCGCGCATGTGAGCCTGGAGGGCAATACGCATTGACGGCGCTGTTCGAACATTCTCCCTGGGTCGAGGCGCGCGCCGATGCAGCGCCGTCCTCCGGCGATCGCCATGCCGATCTGATGGCGGTGGTTCGTGCCGCAACGCCGGACGAGCAACTCGCGCTGATCCGCGCGCATCCCGAGCTGGCGGGCAAGGCGGCGGTGGACGGCACGCTGACGGAGGCGAGTGCGGCGGAGCAGGCCAGCGCCGGGCTCGATCGGCTGACCCAGGCCGAGTTCGACCACTTCCACGCGCTCAATGCCGCCTATCGCGAGAAGTTCGACTTCCCCTTCATTATCTGCGTCCGGCTGACCGACAAGGCCGGGATCCTCGCTGCGATGGAGCAGCGGCTGGGCAATGACCGCGAGACCGAGATTGCCACGGCGATCGCGCAGATCGGCGAAATCGTCCGCTTCCGGCTGGAGCCTCCGGCATGAGCCTCGCCGCACTCGAAGCGCGCCTCGCGCAGGACCTTGCCTGCCTCAATTTCGGCGAAGCGGACTGGCTGCGCCCGCGGGACGGCAGCTATGACGTCGTGATCGTCGGCGGCGGGCAATCGGGATTGGGCGCCGCCTTCGGGCTGATGCGCGAGCGGATCGGCAACATCCTGGTCATCGACGAGAACCCGGCGGGCTATGAGGGTCCGTGGGACACCTATGCCCGCATGGTCACCCTGCGCACGCCCAAGCACCTGATCGGCATCGAGCATGGCGTGCCCGCGCTCACCTTCCGCGCCTGGTGGGAGGCGCAGCACGGGCCTGAGGGCTGGGCGGCGCTCGGCAAGATACCGCGGCGCGAATGGATGGCCTATCTGCGCTGGTTCCGCGCGGCGCTTAAGCTGCCGGTGCGCAACGAGGCCCGGCTCGCACGGATCGAACCGCTCGGTGGCGCCTTCCGTCTCCATTTGGACGGGGGCGATGTGCTGACCGCGCGCAAGGTGGTGCTGGCGACCGGCATCCAGGGAGGCGGCCATTGGCACACGCCGGCCCTTGTAAAAGCGCTGCCCGCCGAACGGTTTGCGCACACGTCCGAGCCGATCGATTATGACGCGCTCGCCGGTAAGCGCATCGCGATCCTGGGCGGCGGTGCCTCGGCGTTCGACAATGCCGGCACCGCGCTGGAGGCTGGTGCAGCCATGGTCGAGGTCCATGTCCGGCGCGAGGCGCTGCCCCAGGTCAATCCGATCCGCTTCATGGAAGGGGCGGGCATGATCCCGCGCTACCCGGCACTCGACGACGCGGCGAAGTACGGCGTGATGCGCAGCTTCTTCGAGCGCAACCAGCCGCCGACGGCTGACATGTTCGAGCGGGCGGCGGCGCATCCCGGCTTCGCGCTGCGCACCGGCAGCCCCTGGCTAGTGGTGGAGGAGACCGGCGAGGGCGTTGTCGTCACCACGCCGCACGGGCGCTTCACCTATGACTATCTCGTGCTGTCCACCGGACTGGTCACCGACCCGGCGCTGCGGCCCGAACTGGCCGAAGTGCAGGACAGGATCGCGCGCTGGGGCGACCGGTTCGCCGCGCCCGATCCGATGCCGGTGATCGACGCGCACCCCTATCTCGGCCCGGCCTTCGAGTTCCTCCCGCGCGACCCCGAAGCCGGCGCGGCGCTGCACGGGCTGTTCGCGTTCAACTATTCCGCGCTGATCAGCCTCGGGCTGTCGGCAGCGGCCTTGTCCGGCCTCAAGCATGCGCTGCCCCGGCTGGTGAGTGGGCTCGCGGACCAGTTGTTTCTCGACGATCGTGAGCGCATTCTCGCCGATTACCTCGCCTATTCCGAGCGCGAGTTCACCGCGCAGTGGAGCAAGGGAGAAGCGGCATGAGCAGCCTGTCCACACATGTTCTCGACACCGCGCACGGCCGGCCGGCGGTCGGCGTCGCGGTGCGGCTCTCGGGCGCCTCGGGCGTATTGTTCGAAGGCAAGACCAATGACGATGGCCGCTGCCTGGGGATGCCGGCGCTCGATCCCGGCGCCTACAGCCTGGAATTCCATGTCGCTAATTATTTCCGTGGGACAGGCGTGACGCTGCCCGAGCCGCCCTTTCTCGATGTGGTGACGATCGCGTTCGGCGTGGCCGATGCGGGCGCGCATTATCACGTCCCGCTGCTCGTCAGCCCCTTTGGCTATTCGACCTATCGTGGCAGCTGAGATCCGCTTCCTGCTCGACGGCAACGTCACCACGGCGGACGCTTCGGATCCAACGCTGACCCTGCTCGAGCTGCTGCGCTACGAGCTGCGCCGCACCGGCACCAAGGAAGGCTGTGCCGAGGGCGATTGCGGCGCATGCACGGTGCTGCTCGGCGAGGCGGTGGGCGAACGCGTGCAGTGGCGCGCGGTCAATGCCTGCATCACTTTCTTGCCGATGCTCGACGGCAAGGCGCTGAAGACCGTCGAAAGCCTGGGCGGGCGTCATCCGGTCCAGTGCGAGATGATCGATCGCCACGGCTCGCAATGCGGCTTCTGCACGCCGGGGATCGTCATGTCGCTTGTCGGCCGCAGCATAGGCGCGCTGGGCACCGAGCAGGTGCCGGTGGGCGATGTGCTGGCGGGCAATCTCTGCCGCTGCACCGGCTATGGCCCGATCCTTGCGGCAGGCGAGGCGGTGCCGGTCGCTGCCGAGGACGATGCCGGGACGCTGGCGCAATTGCGCGCGCTCGCCCCGGCCTATGACAATCCACGAACCGCCGACGAACTGGCCGCGCGGTTGCTGGCCGAGCCCGATACGCGGATCGTTGCCGGGGCGACCGATGTCGGGCTGTGGGTGACCAAGCAGCATCGCGACTTGGGGCCGACGGTGTTCATCGGCGATATTGCCGACCTGCGCATGATCCAGGAGACACCGGAGGCGTTGATCCTTGGCGCAGCGGTCCGCTATTCGGAAGCGCGTGCGGCGCTCACCCGGCTGGCACCCGAGCTGGGCGAACTGGTGCGGCGGATCGCCGGCGTGCAGGTGCGCAATGCCGGGACGATCGGCGGCAACATCGCCAATGGCTCGCCGATCGGCGACATGCCGCCCGCGCTGATCGCGCTCGGTGCCGAGCTGGTCCTGCGGTGGGGCGATGCGCGCCGCACGATCGCGCTGGAGGATTTCTTCCTCGCCTATGGCAAGCAGGACCGCGCCCCCGGCGAGTTCGTCGAGCGCATCGTGATTCCGCGACCAGTGGCCGGTACCCGCGTCCATGTCGCCAAGCTCTCGAAGCGCTTCGACAGCGACATCTCCGGCGTGTGCGGCGCCTTCGTGCTGCGCATCGAGGACGGGATCGTCACCCATGCCCGGATCGCGTTCGGCGGCATGGCCGGAATCCCCGCCCGTGCGCCGGGTTGCGAGGTGGCGCTGGCCGGGCAACCTTGGGACGAAGCCACGGTCGAGGCTGCGGCTCGCGCGCTGGAGGCGGACTATGCCCCGCTCGACGATCTGCGGGGATCGGCAACCTATCGCCGTGCGGTAGCCGGCAACCTGCTTCGCCGCATCCGCGCAGGCGAGTTCGAATCCATCAGCGTGCTCCATGGCTGAACCTGCGGTCCACCGCTCGATCCCACACGACAGCGCGCCCCTGCATGTCACCGGCAGCGCCGCCTATGTCGACGATCTGCCCGAGCTGCCGGGCATGCTCCACTGCGCCTTCGGCCTGTCTGTCGAAGGCCATGCCCGGCTGGTGTCGCTCGATCTCGACGCAGTCCGCGCCGCGCCCGGCGTCGTCGCGGTGTTCACCGCCGCCGACATCCCGGGCGAGAACAATATCGGCCCCGTAGTCCATGACGATCGGCTGTTGGCGGACGGCGAAGTCCTCTTCCACGGCCAGCCGCTGTTCCTCGTCGCTGCGACCAGCACGCGCGCCGCCCGCCGTGCCGCGCGGCTCGGCAAGGCCGTGTTCGAGCCGCGTCCGGCGCTGGTTTCGATTGCCGAGGCCCAGGTGGCGGGCTCGTTGATCGAAGCCACCCAGCGCATGGCGCGCGGAGACGCCGATTCCGCGCTCGCCGCCTCCGCAAACCGTATCGAGGGTTACTTCGAAATGGGCGGGCAGGAGCATTTCTACCTGGAGGGACAGGCAGCGCTCGCCATCCCCGGCGAGCAGGGCGCGATGCACATCGTCAGCTCGACCCAGCATCCGAGCGAAATCTCCCACCTCGTCGCGCACCTGCTCGGCACTTCCCATGCCGAGGTTACCGTCGAGGTTCGCCGCATGGGCGGCGCGTTCGGCGGCAAGGAGACTCAGGCCGCCGCCTTCGCTGCCGCCTGCGCACTGGTCGCGGCCAAAACCGGGCGCCCCGCCAAGTTCCGCGCCGACCGCGACGACGACATCATCGTCACCGGCAAGCGCCACGACTTCACCGCCGGCTATGATGTCGGGTTCGACGAGGAAGGCCGGGTCGAAGGCATCCGCATCGAGCTCGCCTCGCGCTGCGGTGCTACGTTCGACCTGTCGCCGGCGATCAACGACCGGGCGATGTTCCATGCCGATAACTGCTATTTCCTGCCTGCGGTGGAGATCGTCAGCCACCGGCTGAAGACCAACACCGTGTCGAACACCGCCTTTCGCGGCTTTGGCGGGCCGCAGGGGATGATCGCGATCGAGCGGGTGATGGACGCGATCGCCGCGCATCTCGGCCGCGATCCGCTCGCCGTGCGCCAGGCCAATCTCTACGGCCCCGGCCGCGACCTGACGCCCTATCACATGGCGGTGACCGACAATGTCGCGCCGGAACTGATCGCCGAGCTGGCGGCGCGTGCCGGCTATGCCGAGCGGGCCGAGGCAGTCGCGGCGTTCAACTCGTCGCACAAGATCCTCAAGCGCGGACTGGCGCTCACGCCGGTCAAGTTCGGGATCAGCTTCACCACCACCCATCTCAACCAGGCGGGTGCGCTGGTGCTGGTCTATGCCGATGGCTCGATCCAGCTCAACCATGGCGGCACCGAGATGGGGCAGGGGCTCTACATCAAGGTGGCGCAGGTCGTCGCCGATGTGTTCGGCGTCGACGTGGCGCGAGTGAAGATCACGTCGACGCGGACCGACAAGGTGCCCAACACTTCTGCCACTGCGGCGTCGTCGGGTGCCGACCTCAACGGCATGGCCGCGTTCAATGCCGCCACCACGATCCGCGAGCGGCTCGCCGATCTTGCCGCCGCGATCTTCGACTGCGAAGCGGGGGATGTGGCCTTTGCCGGCGGGCAGGTAAGCGGCGGCGGCCAGGCCTGCAGCTTCGACGACATGTGCCGCCGGGCCCATCTCGCCCGCGTCTCGCTCGCCTCGACCGGCTTCTACGCCACACCACACATTCTCTATGACCGGTCCAGCCATCGCGGGCGGCCTTTCCTCTATTTCGCTTACGGCGCGGCGCTGTCCGAAGTGGTGATCGACACGCTGACTGGCGAACACAAGGTCGTCGCGGTCGATGTCCTCCACGATGTCGGCCGCTCGCTCAACCCGGCGATCGACCTGGGCCAGATCGAAGGCGCCTTCATCCAGGGGATGGGCTGGCTGACCACCGAGGAACTGGTGTTCGACGCGCGCGGCCGGCTGCTCACCCACGCGCCATCGACCTACAAGATCCCTACCGCCAATGACCGCCCGACGCGGATGGACATCGCGTTGTGGGAGCGCGGCGAGAATAGCGAGCCGACGATCCACCGCTCCAAGGCAGTGGGCGAGCCGCCCTTCATGCTGGCGATCTCGGTATTCTCCGCGCTTACCCAGGCGGTCGCCGCCGCCGCGCCGGGCAAGGGACTCCCCAGGCTTGATGCCCCCGCCACGCCCGAGCGCATCCTGGCCGCGGTGCAGGAGCTGCGCAGCCGATGATCCCGGACTGGCTGGAGGCGCTGCGTGCCGCACGTGGCCAGGAGTCCGCCGCTTTGGTCACGGTCCTGTCGACCGAAGGATCAGCCCCGCGCCATGCCGGCACACGGATGACAGTGACCGCGGGCGGCAGTATCGGTACGATCGGCGGCGGCGCGCTCGAGCACCGTGCGATCGAGCAGGCGCGCAAGTTGCTCGACCTGCCGCCCGGCAGCTGGCGCGTACAGGACTGGCCGCTCGGCCCGCTATTAGGGCAATGCTGCGGCGGCCAAGTACGGCTGATGATCGAGCATGTCGCGTACGATCCCCAAGGCTGGGACTGGACCGACCATGTCGAGCGGCGCAAGCCGGTCGTCACTTTCTTCAATGCCGACGGCGAGCCGGTGACACGCTTTCCCGCAGAGCATGCAGAATCCGGTGTTCGACCGCCGCTGCCGCCGCGCGCACCTAAGCCGAATGAGAACACGATCTTCATCGAACCCGACGATCGCCGCGCCGACCGTCCGCTGCTGATGTTCGGCGCCGGTCATGTCGGCGTCGCGATCGCGCAGCGGCTGCCGCGCTTGCCGTTCCGCCTCGCCTGGTTCGATCCGCGTGAGAACCGGGCGATCCCCGGCGTGTCGCTGCAGGCCGAGGACGCGATAGTCTCCTGTGCGAGCGAAGCGGAGGCGGGGTCGGCGGTACTGGTCTTCACCCATGATCATGGGCTCGATTACCGGATCACTGCCGCCGCGCTGCGCTCGCAAGCGGCGTTCGTTGGCCTGATCGGATCGGGGACCAAGCGCGCGCGCTTCCTCAAGCGCCTGGCCGAGGACGGGATCGATGCGGGCCGGCTGACGTGCCCGATCGGCATCGCCGGGCTGGAGGACAAGGCGCCCGACGTGATCGCGATCGCGGTGATCGCGCAATTGCTGATGCTGGAGACTGTCGAGTGAAGGCCTTTCGCGCCGAAATCCTGAGCGTGCCAGAAGATCCCGCGACCACCGGGCCCGAATCCGTCCGCCATTTCCCCGACGGGTTGTTGGTAATCGAGGACGGGTTGGTCGTCGCGTGCGGCGATTATGCCGATCTTGTCGGACGCTTCGCCGGGGTCGAGACCGAGGCGCTGGTCGGGCTGGTTGTCCCCGGCTTCGTCGATGCGCATGTCCATTATCCGCAGACCGAGCGGATCGCCTCGCATGGCGAGCAGCTGCTGCAATGGCTGGAACGCCATATTTTCCCCGCCGAGCAGGCTTTTGCCGATCGCGCCCATGCCGATGGCATCGCTGCCTTTTTCCTCGACGAGCTGCTGCGCAACGGCACGACCAGCGCGCTGGTGTTCGCCACCGTCCATGCCGCGTCGGTCGATGCGCTGTTCGATGCAGCGCTCACCCGCGACATGCGGATCGTGTCGGGCAAGGTTCTGATGGACCTGGGCCCGGACGAGCTGCGCGACAGCGTCGAGGAGGGCCGTTCCGCGACCGAGGCGCTGATCGCGCGGTGGCGCGGTCGCGGGCGACTTGGCTATGCGGTGACGCCGCGCTTCGCGGTGACTTCAAGCGATGCGCAGCTTGCCGATGCCGGCGCAATCTGCGCCGCGCATCCGGAGGTGCTGATGCATACGCATCTCTCCGAGAACATGGGCGAGATCGCCCACGTCGGTGCGCGCTTCGCGGATGCCGCCGATTATCTCGACGTCTATGACCGCTTCGGGCTGGTCGGCCCGCGATCGGTGTTCGCCCACTGCGTCCATATGAGCGACCGCGCGCTTGGCCGCATGGCCGAGGCCGGCGCGGGAATCGCCTTTTGCCCGACCAGCAACCTGTTCCTGGGATCGGGCCTGTTCGACCTGACCGCCGCTGCCGACCGGTTCGGCGTCAAGGTCGGCATGGGCACCGATATCGGCGCGGGGACCAGCTTCTCGCTGCTCCACACGCTGGGTGAGGCGTATAAGGTCTGTCAGCTGCGCGGCTGTAGCTTGGACCCGTTCCGCGCTCTGCACCTCGCCACCATGGGCGGCGCGCGCGTCATGGGAATCGCCCAACGGGTGGGCGGGCTGCTTCCCGGCCAGGAGGCCGATTTCGTGGTGCTCGATACGGGCTCGACCCCGCTGCTCGCCCGGCGTACGGCAGGCGCTTCGCTGCACGACCGCCTCTTCGCGCTGCAGGTGCTGGGCGATGACCGCGCCGTGGCAGCGACCTATCTGCGCGGCCGCCGCGCCCATGCCCGGAGCCTTGTGTGATCCGCAATATCCTGAGCGTCTTCGAGCCGTTCATCCTCACCCTGGTCGCCACCGTCCTGCTCGCTTCGCTGCTGCCGCCGCGTGGCGGCCTGGTGTCGGTGTTCGACATGGCGGCGGATGCGGGCATCGTGCTGCTGTTCTTCCTCCACGGCGCCAAGCTGTCGCGCGACGCGATCGTGGCGGGGATGCGCAACTGGCGGTTGCACCTCGCGGTGTTCGCTTCGACCTATCTGCTGTTCCCGCTACTCGGCCTCGCCTTCGACCGGCTGCCGCTGCTCACCCCATCGATCGCGATGGGCGTGCTGTTCCTCACGCTGCTGCCCTCTACCGTCCAGTCTTCGATCGCCTTCACCGCGATGGCGCGCGGCAATGTCGCGGCGGCAGTGTGCAGTGCGTCCTTCTCCAACCTGATCGGGATCATACTAACCCCCGCGCTGGTCGCGCTGCTGATGCAGGGCAGCCAGGGGATGGGCGGCGTGTCGCTGTCGGCGGTCGAGAAGATCGTGATGCAACTGCTCGTGCCCTTCGTCGCCGGACATCTGCTGCGGCCCTGGGTCGGCGGCTGGGTGACGCGCAACAAGAAGCTGGTGACCTTGGTCGATCGCGGATCGATCCTGCTGGTCGTCTACACGGCCTTCGGCGCCGCAGTGGTCGCGGGGCTGTGGAGCAAGGTCTCGGGGTTCGACCTGGCAGGCCTGTTCCTCGTCTGCGCGGTGATCCTGGCGATCGTCCTCACCGCGACCTGGTTCGCGGCAAAGGCCTTGAAGCTGCCGCGCGAGGATGCCGTGGTGCTGCTGTTCTGCGGGTCCAAGAAGAGCCTCGCCTCGGGCGTGCCGATGGCCGGCGTACTGTTCCCGGCCGCGCAGATCGGGGTGATCCTGCTGCCGATCATGCTGTTCCACCAGCTCCAGCTTATCGTCTGCGCTGTGCTTGCGCGGCGCCTCGGGTATCTTCCGGATCTCGAGGAACCGGGGCGCGGCGATTAGGGCAACACGAATGATCCCATCGACCGGTCAGGCTCAGTCCTTGGCAGCGGCAACCGGCGGAATGCGCGAGAGTTTGGTCAGGAGAAGCGGGATGTCATCGGTGATGAAGGTATCCAGCGGCTCGCTCCAGCAGGCGCGCAGATTCTGCGTCACCAGTGCCTTGCGATCGGAGCGACGCTGGTCGCTCCGTTGTCCATCCTTTGCGTCGATCGGCATTTCCACCCCGAAATAGAGGAAGCCAGTCCGTGCCGGGGGGGGAGGGCACGAGACTGGCTTCTGCTGCTTGTAACGCGGAGCATCAGGAGTAGTTCCCGGAAAGGCGGCCCCAGGATCAGTTTGCGTAGATCGGCGGTGCCTCCACTGTGGTGGGTAATGCGCCCGATTGCAGGACCGCGCCGCCCGCGGATCGGATCTCGATCGTACCGCCGCGCGCGTTCTGGTTGAAGCGCAGCGTCACCGAGCGCCCGTCGGCGAGCATGATGATCGTACCGGTCTGGCCAGCCGCATTCGACGCGATGGCCTGCGATACCGCGCCGTCCAGCCCGATGACGTGGAGGAATTCCGAGTTGCCGCCGGCACCGGTCTCGACCAGGTCGACCCGCGCCGAGGTGCTGGTCGCCACATAGTCCTTGCTGTTGGCGGTCTTCCACAGCGTGGTGACCGGCGTGCCCGTGGCAGGTGCGATGCGCAGCATATCGAAGCGGTTCGCCCCGACGGCCAGGCTGATCAGATTGCCCGCGATCGTCGGCGCCTTGGGGAAGTTCATGGTGAAGATCCGCCGCGTATTGGCGTCGCTGGTCTTGGCGCGATCATAGACGACGAAGGTCGCCGGCTTGATGAAGACGAACTCGCGCTCCGACTTGGTCACGCCGGATCCGGCCGCATACATCGGAGTGATGTCCGCCATCGCATAGGTCCAGTCCGGGGTGTTCGCCAGCGCGGCCATGGTGCAGGACTTGTTGTACGACTGGCCGACCGCGCCGCCCGCGCTGGTCTCGAAGCGCGCCGCATTATGGTATCTTTGCTCCTGTTCGAGCCCGGATTTGCCGTCGATATTGGCGTCATAGGCCAGCCAGTTCCCCTTGAAGAGGACGAAGCTGCCGCGATCCTGGTGCGCGTGGCTCTCGGTGTACGGCCCGCAGATCAGGTTCGCATAGGCCGAGGTCGTCGACCAGTCGCCCCGCATCGAGAAGCTGCCCGTGCCCGGCGCCCAATAGGCCGTCGAAAGCTCCGACAGCGGCCGCGCCGTGACGGCGGTGAGGCTGTAGATATAGTCGGAATAGCGCATGAAATGCTGGCTCATCTCCTTGACCGAGGATTGGCCGAGCAGCGTCTTCACCACGCCCGAGATGCGCTCGTTCGGATAGAGCGTGGCCAGCTTCTGCAGATAGTCGCGGTGATAGTCGAACAGCAGCGCCTGCGAATCGCGGGCATGGTCGCCGGTCGGGATGATCCGGTCGAGCGTCGGCGCGATCGAATGGACCATCCACGGCATCGAGGCGAGCGTATGCGGCGTCCGGCTGGCGAGCCGCTCCCCGGTCGAGCGCTCCCACCAGTCGTAGAGCTGCCACAGGTCGCGCATCGCGACGCCGTAGCCAGTCCCCTCGCGCGAACCGCCGCCGAGCAGGTCGGAATTGAAGGTCGGGAGCAACTGGTTCTCGATCTTGGCGGTGCGGAACTGGGTGAGCCAGCCGCCCGCCATGTCGTTCTCGCCATAGGTGGCAAGCCCGAGCAGCATCGTCGCCTTGAGGAACGAATAATAATAATTGTTGCTCGGATTATCGACCGACCAGCCCGACCAAGGAACTTTGACCGCGCCCCATTTCGCCTTGCTCGGATTCCAGACGTTCCAGACGGCCTGATTGCCGAAGTTGCTCCAGCGGGTGCGCTGGGCGGCCGTCATGCTGCTGCGGCACCAGTCGTAGACCATGGCCAGGTTGCCGACATAGCCGCCGACCTCGAGATAGGAATCGCCCGCCACCACCGGCGTCTTGCTGGCCGCGATCAGTGCTTCCTCGCTCGCGACATAGGCATCGGTCTTGGCCACTGCATAGGTGCAATAGCTGGCCGTCCCGGTGACCTGGCCCATGAACGCCACGTGCCAAGGCTCCATGCCATAGACGTTGCTGTTCGCGACCTGCAGGTCGACCGACTGCTTGAAGCGGACGGCCGCCGGTGCGTTCGAACTGAGCTGGTTCTTCAGGGACGTCAGCAACGTGTCGTCCAGGAAAAGGATGCGCGTAAGGCCAAGCGGCGCGATTACCGCGCCCGGTGGGGGCGGTGTCGGGGTAGAGGAGGGAGTTGGCGTCGGCGATGGAACGGGGGTCGGGGCTGGCTGCGATGGCTCACTTACCACTCCCCCTCCGCTTCCGCCGCCAGTTCCACACCCTGCCAGGCTGGCGAGCAGGAGCGTGGTGCACAGCGTCGCTTTCGTTCTGGTCACGAATGTACGCAACTTCGTCCTCCGCCCCGCGATGATGAGCGTGGCAAATACTGGACGGCGTTGGACGAAAATAGCGGGCGATACTGACAATCTGAACCGGGCCTTGTGCCGTTGGGCATCCAGATTGCCGGTTCGTCTTCGCCATGCGGCGAACTTCCTTCGGTGCGGCGCCCTTGGTCTTCAGAAGCTTCCGCGAACGGTGAAGGTGAAGATAGGCCCGATCAGCTGGTTGTTGGTCTGCCGGACGACCAGCGGACTGGTGGTGCGGCGGCCATTATAGACATAGCGATTATAGTTATGCCGCGCGTTGAGGACATTGCCGACCTGCGCGCGCAGGGTGAGGCCGAACACGTCCTTGTGCTCGAGATAGGCGTTGGCGAACCACGGGCCTTCGTTTTCCTGGTTCACCTCGGTGAGATAATAATAGGGCGTGAAGTGATTGAGGCCGAACTCGGTGCCCCAGGCAATATCGCTGTGCGGAATGTCGTGGCGGAAGTCGAGTTCGGCCCAGCGGTTCATCGTCCCGCTGATCGAACGCATCTCGCCGGTGAGCGGATCGCGGACGCGAGCGCGCTCGATGCCCAATGTCGCATCGAGCTTGGCGCCCGGCAGCCCCAAGGGACCGAACTGGATCGTGCTGGTGCTCACCAGGCCGAAGCGTGTGGCCTGGGGAAGATTGCCGATGCCTTCGCCGTCCGCGCCGATCGGCACGATATCGATGATGTCCTCGATCCGGTGGTAATAAGCGCGCAGCCGGGTCTTTCCCGCGGCACCCAGCGCGCGGCCGACTTCCATCTCCGTTTCCCAGCTCTGCGGGGGCACGAGATCCGGGTTGCCGGCGTTCTGGCGTTCCGACTTGAGATTGGGTTGGGCGAGGAAGTCGTAGAAGCTGATCTGGCCGACGCGGCGGCGCAGCTTCAGGCTGAGGTCCCAGTCCTTGTTCGGCTGCCAGCCGAGCGTGATGCTGCCCTTGGGGCGGAAGAAGCGGCGTGCCGGCAGGTCGCCATCGACGCGTTCCAGCGAACTGAGCTCCGCGCCGCCCGCCACCTGCAGATTGAGGTTCGAGGATAGCGGGCGGCTGAATGTCACGATCCCTTCATGCCGCACTTCGCGGACGATGCCGCTGCCGCCGGGGAACGGCACGGGCACGAAATTGCCGCTGGGGTCCAGCGTGGCGAGCGAGCCGCGTTGGTCGAGCCCATTGACCGCGCGCTCCAGGGAGACCTGAAGGTCGTTCTTGCCCATCTTCCAGCCATATTCGGCGCGGGCGATCGTCTCGGTGATGTGCGAGTTGCGCCCGAAGCGGGTCCCTTGGTCGGGGGCACCGCTGGCGAAGCTGTCGATCTGGGTGGAGATCAGTGGCTCATGATCGAAATGCCTAAGGCCGATGACCTTGAGCCGGCCCGGCCCGACCGCGAACTCGTAATCGGCGTTGATATCGTAGAACCAGCCATCGAGCCGGTTCTGGCGCAGGCGGGTGCTGTCGTTGCCGTCCGCGCGGAAGCGCTGTTCGAAGTCGTAGACGGGCCCCCAATAGGGCGAATAGCCGAGGGTCAGGTGCCCCTTGGACGTGCCCGGCCCGTCAAAGCCGAGCTTGAGCTTGGCGGTGACGGTGTCCGATTCCGAATGGAAGACTTCCTCGCGGCGCTCGATCAGTGATCCGTCGGCGGCGTAGAAGAGTCCGGGCCCGCCGATCGCGCCGCGACCGGCCTGGTCCTCAAGCGAAACCGTATAATCGACCACGCCGGACGTGCCGGTATAGCTGATGCTGCCGCGGTATAGATTGGGCCGCGAATAATGCGCGCGAAAGTCCGGGCGCCATTCGAACTGACCCCCCGCCTTGCGGGCGTCCTTCAGGATGATGTTGGCAACCTGGCCGGAAAGGCCGGCAATGCCCAGGCTGGAGGCATCGACGATTTCGATCCGCTCGACATTACCGGCGGCGATACGCTGCAGCTCGGCGATGGCGCCGCCGGTCTTGTTGGCGATGCGCTCGCCGTTGATCAGGACATTTTCGGATGCCTGGCCCAGGCCGCGCTCCTGCTCCGCGCTGCGGATGGTGAAGCCGGGGACCTGGATGAGCATGTCATCGGCGGTCTTGGGCGCGAACCGTTCGAAGTCGGCGGGCGCATAGACCTGCTTGGCGGTCGCCGTGCCGGTTGCAGTCGGCACGGCGGTCTGGGCGCCGGCGGCGCTCCAGGGGAGGAGGGATGCGCCAGCGAGCAAAGCCAGGCGAGCGGGGGAGGCGAGACGCATGCTACTGTTCTTTCGGCGATTACTTGCGCAGCACGTGCAGCTGGACGAGCTGATCCGGCGTGGGATCGGTGATCCCGATCTTGCGGGCGCGGCGCACGTCCTCTGCAGTGACGCCGACCGCGCGCATCTCGACCAGCCGGTCCGCCGACAGGCCGGCATAGCCGATCGCGGCCAACTCGCGGACATAGGCCGGGGTCACGCCGACCGCCTTCATTTGCACGGCTTGGTCGGCGGTGAGGCGAGGCACTCCGGCCTTCACCATGTCGGCCAGATATTCGGGCGAGACGTCGAGCGCCTTGAGCTGGATCAGGTCGTCGGCGCGGAGCTTGCCGAGGCCGGCGCGCAGCATCTTGCCGGCATAATCGGCGTCGATCTTGAGCGCGGCGAAGGCCATCAGGTCGTCGAGATCGTCCGGGCGGAAGCCTTGGCGCGAAAGGTCTGAGATATAGGCGGGCGTTACCTGCAGCGCGGATAGGCCCATGAGCTGATCGATCGTCGGCTTGGGATAATTGGCTTGGGCGAGTGCCTCGACCAATTCTTTGGTCGCGCCGACCATCGCTAGGTCGAACGACTCCTGGAAGCTGGGCGCGCCGATGCCGCGGCTGGCGAGATAGCGGGCGAATTCGCTATCGGGGTCAAAGGTGCACTTGCCCGTGGCGATCTGTCGGGCGGTATTACCGGCACAATCGAGGCGGCCGGCCTCGCGGGCCATGGCGAAGCGGAGCGGGCCGTTGGTGTCTAGCACCCTGGTATCGAGGCCGATCTGCGCGCTGGTCACGCTGTGGCTGTTGTGGGAGCGCGGGCCCATCGAGAGGCTGAGCTGGAACTGGCCATGGCCTGCCTGCAGTTCCAGCCTGAAGCTGATCGGCGTCGAGGGCGAGGCCGGATCCCGGACGCGGTCGCCGGCGATCGCAGTGGTGGCGAGCAAGGTAAGGGAAGCGATGACGGCAAGGGCGCGGTTCATGGCATTTTTCTCCTGGGTGAGAAGGCAAGCCGGGGGCGTCCACCCCAGGACAGGGCGTTGGCGGTTCGGCAGGAAGGGGGCGACGGGCTTAGTTGTCGGGATCGGGGTCCGGATGTGGATCCGGACGGGGCTTGGGTCGGCCGCCGCCGTGCTTGGTGAGGGCGAGCGTATCGACGTCGACCCGCATTCCGGCGCTGCGCAAGCGGCGTACGTCCTCGGGCGTCACGCCCATGCCGGCGAGGCCGATATAATCGTCCAGGTCGCCGCGGAAGCCGGCGGATACGATGCCTCGGACATAGTTGGGGTCGACGCCAACCGCCTTGGCTCCGATGATGTCGTCGAGCGAGCGGATGCGTAGCCCGGTGGACAACAGCGCCCGGACATATTCGGGGGTGACGCCAAGCGCGCGCGCACCGGTGGCGTCGTCGAGGCTGATCGGGCCGAGCTGGGGCGCGGCGCGGCGCAGTTCGGCGATATACTCTGGCGTGACGCCCACTGCCTTGGCGCCGATGATAGTATCGAGCTCGCGCTTGGCATTGTCGTCCCGGTCCGCCTGGCGATCCTGCGCGGAGAGCGGCGTCGCGGCCGGGACCGGGGGCAGGGGGTCGGCGGGCGCATGCGCGCTTGCCGCGGGTCGGGCTGCGGCGGGTTTGGCGGGTGCCTCGACGAAGCGCGCGCGCCCGCCATCATCGGTCCGCTCGGATGGCGAGGCCTTGGCTGCATCGCGGCTCTCGGCGGCACCCACAGTGAGCGCTGCAAGCGGGGCGGCCATCACCAGCATGCCGGCGCCGAAGCCGGCGATCCACGAACCCTGGGCACGGCCGCGCGGCAGGGTTGCGTCGAGCACACGGCCCACGCGCCGCTTGAGGCTGCCTTTGCCCGGGGCCACACCATGCGCGCCGAGCAACAGGCCCTTGCTCTCGTGCCGAGCGACGCGGACGAGCAGTTGGGCATAGTCGGGCGCGTCGATATTGGCGGCGAGCACCGCATCGTCGGCGGCTTCCTCGCGCAACTGGTGGGCTTCGCGGGCCAGTCGCCAGGCGAGCGGATTGAACCAGTGGATCGCAGTGGCGACGCGGGCGAGCATCAGCTTGGCCCAGTCGAGCGCGCCGACATGCGCGAGCTCATGCGCGATGATCGCTTCGGCCTCATCGATCGCGGCGAGCGCATCGGCGCTGAGCAGGATCGTCGGCCGGGCAAGGCCCCAGGAGATGGGAGAGGGGAGCGCATCGCTCACCAGCAGCGCGGTGCCGCTCTTCATGCCCATCCGACGCTGGGCATGCGCGAGCGCGCTCAGCCAGACCGGGTCGACCAGCACTTCGGCATCGCGACGCAGGCGGACGAGGCGGAGCAGGGCCAGGGCGGTGAGCAGCAGCAGGGCGGCTACCGGCAGCGCATAGGCATAGCGCTCCCAGCCCTGCGGAAGCGCGAAGCGGGGCTGCTCGGCTGCAATGGTAGCGGGGGTCGCGGCCGCTGGCGCGTCGGTCGCCACGAAGGTTGCAGCCGGTTGCGGCACGATCTGCGCGGCGGGGGCTTCGAACCGGCTCTGCATCGCCTCGGGCAAAGGCAGGCTGAGCGACGGCAGCACTAGCGTTGCAAGCGGCAGGATCATCAGCCCGAGCAGGCCGAGATGCGCGATCAGCGAGCGCTCTGCTGCCGAGCGGCTGCGCGTTAGGCGGAGCAGGACTAGGGTGATACCGGCGATCACCAGCGACTTGAGCATCAGGCCGAGCAACACGCTCATGATCAGTTACCCCTTTTGGCGCGCGCCGCGGCGATCATCGCCTCGAGCTCGTCGAGATCGTTGTCGTCCAGCTTCTCGCTCATGCCGAGCAGCGCGCTGGCGGCATTGGTCGTCGATCCGTTGAAGAAGGTCCGCACGACATGGCCGAGCGCCGTTTCGCTTGCCTTGCGCTCGGCGACGGTCGGCGAGAACAGATAGCCCCGGTCGCTATGCTCGCGCTGGACGAAGCCCTTCTGCTCGAGCCGCGTCAGCATCGCGCGGACAGCGGAGGCGGAGAGCTTATCGGGCAGGGCATCGCAGACGTCGGACACGGCCATCGCCCCGCGCTCATAGAGCAGGTCGACGATCTGGCGTTCACGAGGGGGCAGGGTGTTCAACATGACGATTCTCTCTACGCTACATTTGTAGTTCTAGCTACATTTGTAGCGCGTGCAAGCCTTCATCTAAACGGCGCGGTCCGAACGGCATAATCTGGTCGCCACGCTGGCTGCAGGGCGCTAATCCGGGCCTGAAACTGACGAGCGAGAAAACGATTCCATGCCTGTGCCCGGCGACCTTTCGCAGCGCGTCCGCTCCGTCGTGATCCTGGGCGGGGGGACCGCCGGCTGGATGACCGCAACCGCGCTGGCGCGCCAGTTCGCCGGCACGCTCGACATCATTTTGCTCGAGTCGGAGGAGATCGGCACGGTTGGCGTCGGCGAGGCGACGATCCCGACGATCCATTGGTTCAACGAATTGATCGGGCTCGAAGAGGCAGCCTTTCTTCGCGAGACCAAGGCGAGCTTCAAGCTTGGCATCGAGTTCGTCGACTGGGTGCGGCCGGGCCACCGCTATTTCCACCCGTTCGGCGATTATGGCGTGCGCTTTCCCGGCGTCGCCTTCCACCACCGCTGGATGAAGGCACGCGCCGAAGGCGTGGACCTGCCGCTCTCCGCCTTCTCACTGGCGACCGAGCTGGCCGGGCAGGGACGCTTCGCCAAGCCGGCGGGGGACGCGCGCTCGATCCTCTCGACGCTCGGCTATGCCTATCACTTCGACGCGAGCCTCTATGCCCGTCATCTGCGCGGCATCGCCGAGGCGGCGGGCGTGACCCGCGTCGAGGGCAAGCTGCAGGACGTCGAGCGCGATGCCGAGAGTGGGCTGGTCACGGCGCTCGCCACCCAGCGCGGCGACCGGCTGGAAGGCGATCTGTTCATCGACTGCTCGGGCTTCCGCGCGCTGCTGATCGACGGCGTGATGGGCGGCGGGTTCGAGGACTGGTCGCACTGGTTGCCCTGCGACCGCGCGGTGGCTGTGCCCTGCGAGCGGCTCGACGAGACGACGCCCTTCACGCGCTCGACTGCCCGTCCGGCGGGTTGGCAGTGGCGCATCCCGCTCCAGCACCGGATAGGCAACGGTCATGTCTTCGCCAGCCGCTTCATGAGCGAGGACGAGGCGACCGGCATGCTGATGGCCAACCTCGATGGCGCGGCGCTGGCGGAGCCACGCACGCTGCGCTTCACCGCGGGCACGCGGCGCAAGGCGTGGATCGGCAATGTCGTGGCGCTAGGGCTGTCCTCGGGCTTTCTCGAGCCGCTGGAGTCCACGTCGATCCACCTGATCCAGAGCGGCATCGCCAAGCTGCTGTCGCTGTTCCCGGGCCGCGACATGGATCCGATGCTGGCCGAGCGGTACAACGCGCTGCTGGGTGCCGACATGGACAACATCAAGGACTTCCTGATCCTCCACTACCACGCCAACCCCGGCCGCACGGACCCCTTCTGGGTCGAGCGGCGCGAGATGGCGCTGCCCGAGAGTCTGATCGCGCGCGAGGCCCAATATCGCCGGTCGGGCCGGCTGATGCTGGGCAGCGAGGAACTGTTCCGTGACGCGAGCTGGTTGGCGGTGCTCAATGGACAGGAGATCGTGGCGGAGGATTACAACCCGCTCGCCGACGTGCTCGACGGCGCCACCAATGCCGCGCAGGTCCGCCAGATCGCCGAGGTGATCCAGCGCGCCGCGCCGACGTTGCCGCTGCACGACGCGGCGCTGGCGGCGATCCTGGAGCAGGGGTGATCACACCCGACATCGTCGCGCGGCGGATCGGTGCGGAAGGGCAGCCGATAGCGATCGTCGATGGCTTCCATCCTGATCCGGATTCGCTGTTTGCGGCGGCGATGGCGGCGGCGTTCGAACCTGGGCGGCATCACTATCCGGGTGTCCGGGCGCCCTTGCCGGCGGACTATTTCGCCAGGGTGCGCCCGGCGCTGGTGCCGGTGCTGCGCGAGGTGCTCGGCGTTGGGGGCGTGGAACTGCTCGATGCGAGCTTCTCGATCGTGACCACGCCGCCGGGCGAACTGGCGGTCGAGCAGCGGCTGCCGCATGTCGATGCAGTGCAGCCGGGGCGGATCGCCCTGGTGCACTATCTGTCGCAAGGCGATGGCACCGCCTTCTTCCGCCACCGTGCGACAGGGTTCGAGACGATCGATGCGGCGCGCTCTGCCGGCTATTTGGCGACGCTCAACGCCGAGCTGCGCACCGATCCGCCGGTTGCTGCCTATCCCTATGGCGACACACGGCTTTTCGAGCGGATCGCGCATGTCGAGGCGCGGTATAATCGCGCGGTGCTCTACCGCAGCGCGCTGCTCCACAGCGGCGCGATAGCGCCCGGTGCGCGGCTCGATCCCGAGCCGCGCACCGGGCGGCTGACCGTTACCGCTTTCCTGTCCGCTTGACCGGCGCTGCCCTGGGCGGCTGCACGGCGAGATAGACGGTGCTCCACAGCTGGGCGGCGTTGGACTCGTCGACGTCCGCCTTGCCGGCGCCGAAGGCGACGACCTTGTAGCGGCCGTTCTCGAAGGCCCAGGACCAGAGCTCCGAGCTCTGGGTGGCCCGGGTCGCCTGGATGGCGCGCCACAGCCTGGCCTGCGCATCCCTCAGCACCGCGCGCGTGGCGGGGGGCAGGTCGGTGCGGGCCAGCTGGCGCTCGAGGCCGGCGGCGAAGAGGGCCTGCTGCCACGACCAGACCACCGCGCCGTGATAGGCGGCCGGGGTGAAGCGGTCCTGCACCTCGGCGCTGGCCAGCGCCGGATTGGCCACCAGCAGCCCGATATCGGTCATCAGGCCGGCCGGGAAAGGCCGTGCCAGCGCGCCGACATAGGTCTGCAGATCGGCCGGATCGGGATGGCCGAAGAGCAGCGTAAAGCCTTCATCCGAATTGATAATCGGCACCGGCTTGCCATGACCGTCGAGGGCGATCGCGTGGTAGCGCAGCGGCTGGCCGTCGAGAGCGGCAAGCGCCGGGCCGGCGGGGACGCCTACGCGGGCGGCATAGTCGCGGACCTGGGCGGCGGCCTGGGCCCCGGGGGTTTCGACCGCGAACAGGCCGGGAGCCCGGGCGCGCCAGGTGGCGGCCATGCTGCCGGCCCTGGCGAAGGCGGCGCGGTCGGCCGGCTTTAGATAGGCGTCGAGCAGGCCCGCGCGCATCAGCTTGTCGGCCGCTTCCAGCGCGGCGGGGACGAAAACCGCATTGACGTCATAGGGATAGCGGCCGCGGCCGATGCCTTCCTCGCTGTCGCGCCACTGGCCGGTCAGGCGGCCCTTGTGGATCGCGACCAGGTTGCTCCAGCGCGGGTCCTGCGCGAACGGACTCACTTGATCGATAACGAAGCGAAGGTTGCGCACGAGGAGCGTTCCGGCTGGCTCGGCCTTGCTCCCCGGGTTCGCTTCACTCTGGACCCTTTTGGCCAGGAATGTTTGCGCGGCCGCCCGCGTGGCGGCGCCGAGCAGATAATCGGCGGAGACGGGACCGAGCATGTAATCGTCGTCGATCATACCGTAATCGAGCGTTGCAGCGGCACCGCCCGGCTGGTGGTGCTGGGCATGGTCGATCAGCGCGAATTCGGAGAGCCCCTCCTCATGCGCGACTTCGCCTTCGGGATTGAGTCGGGCGAGCACCGCACCGAGCCCTGCCTCAACCGCAGCGCCCTTGAGCGCGGGCATAAGCAGGCGAACCGACATCAGCGTGTCGCGGCCGAAATAGGTGTCGAAGCGCCACGAACCGGCCAGGAATTTCTCGCGGTAGCTGAGGAAAGCGAGCGCGTTACGTGCGGCAGGATCGGCGGCTGCTTTGGTATTGAGCAGCTCGGTCTTGCTGAGGCCGGTCAGCGGGGTGTCGCCGGTCGCTGCAACGATCCGCAACCGGATGCGTCCATTCGCACCGGCGACGATCTCGCCATTCTCGATCCGGCCGCCCAGCACCTGGATCTCGAGGCTGTAGCCCGGCGCGCCGTCGACCCGGTCGCGGGCATAGAGGATGCGGTTTCCCTCGACGCGAACTGGCGCGGCGACTTCGGCGGGGAAGCGGCCGACGGCCTGATAGTCGCGCAGGAAGCGGACATTGGAGAGCACGGCCTGCCCGGGCGCCAGCCGTGCCGCGTCGATCGTCGCGATGCTTTCGATGCCGTGGAGCGGGCGGCCCTTGCCATCGGCGAAGGTGACCGGGCGCGGTGCCTGGTCGAGCCGCCAGGTCGCGGGTCGGGCGAGCGGCTGGAACCACAGGCCGACGCCGCTATTGCCGGCCGGGAAGGCGACCAGGATGCGCGGATCGCTGCCGTTGCGCAGCAGCAGGTGCGCGGCGACCTTGCCATCGCGAACGAACGCGTTGAGATTCTGGCCCTCGGTCAGGCTGTAGGCCAGCTCGGGCGCCCTTGTGGCGCGCTTCTGCGCCAGCGCTGCCGTGCTCGTGCCGGCGAGCAGCAGTCCGCTTGCCGCGATTCCCAGCATCAAATCTCGCATCCCACTCTCTCCTCGTTTTTCCCTCTCCCCATCGGGGAGAGGGAAGGGGCCCGCCGCGAAGCGGTGGGAAGGGAGAGGGGCAGTTGCAAACCGCTGCACTGCCCCTCTCCCTTTCGCCGACTTTGTCGGCTCCCTCCCTCTCCCCGGAGGGGAGAGGGGTTTAAGATACGGAAAGGCGCGGCGAACCTTTCAGTTGCCGCGCCCCCCGTTTTTGCGACCCTTGAAGGGCTATCAGAACTTGAACGTCACCGCGCCGCCATAGGTGGCGCCGACGATGCCGCGGGCATAGAAATAGCCGTCGGTGATCGCCTGTGTCTGGCCCTGGCGGGGATTGCCCTCGGTCAGGCCGATGACGTTGAAGATGTTGTCGGCATTCACGCTCACCTGCAGCTGCTTGCTGAGGTTGAACGAGGCGCCCACGCTGGTCACGCCGTAGCTCGGCAGCGCCACGCCGTTGCCGGCATCGGCGTAGATCTTGCCGATATACTTGTAGCGGCCATAGATCTCACCGAGACCGTTCGGCAGCTTGTAGCTGGGCGTGATCGTGAACAGGCGCGCCGGGGTACGCTCGGGACGATTGCCCTCGAAGCCGGCCTGGTTGGCGCCGTTGATCGCCAGGTTCACCAGCTTCGGATCCTGGAACACGCCCTGGAAATCGATGCTGAAGGCAGCGACCGGACGGAAGTTCAGGTCGAGCTCGACGCCGTTGGTACGCAGATCGGCGTTGATGTTGCTCTGCACCGACGGGTTCACCGGATCGGCGAAATTATAGTTCTGGTTCTTGAAGTTGGTGTGGAACACCGTGGCCGAACCCGAGAACATGCGGCCCATCTGGGCGCGCACGCCGGCTTCGTACAGCTCGATGCCGGTGATGGCATCGACGTTGTTCATCTGGAAGCCGTTGGCATAGCGGGCATAGACCGAGAAGTTCGGCGAGATCAGGTAGTTCGCGCCGACGGTGTAGGCCACCGCCTTCTTCTTCGCCTTGCGCACGGTGTAGGTGCCGTCCCAGGTCGAGCCGACCGTGGTCAGCACGCCGGCGGTGCCGGGCTGGACTGCCTGGTTGACCGCGGCCTGGTTGCCGTCCCACGCCGTGGCATTGTCCTGCTCCCAGCGCACGCCGGCGTCGACATGCAGGTCGCCGATCGAGAACTCGTCGTTCGCATAGAGCGACAGGCTGTCGTCCTTGCGGCTGCGGATGCCCGCGCCCCAGTCGCCATAGGAGACCAGGCCGTTATCCGACAGGGTGCCGACAACGCCATTGGCGGCATTCAGCGCAACGATGTCATAGACGTCGCTGTTGGTGCGCACGTCGTTGACGACGCTGGCGGTCGCCGACTGATCCTGGTCGCGCTTGGTGTTGTAGTACATCACGCCGAGGGTCAGCGAGTTGGTGAAACCATTGCCCTCATAGTTCCAGCGGCCGCCGATGTTCATGCCGAAATCGGTGGCGTCGATGGCGTCGTGGTTGAGCGTGGTGCGCTGCAGGAAGCCGTTGCCGTTGAGCGCGTTGAGCAGCGCCGTCTGGTTCGAGCCGATCACCTGGCCAGTGCGCAGGTTCTTGATGCCGAAGCGAACCGTGGTCGGGAACGCGGCCTGGCCGGCGGTCAGCAGGTCGTTGATCGGCGAGGTGGCGCCGGGGGTCAGATAGTTGACCGCGCTGGTCAGGCCCGCATTGCCGGTGCCCGAGCCCGGGAACAGGCCGTTGAAGTCGTAGCTATAGTCGAGATAGCGGCCATGGCCGAACAGCGTGATCGAGTCCGAGACGGGCTTCTCGAAATCGAGACGCGCCTGCCAGGTCTTCGAGACGATGCCGTCGTCATAGTTGAATTCGCGATAGCCGCTCGAATGCGCGAAGGTCGAAACCGGCACGGCGATGTTCGAGAAGGCACGGCCGCCGACATTGCCGAACTGGGTGTCGAGGCTCGGCACGCCCGTCGGATCGCCATTCTGGAAGCGATAGGGCTGGTCGGCATAATAAGCGTTCTTCATGTCGCTGCCCTTGCCGGACAGGCGAATGTAACCGCCATCGTCGAACTTGTATTCGAGCGTGCCCTTCAGGCGCCAGCCGGCATAGTCGTACGGGTTCTTGCGAACGCCGGGGCTCGACTGGATGTAGCCGCCGACACTGAAGGCGAGCTTGTCGGTGATCGGCTGCGAATAATAGCCGTCGGCGCGCTTCAGGCCGTAATTATAGCCGGTGAAGCGGACCGCGCCCTCGGGCGCCGTGTGGTTCACTGCCTTCGAGATGAAGTTGATCGTCGCGCCCGCGCCGTTGACGGTGAGCACGCCCGACGAACCGCCCTTGACCGCTTCGAGGCGATCGATGGTCAGGTCCTGGTCGAAGAAGAAGTCGGCACCGCCGCCGCCGTAGAGGATCGGCATGCCGTCCTCTTCGAGCTGTACGAATCGCTGGCCGCCGCCCTGAAGGCCGCGGACCGAATAGTTGTTCGAGACGGCGCCGGCGGTCGCCTCTACGAAGACGCCCGGGACCATTTCGAGCATGTCCGCGGTCGAGCGCGGGGCCTTCTGGTCGATCAGCTCGCGATTGGCGAGCGTGATGTCGGCCGAGGCGGTGATCAGCGGACGATTGGGCGTGGTCTGGCCGGTGACGATGATCTGGCCTTCGTCGGCCGCATCATCCTGTGCGGCAGGGGCCGAGGCATCGGCGGCCGCGGTCTGCGCCTGGGCGGCGAGCGGAAGCATGGCGGCACTGGCCAACAGCGCGGCGCGAACGCCAGCGCGAACGGAAAACAACATATATCCTCCCCAACCGAAGTTAGTGCCGGACTGCCCGGCTTGAGACGCCCGACTAGTCACGACGGGGAGATAATGAAATCGTTTTCTGCAACTGTCACGCAGAATTTGCTACCCACTGGTGCGCCGGGGCAACAGGTCCCGATTCCAACGGGTTTCGATCGCCTTGATGCAAGGGCGACATGAACTGGGAGACAGGTTTTGACGCTGAAGGGAACGCGACTCGATCGCCGCAGGCTGCTGGCCGGATCGGCCCAGATGGCGCTGCTCGGCCTGATTCCCGTGACGGCGCGGGCAGCATCGGCGCGGATCGACGGGCTGATCGCGCGGATGACGATCGCGGAGAAGGCGGGGCAGCTCAGTTGCTTCAACGACGAGATCCGGCCGGTGGGCGCGGTGTTCAACCCGGTGATCGACCCGCGCGGAGCCGAGGCGATGCTGGCGGACGTGCGGGCGGGCCGAGTGGGGATGGTCTTCAACGGCTATGGCGTGGCGGGTGCGCGGCGGGCGCAGGCGGCGGCGCTGAAGAGCCGGCTGGGCATCCCGTTGGTCTTCGCGGCGGACGTGATCCATGGCTGCCGGACGATCTTTCCGATCCCGCTGGCCGAGGCGGCTGCGTTCGATCCGGCCTTGTCGGAGCGCGCGGCGCGGGCGGTGGCGGAGGAGGCGAGCGCCGGCGGGCTGCACTGGACCTTCGCGCCCGTGGTCGATGTGGCGCGCGACCAGCGCTGGGGGCGGGTGGCCGAGGGGGCGGGCGAGGATCTGCTGCTCAACCGCCAGCTTGCCGCGGCACGGGTGCGCGGGTTTCAGGGGAGCGACCTGCGCCGGGCGGACAGCCTGCTCGCCACGCCCAAGCATTTCGCCGGCTATTCGGCGGTGCGCGGGGGCATGGAATATGCTGCGGTCGACATGAGCGTGGCCGAGCTGCGCGAGACCTACCTGCCGGCCTTTGCGGCGGGGTTCGGCGCGGGGGCGGGAGCGACGATCGCTTCGTTCACCGATTTTGGCGGGGTGCCCGCGACGGCCAACCACTGGCTGCTGACCGAGATACTGCGCGGCGAGCTGGGGTTCGGCGGGGTGTGCGTGTCCGACTATGACGCCGATCGCGAGCTGGTCGCCCACGGCGTGGCGGCGGACGAAGCCGACGCGGCGCAGCTGGCGATCCTGGCGGGTGTCGATGTCTCGATGCAGAGCGGGTTCTACAACAAGCATCTCCCGGCGCTGGTCGCCGAGGGGCGCGTGCCGATGGCGCGGGTGGACGAAGCGGTGCGGCGGGTGCTGGCGCTCAAGGAGGCGCTGGGGCTGTTCGACGATCCGTTCCGCTCGCTCGATCCGGTAGCGGAGAAGCAGCGGACCGCGACGCCGGCGATCAAGGCAGTGGCGCGCGAGGTGGCGACGCGTTCGGTCGTGCTGCTGCGGAATGCGGGCGAGCTGCTGCCGCTGCCGCGCACGGGCAAGCGGATCGCGCTGATCGGGCCGTTCGGGGCGGACAAGGCGAACCTCAATGGGGCCTGGTCGTTCGCCGGGGATGCGAAGGACGGGATCGACCTGGCTTCGGGCATCCGGGCGTTGCTGGATGCGCCGCTGGTGGTCGAGGCGGGGAGCGGGGTGCATGAACCGCTGCCGGGCGGAGTCGAGCGGGCGGTCGCGGCGGCCAAGGCGGCGGATGTCGTGCTGCTCGCGATCGGCGAAGGCGGCGACATGTCGGGCGAGGGCAACAGCCGGACCGAGATCATCGTGCCGGCGGCGCAGCAGGCGCTGGCCGAAGCGGTGGCGGCGACGGGGACGCCGGTGGTGGCGCTGCTCAAGAGCGGGCGGGCGCTGGCGCTGGAGGGCGCGGTGCGCGATGCGCCGGCCCTGCTGTGCACCTGGTTCCTCGGCGAGCAGACCGGGCCTGCGGTGGCGGATATACTGTTCGGGGTGTGCGAGCCGACCGGGCGGCTGCCGGTGAGCTTCCCGATCGCGACGGGACAGCAGCCCTGGTCGTACGACCGGCGCAGCACCGGTCGGCCGGCGGGGGATGCCGACCCGATGGAGCCGGGGCGGAGCCATTGGCGCGATGCGCCGGACCGGGCGCTGTTCCCGTTCGGGAGCGGGCAGGGGTATAGCAGCTTTGTACTGTCCGAGCTCCAGGTGCCGCCGCAGGTTGCCAAGGGCGGGGCGCTGGCGGTGCGGGTGTCGGTGACCAATAGCGGCGCGCGGCGGGGCGAGGCTTTCCTTCGTGCCGATATCCATGACCGCGTTGCCAGCCGGACCCGGCCGGTGCGGCAGATGAAGGCCCATGCGCGGGTTACCCTCGATCCCGGCGAGAAGCGGGTGGTGACGCTTTCCATTCCCCATGCCGAGCTGGCGCTGGTCGCGGCCGATGGGCAATGGCGGGTCGAGCCGGGAATGTTCGACCTTTGGGTGAACGACCTCCACAGCCAATTCGAAGCGGTTTGAAGCAGGCGTTGAAATGCATTGCATGATCTGCTTGGCTCGCGCGCGACAGAGACGGAGAGGACGATAATGAAGCGCGCAGCCTGGGCGGTACCCGCCCTGATCACCAGCTACGCCCTGCTCGGGCTGCTGATGAACAGCGTCGGCACGGTGATCCTCCAGTCGATCGCGCATTACGGCGTGACCAAGCCGCAGGCGGCGACGCTGGAGGCGTGCAAGGACCTGTCGGTGGTGGTCGCCTCCTTCCTGCTCGCGACGATCCTGCCGCGCTTCGGCTTCAAGCGGGCGCAGATCGGGGTGATGCTGGCGGTGGCGGCCGGGGCAGTGGCGATCAGCTTCGCCAACAGCTTCTGGGCGATGCAGATCTTCTTCGTGCTCGTCGGGCTGTGCTTCGGCATCGCCAAGGTGGCGACGTACAGCTCGATCGGGCTGGTCCGGCCCGACCCGGCGCGGCACGCCAGCCTGACCTCGCTGATCGAAGGCGTGTTCATGGTCGGCATCCTCGCCGGCATCTGGCTGTTCGGCTGGTTCATCGGGCAGGACGCCACCGGGCAGGGCTGGCTGGGCGTCTACCGGGTGGTGGCGGTGCTGGCGGTTGCCGCGGCGGTGCTGTGGTGGTTCGCCGACCTCGACGAGAGCGCGACAAAGGCGGTGGAGGGGCAGGCTGCCGGCGGCTACCGCGACGCGCTGGCGCTGCTGGTGCTGCCCTCGACCATCGCCTTCCTCACGGCGATCTTCCTCTATGTGCTGATCGAGCAGGGCGTCGGCACCTGGCTGCCGACCTTCAACAACCAGGTGCTGCACCTGCCCGGCGCGATGAGCGTCCAGGCGTCGAGCATCTTCGTCGCGGCGCTGGCGGTGGGGCGGCTGAGCGCGAGCGGGCTGGTCGCGCGGCTGGGCTGGCTGAAGCTGCTGCTCGGCTGCCTTGGCCTGATCGCGGCGCTGGTGCTGCTGACCCTGCCGACCACCCAGGGCCTCCAGCCGCGTGCGGACATGGGCTGGTTCGACGCGCCGATCGCCGCATACATCTTCCCGCTGATCGGCGTGTTCATGGCGCCGATCTACCCGATCGTCTCCTCCGTGGTGCTGAGCGCGCTGCCGCGGGAGCGCCACGCCGCGATGGTCGGGCTGATGGTGATCTTCTCGGCGCTGGGCGGGACGATCGGATCGATGATCACGGGCTTCACCTTCGACCGCTTCTCGGGCCAGACCGCCTTCTACCTGGTGCTGGTGCCGTTGGTGCTGATCGCGGCGGCGCTGGTGCGGCTGGAGAAGCTGACGCGCAAGGCCTGAGAAAATGGTTCCCCGGTGAAGGCCGGGCCTGGCAAGCGACCCGATACGGGGCCCTCGCCGGGGAACTGAGATCCGTCATCCCGGGATGTAGGGGGAAGGATGACGGGAGGGAGCGGTCAGGCCGAGTAGTCGGCAAGCCTGAAATCGGCGATCGCCGGGATGATCCAGTTGGCGTCGGACAGCAGCGCGGGATCGCCGACACCGAGCGCGCGCATGCCTGCCGCACGGATCGCCTCGACGCCGGCGGGGGCATCCTCGACGCCGAGCATCTGCGCAGGCGTGGCGCCCAGCGCGTCGGCGGCGGCGAGGAAGATGTCGGGAGCAGGCTTGCCGGCGCGCAGGCTGGCCGGGTCGATCACCGTGTCGAACAGCTCGGCCACTTCCATCCGCGCGATCAGCAGCGGCGCGTTGCGGCTGGCGGAGGCAAGGGCGAGGCGCAGGCCGGCGGCGCGGCACTGGTCGAGCGCATCCCGGGCGCCGGGGAACAGGTCCGCCGGGCCGAAATGGGCGATTTCCTGGAGATACCAGTCGTTCTTCTGCGCGGCGAGGCGCAGGCGCTTGGTCTCGCCATAGCCGGGGCGGTCGCCGAGGATCAGCGCGAGGCTGCCCATCCGGTCGACGCCCTTGAGCGCTTCATTGGCTTCCTCGTCGAAGCGGATGCCCAGGCTGTCGGCAAGCTTCTTCCAGGCACGGTAATGCGCGCGCGCCGTGTCGGTCAGCACGCCGTCCAGGTCGAAGGCGACGCCCTTGAGAGTCATGCCGCGAGCGCCCCGGTCCAGCTCTCGCCGGCGGCAAGCGCGATGTCGCCGTCGTGATGGCCGATCACGATGTCGGGGCCGGAGATGGCGCGGTAGGTGACCTCGTCGCCGGCCACTTCGACGCGCACGAGGGTGCCGCGCCAGGTGAGGCCGAAGCTGTAGCCCGGCCAGGCGGCGGGGCGGGTGGGGCGGAAGCGGAGCGCGGGGCCATAGGGACGGAAACCCGCGAACCCCCAGACCAGCGCCAGCCACGAGCCGGCGAGCGCCGCCATATGGACGCCGTGGCCGGTATTGCCGTGGCGATCGTCGATATCGACGAGGCTGGTCTCGGCGAAGAACTTCAGCGCCTGCGCCTCATGCCCGACTTCGCTCGCCAGGATCGCGAAGGTGGAGGCGGAGAGCGTGGAATCATGCGTGGTGATCGGCTCGTAATGGTCGAACACGCGGCGCTTGCGCTCGGGCGAGACCTCTTCGCCGCCCAGCACCATGGCGAGGACGATATCGGCCTGCTTCGAGACCTGGTGCCGGTAGAGCGTCATCGGGTGGTAGTTGAGCAGCAGCGGGAAGTCGGACGCGGGCGTGCCGGCGACATCCCAGCGCGGCTTGCCGAGGAAGCTGGCATCCTGCGCATCGAGATCGCGCGCAGCGTCATAGGGCAGGTGAATCGCATCGGCGGCGCGGGCGAAGTCGGCGAGCTCGGCTGCGTCCAGCGCCATGTCGGCGGCGAGGCGCGTCCAGGCCTCGGGCTCCAGTTCGCCGACGCGCGCGGCAGCCGAGACGGCGAGGCGCAGATGCTTCTGCGCCATGCGATTGGTGTACCAATTGTCGTCGATCAGCGCGGTGTACTCGTCCGGGCCTGTGACGCCGCGCAGGTGGAAGCTGCCGTCCGCCCAGTCGCCGAGCGCGAGCCAGATCCGCGCGGTCTCGACCAGCATGCGGGCGCCATGCTCGACGAGGAAGGCCTCATCGCCGGTGGCATCGACATAGGCGCCGATCGCGAAGGCGATGGCCGAATTGATGTGGTACTGCGCCGATCCGCTCGGGTAATGCGCCGAGCATTCGCGGCCCTCGATCGTGCGCCAGGCATAGAGCGCGCCCTTGCGGTGATCGAGCGCGCGGGCATTGGCGAAGGCGGCGTCGAGCGTGTTCGCGCGATAGACGAGCATCGCGCGGGCGATGTCGGGCGCGAGCACGGAGAGCACCGGCAGCATGAACGCTTCGGTGTCCCAGAAATAATGGCCCTCATAGCCTTCGCCGGTCAGGCCCTTGGCTGCGGCGCTCGAGCGGCCGTCGCGGCCTGCCGAGGCGAAGAGGTGGAAGAGGTTGGCGCGCAGCGTCGCCGCCAGGCGCGGCTCGCCGGTGATGGCAAGGTCGGCGGAGGCCCAGAAAGTGTCGAGCAGGCCGTGCTGTGCGGCGGCGGCGGCCTCGAAGCCGGCGGCGAGAGCGGAATCGGCCAGCGCGGCGGCCTGTTCGGTCAGCACATCGGAGGCGTTGCGGCCGGCGGCGTAGCCCGTCGCGACCAGCAGCCAGCCATCTTCGTCCCGGGCGCGCTGGATGGCGGCGACACCGATGCAGCTGCCGGGCAGGCGCTCGACCACGCTATCGTCGTCCGCCCGCTCCGTGTCGAAGCCGCGCGAGGCGAGGTTCACGCCGATGCGCGGATCGTCGGACTGGGTGGCACCGCTGGGGGCCGGGGCGAGGCGCGGGTGAAGGGTGACCTGCCCTTCGCCATCGATCTCGGCATTGAGCCGGCGGAGCAGCAGCGTGTTGCCGCACAGCGGCACCAGCCGCTCGGTGCGGATGCGCATGAGGCGACCGTCCGGGAAGGACCAGCGCGTCTCGCGGCGCAGGATGCCGGCGCGCAGATCGAGCGTGCGGCTAGTCGCCGAGCGGAGTGTCGTGAAATCGATTGCTTCGCCGTCGAGGCGGACTTCCATGCCCAGCGCCTCCGCGACGGGCACGCGCGAATCGCTGCTGGTGGCGAAACCCTTCAGCTTCTCGTGATAATGGATCGGGGCCTGTTCATAGGCGTGCGCCAGGAAAGTCGTGGCCTCGGCGCGCTCCTCGATGGCGCCGCGCACCCCGATCGCACCGTTGGAGAGAGCGAGAATCGTCGCGGCCCAGCCTTCGCGTGCCGAGTCGTCGCCGATCACGTCGAGCGACCAGCCGTCCTCCGCGAAGAGCACAATATCTTCCGCGCCGTTCAATATTCGAGCCAACACCCGCTCCCCAACTCTTATGGGAAACGCGTTACAGGGTCTTTGATATCGTTTTCAAGGATAAAGGATCAGACCCGACACCGTCTCTGCTTTCAACTCTCCTTGGCGATGGCCAGCCGTTTGAACTCCCCTCCCTGCAAGGGAGGGGTCGGGGGTGGGTTGCGCCCACGGCGAAGGCCGGGGGCGCCCAGCGAGCCGATGGTTGAAGAAGAAAAGGCCGGGCATCGAGCCCGACCTTTTCTAACCCACCCCTAACCCCTCCCTTGCAGGGAGGGGAATGAGATTCGGCGTTCAGCAGAGAAACCCTGGATCCCCGCCTGCGCGGGGATGACGGGATGAGGCGGAGATGCTGACGGCCGGGAACGGCGACTAGGTATCCCGAACGACGATCTCCGTCGGCAGCACCGTCGAGCGGGCGCGGCCGCCATCGACCTGCTGGATCAGCTTCTCGACGAGCAGGGCGCCGGCGACATCGGTCTTCTGGTTGATCGTGGTGATCGCCGGGCTGAAATGGGCGGCCGGCGGGATGTTGTTGTAGCCGACCAGCGAATAGTCGCGCGGGGCGATCAGGCTGCGTTCCTTGAAGGCGCCGATCACGGCCATGGCGGCGGTGTCGGAAAAGGCGAAGACCGCGTCGGGCTGGCGGCCGGCGGCGAGATAGGCGGTGACGGTGTCGGCGGTGGCGTGGAAGGCCATCGAGGCGATCGGCAGGAAATCGACGGTGACGTCTTCCTGGTCCTTCGCTACCGCGCACAGGCCCTCATAGCGCAGGCGCAGCTCCTCGTGGCGGATGTCGCCGACGAACAGCCAGTGCTTGCGCTGGGCGCGCAGGAAGTGGCGTCCGGCCAGCTCGCCGCCGAGGAAATTGTCGCTGCCGATCGAGCAATAGCCGGCGTCGGGGGCGACGGCGCCCCAGACCACCAGCGGCACGTCGGCGCGGCCGAGCTCGCGCAGCATCGCATCGCGCGTGCCCTGGCCCAGCACGATGAACCCATCGGCGCCGCGCGCCTGGTAGAAATCGCGAAAGGCGCGGACATCCTCGAGCCCCGGCGGCGAGAGGAGCAGGTCTTGGTTGCGGATCGACAGCGCTTCGGAGACGCCGGCGAGCAGCTCGAAGATGAAGGGATCGCCGATCGCGCCGTGCCGGTGCGAGCCGAAATCGAGCATCACCGCGACGGTGTTGGTCCGGGTGTGCCTGAGCTTGGCGGCGTTGCGGTTGACTGCATAGCCATGCGCCTGCGCCACCGCCATCACCCGCTCGCGGGTCTCCTCGGTCACCAGCGTGCTGCCGTTGAGCACGCGCGACACGGTGGGCGTGGAAACCTGGGCCAGGCGCGCAATGTCCTGCATGGTCAGGCGCGCGCCGGGTTTGGTGGAGCGTTCCTTGGGCGCGGTCTTCTTCGTCATCGCCCGCCTTATGGGCCGACTATCGCGCGACAGTAAACCTTCCGAACGGCGCGTTCAGATATAGCGCGGGATCGGGCCCCATTGCGGGGTCTGGTCGGGGAGGTCGATCTCTTCCTCGTCGACATAGCACCAGCCCCAGCCTTCGGGCGGGTCATAGCCTTCGATGATCGGGTGCTTGGTCGCATGGAAATGCGCGGTGGCGTGGCGGTGCGGGGATTCGTCGCAGCAGCCGACATGGCCGCAGGCGCGGCAGAGGCGCAGATGCACCCAGGGGCTGCCGATCTTCAGGCACTCCTCGCAGCCGCGCGCGCTGGGGCTGACTTCGTTGATCGTCGAACTGTGCCGGCAACTGGTCATTCTGATCCTCCCGTCCGTCCCTTGAAGCATGAAGGCCGCGGCGGCGGAAGGGGATCCGCCGCCGCGCCCGGGGTTCAGCTGCGGACGAAGGCGAGCAGGTCCGGGTTGATGACATCGGCATGGGTGGTCAGCATGCCGTGCGGGAAGCCCGGATAGATCTTGAGCGTGGCGTTCGGCAGCAGCTTGGCCTGGAGCAGCGACGCATCGGCATAGGGCACGACCTGGTCGTCATCGCCCTGGAGCACGAGCGTCGGCACGGTGATCGCCTTCAAATCCTCGGTCTGGTCGGTCTCCGAGAACGCCTTGATGCCCTGGAGATGCGCCAGCGCGCTGCCCATCATGCCCTGGCGCCACCAGTTGCGGATCACTGCTTCCTGGGGCGGGTTGGCGGGGCGGTTGAAGCCGTAGAAGGGGCCGGCGGCGACATCGAGGAAGAAGGCGGCGCGGTTTGCGGCGAGCGCGGCGCGGAACTGGTCGAACACTGCGATCGGGGTGCCGTTCGGGTTCCCAGGCGTCTGCACCATCAGCGGCGGCACCGAGCTGACCAGCACTGCCTTGGCGACGCGGCCCTGGGGCTGGCCGAAGCGGGCGACATAGCGGGCGACTTCGCCGCCGCCGGTCGAGTGGCCGATATGGACGGCATTCCTGAGGTCGAGATGCTCGGCGACGGCCGAGGCGTCGGAGGCATAATGATCCATGTCGTGGCCGGTATCGATCTGCGACGAGCGGCCATGGCCGCGGCGGTCATGCGCGACGACGCGGTAGCCTTCGGCCAGGAAGAACAGCATCTGCGCATCCCAGTCGTCCGCGCTGAGCGGCCAGCCATGGTGGAACACGATCGGCTGGGCGTCCTTGGGGCCCCAGTCCTTGAAGAAGATTTCCGCGCCGTCGGCAGTGGTGATCGTGCCCATATTGTCCTCCATCATCGCGGGATCGGCGGGTGCCGTTCCGTTGCCCGAGATGTGGGCCGGCCCGGTTTCGGCGGCCATCATACGCAGGTTTGGGTTGAGGCCCGAGCGCCCCAAACCTGCGTATGATGGCGCGGCGGGGAGGGGTGGGGGATCAAGGGGACGTCCATAGAAAGGATCGCTCCGATGACCCTGGCACCGCATTTCGCACCACAAGGCTTCGCCCCGATCACCGTGCTTCCCGCAATGCCCGAGCCGAGCATCGCCGACGAGAGCAACCACCGCGTCGCCAACAGCCTGCAATTGCTCGCGGCGATGGTGTCGATCGAGGCGCGGCGGGTGGCCGATCCGATCGCCCGCGCCGCGCTCGACGAGACGACGCGGCGGATCGCGGCGATCGCCGGAGTGCACCGCCAGCTCTACCAGGCGCGCGACACCGCGCGGGTCGATCTGGGTGCCTATCTCGAGGATCTGGGCGATGCGCTGGAGCGCAGCTGCGGCGATGCCGCCAATGGGCGGCGGGTGCTGGTCGCGGCCGATCCGGTCGAGGTATCACCCGAGGCGGCGACGGCGATCGGGGTGATCGTCTCCGAGCTGGTCGGCAATGCCTGCAAATACGCTTATCCCGAAGGCGCCCCCGGCGATGTGCGGATCGCGCTGATCGGGGAGGCGATGGGCGGCGCCACGCTGCACGTGTTCGATCGCGGGCGCGGGATCGATGCCGGCGCGGCGCCCAGGGGCAGCGGCCTCGGCACGCAGCTGATCGCGATGATGGCCAAGCGGCTGGGCGGCGCCTTCACCTGGAGCGACGTGGCGCCGGGCACGCGATTCACGCTGCATCTGGGCGCGTGCTGAACTTGGCAACTCACTCTTCCGGGCAGTTGCGGTCGCGCGCGCCCTCGTCCAGCGTGGCCTGGATCGAGCGGCTGCGGGAGGCGATGATGCGCGAGGATGCGGCCGGCAGGCGGCTGACGAGACAGGTGCACGGCGCGGCGGCGCTGGGGCTCGCGTTGGCGATCTTCGCGCTCGACGTGCTGAGCCCGCTCCAGGGCGCGGTGGCGGTGCTCTATACCATCGTCGTGGTGATGGCGGCGCGCAGCCATGATCGTGGGCTGATCGTCGGTGCCGGCGCTATCGGCTTCGCGATGGCGATCACGGGCTATTTCATCAGCCATTCGGGCGAGCCGCTGGGGTCGCCCGCGCTGCGGCTGGCGGTAAGCCTCACCGCGATCGGGATCACCACGCTGCTTAGCGTGCGCAACCAGGCGGCGGCCGAGGAAAGGCGCGTGTCGGAGGAGCGCTATCGCACGATCTTCAATGCCGCCGGCCTGCCGATCTGGGAAGGCGACTGGTCCGTCGCCCATGCGATGCTGACGGCGGGCGCGGCGATGGATGCCGCGGCGATCGACCGCATCGCGCGCGCGGCGACGATCCACGGCGCCAATGACGCGGCAGCGCGGCTGTTCGGGCTGGACGGGCGTGAGGCGATGGTCGGCGGCACGCTGATCGCGCACCACACCCCCGCGGCCGAAGCGACGCTCGGCCGCATCCTTTCTGCACTCGCCGCCGGCGTGCCGGTGATCGAGGAGGAGACGCAGTTCCTGACCGCCTCAGCTGAGATGATCGACGTGGTGATGCGCGTCACCGTGCCGCCCGGCGGCGATGGCTGGAAGCGCGTGCTGGTGATGGCGATCGACGTGACCGAACGGAACCGGGCGCAGGCGCGGCTGGCAGAGTCGCAGGCCGAGCTCACCCATGTCTCGCGCGTCACCACGCTGGGCCAGCTCGCCGCGTCGATCGCGCATGAAGTCAACCAGCCGCTCTCGGCGATCATCACCTATGCCAAGTCGGGCAAGCGCTGGCTGGCGCGCGAGGCGCCGGAAGCGCCCGAAGTCTCGGACTGCCTCGACCATATCGCCGCGAACGGCACTCGCGCCGCCGACGTCATCGCCCGCATCCGCGACCTCGCGCGCAAGGCCGATCCGCAGCAGGACCGGCTCGAGCTGGCGCCGCTGATCGCGGAGACGGCGGCGCTGCTCCAGCGCGACCTGCAGGCGCATGACGTGGCGATCCGGATCGACGTGGCCGCAGGCCTGCCGCCGGTGCGCGGCGACCGGGTGCAGATCCAGCAGGTGCTGATGAACCTGATGCTCAATGCCGAACAGGCCATGGCCGATACCCCGGCCGAGCAGCGCGAGCTGTGCATCGAAGCGGCCGCCGACGATGCGGGCGTGACCGTGCAGGTCTGTGACTGCGGCGCCGGCATCGCCGGCGATCCGGAGAGCCTGTTCGCCCCCTTCTTCACCACCAAGAGCAGTGGCCTGGGCATGGGGCTGTCGATCTGCCGCTCGATCGTCGAGCGGCATGGCGGCACGCTGGCTGCGGCGAACAATCCGGGCGGCGGCGCGACCTTCCGATTCCGCCTGCCAGTTGCGAACGAAATGGAGACGGCATGACGGTCTGTGTGGTCGATGACGATGCCGAGGTGCGCGGCAGCCTGGGCAGCCTGCTGCGCTCGGCGGGGCATGACGTCGCGCTGTACGATACGCCGGAGGATTTCCTGGCGGCCGGGCTTCCGGGCGACGCATCCTGCCTGGTGCTGGACATCCGGCTGCGCGGGCAGAGCGGGCTCGATTTCCAGGAGCAGCTGGTCGCGCAGGGGCTGCACATCCCGGTCATCCTGATCACCGGGCATGGCGACATCCCGATGACGGTGCGCGGCATGAAGGCCGGCGCGATCGATTTCCTGCCCAAGCCGTTCAGCGACGACCAGATGCTCGCCGCCGTCGAGACCGCGCTCGACAAGGATCGCGAGCGCCGGGCCGAGGCGGCAGGCACCGAGGCGCTGCAGGGCCGTTATGCCCGGCTCACTCCGCGCGAGCGCGAAGTGATGGGCTTCGTCGTGACCGGCCTGATGAACAAGCAGGTCGCGGCGCGGATGGACCTGTCCGAGATCACGGTGAAGATCCATCGCGGCAATGTGATGCGCAAGATGGAGGCGCAGTCGCTGGCCGACCTGGTCCGCATGGCCGAGCTGCTCGGCGTGCGCGATGAAAGCATTCACCGGTTTAACCTTTGAGTATAATGGCGAAGTCCGCGCCGTCGGCGCATTTGCAGGGTTCCTGATCGGCGCGGTGCGCCGCGGTTTCCCGGAGTAAGGCCAAGTGAGTGCATCCCTCATCATCGGTATTGTCGACGACGACCCGGACGTCCGGGGCAGCCTCGACAGCCTGATGCGCTCCGCCGGTCTGATCGCGCGCTGCTTCGCCGGTGCCGACGCGCTGCTGGCGGATAGGGAGCAAGATACGCTCGCCTGCATCGTCACCGACCTCCACATGCCTGGCATGACCGGCCTGGAGCTGCAGGCCGAGATGGTCCGGCGCGGCTGGCGGCAGCCGGTGATCCTGATGACCGCCTATCCCACCGATGTGGCGCGCGCTCAGGCGATGGACGCTGGTGCTGCCGCTTTCCTGACCAAGCCGGTCGATCCCGACCTGTTGCTCGACGCGATCGAGCGCGCCGCACGCTGAACGCAGAAAGGGCGCAGCCGCAAGGCCGGGCCCCGTTCGTGCGTTTTGCCGCGTCTCAGTTGCCGATCAACTGATCCACCTGGGCGCGGAACGCGGCGATGCGCGCGCGATCGGCCGCGTCGCCATGGTCGGGCCTGGCCGTGAAATTGGGGCAGTCCGCAACGATCAGGACATCGGTGATCATGTCGCTGCCGAGCTTGTGGTCGAGGCGGCGCATCTGCGCGACGGCCTCCCGCGTCGGCGGTGCTGGTCCGCCGCAGTGGGCCGGCGGCAGCAGTGCCGAAGGCGGCCGAGCTCCCCGATCCACACAAGTTCGGCATTGGCGCCGAGACGCCGCTGATCGACCACCCCTATGGCACCGCGCGCGTCGCGCGGTCGCAATTCTGGCCGGCGCTGAAGCATCTCGCAATGTATTCGATCGCGATCCCGGAAAACGGCATGCGCGAGCCGCATTGGCATCCGAACACCGCCGAGATGGGCTATGTCCACAAGGGCCGCGCCCGGATGTCGATCCTGGATCCCGACGGCAGCGTCGATACCTATGAGCTCCAGCCGGGCGATGCCTATTTCATCCCGCGCTCCTATCCCCACCAGATCGAAGTGATCGGCGAGGAGGACATCCATTTCCTGGTCTTCTTCGACCAGCCGATGCCTGCCGATATCGGCTATCGCGCCTCGACCTCCGCGCTGCCGGACGACGTGCTCGCTGCGACCTTCGGCATTGCCCCCGAGGCCGTGCCGCCGCTGCCGTTGACGCCGAACGATCCGCTGATCGTCGAGCGGGTCAACGCAGTGGACCCGGTGGCGCGCTAGGGCAGCTTGGCGAGCAGCTTGGTTGCCACGGCCTGGGCGATGGCGCGCTTGTCGGCGGTACTGACCAGCGGATAGCCCGAATGATTGGCCGGATCGTGCATCAGGGGCGGCGTCACTTCGACGAAGGCGTCGCCCTTGCGCACCGACAGCATGTTGTTCATGCCCCACACGGCCTCGTCGCCAAGCTTCGGGGCGGCGGACTTGTCCGGCTTCAGCATCTCGTTGACGTCGGCACCGGCGCCGCCCTTGTCGGCGACTGCGTTGCCCATGCCGCCGAGCAGCTTGGCGCTGCGGTGGACGGTCTCCATCTGCGCTGCGCCGCCGCTTGCCATGACGGTGACCTGCACGCCGTCATCGGGGTTGCTGCGATAGGAGCAGCTGGTGCCGTCGCGATCGGTGCGGATGACCTTGTCGGTGGTGATCGCCGTCATCTCGTCTGCCGACAACAGGCTGCAGGGATCGATATCGGCACCGCCGCTCGCCACGGCCTTTTCCCCCTCGGCAGCCTTGTTGCCGCCACCGCAGCCGGTGAGCGCAAGCCCGGCCGCTGCACAGATCATCCACGTACGACGCATGTTTTCCTCCCATCGGGCACTACTCGGATCGAAAGGCTAAACGGAGGTTTCGTGCCGAACCGGACAGCGCCTCGCCGGAATCGAGAATGTCCGGTCCGGGCCGATTTCCGCGTCTCCCTCAGCGAAACCAAAGAGGGAGTTGGCGATGTGGTGGGCGAACGATGTTTCCAGGCTGTCTCTGGTGCTGGCGGGTCTGGCCCTGGCGGGTTGCTCGTCGCATGACGACGTGACGAACGCGACGGCGAACACGAGCACGGCACAACCGGTGGCGGCCGCCAATGCGAGCGAGCCGGTGAACGCCGTGGTGGAGATGCCCGCACCGGTGGGCTTCGACTCGTCCAAGGTCGCCATCGGCACTGCGCCCACCGGCGCCTGGCCCTATTTCAGCCTGATGGAAGGCTATGAGCCGCTGTCGCTCAAGAACGGCGCGGGCGACAGCTCGCGCGAACTCCAGCGCGACGTCGCCTATGACCGCTACGAGTTCTTCGATGGCAAGAAGCTGATCCCGGTCGAAGGGCGGCTCTACACGATGCGTGCGATCGGCAAGGGCGTGTCGGTGTTCCAGGCGGAGAAGACCTATGAGAAGCTGGTCCATGACCTGGGCGGCGTCACCGTGTGGGAAGGCGGCGGCAAGGAGATTGACGACGCCAAGGTGAAGTTCGCCGAGAACCGCCATCGCGGCATGTACAATCTCGTGAGCGAGAAGGGCGGCGTCTATATGGCGCGCACGCCGGGTGGCGGCGAAATCTGGGTCGAGGTGTGGAAGCGCTGGCAGGACGAGGACGACAGCTATTGGCTGACGGTCGTCGAGAAGAAGCCGCTCGAGATGAAGGCCAAGATGCTCGATGCCGAAGCGATGAAGGCCGCGCTCGATGCGCAGGGCCATGTCGCGCTCTACATCAACTTCGATACCGACAAGACCGCGATCAAGCCGGACTCGCAGCCGATCCTCGCCGAGATCGTCAAGCTGCTCAACGCCAATCCCGCGCTGAAGCTGGAAGTGCAGGGGCATACCGACAATGCGGGCACGCCGGCGCACAACCAGCAGCTCTCCACCGGCCGGGCCAGCGCGGTGCTGGGCGCGCTGCTCTCGCAGGGCGTCGCGATCGATCGGCTGAGCGCCAAGGGCTATGGCCAGGCCAAGCCGATCGCCGACAACGCGACCGAGGACGGCAAGGCGAAGAACCGGCGGGTGGAGCTGGTGAAGCGCTGATCGCTGCCGCCCGCGCCGGGGCTGGAAAGCCGGGCGCGGGCGGGGCGGTTACTTGGAAAGGCTCCAGCCGCCCGGCTCGGTCACCCAGCGCGCCTTGGTGGCGGGGCTGAAGTCCATGAGCTGGTCGTTCGGCCCCCAGAGCATCAGCCGCATGTCTTCCAGCGACCAGCTGGTCAGCCGCGCGGCGGCGCTCTTCCTGGGGCAGGTCTTTGTGGAAACCCGCCGCGTGTCGCCGGTGCCGGGCGCCAGCATGATCGTGCAGACCAGCTTGCCGCGCTGCCAGAGCTTCCAGTCGCCCGCCCATTCGGCGGGCTGGAGGAGATGGGTGAAGCCGGCGACCGCAGGCACCAGGTAATATTTGGGCGACTTCAGGTCGGGCCAGGTGGGCAGCGCGGTCTCGTCCTCGACGAAGTGCAGCACCGGCTTGCCCCTGGCATCGAGCAAGGTCGTGCCGTCTTCCAGCTTCCAGGCGACGACCCTGGCGAAGGCGGGCAGGTGCGGACAAGCGCCCGGCGTGGCGCGCCGCGCATCCTCGCCGGCGGTGCTGCGCGCCGGCAACAGCGCGACGGTGCAGGCCGGTTTCCCGTCGGTCGGCACGAGTTGGTAGCTGCCGACGGTGTCGCGGACGATCTCGTCGCTGATCTGCGCCAGCGCGGGGCTGGCCGAGAGCAGGGCGGCGGCGGACAGGAGCGCGCGCATCACAGCAGCTTCCTGGCGACGGCGATCGACATCGCCTTGACGTCCGCGCTTGCCGGCGCGTCGAAATAATTGACCGTGATGAAGCGCCGCTCGTCCAGGAACACCTGGAGCTGCTTGCCCGGCGCGTTCCACAGCCCCGCCTTGCCCAGCCCGGGCACGTCGCTGGCGCGCGGCATCATCCCGCCGCCGGTCCGTGCCAGCTCGATGGCCTTGTCGCTGGCGTCGGGCACCGGCGCCTCGCGCGTCATAAGCACCAGCTTGGCACCATTGGCCAGCTTGAAGGTGCAGCCCGACAGCGAAGCCATGCCGTCGCTGCCTTCCAGCTTGGTCGTGATTTCGGACGAGGTGACCGCCGAACCGCTGATCTGCGCGGCGTTGGCGCTGCCGAGCGTTCCGCAGGCATCGAGCGCGTTCCAGCCGCTGTTCGCCACCTTCGCCGTGGTCGCCGAGCCGTTAGTCCCGGCGGGTGCACCGCCACAGGCGGCGAGCAGTGTCGTCCCGCCAAGCGCCATAAGCCTGATCGCGTGTCGCATCTTCGAAATCCTCCCAGTTTGCGTCATGTTCATTTCGCCCAGTCGACTGCAACGGTGCGATCCTCGCGCATCGTCACGACACAGGCCGCGGTGGACGTGCCGGCGCAATTGCCCCCCCATTGCGTGCGGGCGGGTGGCTTGCCACTGCCCGGCGGGGTGCGCGGGCTGTCGGGGCGGAGCAGCTCCACCGAGATCGTCGCCCCGGCCTTCACCCAGGCGAGGCACGAGGTCGTCGGCGCCTTCTCGTTGCAGATCAGCGCGACCGCCGGCGTGGTCCGGATCGAGACGCGCACCCCCTTCGAATTGGCGGAAGTGACGGTCAGCAGGCGCCCGGCATTCGAATCCGAACCGATCGTGGGCTTGCCGTTGAGCACCACCACCTGCGCCGCGGCGGAGGGCGCGGCCAGCGGCAGCGGCAGTGCCAACAAGGCGATCGACAATGTCCTCATCCCCAATCCTTCCCCGTTTGCATCACTGGAGAGACGCGATCGGGCGTCGCCGACGGACACAGGTGCGGAAAAATCACTTTGCACATCTGCGCAGGCGGTTAGGTTCGATCGGCAGTCAAAGGGGGCTTGATGGACAGCAGCGGCGCGCAATGGGACCGGGTTCTCGACATCTTCGAGGAGCTGGAACCCCTGGATGAGGCCCGGCGCGCGCAGGCGCTCGCCGGGCTCGATCCTGAAACCGCGGAGCGTGTACGGGCATTGCTCGCCGCCTCGGCGCATCGCGGCATCCTCGACGCGCCTGCGCCATCGCTGGAAGGGGCCGAGCCGCCGCTTCCCGCTTCGCTGCCCCAGGGCACCCGTATGGCGGGTTTCATACTCGAGCGGCTGGTCGGGCGCGGCGGCATGGGCGAAGTCTATCTCGCCCGCCGCGACGCCGGGTTCGACCAGCGCGTCGCGCTCAAGCTGCTGCGGATCGACGCGGTGCCGAACGAAGCGTTGTTCGCGCGCGAGCGCCGGCTGCTCGCCCGGCTCGAGCACCCCGGCATCGCCCGGCTGATCGACGGCGGCGTCACCGAGGAGGGGCGGCCGTGGATGGCGATGTCCTTCGTCGACGGACTGCCGATCGACCTATGGGCCCGGACCACCCGGCCGTCGCTGTCCGAACGGCTGCGCGTGTTCCGCGACATCTGCGATGCGGTTGCCTTCGCGCACGCCAACCTGATCGTGCACCGCGACCTCAAGCCGTCGAACATCCTGGTCGATGCCGGGGGCAAGGTGCATCTGCTCGACTTCGGCATCGCCAAGCTGATCCATGAAGGCGCGGACCAGACGCTGGCGATGACCGGCCCGCTGATGACGCCGGACTATGCCGCGCCCGAGCAGCTGGGCAATGGCGCGATCACGGTGGCGACAGACGTCCATGCGCTCGGCCTGATCCTCTATGAGCTGCTCGCCGGCGTCACGCCCTGGGGCGGGAAGGGCAGCACGCTGTCGACGCTCGTCCGCCGCGTCGCGCAGGAGGACCCCGCGCCGCCGAGCAAGGCAGCGGCCAAGGGCGAGGGCGGCATTTCGCCGGCACGCATACGCGGCGATCTCGATGCGATCGTGCTGATGGCACTGCGCAAGGACCCCGCCCAGCGCTATGCCTCGGTCACCGAGCTTGCCGACGATGTCGAACGCTTCGAGGAATCGCGGCCCGTCCGTGCGCGCGTCGGGTCGCGCCGCTACCGCTTCGGCCGCTATCTGCGCCGCCACCGCTGGGCGATCATCGCGACCAGCGCCGTCATCGTCGCGCTGCTGCTCGGCGCCGGGGGCATCGCGCTGCAGGCGCGGCGCACCGCGATCGAGCGCGACAACGCGCTGGCCGAGGCGCGGCGCTCCGATTCGATCGTGCAGACGCTCACGCTGATGTTCAGCCAGGCCGGCTATTCGCGCGACCTGACGCTCAAGCAGACGCTCGATGAATCCGCGCTGCGCATGCTGACCACGCTGGACGGCAGCGCGCGTTCGGGTGCGGCGGTCAACGCGCTCAGCGACATCTACATCAACCTTCAGGATGGCAAGGGCGGCTACAACCTGCTGAAACAGGCGCTGGAGAAGCGCATCGGCGCGGACAGCCCGGAGGCGACCGCGCGGATGAAGCTGACCCTGGCCGATGTGGCGCAGGCTATCGGCGCTCCCGACGATACCGAAGCCCTGCTCGACGATGCGCAGCGCGTGTTCGTCGGCGACCCCGAGCGCTACGGCGTCGATCTCCAGCAGATCGTCACGACCCGCGCGGCGCGAGCGCGGCGCAAGGGCGATTACGACACGGCGATCAAGCTGCTGACCGACAGCCTGCCCAATGCCGAGCGCGTGCTCGCCGCCAACGACAGCGCGCTGCTGACGCTCTACAACAACCTGCTGGTCTATCTGCTCGAGGCCAACCGCCTCGATCAGCTCGGCCCGGTCTTCGCGCGGGCAGACAAGGTGTTCGAGCGCCCGGGCCAGCGCGATACTGTGCAGGCGCTGGGCATCGACCAGATACGCGGCGGATGGCGCCTGCGTGCGGGCGATCCGGCAGGTGCAGAGAAGATCGCACATACCGTCGTCGATCGCCGTCGCCGCCTGTTCGGCGAAAGCCCCGGCCTTGCCACAGATCTGAGCCAGCTCGCCAAGACCCAGATGGGCAGCGGCAAGTTCGCCGAAGCGCGCGTCTCCCTGCTCGAAGCGCGCCCGATGGCGGAGCGTTTCCTGGGCGAGGCCAGCATCCCGGTGATCGTGATCGACCTCACCCTGGTGCAGGCGCTGGCCGAGCTTGGGGAAGTCGATGCGGCGGCAGCGAAGCTCGCCGAGGTGCGCGGCAGGATGGCGGCACTTCCGCCGCACACCCCTCTCAGCCCGCAACTCGGCCTGACCGAGGCGTTGCTGGCGTTGAAGCAGGGCAACAAGCCGGCGGCGCTCGCGGCGGCGAAGGAGGCGCGCGAGGGATTCGCGGCGATGGGTCCGGCGGGTGCCTTTGGCTTGCAGGCGGTAGGGAAGACGGAAGCGCGGATCGCGAAGCTGCCGTGAGGGGCTCGGGTGATCCGGCCCTGTCTAGCTCCCCTCCCATGCAGGGAGGGGAATTGAGGAGCCCAAAGTGCGCCTGAATGGCGAGACCCTCTACTCCGCGGTCACTGCCATCTCGGCATAGATCCACGCCCGCGCGCGAATCCACCAGCGGCGCACGGTGCGATCGGTGACGCCGAGCACTTGGGCGGTCTCGTTCTCGTCGAGGCCGACGAAGAAGCGGCATTCGACCAGCTTGGCCAGCACCGGATCGTGCCGCGCCAGTTCGCCCAGCGCGTCGCCGAGCCGGACCAGTTCCTCATCGCCCGCGGATTCGGAGGCGAGTGTCGCCAGCACGCCGGTCAGGCTCTCGCGCTGCCCGCTCCGCTTGGCGGCCAGACGCGCGCGCGCCGCATCGACGAGGACGTGGCGCATCGCCGTCGCGGCGCAGCCGAGGAAATGCGCCTTGCTCTGCCAGTCGGTGCGATTCTGGATCTTGAGATAGACTTCGCCGACCAAGGCGGTCGGCTGGAGCGTCATCGGATTGCCGGCACGGCGATGCTCGCGCACCGCGATGCCGTGCAGCTCGTCATAAAGCACGCGCACGAGGTGCTCGGAGGAACCCAAGAGCGCTGGCGTTTCCAATCCGTCCATCCGCGCCCCCTGCTCGCCGAATCGCTCATGCGAGGTTTGCAGGATAGCTGCACGATTGTGCGAGAGAAATGATCGGCATCATGAAATTTACGATGCTGCCTGTCCGTTTCCCGGCGATCACCGCGTCTCATTGCCTGAATGCGCAGTGCCATGCTGCCAGAGGGAGGCTCGGGGATGACGAAGCGGTTGTTGGTTGTGGCGCTGCTCGGCAGCTCGATGCTCGTCCCGGCCGCCTCGGCGCAGCAGCGGATCCTCCGCCTGCCGCAGCCGGCGCCTACGCCCAGCGCCACGCCGACTCCGGACGTGACGCCGACACCGACGACCCCAGTTCGGGTGCGCACTCTGCCGCAGGTTCAGGCGCGCCCGGTGGCGCCTGCGCGGACCGCTCCGGTCGCCACGCCGCCCGCTCCGGTTGCCACGCAAACCGCGCCCGTCACCACGCGACCGGCGCCCGTGATTGTGCGACCTATTCAGGCCGCGCTAGTAGCCACGCGGCCAGCGCCGGTGCTGGTCCGCCCAACCGCATCAGGGCAGGCCGATCTGGTCGCAACTGCGCTGCGCGAAGAGAATGGCGAGATCGTCGCGGATGTCCGCAATGCCGGCACCGGCGCGTCCGTCGCCACGACGATCCGCTTCACCGGCAGCGGGATGACCGCGGTCGAGCAGCCGTTCGCGGCGCTGCGCGCCGGTCAGAGCCGCACGGTGCGGATCGCGCGGCCGGCCGGCGCGGCCAGCGTTCAACTGCTCCTCGATACCAGCGCGCAGGTCGCCGAGAGCAACGAGACCAATAATCGCGGCATGCCGCTGGCCCTGGGCGGCGGCCGGCCTGCGGCGATCGCCCGCGTGCCGGCGGCGCCGACGCCGGCGCCGGTCCTGACGCGCCCGGTAGCGGCGCGTCCGGCTCCGGTCAGCCCGCCGACGCCTGCGGCACCGGACGCGCCTGCCACCGTCGCAGCGGCCGGGGACGAGGAAGCGGCGCTGGTCAAGCGGCTCGGCGCCCCGCGTGTCGAAGGCGGTGCCCGGCTGTCCCGCAAGGCGGGCAAGGTGCCCCGCCTGCTGGTCAACGGCGTCCGCGCCCCGCTCAAGTTCCGCTGCGTATCCGCCAATCGCACCGGCGACACCGCGTCGCTGAGCAAGTCGGCGAGCGGTCAGCTGAGCGTGCTCTTCTCGTGCGGACCCTCAATGTCCAGGGGGCAGGCGAGCGTCTATTCGATCACCGTGCAGACCGGACCCAAGGGTGCGCTGGTGCCCGGGCGCGGCCCGCGCTACGTCACCCGCGGCGGCCCCGCGCTCAGCCCGAGCAACTCGCGCGCCTTTGCCCAGATCAACACCTGCCTGGACGCGTTCGCCAAGTACAAGACCGGCGACTATGCCTTCGAAGTCGAGAGCGCCGGCGCCTATCCGATGTGCAGCGTCATCCCGGGCAGCAAGGTGATGGGCGGCGCCTCGCCGGTACCCACCAACTTCAATCCCGTGCTTTACAACAAGCCGCTGCCGACCGCCGAGATGGTCAATGCGCTGATCGACGGGCAGCGCCCCGAGCACATGCTCCACTATAACGAGTTCACGATCGACGGCGTCACCAGCCGGCAGGTCACCAATGTCGCGGGCGAGTGGCTGGCCCCACCTGGCGGGCTGCCGCCGGCCAACGATCCCAAGGCGATCAAGATCGCAACCACCGGAGGCTATTCGGTCGAGTTCCTCACCCGCGAGAAGCCCGCCTACACGATGGCGGTGCTCCAGCTGGTGCGGCGCTCCAACCCGGCGGGGCAGCCGACCACGGTGAAGCTCGGCGGCATGACCGTCTCCGTCGCTACCGGAGGCGCGCTCGGTAGCGACTTCGGGCCGGCACAGGGCGGCGGCATCAGCCAGTGCACCACCGACCTTGCCCCCAATGGCCTGATCGGGATGGGGATCGTCGACAAGCTCTACAGCGAGAAGATGGACAAGGGTTCCTATGTCGGCTGGGCAGTGCAGGGGCCCGTGTGGAAGTCGACCATCTCGTTCACCGAGACCCAGTACAAGCAGCTGCTGAACGGGCGCGACAAGGGCAATTACTGGCTGCGCATCGTGCCGGTGAAGAAGCCCAAGTCGGCCGGCGCCTTCCTGCCCGATTGCGCGGGCACGCCTGGGCGGCCGGTGCCGGTGTAGGTCGGCTTCAGCAAGGAGCAGATGGCGAGCTACAACAAATATGTGGAATCGGTCGCGCAGGATGCGCTGGACAAGAAGGCGGAGGATGCCGCGCTCGCCGCGCAGGCGGCGCTGCCGGGCGGAGTCGCGGGCAGTTCGCCGGCGACGGTGGAAGTCATCGGCTGGCTGCCGCCGGACTCGCCGAACGTCGCGGTGGTGATGACCGAGGTGCCCAAGACGTCAGATCCCTTGCTGTGGTTCAAGGATCCCAAGAAGTTCATCGCGCAGCCGCACGCCGCCAGCTACAATCTGGGCGACGCCTATCCCAGCGCGACCTGGCCGAGCCGGTTCCGCGGCGGCTGGGAAGCGGGGAAGGTTTATCAGCCCTTCTGGTTCGACCAGGCCCAGGCCGCCAAGGAGCGGCTGGACGACTGGTACGACTATATCCCCGTCGCCATCAACGGCTGGAGCTACATCTATAGCGGGCTGCAAAAGGGGCTGGTCGACACCTTCGCCTATGCCGTCTCGCTGGGCAAATGCGAGCCGGATATCCCCTTCGAGGAGCCCGCCGCGCGCTCCAAGGGGTGCGACATCCTCAAGGGCGTCGGCAATACCGGACTCAAGATCGCGATGACCGGTGCCGGCCTGCCGCCGACGCTGCCGACCACGGCGGACCTGGGCGACCAGGCGGCGGACTATCTGGTGCGCTCGGCGATGTCGGCGCTACCCGACGATCTGGTCGGGGTACTGCCCGCCGACGCCAAGGAGGAAGTCGCCAAGTGGCTGGCGAAGCGCCTCAAGGACAGCGTGCTCGGCATGAAGTGCGCCCAGCCGGCGGACCTGAGCAAGACGCCGGAATCACAGGGGTTCGATTCGATCGATCCCAAGACGCTGTGCGGCTACAAGAAGGCGAGCTTCTATTCCTTCGCGCGGATGGAGGCGCTGCCGGTATCGCCGACCACCGCGACGATGTTCGTCCGGATCAAGCCCAATCCCAAGATGGTGGCGAGCGCCGACCCGACGATCACGCTGACCGCGTGGAGCCTGCAGACGTCCTCGCCCGCCTATGCGCAGGAAGCGCTCACGCGGATGGGTGGGGGCTTCAGCCCGCTGCCGACGCCGGTGCCGCTCAAGATCGACATGAGCACCGTGCCCGCGGAAGGCATCGTGGTGCCGATCACCTTCCAATATCCCAAGGACATCATGGAATGGGCGTTCAAGGCCGCGAACATGTGCGACACCAAGTCCGCATTCCTCGGCCCCTGCATCGACGGTGCCCATGCCTTCTGGCGCGACCTGATGCTGTCGGGCACGCAGAAGATGACGGTGCAGGTCGGCTATCGCTTCGCCGACGACATCGAGATCAGCGAGACCGCCGCGACCAAGAAGGTCCTGGTCGCCACTGCGCCGGCGATCGCCCGCTATGACGCCAGGATGCTGACCGGCTCGCTCGGCAGGGTGCAGCCTGGGCTCAGCTATCTGATCCGCGAATATGCCCCGCAGCCCGGCTTCGTCTATCTCCACACCAAGACCGCGGCCGGCCTGCCGACGCACGACATGGAGCCGGACTTCGACCTAGACGACGAGTATTGAGCGGTCGCCCTAGCTGGTCGTGCGGACGACCAGCCGGGGCGGCAGCAGCCGGATATCGGAGCTGTGGTTGCTGATCTCGCCGACCAGCGTATCGACCAATGCCTCGCCCGCCGCATTGTAATCCTGGGCGATCGTCGTGAGCGGTGGGTGGGTGAGGCTGGCGGCGGGGATGTCGTCGAAGCCGATCACCGATACGTCGCCGGGCACCGACTTGCCGGCTTCCTGAAGCGCGCGAAGGGCTCCCATCGCGATCAGGTCCGACGCGGCGAAGATCGCATCGAACGGCACGCGGTTGAGCAGCAGCTCGCGGGTGGCGGCAAAACCCGATTCCTCGATCGACAAGGCGCCGATCTGCAAGCGTGGATCGGGCTCGATCCCTGCTTCGAGCTGGGTATCGCAAAAACCGTAATAGCGGTCGCGGAACTCGGGATAATGGCTGCTCGCCTCGCCGATAAAGGCAAGCCGGCGCCGGCCGCGCTGGAGCAGGTGCTCCGCCGCCAGCCGTCCACCCAGCATGTTGTCGCAGCCGATCGTAGTGCCCAGCCCGTCCAGCTCCACCGATCCCCAGCGCACGAAATGCGTGCCTTGGCGCACCAGGTCCTTCAGCCGGGCGCGGTAGAGCTCGTAATCGCCATAGCCGAGCAGGATCAGCCCATCGGCCTTGCGCGCGTCCTCATAATCCTTGTGCCAGTTGGACGAGAGCTGCTGGAACGACGTGAGCAGGTCATAGCCGCGCTTGGCACAGGTGCGCAGGATCGAGCCGAGCATCGCCAGGAAGAAGGGGTTGATCGCGGTGCCGTCGGGCAGGGGGTCCTCGAAGAAGAGCAGGGCGAGCGTGCTGCTCTGCCCGCGGCGCAGGGAGGAGGCGTTCTTGTCGACCTTGTAGCCGATCTGCGCCGCTATCGCCTCGATCCGCTTGCGGGTGCCTTCGTTCACGGTCGGGTCGCCGCGCAGGGCACGGCTCACCGTCGGCTGCGAGACGCCCGCAAGTGCCGCGATGTCGAACGATGTCGGCTTGTCCGGCGAGACCATGCCGCTTCCTGCTCCCGTGCCGCGCCAATATCTGCGCGTTCCCTGCAACTACTCTGCCTGTGGCCAAATCGGAAGTCGCCGACGAATAACGCTGAATACGTATGTGATTGCCTTCACTTGTCCGCCGCATGCGCCGAATTGGGGGACGTTAGAAAAAACGTCGCCAGTGAAGGCGGCCGTATATTTGGGGAGGAATGAGGATGGCTCTGTCCAATCACGCCGCGATTCTGCGCGCACGCTCGGCGCTTTCGCTGGGAACCAGCACCCGCACGCTGGGCGCCGCATTGCTTCTGCTGGGCACGACCCCGGCCTTCGCCCAGGACGCGACGCCTGCGCCCGCGCCGGCCGATCAGGCCCCCGCGGATGAAGCGGCCTTGGTCGTCACTGGCATCCGCGCCTCGCTGACGTCGTCGGCGAACATCAAGCGCAACAACGTCACCATCGTCGACTCTGTCTCTTCGGAAGACATCGGCAAGCTGCCCGACGTCTCGATCGCCGACTCGCTCGCCCGCATCCCCGGCGTGACCGCGCAACGCCTCGAGGGCCGCGACCAGCGCCTGTCGATCCGCGGCCTGGGTCCGGACTTCTCGACCACGTTGCTCAACGGCCGCGAGCAGGTCACCGTCGGCGACAATCGCGGCGTCGAATATGACCAGTATCCGTCCGAGTTCTTCAAGAATGTCAATGTCTACAAGTCGGCCGACGCCTCACTGATCGCGGCCGGCATCTCGGGCACCGTCGACCTGCGCATGCTGCGCCCGCTCGACCAGAAGAAGGACACTTTCGTCGTCTCGGCCCGCGGCCAGATGAACGAAACCGACAAGCTCAATCCGGACGGCACGCGCTGGGGCTACAAGGCCTCGGCCACCTATGTCGGCAAGTTCGCCAACGATACGCTGGGCATCGCGCTCGGCGTCTCGGCGCAGAGCACGCCGACCCAGATCGAGCGCTACGCCGCCTGGGGCTTCCCGAACGAGCCCGCCGCCGGCGGCAACCTCTTCCTCGGCGGCGCCAAGCCGTATGTCCAGTCGAACCTGCTGAAGCGCTATGGCGGCGTCGCCACGATCGAATGGGCGCCGAGCGACAATTTCCACTCGACGCTCGACGTCCTCTATTCGAACTTCAAGGAAACGCAGCACCTGCGCGGCATCGAGTTCGGCGTCGCGCCGACCTGGGGCTCGAACGGCGCGATCGCGCCGGGCTATACGGTGCAGAACGGCCTGGTCACCGACGCGACGATCAGCAACCTGGTCAACGTCCAGCGCAACGACCTGAACGAGCGCAAGGCGGAGAACATCTCGCTTGGCTGGAACAACGACCTGAAGCTGAGCGACACGATCCACCTCAATGTGGACGCCAGCTGGAGCCGCGCGACCCGCACCGACTTCCTGCTCGAGACCTATTCGGGCACCGGATATAATTCGAGCGGCGTGAAGGACACGATCCACATCACGCAGAACGACAACGGCACCTACAACATCGTGCCGACGCTCGATTATTCGAACACCAGCATCATCCGCCTGACCGATCCGCGCGGCTGGGGCTATAATGGCACCACCGCCGTGGTGCAGGCAGGCTTCCTCAACCGTCCCGACTTCGTCGACGACCTCAAGTCGCTGCGCGCCAGCTTCAAGGGCGAGATCAGCGGCAGCGTGCTGAGCGGCTGGGAAGTGGGCGGCAATTACAGCCGCCGCGAGAAGCAGAGCAAGTACACCAGCTACTTCCTCTGCCCCAAGGGCGGCGGCACCAACTGCACCGTCGCCAGCGGCACGCCGACCAGCGTCGCAGTGCCCGCCGATGCGGTGCTGAGCGAGAGCGTGAGCCTGGACTATCTGGGCGTGCCCAAGATGCTGACCCTCGATCCGATGAAGGTCTATGCGCTGCTCAATTCGGTCTATGACAACCGTCCGGACTCGCTGGTGCGCGACAACACCGTCACCGAGGACGTGCTGACCGGCTACGCCAAGCTGACCGTGGACGGCACGGTGGGCGGCAAGGCGCTCAAGGGATCGCTTGGCGTCCAGGTGGTTCACACCAAGCAGGGCGGCGACGGCCAGATCGCCAGCCTGGTGGGCGGCGTCGTCACGGTCGCGCCGGTCAACGCCTCGACCAGCTACACCAACTTCCTGCCCTCTGCCTCGTTCAGCCTCGAGCTGGAGCCCAGCTTCTACATCAAGCTCGGCGCCGCGCAGACCATGGTGCGCCCGCGCCTCGACCAGGAGCGCGTGACTCAGGCGGTGTCGATCGACATCTCGAAGATCGGCATGGGCAGCCTGCCGCAGAACAGCCCGTTCAGCTCGAACGGCGGCAATGCCAATCTGAAGCCCTATCAGTCGACCAATATCGACATCTCGTTCGAGAAGTATCTCGGCAACAGCGGCGGCTATCTGGCGCTGACGGGCTTCTTCAAGCACCTGACCGACTTCGTCGATCCGAACAATTCGGTGCTGTACGACTTCTCGGCGCTGCTCCCGGCGCTGACGCCGGCGCAGCGGGCGATCGTGACGGCGCAGAACGCGCAGATCGGCCTGGTCAGCGCGCCGGCGAACACCGGCCGCGGCGACATCATGGGCGTGGAAGCGACCGCCTCGCTGCCCTTCACCGTGTTCAGCAGCGCGCTTGACGGCTTCGGCGTGTTTGCCAGCGGCACCTATGTCGACAGCAAGATCCGCTATGCGAACAATGCAGTGCCGATCACGCTGCCCGGCCAGTCCAAGTGGGTCGCGACGGGCACTGCCTATTTCGAGAAGAACGGCTTCCAGGCGCGTGCCACCTATCGCTGGCGTGACAGCTTCCTGGCGGAGCTGGCCGGCCTTTCGGCGAACCCGGAATATCGCCTCGGCCGCGCGGAAGGCGTGCTCGACGCGCAGATCGGCTATGAGTTCAAGAGCGGGCCGCTGGCCGGTCTCTCGATCCTTGCCCAGGGCAAGAACCTGACCGACCAGCCCTTCGTCACCACCGAGGCGACCGACAGCCGCCTGGTGCGCGAATATCAGCGTTACGGCCGCGACTATTATCTCGGCATCTCGTACAAGTTCTGATCCCCCCGAGCTGTGGCCCGGCTTCCCGGCCGGGCCACCTGTTTTTGTCGAGGCGCCGACGTGCAAAGTGAGCAGCCGATCCGGATCGTGATCGCGGGCGGCGGCACCGCGGGCTGGATGGCCGCGGCGGCGTTCGCGCGGTTCCTGGGGCCGCGTTTCAGCATCACGCTGGTCGAGTCCGAGGAGATCGGCACGGTCGGGGTGGGCGAGGCGACGATCCCGCAAATTCGGCTGTTCAACGCCAGCCTGGGGATCGACGAGAACCAGTTCATGGCCGCGACCCAGGCCAGCTTCAAGCTCGCGATCGAGTTCGTCGGCTGGACGAAGGGCGGGCGCTACATGCACGCATTCGGCGATGTCGGGCGCGAGAATGGCTTGCTCGCTTTCCAGCATAGCTGGCTGCGGGGAATGGCCGAGGGCGTCGCCAAACCGCTGGCCGCCTATTCGCTCAACAACCAGGCAGCCCTGGCCAACCGGATGCAGCGCGGGCCGGCGCGCACGGCACGGGTGCTGCCCGAAATGCCCTATGCCTTTCATTTCGACGCCGGGCTATATGCGCGGTTCCTGCGCGGGCTGGCCGAAAGCGGCGGTGTCGAGCGGGTGGAAGGGCGCATCGTTTTCGTTGAGCGCGACGGCGAGAGCGGCGATGTCACTGCGCTCAAGCTCGACGGCGAGCGCGAAGTCGCCGGCGATCTGTTCCTCGACTGCACCGGCTTCCGCGCGCTGCTGATCGGCGAGACCCTGGGCGCCGGCTTCGAGGCGTGGAGCGACCTGCTGCCCTGCGACCGCGCGATGGCCGTGCCGAGCGGACGCGCGAGCGACTTCACCCCTTATACCCGTGCCACCGCGCACGGCGCAGGCTGGCAGTGGCGCATCCCGCTCCAGCATCGCACCGGCAACGGCATCGTCTATGCGAGCGCGCACCTCTCCGACGACGAGGCGGCGGCGCGGCTGCTCGCCGGCCTTGACGAGAAGCCGTTGGGCGATCCTCGGCCACTGCGATTCACCGCGGGCAAGCGGCAGAGCTTCTGGAAGCACAATGTCATCGCGCTCGGGCTCGCGAGCGGGTTCCTCGAGCCGCTGGAATCGACCAGCATCCACATGATCCAGTCGGCGATCGAGCGCATCCTCAAGCTGCTCCCCGGCGGCCGGGCCTCACAGGTCCAGCGCGACGAATATGATCGCCAGACGCAAGTCGAATATGACCGCATCCGCGACTTCATCGTCCTCCATTATTGGGCGAACGACCGCGACGAGCCCTTCTGGGCCGAACGCCGCGCGGCTGCACTCCCCGACAGCCTGACGCACAAGATCGAGCTGTGGCGCGCCGCGGGCCAGATCGTGCGCGGCGAGGCGGATTTGTTCAGCGAAGTCGCCTGGCTGCAGGTGCTGGCGGGGCAGGGGATTGCGGCCGCGAGCTACCACCCGCTCGCCGATGCGCCTTCGCGTGACGAGATCGCCGAGTATCTCGAACTGATCGAGCTGCTTGGCGCGCGTGAAGTCGGGCAGATGCCGGATCATGCTGCTTTCATCGCGCAGCATTGTGCGGGGGCGGTGGCATGAAAATCCCATCGTCCTCGCCAAAAATCCTGTCGTCATCCCCGCGAAGGCGGGGATCCAGAGTCACGAAGGGCAGCGCTTTGCCGCCCTGGATCCCCGCCTTCGCGGGGATGACGGAAATATATCGCGGTCTCGCCCTGACTTTGGCCACGCTCGCCGCTTTGCCAGCCGCCGCACAGGAGTATCGCGCGCGTCTTCCCCAGGACGAAGTGATCTACTTCGTCCTCCCCGATCGCTTCGCCAATGGTGATCCTGCCAACGACCGCGGCGGCCTGAAGGGCGACCGCAGCCGGACCGGCTTCGATCCCGGCGATGCGCGCTATTATCATGGCGGCGACCTAAAGGGGCTGACGGGCAAGCTCCCCTATCTCCAGTCGCTCGGCATCACCGCGATCTGGGTCGCGCCGATCTTCGTCAACAAGCCCGTCCAGGGCGGGCCCGGTCAGCAGAGCGCCGGTTATCACGGCTATTGGATCACCGATTTCACCCATGTCGACCCGCACCTCGGCACCGATGCCGAGTTCAAGGCGCTGGTCGACGCCGCGCATGCTCGGGGCATGAAGCTCTACATGGACATCGTCGTGAACCACACGGCGGACGTGATCCAGTATCGCGAGTGCGGCACCTGCGCCTATCGCGGCTTGGCCGACTATCCCTACCAGCGCCGCGGCGGGGTGAACGGCACGCCGATCAATCCGGGTTTCGACGGTAGCAATTTCGCCAGGCTGACCGACCCTAGCTACGCCTACACGCCGTTCGTCCCCGATGCGGAGAAGGCGGCGAAGCGCCCCGCCTGGCTCAACGACCCGATCTATTACCATAATCGCGGTGACTCGACCTTCGCCGGCGAGAGTTCGACGATGGGCGATTTCGTCGGGCTCGACGATCTGATGACCGAGCATCCGCGCGTGCTTGCCGGCATGATTGAGATTTATGGCAGCTGGATCGATCGTTTTAAGGTCGATGGCTTCCGCATAGATACCGCGCGCCATGTGAATCCGGAGTTCTGGCGCGCGTTCGTGCCCGAAATGCTCGCACGCGCCAGGGCAAACCGTATCCCGCATTTCCATATTTTCGGCGAAGTCGCCGATCCGGCTGCGCAGGCAGCGCACACGATCACTGCGAAGCTGCCCTCCGTCCTCGACTTCGCCTTCCGCCAGGCACTGCTCGACAGCGTTGCCGGGACCAAGGGCACCGACGTGTTCGAGAAGCTGTTCGACGGCGACGTACTCTACGCCCAAGGCTTTGATACAGCAGCGATTCTTCCGACCTTTTCCGGCAACCACGACAATGGCCGCTTCGCCTGGTTCGTCCGCAAGGCCTTTCCGGAAGCGAGCGAAGCCGAAGTCCTCCAGCGCGTGCTGCTCTCCAACGCGATGCTGCTCACCCTGCGCGGCGTGCCGACGATCTACGCCGGCGACGAGCAGGGCTTTGCCGGCGGTTCCAACGACGTGGATGCGCGCGAAGACCAGTTCGGCAGCAAGGTGGCAGAGTATAATGCCCACAAGCTGGTCGGCACCGACGCCACCACCGCCACGCCGCGCTTTGACGAGACGGGTCCGATCTTCCGAGAGGTCGCGGCCCTAGCCCGCCTTCGCATCGCCACCCCTGCGCTGACCCGCGGCCGGCAATTGCTGCGCGCGCGCGAGGACAAGCCCGGCCTGCTCGCCTTCTCTCGCTTCGATCCCATGACGGGCGGCGAAGTGCTGCTCGCCTTCAACACCTCGACCGAGCCGCTCACCCGCCAAGTGCAGGTGGAGACGCGTTCGACTCATTTCCATCCGCTCGCCGGAAGCTGCGCCGCCACGGCCAGCGCCCCCGGCTCCCTCACCATCAGCCTGCCATCGCTCGGATATGCGGTGTGCGCGGCGGAGATTCGACCGTGAACCAGCCTGCCGCAAAAGCGGAACTCCAGAACGACCAGCCCTGGTGGCGGGGTGCCGTCATCTACCAGATCTACCCGCGCAGCTTCGCCGACTCGAATGGCGATGGTATCGGCGACCTGCCCGGCATCACCGCGCGGCTGGAGCATGTCGCCAGCCTGGGGGTCGATGCGATCTGGCTTTCGCCCTTCTTCAAGTCGCCCATGGCGGATTTCGGCTATGACGTGGCGGACTATCGCGACGTCGATCCGATCTTCGGCACGCTCGCAGATTTCGACGCGCTGGTGGCGCGGGCGCACGCCCTGGGTCTGCGCGTGCTGATCGACCAGGTCTGGGCGCATACGTCCGAACAGCATGCCTGGTTCGTCGAGAGCCGGGCCAGTCGCGACAATCCCAAGGCCGACTGGTATGTCTGGCACGATGCCAAGCCCGAGGGTTCGCCGCCGAGCAACTGGCAGTCGGTGTTCGGCGGCCCGGCCTGGACCTGGGACGCGCGGCGCGGGCAGTACTACATGCACAATTTCCTGAAGGAGCAGCCGCAGCTCAACTGCCACTTGCCCGAAGTGCAGGAAGAGCTGCTCGCGATCACCCGCTTCTGGCTCGATCGCGGCGTGGACGGCTTCCGCATCGATGCGATCAATTTCTCGATGCACGACCCCGAGTTCCGCGACAACCCGCCGGCGCCAGACGACGGCACGCCGCGCACGCGCCCGTTCGATTTCCAGCTTCACATCTACAACCAGAGCCATGCCGACATTCCCGGCTTCCTCGAACGGCTGCGCGGCGTTTTCGACGAATATCCCGATCGCTTCACGGTCGCCGAAGTCGGCGGGGCGGACGCGGATCGCGAGATGAAGCTGTTCACCGCGGGCGATAATCGGCTGAACACCGCGTACGGCTTCGACTTCCTCTACGCCTCCAGCCTGACTGCAGCGGGCGTGCGTGAGGCGTTGCAGAACTGGCCCTTGGGCGGCAGCTGGCCGAGCTGGGCGTTCGAGAACCACGACGCGCCGCGTGCCGTCTCGCGCTGGGCCGCACCCGAGCAGGCCGATGCGTTCGCGCGGATGAAGATGCTGCTGCTCGCGGCGCTGCGCGGGAATATCTTCCTCTATTATGGCGAGGAACTGGGCCTCGACCAGGTCGAGATCCCGTTCGAGGCGCTGCAGGATCCCGAGGCGATCGCAAACTGGCCGCGCACCTTGTCGCGCGACGGCGCTCGCACGCCGATGCCCTGGGAAGCGCAGGCGCCGCAGCTCGGCTTCACCAGCGGCAAGCCCTGGCTGCCGGTCGGCCCCAACCATGCGAAGCTGGCGATCGACCTGCAGGATGCAGACCCAAATTCGCTGCTCGCCTGGACACGCAAGGTGCTGGCGCTGCGTACCGGCTCCCCAGCCCTTCGCACCGGCGACATCGCCTTTCTCGACTCGCCGGGCGAGCTGCTCGCGTTTGTGCGGGAAGGGGAGGGCGAGCGCTTGCTCTGCGTATTCAACCTGGGCGATGCTGCGCAGTATTGGGTGCCCGAGGGCGCGCAGCACTGGCGTCCGCTGCTCGCCACCGGCAGCACCGCCGACTGGACCTTTGCCGCCTATTCCGGGCTGATCGCCCGCACCGAAGCCTGAGGATATCGCCATGAAGCTTGCCCCCCTTGCCCTGGCATTCGCTGCCTTCACCTTCGCGGCGCCTGCGCTGGCGCAGGACGACCTCTCGCAGAAGACCGACGGCAACGTCGTTGCCCGCGGCGCCTCGCCCGACGGCAAGCTTACCGTTACGGTCAGCCTCGATAGCGAAGGTCGGGCGAGCTACGCCGTGCAGCGGGCCGGCAAGCCGTTGCTGACCGACAGCCGGCTGGGCTTCCTGTTCACCGATGCGCCCAAGCTCGATCGGGGCATGAGTCTGGTGGAAGTGGATCGTTCGAAGGCGGATGTTAGCTGGACCCAGCCCTTCGGCGAATGGGCGACGATCCGCGACAACCACAATGAGATGACCGTACGCCTTCGCGAGAAGTCCGATCTCAAGCGCGAGATGGATGTTACCTTCCGCATCTTCGATGACGGGTTGGGCTTTCGCTACACGCTGCCGAATCAAGTCAATCTCAAGCACGCCAATATCGCCGACGAGCTGACCGAGTTCGCCTTCGCCGAGCCGGGCACTGCCTGGTGGAAGCCGGCCTATCTGTGGAACCGCGAGGAATATCTCTACAACAAGACCGCTCTGGACGCCGTCGGTACCGCGCAGACGGTGATGACGGTGAAGCTCGCCGGCGGCACCCATGTCGCGGTGCACGAGGCGGCGCTGGTCGACTATGCCGCGATGAACCTCCAGCGGGGCGAGGGCAACACCTTCAAGGCTTCGCTCACCCCCGGCGCCGGGGCCCCCAAGGTCTCGCGTGACGCGGGCTTCTCGACGCCGTGGCGCACCCTCGCCATCGCCGATGACGCGGCCGGGCTCTACGCCGCCAGCCGCATCGGCCTGAACCTCAACGAGCCCAACAAGCTGGGCGACGTATCCTGGATCAAGCCGGGCAAGTTCGTCGGCGTTTGGTGGAACATGATCAAGGGCGAATGGACCTGGTCGCGCGGGCCCAAGCACGGCGCCACCACGGCGAATGTGAAGCGCTATATCGACTTCGCCGCGGCCAACGGCATCCCCGGCGTGCTCGTCGAGGGCTGGAATGTCGGCTGGGACGGCAACTGGTTCGGCAATGGCAACGAGATGAACTTCGACCAGCCGACCGAGGATTTCGACGCCGCCGAGCTGGCACGCTATTCCAAGGCCAGGGGCGTCTACCTGATCGGCCATAACGAGACCGGCGGATCGGCCAGCCATTATGACAGCCAGCTCGATCGCGCGTTCAAATATGCGCAGGACCACGGCATCCCGGTGGTGAAGACAGGCTATGTCACCGATGCGGGGCAGATCGAGCGCGTCGATGCCGACGGCTCGCGGCACCGCGAATGGCATGAGGGCCAGTGGATGGTGAACCACCACCTCCGCGTGGTGGAGACCGCCGCAAAATACCACGTCTCGATCGACAGCCATGAGCCGGTGAAGGACACGGGGCTCCGCCGCACCTATCCGAACTGGGTGGCGCGCGAGGGCGGGCGCGGCATGGAATATAATGCGTGGGAAGGCGGCAAGAACCCGCCCGAGCATGAGGCGAACCTGGTCTTCACCCAGTTCCTCGGCGGGCCGATGGACTTCACCCCGGGCGTGCTCAGCCTCAGCGGCTCGAACGGTTCGGCGATTCAATCGACCATCGCCAAGCAGCTCGCCCTGTATGTCGTGCTGTATTCGCCGGTGGTGATGGCCGCCGATACGCCCGAGAACTACGCGAAATACCCGGGCGAGATGAAGTTCATCCGCGACGTGCCGACCGACTGGAGCGACACCCGCGTGCTGAACGGCGAGGTCGGCGACTATGCGACGATCGCGCGCAAGGCGAAGGGCAGCGACGACTGGTATCTGGGCGCCGTCGGCGACGAGCAGGCGCGCAGCTCGGTCGTCACGCTCGACTTCCTCGATGCAGGCAGGAGCTACACCGCCGAGATCTACCGTGACGGGCCGGGCGCCGACTATCGCACCGATGCCCGCCACTCGATCACGATCGAGACCCGCGCGGTGAAGAAGGGCGACACGCTGACCATCGCGCTCGCGCCCGGCGGCGGCGAGGCGATCCGCTTCGTCGCCAGCGCCAAGAAGGCTCGCCGCCGGTGACAATAGCGGGGGGGCGTCCGCGCCAGGGTTTCGCCGGGCTGTTCAATATCAGCTTCGGCTTCCTGGGCATCCAGATCGGTTTCGCGTTGCAGAACGCGAACATGAGCCGCGTCTTCCAGTCGCTGGGCGAGAGCATCGACGATCTGGCGCTGTTGTGGATCGCCGCCCCGCTGACCGGGCTGCTCGTCCAGCCGATCATCGGCCATTTTTCGGACCGGACCTGGGGCCGGTTCGGCCGCAGGCGCCCCTATTTCCTCGCCGGTGCAATACTGGCGGCGCTGGCGCTGATCGGCATGCCCAATGCAGGTGTACTGGTGGTGGCGGCGCTGCTGCTCTGGGTGCTCGACGCTTCGCTCAACGTCTCGATGGAGCCGTTCCGCGCCTTTGTCGGCGACATGCTCGACAAGGAGCAGCACACAGCGGGCTATGCGATTCAGACCGCTTTCATCGGCGCGGGCGCGGTGATCGGATCGGCGACGCCCTGGCTGCTCGACCATCTCGGCGTTTCCAATGTGGTAGTTGCAGGTGGCCTGCCCGATACGGTGCGCTGGAGCTTCTATCTGGGCGGTGGCGCGCTGCTGCTCGCCGTGTTGTGGACCGTGCTGACCACGCGCGAATATTCGCCCGAGGAGATCGCGGCGTTCGACGGTCCGCCTGTGGCAGTGCCTCCGCCGCCGCCCGCCCGGATCGGTGCAGGCGTACCCTGGCTGATCGCCGGCGCGGCGCTCGGCGCGCTCGTCCTCTTTGCCGGGCTGGAGAAGGAGCTCTATCTGCTCGCCGGCCTGCTCGCGGCTTTCGGCCTGGCGCGAATGATTACTGCGGTCGCCAAGGCGGGGTTGCTAGGCGACCTGATGGCCGATTTCTCGGGCATGCCGGCGGTGATGAAGCGGCTGGCATTGGTCCAGTTCTTTAGCTGGTCCGCGCTGTTCATCATGTGGATCTACACCACACCGGTGGTGGCGCAATATGTCTTCCACGCGCCCGATCCGAACAGCGCCGGCTATAACGAAGCGGGCAATTGGGTCGGCATCCTCTTCGCTGCATATAATGCCGTGGCGACCCTGGCCGCGCTGTTCCTGCTCCGCCCGCTTGCGCGCCGCTTCGGCAAGGCGCGCACCCATGCGATCGCGCTGGCGCTTGGTGCGCTCGGCTATGCCAGCTTCCTGGTGCTGCGCGACGCCCATGCGCTGCTCTTCGCCGAGATCGGCATCGGCATCGCCTGGGCGTCGATCCTCGCCATGCCCTATGCGATCCTCGCCTCGGCGCTGCCGCAGGCGAAGCTCGGCGTCTATATGGGCCTGTTCAACGTCTTCATCGTGATCCCGCAGCTCCTAGTGGCCACGGTGATCGGCACGGTGATGCGGCACTTCTTCCCGGGCCAGCCGATATGGACGATGGCGATCGCCGCCGCGGTGATGGGACTGGCCGCGGCGGCGACGCTGCGCGTACGGGAAGCCTGAGCCTTAAAGCGCCGACGCGACGCGGCGCTTGTCGCTCTTGACCGCGAGGCACTTGGCCGGCGCCGGCATCGCGGACTTGCCTGCCTGGTGATGGGCCTGTGCCGCCGGGCATGCCGGGCGGTCACGCATGCGCCAATGGGCGACCGGGGTCTTGCCCGACGGCGCCCAGACGAGCTGGTGGGTCTCGTGCAGCGACTGGGCCTGGGCGGCGGGAGCGATGACGAGGAACGAAGCCGCTACGGCGGCGAGGGCGATTTTCATGCTGTCTCCTGATTTATTGATCGCGGAGATAGCGACGGCGGCTGAGCGGCGTTTTGCCCGGCTGTAAGGAAGCTTTGCCCGGTGGTGACGAAGCGATGCTCGTCTGTGACAAAGCGTTGCCGCGGGGGCAGGGCTCTCTTGAGGACGCTCGGCGAGACGCCTAAGTGCCCCGTAATGAGTTTTACCGAGAATCCGGCATGAGCGCCCCCGTCATCGTGCTGGTCGAAGACGATCCCGCGCTGCGCACCCTCACGTCGCGCGCGCTTCAGGAAAACGGCTATTCGGTGCGCCAGGCGGCCACCGCGCCGGAGATGTGGCTGGCATTCGACAACGGCCCCGTCGACCTGCTGCTGCTCGACATCATGCTTCCCGGCACCAGCGGCATAGACCTGTGCCGCGAAGTGCGGCGCAAGAGCGACGTGCCGATCATCTTCGTCAGCGCCAAGGGCAACGAGCAGGATCGCGTGCTCGGGCTGGAGCTGGGTGCCGACGATTATCTCGCCAAGCCGTTCGGCACGCGCGAGCTGATCGCGCGAATCCGCGCGGTGCTGCGCCGTGGCGGGCTCGAGCGGATGGCGGGCGGCGACCGCGAGACCCAGGCGCATTTCGACGGCTGGACGGTCAATTTCCCGCGCCGCGAAGTGAAGTCGCCGAGTGGCGCCGTGGTCGAGCTGACTGGCGCCGAGTTCGACCTGCTCGCAGCCTTTCTCAGCCAGCCGCAGCGGGTGATTGCGCGCGAGCGGCTGGTCGAATTGTCGCGCGTGCGCCTGGGCGACAGTTCGGATCGCAGCGTCGACGTGCTGGTCAGCCGCCTTCGCCGCAAGATCTCCGCTGCCGGGCACAAGCCGCCGATCGGCACGGTGCGCGGCATCGGCTATATCTTCCGCACCGAGGTCACCCGCTCCTGAGTCTGGTCCCGCGCCATCCCCTGGGGCTGCTCGGCAGGATCCTGCTCATCCTGCTGCTCACCGTCGCGGTCGAGTTCGGGGCGAGCACCTTCCTCTACGAACGCGCCTCGCGCTACTCGATCGAGGAAAGCGACGCGCACCGGCTCGCCGAGCATCTGGTGATCGCCGAGAAATTGCTGTCCGAGCGGCCGGTGGCCCAGCGGCCGACCGCGGCGCGCGAGCTCACCACCGATCGCTACATCGTCAAATGGTCGCCCACCATCCCCGAGCGTCCCGCCTTCCCGCCGCGCCAGAAGCGCATGGAAGAGCAGGTGACCAATTGGGAAAAGGACCTTGCCGCCTCGGGGCTCCAGCTGCGCCTGGCGCCGAGCAATCATGGCCAGGTGGTCGCCGGCGAGATGCGCATGGCCGATGGCAGCTGGATCGTGTTCAAGACGCGCGAGGCAGTGCAGGTCTGGCAGTTTGCGATCGAGCGGACGATGGTCGCGCTGGTGCCGGCGCTGCTGCTGCTCACGCTTGGCGCGCTGCTGATCCGCGGGACCTTGCTGCCCTTGCGCAAGCTGGTCCGCGCGATCGGCCATGTCGGATCGGGCCAGCGCGTGACGGTGGAGGAGGAGGGGACCGCCGAGATCCGCGGGCTGATCCATGCCTTCAACGGCATGCAGCGACGCATCCACGAGCTGATCGAGAACCGCACCCAGGCCTTGGCCGCAGTGGGGCATGATTTGCGCACGCCGCTCGCCCGGCTCCAGCTGCGGCTCGAGGACGTGCGCAACGAGGAGAACCGCCGCGCGATGCAGGACGATGTCAGCGAGATGGACGACATGATCGCCTCGCTGCTCACCTTCCTGAAGGGGCAGGACGATCCCGAGGCTGCGGTGGCGGTCGATGTCGCGGTGATGGCCGCGACGCTGGTCGAGGACGCGACAGATCGTGGGCGCGACGCGCGTTATGCAGGGCCGGAGCATCTCGAATGGATAGTTCGCTCCTCGATGCTGCGCCGCGCGCTGAGCAATCTGATCGAGAATGCGCTGCACTACGGCAAGGCCGTGGAGGTGACGGTGGCGCGGGAGGAGGGGGAACTCGTCTTCCGCGTGAAGGATGACGGGCCCGGCATCCCGCAAGCGCAGATCGAGGAAGCTTTGCGCCCCTTCGTCCGGCTCGATGTCGAGCGCGGGCGCAATACCAAGGGCTTGGGGCTCGGCCTTGCCATCGTCCAGCAGGCGGTCGCGCTGGAGAAGGGGCGGCTGACGCTCGCCAACGCGCCGGGCGGGGGCCTTGTCGCGGAAATCCGTCTGCCCGGCTGACGGCAACACTTCCTCACAGTTCCGCTGCGCTGCGGCAAGAATGGGCTCTTAGGTTGCACTCCATCGTACCAAGGAGTTGTAACCGTGAACGAGTTGATTGGCCGGGTCTTCAGCTTCGAGAAGACCGTCTTCCCGAACAAGAGCGCGCTCTATGGCAAGCTCGCCACCCAGGGCCAGAGCCCCAAGGCACTGATGATCTCCTGCGCGGATTCGCGCGTGGTGCCCGAGCACATCATGCAGGCGGATCCCGGCGACCTGTTCGTCTGCCGCAACGCCGGCAACATCGTGCCCCCGTTCGCCCAGAAGATCGGCGGCGTCTCCGCCACCGTCGAATACGCGGTGATGGCGCTTGGCGTGCGCGACATCATCGTCTGCGGCCATTCGGACTGCGGCGCGATGAAGGCGGTCGCCCATCCCGAGATGGTCGCGGCCATGCCCAATGTCGCCGTGTGGCTGAACCACTCCGACGCCGCGCAGAAGGTCGTCGCCGATGCCTATCCGGGTCTCGAGGAAGGCGACCGCGTCCGCGCGATCAGCCTGGAGAATGTCGTCGCCCAGCTCGCCCATCTGCGTACCCATCCCTCGGTCGCGTCGGGGATCGCGCGCGGCGAGATCGCGCTGCACGGCTGGTTCGTCGACATCCATGCCGGGCAGATCCTGGCGCTCGACGGCGACACCAACCGCTTCCAGATCGTCCGCGACGATCAGCCGCTTCCCGTCGCAGTGAAGTCGGGCCAGCGCCGCGCGGCTGACTTCGATCTGGTGGAAGCTGCCGAATGACCTCCGTTTCGCTCCCCAAGGGCTGGGTCGTCCGCGATTTCACGGCCTCGATCGTCGTCTTCCTCGTCGCGATGCCGCTCTGCATGGGCATCGCCGTCGCCTCGGGCCTGCCGCCCGAAAAGGGCCTGATCACCGGCATCATCGGCGGCGTGCTCGTCGGCCTGATCGCCGGTTCGCCGCTCCAGGTCAGCGGCCCCGCCGCCGGCCTGGCGGTGATCGTGTTCGAGCTGGTGCGCGAGCATGGCCTGGCCGCGCTCGGCGCGATCCTGGTGCTCGCCGGTGCGCTGCAGGTGCTGGCAGGCGTCGCCAGGGTCGGCGGCTGGTTCCGCGCGATCTCGCCGGCCGTGGTGCACGGCATGCTCGCGGGCATCGGCGCGCTGATCGTGGTGGGCCAGTTCCATACCTTGTTCGACGCCAAGCCGCTGTCGAGCGGCCTCGAGAACCTCGCGGCGCTGCCGGGCAGGCTGTTCGGCCTCGATCCGACCAACATCGCCGGCACCGAGCTGGCGCTGGGGCTGGGCGTGCTGACCATCGCGCTTATGCTCGGCTGGGACAAGCTCAAGCCCAAGGCGCTGCGCCTGGTGCCGGGTGCGCTGGTCGGCGTGGTCGGCGCGACGCTCGTCGCGTTCGGCTTCGGGCTTGAGGTGGTGCGCGTCGCGGTGCCGGACTCGCTCGCCTCGGCGGTGACGCTGCCGGGCGAGGGCTTCCTCGGTTCGTTCATGAGCCCGGCGATCCTCATCGCGGCGGTTGCAGTGGCGTTCATCGCCAGCGCCGAGACGCTGCTTTCGGCCGCCGCGGTCGATCGCATGCATGACGGCGTGCGCACCGACTATAACAAGGAGCTGCGCGCACAGGGCGTCGGCAATTTGCTCTGCGGCCTGGCCGGCGCGCTGCCGATGACCGGCGTGATCGTACGCAGCTCGGCCAACGTCCAGGCGGGCGCGGTCACCCGGATGTCCGCAGTGCTCCACGGTGCCTGGCTGCTCGGTTTCGCGGCGCTGCTGCCCTGGCTGCTGCGCGAGATCCCGATGGCGGCGCTCGGCGGCGTGCTCGTCGTCACCGGCTGGAAACTGGTGAGCGTCAGCCATGTCCGGCACCTGTTCCACCATTACGGCATGCTGCCCGCTGCGATCTGGGCGGTGACCTTCGTGCTGGTGGTGGCGACCGATCTGCTGACCGGCGTGCTCATCGGCCTGGCACTCTCGGCGCTGGAACTGCTCCCGCACTTCCGCCGCCTGCGCCTCAAGGTCGATGCCGAGCATGGCGAGGACGCGCACCGCATCAACCTCGACGGTGCCGCGACCTTCGTCACTTTGCCCAAGCTCAACAGCGCGCTCGACGCGGTGCCGGGCGACCAGCCGGTCCACCTTGCCTTCGACAAGGTGCCGGGGATCGACCACACCAGCGCCGAGACACTGCGGGACTGGGTGCAGCGGCGCCGGGCACGCGGGCTCAAGGTGGAACTGAGCGGGCATCCCGACCAGCTTCGCAAGCTCCAGCCGGCCTGAAGCCCCAGCAACACTTCCTCACAAAGGAGCAACCCGCCGGCCCGACTGGGCCGGCACTTAGAAGGTCGGAAAGCAGCGGCTCCCGTCCTCCTCCCTTCCGGGACGAGAGAGCCGCACTTTCCGGCCGCAGGCGGGAACATTCTCGAAGACAAGGGGAATGCCCGCATGAAGAAGCACCTTATCGCGGCCGTGCTGTGCTGCACGGCCGCACCGGCTTTCGCGCAGGAAGAAGCGCCGGGGCCCGTTACTGTTTCCGGCAACATCGCGCTGGTCTCCGACTATCGCTATCGCGGCGTGTCGCAGAGCGACAAGGGCATGGCCGTGCAAGGCGGCATCACCGTCAGCCATGAAAGCGGGCTCTATGGCGGCGCCTGGGCTTCAAACCTCTCCGGCTGGGGCACCTTTGGCGGCGCGAACATGGAACTCGACCTGATCGCTGGCTACAAGGCAGACTTGGGCGGCGGCACCGCAGTCGATATCGGCGTGACCTGGTACATGTACCCCTCGGGCGCGGACAAGACCGACTTCGCCGAACCCTATGTGAAGCTGAGCAGCTCGCTCGGACCGGTCTCGGCGCTGGTCGGCGTCGCCTATGCGCCGGCCCAGGAAGCGCTCGGCAACTGGAGCAACACGCCGCAGAGCGTGGCAGGCGACAAGGAAGACAATTTCTATCTCTGGGGCGATATCAGCAGCGGGGTTCCCGGCACGCCGGTCACGCTCAAGGCACATCTCGGCTATTCGGACGGCAATCCCGGCCTCGGGCCGAACGGCACCAGCATCGCGCCTACGGGCAAGTATCTCGACTGGCTGATCGGCGCCGATGTCGCAGTGGGCCCGCTGACGCTCGGCGTTGCCTATGTCGATACCGACATCAGTGCGGCCGATTCGGCGTACATCCAGCCCAATTTCTCGCGGGTGAAGGACGGTTCGTCGATCGCGGGTTCGCGGGTGGTTTTCTCGGTAAGCGCCGCCTTCTGAGCGCCAGGCGGGGGAGCCGGTGTCATCGGCTCCCCCGCTTCGTCACTAGAGGAGCTGGTGCTCGCGCAGCCAGGTGAGGAACAGCGCCGGCCATTGCGCCACCAGTGTGCCGGGCTTGCCCGCACCCCAGCTATGGCCGCCCTTTTCGAAGACGTGCAGCTCCACCGGACGCCCGGCGGCGCGCATTGCGGCGAACATGCGCAGCGAATGCTCGACATTGGCGATCGGATCGTCGGCGGCATGGGCGAGGAACACCGGCGGGGTGTTCGCATCGACCTGCGCCTCGACCGAATAGAAATCGCGGTAATCGGGCAGGGTGGACAGCTTCTTGCGGGTCTGGGTGGTGTCGATCGGCGGTCGCATCGAGACCACTGGGTAGATCAAGCCGGCAAAGGCGGGGACGGCGTTGAGCTTGTCCGCCTCGTCGAGCGGCGGATAGAAATCATGGTTGCCGCGCGTTGCCATCATGCCCGCGAGATGCCCGCCCGCCGACATGCCGACCACGCCGATCCGCGCCGGATCCAGCCCCCAGCGCTTGGCGCCCGCCTTGAGCAGCCGCAGCGTGCGCTGGGCGTCCTGGAAGGGCGCATCGGCATTCCAGCCATCGCCGGGCAGGCGGTAATAGAGGATCACCGGCGTGATGCCCTGGGCGAGCAGCTTGGCGGCGACATCCTTGGCCGAGCCGATCTGGATGCGGAAATAGCCGCCGCCGCCCAGCAGCAGCGCCGCGGCGCCGTTCGGGTGCTTGGGCCGATAGACCTCGTAGCGCGGCTCCGAGATGTTCGACCAGGAACCGGTCTGCCCGCCCTCATTGCCGACCTTCTCCGGACCCGAAGGCTTGCCATGCCCCGGCGGGTTGCCCGGCCACACGGCATAGACTTCCGGCTTGCCCAGATCGTCCTGGGCGAGGGCAGGCGTGGCCGCGAAAAGAATCGCGGCCACGAGGGAGAAGAACAGGCGCATCAGAACCTCTTGCCGATCGTCATGTACAGATAGCGGCCATAGGGGTTGTAGAGCGAGCCCAGATAGCCGTCCGCCGTGATCGGCGGCTGCTTGTCGAAGATGTTGCGCGCGCCGATGCGGAAGCGCGTGTCGTCGAGCACGCCGCCCTTGATGCGATACTGGACGTAGAGGTTGAAGGTCGTCTGGCCCTCCAGCCGGTACGGATTGCCGTTCGCATCGAGGAAGTTGGGATCGTAGACGCCGCCGATATAATTGGCGAAGGCGCCGATCTGCCACCCAGCCTGCGACCAGGTGAGCGATCCGGTGACGCGCCACTTGGGCTTGCCGCGCTGCTCGATCAGGTCACTCGAATCGGTGAGCGGCGTGGCGGGATTGATCAGGCCGGCCGCGCGCGCGTCGAACAGGGCCTGCACTGCCGGCGGGGTGTCGCGCGAGAATTCGGTCAGCCGGGCGCCGTTGATCGCCAGGTCGAACTTGCCGATGCCCGTGCGGACATTGTAGAGCAGCGCCAGGTCGATGCCCTGCACCGTCTGCGGCAGCAGGTTCACGAACTGGTCGTTGATCCGGGTCACCGCGCCGGTCGGCGTCAGGCCCGATCCGGCAAAGGCCGGCAGGTCGTCGGCCGTCAGCGGCGCGCGGATCACGTTCGGGTTGCTCGATCCCTGGGTGCGCAGGAGATAGTCGAGCACCAGCGCATTCTGCGCGCCGAACTGGCCGACGATGCCGGTCTGCTTGATCGACCAGAAATCGGCGGTCAACGTCAGCCGCCCGGCGCTCTCCGGGATGAACTTGGGCTGGAGCACCGTGCCGACGGTCCAACTCGTGCTGTTCTCCGGATTCAGGTTCGGATTGCCGCTGATGAAGATCGAATAGCCGATGCCGCGGCTGCACGCGCTGAACGTCGTGATGCGGCCGGCGCGCAGGTCGGCCTCGCAGCGATAATAGTCCGTCGCGGCCAGCGAATTGCTGTTCAGGCGCGAATAGGCGACGGTGTTGGTCTGCTCCAGGTTCGGCGCTCGGAAGCCTTGCGACCAGGAGCCGCGCAGGCGGATGCCATCGACCAGATCCCAGGCCGCGGCAATCTTGGGCTTCGCCACCGATCCGAAGTCGCTGTAATGCTCGTAGCGCCCTGCCAGCTGGACATCGAGGCGATGGACCAGGGGCACGTGCATGTCGGGCGACACTATCGGCACGGCGAGCTCGGCAAAGGCCGAGAAGACCGTGCGGGCGCCGCTGGTGCTCGGCGTCGGGCTGACCGCGGCGACGTTCGAGAGGTTGGTCTCGCCGGTCACCATGTCGATGAAGCCGATCTCGCCGTTGAGATTGGGATCGCGATCATCGCGCTGCGTCTCGCGGCGCGCTTCGACGCCGAAGGCGATGCCGAGGTTGCCGCCGGGCAAAGCGAGCAGACGCGCGTTGGACAACTTGAAGTCGGCGAGCGCGAGCGTGGTCTTGGACCGGCGCTTCAGGTCGAACTGGAAGGAGTCTATCGTGGTGGCCGATGCCGGCGAGCAGTCCCCGACGCTCGGCGTCGCCGCGCAGCCGCCGCTGAACGGGTTGTACGCCTCGGGCGTCGACAGCGCGAGGTTGCGCTGCAGCTTGGTCATGTTGATCGCGTTGGAGACGTCGGTCGCCTGCGCTGCCGAATAGAGCAAGGCGGTGTCGAAATCGAAGCTGCCGATCTCTCCCTTAAGCCCGCCCAGGAAGCGCGACTGCCAGTTGGTGACGTTCACCGTCTGCAAGCCGGCATCGACGAAGCGATAGGTGGACAGGCGCACCGCCAGGCCGGCGGCCGGCACGTTGGTCAGGCCCGGGATGCGGTTCGGATTGGCCGCGCCGTTCAGCGTCGTCGGGCCGAACGGGTTCCAATAGTTGGATGCCGGGATCACGATTGCGTTCAAGTTGATCGTCGGCGGCTGGATGCGTGTCGTCTCGGCATAGTAGAAGCCGGCCTCGCCATAGGCGGTCAGGCTGTCCGAGATGTCGTAATGCGCGCTGGCAAAGCTGTTGTAGCGGTCGATGCTCGGCGAGACGGTGGTGCCGATGCGCGTGTCGAACCGTTCGGAGCGCAGCGTCGTCGCGGTGGCGCGGGTGCCGCTGGCGTAGCAGGTGTCGGCATTGATCGCGACCAGGCAGCCCGGATTGGCGCTCGACTGGGTGTGGAAGGCGCCCGCCGACGAGGTCAGCGCCTGGTTGCCCGGGCTGCGACGGATCGTGCCGGGCCCGCCCACCACGGCCAGGTTCGCCCAGGGCGACTGGGTGGCGCGCCCGTCCGCGGCCAGATTGCCGGCAAAGGCGGGATCGTCGGCGAAATAGGACATGAGGTTGTCCGTTGCCGTATAGGGCTGGTCCTCGGCCAGCTGCGCAGTGCGGTGGGTATAGTCGAGGTACAGCGAGATATTGCCGCGCCCGCCCGCGAAGTTGCTGCCGACGGTGCCGGTCACCTGGAATTCGCGGCGGTGGGTTCCCTCGGCGCCGCCGTAACGGAAGTCGAGCGAGGCACCGTTGAACTTGTCCTTGGTGACGGTGTTGACCACGCCGGCCACGGCATCCGAGCCATAGATGGCGGCGGCGCCGTCTCGCAGGATCTCGAGCCGCTGGATACCCGCGACGGGAAGCGAATTGGCGTTGTAGCCGAGCACCGGCACGTTGCCGTCGCCGGCCTGGCTGGTCGGGTGGTTGACCAGGCGGCGGCCGTTCAGCAGCACCAGCGTGTTGCCGACGCCCAAATTGCGCAGGTTGATCGAGTTGACGTCGCCGCGCGCCGCGTTGCTGGTCTGCGCATTGTTCGACTCGTTGAAGGTCACGTCGCCGGCCTGCGGGATCGAGCGGAACAGCTCGTCGCCCGAAAGCGCGCCGGTCGCTTCGATCTGGTTGGCGTCCATGACCGAGACAGGGAGCGCGGCGGTGGTGCTGGCGCCCTTGATCTGGCTGCCGACCACGACGATCTCGTCGGTCGCGGGGGTCGCTTCCTCCTGCGCTGCGGGAACCTCCTGCGTCGCCGGTGCCGGCGTTTCCTGTGCGTGCGCCTGCGCGATCATCAGCACGCCCAGCGCGCTGCCCGCGGTCAGGGCGATCTGCCTGTACCCCTTCTTCATTCGCTCTCTCCCTGTTTCATTTGTTCTAGGTCTTGTGATTTCGACAGCATGCGGCCGTGGAGCGCAGCGTCCAGCGCCGCGCGGTCTAGCTTGTTCTCCCAGCGCGCGACGACGATCGCGGCGACTGCGTTGCCGACGAAATTGGTGAGGCTGCGGCACTCGCTCATGAAGCGATCGACGCCGAGGATCAGCGTCATGCCCGCCACTGGCACGCTCGGCACGATCGACAGCGTGGCCGCCAGCGTGATGAACCCGGCGCCGGTGACGCCGGCGGCCCCCTTGGAACTCAGCATCGCGACCAGGACGAGCAGGATCTGGTCGCCCCAGCTCAGCTGCGCGCCGGTCGCCTGCGCTATGAACAAGGCCGCCAGCGTCATGTAGATGTTGGTGCCGTCCAGGTTGAACGAATAGCCGGTCGGCACGACCAAGCCGACCACGCCCTTCTCGCAGCCGGCGCCTTCGAGCTTGGCCATCAGGCTGGGCAGGGCGGCTTCGGACGACGAGGTGCCGAGCACCAGCAGCAGCTCGCCCTTGAGATAGGCGAGCAGGCGCAGGATCGAGAAACCGTGCAGCCGGGCGACAATGCCCAGGATCACCAGCACGAAGAACAGCGATGTCGCGTAGAAGGTGCCGACCAGCCAGGCGAGGTTGCCGAGCGATTCGACGCCGTATTTGCCGATCGTGAATGCCATTGCACCGAACGCGCCGATCGGTGCGACGCGCATCAGCAGGCCGACGACGCGGAAGACGATCAGCGCGAGCCGCTCGACGAAATCGAGCACGGGCTCGGCGGGCTTGCCGACCAGCACCATCGCCACGCCGAACAGCACCGCAACGAACAGGGTCTGGAGGATCGAGCCTTCGGTGAGCGCCGAGAGCAGGGTGGTCGGGATGATCGACATCAGGAAGCCGGTGACCGTCGTCTCGTGCGCCTGATGCGCATAGTCGGCGACCGCGCCGGCATCGAGCGTGCGCGGATCGATGTTCATCCCCGCGCCGGGCTGGACGACATTGGCGACGATCAGGCCGAGGATCAGTGCTAGGGTGGAGAAGAACAGGAAATAGCCGAACGCCTTGGCGGCGACGCGCCCGACCGAGCCGAGCTCGCGCATGCCGGCGATGCCGCTGACCACGGTGAGGAAGATCACCGGCGCGATCACCATCTTCACCAGCTTGATGAAGCCTTCGCCGAGCGGCTTGAGCGACTCGCCTGTCGCCGGCCAGAAATGGCCGATCGTCACGCCCAGCGCGATCGCCACCAGCACCTGGAAATACAGATGCCGGTAAAAGGGCTTGCGGACAGCAAGGGGCTGCCCGTCGGGGATCGACTGGATGATCATACTCTCCTCTGTCGCGCCGGCGTGGCGCGCGACCTCTTGTGCTGGGGTCTTGGGCGTGCACCTTATCCGTCTCGCCGTGGCCCTCCAGCGTTTCGGAAATGTCGGGATAAGTATTTGAGTTACATGAGGTTACTCGAGAGAAGCGCCGGCTGCTCCGCGCAAAACTGTGTGAAATGCCGCGCGCGCTTTGGTCGAAATGTGCGATAATCCGCACAAATGAGCATCCGAACCCGTCAGCGTCTCCTTCTCGCGGTCCTGGTTATCGCCGTGATCCTGCTGCTCGCCTGGACCGGTAGCCGCTGGGCGACGGGGCAGGCGCGCGGTTCGGCCGACGCCGTCGCGCAGCAGACGGCGCGCGCGCATGTCGGGCTGCTCAATTCCGAGCTCCAGAAGTTCCGCCTGTTGCCGCTGGTGCTGAGCGAGAACCCCGAGATCGCGCCCGCGCTGCGCGGCGGGGATCCGCTGGCACAGCGCCGCCTGAATGCGACGCTCGAGCTGCTCGCCGGGCGCACCGATGCCGCGGTGATCTATGTCATCGATCGCCAGGGCAAGACGGTCGCCGCGAGCAACTGGCGGCTGCCGACCAGTTTTGTCGGCCAATCCTATGGCTTCCGCCCCTATTTCCGCGACGCGATGGCGCGCGGCGCCTCCGAGCTGTTCGCGCTGGGCACGATCAGCGGGCGTCCCGGCCTGTATCTGGCGCGCCGCGTCGATCGCGACGGCCAGGCGCTCGGCGTGGTGGTGGTCAAGGTCGAGTTCGACGAAGTCGAGGCGGCCTGGGCACGCGCGCCGGGGATCACGATCGTCACCGATGCGCATGGCGTGATCCTGGTCACCTCGATCCCGGCTTGGCGCTTCCAGGCGACCCGGGCGCTCGACGCCGCGACGCTGGCCGGTGCGCGGCGCACGCTCCAGTTCGGCGCCCAGCCGCCCCGGCGGGCACCGGTGACGATCCAGGGTGCCGCGGCGCAGGTGGAGGCCAGCGGCAAGGCCCAGCGCTATCGTGCCGCATCGGAGCCCGCCTCGCTGGCAGACGCACATCTGGTCCATCTCGCACCGCTCGAGCCGCCGCTGGCCGCGGCCCGGACCCAGGCGCTGCTGATCGCGCTGGCGACCCTGCTTACCGCCGGCATCCTGATCGGCCTGGCGCTGCGTTCGGCCGAGAAGCGCCGCCTGCAGCGCCACCACCAGGCGCGGCTCGAAGCCGAGGTCGAGCGTCGCACCGCCGAACTTCGCGAAGCCAATGCCCTGCTCATCGTCGAGTCCGAGGAGCGGATCGAAGCCGATCGCCGCTACCGCGCGGCGCGCGAAGAATTGGCGCAGGCCAGCCGCCTTGGCTCGCTCGGCCAGATCACCGCCGGCGTCGCGCATGAGATCAACCAGCCGGTGGCGGCGATCCGCACGTTCGCCGAGAATGCCGCGACCTTCCTCGAGCGCGCCGCGCCCGACAAGGCGAGCGCGAACCTCAAGCAGATCGTCTCGCTGACCGAGCGGATCGGCACGATCACCTCTGAGCTGCGTGCCTTTGCCCGGCGCAAGACGCCGGCCGAGGGCCATGCCCATATCGGTTCGATCCTCGACGGCACGCTGCTGCTGCTCGGCGAGCGGGCGCGCGGCGTGGTGACGCTCAAGGTCTCGAAGGCATTGCGCGGCGTAAGCGTCCGGGGCGACCGGATCCGGCTCGAGCAGATCCTGATCAACCTGCTCCAGAACGCACTCGATGCGGTGCAGGGCGTGAAGGAGGCGCGGATCCTGGTCGAGGGCGTTCGCGAAGGAGAGGCGGTACGTCTCTCGGTCATCGACAATGGCGCCGGCGTTGATGCGGAGGTCGCCGACACGCTGTTCTCGCCCTTCACGTCGGCAAAGGCCGGCGGCCTGGGACTCGGCCTCGCCATCGCCCGCGACATCGCCCGCGAGTTCGGTGGGGACATCGCCCACACGCCGAGCCCCGGCGGCGGCGCGGCCTTCCATCTCTCGCTGAGGGCCGCCTGATGCGCGCGCCCGACAACGCCGTCGTTATGTTCGTCGAAGATGACGAGCCGCTCCGCCTCGCCACGCTGCAGACGCTCGAACTGGCCGGGCTCAACGTGCTGGCCTTCGATCGCGCGGCACCGGCGCTGGCGCGGCTGCGCCCGGATTTCCCTGGCGTGGTGATCTCCGACATCCGCATGCCGGGGATGGACGGGCTGGAACTGCTCACGCGCGTCCGTGCGATCGACAGCGACATCCCGGTGCTGCTCGTCACCGGGCATGGCGATGTGCCGATGGCCGTCTCTGCACTGCACGACGGCGCGTTCGACTTCATTCCCAAGCCCTTCGCCGCCGAGCGGCTGCTCGCCGCCGTGCGTCGCGCGCTCGACCGGCGGGCGCTGGTCATGGAGAACCGCCACCTCCGCGCTGCCGCTGCTGCGGTGGCGCTGGAGGAGAGCCCGCTGATCGGTGACAGCGTTCCGATGGCGCGCTTGCGGGCGATGATCGGCCAGCTGGCCGATGCCGATGTCGACATCCTGCTCGAAGGCGAGACTGGCACCGGCAAGGAGCTGGTCGCGCGGATGCTCCACCGGAGCGGCCGGCGGCGCGGCAAGCCGTTCGTGGCGGTAAATTGCGCCGCCCTGTCCGAGGGGCTGGCCGAGATAGAGCTGTTCGGCCATGCGGCGGACAGCGTGCCGCACACCAGGCTGTCGCGCGTCGGGCGGATCGCCTCGTCGAGTGGCGGCACGTTGTTGCTCGACGAGATCGATTCGATGCCACTGACGATGCAGACCCGGCTGCTGCGCGTGCTCGAGGAGCGCGAGGTCCATCCGATCGGCGCCGAGCGTCCGGAGGCGGTGGACCTGCGCGTGATCGCCACCGCCAAGGAAGACATCGCCAAGGCCGTCGCCGAGGGCCGGTTCCGGCCCGATCTCTATTATCGCCTGGCGACGATGCGGCTGCTCGTGCCGGCGCTGCGCGAATGCGGCGGCGATGTGTTCCTGCTGTTCGCGGCGTTCATGGAGGAGGCCAAGCAGCAGCTCGGCATCGGCGAAGTGACGCTGAATGCCGGGGTGCACGCGCATCTGGCCGGGCATCATTGGCCGGGCAATGTGCGCGAGCTGAAGAATTTCGCGCTCGAAGTCGCGTCGGGCCGTAGCTTCGCCGCCGCGGATGCCGGTGCGCAGACCGACCTGCCGACGCGGCTGGCGAAGTTCGAGGAGCAGCTGATCCGCGATGCGCTCACCCGGCATGGCGGGCGGGTGTCCCGGGCGCTGGAGGAGCTCGGCGTGCCGCGCAAGACGCTGTACGACAAGATCGCGCGCCTCGGCATCGATGTCGCCCAGATTCGGCGGTCGCGGCGCGGATAGCGGATCAGAAGCGCAGCCCGATCCGCCCCTCGACCTTCCATTGATAGGGGTCGGCATCGCCCTTGATCACGCCGACGCCGCCTTCGAGCGAGGTGACCAGCCGGCCCCATTTCTTGCCGATTTCGAGGTTGAGCGGCAGGAAGAAAGACCTGGTGTTGAAGTCGTAGCGGATGTCGGCGCTCGGGAAGATCGAGACATAGGCCTTGCCCGGCAGACCGATCTCCAGATTGGGTGAGAGCTGCAACTCGCTGGCGGTGGCGCGGCTGCTGTCGCCCTTCAGGCTGAAGCGATAGCGGGTCAGGATCTGGAAGAAGCTGTCCTTCGATATCCCCGCCACCGGCCAGCGATAGCCTGCCATCGGCAGGAACTGCCACTGGTCGCTGCCGAAGCGGCTGTCGCTCGCCGAGGGCAGCTTGACCTGCGTGCCGAAGCCGAAGCCCTGGTTCTCGCCGAGCTTTTTCGAAAAGGCCGCCTGGAACAGCACGTTGCTGAGACCCAGCGTGCTGCCGTTGTCGGCGCTTTCGTCCGCATCGACGAACTTCACCGGCAGGTCTACGCGCAGATTGACCTTCCAGTCGTCGCCGAGATCGATGGGATGATCGTGGCGGAAGGTTACCGTGATCTTGTCCTCGCCGTCTTCACGGGCGACTTCGGTCCGCAGGTCCAGGCTCTGGATCGGCCGAATGATGTCCCGGCCGCTGGCGGGGGCCTCCTGCTCCTGGGCATGGGCCGTGCCGGAGAGCAGGAAGACGGCGAACAGGAACGGGCGGACACGCATGGCCCGGCTCCGCTATTTCTTCGGCTGGCCGGCAGTGTCGATCGGCGACTGCGCCTTGAGTTCGGCCAACCCCTTCACGCTGGTGCTGGCCCATTGGTCGAACAGCTGCTCGAACGCACCCTGATTAGTCGCGCGGTTGCGGATATAGGGACCGAAGTCGCTGGTCTCCTGCCCGTCGACCGCACGGCCGAGCAGCTGGTTGCTCAGCGAATCCCGTGCCTCGACGACGAAGATCGCGCCGCCCGCCTCGCTCGTATAGGTCCGGGTGATCCCCGGATCCATCGTGTCGGGCGCCTCGACATCGAGATCGACCAGCCCCGGGGTGAGACGCAGCACGTCCGGGCCGGGCGCGGTCACCACCTGATAGCCGGCCTTCTCATAGGCCGCGGCGAATACCTTGTTGAAGCCCTTCTGCGCCTCGTCGAGAATCCGCCTGGCATCCGCGTCGCTGACGTGCTTCCCCATCGTGATGTCGTTGCTGTCGCGCTGCCAGTTCTTGCGGAACGACACCTGGGTCGGGTCGATCATCACCTTGGTGTAGCCGCGGAAGTCCGCGTTCGGCAGCAGATAGGCGAGATCGACCTTCTTCGCCTTCACCTTGACCAGCCCGTCCCAATTGTCGGGCGCCTTCTGCTTCTGGGCGAGCGCGGGGGTGGACAGGCCGAGCAGCGCCGCTGCCGACAGGACCGCGATGAGTTTGCTGGCCATGGCCGTCTCCTTGGAAAAGGGAGCGCCGAGGATGTGGGGAAGGTCCAGCCCCCGCCATCGGGGCAAACCCGTGCCCAGGCGGGGGAGCTTCCTGGGGTGGCCCCTCATGGCGGTCTTGCGATGAGCGGAGCAAGGGCGGGGGATCGTCCGGGCGGGAGGCGGGGGTTTTCCCCGATTCAGGGGGCTGCGGGCGGTTGCTACGCCCGGAGGCAATCCAAGCAGGAGCGCCACCGATGACCAGAAAGCTCTCTATCCTGTTGGCGACCGCCGCCTTTTCGGTCACCGCGGCACAGGCCGACGAGAATGGCGCCAGCATCTATCTGCTGGGCAGCGGTGGGCCGGGCACGGCGGTCCAGCCGCCGCTGACCGGCATCTATATCGACAACACCATCTACACCTATATCGGCAGCACCAAGGCGCAGAAGGACTTCAAGATCGGCGGCAACCTCGTCACCGACGTCGACACCACGATCGTGGCGGACTTCGTCACGGTGCTGGCGGTGCCGAGTACCGATTTCCTGGGCGGTACCCTCGCTATCGGCGCGGCGCTGCCGATAGGCGCGCCGATGATCGATGCCTCGGCGGTGATCACCGGGCCGCTGGGCCGCCAGATCGGCGTCCGCCGGCACGATGCGAACCTGCTGGTCGGCGACCCGCTGGCCCTGGCGACGCTCGGCTGGAAGAGCGGCAAGTTCCACGCGCAGCTGAGCGGCACGGTGAACATCCCGGTCGGCCATTACCGGGCCGACGCGCTCGCCAACCTCGCCTTCCATCGCTGGGCCGAGGATGTCTCGGTCGCGGTCAGCTTCCATGACGAGGAGCGGGGCTGGGACCTGAGCCACAAGGTCGGCATCACCTTCAACGGCAACAATCCCGATACCGATTACGATTCGGGCAACGACCTTCATGTCGAATTCTCGGTGGAGAAGATCCTGTCGAAGAAATTCTCGATCGGCGTGCTCGGCTATCATTTCGAGCAGCTGACCGGCGACAGCGGCTCGGGTGCCACGCTCGGGCCATACAAGGGCAAGGTGAACGGGGTGGGCGGCACCGTCGCCTACAACACCATCCTCGGCCGCAGCCCGGCGAGCTTCCGGCTGAAGGTGCTGCAGGAATTCGGCGAGAAGAACCGGATGAAGGGCACCGCCTTCATGCTCGACCTGGCGCTGCCGCTGCACATGAACATGCCGAAGCGGTAGCGCGCGCCTCCTACATTGTGGGCCGCGCCGACTCGGCTAGGTACACGAAGTACACCCCCAAAGCGGATTTTCGCGGCGCTTAAGGTGACACAGTTCCCGCGAACGCAGCGCATCTCGCAACATCCTTGCGCAGGCGTGAGCCTATCTTTCCAACATCGTCAAAGAGCGGCCGGACGGCGAACCCAGCCGGATGAGGGAACAGACGAAATCCTACATTGCAAGAGGCGCCGCTAGGGCCGGATCACGCAGCGAAAGCCGATATGCGAGGTCGAGGTGTCGATCGGATGGGCGTGGCGCGCCGCCGGGCGGTAACGCCGGCAGTAATTGGGCGCACACAGGTGCGAGCCGCCCTTGAGCACCCGGCGCGGTATCGCGATCGATGCGCCGGTCTCGACGCTGTCCTCGCGGCTCGACGGGAGCTTCTCGACGCCGCAGCAATTCCGGCTCTGCACCACCGGCAGCGACCACCAGTCGGCCGTCCATTCCCAGACATTGCCGATCATGTCGGACAGCCCATAGCCATTGGGCGGAAAGGCGCCGACGGGCGAAGTGCGCAGCCAGCCATCCTCGAGCGTGTTGGCGTAGGGGAACATGCCCTGCCAGGTATTGGCCATATGGGCGCCGTCCGGCTGGAAGTCGTCGCCCCAGGCATATTCGACGTCGACCAGGCCGCCGCGTGCGGCGAATTCCCATTCGGCTTCGGTGGCGAGATCGGCGCCGGCCCAGGCGGCATAGGCCTCGACATCGGCGAGCGCGACATGGACGACCGGATGGTCTTCCAGCCCCTCGATGCCGCTATCCGGCCCGGTCGGGTGGCGCCAGTCCGCGCCGGGCACCATTGCCCACCACTGGGTGGATGGCCCGCGCGGATCGATCGGGTGGTCGGGAGGCGTGAAGACCACCGACGCCGCGACCAGCATCTCGGGCAGCGCGCCGGGATAGTCCTCCGGATCGGGCGGGGTCTCGGCGACGGTGCGGTGGCCGGTCGCGGCGACGAAGCGGGCGAAGTCGCGGTTGGTGACCGGGGTGCGGTCGATCCAGAAGCCCTTCACCCGTGCCGGGCGCAGCGGCCGCTCCTCGGGATAATGGTCCTCCGATCCCATGGTGAAGCTGCCGCCGGGGATCCATATCATGTCGCGTTCCGGCGGGCCGTCCACGCCCGGGCGCATCAGGTGCATTTCCATCAGCCGAACACCTGGACACTGGAGACGATGCTGAGCGCCGCCGCCACGCCGATGAGGAGCAGCAGGATCGCGGTGACCAGGGTGAGCGAGACGGGATAGCCCATATCGCCGTGCAGGAGCTTCTCCTCGACCAGCTCTTTGCGCAGCGCGCGCAACTCCAACGCGAACTGGAGGTGCCGGATCAGCCCGCCGATCAGCAGCAGCATGCCGAGCAGGATCAGCATCAGTCCGAAATTGCGCGGCGCGGCGGCGTGGTTGATCGTGCCGGCGTCGCGCAGCTTGGTGAAGAATTGCGCGAGGGTGAAGCCGAAGCCGATCAGCGACAGCGAAGTGCGGATCACCGACATCAAGGTGCGGTCGGCGCTCATCCGGGTGCGCTGCACCGACAATCCCGTGCGCCGCATCGACAGCTCGGTCCGGTCGGTCGACAGGTCGGTGCGGTGCGTCGAGAGATCGGTGCGATATTCCGACAGGTCGGTGCGATGCTCGGACAGGCCGGTGCGGTGGTTCGACAGGCCGGTGCGGTAGTGGGAATAGGCAGTCGGCACTTCCTCGCCGCGCAATGCGCTGACATCCGGGAGTTCCGGCACCGGGGTGGGGTTCACGCGGCCCGGCCGCTTTGGAAGGGGAAGGTCGTCGCGCATCGGGGAATCCCTTGTGGCTGCGGCACCATCTTTCCGAAGCGCAAGCCCGTCGCCCATCGGGGAAAATCCCGGCTTCCCGGCGCCGTGACCCCTAGATCGCCCCTGCCGCATGCTCGGGGAATGGCAGGCCGGCCGGTGCGGGTTGCTCCGGATGGGCGGGGTGCGGCGGCAGGCCGAGAGTGAGGCGGTGCAATCTTCCGAAGGAACCGCCGATGTTCAGGTCCATGCTGCTGCTCGCCGCCCTCTCCGCGAGCCTGCCCGCCCGGGCCCAGGAGGCCCGCGTTCCGGAAGCGGCGCCACCGGACGTGCCGCCCGCCACGGCGGATGCGGCCAAGCTCGCCGCGGAGGTGGCCAACCCGGTCGGCAGCCTGATCAGCGTGCCGTTCCAGAATAATTTCGACTGCTGCTTCGGCCCCGAAGGCGCGGCGCGCTACCTGCTCAATGTCCAGCCGGTGATCCCGATGCCCATCAGCTCGGACCTGACCTTGGTGGTGCGCACCATCGTGCCCTTCATCACCGAGGGCCGTTCCTCGCCGAGCAATTTGGGCGGCACCGGCATCGGGGATGTCACCCAGAGCTTCTTCCTGAAGCCGAGCACCGGTGGCGGCCTCACCGTCGCCGCCGGGCCGGTCTTCGTCTGGCCGACCGGCAATTCGGATTTCGGCGGGCGCAAATGGGGGGCGGGGCCGACGGCGCTTGTGCTCAAGCAGACCAAGAGCGGCTACACCATGGGCATGCTCGCCAACCAGATCTGGTCCTATGCGGGCTGGGAGAGCCGGCCCAACAGCAGCAACATGCTGATCCAGCCCTTCTTCACCAAGACCTTCAAGGACACGACCAGCCTGGGGATCAATGCCGAGACCAGTTATGACTGGAAGCGCAAGCAGTGGACGGTGCCGATCAACCTGACGCTGGGGCGGCTCGCCAAGATCGGCAAGCAGCCGATCCAGATCTCCGCCGGCGGCAAATATTACGCGGTGAGCCCCACCGGCGGCCCCGAATGGGGTGCGCGGCTGACGCTGACACTGCTGTTTCCCGAATGACCGGGTCTGGATGACCGGGAAAGTCCCCCCGGCAAGGCGGGGTTAGTGCCGATGCCCGCCTCGTCGCTCCGGAGTCAGGGTCCATGCGGAACTCAGCCAAAGGAGACTCGGCGTGCCGAACGGAAAACCCAACATTCTCGTCATCTGGGGCGACGATATCGGGCAGAGCAATCTCAGCTGCTACACGCACGGCCTGATGGGATACCAGACCCCGAACATCGACAGGATCGCCAAGGAAGGCATGCTGTTCACCGACAGCTATGGCGAGCAAAGCTGCACCGCCGGCCGCTCTTCGTTCATCACCGGGCAGAGCGTGCTGCGCACCGGCCTGTCCAAGGTCGGCATCCCCGCCTCGCCGATCGGCATGCACGACAAGATCGTCACCATCGCGGCTTTGCTCAAGGAACAGGGCTATGCCACCGGCCAGTTCGGCAAGAACCATCTGGGCGATCTCAACCACATGCTGCCGACCAACCACGGCTTCGACGAATTCTACGGCAACCTCTACCATCTCAATGCCGAGGAAGAGCCGGAGATGGAGAATTACCCGAGCGAAGACGACATTCCGAACTTCCGCGAGCGCTTCGGCCCGCGCGGCGTGATCCACAGCTTTGCCAGCGATGTCGACGATCCCACCGAGCAGGAGCGCTGGGGCAAGGTCGGCAAGCAGAAGATCGAAGACACCGGCCCGCTGACCAAGAAGCGCATGGAAACCTGCGACGACGATTTCGTCGAGAAGGCGACCGCGTTCATCAAGAAAGCGCAGGCGGATGGCGTACCGTTCTTCGTGTGGCTGAACACCACGCACATGCACCTGTTCACGCACCCCAAGCCCGAGAACAAGGGCCAGGCCGGACGCTGGCAATCCGACTATCACGACACGATGATCGACCATGACAAGAATGTCGGTCAGATGCTCGACCTGCTCGATGAGCTCGGCATTGCAGACGATACCTTCGTGCAATATTCGACCGACAACGGGCCGCATCGCAATACCTGGCCCGATGGCGGGATGACGCCGTTCCGCAGCGAGAAAAACACCAACTGGGAAGGTGCCTTCCGCATCCCGATGGTGGTGCGCTGGCCCGGCAAGGTGCCGGCGGGATCGGTCTCGAACGGGATCGTCCAGCATCACGACTGGATGCCGACCTTCCTCGAGATGGCGGGCGGACTCGACGTGATCGACAAGCTCAAGACCGGCTATCAGGCGTGCGGCCGGACCTACAAGAACCATATCGACGGGTTCAGCCTGCTCGGCCACATCACCGGCAAGGACAAGAAGAGCCCGCGCAACGCCTTCTTCTATATCAGCGACGATGGCGACATCCTGGGGATGCGCTACGATAACTGGAAGATCGTGTTCCTGGAACAGCGGTGCCAGGGCACGCTGCAGGTCTGGGCCGAGCCTTTCACCAGGCTGCGCCTGCCGAAGCTCTTCAACCTGCGCACCGACCCGTACGAGTTCGCGGATATCACCTCGAACACCTATTACGACTTCATGCTCCACAACGACTATTTCATCTTCGCGGCCCAGGCGGGCGCGGCGATGTTCGCGGAGACATTCAAGAACTTCCCGCCGATCCAGCGGCCCGGCAGCTTCACGATCGACGACGCAGTCGCGAAAATGGCCGACGCCGGCGCCGGCGCGAGCTGAACCGCCTTAGGGAGCGGCGCCCCCCGCCGCTCCCGCCCCCTTCGACCCATGCTGCCCGAACAGTCGCTCTCTTTCTTCAGGAGGTAGATATGTTGCGTTCGCATACCCTCGCCTTGGGTGCCGCCGCCTGCGCGCTGGCGATGCCGCTCGCCCCGGCCGCCTGGTCGCAGAGCCAGGACGATAGCGGCAGCATCACCGTCACTGCGCCGCGCTCGGGCAAATGGTCTCCCGACGGGACGGCGACCGAGACGGTGGCGCATTCGATCAAGGTCAGCATCTCCGATCTCGATCTCGCCACGCCGGCGGGCCAGTCGGTCGCGGAAGCGCGCATCCGCCAGGCCGCCAAGAAGTCGTGCGACTGGCTCGACGCCAACTATCCGGTGGTCGACAGCGCCAAGGACTGCGAGCGCAGCGCCGTCGAAGCCGCGATGACGCGGGCCCGTGCCATCGGCCAGCCCTGAGCGAGGAAGCAAGATGCGCCAGCTTCTAGCGCCGGCAACCGCAGGTTTGCTACTGCTACTCACTAGCGGCGCCGCGTCCCAGGACACGACGCCCAAGCTGCCGCCCGGCACGCCGCAAGGTTATCTGGCGGCGGCGGACTATCCCGACAGCCTGGCGCTGTTGCCGCCACCGCCCGAAGCCGGATCCCCGGCATTCGCGCGCGACGAGGCGGTGAGCGCAAGCATGGCGCGCCCGCCGGGTAGTCCGCGCTTCGTCCAGGCGGCGAGCGACGCGGACCTCGGCCTGGCGCATGTGGCGCAGAGCTTCACCTGCGCAACGGGGGTCGCGCCCGATCCGAAGACGACGCCCGTCCTCTACAAGCTGCTCCTCAAGGCGATGATCGATGTCGGGCTTTCGACCTACAAGGCGAAGACCCACTACCAGCGCACGCGGCCCTTCGTGGCGCATAACAACGCCACCTGCTTCCCCAAGGACGAGGCGGCGCTGCGCACCGACGGATCCTATCCTTCGGGGCACAGCGCAATCGGCTGGGGCTGGGCGTTGATCCTCACCGAAGTCGTGCCGAGCCACGCCAACGCGATCCTGGCGCGCGGGCGAGACTTTGGGGACAGCCGGCTGGTGTGCAACGCGCATTGGGAAAGCGATGTCGAGGCGGGGCGGGTAATCGCCGCCGCCACGGTGGCGCGGCTACATGCCAGCCCCGATTTCCGCAGCGACCTGCTCGAGGCCAGGGCCGAGGCGATGCGCGCATCGCTGCTACCCGAGGGCAAGTGCATGGCGGAAGCGGCGGCACTGCGCGACTGACCCCGGTGCCCCTCGGGCAAAGTCCCGAGGGATTCAGCGGGTTTAACCTGATTGGAGTGCCCCGGGACCGGAGCGATCCTCTGCCGGCAACACGAGCTTGGAGAAGCGCGATGGATCGACGAAATCGTTTCAAAATCGGCCTGGCCGCGATCGCGCTGACCGGCGCCCCGGCCCTTGCCCAGGACGCCCCGCAAGCGGCGCCTGCAGCGGCGCCTGCAACGGTCGATCCGATCGCGCTTCAGGCGCTGGTCTCGATGGGCAACTACATGAAGTCGCTCAAGAGCTTCGAGATCCACAGCAAGGCGACGATCCAGACCAGCATGGACGACACCGACCTCAAGGTCACGCTCGGCCTCGAGAATATCTATCGCGTCCAGCGGCCCGGCGCCTTCTTCATCGAGATCCGCTCGGACCGGCAGTTCCGCCAGTTCTTCTACAACGGCAAGACGTTCACCGTCAGCGTGCCGCGCCAGGGTTTCTACGCTGTAGTCGATGCGCCGCCGACGATCCGCGACGTGGTCGACGGCATCTATGACGAATATGGCATCAGCCTGCCGCTGTCGGACATCTTCTACTGGGCCGATGCCGGCGCGCCGACCGACGGCATCCGCTCCGCGGTGCGGGTCGGTTATGCCAAGGTCGGCGGCGTAGATACCGATCAGTTCGCCTTCCGCGGCGATGCGCTCGATTTCCAGGTCTGGATCGCGCGCGGGTCGAAACCCCTGCCGCTGAAGATTGCGATCACCGATCGCAGCGATCCGGTGCAGCCTTCCTATGCGGCGGAGCTGAGCTGGGACACCGCGGCCAAGTTCACGCCGGCCAATTTCGCCTTCAAACCCCCGAGCGGTGCCAGCAAGATCCAGATGGCGAAGCTCGACAGCGTGGAGAAATAGCATGCGCTTTTCAGCCTTTCTCCTTGGCGCCAGCGCGTTCGCGGCGCTGATCGCCACCGCTCCGGACGCCAGCGCGCAGCGCTTCGGCGGCGGCGGCTTCCACATGCGCGGCGGCAGCATGCATGCCGGCGTGCCTAGCAACTTCCATGGCCCGGGCAGCGGCGGGGGCGGGATCCATCACCCGGATGTCGCGCCGCCGCGCCCCAATGGTGGAGGCGCCGGGCCCGCACCGCGTCCACCCGGACCCGGGCCGAACCCTGGGCCGCGCCCTCCTGGGCCTGGCCCTGGGCCTGGACCGGGACCGGGACCGGGACCTGGACCTGGACCTGGGCCGGGACCGCATCCGCCCGGACCGCCGCCGGGGCCGGGACCGCACCCCTATGGACCGCCGCCGCCGCCGCCACCTCCGGGCTGGGGCTGGGGTTGGGGATGGGATGACGATCCCTTCTGGGATGTCGCCGCTGGCGCAGTGATCGCGGGCACGACGGCGGCGGTAGTTTCCGCCGCGAGCCAGCCCGACGTCATCGTGGTCAATACGGCGACCGCGCCGGGGTCGATCGTCTATGCGCTGCCGCCCAATTGCCCGAAGGTGATCCGCGGCGACGTCACTTATTTCACTTGCAACAACCTCTGGTACCGCCCGCAATACCTCTCCTCGGGCGTCTCCTATGTGATCGTCCCCCAACCCTGAGTCGGCGATCACGGAAAAAGGGCCCGCGCTTCGGCACGGGCCCTTTCTTTTGCCCGGGCGGCGGACTAGCCCTTGGCGCGCGCAGCCGTTGCGGCAGCGCGGGCCGCATCGAGTTCCGCCTTGGTGACCACCCCGTCCTTGTTGGTGTCGACCCGGTCGAAGCCCGGAGTGGGCGCCTTGGCGAGTTCTTTCTTCGAGACGCCGCCGTCCCGGTTGATGTCCGCCTCGCTGATCATCGCGTCGAGGCGGGCGGCGGCCTGGGGGTTGGCGGCGGCGCGCGGGAAATCGGCCTTGCTGACCACGCCGTCCTTGTTCTTGTCGAGGTCACCGAATCGCGCGGTGCGCGCGGCGAGATATTCGGCGCGCGTGACCTTGCCATCCTTGTTGGTGTCGGTGCGGTCAAACACCGCTGCCGGATCGGCGTGGGCCGGACGCGCCTGGCGCGACGCCTCTGAAGGCATTGCGAGCGCCAAGGCGGCGGACGATGTCGTGATGAGAGTCAGGATCAGGGTGCGGTGCATGTGAACCTCCGGAAAGCTGCGGGAGCGCCCGGCCATGATGCGGGGGATTGCCGGGCATGGGCATCGGGGACGCCCCGAGGCAGGGGGCGGGAGGTTCCGCATCGCCGCGGTAATTCTGGCGCGCCTCGCCGGGGTATATCCTGATTGGCGAAGGCACGCGGGCGTCCGAAAACGGGGCCCTCCGACGGCGGCGATTCCCCTTGGCCCTGGTTTCGAGCATGGGATCTCAGGATCAGGCGCCGCCGCCGGGGAACCGAAAAGGGGAAGCTGGGCTGGTCTGGCAGCGTATCGGCCGGACCAGCCCTAACGGCCCGTCCTCGGTGTCAGAATGTCAGGGTCTGCCCCGTGCTCTGGCGCGGGTTTCTCAGGATAACCTGCCGAGCGTCCACACGGCAGATTGGCGCACCAGCCAGAGACGGGATCCGACCCTTGCGCCACGCTCAGCCGCTCGCGATCGCCTTCAGCCTGTTCGCCGCATCGGCCCTGCCGGCGGCGGCCCAGGTGCAGGGCCAGGTGGACGATGCGCTACAGGCTGTCGCCCTGCCGCCGAAGCGCCATGGCCTGCTGCCCTTCGGGGCGGAAGCGGCGCGCCGGCGCGGCTATGAACTGCCGCTCACCTTGGGCGCGAGCCTGCTCTATATCAGCAATGTCGACGATTTCGCCTCGAGCGATCTCGCCGTCGCCTTCGCCAAGGGCGGCGCGCCGGCGCAGGGCGTGGCGCTGATCGAGGTGCCCTTCGTCACCACCGATCGGCTGCACGGACGCAACAGCGGCGTCCAGTTCCGCGCAGACCTGTGGGTGCTGCCGGTCCTCAACTTGTTCGCGACATTGGGGCGGATGCGGGGCTCGGTCGATGTGGGCGTCAATATCGACCTCAGCCAGATCGGGCCGCCGATCCTGTGCCGCGACGGGCGCTGCGCCCAGCATCTCGACTTCAAGGCCGAGATCGACAACACCGTAACCACCCTGGGTGCGATCGCGGTCTATGGCGGACACAAATGGTTTGGTGGGGCCATGCTGTCGCGCACGATCAGCGTGTCGTCGAAGGAGCGCTCTGATGTCTCGATCACCAATGCCGGCCTGCGCTTTGGCCCGCGCTTCCATCCAGGGCCCCGCGCCGAGCTGACCGTCTATGCGGGGAGCGAATATCTCGACATCGATACCATGGTCGAAGGCACGGTCGTGGCGGACGATGTCTTCGCCGATGGGGACGCGCTGGGACTGCGCTACCGCACCGAGTTGCGGAACCCCAAGAAATGGACGGCGCTGATGGGGTTCAACCTCCAACTCGCGCGGCACTGGAACCTGCAGGGCGAATATCAGCGCGGCAGCAGCTCCAGCCGCGGCGTCCTGTCGGCGGGCTTCCGCTTCTAGAACGCTTCCGAGATACCGAAATACAGGCCTGGGCCATGGATGCCCATGGCGACGTCGAGCCGCAGATTGACGTCATTGTGCTTGAACGGGTGGTAGCGCACGCCCACCCCCATGCTCGGCAGGATGTCGCCCTTGTCGAGGATGCTGCCCAGCGAAGGGGCGATCCCGCCCAGCCCGGCAAAGGCGACCGCGCCTAAGCGGCGGTTGAACTGGTGGCGCAGCTCGCCCTGCGCAGCCCAGTTGACTCGGTCCCGATAGCGTCCCGCCTCATAGCCGCGCAGATCGACGCCGGCGCCGAATGCGCACAGATCGTAGAAGGGCACATTGCCGGTCACGCTGCAGGTCACGCCGCGGATCGCCAGCGTGGTGTTGTGCCCGGCGGGCAGATAGAAATTGCCGGCGAGCTGCAGCTTGGTGTGGCCGAAACTGTCGCCGAACGCCTTGGCGCCGACCATCCAGTTGGCGGACAGGAACGTGCCATGCCGCGGCAAGGTGGTGCTGTCGCGCGTGTCGTAGGAGAGGAACGGGCCGAGCATCGAAAGCGCGCTCTTCAGTTCCGTGGCAGGGGGCAGCACGAAGCCGGGCGGCAGCGGATCCTCCGGCTGCTTCGCGTCATATTGCGAATATTTGTAGCGCAGGCCGACATAGCCATGCGCGAAGGCACGTACCTGGCCCTGGACCTGTACCGACAAGTTGTGATTGGGAAGGTCCACCGATGTGCCGGCGGCCCCTGCTGCGTCGCCCACGCCGAAATATTTGAGCGGCCCGTCAGTATAGACGGCGATCGCCCGGAACCGGAACCGGTCCTGGCCCAGCGTCATGCTGTGGAACAGCCCGATGCCCTTGGTACCGCGATTGGTGTAGAGCACGCCGCCGCCGGTAACCCAGTTCTGCGGCTCGTGCTTCGGATTGTAGAAGGCGATACCGCCGACCGCGAGGCCCGTGCCCGAACTGGGGTTCGAGATCGGCACCGGCACGATCAGCAGGTCGCGCTTCTTCCTTTTCTCCGGCTCCGCAGGCTCCTGCACTGGGTTGGGCTTGCCGAGCAACTTCGCCTCGACGGCAGCTGCGTCCTGCGCCGCCTTGCCGGCATCGGGGACTTCCTGCGCGACCGCGTGCGGCACGGCGGCGAACAGCGCGAGCGGGACGGCGATGCAGAGGCGGTCCATGATATTTGTCCCGTCCTAGGTGGCGATGCAGCGAGGATAGGGGGGAGGCCGAACCCCGCTATCGGGCAAAGTCACTAGGGGTGGCGGCGGAATGTGCGGGGGCGGGGCCTAGCGCAAAAGGCTCGCCGCCGACGCACGGGTCGTGCGCCGCAGGGTCGCGCCGCCGGACGCGTGGCCCCGACGGCGGTGGGCGGCGGCGGTGTCGATATAGGGCACCAGGTCCTCGTCGTCGTCACAGGGATAGGCATCCTGCAGCGAATCGAGCAGCGAAACGCTGGCATATTCGGTGCGCCGATCGGGCTCGGACAGCATCAGCGTGAGGAACGCCTGGCGCACCTCCGACAGCGATACCCCGGCATCGGGCAGGCAGAAGCTCATGTCGCCGCCATCGGTCATGCTGGCCTGGCCGATCATGAGTCCTTCGAACGACCCGCGCAGATAGGATGCGCAAAGCTGCGAGGGCTGGCCGCCACCGCGGCACATATCCTCCAGCGCGCCGCCCATCATCGGCCCGCCGGACCCGCGTTCGCTTGCCGCCAGATCCTGCGCCCGGGCGGGAGCGGTTACGGCGCAGGCCAGCGCCAGTGCGAAAAGCCAGGGTTCACAGCGCATCGGAGCCCCCTCCCGGAATTGCGGGTGCGAACCGGCCGGTCAAGGCGCGATGGAGTGCGCCGGCGATCAACGCGCCGCCGGTCGGCGCGAGCCAGAACAGCCAGAGCTGCTGGAGCGCGAGCCCGCCGACCAGCAGTGCAGGCCCGGTGCTGCGCGCCGGATTGACCGAGGTGTTGGTCACCGGGATGCTGATCAGATGCACCAGCGTCAGCGCCAGGCCGATCGCCAGCGGCGCGAGAAGGGGCGAGCCGCCCTTGTCGGTCACTGCCAGGATGACCAGCACGAAGCCGGCGGTCAGCACCACCTCCGAGATGAGCGCCGAGGACAGGGAGAAGCCGGAAGGAGAGCCGGCCGCATAGCCGTTCGCCGCCAGCCCATTCACCGCAAGGTCGAAGCCGGGCATGCCGCGCGCGATCCCCAGCACGATCACCGCGCCCAGGATCGCCCCGGCGAGCTGCGCCGCGACATAGGCGGGGATGTCGCCCGCGCGGAAACGGCCGGCGGCCCAGAAGCCGACCGTGACTGCCGGGTTCAGGTGGCAGCCCGAAATCGAGCCCAGCGCCGCGGCCATGGTGAAGACGGTGAGCCCGAAGGCGAAGGATACGCCGACCAGGCCGATGCCTGCCCCGTGCGTCGCCAGCACGGCACTGCCGACGCCGCCAAGGACGAGCCACAGCGTGCCGATAGCCTCCACCGCCGCGCGCCGCGCCATCGGGATCGGGGGTGCCGCGCGCGCCGTTCCGTCGAGCGGATCGGTTTCACGCCGGAACTGCACAGTCATCGCTACCTCCCGCCAATTGATCGGCGAAGTATCGGCAGCGTGCCCGAGGCGGCTATCGGGAACGCTGCCGATTTCCGGCGGGCGCGATTCCCTAGCATTCCCTAGATTTCCCCGGCCGGCTTGCTGAACGTGTCGATGTCCTTCTCCAGGAAGAAGCCGAGCACGGTGCGGATCGTCGCGATGGCGGCGAGCTGGCCGATATCGGTCCAGGTCGGAGCGATCGCCGTGCGGATCAGGTCGGCGCCCAATGCGAACTCGAGCGAGAGCACGAGCCAGCGCGCGAAGCCCAGCCAGACGCCGCGGCGTATCTGGATGCCTCGGCTAGGGAATAGCAGGTAGCGGACCGCTCCGATTGCCGCATCGAGCGCGCCGATGCACACGGTAACTATTACCAGGCCTTCCAGGACGGTCGCGGTGTTCTCGGCGACCGGGGCAAGAAACGCTTCCATAGGGTCCTCCACAAGGCTTTCTCTCAAGAAAGCCCAGTGTTCCGTATCCGTAATTACGATGAGTTCGGTGGGGGAGGTTTCGGATTCGAAAGTTAATGCAAACGTAACTATTGTTACGGAAAATACAGTCCGGTCAGTACTTTAACCGATTGAAATAATCGGGACATACAATATTGTAGGTGCGGGAATTTCCCCTGCTTCCTTGAGGGATAAGGAGGGAGGTGGACCCCAGTTCGAAATTGTGGATCGGGGCTAACACATGTCGTATCTTTCGGGAGATCCCGAAGACGTTGGTGTTTCCGGCGCTAAGGGAGAAGGCAGCGTTCCGTGGCCCGCCAAGGGCGAGCCCATCCTCGCGGCGATGCGCGAAACCAGGTGCGCGCAGTGCCCGCCCAAGTGGCAGTGGTCGATGGCTGGTGGAATATCCTGACCGTCAACACCGCCTGGTTGGAACGCGCGATGCGCAGCGGCCGGGGCGATCGGCTCAAGGTCGGCGCCAATCTGAAGCAATATATCCAGGAAGCGACCGATCTGGGCGCCGAGACCGCCGCGGCGATGCTCGACGGCATGTACATGATCGAGACGCGGGCGCACAACCAATTCGCGCTCAACTATCGCGGTCTGGACGACGAGACCCATTACCAGTTCACGATCGACTGCTTCGAAGTCGGCGGGCGTCGCTACGCCACCGTCGCCCGGGTCAACGTCACCGAACTCTATGACTTGCGCGCGCAGGCGATCAAGCTGAACTCGAATCTGATGCACGCCCAGGCGAGTCTGGTGCGGGCGCAGGAGGACGAACGCCGCCGCGTGGCCGCCGCGCTGCACGATACCGCGGCACAGCATCTGGTGGGCGTCAATCTGGGCCTGGCGCGGCTGCGCGCCGTGAGTACGGATCCGGCGGTGGTGGCGATGGCCGAGGAACTGAGCGGCCTGCTCGACGAATTCCACCGCGAGATCCGCGGCGTCACCTATGTGATGCACCCGCCCGAAATCCAGCGGCGCGGCTTGCACGAGGCGATCCGCTTGCTCTGCAACGGCTTTGCCCGCCGCACCGGCCTGGACATCGCGCTGCGCATCTATGGCGAGGATCGCCGGCGCGGCACGGCGGTGGAGGCGGCGATATTCCGGCTGCTCCAGGAAGCGCTGACCAATATCCAGAAGCATGCCGGCGCCAAATGCGTGAAGATCCGGCTCGGCAGCCGCGCCAAGGCCTTCTTCATCGTCATCCAGGACGATGGCGTCGGCCTACCCAAGGATTGGGGGCGTAAGCTCGTCGGGATCGGGCTGCCGGCGATGCAGCAGCGTATCGAGGCGCTGGGTGGCTGCCTGCATCTCGACAGCCGGCATAGCTGCGAGGGCACCACGGTTGCCGCGATGATTCCCCGGCACAGCACGGGCCTGGACTATCTGCCCGGCTCGAGCCTGACCCAGTCCGCCGGCGTCGCCTGACGGACACGGCCGGCCCGCCGCCATGGTCGGCGGCCGGGCGGCGCTTCAAGCCTGAATGATGTTGTTGCGCACGGCGAAGCGGACCAGCTCCGCTGTGGTGCGCAGCTTCAGCTTGTGCATGCACGAAGCACGGTGCGTCTCGACCGTCTTCACGCTGATGCCCAGGATATGGCTGATTTCCTTGTTGATCTTGCCCTCCGCGATCAGCTGGACGACTTCGCGTTCGCGGTGCGTCAGCGTGGCGTGGGCAGACGGCGAGGACTCCAGGAAGCGCTCGAGCAGCGTCTCGGAGATCACGCCGGAGAAATAGGGCCGGTGGATCGACAGCGCATCGACTGCGGCGAGCAGATGCTTTTCGGTGTCGGACTTGAGCACATAGCCGCGCGCGCCGGCGCGCAGCACGTCGAGCACCAGGTTCTCGCGGTCGTGCATCGTATAGACGAGCACTTCGACGCGCGGGTTCTCGCGCTTCAGCGCGGCGGTGAGGTCCAGCCCGTTCAGTTCGGGCAGCGAATAGTCGATGATCGCGATGTCCGGCTTGGAGGATCGCGCTTCCTCCAGCGCGGCGCGGCCGTTCGAGGCCTCGCCCACGATCACCAGGTTGGGCCGCGTCTCGAGCAGCGTGCGGACGCCTCGCCGAACCACGTCGTGGTCGTCCGCGATCAGCACGCGCCGGGTGGCACTGCTCATGTCCGTGCCTCGATAGCCAAGGATGGGTGTGTCATCGTCCTGCCCCTGTTTGCACACAGTCTCGTCCGATTCCCGGCCCCTGCCTATCATGAAAAACCCGGAGTACCCGCGGTCTGTGTATAACTGGGCGGGATGCCGTCGCCGGCCCTCCGGCATATCGGTACTCATACCGAGCCCGGTTCGGGGCATCCCCCAATATTAGCGCGCCCGGATCTCGATCAGTTTCCGTCGGTCATATCGAAGGAGACCGACGATGAATGCCTATGACTTTGCACTAAGGACCGGCAGCGCGCTTGTAATCGGTCTTGGCCTGATGACGGCCAGTTGCACGGACACGCCTGACGTAAAGACCGACTATGACCAGACGGTCGATTACAGCAAATATCACCAGTATAGCTGGGTCTATACCGGCGTGCCCCAGGGCATGAACCCGCTGATGTTCGATCGCGTGCGCGGCTCGATCGACCGCTCGCTGGCGGCGCGCGGATACCAGCAGGTCGAGAAGGGCGATTTCGCGATCGCCTTCACCCTGGGCCGGCGCGACCGGGTCGAGGTTACCGATTTCGGCCCCTATGGCCCCTATTATCGCGGCTGGGGCTGGGGCGGCGCCTACCGCAATGTCGATGTTCGCAACGTCACCGACGGCACGCTGGTGATCGACCTTTACGACGTCGCCACAAAAAAGCCGATCTGGCACGGCGTCGCTACTCAGGAGATCGACCCTAGCAGCGTCGACCAGGCGAAGATCGATACCGCGATCGATGCCGTGCTCGCAAAATTCCCGCCCCAGCCTGGAGCCAAGTAACCGCGCAAGCGCGACCGCGCGGTGAATCGGGGCGGACCGGGATGACCGGTCCGCCCCTTTTTCATGCGAGGATCACTGCAGGTACGAAAAGGGGCCGCGGTGTGAAACGCGGCCCCTTCGAGCCTTCCGGACTCAGGGGAGGAGAGCGCCGGAGAGAGCAAGCGCTTGTCCGCAAGAGCCCTGGAGTGCCTACGGGATGACGGCGAAGCTGCCCAGTTCCGTCGCCACCCCGTTTGGCCCGGTGAGCGCGGAGGTCCGGGGGGAGGGACCGCACTCACGCGTGCCGGTTGCACTGCGCGCCTGTTGAGAGCGGGTTCGCCCGCAGCGCCATTTCACTATCTGCTTCTCGGGCCCGGCGAACAATCGGGCGTAACCCTTAGATCAACGGGGAATTACCCCGGAATTTCGCTCTTTTCCGGCTTTCCGGCGCCATGCCGCTTGAGCCAGGCGACGTAGAGCGAGACGACGATCACGCCGTTGATCAGGAAGAATATCACCGCCGCCTGGCCCTCCGCCCCGGCCCCACTGGCATGGGCGATGGCGAGCGCGATGCCCGGGTGGCGGATCGCCGCGGCGATCGCCAGCGCGCCGCGGTTCTCCGGATCCTTACCGCCCAGCAGATGCCCCGCCACGAGCCCCGACGCCACTGTCAGCCCGAAGGCGAGCACCGTGCCGTCGCCGATCATCTGGAGATAGACTCGCCCCTGCATCCACAGCAGCCCCAGGACCAGCAGCCCCAGGATGATGTTGGCGACCAGGGTCACCGGCCCCGCCGCGCGCAGGGCGAAGCGCGGGGCGAGGCCTCCAAGGACCAGCCCCAGCACGATCGGGATCACGCCGGAGACGAAGATGATCTTCGCCAGCGTCGCCGCGGGAAGCTGCGCCTCCACGCCGAAGATCCTGTCGACGATCTCGATGGTGACCGGCACGATCGGGATCGCCAGGATCACCAGCAGCAGATAGACCGCCAGGATATAGGCGCGCGCGGCGCCGGTCTTGAGCGCGTTGCCCGGCACCAGCGGCGCGAGCGGCGATACCGCCATCAGCAGCATGCCCGCCGCGATCGGCCGGGGCAGCCCCATCGCCAGCACGAGCAGGATCGCGACCGCCGGCACCACTACGTTCACCGCCAGGATCGCGCGCAGCAGGAAGGTCGGCCGGCGCAGCTGCTCGGCGACATCGCGCCACTGGCATTGCATCGCCACGGCCATGATCATCAGGAACATGCTGCCCTGGACGAGCAGGCCCACCAGTGACTTGGCGTTTTCCATCATGCGGCTCCCGGTTGTGGAGGCTCAGCCTTAGGGGAAACGGTGCGGGCACGGGCTCGGGGGAAGTGCGCAGGAAGGGACGGGGTTTTTGCTGATGCCTTGCAATCACCGGATCAGAACGCCTCGCCGATGCTGAAATAGACGGCGTGCCCGTCATTGCCGAAGGCGAGGTCGAGCCGCAGGTTGATGTTGTTGCTCTTCGAAGCCTGGTAGCGCAGCCCCGCGCCGACCGAGGGCAGCAAGTCGCTCTTGCCGAGATCCCCGAAATCGGAGCCGATGCTGCCCATGCCGCCGAACACCGCGGCGCCGAACTTGCCGAACAGATGCTGGCGGACCTCGCCCTGCATCGCCCAGGTCGCGCGGTCGCGGTAGCGCCCGGTCTCGTAGCCGCGCAGGTCGCCGCCCTGGCCGTACATGCACAGGTCGTAGAAGGGCGCCCGGTTCTCGGTGACGCCGCAGGTGGCGATGCGGTAGGCGATCACCGTCCGCTTCCCCAGCGGGGCGTAGAGGTTGGCGCCGATCTCATATTTATGGTGCTCGAAGTCGCTGCCCAGGAACTTCGCGCCGAACATGTAGGTGCCGGTGATATAGGCGCCGCTGCGCGGGTTCAGCGAGCTGTCCCGGCTGTCATAGGTCAGCGAGGGACCGATCGTCGCCAGCGTGCTCTTCAGCTCGATCGGCGGTAGCTGGAGATCGGGGTAATTGGGGTGCGGAAGCTCGGCACTGGAATCTATGTTGAGATACTGTACGCGCACGCCGGCATAGAAATGCTTGGCCATGCGGGTCTGGGCCTGGGCCAGGCCGATGATCGCCTTGTCCTCCAGGTCGATATGTACGCCGCGCTCGCCCGCCGCGTCTCCGATGCCGTAGAATTTGAGCTTGGCGTCGCCATAGCCACCGAAGATCAGGAAGCGGAACGCGTCATGCCCCAGCGACATGCTGTGAAAGGCGCCGATCGCCTTGGTCCCGGTGCTCGTCGCAGTGGCGCCGATGCCGCTGATCCAGGGCTGGGGCGCGTGGTTGGGATTGTAGAACAGCACCGCGGCAACCGTGGCGCCGGTGCCGAGCGCAGGGTTGGAAAGCGGGATCGGCACGATCAGCAGATCGGGCTTGGCCTTCTTCTTTTCCGCATCGGGCGTGGTCAGCGTCGCGGACTGCTCATGGACCTGCGCCTGGGGCCGTTCCTGCGCGGCGGCAGGCAAGGCGGCGAGCAGGCACGCCGGCAGGGCGATGCGCGCCCGCTTCGGTGTGATCGTGCAGCGCATCGCTCCTGCCTCCCACGCTCGGTGGCGTTACCGAGCGCAGGATAGCTGGCGATCCGGCGCCACCCATCCGGAGATACCCGCAGCCCCTGGCCGGACAAACCCGCCTAGAAGATCCGCCGCACCGAGAGCAGCAGCGTGCGGCCATCGGGATCGAGATACGCTCCCTGATAGGCAAGCGGCGTTGCCCCCGTCGCGTCCGTCACCTTCTGCCGCGTGTTCAGCAGATTGGCGATCGACAGGCTCACCCGCGTGCCACGTGCCCAGTCCTGCCCGCGGAAGCGATTGGCCAGGTTGGCGAAGATGCGCAACTCGAAGGTGGCGAGCGCGCCGAAATGCAGGTCCCCCGCCGCCGAGGTGCCGTCCACGTCCGCCGCGCTCTTCCAGCTGCCCGACAGGCGGACGCCGACGCCATTGTCGATCACGCCGGCGTTCAGCTGCACGCTGTGGCGCGAACGGGGCGTGCCGCCCAGCGACCCGCCGTCCATCAGGTCGATCGGTGCAAGCCCCTCGCGCAGCACGATCGCGTCGCGCAGGATCACGCTGTGATAGAGCGAGAACTGGAAGCGTGCGCCATTGTCGCTGCCGCCGCCACCGGGCCCGCCTGGGCCGCCGGGACCACCGGGGGGCGGACCGAAACCACCCGGGCCGCCCGGGCCACCGCCCGGCGGCGGCCCGAAACCATCCGGTGGCGGGCCACCGGGCGGCGGACCGTCGGGCGGCCCGTCGAACCCGCCCTGTCGGCCGGGACCGGAGGGATCGCGCAACTCGCGGCCATTGACCACGATCTCGCCTTCCTCGCCCTGTGGCGGCGGCCTGCGTTCGGCATCTGGACCCTCGGGCGGCCGGTCGGAGCGGGTTTCCCCGTTCGGCCGGTCGCCCTCCGGCCTGCCCTGCATCCAGGGCGGCCGGAAGCCCGGCGGGGGCGTCGGTCGCTTGGGTGCGCGCAGAACCTGGGTGAAGTTGATTCCCCAGCGCAGTTGCTCGCGATCCTCGCGGGCGATGTTCACGGCGCGGGTGTCGATGCTTGTCAGCTGCCCGGCCGCGTCGCGCCCGAACCGGTCGGGGAAGGCGTCCTCGAGCGCGGGCGAGACGTCCGAGATGCTGACGATCGCGTTCTCGGTGCGGCTGTTGTTGTAGTTGGCGGTGAAGCTCAGGTTGATGTTAGTCCAGGGCTTGGCGGTCAGGCCGAGCTTCACGACGTGGCGGTCATCGGCCTTGAGCAGCGGATTGCCGCCCGAAATCCGGCTGATCGTCACTGTCTCGCCGGTCGCAGTATCATAGGCGCGGACATTGTCGGTGATCACTACCGCGTCGCCGCGCTGGGCCAGCGTAGGCGCGACCCGGTCTTCGTTTACCGCCGCGATCAGGCTGATGCCGGTCACCGGGGTCCAGTTGAGCCCATAGCCGAAGGTGCCGAGCGTGCCATAGTCGGAGACGCTGGTCACCGCCGCGTTGAGGTTGGCGGTGAGCTTGCCGAGGAATGGCAGCACGCCCCGGGCGCGGCTGGCGATCGGCAGGTCGAAGCTGATCTGGCCACCGGCATTGGTCCGCTCGCTGCTGCCCGACGACTGCATGCCGGCCAGCGTGCTGCGGGTGCTCAGCGCGCTGAAATCGGCGCCGAGCTTTACGCTCACCGAAGCATCACCTGCGGGCAGGCGGAGCAGCTTGCCATTGGCGAGCAGGCTGGCATTGCCGGTGTCGGTCAGCGAGGAGGCGCGGTCGCGCGAGATCGTGCCGGCGGCATCGTCGCGGTCGGTGTCGCGGGTCGTGTCGCCATGCGAATAGCTTGCCACGGCCGAGACCCGCCAGCGCTTCGACAGATCGGTGTTGAGCGTCACGCCGCCGCTCACGCTGGCGATGCGGCTGTCCTGCTCCAGCGGATCGGTGGCGACGAAGCGCGTCACCGGCGTGCCGGACAGGTCCACGGTTTCCGCGGCAAGGCCGTTCAGCGCGTCGCTGGTGCTGTAATCGCCGCGCAGGTTCACCGAGACATTGGTATTCGGGCTCAGCTGGTGGGCGAGCGTGGCGTTGACGCCGTAGCTGCGCGTCGCCGGCCTGAGCGTGCGGTACGCGCGGTCGTCTGCCGGCCCGTCCGTGCCCGGCGTGGCGGTGGTCGCCGGAACCAGGTCGCGCTCGCTTTCGAGCAACGAGGCGCTGGACTTCACCCGCGCCGCGATGTTGACCCGGTCATTGTCGCGAATGCGGGTATAGCTCAAGTCGCCGGCTTCGTTCTCGCCCTGGCCCTCGGCCGCCATGCCGCCAGCCAGGTTCGCCACGCGTCCTTCGAAGCGGCGGCGCAGGATGATGTTCACCACCTTGCGCTGCGCGTCATAGCCGTATTTCAGCGCGACTTCCTCGGGCAGGATGTCGACGCGGACGATGGACTCGGTGGGCAGGTCCGCCACTTCGTTGACGCCCGAGATGCGCTTGCCGTTGACCAGCACCACCGGGCCTTCATCCTCGCGACCCTGCGCACTGCTGGTCTGCTCGGCGATCGCGTCGAGCAACTCGCTCACCGTGCCGACGCCGTATCCGTCGATATCGGCGCGGCCGAGCTGGTTCTCCGGCGGGATGTCGCCGATCACCGATCCTGGCGGCGCCTTGCCGGTGACTACGATCTCGTCTTCCGTCCGGGCAGCCGGCTGGGGCTTGTCCTGGGCACGCACCGCCGGGGCGAGCGCCACCAGTGCCGCTCCTGCGAGCAGCATCTTCCTGCAATGCGTCATGATGGCCTCAGTCTTCGCCGCGCGGCGGTCGCCCCATCGGCCCGCCAGGCCCGCCCGGGCCATCGCGATCGCGCGGTTCGAGCGCGCGCGTCTCGTCCATGGTCAGCGTGCCGTCATGGTCGCTGTCGGCGGCGTCGAACTTCTTGCGCTCATAGGCGAGCAGTTCGTCGAGCGAGACGCCATTGTCGTAATTGGTGTTGGCATTGACGATGGTCATCGCGCCCAGCGGCTCGATCAGCCGGCGCAGCGCCATGTCATCCATGTCGTCGTCCAGGTCCGGCGCGATGGTCTCGGAGACCGGCCCGCCGATCTCGGCGACCGGCTGGTGCTCGGCCGAGGCGACCGAGCCCATCTCGTGCTGCCAAGCAAAGAATTCCGCGCTGCTGATCGATCCGCTGTGATCCGCGTCGATCCGCTCGAACCGCGCCTTGATCCGCGCGTCGCGGCGCGCTTCGATCACCGACTTGAGCTCCTCGAAGGTCACGAGGCCGTCGCCATTCTTGTCGGCGATGCGGAACATGCCGGTCACCACCTTGTCGAGCTTCTCGCGCTTGATCGGCTTCATCTGCTTGGGGCGCCCGCCGTCGCCGGGACCACCGCGCGGAGGCCCGCCACGGCCGCCCGGACCGCCGCCACCACCGCCCGGGCCGCCACTGCCGCCGCCCGGGCCCATCTGGGCCATTGCCGGTGCAGCCAGTGTCAGCGCCGCGCCCAACAGGATGGCGCTCGCGCCGTGCTTCAAACCTCGCATCATATCCCCCGGTGAAATTGTGCCGGAGCCGCTTTCGGCCGCCCGACACGCGAGGGAATTTCGCTTTGTTGCAACGAGGAGAAGATGAGGCGCAGGGGAGGGCGCCCTCCGCCCGGGGAAGTTACTTCTGGAGCGCCTTGTAATCGTCGATCCAGGCATAGTTGAACGCCGCGCTGCCGTCCGGATTGGGCTTCACGGTGCGGCCTGCGAACACGCTGTTGAGCAGCCAGGGCGTCGAATCCGCGCCGAAATTGTTCACCATCGAGGCGCCCTGCTTGAAGCCGTAGGTAGCAACGGCAAGGCGGCCGGTGTCACGGAAGATCTTCATCTGGTTCTTCAGGTAGTGTTTGCGGTTCTCGAACCACGGGCTCTGCGCCAGGAACTCGTCCCATTGCGGCTTGGAGAAGGGCGTCTCCAGCGCGGCCTTGATGATCTGCCAGCTCTGGGCATTGGGCGACGCGCCATATCTGGCGGCGAAGGCGGCGGGCACCGGGTCCTTCAGATGCTGCTTCCACCACCACACCAGCGAGAATTCGAGCACCAGGAACTTCTGGTCCGAGCGCATCCGCGGCAGGATATAGTCGAGGAACGCCTTGGATTCCTCGATCATCGTGATGTGCGGGTGGATGTCGAGGCCCTGGAGCTCGGGGGTCTGCTTGATGAACTCCATCCAGCGATCCGTGGTCTTGTTCCGCCACACCGGGTTCTGGGTCTGGTTGAGCGCGCCCATGTAGAGCTGCGTCTTGCAGGCGCTGCCGCCGCAATGCTCGGCGCGGTACTGGATCGCCGCCTTGGCGAGTTGCTCGTAATAGGCGTTGAAGTTTGCGTTCCAGTCCTGCTGGCGGCTTTCGATGAAGGGCTCGTTGCCGATCACCAGGATGTCGACCTTGCCCATCACCTCGGGCAGCACCGCCTCAAGCCGGGCGAGATCCTTCTTGAAGGTATCGCTGTCGGCCTTGGGGAAGGCGACCTTGTTGTATGGGAATTTGAGCGACAGCACGGTCTTGTAGCCGTGCTTGCCAACATCGAGGATCGTTTTGACTGCTCCGTGCTCCGCGGCGGGGCCGCGATCGAGCTGGAACATCGGCAGGAAGATGCGCACCCATTGGGTGTCGCTCTTCTGGAGGTCGCGATAGTCGACGTCCTCGAAATGCTCATTGTAGTTGGCGCCAAGCGCACCCTGGGCCAGCGCCGCGCCGGGCAGGCTCAGCAGGGCGGCTGCACCGATTGCCAATAGCTTCCGCATCAAATCTATCTCCCTGTTTGAAGGCGCTCGCAGGGCGCGGCCGGTTCGGGCGTCAGGCCCTGCCGACCTGATTCGTATAAATCATATAATATGATCATGAAGGCAAGTGCGGATCCGTCCATCACGTAACCTTCGCCACCTTGGGCGTCCGGAAGCGTCTAGGGCCGGCTGCGCCCGTCCCGCTCGATCCTGTCCAGCCAGGCCGCCATCCGCGCCGTCCGCGCCGGGTTCTGCGCCGCGAGGTTGATCCTCTCGCCCGAGTCCCTGGCGACATTGTAGAGCTGGTGGACGGGCAGGGTGCCGATCGAATTGCCATGGAATTCATGGGGTTCCACGCTGGCGCGGATCAGCTTCCAGTCGCCGGCCCGGATCGCGAAGATGCGCGCGCCGCTGCCCGCCACCTTGGTGCCGGTGGTGACCATCAGCTTGGTGTCCTCGATAACATGGTCGCGCCCGCGGTTCGTCCGGCCCAGCAGCGGGGCGAGCATGTCGAAGCTGTCCACCGCCGCGTCCTGCGGGAAGCTGCCGCCGACCAGTTTCGCCAGCGAGGCGAGCAGGTCGACATGGTCGATGACCGCGGTCGAGACCTTGCCAGCTGCCACATGCCCCGGCCAACAGGCGATCATCGGCACGCGGGTGCCGCCCTCGTAGATGCTGTACTTGCCGCTGGTGAAAGGCCCCGCCGGGCGGTGGCTGCCGGCCAACTCGACCGCCTTGTCCTGATAGCCGTCGAACAGGATCGGGCCATTGTCGCTGCTGAACACGACCAGCGTGTCCTTCGCGACGCCCAGCGCCTCGAGCTTGCGCATCAGCTCGCCCACCGTCCAGTCGAGCTGCAGGATCGAATCCCCCCGCGGCCCCATGCCCGACTTGCCGACGAAGCGCGGGTGCGGTGCGCGCGGCACGTGCGGCTCGTTGACGGCGTAATAGAGGAAGAACGGCTTGTCCTTCTGCGCGGCGATGAAGTCCACCGCCTTGCCGAGCAGCACGTCGCTCAGTTCCTCGTCGGTCCAGCGCGCTTTCTTGCCGCCGGTCATGTAGCCGATGCGGCTGATGCCGTTGACGATCGTGTTCGAATGCTCGGGATCGGCGCCGAACTTGAGCATCTCGGGATGCTCGAAGCCGGTCGGCTCGTCGCCGATCTTGTCGTGATAGTCGACGCGGATCGGATCGGCGGGGTCGAGGTTGAGCACGCGCCGGTTCTCGATCAGCACCGTCGGCACGCGGTCGAGCGTCGCCGGCATGAACAGGCCATAGTCGAAGCCGATGTCGAGCGGCCCCGGCGCGATGTCGCCGTTCCAGTCGACCTTGCCGTCGCCGAGACCCAGATGCCACTTGCCGACCAGCCCGGTGGTGTAGCCGGCGTTCCGCAGCATCGTCGGCAGGGTGAATTTGCCCGGGCGGATCAGCGCCGGCGCGTCGCCCGGCAGGATCTGCACGCCCGAAGCGCGCCAGGCATAGTCGCCGGTCAGCAGCGCGTACCGGGAGGGGGTGCAAGTCGCGGAAGGGGAGTGGCCGTTGACGAAACGCGTGCCGCGCGCGGCGAGCTTGTCGATGTTCGGCGTGTGGATCGTCTTCGAGCCGTAGCAGCTCAGGTCGCCATAGCCGAGATCGTCGGCATAGAGGATGATGATGTTGGGCTTGCGCGCCGGCCCGGCGAAGGCCGCACCCGGCACCACCAGCGCCGCTGCGCTTGCCAGCAACATCCCGCGGCGTGTCATCGCTGCCTTCACCTGTTCTCTCTCCTTGTCCGGTGTCCCTCAACCAAACAATGCTATTTATCTTACCACAAGCAAATTATCATATCACGAAAGCAAAGCTTGTTTGGGCGGCCGCCAATGGGCCGGCATGGTGCGTGTCTCTGCGTTTCCAGACGCGCAGAGTGCATCGTTCGCATGCTGCGGGAGCATGAGGAGTGGCATCGGCCCGCGCGCGTGCGCGGATCAAGAACATGTCGCGCTTTGGGGCGTGGCAGCTCTGGTAGCGGTGGGGATGTCGCCTATATGGGCGGCTCCGGCCAGCCAACGCCACCTTGCTCAAGATTGCGCCCAGAGCTCGCCGCTCTGGACGCGCCATATTGCCAAATCTATCGTGGTATGATAATTAGGATAGATAAGGTTCTAATAAAAGAATTGGGGGAGGCCAGACTGTGAATTGCAAGTCCTATTTTCTACTCGCGACGACCTCGGCGCTGGGTCTGTTGGTGCTTCCGAATGTCGCGGCGGCGCAGGAAGCGCCGGTGACAGTACCGGCACAGGAAAACGCCGATTCGGGTGAGATCGTGGTCACGGCTATTCGCCGCAGTCTCGAAACCGCCGCGGCGCTCAAGCAGAATTCCGATCAGATCGTCGATTCCGTCGTCGCGGAAGACATTGGCAAGTTGCCCGACGTGACCGCCGCGGAATCGCTGGCGCGCGTTACCGGCATCCAGGTCGATCGCGCCCAGGGCGAGGCTTCGGGCACGCGCCTGCGTGGCCTGCCGGACCTCACCACCACCTATAATGGCCGCGAGATCTTCACCGCCGAGGGCCGCGCCGTCGCGCTGCAGGATTTCCCGTCGGCCAGCATCTCGCGGATCGATGTCTACAAGTCTGCCAGCGCCAATTTGATCGAGCCGGGCATCGCCGGCCTGATCGACGTGCGCTCGCGCATGCCGTTCGATTTCAAGAAGGGCCGTATCGCCGGCAACGTAACCGGCGTGCACTGGTACCAGTCGCAGAAGCTCGGCCTCGATGCCAGCCTGCTGGTCAGCCAGCGCTGGAACACGGGCATCGGCGAAATGGGTCTGCTCGTCGAAGGCTCCTATGCCGACGTCAACTTCCTCGATTCCTCGCGCAACGTCAGCCAGACGATCCTGAACCGAACCGGCGTTGCCGGCACCACCGGCGCGATCCGCTATCCGTCGTTCATCAATGTCGACTATGCCACGGCCAAGCGCTGGCGCCCGTCGGCACACGCCGCCTATCAGTGGCGCCCGAGCAGCACGCTGGAGATCTATCTCGACGGCCTGTTCCAGGGCTTCCGTGGCCAGGGCGCGGGGCGTAACCTCAACATCGGCAGCGGTCCGGCCGCCAACCTTTCCAACATCACCTATTTCCCCGGCACCAATCTGGTGCAGAGCGTGACCGCTACGGCGGGCGCGCTGCCCACCGGCACCCAGAACGCGATCGACGCGAACACCGATACGTATCAGTTCGGCGGCGGGTTCGTCTGGAAGGCGGATCGAGTGAAGGTCACCGGCGATGTGGCGTGGACCGATTCCACCTACACGCAGAACAATCTCAACTTCAATTACACCATGACCACGCAGCCCACGCGTACCTTCAACTTCGATACGCCGCAGGGCGCCGGCGGCGGCGTGGTGACGGTGTCGAACTTCGATCTGTTCAATCCCGCGCTCTATCGCCTGACCACCTTCACGGATTCGGGCAACCGCACGCACGGACGCGATATCCAGGCGCGCTTCGACGTCGATTACACGCTGGCGGATTCGGGCATCACCAATCTGCAGGCGGGCATCCGCTTCAACAGCCGCGACGCCGACGCCCGCGCCTATACGCGCACCGGCACCGCGCCCGCCAACCAGTTCTTCTCGGTGCTGCCGCTCGAATATACTTCGGTGCCGGCCGGCTTCCGCGGCGACGATGCGGAAACCGTGCGTTCCTGGCTGACCCCGACGCGTGAGAGCATCATCCACAATGCCGATTATCTGCGCACCCTGACGGGCCTGACCAAGGGTCGCCCGGCCTGGAACGCGCCGACCTATACAGGCAACGAAAAGGCCTATTCGGGCTATATCCAGGCACGCTATTCGTTCGACATCGGCGTGCCGATCGACGGTCTGGTCGGCCTGCGTGCGGTCCGCACCGAGGACCAGATCAACGGCACCGCGACGGTGACCAATGCCGGCGTGCCGGTCAACACCGCCATCAGCCGCAGCAATGCCTATAACGACTTCCTGCCCAACATCAGCGCGCGCCTGAAGTTCTCGCGCGAGTTGCAACTGCGCCTGGCCTTCACCAAGACGCGGACGCGGCCGGGCTTCGGCAGCCTCAATCCCTCGGTCACCATCGGAGCGCCGTCGGCGATCTGCGCCACCGATCCGACGAGCGCCGATTGCCTTCGCACCGCGTCGGGCGGCAACCCGGACCTGAAGCCGGTCGAATCGACCAACTATGATGCGTCGCTGGAATATTACTTCACCCGTGACGGGTCGATCACCCTGGGCGTGTTCCACCGCGACCTGACCGGCTTCATCAACAACACCACGACCCAGATCATCGACCCAACCTATGGCCGCCTCAACATCAATCGCCCGGAAAATGGCGGCGAGGGGCGGATCAGCGGTCTCGAGGCCGGTTTCCGCACCTTCCTGCGGGCGCCCTGGCTTCCGAAGTGGACGCGCGATTTCGGCGTGCTGGCCAACTACACCTATCTAGACCACAAGTCGGAACTGGCGCCCACGCTGGCGGCGACGCTGCCCGGCATGCAGCCGCTCTCGGGTGTGTCGAAGCACCTCGCCAATGCCTCGCTCTTCTATGAGAACCGCTTCCTGTCGCTGCGCGCCGCGTACAATTACCGGTCGGATTTCGTGGTAAGCTACGGCCAGGTCGCCGATCCGGCGATCAACAACGCGCTCGGGCCGACGCTGCCGGTGAAGGAAAAGGGCCGCGGCACGCTCGACATCTCGGCCACGTTGAACCCAGTCAGCAATATCGGGATCAACTTCAGCATCTCGAACGTGCTCGGGACCGCCGCATCGAACTCGCGCCAGTTCGATGCGAACCCGGACAATGTCTATGTGTGGCAGACGCGCTTTCTCGAGCGGATCTATCGCCTGGGCATCCGCTTCCGGCTCTGATCGCCGGAACGACGTAGCTAAAGGGTACCGGGCGGCGTCACGACGGAATGTTTCTTCCCGAGCGGCGCCGCCTTTCATCTATGTGGATGAGGATTCTATCGTGAAGCATTTCCTGGCCGCCATGCTCGCCGCCACGTCACTGATCCCGATCCAGGCGCTGGCGCAGCAGGGCGCACCGGCAGCCCGGCCCCCAGCGGATGACATCTTCCTCGATCACCCCTCGCAGGACCGCAACGCGACGGTGATGCCCGCGCCCGACGCGCAGCCGGTGCGGTCCTTCTTCGGCGCGCATGCGATCACCGATGCCTCGATCGCCCAGGCCGAGGATGGCCGCTGGTTCGTCACCGGCACCGTGATCCGCGAAGGCCGCCGCGACGGCATCCAGCTATGGAGCTCCGCCGATGCGGGCAAGAGCTGGACCGCGATCGGCGTGGTGCACGGCGCCGGTCACCGCTATCTCGCGCCCGACATCCAGATCCGCGGGCAGACTGTCCAGCTCGCCTTTGCCGACGACAATGGCTGCGCGCATATCGCGCGCGGCTCGCTTGCCGATCTGAAAGGTGGGTTCACCGAGAGCCCGTGCCTGGTGGCCGATGTGGCCGACGTCTCGTCCTTCATCGACAATGACGCCACGACCTATCTGCTGTGGAACGGCGGCATGATCGCCAAGGTCGCGCCCGATTTCACCAGACTCGCCGACGCGCCGCGCTTTCTCAAGCCGGACCCCGCGCTGTTCAAGACCGATCCGCCCGCGGGCAAGGACTGGCCGGTGCGGCTGCGTATCGGCAAAGGCGGCGCCTCGATGTTCCGGGACGGCGACCAGTATGTCGTCACCGCCAGCGAAGTGACGGGCCGCATGCGCACCGCCACCGACGACGTCTATATGGCGACCGGCCCGACACCCTATGGTCCCTTCTCCAGGCGTACGCTCGCCGTGCCGCATGCCGGCCAGACCAATGTCGTCCGCATGCATGACGGCAAGCTGGTCGCCGGCTACAACCCGCGCTGCGAGGACGACTTCGCGATGTTCTGCGAGCAGGTCGGGCTCGTGCCCTTGGAGCGCGCGCCCGACGGCCGTATTCGCCAGGCGGCTTCGGTGCTCACCGAGAACAGCGCCGTCGCGGATCGCCTGGCACTGATTGCCGACGAGACGATGCGTGATCCCTCGGTCACGCTTGGCGGGGACGGCGCCTATTATCTCGTCGGTACGCAAAAGGGCTTCGGCTTCCAGTACCCGGAAGGCGGGGTGAACCTCTACCGTTCGACCGATCTCAAGACCTGGACTTCCCAGAACAAGATGATCTTCGACTGGAAGGGCCTGGGCTACACCTTCAAGGACGTCGCCGAGCTCTGGGCGCCGGAGATCCATTGGTCGGCGCGGGACAAGACCTATTATCTCGCCTTCTCGGTGATGGAGCGCGGGGTAGGGGGAAAGTCCTGGCTGTACCGCTCGACCAGCGGCAAGCCGATCGGGCCCTATGTCAACGCTGGCAAGAGCTATTTCGTCGAAGGCATCGATGCCTTCCCGTTCGAGGACGAGAGCGGTTTCTATTTGCTTTGGGGCGGCGGCCGCATCGGCAAGCTCAACGCGAAACGCGACGGGTTCCAAGGCGAAGTGAAGCGCCTGGTCGATACCGACGGCGAGAATGTCGGTTACGAGGGCAATGGGCTGATCAAGGTGAAGGGCAATTACTTCCTCACCGGTGCCGAATGGAATGGGCCGCTCCGCACCGACGGCACCTATGACATGATGTACGGCACGTCCAAGTCGCTGATGGGCCCGTACAGCAAGCGCCGGCTCGCCGTGCCGCATGGCGGTCACGGCACGGCCTTCCGCGACGCTCAGAGCCATTTCTGGTACACGATGTTTGGCAACGACACGACCGCGCCCTGGCGCCGTCACTTCGGCCTGGTGCCGATCGAGATCTCCGAGGATGGAATCTGGGTGCCGCAGATCGAGCGTTAGAGCGGTACCCAAGCGTTAGAGCGGTACCCAAAAGACCCGACGTTACCCTCTACATCGTTACCCCGGCCTTGAGCCGGGGTGACGGAGTCAGAAGCTGAACGCCTCGATCTCGCGCCGCTCGGCGAGCAGGAAGGCGTCGGCGACCAGCCGCATCGGGCGGATGTCGACATCGCTGGCGCCGCTCGCGACCAGCTCGGCGAAGCGGGCATAGAGGCGCGGATATTCCTGGTCCGCCTCGGTGCACTCGGCCTCGCCCGGCAGCTGGAGCACGCTGCCGCCCATCGACAGTCTGAGCGTGCCGGCATCGGTATCGACTTCGATGTCCCAGGTTTGCGGACCGGCCTGCAGGAAGTCGAACGAGGCCCGGCCCTTGGCGTCGCCGCAGCGCAGGTCGAGCTCGGCGGCGAGCGGCCCGGCGCGGCCCGCGGGCACGTCCATCGTTGCGGCCACCACGAACAGCGGGGCTGGGAGGATCGCGGTGGCGATCGAGAGCGCGTTGATGCCGGGGTCGAACACGCCGAAGCCGCCGGGTGCCAGGATCCACTCCTGGCCCGGGTGCCAGCGGCGGATGTCCTCGCGCCAGTCGATCCGCACCGCCTTGATCTCGCGGTGCGAGAGCCAGGCGCGGGCAGGGGCCACTCCGGCCGCTTCGCGCGAGTGCCAGCTGGTGAACAGCGCCACGCGCTGCGCGCGGGCATGTTCGGCCAGCGCCTCTATCTCGGACAGCGACGCGGCGGGGGGCTTTTCCAGCATCACATGTTTGCCCGCGGCAATCGCGGTGCGGGCGAGTTCGTGCCGGCCCTCGGGCGGTGTGCACAGAGAAACCGCATCAAGCTCGGTCGCGGCGATCATCGCTGAAATATCTTGGAAATTGGGCACGCCATCGACCCGTCCGTGTCGGCTGGCGATCGCCGCCAGCTCGAAGCGGTCATTGCCCGCAATCGCCGGAAGGTGCTGATCGCGCGCGATTTTTCCGATGCCGACCAAGCCTAATCGAAAGCGTTGCATCCTAACTCCCTTTTATACGATATATATGCTTCCTATCCGCCGCGAACCGCACTATCAATACGCTCCGTATCAACAGGGTCATGTTCGGTGACCGGAGTGTCGAGAGAGGGTTTCTATGTCAGGGGGCGGTGAAGTCGAGGGCGAGCGCGCCAATCTGCGGTCGCGCGCCTGGTTCGACGACCCTTCGAACCCCGACATGACAGCGCTGTACGTAGAGCGCTACCTCAACTTCGGGATCAGCTTGGGAGAGCTGCAGTCGGGGCGCCCGATCATCGGCATCGCCCAGACCGGCAGCGACCTGACGCCGTGCAACCGTCACCATCTCGAACTCGCCAAGCGCGTCCGCGAAGGTATCCGCGACGCGGGCGGTATCGCACTCGAATTCCCGACCCACCCGATCCAGGAGACCGGCAAGCGCCCCACCGCGGGGCTAGACCGCAACCTGCAATATCTGAGCCTGGTGGAGTCGATCTACGGCTATCCGATGGACGGCGTCGTCCTCACCATCGGCTGCGACAAGACCACGCCTGCCTGCCTGATGGCCGCCGCCACGGTGAACATCCCGGCGATCGCACTGTCGGTCGGCCCCATGCTCAACGGCTGGTTCAAGGGCGAGCGCACCGGCTCCGGCACGATCGTGTGGAAGGCGCGCGAGATGCTCGCGGCCGGCGAGATCGACTATAAGGGCTTCATCGAGCTGGTCGCCAGCTCGGCACCGTCGACCGGCTGGTGCAACACCATGGGCACCGCGACGACGATGAACTCGCTGTGCGAGGCGCTCGGCATGTCGTTGCCCGGCTCGGCTGCGATCCCGGCGCCCTATCGCGACCGCGCGGAATGCGCCTATCACACCGGCGTCCAGATCGTCGAAATGGTGAAGGCCGATCGCAAGCCTTCGGATGTGCTGACGCGCGAGGCGTTCCTCAACGCGATCCGCGTCAATTCGGCGATCGGCGGCTCGACCAATGCCCCGATCCACCTCAACGCCATCGCGCGCCATATCGGCGTCGAGCTCAGCCTCGCCGACTGGGAAGCGCATGGAGCGGACATCCCGCTGCTGGTGAACCTCCAGCCAGCGGGCAAATATCTGGGTGAGGATTTCTACCGTGCCGGCGGCGTGCCCGCGGTGATGGGGCAGTTGCTCCGCGCCGGGCTGATCGATGGCAGCGCGCTCACCGTCAACGGCAGGACCGTCGCCGACAATGTCGGCACCGCCACCGTGGAAGACGCGGACGTGATCTTCCCGCTCGACGCGCCACTCAAGGCCGCCGCCGGGCTCACCGTGCTATCGGGCAATCTGTTCGACAACGCCGTGATGAAGCTCAGCGTGCTCTCCGACGAGTTTCGCGCGCGCTACCTCTCTGACCTCCGGCATCCCGGCATGTTCGAAGGCACCGCGATCGTGTTCGACGGGCCCGAGGATTATCACCGCCGCATCGACGATCCCGCGCTCGGCGCGGACGATGGCTCGATCCTGATCATGCGCGGGGCGGGGCCGGTCGGCTATCCGGGCGGCGCCGAGGTGGTGAACATGCGCCCGCCGGTTGGGCTGATCCAGGCCGGCGTGCACGCGTTGCCCTGCCTTGGCGATGGCCGCCAGTCCGGCACCAGCGGGAGCCCCTCGATCCTGAATGCGGCACCCGAAGCGGCGGTGGGCGGCGGGCTCGCGCTGGTCAAGACCGGCGACCGGATCCGCATCGATCTCAATAATCGCACCGCGGACATGCTGGTGGATGACGCGGAGCTGGCACTTCGCCGCGCAGCGCTCGACATCGAATATGTCCCCGAGAGCCAGACTCCGTGGCAGGAGATCCACCGCGACCTGGTCGGCCAGTTCGATGGCGGCGCGGTGTTCGAGAACGCGGTGAAGTACCAGCGCATCGCGCAGAAATACGGCGTTCCGCGGGACAGCCACTGATGTCCCTGGTACGCATCGTCGAGCGCGATCGGCGCGACCAGCTGGGCGAGGGCCCGATCTGGTCGGCGCGTGATAATGCGCTCTACTGGACCGACATTCTCGCGCACCGCCTCAACCGGCTCTCGCTCGACAGCGGCGCGACCAGCGGCTGGGTGTTCGACGACTATCTCGGCTGGGCGATCGAGCGCGAGCGAGGGGGCTTCGTCCTCGGGCTCGGCCGCCGCTTCATGTGCTTCGATCCCGAGACCGGTAACACACGCACGATCGCCGCACCCGAGCCCGATCGCTTCGAGAACCGCATCAACGATGCCAAGGCTGATTCCAAGGGCCGCATCTGGGCCGGCACCATGTCGATCAACTGCGAGGACCCCACGGGCGCCCTTTACCGGCTCGACACGGACGGCGCCGTAACGCGCGTCGACAGTCCCTATGCCATCGCCAACGGCCCCGCGATCGCGGCGGACGGCAGCTTCCTGCTGCATACCGACACGTCGCTGGCGACGATCTTCCGCTTTGCGATCAACGACGATGGCTCGCTGGGCAAGCGCACGCCGTTCATCACCTTCGAGCCCGAATGGGGCAACCCCGACGGCATGACCTTCGATGCCGATGGCTGCCTGTGGGTTGGCTGCTGGGGCGCCGGCTGCGTCACGCGCTTCTCGCCCGAGGGGCTGCGGGAGCGTAGCATCGCGCTGCCGGCGAGCCAGATCACCAGCTGTACCTTTGCCGGCGAGGGGCTCGACCGCATGTTCGTCACGTCGGCGGGCGATGGGGTGGACGAGCCCCATGGCGGTGCATTGTTCGAGGTCGATCCCGGCTGCCGCGGCCTGGCGACCCAGCTCTATCGCGGTTGAGGAGGAGAAAAGGGATGACCCTGCACAAAAGCGCATTGCTGATGGGAGCGGCGCTCGTCTGCGCCCTTGCATCGAACGCCGAGGCCGCCACCGCCAAGCGCGGCACTTTCGGCAAGCTGCCCGACGGGCGCCAGGTCGCGTCGGTGACGCTGTCCAACGCCAAGGGCGTCTCGGCGAATATCATCGCCTGGGGCGCGTCGATCCAGTCGGTGATCATGCCGGATCGCAACGGCCGCAAGGCGGATGTGGCGCTCGGCTACGACAATATCGACCAGTATCTGAGCAAACCCCAGTATTTCGGCCCGATCGTCGGCCGCTTCGGCAACCGCCTGGCGGCGGGCCGCTTCAAGCTCGACGGCCAGACCTACCAGACCCCGATCAACAACGGGAAGAACGCGCTGCACGGCGGCACCACCGGCTTCGACAAGGTGCTGTGGGAAGTCGTCTCGGTGAAGAACGGCCCGACCGCTTCGGTGACGCTGCGCTATGTCAGCCCCGACGGCGACCAGGGCTATCCCGGCACGATGACCGTGGACGCGACCTATTCGCTCGACGAGGCGAACAACCTGACGATCGAGTACAGCGCGACCACCGACAGGCTGACGATCGCGAACCTGACCAACCACGCCTATTGGAACCTGTCGGGCGAGGGCAGCTCGAACGGCGCGATGGGCCATGTCGTGACGATCCCGGCGCAGACCTATCTGCCGACCGACGACGGCGCGATCCCGACCGGCGAATTCAAGCCCGTCGCCGGCACCGTGTTCGACTTCCGCAAGCCGACCGCGGTGGGCCTGCGGGTGCGTGACGCCAAGGACCAGCAGATCGTCTGGGGCCGCGGCTACGACCATAATTGGGTGATCGGCCGCGAAGTCACCAAGGCTCAGCATTTGATGGCCAAGGTCTATGATCCAGCTTCGGGCCGCGGCTTCGAGCTGTGGTCGAACCAGCCTGGCCTGCAATTCTATTCGGGCAATTTCCTGGACGGCACCTCCTTCGGCAAGTCGAAAAAGGTTTACCGCGAGGGCGATGCCATCGTGATGGAGCCGCAGATCTTCCCGGATGCGCCGAACCAGAAGGGTTTCCCCGACGCGCGCCTCGCGCCCGGCCAGATTTATCGCAACGTCATGACCTATCGCCTGACCACCGGTCAGGCCGCAAAGCGCTAAGACGGAAAAATGAAGCGTATCCTGCTGTGCGTCGCCGCGATGCTCGCGGCGACTCCCGCGCTTGCGCGCGATCAATGGACCCCGGCCCAGGCGAACGCCTGGTACGCCAGGCAGCCTTGGCTGGTCGGCGCCAACTATGCCCCCGCCAACGCGATCAACCAGCTCGAGATGTGGCAACCCGAGACTTTCGATCCCGCTGCGATCGACAAGGAGCTCGGCTATGCCGAGTCGATCGGGATGAACACGATGCGCGTGTTCCTGCACAATCTGCTCTGGGAGAATGATCCCGAAGGGCTGAAGAAGCGGATGGACGTGTTCCTCACGATCGCCGCCAAGCACAAGATCAAGCCGCTGTTCGTGCTGTTCGACAGTTGCTGGGATCCGAACCCGGTCGCCGGCCCCCAGCATCCGCCGATCCCGGGCGTCCATAATTCGGGCTGGGTCCAGGCACCGGGCGCCGCCCGCCTAAAGGACGAGAGCCAGTATGGCAGGCTGGAGAGGTATGTGAAAGGCGTCGTCGGCGCCTTCGCCAATGACAGCCGTGTGCTCGGCTGGGACCTGTGGAACGAGCCGAACAACCAGGGTGGCGGCAACTACAAGCCGACGTCGGACAAGAAGGCCTATGTCGCCAAGTTGATGCCGCAGGTATTCGCCTGGGCCCGTTCGGTGGATCCGAGCCAGCCGCTCACCTCGGGCGTGTGGATCGGCGAGCATTGGGACGACCAGAGCAAGCTCGATGCGACCGAGAAGACCCAGATGACCCAGTCGGACGTGCTGACCTTCCACGATTACAGCTGGCCCGAGACCTTCGAGAAGCGTGCCCGCCAGATGCTCAGCTATGGCCGCCCGGTGATCTGCACGGAGTATATGGCGCGTGGCAACGGCTCGACCTTCGATGGTTCGCTGCCGATCGCCAAGCGTCTTAACATCGGCATGATGAACTGGGGCTTTGTCGACGGGAAGACGCAGACGCGCATGCCCTGGGACAGTTGGAAGAAGCCCTACACCTATGAGGAGCCGACCATCTGGTTCCACGAAGTGTTCCGCGCCGACGGTACGCCCTATCGCCAGGCCGAGGCCGACCTGATCAAGCGCCTTGCAACCTCGCCCAAGGGCGTCGTCCCGTCGACGCCGGTCGCAAAGTGATCCGGCGCATCTTCCCGGCGGCGCTGGCGGGGCTCGTCCTCGCCACGCTGCCGGCGCACGCGCAGGATGCGCCGTCCTTCTTCGACGGCGCCGATCCCGATTTCGAAGTCGCGGAGGGGCAATATTGGCTCTACCCGACCTTCGGCGGCAAGACGCTCGTCGCCTGGCATTCGCTCGACATGCAGAAATGGGAGAAGGGCCCCGTCCTTCTCGACCACAGCATGATCCCGTGGATCAATGACGATCGCGCGCCCGAGCATCGCCTCTGGGCACCGGACATGGTCCGGGCGAACGGCCGCTATTATTTCTATTATTCGATCGGTCCGCAGAACCCGACGCCGAGCCGCATCGGCGTGGCGGTGTGCGAGGGGCCGGCGGGCCCATGCAAGGACAGTGGCAAGCCGCTGGTAGGTGACAGCGGGCATGGTTTCGAGGCGATCGACCCGGCGGTGTTCGTCGATTCCAGAAGCGGCAAGCGCTACCTTTACGCCGGTGGCAGCGCCGGAGCGACGTTGCGCGTCTGGCAGCTCAAGCCCGACATGGTCACGATCGACCATGAGGTGAAGGTGAAGACGCCCGCGCACTTCACCGAGGGCTCGTTCCTGTTCGAGCGCAAGGGCACCTACTATTTGTCCTATTCCTCGGGCAATTTCCGCGACGCGACCTATTCGGTCCACTACGCCACGGCCTCATCGCCGACGGGCCCGTGGAAGTATCGCGGGCCGATCCTGGTCAGCGATGCCAAGTACAAGGGCCCGGGGCATCACGCCTTCCTGCGCGATCCCAAGGATGGGCGCTGGTACATCGCCTATCACCGCTGGGAAGGGCAGCCGCATGACGGCCCCTATACCGGCTCGCGCCGTGTCGCGATCACGTCGGTGACCTTCGGCAAGGACGGGTCGATCCTGCCGATCAGGATGGACTGAAGATCAGCTCGTGGGCTCGTAGGTGTCGATCAGCTCGAGCACATCGGATATCAGGGCACGCATCGCGACGCGGGCAGCGTCGGGATCGCGTGCCCTGATCGCGTCGAGCACCAGGCCGTGATCGCCGACATTGGCGGTGCGGCCCTTCACCCGGTTGGTGAAGCGGATCGACGTGCGCAGCGCGGTGCCGACCACGTCGCGGAACTGCGCGTAGAAGGGATTGCCCGAAGCGCGCAGGATCGAGACGTGGAAGGCGATGTCGGCCTCCAGCGTGTCGTCATGCCCCTTTTCGGCAGCGACCATGCGGGCCAGGCCCTCGGCGATCCCCGTCAAGTCGTCCTCGTCGGCGAAACGCGCGGCAAGCGCGGCGGCTTCCGGCTCGATCGCGACGCGCAGCTGGTTGAACTGCTTGAGGAGCTCCACCGAGAATTGCCGCTCGAGCAGCCAGCGCAGCACATCGGTGTCGAACAGGTTCCAGGACGAAGTGGGTTCGACAACGGTGCCCTGGCGCGGACGGGCGCTCAACAGGCCCTTGGCCGTGAGCATCTTCACCGCCTCGCGCGTTACCGAACGGCTCACACCATGCTGCTTGGTCAGCTCCGCCTCGGTGGGGAAGGGCTGGGTTTCGTAATGGCCGGTGACGATCGCTCGGCCCAGCCGGTCAAGCAGGCCATAGGTCAAGTTACGCCCCAACTGCGGGCGCAAATCGTCATGCGATCTGGAAAGAGACGTGGCCACGCGCGGGTTTTCCTTTTCTATCGAGGCGACGTTCGTCGCTTGCCCTCTTGTCCATAGAGATATCCCAAACTCGATGCTAGACAAGCCCAATTAATACGATAAATGAACCACTGAGCCGCCCGAAAGCGCGCGGCACCTAGGGAGGGACTGCGCGTGACGAGTCTGTCGCAAATCGACCTGATCGTGGTCATCATATACGCCATCGGCATCTTCGGCCTCGCCCAGTGGGTGAGCCGTGAAAAGGCCGGTCACGCCAAGGACACGTCCGACTATTTCCTCGCTTCCAAGTCGCTCCCCTGGTGGGCGATCGGCGCGTCGCTGATCGCAGCGAACATTTCGGCCGAGCAGATCGTCGGCATGGCCGGATCCGGCTACAAGATCGGGCTTGCCATCGCCTCCTATGAGTGGATGGCGGCGCTGACGCTGCTGATCGTCGGCAAATACTTCCTGCCGATCTTCCTCAAGAACCAGATCTACACGATGCCGCAGTTCCTCGAGCAGCGGTACGGCAAGGTCCTGCCGGTGCTGATGGCGGTGTTCTGGCTCGCGCTCTATGTGTTCGTGAACCTGACCTCGATCATCTGGCTCGGCTCGATCGCGGTGCACAAGGTGGCGGGCGTCGACCAGACCGCGGCGCTGATCGGGCTTGGCGGCTTCGCGTTGCTCTACCAGCTCTATGGTGGCCTCAAGGCCGTGGCGCTCACCGACATCGTCCAGGTGACCTTGCTGGTGATGGGCGGGCTGATCGTCTCGTATTTGACGCTCGACCAGATCGGCGGCGGGCAGGGCATCCTCGCCGGCTTCCACACGCTGGCGAACGCGCATCCCGAGAAGTTCGACATGATCCTCTCGCCCGACAATCCCTTCTACAAGGACCTGCCGGGCGTCGCTGTGCTGGTCGGCGGCATGTGGATCGCCAACCTGAGCTATTGGGGCTTCAACCAGTATATCATCCAGCGCGCGCTGGCAGCGAAGAACCTGGGCGAGGCCCAGAAGGGCATCACGCTCGCCGCGTACCTCAAGCTGCTGATGCCGGTGATCATCGTGCTGCCGGGCATCGCCGCCGTCATGCTCGCGCCGAACCTCGCGGTGGGCGACGAAGCCTATCCGACGATGCTCAAGCTGCTGCCGCCGGGCCTGCTCGGCCTGGTGTTCGCCGCACTCGTCGCCGCGATCATTGCGTCGACTGCCTCCAAGATCAATTCGATCGGCACGATCTTCACGCTCGACCTCTACGCCAAGGCGCGCGGCATCAACACGCGGGGCGAGCAGGGCGAGGGCAAGACCGGCCAGGAGAAGCACCTCGTCCTCGTCGGCCGTATCGTGGCAGCGGTCGCCGTGGTGATCGCGATCCTCGCCGCCAAGCCGCTGATCGGCCAGTCCGACCAGGCCTTCCAGTTCATCCAGGAATTCTCGGGCTTCTTCACCCCGGGCATAACGGTGATCTTCCTGCTCGGCCTGTTCTGGAAGCCGGCGACGGAAGCGGGCGCGATCGTCGCGGCAGTAACTTCCGTGGGCCTTTCGGTCATCCTCAAGGGCGCGATCCCCGCGCCTTGGCTGCCGGAAGCGCTCAACGCCTGGCTGTTCCCCTTCATGAACCGTATGCTGTTCGTGTTCCTGGTCAGCCTGGCGCTGGCGATGATCGTGAGCGTGCTGTTCAAGGGCCGCGGCGATGCCAACCGCGTCACCATGGAGGGCGTCAGCTTCAGGACGCCCAACGTGTTCAACGTGGCCGGCATCGGCGTGATCCTGATCCTCATCGCACTCTACGCGGTCTGGTGGTGAGCTTCGCCGGACCCTTCCTCGCCATCGATTGGGGGACGACCAATAGGCGCGTCTTCCTGATCGAGGGCGGACAGGTCGTCCGCACCGAGCGGGATGATCGCGGCGTGACTTCGGTCACCGACTTCGAGGCCGAGGCGGCGGGCATTCGTTCCCGCTTCGGCGACCTGCCGATGCTGATGGCCGGCATGGTCGGCTCGAATATCGGCTGGCGGGTGGCGCCGTACGTTCCGGCCCCGGCCGGGGTCGAGGACCTTGCCGCCAATCTGCTGCGCATCGACGGCCGGACCGCGATCGTCCCTGGAGTCTCGGTGACCGGGCCGGCGGACGTGATGCGGGGCGAGGAAGTCCAGCTGCTGGGCGCAGTCGCGGCCGGGCTGGTGCCGCACGACGCGCTGCTCGCCCAGCCTGGCACTCACTGCAAATGGGCGCTGATGGAAGGCGGGCGCATCGCCGGTTTCACCACCGCAATGACCGGCGAGCTGTTCGCGCTGCTGCGCAAATATGGGCTGCTTTCCTCGCAACTTACCGACGAGGTGACGTTGGGACAGGCCTTCCTCGACGGGGTGGAGGAGGGGCGCAAGCGCGACCTCGCCGCTTCGCTGTTCGGCATCCGGGCCGCCAAGCTGCTGGGCGAGCGCAAGGACAGCGATGCCGCCAGCTTCGCCAGCGGGTTGTTGATCGGCAGCGACGTCGCCGCGCGGCTCGAGCGGGTGGGGCATGGCGAGGTCCATATCCTCGCCGACCGCATGCTCGGCGGCCTCTATGTCGCGGCAGTCGAGGCGCATGGCCGCCGCGCCGTGCTGGTCGACAGCCACGCCGCCTTTGTTGCCGGCATCATCGCCATCGGGAGTATATCGTGAGCCATATCGCCAGTTTCTACGCCGCTTTTGCCCGCTGCCCGCTGGTCGCGATCCTGCGCGGCGTGCGGCCCGATGAGGTCGAGGCGATCGGCGAAGCGCTTGTTTCTGCTGGCTTTACCCTGATCGAAGTGCCGATGAACTCGCCCGAGCCGCTGGAGAGCATTTCGCGTCTTTCCAAGCGCTTCGAGGGGCGGGCGGTGATCGGCGCGGGCACGGTGCTGGGCGAGGCGCAGGTCGCTGCCGTGCAGGCCGCGGGGGGCACGATGATCATCTCGCCCAATGCCAACCTCAAGGTGATCGCCGCCAGCGCTGCCGCCGGGCTGGTCTCGCTGCCCGGCATCGCCACCCCCACCGAGGCCTTTGCCGCGCTGGAGGCCGGGGCAACGGCGCTCAAGCTGTTCCCTGCCGAGGCCGCGAACCCCAGCGTTCTCAAGGCGATGCGCGCGGTGCTGCCCCAGGAGACGCGGGTACTCCCGGTGGGGGGTATCGCGCCCGACAACATGGACCCTTGGCTGGCCGCCGGCGCAGCCGGGTTCGGGCTGGGTTCGGCGCTGTACAAGGTCGGCCTGAGCGCCGCCGAGGTGGGGGCCAATGCCCGGGCTTTCGTCCAGGCGCTTCCAGACACCTAAGCGCGCTAAAGTGGCGCCCAAGGCTTGTCGTCTTGCCTATATTATATGATAAGTCATGTCAGATAGGCGGGAGATATGACATGACCAAGCGAGACCTCTGGACCGGGGCGCTGATCGGCGCGGCCCTGTGCCTGGGCGCCGGAAAGGTAGCGGCACAGGACGCTTCGGCCGCGAAAGTTTACTCCAACCCGCTGCTGCCCTCGGGACCCGACCCCTGGATCACCCAGGTCGACGGCACCTATTACTACATGCACACCCAGCGCGACCGGATCACGCTCTTCCGGACACGGAACATCGCGGATCTGGCCAATGCCGAGCAGAAGGTGGTCTGGACCCCGCCCAAGGAGGGCGCCAACGCCCATCTGATCTGGGCGCCCGAGCTGCACCGCATCGGCAAGAGCTGGTTCCTCTACTACACCGCCACCGCAAGCGGTTTCAGCGACGATGCGCACCGAGCAGTGTTCGTGTTGGAGAACAAGGCGTCCGATCCGCTCAGCGGGACCTGGATCGACCGCGGCCGGATCAACACCGCGCATGCCGGAATCGACGGCACCGTCTTCGCGTATCGGGGCAAGCGTTACTTCGTTTACTCGCCCTATCTGGGCCCTGATAGCGGCCTGGCCATCGCCGAGATGAAGAACCCCTGGACCTTGAAGGGCAAGGAACAGGTGATCGCCATGCCCGACCAGCGCTGGGAGCGGCTGGACGGCCGCCAGATCCTGGAAGGGCCGGAGTTCCTGGCCGGGCCCAAGGGCGACCTGTTCCTCACCTATTCGGCGAGCCCGTGCTGGTCCGACGATTATGCGCTGGGCCTGCTCCGCGCGGCGCCGGGCGCCAATCCGCTGAATCCCAAGGCGTGGAGCAAGGCGCAGGCGCCTGTGCTCCACAAGGGGAACGGTGTGTACGCAACCGGCCATAACGGCTTCTTCAAGTCGCCCGACGGCAAGGAGGACTGGATCATCTACCACGCCAATTCGGCGGCGGGGATGCAGTGTACGCTGAAGCGTGCACCGCACATCCAGAAGTTCGGCTGGACGGCGGACGGGCGGCCGGACTTCGGGCTGCCGGTGCCGGAGGGCGTGGCGCAGGCCGTGCCTTCGGGGACGCGCTAACCCTTCTATTCCCCTTCCTTGCGGGGAGAGGAATTGAGGGGGGCGGCGTATTTGGTTCCGGAACTCCTTCATCGTCATCCCCGCGAAGGCGGGGATCCAGGGTGGCGGAGCGGTGTCCTTCGTGACTCTGGATCCCCGCCTTCGCGGGGATGACGGATTGGGGGGCAACGAGGGCGACCATAGTGGGCGAAGATGCCTCACCGGGACCGGTGCTCGTGGACAGGCCCCACCCCAACCGCTCCCCTGAAGGGAGGGGCTTTTAGCGAAAAAGAGCCGGCAGCCCGTGGGGCGCCGGCTCTCTTCTTTTCCGTCCGGATCGTCCGGATCAGTCGATGTTCTTCGCGAGCTCGCGGTTGAACCACAGCGCGATCAGCGTGATCGCGGCGCCCGAGAGGAGGTAGGCGCCCGCCGCGAGCAGGCCGAAGGCGCTGCCGAGCCACAGCGCGATCAGCGGGGCGAAGGCGGCGCCGAACAGCCAGGCGAGGTCCGAGGTCAGGGACGAGCCGGTGTAGCGATGCGACTTGGTGAACAGCGCCGAGAGCGCGCCGGAGGACTGGCCGAAAGAGATGCCGAGCAGCGCGAAGCCGAAGAACATGAAGACGATCTCGCCCAGTTCGCCGGCAGCGAGCAGCTGCGGGGCGAAGCCGCTGAACACGGCGATCGCGACCGCCGAGCTGCCGAGCAGGGTGCGTCGGCCGACGCGGTCGGCGAGCACGCCCGAGAAGATGATCGCGACGGTGCCGACCATGGCGGCGGCGGCCTCGATCAGCAGGAAGCCGGTGGGGCTGTTGCTGGTGTAGAGGAACACCCAGGAAAGCGGGAACACGGTGACCATGTGGAACATGGCGAAGCTGGCGAGCGGGGCGAGGGCGCCCATCAGCACCACGCGCCAATCGGCCTTGAGCGTCTCGGCGATCGGCGCGGGCTGGAGCTCGCGGTCCTCGAACAGGCGGGCATATTCCGGGGTCACCACGATGCGCAGGCGGGCGAACAGCGCCACCACGTTGATCGCGAAGGCGACGAAGAAGGGATAGCGCCAGCCCCAGGCGAGGAAGTCCTCGGCCGGCAACTCGGTCACGAAGAAGGCGAAAAGCAGGCTCGCCACGATCAGGCCGAGCGGCGCGCCGAGCTGCGGGATCATCGCATACCAGCCGCGCTTGTTGGCCGGCGCGTTGAGCGCGAGCAGCGATGCGAGGCCGTCCCACGAACCGCCCAGCGCCACGCCCTGGCCCATGCGGAACAGGCACAGCAGCCACACCGCAGTCATGCCGGCATCGGAATAGCCGGGCAGGAAGGCGATCGACGCGGTCGAGCCGCCGAGCAGGAACAGCGCGATCGTCAGCTTGGCGCCGCGGCCATAGGCGCGGTCGACCGCCGTGAAGATCAGCGTGCCGACCGGACGCGCCATGAAGGCCAGCGCGAAGATCGCGAACGACCAGAGCGTGCCCTGCAGCGGATCGAGGAACGGGAAGAACAGCTTGGGGAAGACGAGGACCGAGGCGATCGCATATACGAAGAAGTCGAAGAACTCGGAGGTGCGGCCGATGATGACGCCGATCGCGATCTCGCCGGGGTGGATCCCGTGGCCATGCGCGGCATTGAGGACGCGTGCATCCCGTTCGGCTTCAAGGGTGGGGACGGTATCGCCGCTCATCGAATTGGAACTTTCTGCAACAACGCGCCGCGCAAGCGCGTTTCCTAATGCCATGAAGGGCCGGGTAGTTCCCGGCGCGGCGCTCTTGCGTCATAGCAGACAACGCGGGGATTGGACAAAATGTCCTATGTGCGCTGCAACATGAGACGCCTAGGCGCCCGCCATGCTTAGACCCAGTCTCCTCTCCGCACGCCTCCGTGCCGCGCTGGTTTTGCCGGCATTCGCGGCACTTTGCGGGTGCAACATGATCGTGCTCGATCCGGCCGGCGACGTCGCCCGCCAGCAGGGCAATCTGGTGGTCGCCTCGACCGTCCTGATGCTGCTGATCATCGTGCCCGTCATGGCGCTCACCGTCTTCTTCGCCTGGCGGTATCGCGCGTCGAACAAGGAGGCGACCTACGCGCCGGACTGGGATCACTCGACCAGCCTGGAGCTGGTGATCTGGTCGGCCCCGCTGATGATCATCATCTGCCTGGGCGCGCTGACCTGGGTCGCGACGCACTTGCTCGATCCCTATCGTCCGCTTTCGCGCACCGCGCCGGGCCAGCCGATCGCGGCGAACGTCAGGCCGCTCGAGGTGCAGGTGGTCGCGCTCGACTGGAAATGGCTGTTCATCTATCCCGAGCAGGGCATCGCGACGGTAAACGAGATGGCCGCGCCGATCGGCCGCCCGGTCCATTTCCGGATCTCGTCCTCCTCGGTGATGAACTCCTTCTACATTCCCGCGCTCGCCGGCCAGATCTATGCGATGCCGGGCATGGAGACGCCGCTCAACGCGGTGTTCGACAAGCCGGGCGCCTTCCAGGGCTTCTCGGCGAACTACAGCGGGCACGGCTTCTCGAAGATGCGCTTCAAGGCGCACAGCGTGGACCAGGCCGGCTTCGACGCCTGGATCGCCGAGGCCAGGAAGGCGGGCGGCAGCCTGGACCGTGCCGAATATCTGAAGCTGGAGCGCCCGACCGAGGGCGAGCCGGTGCGCCGTTATGCCGGCGTCGAGACCGGGCTGTTCGACCGCGTGACCAACATGTGCGTCGAGCCCGGCAAGATGTGCATGCACCAGATGGCAGCGATCGACGCGCAGGGCGGCATGGGCAAGGCCGGGCTCTATAACGTCCGCCAGCTCGCCTACGACAAGGGCGGCGCCCGCGGCACGCACATGCATGACGGCAAGAGCTTCGTCGGCGAGATCTGCGACGAGGACAAGCCGATGATGGCGCGCATGCAGGCCAAGCCGGGCAAGCTGACCCCGCTCACCGGCGCCGGACTGACCATGCCCTCGGCCAAGCCGACTCCCCTTGCTCCCAGCGTCGCGTCCGAAACCCGGCCGCGTCCTCTTTCCTGATCGCGAAAGCAGCCATGATCCCGCAACCCGCACCCGTCAGCCCGATCCTGGGCAAGCTCTCGCTCGACGCGCTGCCGATCCATGAGCCGATCGTCATGGTGACGTTCGTCGCCGTCGCGCTGGGCGGCATCGGCCTCGTCGCCGCGCTGACCTATTTCAAGCTCTGGGGCTATCTGTGGAAGAACTGGTTCACCAGCGTCGACCACAAGAAGATCGGGATCATGTACATGATCCTGGGCCTGGTGATGTTCCTGCGCGGCTTTGCCGACGCGCTGATGATGCGCCTCCAGCAGTCGCTCGCCTTCAACGGGTCCGAGGGGTATCTCAACGCGCACCACTATGATCAGGTGTTCACTGCCCACGGCGTGATCATGATCTTCTTCGTGGCGATGCCGTTCGTCACCGGCCTGATGAACTATATCGTGCCGCTGCAGATCGGCGCGCGCGACGTGTCCTTCCCGTTCCTCAACAATTTCAGCTTCTGGATGACCACCGGCGGCGCGGTGCTGGTGATGGCGTCGCTGTTCGTCGGCGAGTTCGCCCAGACCGGCTGGCTGGCCTATCCGCCGCTCTCGGGGCTGGCATATAGCCCAGGGGTCGGCGTCGACTATTATCTATGGTCGCTGCAGGTGGCGGGCGTGGGCACGACATTGTCGGGCATCAACCTGATCGTGACGATCCTCAAGCTGCGCGCTCCCGGCATGTCGCTGATGAAGATGCCGGTGTTCACCTGGACTTCGCTGTGCACCAACGTACTGATCGTCGCGTCCTTCCCGGTGCTGACCGCGGTGCTCGCGCTGCTCGGCCTCGACCGCTACGCCCACACCAACTTCTTCACGAACGACTTTGGCGGCAGCGCCATGATGTACGTGAACCTGATCTGGATCTGGGGCCATCCGGAGGTCTACATCCTGATCCTGCCGCTGTTCGGCGTGTTCTCGGAGGTGACCTCCACCTTCTCGGGCAAGAAGCTCTTCGGCTATTCGTCGATGGTCTATGCCACGATCGTCATCACGATCCTGTCGTATCTCGTCTGGCTGCACCACTTCTTCACCATGGGCTCGGGCGCGAGCGTGAACAGCTTCTTCGGCATCACCACGATGGTGATCTCGATCCCGACGGGCGCGAAGCTCTTCAACTGGCTGTTCACCATGTACCGCGGCCGCATCCGCTTCGACCTGCCGATGATGTGGACCGTCGCGTTCATGCTGACCTTCACGGTGGGTGGCATGACCGGCGTTCTGCTCGCGGTGCCGCCGGCGGACTTCGTGCTGCACAATTCGCTGTTCCTGATCGCGCACTTCCACAACGTGATCATCGGCGGCGTGGTGTTCGGCGTGTTCGCGGCGATCAACTATTGGTGGCCCAAGGCGTTCGGCTTCAAGCTCAATGAGTTCTGGGGCAAGGTGAGCTTCTGGTGCTGGGTGCCCGGCTTCTGGCTGGCGTTCATGCCGCTCTACATCCTGGGCCTGATGGGCGTTACGCGGCGCATGCGCGTGTTCGACGATCCCAGCATCCAGATCTTCTTCATCATCGCGGCGTTCGGCGCAGTGATGATCGCGGCCGGCATCGGCGCGATGCTGGTCCAGTTCGCGGTGAGCATCTGGAAGCGCAAGGAACTGGCCGACGTGACGGGCGATCCCTGGGGCGGCCGTACGCTGGAATGGGCGACCAGCTCGCCGCCGCCGGAGTATAACTTCGCCTTCACCCCGGTCATCCACGACCTGGATGCGTGGTACGACATGAAGTCGCGCGCCGCCGAGCGCCCGCTCACCGGCTTCAAGGACATCCACATGCCGAGCAACACCGGCGCCGGCGTGATCCTGGCGGGCATCAGCACGCTGATCGGCTTCGCGCTGATCTGGCACATCTGGTGGCTGGTGGGCGTGAGCTTCGTGGCGCTGATCGGCAGCGCGATCTTCCACACCTTCAACTACAAGCGCGACTTCGACATTCCCGCCGAATTCGTCGCCGAGACCGAGGCTGCGCGTACGCGCCAGCTCGCCGGAGCCTGATCGATGAGCACCACGACGCTTCCCGCCGCGGACGAACCGGTCCGCTTCTACGACTTCGACGAGCATGCGCATCCCGAGGGCTACAGCACGATGCTGGGCTTCTGGATCTACCTGATGAGCGACTGCCTCATCTTCGCGATCCTGTTCGCCTGCTATGCCGTGCTCGGCGGAAACTTCGCGGCGGGCCCCGGCCCGAAGGAGCTGTTCGACCTGCCGCTCGTCGCGCTGAACACGGCGATGCTGCTGTTCTCGTCGATCACCTACGGCTTCGCGATGCTGGCGATCCAGCGCGAGAACAAGGCGCAGACCCTGCTCTGGCTGGCGGTGACCTTGTTCTTCGGCGCGTGCTTCCTCGGGATCGAGCTCTATGAGTTCAACCACCTGATTCATGAGGGCGCGGGCCCGTGGCGCAGCGCGTTCCTGTCGAGCTTCTTCACGCTGGTCGGCACGCACGGGCTGCACGTCACCTTCGGCTCGATCTGGCTGGTGACGCTGATGGTGCAGGTCGGCCGCTTCGGCCTGACCGCGGCGAACAAGCGCCGCCTGGCCTGCCTCAGCCTGTTCTGGCACTTCCTCGACGTCATCTGGATCGGCGTCTTCACCTTTGTCTATCTGATGGGAATGCTGCGATGAGCCAGGATCCGCACGCACAGGGCGCGCACGAGGCGCATGGCGCGCATGAGGTCGAAGTGCCGCACGGCTCGATGCGCGATTACGTCATCGGCTTCGTGCTCTCGGTGATCCTCACTGCGATCCCGTTCTACCTGGTGATGGAGCGCCCGTTCTCGAACGGCGCCACCGCCGCGGCGATCGTCGCCTTCGCGGTGGTCCAGATCGTCGTCCACATGGTCTATTTCCTCCACCTCAGCCCCAAGGCCGAGGGCGGCTGGTCGATCACCGCGCTGGTGTTCACGATCATCGTGGTGGTGATCATGCTGTCGGGCTCGCTGTGGGTGATGTACCACCTCAACGCCAACATGATGCCGCTGCACGATCCGAGCCAGCTTCCGTGAACCAGGCCCGCCGGCGCCGCGCGGGCTGGGGTGTCGCCGCGGCGCTGCTCCTCTGCGCGGTACTGCTGGCGGCGCTCGGGGTGTGGCAGCTCGAGCGGCGGGTGTGGAAACACCAGCTGATCGCGGCGGTGGATGCCCGCGTCCATGCAGCACCTGTGGCGGCGCCCGGGCCTGATGCCTGGGGCGGGATCACCGCCAGCACCGACGCTTATCGCCGCGTCACGGTCATCGGCCATTTCCTGAACGACCGCGCCACGCTGGTGAAGGCGGTCACCGAGCGCGGATCGGGCTATTGGGTGGTGACGCCGCTGCAGGCCCGGGGCTTCACGGTCCTTATCAACCGCGGCTTCCTCCCCGACGATATGCGCCAGCGCATGCCCGCCGGGCCCGGCCAGGCCCAGGTCACCGGCCTGCTGCGCATAACCGAGCCGGGCGGCGGCTTCCTGCGCAGCAACGACCCAAGGGCGAACCGCTGGTATTCGCGCGATGTCGCAGCTATCGCCTCCACTCATGGGCTCAACAACACCGCCCCGTACTTCATCGACGCGGACGCCACTCCTAACCCGGGCGGCTATCCGGTGGGCGGGCTGACCGTGGTGCGCTTCCCCGACAGCCATATGGTCTACGCGCTGACCTGGTTCGGCCTCGCCGCGATGGCGCTATGGGCGGCGTGGTTCGTGACGCGCCGGCGCGGGACCGCATGATCTCCGCCGGCGGGCTGGAGGATACCGACCCCGGCCGCCGCAACATGTGGCTGCTCGTGCAACTGCGCTGGATCGCCGTCGGAGGCCAGCTCGCCACGATCGGCTTCGTCCATTTCGTCATGGGCGTGCACTTGCCCTTGATACCGCTGTTCATGGCGCCCTTGGTGCTCGCCGGGATCAATCTGGGCACCTATCCGCTGCTCGACCGGCGCAGCGAGATCACCAACTGGGAGCTCACCGTGGCGATGCTGGTCGATGTGGCCGCGCTCGCCTGGCAGCTCCATTTCACCGGCGGGCTGACCAACCCCTTCGCCTCGCTGTTCCTCCTCCAGGTCGTCACCGGCGCGATGCTGCTGCGGACCTGGTCGAGCTGGACGATCGTCGGTGCGGCGGGGGCGGCGCTGTTCGCCATTGCGATCAGCCCGGTGCCGCTGCAGCTGCCCGCCAATTTCCGCGACCCGTTCCGCCTCTACCTTGCCGGCAGCCTGATCTGCTTCGCGCTGATCGCGGTGCTGCTCGTGCTGCTTATCACGCGCATCGGCAAGAATTTGCGCGAGGGCGACGCCGCGCTCGCCGCCGTCAACCAGCGCGCGGCGGAGGAGGACCATATCGTCCGCATGGGCCTGCTCGCCACCGGCGCGGCGCATGAGCTGGGCACGCCGCTCTCCTCGCTCTCCGTGATCCTCGGCGACTGGCAGCGCATGCCGCGCCTCGCCGCCGACACGGACATGGCGCAGGACATCGCCGACATGCAGGCCGAGGTGGCGCGCTGCAAGACGATCGTCAGCGGCATCCTGCTCTCCGCCGGCGAGGCGCGCGGCATCGCATCGGAATTCACGACGGTGCGCGGCTTCCTCGATGCGCTGGTCGCCGACTGGCGCGCCAGCCGGCTGACCGGCATGCTCGACTATGCGGACAAGTTCGGCCCGGACGTAGCGATCGTCTCCGACACCGCGCTGCGCCAGGTGCTGAGCAACGTCATCGACAATGCCGCCGAAGTCTCGCCCGATTGGATCGGCATCACGTCCCTGCGCGAGCACGACGATCTGGTGATCGAAGTCTCCGATCGCGGCCCCGGCTTCGCGCCCGGCATGCTCGAAGGCTTCGGCCAGCCCTATCGCTCGAGCAAGGGCAAGCCCGGCGGCGGGCTGGGGCTGTTCCTGCTGGTCAACGTACTTCGCACGCTCGGCGGCACCGCCAGCGCCGAGAACTTCCCCCAGGGCGGCGCGCTGGTCCGCATCCGCCTGCCGCTTGACGCGATCGCCCGGGAGGGAGAGGACCAGGCATGACCGGCCCCCGCAAGCTGCTGATCGTCGAGGACGACGAGTCCTTCGCCCGCACCCTGCGCCGTTCGTTCGAGCGGCGCGGCTATCTGGTCGAGGCGGCGGCGAGCCATGAGGACCTGACCGCGCTGCTCGAGAATTTCCAGCCTGCCTATGCGGTGGTCGACCTCAAGCTCGGCGGCGCATCGGGACTGGTCTGCGTGCAGACGCTGCGCGCGTCCGATGCGGCGATGAAGATCGTCGTGCTGACCGGCTTCGCGAGCATCGCCACGGCAGTGGAGGCGATCAAGCTCGGTGCCTCCTATTATCTCGCCAAGCCTTCGAACACCGACGATATCGAAGCCGCGTTCGGGCGCGAGGAGGGCGATGTCGATGCGCCGCTCGCCAACCGGCCGAGCTCGATCAAGACGGTGGAGTGGGAGCATATCCACCAGACTTTGGTGGAGACCGACTTCAACATCTCCGAGACCGCGCGGCGGCTGGGGATGCATCGGCGGACGCTGGCGCGAAAGCTGGAGAAGCGGCAGTTAAGGTAGAGATATTGACATGACGCGTCAGTATGTGTCGTCGCCACTGTCGGAATCGCTATCGTGACCGGTTGTCAGCTTCTTCGTATAACGATCACGAGAAACATATGTCAGAATCTTGTTCTGAATGGCGTGCTCGATGACCTCGCTCAATTTGTACCCAAAAACACCTGGTTCTGATGTCCATGCTGGCCCCGGATGCTTGGTAGTCGTCATTTTCAGAGCATGGGCGCAGATCAGGCAGGGTCGCTTGACGCCAGCAAGCCTCGCAGGATCAAGCGTGATGCCGAGCATCTTCTCGATTCTGCGCTCCGCATGAAGGTCCACCTTCTTATTGTCACTCTTGACGATATCTAGCGGTATTTTAATATTACCGGCGACAAAGGCATCAAATATGCCGGTTTGCTCGGCATATTTCTTGCGCTTTATCAGCTTGTGTGCGTGGCGACGGGATCGGCCTTTGTCGTAATCGTCTATTGTTTGCTGCTTGATGTGCTCTTTAACGGTATCTATCGCACTTTGAAGGTATTTGTTGTTTACGCTTCTCTTGTTCGAAGAGATGTAGATGAATTTGTCGGTGTGCCAATAAGCCTGAATTTCAACCGGCAAGTATTTATCAGTTGATTCATTATTCGATTTCTTTTCGAGAATCTCGAAAAGAAGTGTAGAAATCCAGCGGAGGATCTGAATTTCTCTCTGCTTGTCATATGATCGGGCGGGGCGCTCCAGGATAGTCTTTCCAGCCAGCTGTTCCAGTTTGTCACTGGCGTCATCGTATCCATCGGCCCGATGGGAGAGCGTGATGAATTCGGCTTCCTGCCGCCCTCCCTTGCCGAAGGTTATCGATTTATACGCTTCCGACGAGCGTTGCACGGCGCCTGAGCGCGCGCCGCCGGAGAAGCGGACCACCTCGCAATTCGCTTGGGTGCGGTTGGCGGCCAGCATGCCGAGCCGGTCGGCCTCCATTTCGAGCGCCCGATCCTGCACCACTGCGACGCCGCTACCCGGCGCGCGCACCCGGCCCTGGCGCTGCTGGATGACATGGGCAAGCTCATGCCCGATGAGCTGCTGGCCCTTGACGTTGTCGGGCTGATACTGGCCCGGCGCAAAATAGATGTCGTTGCCGGTGGTGAAAGCCAGCGCGCCGATCCGCGACGCCTGTGGCCCGACATGAACACGCACAATCGAAAAGTCCGCGCCAAACGCTGCCTCCATCTTGGCGAGCAACGCCTGCGGCAACGGCTTGCCGCCATTGCGTACCAGTCCGACCTGCGCGGGATCGATCGCGAAGCTTCCGTCGCCGCCGAAACGTTGCAGCGGCGTGCCCGGTGCCGCCGCGCTATCCGCGCCTGCGTGGGCCAAGGGAGGCCTGCCCGGCGCGGCGCGGCGCTGTACCGGCTGGCTGCCGCGCTGTGCGAACGCAGCCACAGGCGGCCCGGGCGAGATACGCGCTGCTGTTGGGGCTACGCGGTTCTGCGCGACCGGTTCGAGGCGCAGAGCCGTAAGCCGCGGCTCGCCTAAGAAAAAGCCCTGGATGACCTGTCCCATGCCAATTGCCACTACAGCATCTTCGCGACAACGACCATGATGCGCGACAGATATATGAAAAGTAATCGTGGCGATCGAAGGTTGCGCGAAGAATGGCGGCTCTCAACTCGGCGTTCCCGTGCGGATAGCTTTCCACGCATCCACAGCATTCCACGCCTATGCGTTCACGGCTGGCCTAATTGCGGGTCATTCCTATATGCTCCCCCATCCGCCCGGGGGCGTTAAAGGAAGTGCCATGAAGAAGATCTCGATCCCTTTGCTCGGCGCCGCCCTGCTGGCTGCCCTTGCCATGCCGGCCGGAGCCGCCCCGCGTGAGGATGGCGAGACGGAGCTTGCCAAGGCGGTTGCGGGCCGCTCCGCCGGGGCGCCGGTCGACTGCATCACGCTGCGCAACATCCGCTCGTCGCGGATCATCGACAAGACGGCGATCGTCTATGAGATGAACAACGGGTTGATCTATGTGAACCGGCCCAAGAGCGGCGCCAGCACGCTCGACTGGACCGACGTGATGATCACCGACACCCATTCGTCGCAGCTGTGCAGCATCGATATCGTGCGGCTCTACGACAACGGCATCCGCATGCAGACTGGCTTTGTCGGCCTGGGCGATTTCGTGCCCTATCCGCGCGCGCCGAAGAGCTGAGCCAGGGCCGGACGATTGTGAGTCTAGCCCCTCTCCTTCAGGGGAGGGGCTTTAGTTGGTCGCGCCTTCGCCACCTCCGGTCGCGCCGGCATGCGGGATCGCCGCTACTGCTCCGTCCCACGCAGAGTAACATGCGTGGGTCCTGATCGATATGCAGCGTTCCCCAGCCCGTAGCTGGTCCGAGTCCCCGCATTTCCGTGCGTTGCGCCTCGTTGCGCCGGCGCCTGCGCCCTGGACGGCGCGGCTGGCTGCGGCGACGCGGGTGTGGGCAACCAATCCGGCGCTGCTCGCCGCGCTGTTGCTCGTCATCGCGATCGCGGCGCGGGCGGCGCAGCTCGGCAATCCCGTGGTGCAGGTCGATGACGAATTCTACCTGCTCACCGGCGACCGCATGCTCCATGGGGCGCTGCCCTATGTCGATATCTGGGACCGCAAGCCGGTCGGGCTGTTCCTGATCTATGCCGCGATCCGCCTGCTCGGAGGAAGCGGGGTGGTGGAATATCAGCTGGTCGCGATCCTGTTCGCCGCAGCGACGGCGTTCGTCGTGGCGCGGATCGCCCGCAATCTCGCGGGGCCGCACGGAGCGGCTGCGGCGGGCGTGGTCTATATCCTCTATCTCGGCATGTTCGGCGGGGAGGGCGGGCAGTCGCCGGTCTTCTACAACCTGTTCGTGGCGCTCGCCGTCTGGGCGATGACCGATATCGCCCGGCGACCTGGCTTTGGCGCGCGGGCGTTCAGCCTGGGCACGGGCGTCATGCTGCTGGTCGGCGTGGCGATGCAGGTGAAGTACACGGCGCTGTTCGAGGGGCTCTTCTTGGGGCTGGCCCTGCTGTGGCTCGGCTGGCAGCGCGGGGCAGGGCGGGGCCGGGGCGCGCTCGCCGCGATGGCGGCCGCCTGGATCGCCGCGGCGTTGCTGCCGACGCTTGCCGCCTGGGGCTATTATGCCGCGATCGGGCATGGCGATGCCTTTGTGCAGGCCAATTTCCTTTCGATCCTCGATCGCAGCTCGGACGGGCTGGGGATTACGGTGAAGCGGCTCGGCTGGATCGCGCTCTGCATGGCGCCGCTCGGGGTCGCCGCCTGGCTCGGGCTCGGCCTGGCGCGGCCGGCAGGGGAGGATGTCCGGCGGCTCCTGCAGGGCTGGGCGATCGCCGCGATCGGGGGCGTGCTGATCTTCGGCACTTATTTCGATCACTACGCTCTGCCGCTGATCGCGCCGCTCTGCGTGCTCGCCGCGGCCTGGTTCGGAGACGCCGAGGCGGGGCTGGTGCTTACCTCGGCCCGTAGCCGCGTGCGCGTTCCCGCCGGGGTGGCGCTGATGGTGCTCGTCACCGGGCTGTCGCTGGGGCTGATCAACGACAATCGCCGCGACCGCGGCTGGGGCCCGCAGGTGGAGCGGATGGCCGATTTCATTCGGCCGCAGCTCAAGGACTGCCTCTACGTCTTCGATGGCGAGCCGGTGCTCTACCAGTTGACGGGCAGTTGCCTGCCCACGCGCTGGCCGTTCCCGAGCCACCTCAGCCTCAGCCGCGAATCGCGGGCGATCGGTGCCGATCCCGTGGCGGAGATCCACCGGATCATGGCCGGGAAGCCGGAATTCGTCGTCGCCAGCACGCGGCCCGATCCCGATCTCAATCCACAGGCGCTAGGTTACATGACCGCGCTGCTAGCGCGATACTATGTGCCGGCGCTGGAAGTGCCGGTCGGCAGCCGCAGCCGGATCGTCTATCGGCGGCGGCCCGGTGCCTGAGCCACTCCTTTCCGCCGCCGCAATTATGCCATCGCGCTTCGCAATAGCCGCGCACGATGTGTTGGCCGGCAGCATGACCCCCTCGACCCAGACCAGCGGGCTGCAGCGCGTGCTCGAGAATGAGCGCCCGCGGCTGCTGCGCTTCCTCGCCGCGCGCGGGGCGGGCGACGATGCCGAGGACGTGCTGCAGGACCTGTGGCAGAAGCTGTCGGGCGCCGAGGCGCGGCCGGTGGCGGACCCGGCCTCCTATCTTTTCCGCGCTGCCGAGAATGTGCTGCGCGACCGCCAGCGCGCCGCGATCAGCCGCGGCCGGCGCCAGCATGAATGGCAGGATCTCGCCGCCAGCGATGCCGAGCCGCAGGGCGACCGCGTGCTGATCGCGCGCGAGCGGTTGCGCGAGGCGGAGGCAACGCTGCTTGCGCTCGGCCCGCGAGTCGATCAGATTTTCCGCCGCTATCGGCTCGAGGGGATCGGGCAGGCAGCGATTGCGCGCGAACTGGGGGTAAGCTTGAGCTCGGTGGAGAAGGATCTGCAAAAGGCCTATCGGGCCCTTGCCCAGCTCAGGGAGCGGTTCGATGCGGAATAGGCGCATCGGCTCCGTCCTTGCACAGAGGTGGGCATGAACGGGGTGAAGGAATTGATCGCGGAGGACGCCCGGACCTGGGTGATCCGGCTGCAGGACTCGGCATTTGCCGATTGGGACGCGTTCGCCGACTGGCTCGAGCGCGATCCGGCGCATCTGGCTGCCTATAACGCCGCGCTCGATTCGGATGAGGTGATGGCGGGGCTGTTCGCGCATGCGCCGGCGCAGGACCTGGAGCCCGTAGTCGCTCCGCAGGGCCGCCGGCTCTACTGGCTTTCGGGCGGCGCGGTTGCCGCGGCGCTGGCGCTGGTCGTCGGCTGGACCAGCCTGAGCGGGCCGGGCACGCGCCAGGAATATGCAACCGGGCCGGGCGAGCACCGCGAGATCGCGCTGTCCGACGGATCGAAGATGGTGCTCAACGGCGCCACCCGCGTCGCACTGCTCGACAAGCGCCAGGCCGAGCTGATCACCGGCGAGGCGCTGTTCGAAGTGCGCCACGACGCGGCCAATCCCTTCATCGTCAAGACCGGCGGCGTGGTGCTGCAGGATGCGGGCACCGTGTTCAACGTGGTGCGCGACGAGAGCGGCCTGCGCGTCGCAGTGGCCGAGGGCGCGGTGATCTACCAGCCCGGCAATGATGCTGTGCATCTGGCGCCCGGCGATGCGCTCAGCGTGCCCGCCAGCGGCGCGCCGGAGCTGACGCGTACCGTGCCCGCCGATGTCGGCGCCTGGCGCGGCGGGCAGCTCGTCTATCGCAATGCGACGCTGGACCGCGTCGCCGCCGATCTCTCGCGCAACCTCGGCATCAAGGTGCGTGCGGGAAAGGGCACCGGCGCCATTCCCTTTACCGGCACCATCTCCACCCAGGGCGGCCCCGGCGCGGTGATCGAGCGGATCGCGGCGCTCACCGGAACCCGGGCGACGCGCGCAGGCAAAGGATGGACGCTGGACGCGATCGACGGTGCGCCGCGCTGAACTGATCCTCCCGCTAGCGTTGCTGGCAGCACCGCCGGCACTGGCCCAGGAGAAGCGGCACAGCGTCTCCGTGCCCGCGGGGCGTCTCGACGCCGCGGTGTTCACGCTCGGCCGCCAGACCGGCAGCAGCATCGGGCTGCGCGAGCCCGGGCTCGGAGCGATCAAGGTCCGCGGCGTGAAGGGCAGGCACAGCGTCGATGGTGCGCTGGCGGAGATGTTGAAGGGCAGCGGCACGCGGGCGCGCCGCGTCGCCAATGGCACCTGGCTGATCGAACGCGCGCCGGTCGAGCGGCCCAAGGCGCACCCCGTGCCGCCGCCCGAGCAGCCCGACGCGCCGCCGGCCGAGATCCTCGTCACCGGCAGCAAGCGCGACATCCCGCTCAAGGCATATCCCGGCGGCGTCCAGATCGTCGAGGGCCGCGACATCCCGATCTCCGAAGGCGGCAAGGGCAGCGACGTGATCGCCAACCGCGTCGCCAGCCTTGCCTCGACCCATCTCGGGCCTGGCCGCAACAAGCTGTTCATCCGCGGCATCGCCGATTCGAGCTTCGTCGGCCCCACCCAGGCGACCGTCGGGCAATATTGGGGCAATAGCCGGATCACCTACAGCGCGCCCGATCCGGACCTGAAGCTCTACGATATCGGCCGGGTCGAAGTGCTGGAGGGGCCGCAGGGCACGCTCTACGGTGCCGGATCGCTGGGCGGTGTCGTCCGCGTGGTGCCGCGCGCGCCCAATTTCTGGGCGAGCGGCGGGCAGGTGTGGGGCGGCGGCTCCGTGACCGAGCATGGCACGCCCAGCTGGGACGTGGGTGGCATCGTCAACCTGCCGATCAAGGAAGGCGAGCTGGCGGCCCGCGCCCTGGTCTTCAGCGCGCGCGACGGCGGCTATATCGACGATCGCGAGCGCAACCTGAAGGACGTCAACAGCGTGCGCACCACCGGCGGGCGCGCGGCGCTGCGCTGGGACGTCGATGGCTGGACGATCGACCTGAACGGCGTCGGCCAGAGCATCAAGGGCAATGACGCGCAATATTCGGACGGGCAGGGCGACGGCCTCTCGCGCGCCAGCTCGATCGCCCAGCCGTTCGAGAACGAGTTCTGGCTGGGCGAGCTGGTCGGCCGCAAGCGCTGGGGCACCCTGGAGCTGAGCTCCGCCGTCGCCTATGCCCAGCAATATGTGTCGGAGGTGTTCGCCGGCCAATCGGTGAGCGACGTCAATGCGGCCTTCCCGCTGCCCGCGCTCAATTCGCCGCTGATCGGCTATCAGCAAGTCAACCGGGTCAACATGCTGACCACCGAGACCCGGCTGGCCCGGCGCGGCCCGCGCGGCACCGGCTGGCTGATCGGCGTCAGCCTCCTCCAGAATCGCGGGCGGGTGAACCGCAGCTTCGGCAGCCGCCGCTTCGCACTGACGGGCGTGCGCAATACGGTCGACGAGGCCACCCTCTACGGCGAAGGCACGGTCGAGCCGGTGCGCGGCGTCACGATCACTGCCGGCGGGCGCCTGACCCGCTCGCATCTGACCGGCAATTCGCTGGATGCAGATCGCTCCTTCGCCTTTCGCGAGGATCCGCGTGCCCGGGCGGCGCGCACGGAGACGCGGTTCCTGCCCTCCGCCGCGATCGCCTATCAGCCCTATGCCGGGGTCACGGTTTTCGGCCGCTTCGAACAGGGCTTCCGCCCCGGCGGCCTGGCGGTGCGGCGCGACGTGATCCAGCGCTTCCAGGGCGACCGTCTCTCCACCGTCGAGGCCGGTACACGCTATACAGGCAACGGCGTCAGCCTGACGGCCAGCGCTTCGATGACCTGGTGGACGAGCATCCAGGCCGACCTGATCGACGGTTTCGGTTTCCCGACCACGGCGAATATCGGGGACGGGCGGGTGCTCTCGCTTGGCTTCGCGGCGCGTTGGAAGGCCGCGCCGGGGCTCGATCTCGATGCCTCGCTCTACCTGAACGGTTCCAAGGTCACCAACCCGTCCCAGGCGGTGTTCCCGCTTGCCGAAGGGCCGTCCGACTTCAACCGCCTACCCAATGTCGCCGATGCCAGCGGGCGGATCGGCGCTGCCTATCGCACCAGGCTGGGCGGCGAGGCCGAATTCTCGGCGACCTCCTGGCTGCGCTATGTCGGCAAATCGACGCTCGGCATCGGGCCGGTGCTCGGCAAGCCGCAGGGCGACTATGTCGATACCGGGCTGGAACTGCGCCTCGAGCGCGGGCGGCGCGCGCTGACCCTGTCGGCGACCAACCTGCTCGACACCCGCGGCAACCGCTTCGCGCTCGGCTCGCCGCTGCTGATCCGCGACGACAACCAGATCACGCCGCTGCGCCCGCGCACCGTGCGGCTGGGCCTGGAAATCGGCTTCTAGAATTTTTTCGAAAAGCGTTGCGGGATCGCCACACCGGGTCCGTCTCAACCAAGCCCCCGAGGCAAGACGAGCCTGACCGTCCCCCGGCATCGCCCGTCTTGCGTCGAACCCCCGGGAGGGCGCGCCACTTGCGTATCTGTGCCCCGGCGCGCCCCTCCCGGGGTCTTCATAGGGGGATCAAGGCGGGGGCCACGACAAAGGGATCGCATGAAGCTCTTCCTCGACGGCGAGATTGCCCGTTTCGCCCGCGTTGCACCGCCCACCGCTCTCGAACTCGCGGTGGTGATCCCGACCTTCAACGAACGCGCGAACGTGCCGCTGCTGATCGAGAAGCTCGACCTGGCCTTGGCGGGACGCAACTGGGAAGCGATCTTCGTCGACGACGACAGCCCGGACGGGACGGCGGATGCCGCCCGCGAAATCGGCCGGCGCGATCCGCGGGTGCGGGTGATCCAGCGGATCGGCCGGCGCGGGCTTTCCTCGGCCTGTATCGAGGGCATGTGCGCGACCGCGGCGCCCTTCGTGGCGGTGATCGACGGCGATCTCCAGCATGACGAGACGTTGCTGCCCAAGATGCTCGACGCGCTGGAAGGCGGCGCCGATCTCGACGTGGTGATCGGATCGCGCTTCGTCGCTGGCGGCGGGACGGGCGAATGGGACGAGGATCGCGTGGCCAAGTCGGCCTTGGCGACCCGGCTTTGCCGGAAAGTGCTCAAGGCCGATCTCTCCGATCCGATGAGCGGGTTCTTCATGATCCGCACCGGGATCGTCCGCGACCTGGTGCCGACGCTGTCGGCGATCGGCTTCAAGATCCTGCTCGACATCATGACCGCCTCGCACCGGCCGCTGAATTTCCTCGAGCTGCCGTACGTGTTCCGCACCCGCGCTCTGGGCGAGAGCAAGCTCGATCATGTCGTGGCGATGGAATATCTGATCGCGCTCTACGACCGGATGTTCGGCAGGGTCGTGCCGGTGCGCTTCGTGATGTTCGCTGGCGTCGGGGCACTGGGAGCGGCGGTGCATTTCGCCGTGCTCGGCGCGCTGTTCGGCGGGCTGGACTGGCCGTTTGTCGGCGCGACGATGGTGGCGGTGCTTGCCGCGATGAGCTTCAATTTCCTGCTCAACAACGCGCTGACCTATCGCGAGCAGCGGTTGAAGGGCCTTGGCCCGATGCTTGGCGGCTGGGTGTCGTTCTGCGTGGTGTGCAGCGTGGGCGCGGCGGCCAATGTCGGGGTCGCGGCGTTCCTGCACAACGTCCAGCACGGCGACTGGCGCTTCGCGGCGATGGCCGGGATCGCAGTGGCCGCGGTGTGGAACTTCGCCTTGTCGTCGCGCTTCGTCTGGGGGCGGTATTAGTCCAAGCCGTCACCCCGGCGAAAGCCGGGGCCCAGGGTTTCTTTGCGGCATCGCTCTTGGCTCTGGCTCCCGGCTTTCGCCGGGATGACGGTTACAAGCTAGGCCACCAGCTTGAGCTTGCCACGCCGCGCCGCGCTGCGCGAACCGCCGCCCACAAGCGTCTGCAAGTCGATCATCCCGCGCGCCAGGCCCAGGCCCGGCGGCGCCGCGATGTAGCGCGGGGTCCAGACCGGCGAGAATTTGTCCTTGTAGGCGCGCAGCCCTTCGAAGCCGTAGAACGCGTCGCCGTGGCGATAGAGCAGCGCCCCGATCCGCGCCCAGATCGGCGCGAGGCGGCGGGATTCGATCCCCGATAGTGGCGCCATGCCCAGGTTGAACCAGCGATAGCCCTGGTCGCGGCCCCATTGCATCAGCTGGACGAAAAGATAGTCCATCGTGCCATAGGGCATCTCGGCCAGGTGCCGCATCAGGTCGACCGACAGCTCCTCGCGATTCTCCGTCGCCCAGACATTGGCGAAGGCGACGATCTGGCCATGCTGGCGCACCACCGCGCAATCGAAGCGGCCGATATAGGCGGGGTCGAAGCGGCCGACCGAAAAGGCCTTCTCGCTATTGCCCTTGTCGCGCAGCCAGGCGTCCGAGATGCCGCGGAGGACAGGCATGATCAAGGACACTGCGGCGGCAGGGACGATCTCGAAACTGGCGCCTTCGCGCGCGGCGCGGCGCTCCGAATGGCGAAGCGAGCGCTTCTCCGGCCCTTCCATCGTGAAGCCGGGCAGGGCGACGCGCGCTTCCTCGCCATATTTGACGAGCTGGAGGCCGAGGTCGATCGCGATCGGCAGGCTCTCGGTGGAGATCTGGTAGAGGAGCAGGCGGCCCTGCGCGGCGTCGGCCATCTCGCGGATCCGCCAGAGCAGATCGCCCCATTCCTCGCGCGGGCCCACCGGATCGCCCATCACGATCCAGCTCTGCCCCTGCACCTGGTACATCAGCAGCGTCTCGCCGCTCGGCGAGCGCAGGAAGCGCTTGTCGCCGGCATAAGCGAGCATCGCATCGGTGCGGTTGGCGTGCGCGAGGGCGGTGCGCGGCATCTCGGTATCGGGCGCGTTCTCCTCGCGCCTGGGCTGGGCATAGCCGAACCACTGGGTGACGGCGACGCAGGTCAGTGCCACGGCGGTGGCGAAGCTGGCGCGCAGGAAGCGCGAGGCGTCGCCGCGCCAGGCGAACTCCCACCAGAGATCGTCCTGATAGGGTATGTGCTTGAAGGCGAAGAAGCCGATCCAGGTCGCCAGCGCCACGGCCACCGCCACCGACAGCAGGGCGCGCCCGGTGAGCGCGCTGGTCAGCGCGGTCTTGCGGTAGAAGGCGGTGCGCGAGAGCTGGAGCAGCCCGGCGATCACCAGCAGGATCGCGGCTTCCTCATAGTCCACGCCCTTGACCAGCGAGAACAGCGCGCCGGCGAGCAGCAGCGTGCGGCAGAGGTGGAAGGCTGCATCGAGCCGGCGGTAGAGCGCCGGGGCGATCAGCAGCAGCGCGGTGCCGGCCAGGCTGGCGGCGATGTGCGAAGCCTCGACAAAGGGCAGCGGCGCGAAGGCGTGGAGCACGCGCAGGCGGGCCGGGATCGCCGGCAGCGAGCCGGAGACGAGCAGCACGATGCCGCCGACAAAGACGAGCGCGGCCAGGAAGGTCGGCGCGAGCCCGTGCATCGCGAGGCCGGCGGCACGGATCGCGGCGAGCGGCTTCCGGAGCTGGCGGCGCTCGTGCACTGCCAGCAGCGCGCCTGCCACCAGCAGGGGCAGGACGTAGTAGATCAGTCGGTAGAGGATCAGCGCCGCCAGGATCTGCGACGGATCGGCGCTCGGCAGGGCGGCAAGCATCACCGCTTCGAACACGCCGACGCCGCCGGGGACATGCGTCACCAGCGCAGCGATGATCGCCAGGGCATAGCCGAGGAAGAAGGCCGGAAAGGCGTGCAGCCCGGCACCCGGCACCAGGATCAGCAGCGCGGCGCTGGCCAGCGCGAGGTCGATCGCCGAGGTCGCGATCATGCCGATCGCCTGGGGGAGGGTGGGCAGGCGGAAATGCCAGCGCCGGAGCTTCAACGCGCGCGGGCGTCCTCGCAGCAGCGCGAGCACCGCCAGAGTCACGCCCAGCACCGCGATCCCGAGCGCGTGCTGCGCACCCGCCGGGATCGTCAGTCCGGCCAGTTCCAGAGCGCCATGGTGCAGCGCCAGCGCGGCACCGGCCATCACCACCACGCCCGACCAGAAGGTCATGCTTGCGGTGGTGACCACCTTGACGATCTCGGGCGTGTCTAGCCCGGCGGCATGATAGACGCGGTAGCGCGCCGATCCGCCGGTGAGCAGTGCGAAGCCGAGATTGTGGCTGAGCGTGTAGCTCGTGAACGACGCCAGAGCGGCGGTGCGATAGGGCAGCGGCCGGCCGATGATGCGCAGCGCCAGGACGTCGTAGAGCGTGAGCATCAGATAGCTGCCCATGGTCAGTGCCAGCGCGCCGGCGATCTGCCACCCGCTGATCGCGTGGAAGGCATGGCGCACGTCGCGCCAATGCACTTCGTGGAGCAGCCCGCGCAGCGCGGCAAAGGCCAGCGCGAGGATCGCGACCACGGCGCCGATTTGCAGCGCGGCTTTGGGCGCGCGGCGCATCAGCCGCGCTGCCAGACCTGCGACTTGCAGACCCAGCCGCCCAGGATGCACCCGCTGATCTTCAGGCTGTTCGGGCCCTGCTGCTCGATCTTCGAATAGAAGGTGCGCCCCATGTCCGGGACATAGACCTGGCCCTGCCACTTGCCGCTGCCGATCGGATGATAGTCCTGGAGCAGTTCGGTGCCGATCAGCTTCTGGACGCCGCTTTCCTTGGCGTCCTGCTGCGCCTGGGGATTGGCCCAGACCACGAAGCCGCAGAGCTTGTCGCCGCACGCGCGCGTCTGCACCTTCACGGTGCCGCGCGGATTGACCCAGATGCCCATGACGCCGGCCGCAGCCGCGACGGGCGCCTGCGCCGAGGCCTGGACCGCGCCGAGCAGCATGGTGCCCAGGCCGATGCCGGCCAGGATCTTGCCGAAACGCATGGAAATCTCCCTCAAACTCGCTCTCTCATGGAGCCCTTTGCCCGCGCGGGCCTGTCGGGCGGGTGGTCGCAACCCTAAATTTTGGTAATGTTGGCGATCGCCCCGCGAAGCGCGCGGTAGAGCGCGTCGGCGTCGCGGTGGAGGTTGTGCCCGCCCGGCAGCGCCACGCGGCGCATGTTGGGCTGGGTGAGCGCCGGGCACAGGCTGTCCTTCTCCTCGGCGCCCTGCACGCACAGCGCCGGTACCCAGGTCAGCTGGCGGGCGGTGGGCAGCGCTGTCGTGTCGGGCCTGGCCCAGTCGAACAGCTCGGACGGGGACGCGCGATAGAAGACCGTGTCGGTGGGCACGACCAGCTCGACGAGCTTCACCTTGGCGCGCAGCTCCGCGGGCAGTCCGGTCAGCCCGACATGCATCATGTCCGCGCCGAAGGACTGGCCGATCAGCACCAGCCGGTCGGCGTGACCAAAGGCCAGCGCGCGGCGCGCCGCATCGGCAATCAGCGCCTGGATCTCGGCGGGGGTGCGCTGCTGGCGGAAATAGGCGAGCGAGCTGACGCCGACCACGGGCATGCCGTCCGCGGCGAAGCGTGCCGCAATCTGCGGACCCATGCCGATCTTGAAGCCCATGTCACCCGAGACCAGCACAACCGCCAGGCCCTTGGCCGCGGGCGGCGTCGGCCTGGTCGGGGGCACGTCATAATAGACCGGCCCGCCGAAATAGCCGATATAGCCCAGGAAGCCGGTGAACCCGGCAAGCGCCAGCGCCAGCACGGCGAGCGTTATCCTGATCGTACGGCGGCGCATGTAGGAACTCCTGCAAGATGCGCTTGCTCTAGGACGCCGAGCCTCGCCGGGCGGTTGCCGGATCATGACCAAAGCTTAACGTGACTTGCCCAGGGCTTGCGGGCATCTCCACCCTGCAATGACCAGCAGCGACATCCAGGACGGCGCCACCGCGAAGGTAAGCGCCGCGCGCGGACCCGACGGGTTCGTGATGATCCTTGTCCTGTCCTTCGCGCTCAGTGCCATGGTGATCCTGGGCTGGGCGTGGCGATCGGGGATCAACCACGTCTTCTCCGCGCAGAGCGGCGCCAGCCTCTTCCCCGGCTTCACCGCCGAGCAGGGCAGCGGCGCCGCGCATGGCCTGGTCGTGACCAGCCTGCGCTCGGGCAGCGAGGCGGCGCAGGACGGAATGGAAGTGGGCGATGCGATCGTCGCGATCGACGGCCGCGCCACGGACTCGCTCGATCAGGCCCGCCATTACCTCCGCGAAGACCATCAGCCGGCACTAACGCTCGACTTGGTGCACCAAAAGCAGCTACGCCATCTCAGGCTCTTGCGAAGTGCGAGTGGAGACAATGGGGCACAAGCTGCTGCTGGTGGAGGATGACGAACCCACCGCCGCCTATATTTCCAAGGGAATGAGCGAAGAGGGGTTCACCGTCGATCGCGCCGATAATGGCCGCGACGGCCTGTTTCTCGCCAGTGACGGCAGTTACGACGCGATCGTTCTCGATCGCATGCTGCCCGGCATGGACGGCATGGCCGTGCTCGGCGCGCTGCGGGCCGCCAAGATCGAGACGCCCGTCATCATCCTCTCCGCGCTCGGCACGCCCGACGACCGGATCAGCGGCCTCACTTCGGGTGCCGACGATTACCTCGTGAAGCCCTTTGCCTTTGCCGAACTGCTCGCCCGCGTCCGCCTGCTCCTGCGCAAGCGCGGCGCCGCCGAGGGCGCGGTGACCAAGCTCGGTATTGGCGACCTCGAGATGGATCTGCTCTCGCGCCGGGTGAAGCGCGGCGAACGCATCGTCGACCTGCAGCCGCGCGAATTCCGCCTGCTCGAATATTTCCTGCGCCACCCCGACCAGGTGATCACCCGCACCATGCTGCTCGAAGGCGTGTGGGATTATCATTTCGATCCTGGAACGAACGTGATCGACGTCCATATCAGCCGGCTTCGCAAGAAGCTGGACGATGGCGGCGATCCGATCCTGCACACGATCCGCGGCGCCGGCTATCGCCTCGGCCCGGCGGCGTGAGATGACGCTACGCTGGGGGCAGGTGCTGCGCTCGGTCACCGCGCGGTTCGTGATCGTCGCCTTCCTGGTGCAGCTGACCGTCACCGGCGGCATCCTGCTGTTCGTCCAGCAATCGAGCGAGAGCGCGCTTGCCGCGGAGCAGAAGGCGCTGGTCGCCGATCTGCGCGAGGATCTGGTCTCCGCCTGGCGTGCCGGCGGCGATGCGGCGCTGCGCCGGATCATCGATGTCCGCCTGCAACAGGCGCATGGCAGTCCGCCGGTGATCCTGCTCGCCACCGCGAGCGAGGACCCGATCCGCGGTAACCTGGGCGACTGGCCGACAGTGATCCCGGCGGAGACCGACTGGCGCGCGATCGAGCTCTACCGCACCGGCAGCGACCGCGCCGAGTTGATGGGTGTCGCCTCCACCACGCTGCCCAATGGCGAGCGCCTGCTCGCCGGCCATGTCATCACCGCGAGCCTGCGCCTCGCGCGGGTGAACGAGGAGGCGACCACCGCGGCCCTGGTGATCGGCGTGATCTTTGCGCTGCTGAGCGCATTGCTGATCGGCCGTGTCCTCTCCAACCAGATCCAGGGCGTAGTGACGACGGCGCGGGATGTCGGCGAGGGGCGGCTGGGCCGCCGCGTACCGACTGACGGCAGCGGCGACGCCTTCGATGCGCTGGGCCAATCGGTCAATGCGATGCTCGATCGGATCGAGGCGCTAGTCTCGCAGCTGCGCATGATGACCGACGGGCTGGCGCACGACCTCAAGTCACCGGTCACGCGCATCAAGGTCGTGCTCGAGCGCGCGATCCTCGAGACCGAGGACGAGACGGCGCTTGGCGCGCTGGAGCGCGTATCGAGCGAGGCGGAGACGCTGCTCGGCATGCTCTCCACCGCCTTGCTGATCAGCCGGGCCGAGGCGGGGATCGGCCGCGACCGCTTCGTCGATACCGATATCGCCGCGCTGCTCGAGGATCTGGGCGAAGTCTATGGTCCGCTGGCCGAGGATCGCGGCTTCGAGATCGCAGTCGAGGCCGAGCCGGGCCTGCACGCGCTGCTCCACCGCGAGCTGATCGGCCAGGCCTTGGGCAATCTCATCGAGAACGCCACGAAATATGCGGAAGGCGGGGGGCACATCACCGTGCGTGCCGCGCGCGAGAATGGCGGGATCGCGCTGTCCGTGGCGGATGACGGGCCGGGTATCCCCGAGGCGCGCCGCGAGGAAGCGATGCGGCGGTTCGGGCGGCTCGATCCGGCGCGGCACGTCACCGGATCGGGGCTGGGGCTGTCGCTGGTGGAGGCAGTGGCGCGGCTGCACCAGGGGAGCTTCGTGCTGGAGGATAATGCGCCGGGTTTGAGGGCGGTGATCCGGTTCTGAATTCCCTCTACCGCTTTGCGGGAGAGGGAAGGAGGGTTACACCGCCACCGCATAGGTGATCACCAGTGCCACCAGCGTCATCAGCGACATCGCTGTGATGAAGGTCACGTCGGCGATCCGCTCCAGCCCGTGCAGCCGCGCATTTGGCCCGGTGCGCAGCGCGAAATAGCTCGTCAGTGTCGCGATCAGGAACAACACCGCGTCGAGCGCCAGCATGTCGTCAGCCAGCGTGTTGGTGCGGCGCACCGCGATCACCACACGCAATATGCCGATTGCAGTGAGGCATACGCCGACCATCGCCGCGGCGATCGGGCAGATCATCCGGCACGCCCGCTCGTCGAGCATGTGCTGGACGGCCGGCTCGTGCCGGGCCACCTTCATGCAGACGCCGCCTGTGTCTCCACCCGCCCGCTGCGCTCCAGCTTGCCCCAGCCGACCCAGGGGCCGCGCAGCGCATTGGCGACGGCGCGCAGCACCACCCAGTACATCAGCTGGCGATAGACGAAGCGCTGGGCGAGCAGCAGCAGTCCTGGATAGCGCTTCTCGCGCGCCTCCAGCCGATAGGCGACCCAGCCGCACAGGAAGTCGATGCTGGTGAAGGCGATCCAGTAGATGCCCATCCGGATCACGTCGCTCTCGGTCTGCGCCCAGCCATGCTGGTAGACGCGCAGCGCCGTTCCGGCGATCGAGAGGAGCAGCGCCAGGTCGATCAGCGGCGAGATCATCGCGAAACCGATCTGGAATACCCAGGCCTGGGGCACACCGACCAATGCGAGGCCGGCGGGCTTGCGGGTGCGCAGGATCGCGCGGTGCTTCCACAGGCATTGCAGCGTGCCGAACGCCCAGCGGAAGCGCTGCTTGGCGAGCGCGCCGAAGCTCTCGGGTGCCTCGGTCCAGGCGACGGCATCGATGTCATAGCCGACGCGCCAGCCCTTGCGCTGGATCGCGATGGTCAGGTCCTGGTCCTCGGCCAGCGTGTCGACCGGATAGCCGCCGACTTCGTCCAGCGCCGCCTTGCGCCATGCACCGACCGCGCCGGGGACGACCATGATCGCATCGAGGCTGGCGAGCGCGCGGCGCTCGAGATTCTGCGAGGTGACGTACTCGACCGCCTGCCAGCGGGTGACCAGGTTGAAGCGGTTGCCAACCTTGGCGTTGCCGGCGATCGCGCCGATCTCTTCGTCCTCGAACCAGCGGGCGAGGCGGGCGATGGTCAGCGGCTCGAACTGGGTATCGGCGTCGAGCGCGATGACGATGTCGCCCTTGGCAAGCTTCAGCCCCTGGTTGAGCGCGCGCGCCTTGCCGCCATTCTCCAGCGTCAGCAGCTTGACCCGCGGCTCGTCGGCAAAGGCGGCGCGCACCACATCGCTGGTGCCGTCCTTCGATCCGTCGTCGAGCACGATCACTTCGACATTCACCTGCTCGCTGGCGAGCACGCGGTGGATCGAGCTCTCGATCACGCGCGCCTCGTTATAGGCGGGGATCAGCACCGAGACGAATCGGCCCGGATCGATCGCCGGGGCGATTTGCCTGTTCTTCCTGCGGTTGCCGTTCACCGCCAGCGCGGCGAGGACGAGCGCCCGGGCGATGCCCAGCGCAATCGCGACGAAGAACAGCCACTTCAGCGCGAAGCCGAATGCGGCGGCGACCAGGAAGATGCCGACATCGGTCCGCACCGCGGCCAGGTCGGCGCCCTGCACTTCGGGCATCACCTGGTCGCGGCTGAGGCCGGCGAGCTGCGAGACGGGGACAAACTGATAGCCCTTGGCGCGCAGGCCATCGATGATCCGCGGCAGCGCCGCGATCGTCTGCGAACGATCCCCGCCGCCGTCGTGGAGCAGGATGATCTGTCCCGACTGGTCGGCATTGCCGGCTTCGACTTCGCGAAGGGTGGTGTTGACGATCTCATCCACGCCCGGACGCTGCCAGTCGTTGGGGTCCACGTGCAGCCCTACATTGGTATAGCCCGCGCGCTGGGCGGTGAGGGCGGGGATCAACTCGTCCGCGGTGGTCGGCTCGGCGTCTCCGAAATAGGGCGCGCGGAACAGGCGGACCGAGCGGCCGGTATAGGCCTCGATCAGCCGCTGGGTGGCGTTCAGCTCCATCCGCGTGCCGCGCGCCGAGGCCAGCGCCAGGTTCGGGTGGGTGAAGGTGTGGCTGCCCACTTCATTGCCCTCGGCCACGACACGGCGGACGAGGAAGGGCTCCTCCATCGCATTCTCGCCGATCATGAAGAAGGTGCCGGTGGCGTGCTTCGCCTTGAGGATATCGAGGATCTTTGGCGTCCAGTCGGCATCGGGCCCGTCGTCGAAGGTAAGCGCGACCTTGCCGGGCATATAGCCGGTGCGGGTGACGACATAGGGAGTGGGGAGCGACTGGAATTGCTCGTCGACGATCAGGCCGTTGGGGTTCTGGGTGATCGTGCGCGCGCCGGTGCTCGGCGTGCTGGTGATGCGCAGGATCTCGCCCGATCCCTCGACATCGACATCGCCCACCGCCTCGATGCGGCGCAGGTCGGGGATCTTGCCCGAATGCGCGGCGGCCAATGCGGGCCAGAAGTTCGAGTCCTCCGAACCGAGACGCCACAGCGCGACACCACCTACACCCTTGATGTTGGCGGCGCGCAGCTGGTTCCAGGCGGTGGCGGCGTCGGCCATCCACACGGTGTGCTCGGTGCCATTCTCTTCGTATGCGAAGCTCTGGTTGCCGCTCGCCTTGTCGAAGGTGACGGTGGCGTCGCTGTCATGTGCGATCAGCCAGGCTTCTTCGATCGAGATCGGGTCGGCCTTGCCGGGAGCGGTCCAATTGTATCCGTAGTTGGCGATGCCGACGATCAGCTTGTCGGCCGGCACCTGCTTCAGCGCGGCGTTCATCTGCTGGACGAACCAGGCCTGGCTGGCGATCGGGCCGGCGCCGGTGGCGGGCGCGTGCTCGTCATAGTCCATCAGGATGACCTTGTCGGACACGGCGGCATAGGCCTTCATGTTCCAGTCGTCGTCCTGGGCGGGCACGGTGACGGCGATGCTCAGCTTTGCCGCGGCGAAGCGGGTGTGGGCATCGCGCAGCAGCGCCAGATAGTCGCGCTGGGAAGCGGTCGGCAGCTCCTCGAAATCGAACACCGCGCCGTCCGCCTTGCGCGCGACCAGGGTGCGCTGGAGATCGTCGAGGAACGCCGCGCGCACCTTGGGGTCGTGGAGCAGCGCGGCGGCGCCGGCGCTGTCCCAATTGTCGCCGGTGGCGTTCTGCACCATCGGCAGCACCTTCGGGCGCCTGGTGGCGCCGGCGATGATCGCGTCGAACTTCACGTCGGGCGCTACGGCGATGCGGTGCTGCGGTCCCGTCACGGTGTAGAGCGAAGGTACGACCCAATCGAGATCGTTGACGTGGCGGCGCAGCGCCGCGCCGCTGGCATCGTCCCATGGCACATAGAAGCCGACGGCGAGCGGCGCGGCCGATGCGCGGCCATTGCCATGCGGCAGCCAGGACGCGAAGCTGTGGCGCAGCCGGTTGGCCTGCTGCTTGAGCGAGCGCGGCTGGGGATGCTCCATCGACATGGCGAGCGGGCCGGGGGTGGGGACCCGCACCAGCGTCATCGCAAAGGCGCCCGCGGCGAGCACCACCGCCAGGATCAGCGCGAAGAAGGCCCGCATCGTCCAGCGGTTACGCTTGCCGCTCGCATCGAAGAAGATCGGACGTTCCATCGCCATTGTGCCCTGTAATGTCGAGAATGGGTGCGGCGCCCGGCCCGAGGAGTGCGGAGGGGCCGGACGCCGCTGGTTTGTCAGCCCAAGAACGCTGAGTCGGGCCGGCCTGTTTCCTCTAGCCGCGCCAGCCCTTCCCGGACCTGCCCGGCAGATTAAAATCCTGTCATGTGGCCGAGCCCAGCCCACAAGAAAGCGGCCGGCGCGCCAGGGGGCGGAGCGCGCCGGCCGCTATTTGCGGGTGCGGGATAAAGAGGGAGACCCGCACCCGTCGACATCGCCCGAAACGGGGAGGGCGACGCCGAAAGCGGGAGATCAGAAACCGGTGAACCTGGCAGCCACCGGCTTGTGCGCGAGGCGAGCGTCCGCGGTCGTCCAGGCCGCCGTGCCGGTCACCAGGGTGGCGATTGCCAGCAGGGTGAGCGTGAAGCGGCGGTTGAGCATTTCGGATACTCCTGTCTCGCGATCACTTCGGCGACCGCGAGGCAAGCAATAGGCTCCGCAAGATATCGCAGGGCTGGCCGTCAGGTTACATTTTGGACATGCGAAGCCCGAGCCAGTGCGCCGCCCCCGGAGCAAGGCGTCGCGTCACGGCTTCGAACGTCGCGGCAATCGCCAAGGTGATTCCGAAAAGCGGCAGCAGCAGTCCGAGCAGCAAGGTCGTGCCGACCAGCGCCCAGCTGTGCCGCAGCGGGTCCTTCGCCACCGGTGCGCCAAGCGTGCCCTCGGGCCGGCGGCGCCACCACAGCACCACGCTCGACACCGCCAGCGTCACCAGGCCGAGCAGCACGAGCAGGTTCACCAGCTGGTTGAGCAGCCCGAGCCAGGCGCCCTCGTGGACTGCCACGCCGAAGCCCACCGCCCGGTCGATCCAGTGGCGGTCGCCATAGCCCTGCGAGCCGATCACTACGCCGTCATCGCCGATCTCGACCGAGACGCGGCGGGTGCGGTCCTCGGCCTGGGACTGTACGAGCCAGCGGGCGCCTGCCCTGGTCGGCGGGCTGACTTCGGCCGGGGCGGCGAGGCCGAGCGTCATCGCCTTGGCCACCACCCGGTCGAGCGCGGGGCCCGTGGGGGCGACATGCGCCATGGTCATCCCGTGATGCTCGGCATGCTCGTCCAACATCGCGCGGACGCCCTTGTCGAGATAGGCGCGTGCCTTGGCGTCGGACTCGGATCCTGCCGACCAGTCCTGCCGCATCGCCGCCGTGCCGGTGACGACACGGACCTGCTTGAGATAATCGCCCCAGTTCTTCGCCCAGGGCAGGCCCGATGCGATCAGGAACACTGCGCCGATCGACACCCACAGCCCAGTCACCGCATGCATGTCGCGCCAGAACACCCGCTTGCCGCCGCCGAACCGCGGCCACAGGATGCCGCCCAGCCCCTTGCCGGAGCGTCCGCGCGGCCACCACAGGAACAGGCCGGTCAGGATCATCACGATCGTCCAGCAGGCGGCGATCTCGACCAGCGCCGACCCCCATTTGCCCGCGAGCAGCTCGCCGTGCAGGCGGAAGATAACGCGCATGAAGCGGTCTTCCTCGACCACCGCCTTGAGCACTTGGCCGGTCTGGGGATGCACCCAGACCCGTGTTTCCTCCGCGCCTGCGCCGACCAGCAGCTGCACCGCGTCGTCACTCGCCTCGGGCAGCACATATTTGTGCAGCACCGACCCTGGCACCGCACGCGTCCCCGCCGCGACGATCTTCTCGGGCGCCAGCATCGGCACGCCCGGTGCGGCGACATGCGTGTAGGGCGCGTAGAGCCAGCCTTCGATCTGCGGCTTGAACAGATAGATGCCGCCGGTCACCGACAGCCACAGGATGAAGGGTACGCAGAAGATGCCGGCATAGAAATGCCAGCGCCACACCGCGCGGAACCAGCGCTCGTGGCGGACGAGGGCAAGGCTGTCGCTCACAGCGTCCACCCCGCCTCGACCAGGAAGCTGCGCTGCGGATAGGGGTGATAGACCCAGGCGCGGTTATTGGTGATGTTGTCCACGCCGGCGCTGAGCCGCAGATTGTCGGTCATCTTCCAGTTCACCTTGGCATCGAGCGCGAACAGTTCGGAGGTATAGCCGAACGTATCGCCGCGCTGTGTCCCGAACAGGTCGGTATTGGGCCGCGTCGCATAGCGCATGCCGATCGAGGCGAGCGCCCGCGGGGTCACCGCGTAGCGCAGATTGGCGTTCAATCGCCAGCGCGGGATGCGCGGGAACTGCACGCCCTCGGCCAGCGGCGCCGCATCGTTGCGCACCGTCTTGGAATCGATCCAGGCGAGGTTCGCATCCAGATCGAGACCGCGCACGCCGACATCGCGTGCCTCGGCGATCAGCTCCAGCCCATATTGCCGCGTCACGTCGATATTCTTGAAGGTCGAAGTGGTGATCCCGTTCTGGTTGAACCCGACGAACGAGAAGATCGTGTCGTCCACCCGCTGCCAGAAGGCCGACCCGGTCAGCTTCACGCGGCCGAAGTCCTGCGCCACCAGCAGGTTCGCATCGCGCGAGCGCTCGGGTCTAAGGTTCGGATCGAAGCTGTTCGCGTTGAAGCTGCCATCGCCGTTCAGGCTGCCCTGGAACAGCTCGCCCACCGTCGGGAAGCGTGTCGCTTCCGCCAGGCTCAGCTGCACGCTGGTCGCCCCGCCATGCCATTCGAGCGAGGCTTTGGGATCGAAAGCCGTGTCGCCCCGGGCCGCGTAGCGGTTGGTCACCGGCGCGCCGCCCGTGCCGACCCGGCCAAGCCCGCCATCGAACGCGCGCCAGCTCTCAAACCGCGCGCCCAGCGTGAACACAAGCGCATCTGCATGCAGCCGCCCTTCGGCCCAACCGGCGAGCAGCCGGGTCTTGCCGAAGGTGCGGGTGGCGAAGGCTCCGCCATCATCCGCGCGCCAATGCGGCAGCGCATAGTTGGTGAGGTCGGTCTGGTAGAGATTGGCGCTCGCCCCGGCAGCGAGGTCGAACGGACCCGTCTTCGCATCCACCGAGAGCTCGCCGGTGTACCAACCGGTCGGTCCCTGGCGCGCTAGCGTGCCTGCGCCGTCAGCGGCGCCCGCCGCATAACCGCTTGAGGTGAAGCCATCCGATCGCGCGACCTGATAGGTCGAGAGGTTGAGCTTCGCGGTCACGTCCGGCGCGATTGGCGCGGCGATCTTGCCGCCGGCAAGGAATTCGTCGCGTACCGTCCGCGACCAGTTGGCGCCATTGGCAAGCCAGGCCCTGCCCAGCGTCGTCACCGTGCCACCGCAGACCGGCGCGCCCGCGGCATTGCGGAGATAGCAATCCGGCGCGGTCTGGTCGTCGAGGTTATGCCACCAGGCGAACACCATCTCGCCGGTCACGCCCGAGGCACCGTCATAGCCGATGCGCAACTTGGCCTGGTCCTGGGTGGTCGCGGCAGGGCTCTGCGCGGCAAAGATCGGGTTGGTCGCATTGCCGGGCGCGTTGGGGATCGCCTGGCCGGGATCGACGATCGCTCCGGTCACCGGCGTGCCGACCGCGCCTGCAGGGGCAGGCGTCAGCCCGTACCAGCTCATTGGCTGGCCGGTGTTGCGAAAGTGCCGACCGGAGAGCCGAGCCGACCACGGCCCATCCTTCTGCCGCCAGCCGAGCCCCGCCTCGCCCGACCACCCCCAATAGGTCGCGTGCGTGCCATATTGATCGAACGGTTCGGCCAGTCCCTGCACGGTGACAAAGGCTTCGGTCTTGTCCGGCGAGCGGGTGGTGATGTTGACGATCCCGCCCATCGAATTGCCGCTGTAGCGCGCCGAATACGGGCCATAGACAATATCGAACTGCTCGACTTCGCCCGGTCCGACCACGCCCCATTTGGGCGCGAAGGCGAACGAATTGCCGAGAAAGTTCGACACGACGAACCCATCGACCATCACCAGTGCGCGGGCGCTCTGCATCGAGTGGGTGCCGCGGAAACCGGGCACGCCGTTGGAGTCCCCTGCATAGCGTTTGCGCACGAAGAAATCGGGCGCGTATTTCATCAGATCCTCGACATTCTGGGCATTCACGCCGGCGAATTGTTCGTCGCCCAGGCTCACCGAGAGCCCGCGCGGATCGATGCTGATCGGCGCGTCCTTCTGGCCGACCACGAGGATGGAAGGTTCGTCCGTCTCCTGCGCCAGGGCAGGGGCGGCAATGCATAGAAGCGGCAGCGCACAGAGGTGCGCGCGGCGATATCGGGACATGGGAATTCACCTGAACGAGGAAAGATGCGGTTCAGGTGCGGGAAGGTGGTCCCTGGGAAGGTGGCCGGGTAAAGGCCCGGCGCCGCGGCGCGGGCTGCACGACCGGCGCGAAGCCGAGCGCAAGCAGGAAGAGGAACGCGGCGAGCAAAAGCACCGGATCGGCGCCGCCGGTCATCGCGTGGCTCAGCGCGGCATAGGCGCAGCCGCCGTCCTGCTTATTGCCGCCAGGCGCCGTGGCGTGGTCGGGATCCATCGGCACGTCGATGGTCATCGTCGCCGGGCCGTTGCCGTCGCAGATCGCCATGGTCAGCGTCTTGCCGGCGGTCTGGCCGAGCATATAGCCGGCGGGCACCAGCGCCTTCACCGCCAGCGCCGCGGCGATCAGCCACAATGCCAGCCAGCGATGCTCCTTGAGGAAGGCGCGCCAGGTTCCCACACTCGCGGGCTAGCCGATCGGAGCGGGCGGGTCACGTCCGTAATCGCCCGGCGGGGCTGGGCATTTTGTCTCATGCCCAAGGCCACCCCTGCCAACGGCCGTCCTTACCAGTCGTCATCCCCGCGAATTCGGGGATCCAGAGCAGGGAAAAGCCGCCCGGGCAGAGTGACCCTGGATTCCCGCCTTTGCGGGGATGACGCAGAGGAGAAGCGGGGGCGGACGGGGGAGGGCGGTGCTTTCCCCAGACTGCCATCGGGCGTAAGGGCCGCGCATGACTCAGCAACCGATCCTCGTGCTCACCACTGGCGGCACGATCGACAAGCAATATTTCGACGCCTCGAGCAAATACACGATCGTCGGCACGATAATGTCGCGGCTGCTCGAGATCGGGCGCGTCCTGCACCCCTTCGAGATCGAGGAAGTGATGCGCAAGGACAGCCTGGAGATGGACGATAGCGACCGCGCGACGATCGCCGAGCGCGCTGCTGCCTCCAGCGCCACCCGCATCGTCATCACCCACGGCACCGATACGATGACCGAGACCGCCAAGGCGCTTGCCGGAATCGCGGGCAAGACGATCGTGCTGGTCGGCGCGCTTGCCCCGGCGCGCTTCGCCGAGAGCGATGCGCCGTTCAACCTGGGCATGGCCTTCGCCACCGTCCAGGTCGCGCCGCCGGGCGTCTACATCACGATGAACGGGACGGTTTTCGAAGCCGGCAAGGTGGTGAAGGATCGCGAGGCCGGCCGGTTCGTGGAGATTTGAGGGCGGGCCGAACACCCATCCAGCCGTCACCCTGGACTTGTTTCAGGTCCAACTCTCCACAAGCGGTATCCCTCGCGGCGCCTTGGATGCTGAAACGCGTTCAGCATGACAAGGGAGGGTGGTGGCGACGCCCTCCTGCGATTCAGGCGTTCAAGAGGCGGGCCGAGTTGCAATCGGCCCGCCTCCATCCCTTCCGCTTCTGGAAGGGAAGACTGCCTACAAGATACCGGGCAAGTTGAGCCTCTTCTCACGCGCACAGTCCAAGGCCTCGACGTAGCCGGCGTCCGCATGCCGCATCACGCCCGTCGCGGGATCGTTCCACAGCACGCGTTCCAGCCGCTTTGCCGCCTCGGGCGTGCCGTCCGCGACGATCACCATGCCGGCATGCTGCGAATAACCCATTCCGACGCCGCCGCCGTGATGGAGCGACACCCAGGTCGCGCCGCTGGCGGTGTTGAGCAGGGCGTTGAGCAGCGGCCAGTCGGACACGGCGTCCGATCCGTCCTGCATCGCCTCGGTCTCGCGATTGGGGCTGGCGACCGAACCGCTGTCGAGATGGTCGCGGCCGATCACGATCGGCGCCTTGAGCTCGCCCGACGCCACCATCTCGTTGAAGGCGAGCCCCAGCCGGTGGCGGTCGCCCAGGCCCACCCAGCAGATGCGCGCGGGCAGGCCCTGGAAGTGGATGCGCTCGGCCGCCATGTCTAGCCAGTTGTGGAGATGGACGTTGTCGGGCAGCAGCTCCTTCACCTTGGCATCGGTCTTGGCGATGTCCTCGGGGTCTCCGGAGAGCGCGACCCAGCGGAACGGGCCGATCCCCCGGCAGAAGAGCGGGCGGATATAGGCGGGGACGAAGCCGGGAAAGTCAAAGGCATTCGCCACGCCTTCGTCGAGCGCCATCTGGCGGATGTTGTTGCCGTAATCGACCGTAGGCACGCCCGCCGCCTGGAAGTCGAGCATCGCCTTCACGTGGATCGCCATCGAAGCCTTGGCCGCCTTGGCCACGCCTTCGGGGTCGCGCTCGCGGGCGGAGAGCCATGCGTCGACGGTCCAGCCGGCGGGGAGATAGCCGTTGACCGGGTCGTGCGCCGAAGTCTGGTCGGTGAGCAGGTCGGGGCGGATGCCGCGGGCGAACATCTCCGGTAGCAGCTCGGCCGCATTGCCGAGCAGGCCGACCGAGACGGGCTTGGCGGCGCCCTGGAGGATCGCCAGCGCCTCGTCGATCGTCTCGGCCTTGTGGTCGAGATAGCCGGTGCGCAGCCGCATCTCGATCCGGCTCGGCTGGCACTCGATCGCAAGGCAGGAGGCGCCCGCCATCACCGCCGCGAGCGGCTGCGCGCCGCCCATGCCGCCCAGGCCCGCGGTAAGCAGCCAGCGGCCCTTCAGGTCGCCGCCATAATGCTGGCGGCCCATCTCGGCGAAGGTCTCGTAGGTGCCCTGGACGATGCCCTGGGTGCCTATATAGATCCACGAGCCGGCGGTCATCTGGCCGTACATCGCCAGGCCCTTGCGATCCAGTTCGTTGAAATGCTCCCAGGTCGCCCAGTGGGGGACGAGGTTGGAGTTGGCGAGGAGGACGCGCGGCGCGTTCTCGTGGGTGCGGAACACGCCGACCGGCTTGCCCGACTGGATCAGCAGCGTCTCGTCCGCCTCGAGTTTTTGGAGAGCTTCGACGATCTTGTCATAGCTCTCCCAGTCGCGCGCCGCGCGGCCGATGCCGCCATAGACGACCAGCTCCTCGGGCCGCTCGGCGACATCGGGATGGAGGTTGTTCATCAGCATGCGCAGCGGCGCTTCGGTGAGCCAGCTCTTGGCGGTCAGCTGTGGGCCGGTGGCGGGCTTGATGATGCGGCTATTGTCGAGGCGAGTCATTCCGGGGCTCCGGCGAAGGTCAGGCAGGCGGTGAGGACATTGGTGAGCGCGGCGCGCATCGCGGCGGCGCGGGCTTCGTCATAGGGCGTCGGCCAATGCGCCTCGTCGAAGCTGGCGGGCTCGTCGATATAGCCGCGGCAGGCCAACTCCATCTGGATGGCGTGGACGCCCTGTTCGGGCCGGCCATAATGCCGCGTGGTCCAGCCGCCCCGGAAGCGGCCGTCGGTCACCTGGCTCCAGGGCGTAGCGGCGCAGCCGGCCTCGACGGCGGCGGTCAGCGCGGGGGCACAGGTGCCGCCGCCATTGGTGCCGATGTTGAACTGGGGCAGCTCGCCTTCGAACAGCCGGGGGACATGGCTGCGGATCGAATGCGCGTCGTAGAGGACGACCCTGGGGTGGATCGCGCGGAGGCGGGCGATCTCGGCTTCGATTGCGGCGTGATAGGGATCGAAGAAGGTTGTTCGCCGCCGCGCGATCTCGTGGGCATCGGGGTTGCCGAGCGGCTCCCCGTCGAAGGTGGTGGTCGGGCAGAGCTCGGTCGTCGCCTGGCCCGGATATAGCGACGCGCCCGAGGGATCGCGGTTCACGTCGATCACGCTGCGGGAGATGCGGGTGCGGATCGTCGTTGCGCCGAGGTCATGTGCAAAGTCGTAGAGCCGGTCAATCCACCAGTCCGCGTCCTTGCGCGCCAGCCAAAGGCAGGGGAAATCGATCTCCGGCGGAATGTCCGTACCGGTATGCGGAAAGGCGACGATCAGCGGCGCGGTGCCGGGGTGGATTTCGAGCCAGCTCATGCGACGCCCGGCAGCGAGATCCCCGCCGCCTCGGCCACCGCGCCAGCGCGCACGATTGCGGTCGCGGCTTCGATATCGGGGTGGAAATGCCGGTCATGGTCGAGCGTCGGCACCTCGCGCCGCAGCCGGGCGCGGACCCGCTCCAGCGCCTCGGACGAAGTCAGCCCGGCATGGAAGTCGCAGCCCTGTGCCGCCGCCAGCAGCTCGATGCCGATCACCGCGCCGGTGTTGGCCGCCATCTCGAGCAGCCGCCGGGCGCCGTGGGCGGCCATCGAGACATGGTCCTCCTGATTGGCCGAGGTCGGGATCGAGTCTACGCTTGCCGGGGTCGCGCGCTGCTTGTTCTCGGAGACGAGCGCGGCCGCCGTCACCTGGGGGATCATGAAGCCCGAATTGAGCCCCGGCTGCGGCGTGAGGAACGCGGGCAGGTTGGAGAGGGCGGGATCGACCAGCATCGCCACGCGCCGCTCGGCGATCGAGCCGATCTCGCATAGCGCCAGCGCGATCATGTCGGCGGCGAAGGCGACCGGCTCGGCGTGGAAATTGCCGCCCGACAGCGCTTCGTCGGTCTCGGGGAAGATCAGGGGGTTGTCGGAAACGCCGTTCGCCTCGGTCTCCAGCGTAGTTGCCGCTTGGCGCAGCAGGTCGAGCACCGCGCCCATCACCTGGGGCTGGCAGCGCAGGCAATAGGGGTCCTGCACGCGCGGGTCGTCATCGCGGTGCGAGGCGCGGATCGCCGAGCCGGCCATCAGCGTGCGCAATGTCTCGCCCACCGCGATCTGGCCGGGATGGCGGCGCAGCGCGTGGATGCGTGGATCGAAGGGCGCATCGGTGCCCTTGGCCGCCTCGGTCGACAGCGCACCGGTAACCAGCGCCGCCTGGAACAGCGTCTCGGTCTCGAACAGCCCGGCCAGCGCATTGGCGGTCGAGAATTGGGTGCCGTTGAGAAGCGCAAGGCCTTCCTTGGGCCCGAGTGTCACCGGGTGGAGACCTGCTTCGGCCAGTGCCTGTTCGGCCGGCAGCACGCGGCCATCGATTTCGATATGCCCGACGCCGATCATCGTCGCGGCCATATGGGCAAGCGGAGCGAGGTCGCCGCTCGCGCCCACCGATCCCTGGCACGGCACCACCGGCGCCAGTCCCTTGGCGAGCATCGCCCCGAGCAAGGCCACCGTTTCCGGATGCACACCCGATGCACCTTGCGCCAGGCTGGCGAGCTTGAGCGCCATCATCAGCCGGACGATCGGGGCAGGGGAAGGCGCGCCGGTACCCGCGGCGTGGCTGAGCACGATGTTGCGCTGGAGGGTGGCCAGATCCTCGGCCTCGATCCGCACGCTGGCAAGCTTCCCGAAGCCGGTGTTGATCCCATAGACCGGCTCGCCGCGCGCCAGGATGCGGCGCACCGCCTCCGCGCTCTCGGCGATGCGTGGGGCGGAAGCCGGATCGAGCTTCGGCATCGCGCCGCGCCAGATCGCGCGCCACTCGGCCAGCGGCACGGCGCCGGGGATCAACAGGATTTCGCTCATTGGCCCTTCCAGATGCGCGCATGGAGGGGGTTCAGCCCCATGCGATAGACAAGCTCCGCAGGCCGCTCGATGTCCCAGATCGCCAGGTCGCAGGCCTTGCCGGGTTCGATCGTGCCGATCAAATGGGAGAGTCCCAGCGCCTTGGCGGCGTTCCGGGTTACGCCGGCCAGGCATTCCTCGACGGTCAGCCGGAACAGCGTCGCGCCCATGTTCATCACGAGCAGCAGGCTGGTGAGCGGGGAGGTGCCGGGATTGCAATCGGTAGCGAGCGCAATCGGCACGTTCGCGTCGCGCAGCGCCTGGATTGGCGGCAGCCTGGTCTCGCGGACGAAGTAGAAGGCGCCGGGGAGGAGCGTGGCCACCGTGCCGGCCTTAGCCATCGCCGCGATGCCGCCATCGTCGAGATATTCGAGATGGTCGGCTGACAGCGCGCCGTACGATGCCGCCAGCGCCGCGCCCTGCTGGTTGGAGAGCTGCTCGGCATGGAGCTTCACGCGCAGGCCGTGCGCCTTGGCCGCCGCGAAGACCCGCGCGGTCTCGTCGGGCGTGAAGCCGATTCCCTCACAGAATGCGTCCACCGCATCGGCCAGGCCCGCCTTGGCCACTGCCGGGATCATCGTCTCGCACAGGAGATCGATATAACCAGAGCGGTTCTCCGCATATTCCGGCGGCAAGGCATGCGCGCCAAGAAACGTCGTCGCGATCCGTATCCGGCGCTTGCGTGCCAGTGCCTTGGCCGCGCGCAGCATCTTGCATTCGTCGTCGAGCGACAGGCCATAGCCCGACTTCACTTCGATCGTGGTGGCGCCCTCGGCGATCAGCGCGTCCAGGCGGGGCAGGGCGCTCGCCACCAGATCGGCTTCGCTGGCGGCGCGGGTGGCGAGCATCGTCGAGACGATCCCGCCGCCCGCGCGGGCGATCTCTTCATAGCTAGCACCCCGGAGGCGCAGCTCGAATTCGTGCGCGCGATCGCCCCCGTGAACCAGATGGGTGTGGCAATCGATGAGGCCCGGGGTGATCCAGCGGCCCTCGCAATCGATCGTCTCGGCGGCAGCCGGCGCTTCGCTCGCGGAACCGACCCAGGCGATCCGGCCATCCTTCGCCGCCACGGCACCGCGCTCGACGATGCCGTGGCCAGGCCCCGTCATCGTAGCGATCCGCGCATTGGTCCAGAGTCGGTCCATGCGCGCATCCTTGCCTGTGCATTATGTTATGTCTAGACATAATGAAGAATGCTGGGCCGCTTCCTTTAGCCGTCATCCCCGCGCAGGCGGGGATCCAGAGCCAAAGGGCGACGCGGCTTGTGATCCTGGATCCCCGCCAGCGCGGGGATGACGGTGTGGTGGAGGCTTGGATGGATCTCTGGTTCGAAACCGCATTGCTACCGGACGGTTGGACCGAGCGCGTCACTGTCCGCATCGTGGATGGCCGGATCACCGAGGTGATGCCGGGCACAGATCCAGCGAGCGCCGAGCGTCATCGCGTCGCGGTCCCTGGCCTCGGCAATGTCCATAGCCATGGTTTCCAGCGCGGCATGGCGGGCTTGAGCGAGCGCCGTGGCCGGCCCGATGACGATTTCTGGAGCTGGCGCGAGATCATGTACCGGTTCCTCGACCGGCTTGCTCCGGACGACATCGCTGCGATCACCGCCCAGGCCTATGTCGAGATGCTCGAGACCGGCTATACCCGCGTCGGCGAGTTCCATTATCTCCACAATGATATCAACGGCGTGGGGTACGCCGATCCGGCCGAGACGGCAGGCGCGATTGTGGATGCGGCGGAGCAGGCCGGCATCGGCCTGACGCTGCTGCCGGTCTTCTACGCACACAGCGATTTCGGTGGCGCCAACCCCAAGCCCGGCCAGCGGCGCTTCATCTCGGACGTCGATGGCTTCGCGAAACTGGTCGAGGCGAGCAAGGCCAAGCTCCCCGCCGACGCGGTGCTCGGCATCGCACCGCATTCGCTGCGCGCGGTCACGCCCGAGGAGTTAACGGCGGTGACCGCGTTAACCTACGGCCCGCTCCACATCCACGCCGCCGAGCAGCTCAAGGAAGTCGAGGCCTGCCTCGCCTGGAGCGGCGTCCGACCCGTGGAATGGCTGCTCGACAATGTTGGCCTGAGCGAACGCTGGACGCTGATCCACGCCACTCACCTCACCGATGCGGAGACGGACCGGCTCGCCGCCTCGGGCGCGGTCGCCGGCCTTTGTCCCGTCACCGAGGCCAATCTCGGCGACGGCATCTTTCCCGCCGAGCGCTATCTCGCGGCTGGTGGGAAGATCGCCACCGGTACCGATTCCAACATCCAGATCGACGCGGCCTATGAACTCCGCTCGATCGAATATTCGCAGCGCCTGGCCCAGCGCCGCCGGGCGATCCTCTCGCCCGAAGGCGCTTGCGTTGGCGAAAGCCTGTTCGCCGCCGCGCTCGCCGGGGCGGGGCAGGCGCTCGGCGTCACGACCGGGATTGCGCCCGGCGCGCTGGCCGATATCGTGAGCCTGAACATGGCCCATCCAAGCTTTGCCGGCGTCACGCCAGGCACTCTCCTTGATCGCTGGATCTTCGCCGGCCGCGCCGGCGCGATCGACTGCGTCTGGCGCGCGGGCAAGCTGCAAGTCGCTCGCGGAAAGCACCTCGCGAGCGAGGCTATTGATAATCATTATCACAAAATCCTGACGCGTTTGCTGGCATGACGCTCCAGGAGCGCATCCGTTCGGACATCGAGGAGCGCATCCGCTCGGGCGAACTGCGCCCGGGCGACCGCATCCCGTTCGAGCATGAGCTGGTCGCGCATTATGGCTGCGCGCGAGCGACGGTCAGCAAGGCGCTGGAGCGGCTCGCCCATGCCGGGCTTATCGAGCGCCGCCGCAAGGCCGGTTCCTTCGTGGCGCACCCGCAGGTCCATGCCGCGGTGCTGGCGGTGCCCGACCTCGCCCAGCTGATCGCGGCGCGCGGCGAGGCCTATCATTGGGAGCTCGACACGTGCCGCGTGGTCAACCGCGATGCGGATATCGAAGTCTCCGGTATCCCGGCGCCGGCGCTACTGATCGAAGGCATCCACTTCGCCGGCGGCCAGCCCTTCGCGGCGGAGCGCCGGCTGATCGCGCTCGACACCGTGCCGGTCCCGCGCGCCGATACCTTCGAGACAGAGGCCCCGGGCTCCTGGTTGCTGCACCATGTGCCGTGGACCGATGCGCGCCACCGCATCCGTGCCGTCTCGGCGAGCCGTGCGCTCGGCCAGAGGCTCAAGCTGGAACCGCACGCCGCCTGCCTCCAGGTCGAGCGCTGGACCTGGCGCACCGGCCGGGCGGTGACCTTCGTCCGCCAGACCTTCCCAGGCGATCGCTACGATCTCGTCGCCGAGTTCACGCCGGGCGGATAATATCCATCACCCGTCATGCTGAACTTGTTTCGGCATCCAGCGCGCCTCAGGCGATAGCATCCGTGGAGAGTTGAACCCTGAAACAAGTTCAGGGTGACGATGGATTGGTGGTGGAACATTAGCGCCAATACGGGGCCTTTCCCTTTTCGCCGAGTTCGATAGGCTGGCGCAATGAACTTGCGGCACATCGAGATATTCCATGCGGTCTATGTAAACGGCTCCGTCAGCGGCGCCGCGCGAGCGCTCAACGTGTCGCAGCCTTCGGTCTCGAAGATGCTGCGCCATGCCGAGAGCCTGCTCGGCTTCCAGCTCTTCCACCGCACCAATGGCCGCCTCGTCCCGACCGAGGACGCGCATACGCTGTTCACCGAAGTCTCGGAGATCCAAGACCGCGTCTATGCGCTGCGCGAGGCGGGCCGCAACCTGAAGCGCGGCGCGGGCGGCATGCTGAAGGTCTCGGCGCTGCCGTCGCTCGCCCTGAACGCGCTGCCCACCGCCGTCTCGCGCTTCATGCGCAATCACGAGGGCGTGCGCTTCGACCTGCAGACCGTCCACCACGACGACCTGCTGCGCAAGCTCTACGAGCGCGAGACCGATGTCGCGATCGCCTATGAAGTGCCGCACGCCGCGCCGATCGGCCATCGCTGGCTGGGCGAGGGCGAGCTGGTGGTGCTCTACCGCGAGGAGGACATGCCCGACGCGCCGCCGCGCATCGAGCTGGAGCGGCTGCGCGGCCGCCCGTTCATCAGCCTGGCCAATAGCGGCCCGATCGGCCAGCTCTTCACCCAGGAATGCCTGCGGCTCGAGCTCGAGCTCGACGAAGTGATCTCAGCGCGGACCTTCTACATCGCCACGGCGCTGGTGGCGCAGGGGGTGGGGATGACGGTGGTGGACAGCTTCACCGCGCAGGCCTCGCTGGTCCCGGGCCTGGCGATGCGGCCGCTCAAGCCGCAGCTCACCTTCGACGTCCACGCGATGTTCCTGCTCAATCGCCCGCCGACCGCGCTGGCTACCGATTTCCTGAAGACGCTGGCGAAGGTCATCGACGCCTGAGGGCTTTGCCATAACGGCTGGCTATGCCGAGGGCCCCACTCGCTATGTGCGGTGCCGGATGCGGGGCGATAGCGTTATTCCAACATGATACCGGCACCTTACCTCCTCTACCTCGGTCACAGCACCGATTTCGTGGGCATCAAGACCTCGCGCGGCCTCGCCGAATTTCGGCGCGACGATTGCGTGGGTGAGTTCCGTCACGACGATTCCACCCTTACGCTCGGCCTGCCGCGCATGACGATCGCAGAAGGCGCCGCTGCCGGCGCCAAGACGCTCGTCCTCGGCATCGCCAATTCGGGCGGCGTGCTGGGCGGGGATCTCGTGCGCGACGCGGTGGCGGCGCTGGAGGCGGGGATGAACATCGCCGCCGGCCTGCACCAGCGGCTGCGCGACGTGCCCGAGCTGGCCGCGCTCGCCAAGGAGAAGGGCCTGCAGCTGTTCGACGTGCGCGATCCCCCCGCGGACCTGCGCGTCGGCAATGGCTATGCCCGCGCCGGCCACCGCCTGCTCACTGTCGGCACCGATTGCTCGGTCGGCAAGATGTACACCACCATCGCCCTGGCCGATGCGCTGAAGGCGCGCGGGCTCGATGCCGATTTCCGCGCGACCGGCCAGACCGGCATCCTGATCGCCGGGGGCGGCGTGCCGATCGACGCCGTGGTCGCCGATTTCATCTCGGGCGGCATCGAGATGCTCGCGCCCGAGCGCAACGACGGCGGCTGGGACCTGATCGAGGGCCAGGGCTCGCTGTTCCACCCGAGCTTCGCCGGTGTCTCGACGGGCCTGCTCCACGGGGCCCAGCCCGAGGCGATCGTTATCTGCCACGACCCGAGCCGCAGCCATATGCGCGGCATCCCGGGCCGTCAGCTGCCCAGCCTGAAGGAGTGCCTGGAGGCCAATCTCCAGGTCGCCCGCCTCACCAGTCCGAACGTCCGCGCCGTCGGCATCTGCCTCAACACCTCCCGCATGGAGGCCGAGGAAGCCAAGGCGCTTTGCCGACAGATCGAGTCCGAGCTCGGCCTTCCCTGTACCGATCCAATCGCCTTCGGGGTCGATGCGATCATCGACGAGTTGCTATGCACCGAACCCTCACGGCACGCCACGACCGCTTCGCACTGACCAAGCCCTTCCGCATCTCGCGCGGCGTGAAGACCGAGGCCGATGTGGTCACGGTCTCGATCCGCGCCGGGGAGCTGGAGGGCAAGGGCGAAGGCGTGCCTTATGCCCGCTACGGCGAGAGCATCGAGAGCACGCTTGCCGCGATCGAGGGCATTCGCCCGGCGATCGAGGCGGGGGCGAACCGCGAGGAGCTGCTTTCGCTGCTCCCCGCCGGCGCGGCCCGCAACGCCGTCGATTGCGCGCTCTGGGACCTGGAAGCGCGCCAGGCCGGCAAGAGCGTCGCCCAGCTGATCGGTGCACCCGAACCGGGTCCGATCGCCAGCGCGCTCACCATCGTGATCGACACGCCGATGATGATGGGCGCCGCCGCCCGTCATGTCGCCAATGCGCCGCTGCTCAAGGTGAAGGTCGATGGCCGGTTGCCCGACGCGCAGATCCGCGCCGTCCGTGCCGCCGCGCCGAACGCGAAGCTGATCGTCGATCCGAACGAGAGCTGGGATGCGCGACTGGTCGAGGCGATGCAGCCTTTGCTCGCCGAGTTGCGGGTCGATCTGCTCGAACAGCCTGTCTCCGCCGATATCGACGAATGCCTTGAGAATTTCCGCCCGCTGGTGCCGATCGCTGCGGACGAGTCCGTCCACACCAGCGAAGACCTGGAAGTCCTGTCGCGCCGCTACCAGGTGATCAACGTCAAGCTCGACAAGTCGGGTGGCCTGACCGAGGGGCTCCGGCTTGCCCAGGCGGCGCGTGATCGCGGGCTCGGGCTGATGACCGGCTGCATGGTCAGCTCGTCGCTGTCGATCGCCGCGGCGCTGCACATCGCGCGCATGTCGGACTTCGTTGACCTGGACGGTCCGATCTGGCTCGCCAAGGATCGCCTCGGTGGCGTAGAAGACCGAGGCGGCACGCTCTATCCGCCAATTCCGGGATTTTGGGGAACACCATGAAGGTCGCGCTGCTGCTGGGGATTGCCGCCGTCTCGCTGGGCGCCGCCGCGCCATCCTTCCCGCAGCGCGTTGACCTGCTGATCCGCGGGGGCACGATCTACACCGGCTCGGACGCGCCGTTCATCGGCGATGTCGCGATCACCGGCGACCATATCGTCTCGGTGAGCAGGCACGCCAATGTCAGCGCCGCGCGCATCATCGATGCCAGGGGGATGATCGTCGCGCCGGGCTTCATCGATCCGCACACGCATATGGGCGGCGATCTCGCCTCGAAGGACCCGGCCAAGCGCCTGGTTCCGGCCTTCCTGATGCAGGGCGTCACCACTGCGTTCATCGGCAATGACGGTGGCGGCAATCCGGACCTGACCAAGGTGCTTGGCAGCGCCGCGACCAAGCCCGTCGGCATCAACTATGCCGCCTGGGTCGGCTTCGGCGCGGTGCGCGAGAAGGTGGTCGGCGAGGATAATCGCGAGCCGACGCCGGCCGAGATGGCGACGATGAAGGGCCTGGTCGCCGATGCGATGTGCCACGGCGCGCTCGGTCTCTCCACGGGCCTGTTCTACGCCCCGCAGAGCTTCGCCAAGACCGAGGAAGTGATCGAACTGGCCAAGGAAGCCGGCAAGCGCGGCGGCTCGTACGACAGCCATATCCGCGACGAGAGCAGCTACACCGTGGGTCTCGCCGCCGCGATCGACGAGGCGATCCGCATCGGCCGCGAAGGCGGGCTGCCCGCGCATATCAGCCATATCAAGGCGCTCGGTGTCGATGTGCAGGGTGATGCGCCCAAGATCATCGCCAAGATCGAAGCCGCGCGCGCCCGCGGCGAGAAGGTCACCGCCAACCAATATCCCTGGTCCGCATCGGGCACGAGCCTGGTCGCCTCGCTCGTCCCGCTCTGGGCGCAGGATGGCGGGCGCCCGGCTTTGCTTAAGCGCTTCGACGATCCGTCGCTGACCGCGAAGATGCACGCCGGCATGGTCGAGAACCTCCGCAAGCGCGGCGGGGCGGACAAGCTGCTGATCGTCGAGGGCAAGTACAAGAACCGCTATCTCGATGCCGTCGCCAAGGAACTCAACCTTGCCCCCGTCGACGCCGCGATCGCGGTGATCCGCATCGGCGACCCCGGCACCGTCTCGTTCAACCAGAGCGAAGCGGACATCGGCGCCTTCATGAGGCAGCCCTGGGTGATGACCGGATCGGACGCCTCGGGCGGCCACCCGCGCGTCTACGGCACCTTCGCGCGCAAGTACGACAAGTACGTCAAGACCGACCATGTCATCACGCTGCGCGAGTTCATCGAGCGCAGCTCGGCGCTGACCGCCGACACCTTCGGGCTCGAGGGGCGCGGCCATCTGCGCAAGGGCGCCTTCGCCGATATCGTGGTGTTCGATCCGAAGACCTACGCCTCGCGCGCCACCTATGAGGCGCCCACTGAATATGCCGCGGGCGTGCAGACCGTCGTCGTCAACGGCGTGGTCGCGGTCGACAAGGGCGCGATGACCGGCAAGGCCGCCGGCCGCGCGCTGCCGCACACGCCTACGCCTGGCAGTTGCAAGTGAGCTGGTGGTTCGGCACCGCGCTGTGGAAGCGCGTGCTTGCCTTCCTCCTGCTCGGTGTGATCTTCGCCTTCGTCGCGCCCCAGGCGACGCCCTACGTCCAGTTCATCGGCGACCTGTTCGTCCGTGCAATCCGCATGCTGGTGGCGCCGATCGTGCTGGTCACCATCGCCTCGGGGATCACCACGCTCGCCGATCCCAAGCGGCTGGGGAGCCTCGGCGGCCGCACCATCGGCATGTTCGCGCTGACCACCTTCATCGCAGTGTCGGTCGGCATGCTCGTCGCGACAATCGTTCAACCCGGTGTGGGCGCGCCGCTCGGCACGGCCCAGGCGCATGCGCTCGGCACGCCGGTCACGCCCTATGAGCAGCTGATCAACATCATCCCGACGAACATCTTCGACGCGCTGGCCAAGGGCGACATGCTCGCCTTGATCTTCACGTCGATCCTGATCGGCTGCGGCACGGTGGTGGCGGGGGAGGCGGGCAAGCCGTTCGCGAACCTGCTGCAATCCACGTCGGCGGTCCTGCTGCGCGTGGTCGGGCTGGTGATGGAAGTGACTCCCTTCGGCGTGTTCGCGCTGATCGCCAATGCGGTGGCGGCCAACGGTGCGGCGGTGTTCGTCCATGTCGGGTGGCTGGCGCTGGCGGTGGTGCTGGGCTCGCTGATCCAGATGCTGGTGGTGCATAGCCTGCTCCTGCGCTTCGTCGCGCGCCTGCCGCTGCTGCCCTTCTTCCGCGGTATCATCGACGCGCTGGCGGTGGCGTTCTCGACTGCCTCGAGCGGCGCGACGCTGCCGGTGGCGATGCGCGTCTCCGAGCAGAATCTCGGCATCGGCCGGCCAGTCTTCTCGACGGTGCTGCCCCTGGGCGCGAGCATCGGCAAGGACGGCACGGCGATGTATGTCGGGCTGCTGAGCATGTTCGCGTTGCAGGCGTTCGGCGTGCACCTGACGCCGACGGTCTATGCCACCGTGCTGCTCACCGGCGCGCTGGCGGCGTTCGGCACGGCGCCGGTGCCCTCGGCCTCGCTGTTCATGCTGGCGGCGGTGCTGAGCGCAGTCGGCGTCTCGCCGGAGCAGACGGCGCTGGTGGTCGGCTTCGTGCTGCCCTTCGACCGGCTGCTCGACATGACCCGCACGGTGCCTAGCGCATCGGCGAACCTCACGGTGGCGACTTTGGTCGCGCGCTGGGAAGGCGAGCTGGACGAGGAAGTCTATCGCGCAGCCGATATGGCCTGACCTTATCGTCGTCATCCCCGCGAAGGAGAGTCACAAGCGATTCGGCTGAGAAACCCTGGATCCCCGCCTTCGCGGGGTAAGTGGCGAGGCTGACCTCTTTCCCCGCCACCCAGACCCGCTTCACATCATACAGGTCCCGGAACGTCACATCCGGCGTCCCCCCGGTCAGTACCAGGTCCGCCCGCATGCCCTTGCGGATCGTGCCCTCGGTCTTGTGCCGGCCCATGATGTCGGCGCTCACTCGCGTGCCCGCCTCGATCGCTTCCGCCGGCGTGAAGCCGAGCTGGGTCAGCCAGCGCATTTCGCGCAGCGCGCCGAAGCCAGGATAGACGCCTTCGATGCCGGTATCGGTGCCCACGCCGATGCGGATCTTCGCCGCCTTCAGCAGCCGGATATTCTCGCGCATGATCTCCCAGCGCTTTACGTCATAAGGCGCCACGACCTCGCCCTTGGCCAGCCGCGCTTCCTCGCGGGTGCGGTCCTCGGGGGAGAGCAAGGCAAGCTCCTCGGGTGCCAGCACCCGCGTCTCGAGCGGCTCATAGGTCGCCAGCGTCGCGACATAGGCCATGTGGTGCTTCCGCATCAGTCCGATCAGCTCGGCATCGACCAGCGCGTCGCCCACGCCGTGCGCGAGCGCGTCCACGCCGGCGCGGGCGGCGATCTTGGCGCCTTCCAGCGTCACCGTGTGCGTCATCACCTTGATGCCCGCCTGGTGTGCGTCCGCCACGATCGCCGCCAGCGTCGGCTCGTCCATGCTCGGCCGGTCGGGCCGTGCCGGATCGCCATAGCGCCAGCCATCGGCGAACACCTTGATCATGTCCGGCTTGAACGCCAGCGCCTTGACCATCGCCGCATGCGCCTCATCCGGGTTGGTCACCTGATAGGTGATCGCCTGGGTGAACTTGCTCTCGGTGCCATGCCCGCCGGGCACCCCTAGCCGGATCGCCAGCGTGAGGCGCGGCGTGTCGGCCTGGAAGGCGCGGATGCCGGCCATCATCTCGCCCGAGACCGAGAATTCGTTTATGCCGGTCACGCCAGCCTTGAGATAGGGCAGGTAGAAGCGGTGCAGCGAAGCAGCATCGGCAAACGCCTCGCGCCGCGTGTGGATGTGCAGGTCATGCAGCCCGGGGATCAGCGTCAGCCCGGTCGCGTCGATCACTTCCGTTCCCTCAGGCACGCGCAGCTTCTTGCCGACCCGCGCGATCTTGCCGTCCGCGATCAGCACATCGGCAAGCTTCGCCGCCTTGCCGGTGCCGTCGAACACGCGCGCACCATGGATCAGCGTCGCGTGCTCCTGCGCCTGGGCGACATTCACGCCGGCTATTGCCGCTACTGCCATCAGCCACCTCATTTCAGTTTCTCGTCGAAGAACGCGGTGGTGCGGCGATAGGCCGCGAGCCAGTCGGCGTAGCGGAAGAATTCGTGACGCTCATTGGGGAAGACCAGCTCCTCGAAGGGGATGCGCCGCGCCGCCAGCTCGCGGGCGAGCAGCAGCGACTGGCCGAAATCGACATTCTTGTCGTCGTCGCCATGGATCAGCAGCACTGGCGAGCGCCACTTCTCGATCGATCCCATCGGCGACGAGTCCCACTGCTTCTGGCGCACCGCGAGTTGCAGTTCGGGCGAGATGTTGTTCTCAATCGGCTTGAGCATCGTGTGGACGCCGTGGAAGTCCGCGCCCGCCTTGAACAGGTCGCTGTTGCGAGCGAGGGCGAGCGCGGTCAGGTATCCGCCCCAGCTGCCGCCCCAGATTCCGATCTTGTCCGGGTCCACGCCCTTCTGCGCCGCCAGCCAGCGCCCGCCGGCGAGCACATCGCGATATTCGGAAGCGCCGCCGCGCGCGATGTCGGGCGCGTCGCGAAAGGCCAGGCCATAGCCGGTGCCGCTGCGATAATTGACCGACAGCACGGTATAGCCATGCGCGGCCAGTGCCTGGTTGTTGATATAGGCGTTGGAATAATATTGCGACGGGTGGAAGCCGAGCAGCATTTGCCGCCGCGGCCCGCCATGGACGAAGATCAGTGCCGGGCGCGGTCCCTTGCCGCGCCCACGGAACAGCTGCGCATGGACGGTGACCCCGTCCTCGGCCTGATAGCTCACCGCCTCGGGCTCGATCGCACCCTTGAGTTCGGCCACATGACCGAGCGGTGACAATGCCTTGGCGACCACCGGATGGGCCGGATGGCTGGCATCGGTCGCGATCCCGGCGAGCAACCCGCCGGCGAACACCGGCAGGCTTTCGCTGCCCTTGCCATTGGTCAGCCGTTTCGCCGTGCCACCGCTCGCCGGAACTTGCCAGAAATGGCGCCGGTCGGTCTCGTCGATATTGGCGGCGAAGGTCAGCACGTCGTCGCCGCCGAGCACGAAGGTCTCGACCTCGAACTTGCCGGGCGTCAGCTCCTTGGGTTCATCGCCCTTGGCCGCGTCGATCGCATAGACATGCAGGAAACCGCTGCGCTCCCAGGGGAAGAGCAGCTTGCCGGCCTTGCTCCAGTAGAGATTGTGCTGGCGCGTGCCGCCATAGCGGCCGCCCATGCCCTGCGGCGCGGTCCAGAGCGTGCGTGCCTTGCCGGTCGCGGTATCTGCCACGCGGATCGACCAATAGGGGCCGCCATCCGCCGCCGCACCCGCCGGCGGGTCGCGATATTGGATAAAGGCGATCTGCGTGCCATCCGGCGAAAGCGCCGGTTCCACCGAGAAGCCCAATGCCGGCTCCATATAGGTCAGCCTGGCCGGCTCCACCTCGAGCAGCGCTATAAATGCATGGTCGTCGCGATTGTCGACGAAGAACAGCTTCGCGCCGTCCGGCGTCCATTTGAGATCGGTGACTTCGCCCGAGACCGAAGCGATCCGCGCCGGCTTGCCGCTCTGCCACAGCCAGATCTCGCCGCGCTTGGTAAAGGCGATCCGCTGCCCGTCGGGCGAGAATACAGGCAGGTGCCCGTCACCTACGGGCGTGGGATCTCCGCCGGTTGCATCGGCGACGAACACCTGCTGCCCCGGCGAAAACGCAGCCGAGGCGGTATTGGGAATCTTGCCGTCCGGGAACTCGTCGTCCCCGCCGCGAACGAACGCCAGGCGCTTGCCGTCGGGGCTCAGCGCCAGATCATAGAGCATCATGCCATCGTCTTCGGCATAGCGCGTCACTTGCCGGGCCGGTTGGCCCGCATCGGCCACCCACAAATTGCGCATGCCCGCGCGGTTCTCCACCCAGGCAAAGCGCGGCACGTCGCGTGCCCCGGCCATCTGGCTCGCCACCGGCAGGGCGAGCGCCGCCGCCAGGTCATCGGTTTGCGCCAGCGCCGGCGTGGCAAATGCCAGCGCCAGCGAACACCCAAGCTTGAAAGCGATACGGACTGTCATGGGGTGAACGTGCAGGGGGGACGTGTCCGGAACAATGCCGACATGCGCGCCGGTTATGCCAGGGCAACTCCTCAGAATGATCGCGGCTTTGCACCTTTGCCGGCGATGGGTACGCTCAAGGCATGAAGCATCTCGCCATCCTCCTTGCCCTCACGCTCGCCACCCCGGCCCTTGCCCAGCAGGCGCAGACGCTCGACCAGCGCATCGCCGCCAAGCTCGCCGAGGCACCGACGGGCACCCGCTTCGGGCTGGTGGTGGCCGATCCGGACGGCAAGGAGATCGTCGCGATCAACCCGGACGGCCGCTTCATCCCGGCCTCGAATACCAAGATTTACACCACCGCTGCCGCCTTCGCGAACCTGCCGGACATCAACCAGCCCGACATGGCGGGCGGCGCCACCGTGTCGCTGGTCGGCCAGGATGTGCTGCTCGTCGGGCGCGGCGATGCCCGGCTGTCGAGCGCCGACGATTGCACGGTCGATTGCCTCGCCACGCTGGCCGATGCGATCGCTGCCAGGACCAGGCACGTCCGCAACGTGATCGGCGACGACACGATCTTTCCGGACCAGCGCTGGAGCCCGGGGATGAGCTGGAACAACATCCCCAGTTCGTCGGGTACCGGCATCTCGGCGCTGACGCTCGACGACAATGAGCTGAAGCTCACCATCACTCCGGCCAAGCCGGGTGAGGCCGCCAAGGTCGATCTCTGGCCCTATTTCACGATCGACAACCAGGCAAAGACGGTCCCGGGCGACAAGACCGAACTCGGCTGGGACCGCGATCCCAACGGTAAGCTGCTGCACATCACCGGCACGATCGGCGCCGACGCCAAGCCCAAGACGTGGAAGCTCGGCATCGACGATCCCGCCGAATACGCGGCCTGGCGCCTGAAGGTACTGCTCGAGGCGCGGGGGGTGAAGGTGAAGGGAGCGGTCCAGGCCCGCCACCGCCCGCTCAGGCCACAGGACGATACCGAATATCGCGCGAAGAACGCCGTGCCGCTCGTACAGGTGGCACCCAGCGAGCCGGTCCTGGCCAGCCTGACGCCGCCGCCGGTCGCGGAGGATCTCAAGCACATCAACAAGGTCAGCCAGAACCTGCATGCCGAGCTGGCGTTGCGCCGCGTTTCGCGGTTGCAGGGCAGCGGCTCGCTCGCCGATGGCGTGGCCAAGGTGCGGGCAATGCTCGAGGCGGCCGGCCTGCCGCGCACGGCCTGGGATTTTTCCGACGGATCGGGCATGTCGAGCTACAACCGCGTGAGCCCTCGCGGCTCGACGCTGCTGCTGCGCTGGGTCGCTGCCCAGCCCTGGGGCGCCCAGTATCGCGATACGCTGCCGATCGGCGGCATCGACGGCACATTGCGCAACCGCTTCAAGGGCACGCCGCTGGAGGGCAAGCTCTTCGCCAAGACCGGCACGCTCAACCAGACCAATGCGCTGGCCGGCTATTTCACCGCGGCGAGCGGCAAGACGCTCACCTTCGCCTTCTACGCCAATGACGTGCCGGGCGATGTGAGCGCGACCAAGTATATGGACGATGTGCTGAACTTGGTGGCTGCGGGGAACTAGGCTGCATTTCCCTCTACCGCTTTTGCGGGAGAGGGGCGCCGGGCGCAGCAAGGCAGGATGAGGGTCAGCGCTGGAGGCAAGCGCCAAGCTCGCGGCCCGTACAGACCCTCACCCTTCCGCCGACTTTCGTCGGCTCCCTCCCTCTCCCGCCAAAGCGGGAGAGGGAAATACGGTCACTTGTTCTTCGCCGCCCAGTCCTCGGCCTGCTTCAGCACCCGCAGCACGTTCCCGCTCCAGATCTTCTCGATGTCCGCATCTGAATATCCTTCGCGGCGCAGCCGGGCGGTGATCTTCGGGATCGCGGTGATGTCCTCCATCCCGCGCACGCCGCCGCCGCCGTCCCAGTCGGCGCCGATGCCGACATGCTCGACGCCCATCACCGCGATGCAGTGGAGCAGGCTCTTCATGAACAGCTCGAAATCGGCGCCCTGATAGGGGTTGGTCGCATCCGCCTTGGCCTTGTCGGCGATCAGCTTCTTCTGCTCGGCATCCGAAAGCGCGTGCCAGTCATCCTGGCGGTTGGAGATCTTGTTGCGGGCATCGTCATGGTCGCCCTCGACCAGGTAGACGCTGTTGACCTGCAGCACGCCGCCCGCCTTGGCGAGCTTGCGCATGCGGTCATCGTCCAGGTTGCGCGGGTGGTTGAAGATCGCGCGCGGACCCGAATGCGAGGCGATGATCGGCGTCTTCGACAGCGCCAGCGCCTGGTCGAACACGTCGTCCGAGGAGTGGCTGACGTCGATCACCATGCCGAGCCGGTTCATCTCGGCGACCCATTGCTTGCCGAGCGGGCTCAGGCCGTTCCATTGCTTGACCTTGTCGGTGGCGCTGTCGCCGAACTGGTTGTTGCGGAAATGGATCGGCCCGGCCAGCCGCACGCCCTGGTCGTAATACCATTTGAGCAGCGTCAGGTCGGTGCCCAGCGGATAGCTGTTCTCGATCGACTGGAAGACGATGCGCTTGCCCGCCTTGGCGATGCGGTACGCATCCTCGGGCGTGGTCGCGAACTCCATCTTGTCGGCGTTTGCCGCGACGACGCGCTGGATCCACATCTCGCGGGTCAGCGCCGCGTCGCGCGCCTTGGCATAGCCTTCGGGGGTCAGCGGGCCCTGGCCGGTGTAGATCACGAAGAACCCGCCATCCAGGCCACCGGCCTCCATGCGCGGCAGGTCGATCTGGCTCTTGTCGAAGTCGCGGTCGTGCCACTCGTCGAACTTCCAGCCGGGATGCTCGAACAGCTCGGGCGTGTCGAGATGGGTGTCGAGCACCAGCATCTGCTCATGCGCCAGCCGGTCGGCGGGGGAGGGGGTGTCGCTATCGGGCCCGGACAGGGCGATGGCGAGGGCAAGAAGCGAGATCATTCAGGACTCCCAGGCAGTGATGACGGCGTCCCCCGTCGCGGGGCGCAGCAAGAAGATGCCGCTGTCGAAATGGCGCGTCGGGTGGACGCGGTTGGTGAGCAGGGTCCAGGCGAGCCCGCGCGCGAAATCGATCCACAGCCCGGTGCCGGTGAAGCCCGTATGTCCGATCGTCTCGTCCGAACAGGCCTGCCCGCCCGACCAGCCGGGGAACTTGCGCTCCCAGCCACAGGTGCGGTGGCTGTATTGCGGAGTGCGGATCGCCGCCAGCATCGCGTCCGAGAAGCTGCCGCTCAGCACGCCTTGCGCAAAGTCGAGCACGCCCGCCACGGTGCCGAACAGTCCGGCATGCCCGGTCTGTCCGCCCATCGCCGCGCAATTCTCGTCATGCACCTCGCCCTTGAGCACGCGGCCCCGCCACGCACAGCGCTCGGTCGCCACCGCCGGCCCGGGTGGCGGGCCATAGCTGAGGCCGGGCCCGAGCGGCCATTCCCCGAGCGGCGCGCCGGTCACGCGCTCGATCGCGATGCCGAGCAGCAGGAAGTTGATGTCCGAATAGACGGGTTCGGGAATATGCTTCCATTCGCGCTGGAGCACGAAGGCGCGGAGACGACCGGGATCGTCGCCATAGGTGTAGATCGGCTCGACCGCGGGGAAGAGCGTCCGGTGCGCCAGGCAGTCGCGAAAGGTGAGCGTGCGCTCATAGGCGCCGGCCACGTCGTACTGGCGCAGGTCCGGGATCGCCGTGGTCAGCGGCGCGTCGAGGTCGATCCGCCCCGCGTCCGCCAGCTTCAGGATCATCGTGGTAGTGGCGATAACCTTGGAGACCGAGGCAAGGTCGAACCAATGGTCGAGCGTCAGCGGCTCGGGCTCGGGCACCAGCGCGGCCATGCCGGTATGCGTCACCCAGCGCCGCCCGTCGGCCGCCACCACGCCCAGGGTGGCCCCTGGAATGCGCCCCGAGGCGACCGCTTCGGCGGCCGGCGCGAAAGCCGTCTCGATCATGCCGCGGCGCCCGCCGGCGTGTCGTCGGGCTTGGGTTTGGCGCGCACGATGAAGGGCAGGAAGATCAGCGCGCCCAGGCTCATCGCGCCGGCCATGATGAAGAACCCGTCATAGCCGATCGCCTTCTGGAACACGCCCGACAGGCCCGCGAGCAGCCGCGGGATCAGGAAGGCTAGCCCGGAGAACAGCGCATATTGCGCGCTCGGGAAGCGAGGGTTCACCAGCATCGACAAATAGACGACGAACACCGCCCCTTCGAAGCCGTGCCCGAACTGGTCGAGCGCCATGGCGAGGTAGAGGTCGAAATCGCCCGCGGTCACCTGCATGCCGAACAGCGAGAACCACACCGGCCCGCCCGGCGCCTGATGCGCCAGCCAGGCGAAGATCCAGTTCGACAGCGCCGACATGATACCGCCGATCACCAGCGCCCATCCCATCGGTGCCTTGGCCGCCAGGATGCCGCCCATCGTCACGCCGAGGATTCCCGCGACCAGCGCCACATAGGCATCGGCGGCGGCGATCGACTTGAGGCCGTAGCCAAGCGCATTGAAAAGGGGATGCGACAGCGTGTTCGCCATCACGTCGCCGGTTCGATAGACCGAGACGAACAGCAGGATCGGGATCACTGCCAGCCCGTAGCGCCATGCCACATCGACATAGGGGCCGAGCGCCGCCGAACGGCGCAGCGGCGCGTTCCAAGGCAGGTTGCGCAGCCACGGCACGGCCACGCCAAGCAGGATGAAGGGCAGGAGGCAGACCCCGAATACCCAATAGCTCACCACGCCGGGATTGCTGATCCCGACCGAGCCGATGGCGGCGAGCAGCACCCAGCCGATCGCGCCCACTGCGACGATGCTCGCCACGATCGCCGCCAGGCTGGCGAGCGTGCCCGTGAGCAGTCCGACCATCCGCCCGCCGGTGCCTTCGCGCTCCGGCCGCAGCGCAGCGAGCACGGGGAAGGGCAGGAACGCCAGCACCGCGACGGCCAGATAGGCGATCGTCCAGTCGAACCTGTCGGCCAGGTAGATCGCGCCGCCGCTGGCGATCACCATCGAGGTGCGATAGCCCCATTGGTTCGCCGCGACGAGCGGCCCCTGCTCGTCGGCATGGGGCGCCAGTTCGACGCGCCAGCCGTCCGCGGCGATTTCCAGCGTGCTGGTCCAGAAGGCGAGCAGCACGGCGAACAGCGCAGTGAGCGGCAGGCTGGTGTCCGACGCGGTGAACGCCATGCCCAGCGCCGACGCGAAGATCGCCAGCTGGGAGAGCATGATCCAGCCGGGCCGCTTGCCCCAGAAACGGCCAAAGCCGGGCACGTCATATTTCTCGAGCAATGGCGCCCAGGCGAACTTGATGGTCGACATCAGCGACACCCAGGCGAAGAAGCCAATGATGACGATGTCGACGCCGTGCTTCGCCAGGCGCAGCGAGAGCGTGGCGCTGAACAGGTAGAAGGGCAGGCCCGCGGCGAAGCCGAGCAGCAGGTACAGGCCCAGTCGCCCTGCGCCGGGACGGACCACTGCTGCAGGGGGACTCGAAGCCTCAGTCACGCGGCAAGGGACGATCGAAATGCGGCATCTAGGGCTCCCTGATCCTGGTTTCCCTACTGCTCGGCCGGGGCGCGGACGCAGTCAATGGCGAGGCTAACAGGCTTGTGTTGCAGCTGTGTCACGCTTTCCCGCGCAATCGTCTCATTTGATGCCATCGGGTTATGGTTTGGGGAACAGAAACTATGGCGCGGCGCAACATTCTTGGTACCTAATGCCCTCTCACCGCGCGGGAAACGCGGTTTCAGGGGGTAATACAACATGATCGATGCGAGGGCATTCAGAAGGATTCTCGTCTCGGGTGTTGCGTTCGCGGCAATGGCAAGCGCCATGCCAGCTTGGGCGCAGACTTCGGGGCAAAGCACCACGCAAGAGGCCGCGACGCCCACCGGTGCGGTTCCCACCACCAGCGCGGATGAGACCGACGGCAAGCCGAGCAAGGGTAACGAGATCATCGTCACCGGCTCGCGCATCAAGCAGGATCCGAACAATTCGGCCCTGCCGCTGCAGATCATCACGCAGCAGGAAATCACCCGCAACGGCATCAGCAGCCCCGAGCAGCTGATGATGTTCCTGACGACCAGCGGCTCGGGTGCGGACAACCTCGCTTCGAATTCCGACGTCGTGACCGGCGCCCAGCGCGGCACCAACGGCCTGTCGGCCGCCAATCTGCGCGGCCAGGGCTCGGGCGCCACGCTCGTCCTGCTCAACGGCCGCCGCGTTGCCGCGCACGGCCTTTCGGGTTCGGCCGTCGACGTCAACCAGATCCCCTTCGCGGCGATCGAGCGCGTCGAAATCCTCAAGGACGGCGCCTCGGCGATCTACGGCACCGACGCAGTCGGCGGCGTGATCAACTTCATCACCAAGAAGGACTTCCAGGGTCTCAGCCTCAACGGCTTCACCGACACTTCCGAGCAGGGCGGCGGTAACATCTACCGCATCGGCGGCGTCGTCGGTTATGGCGACCTCGACGAAGACGGCTTCAACGTGATGGGCGCCGTCTCCTACAGCTGGAACAAGATCCTGCGCGGCTCGGACCGTGACTTCGTCAATGGCGACCAGCCCAATCGCGGCCTTTCGGTCGACACGCGCGGCACGCCGATCGCGACGGCGTTCAACATCGGCGCCAATGCGACCATGCCGCGGAACCCGTTCAACGCGGGGCAGACCGGCACGCTGCTCACCGGGCTCACGCTCACGCTGCCGAATGGCGCGAATGGCGCCGCGGGCGGCATCAATATCCTCGATCTGCCGGGCGGCGCGGGCTGCGCCTCGGTCGACGGCGGCATGGCATATGACGAGCAGCTTTGGGCTACGCCGAGCGCACAATATGCCTGCTCGTGGGACACGGGCCGCGCGGCGGTGATCCAGCAGCCGATCCAGACGCTGACCTATTACACCAAGGCTACCTGGCGGATCTCGGGCGATCACCAGGTCGCGCTCGAAGTCACCGGGTCCAAGGCAGATTCGGCGAAGAGCTTCTCGAACGCGCAGCTTACCGCCAACACCACCAACCTGCCGATCGCCTATCCCTATTCCGCGGCGACCGCGGCGCAGTATGACGCGGTGTTCAACGCCATCCGTGCGGCCTTCGACGTGCCGACGAACCCGAACCGCGCAGCGCAGATCCTTGCGTTGAACGGTCGCTATGGCAGCCCGATTTCCTATCGCTGGCGCTGCCTCCCTTGCGGGCCCCGCGAATACAAGACCAACAGCGAGACCTTCCGTGCCGCACTCGGCTTCGAAGGACCGCTGTGGACCGGATGGGACTATCGTGCCGGCGCGTCCTATGCGCGCAGCGAAACCTCGTCGGTGCTCGGCAGCGGCTATTATTATCGCGGCACCACCAGCACGGGCGCCTATGATCCCAATGCGCCGCAGGTCGCCGGCGCCGCCGCCGGCATGCGCGGCCTGGTCGGCGTGATGAACTCGGGCCTAATCAATCCGTTCAGCCTCACCCAGACCGATGCCGGCCTCGCCGCGCTTCAGTCGGTTTCGGCCTATGGCGCGACGCTCTATGGCGGTCGCTATGAAGTGAAGCAGGCGGATGCCTCGATCTCCGGCCCCTTGTTCGGGATCTGGGGCGGTGATGTCCAGCTTGCCGCGGGTGTCGACTATCGTCGCGAGACCTATGAGTTCAACGGTTCGGCGGCGGCTGCCGCAGCGGCGCCGGTGATCTTCCTGGCCGCGTTCGACAACGTCAATGCGCTCACCCCCAAGCATCGCGACGTGAAGGCGGCCTATGCCGAGTTGCTCGTGCCGCTGTTCAAGGGCTTCGAGCTGACCCTGGCCGGCCGCATCGACGATTACACCGGCTTCGGCACCACCAAGAACCCGAAGATCGCGTTCAAATATCGTCCAATCAACGAACTCATGTTCCGCGGTTCGTACAACACCAGCTTCCGCGTCCCGACCTTCAACCAGATCTACAACGGCATCACTGAATCGCCTTATGCGGGCTCGGACCTCGCCGATCCGGTGCGTTGCCCGGGCGGCAAGCCGATCGACGCGTACAATAGCGGACTGCCTTGCGCGATCATCCGTCCGAACATCTGGACGGGCGGCACCGCGGATTTGCGTCCGGAGACGGCCAAGCAGTTCAGCGCCGGTGTCGTGTTCCAGCCGATTCAGGGGATGAGCCTCTCGGCCGACTGGTGGTCGATCTCTGTCGACAACACCATCCAGCTGCTCACGCTGCGCCAGCTGATCGACAACGCCTCGCTCTTCCCCGATCGCTTCCAGCGCGACCCGGTGACCCAGACCGTCACGGTGATCGACGATCGCTGGATCAACGCCGGTTCGCGCCGGACCCAGGGCGTGGAATTCTCGTTCCGCGATCGGTTCGAGGCGCTGGGCGGCAATTTCTCGACCGGTCTTGACGGCACGCTGCTGCTCAAGAAGCGCGAGAAGCTCACGCCCACTTCGGCCTATGGCCCGAGCCTGATCGGCGTGTTCAGCTATGCCGGCGACCTCGGCATCAGGTGGAAGCACAACGCGTTCGTCAGCTGGTCGAACGACGATTGGTCGATCTCGATCAGCCAGATCTTCCGCCAGGGCTTCAAGAACGGCGCGCTGCCGGGCATCGCGGCGGGCACGATCACGCGTCCGGACTATAACGTCCACACCGACGACTACATCGTCTACAACGCCTCGATCAGCTTCACCGGCCTGGCGCCGGGCTACAAGCTGAGCCTCGGCGTGCGGAACCTGTTCAACACCGATCCGCCCTTCACCATCACCTATGACGGCAACAGCGGTGCCGGCAGCTCGTGGGATCCGCGCGTCGCGGATCCGCGCGGCCGCTCGTTCACCGTTGCGGCGGATGTGAAGTTCTAGTTCCCGGATAGCCGGATGGTTTCGAGAAGGCCGGGGCATCATGCCTCGGCCTTTTCTTTTGGTACGAAACATCGAAGGTATCCCGATGCTCGCTTTCCTCCTCGCCGCCGCCGATCCGCAGCCCGTCGTCCACCAGCCGGTCGCCAGCGTCCGCGTCGCCTTCGATCGTGCGGGCGAGGTTTCGATCACCACGTCCGGCCTGGCGGATATCGCCGCGAAGCGCCCGGTGAGCCCCGACGATCCCGTCCGCATCGCCTCGATCTCCAAGCTCGTCGTCGCGATCGGCGTGCTCCGGCTGGTCGAGCAGGGCAGGCTGGATCTCGATGCCGACGTCTCGCGCTACCTCGGCTGGAAGCTGCGCAACCCGGCCTTTCCGGGCGCGAGGATCACGCTGCGCCTGCTGCTCTCGCATCGCTCGAGCCTCACCGACCGGGTCGACTATGTCCTGCCGCTCGATGCGGACATGCGCGCGGTGCTCCAGAACCCCAAGGCCTGGGACGACGCGCATGCGCCCGGCAGCTGGTGGGCCTATACCAACTTCAACTTCCCCGTGATCGCCGCGGTGATGGAGCGCGCCACCGGCGAGCGTTTCGACCGCCTCATGGACCGGCTGGTGCTCAAGCCGATGAAGCTCGACGCCTGCTATAACTGGGCGACCTGCAGGCCGGAGGCTGCCGCCAGCGCGGTAGTCCAGTACCGCGAGAACAAACCGACCAAGGACGATCACCACGGCGCGCCGCCGGCCTGTCCCGTCAGCCCCGCGAAGGACGGTAGTTGCGATCTCTCGGTCTGGCGCGCGGGGGCGAACGGCGCGATCTTCGCCCCGCAAGGTGGCCTGCGCATCTCGGCCCGCGGCCTGGCCCGCCTGGGCCGGATGTTCCTTGGCAATGGCACGCTCGACGGCACCCATATCCTGCGCGCCTCCTCGGTCCGCCTGATGGAGATGCCGGTCTGGACCTATGACGGCACGAACGGCGACATTGGCGGTGATATCTCGGTGCAGACGCCCACCGGCGGCTTCACCTGCAGCTACGGCCTTGCCGTCGCCTTCCAGGCTACGCCGGTGAAGGGCTGCCGCGACGATCCCTTTGGGGACGGCAAGCGGCGCTTCGGCCACTCCGGCGACGCGTACGGCCTCAAGGCCGGCCTGTGGATCGACAAGGCCACCGGCACCGGCGTCGCCTATTTCGCCACCGACGTCCCCGATGGACCGGGCGCGCGATCGGCCTATACGCCGACCGAAGAGAAACTCGCCCGCGGAGACTGATCGCTTGCGCCACGATGCCAATCTGACGACCGACCGTCCGACCTTCGTCACCCATCTCGAATGCGCGATGACCGGCGAGCGCTATGAGGCGGATCAGCTCCACGGCCTGTCGCGTGTCGGCCGCCCGCTGCTGGTGCGCTACGACCTCGAGGGCGCGAAGGCTGCGCTGCCCCGCGACGAGCTCGCACGCCGCCCGGCGGATCTGTGGAAATATCGCGAGCTGCTGCCCGTTCGCCGGACCCGGAACATCGTCAGCCTGGGCGAGATCGCCACGCCGATCATCCCGCTCGACGCCGTGGCGCGCGAAGCGGGCGCGAGCAATCTCTGGGTCAAGGACGAAGGGCGCCTTCCCACCGGCTCGTTCAAGGCGCGCGGCCTGGTCATGGCGATCGCGATGGCCAAGGAGCTGGGCGTCCGGACGATCGCCATGCCGACCAACGGCAATGCCGGCGCCGCCGCGGCCGCCTATGCCAGCCGGGTCGGCATCGAGAGCGTGATCTTCTGCCCCGCCGACACGCCCGAAGTGAATGTCCGCGAGATCGCCGCGCAAGGCGCGCGGGTCTACCGGGTCAACGGCCTGATCGACGATTGCGGCAAGCTGGTAGGGCAGGGAGCGAAGGAAAGAGGCTGGTTCGACCTCTCCACCCTCAAGGAACCGTATCGCATCGAAGGCAAGAAGACGATGGGCCTCGAGCTCGCCGAGCAGCTGGACTGGGAACTGCCCGACGCGATCTTCTACCCCACCGGCGGCGGCACTGGCCTGATCGGCATGTGGAAGGCATTCGCCGAGATGGAAGCGCTGGGCTGGATCGGCCCGAAGCGCCCGAAGATGATCGCGGTCCAGGCCGAGGGCTGCGCGCCGATGGTCCGTGCCTTCTGGGCCGGCGAGCGCCACGCGACGCGCTGGGAGGATGCGCACACCATCGCGATGGGCATCCGCGTGCCCCAGGCGGTCGGCGATTTCCTGATCCTCGATGCGGTGCGCGAGAGCGGCGGCGTGGCGATGGCGGTCAGCGACGAAGCGATCGCCCAGGCGGTGGACGATGCGGCGCGCAAGGACGGCCTGCTGCTCTGCCCCGAAGGTGGCGCGACACTCGCGGCCTGGCGCAAGGCCTTGGGCGACGGACTGGTCTCGCCTGACGAGAAAGTGGTGCTGTTCAACTGCGCGACCGGGCTGAAATACCCGCTGGCCGACCATTCCGTCACGCTCGACAAGGACGGCCCCATCGACTTCGGCGCGCTCTGAACCATAATCGTCACCCCGGCGAGGGCCGGGGCCCAGGGTTCCGCTTCGGTGTCGCTCTTGGCTCTGGGTCCCGGCTTTCGCCGGGATGACGAACAAACCTAGGCCAGACTCCGAAACGTCACCGACCACCGCGCCGCATCCATCGGCGCGATGCTGTGCTCCCACACATGCCGCGCCTCGCCGGAGAGGTGATACGCTCCCCGCGGCTCCAGCGGCACTTCCGCGCGGTCGAACTTCCCGTCGGCCCGGCGTCTCCGCAGCCGCAGTACCGCCGGCGCCCCCAGCGACACGCCCACCACATGCTCGAACACCGGCCGGTCGCGGTGCCAGCCGATCCCGGCGCCCGGATCGTAGCGGATCACCAGCGCCTGAACGAGGTCCTTGGGCGCCAACCCGGCGAACGCGGCCGCCTGCGCGCGAAGGGGAATCAGCCAGTCGGGGATCGCCTCGGTCTCGGCAAAGCTCGAATCGGTGAAGTCGTAGCGCCAGCCAAAGCTGCGCGTGAGGCGCTTCCCCAGCCATTGCTGAAATCGGAACGGCGCGAGGCCGGCGGCGTCGATCGCCCGAATCAGATCGGCTTCTTCATCGGCCGAGACGATATTCTTGGCCTGTTCGATTCCGGCGGGCAGGGCGTCGCCGAAAATATCTGGAAACAACATGGACACCCCTTGGATATGGGGCGCGGAAACCCGCACTTCCAGAGCCGGATACCTGCAGGTTTGGATGGAATTCCATTGTTTTTACCGCACGATAGCGGTTGCAACCGGCGGTTCGGCGCCCTAGCTGTCGCCCCGTGAAGAACGAAATGATTGCCGTAGTTGATCGTGCCTCTGCGTTTCTGAAGGCACTGTCGGGTCGAAGCCGTTTTCTGCTGCTGTGCCACCTTCTCGATGGCGAGAAGTCGGTGGGTGAGCTCGCGCGCCTTACCGGCGCACGGGACACCGCCGTATCGCAGCAGCTGGCGCTGCTCCGCCGCGAAGGGATGGTCGCCGCCCGGCGCGACGGCCAGATGATCTTCTATTCGCTGGCCAGCGACGAGGCGCGCCAGATGCTGGTGTCGATGCACGGCCTGTTCTGCCGCCAGGACGAGGCTCAGGAAGCGGCGTAGAGCCGCTCGACATCTTCCTTGCTGGCCAGTTCGGTTGCCGGTGTCATCAGCGTAGCCGCTCCGGCGGCGATGCCATAGCGTAGTGCTTCCTCGATCCCCTTGCCTTGCGAACAGGCGAGGGTGATCGCCGCCACCATAGAATCCCCGGCGCCCACCGTGCCCTTGGCCTCCACCGGGATGGCCGCGACGCGCAACTCCTCGCCCTCGCCGACCAGCAAGGCACCGCGCTCGGCGAGCGAGATTACCACCACCTCTGCAAAGGCCCGCTCGCGCAACGTCCGTGCAGCGGCCATCTCGTCTGCCTCGCTGGCGATCTCGCGCCCGAGCAGGTCGGCCACTTCACGCAGGCTCGGCTTGATCAGCCAGGCACCCGCGCCTTCGCAAGCGGCCAGCGCGGGCCCCGAGGTATCGATCACCAGCTTCACGCCGTTATCCCGGCAACGCTCCCCGATCCGCTTCAGGATCGCCGGATCGCACCCCGGCGGCAGGCTGCCGCTCACCACGACATGGCTCACCGCCGCCACCCCGAACAGCGCGTCGAGCAGAGCCGCCTGCTCGTCTTCGCTCAGTTCGGGGCCCGGCAGCACGAAGCGATACTGGTCGCCCGGCCGGCCCTCGTCGACGGTGAAGCTCTCGCGCGTCGTCCCGGCAATCGGCACGGCCAGGATCGGCACCTTCTGCGCCTCGAGCAGCTTGACGATCACCGCGCCTACCGGACCGCCGCTCGGGAAAACCGCGGTCGCCGCACCGCCCAGATGCGTCACCACGCGTGCCACGTTGATCCCGCCGCCGCCCGGATCGAAACGCGGGGTGGAACAGCGCAGCTTGTGCCCGGGGCGCACCTTCTCGGTGCAGGTGGTCACGTCGAGCGCCGGATTGAGCGTCAGCGTGGCGATCGCCATCAGCGCGCGCGATCCAGCGCCGCGCGCGCGGCGGCGACGATCAGTTCCTGCGGGCGGTTGGCGCGCACGCGGTGCCAGTGGATCTCGCCCACCGAGCGGCGCGACTGTTCGCACACCACCTTCTCGGTCGCGTCCGAAGCATCATTCTCGCGCGCATTCACCCGCGCGATCCGGTCGCGCTCCGGCGCTTCCAGCCAGATGCCGGTGAAGCCCGCCCGGTAGCGATCGGCCAGCGCCTCGGCCACGTCGCGCTCGCTGCGCGCCATGAACACCGCGTCGAGGATCACGCTGTTGCCACAGGCGAGATGATCGTCGGCGGACTCGAACAGCGCTTCATAGGTCTCGTCGTCATTGCGACGGGTATAATGTCTGGGCGGCAGCCGGGTTTCTGGCGTCACGCCCGCCAGCCGCTTGCGGAACACATCGGAGTGCAGCACCCGCGCGCCGGGCAGCCGCCCGATCCGGCTGCCGAGCAGCCGCGCCAGCGTCGATTTGCCGGTGCCCGAAAGCCCGCCGATCACCACCAGCCTGGGCTTGGCAGGGGCGAGCAGGCTGTCCGCCAGCTCCGTCTCGCCATCGGCGCGCAGGGAAAGGTAGAGCGGCAGCAGCGCCCAGCCGGTCGCGCCCTGCGGCGCCACGTCGAGATAACGGTTGGCGATCGTATTGGCCTCGCCCGCCATGCCGGCGCGCATCACCTCGATCAGCGTGCGGGCCAGGTCGTGGAGCACATCCACCGGCTCGCCCATCACCGCATGGATGCGCCCCGCAGTAATGCGGCGGGCGATCGAGTTCTTGTGGAAATCGAGTTCGGCGCGTTGCGCCTCGGTGGCGGCGCTCAGCGCCAGCGTCTTGCGGAAAACCGCGCCGTCGCCCCTAGGCGCCGCGGCGTGACCTGCGGCGATGCGATCGGCAAGGGCGTGCAGCTGGGTCATATCGAGATCGCCGGCAAGCAGCGCCTCGAAGCCCGGTTCCTGCACTGCGGCCAGCGCCGCCATCGTTTCACCCCCCGTTATCGGTCCGTCGAATCAGCCCCTAGCACGAGTTTTCTGAACGATCTTGGACAAGATCGACCTATCGCGCCGGCGCACCCGCAAAGGCATCCCGGATTACCCCGTAGAGTGGCTTGGCCTGGTACTCCGCATTATAGGGCGTCGCACGCTGCAGGGTCTTGTCCTCGCGCGGCGTGAAGCCGTTCAGCCAGGTGAAGCGGTCGCACATGCCCCAGGCGAGCACGTCCCTGAGCTGGGGATAGGAGAACATGATCTCTAGATAGGCCGCGGCATAGTTGGCGATGATCCCGTCGCGGATCTTCGTATCGGTGGGCAGCGCCTTGTCGTTCACGTCGAACTCCGTGACCGCGAGGCGGTAGCCCATCTGCGTGACGGTATCGAGGAAGGTCCGCCAGGGCTTCTCCTGCCGGCTCACCAGCGCGCCCACCGTGCCCCCGGCGGTGAGGCCGATATGCGATTGCACGCCCAGCGTGTCGCAGGGAATGCCGCGCTTGCGGAGGCCCTCGAGCAGCTTGAGCACGCCATAGCGATGCCCCTCATTGCCCGGCTCCCAGCTCATATAGTCGTTGTAGGTAAGCTCCACGCCCGGCGCATGCTCGCGCGCGGTGTGATAGGCGAAGTCAAGCATCGCCTCGGTCCCGCCGAAGGCGTTGGAGAGCGAGGAGGTGCGCAGTGCGCCGCTGCCTTCCTCCACCGTCTCGTTGACCACGTCGAAGCTGGCGATGCGCTTGCCGTAGAGCTTGCACAGCGTGCGGATATGCGTGCCCAGGATGCGCTCGGCTTCCTTCGCCGGGCTTGCGCCGAAGTCATGGTCGTTCAGCCATTTCGGGAAATACTGCGTCTTGTGCCACAACAGGGTGTGGCCGCGCATCGCCATGCCGTTCGTCTCGGCGAAATCGAGCATGTCGGAGAAATGGTCGAGGTTGAAGGTCTTGGCATCCGGCCGGATCGCCTGCCATTTGAACTCGTTCTCGGGCACCAGCACGCCGCAGTCGCGCTTGAGCAGCTCGGCATATTTGGGATTGGCGAACGAGCCCCGGTCGGCGCCCGGCGGGCTCCAGGAAACGCAGGAGCCGAAGCGCATGCCCCTGGTCTTTGCCACGGCGTTCAGCCCTTCGGTCGCCTGGGCGAGTGCGGGGAAGGGCAGGGCCAGTGCAGCGCCTGCGCCCAGCAATCCACGGCGTGTCAGTTCAATCATCGAGCCTCTCCCGCTCACCAGTTGGACAGCGTTCCGTCTTCGAGCCGTGCGACGGGGAGATAGGCACGCTTATATTCGTATTTCGCCGCCAGTTCCTCGTCGATCTCGATACCCAGTCCCGGGGCGTCGCCCGGATGCATCATGCCATGCGTGAACGAATAGGCGTGCGGGAAAACATCGTCGGTCTTCGCCGTGTGCGGCATCAGCTCCTGGATGCCGAAATTGGGCACCGACAGGCCGAAATGCAGCGCGGCGGCCATGCACACCGGCGACAGGTCCGTCGCGCCGTGGCAGCCGGTGCGCACCTGATAGAGGTCTGCGAACGCCGCGATCCGGCGCAGATGCGTGATCCCGCCCGCATGCACCACGGTAGCGCGGACATAGTCGATCAGCTGCTCCTCGATCAGCTGCTTGGTGTCCCAGATCGTGTTGAAGATCTCGCCCACCGCCAGCGGCGTGGTGGTCTTCTCGCGGATCAGGCGGAAGCCCGCCTGATTCTCGGCCGGGGTCGCGTCTTCCATCCAGAACAGGCGATACGGCTCCAGCTCCATCCCCAGCCGCGCCGCCTCGATCGGCGTCAGCCGGTGGTGGACGTCGTGGAGCAGATGGACGTCCCAGCCCAGCACGTCGCGCGCCTTCTCGAATAGCGGCGCCACCGAGCGAAGATATTTCTCGGTCGACCACAGGCTCTCGGTCGGCAGCGCGCCGTCGGCAGGCTCGTAGCGCTGGCCGGGCTTGGCGACGCCGTATGTCGATTTCAGCCCCGGCACGCCTGCCTGGAGACGGACAGCCTTATAGCCCTCTTCGACGTGCCGCACCGCCTCTTCGATCGTCTCCTCGATCGTCGCGCCGTTCGCGTGCCCGTAAACCATGCAGCCCGTCCGGCTCGCCCCGCCGAGCAGCTGGTAGAGCGGCATGCCCGCAACCTTGGCCTTGATGTCCCACAGCGCCATGTCGACCGCGGCGATCGCGCACATCGTCACCGGTCCGCGCCGCCAGTACGCGCCCTTGTAGAGATACTGCCAGATATCTTCGATCCGGTGCGCGTCGCGTCCGATCAGGCAGGGGATGACATGGTCCTGCAGATAGCTGACCACCGACAGCTCGCGGCCATTGAGGGTCGCGTCGCCAAGGCCGGTTACCCCGTCCGAGGTCTCTATCTTCAGCGTCACGAAATTGCGGTCGGGGCAGGTGACGATCACGCGCGCGGATATGATCTCGGCCATGTCGCCTCTGCTTCCCCTTCCTCGTCCGACGCGTCGTTCCCTCGCGCGCCTATGTGCTTGGTAGCGCTACCATTGTTGACCTGTTACAAGCTTGTCAACGGCGGCTTTTGACCGACGAGGGACAGGAAGAGCGATGCTTCGGAAATTGCTGGCTATTTTGTCTGCGTTTTTGTGTTTCAGCCTTGCGAATCAAGGCCATGCCGAAGACGGATACGACCTCTGGCTGCGCTATCAGCCGCTCGAATCCGCTGCGAAGGCGCGTTACGCGCCGCAGATCGCTAGCGTCGTCGCCCCCGATGAAAGCCCGACGATCCGCGCCGCTGTCGATGAGCTTGCGCGCGGCTATCAGCGCATGTTCGACCTGACGCTTGCCCGGCACCAAGCGGTCCAGGACGGCGCCGTGCTGGTGGTGCGCGCGGGCTCGCCGCTGCTCCAGGGGCTGGACCTGCCGTTCGCGAAGCTCGGCGCGGACGGCTATCTGATCCGCACCGCCAATGTGCAGGGCGAGCGCGTCACGATCATCGCGGGCAACAGCGATGTCGGCGCGCTCTACGGCGTGTTCCGCTTCCTCAAGCTGCTCCAGACCGGCGCTCCCATCGACAATCTCGCCATCACCGATGCGCCCAAGCTGCAGGTCCGCGTACTCAACCATTGGGACAATCTCACCGGCCATGTCGAGCGCGGCTATGCCGGCCTGTCGCTGTGGGACTGGCAGAAGCTACCGCTCTACAGGGACCCGCGCTACACCGATTATGCCCGCGCCAACGCCTCGATCGGCATCAACGGCACGGTGCTGACCAACGTCAACGCCAATGCCGATATCCTTCGCCCCGATTACCTCCAGAAGGTGAAGGCGCTGGCCGAAGTCTTTCGGCCCTATGGCATCAAGGTCTATCTGACCGCGCGCTTCTCCGCCCCGATCGAACTCGGCAAGCTGAAGACCGCCGATCCGCTCGATCCCGCGGTCCAGGCCTGGTGGAAGGCCAAGATCGACGAGATCTACAGCGTGATCCCCGATTTCGGCGGCCTGCTGGTCAAGGCCAATTCGGAAGGCCAGCCCGGCCCAGCCGACTATCATCGCACCCATGCCGAAGGTGCCAACATGCTCGCCGATGCGCTCGCCCCGCATCACGGCATCCTGATGTGGCGCGCCTTCGTCTATGCCGCCGAGAATGCCGAGGACCGGCACAAGCAGGCTTTTGCGGAGTTCCAGCCGCTCGACGGCAAGTTCCGCGACAATGTCTTGGTCCAGGTCAAGAACGGCGCGATCGATTTCCAGCCGCGCGAGCCCTTCCATCCGCTGTTCGGCGCGATGCCCCGCACGCCGCTGATGATGGAATTCCAGATCACCAAGGAATATCTCGGCTTCGCGACCCATCTCGCCTATCTCGGCACGATGTGGGAGGAGGCGCTGCAGAGCGACACCTTCCGCCCGGCCAAGGGCAGCACCGTCGCCAAGGTGATCGAGAAGCCGGTCGAGCCCGGCGCCGTCACCGGCATGGCCGGCGTCGCCAATATCGGCAACGACCGCAACTGGTCGGGCTCGCAATTCGACCAGGCCAACTGGTACGCATTCGGCCGCTTCGCCTGGGATCCCGACGCAAAGGCGGAAGCGATCGCGCGCGACTGGGCAGTAATGACCTGGGGCGCCGCTGCCGCCGACACGGCGGTCCGCATGATGATGGGCTCGCGCGAGGCGGTGGTCGATTACATGACTCCGCTCGGCCTTACCCACCAGATGGCGACCGGCCATCACTACGGCCCCGGGCCTTGGATCGCCGACCTAAAGCGCCCCGAATGGAACCCGGCTTATTATAACAAGGCTGCGCCCGACGGGATCGGCTTCGACCGGACGCCCAGGGGCAGCGACGCGCTTTCCCAATATGCCCCTCAGGTCGCAAGAAACTGGGGCAATGTGAAAACCGTACCGGATGAATTGCTGCTCTGGTTCCACCATGTGCCGTGGGACTATCGGATGAAGTCCGGCCGGACTTTGTGGGACGATTTGGTCATCCATTACGACGCAGGCGTGGATGGCGTGCGCCAGATGCAGGTCGATTGGGCGGGACTGCGCGGCAAGGTTGACGAGACCCGCTGGGCCGAGGTCCGCGATTTCCTGGCGATCCAGCTTGAGGAAGCGATCTGGTGGCGGGATGCTTCGGTGGCGTATTTCCAGTCGATCTCGAAGCGCCCGCTGCCTGCCGGCCACAAGCCGCCCGCGCAAGCCCTCGACTATTACAAGGCGATCACCACGCCCAACGCGCCGGGGCAGGCGGGTTGAGGTAGAAGGGGAGGGCGCTCCCTAACCGTCATCCCCGCCTTCGCGGGGATGACGAAGGAGAAGGAAGCGCCCGTCAAGGCCGCGCCAGCCCCCGCGCCAGATACTGCTTGATATACTGCCGCAGCTGCGGCGTCGGCTCGCCCAGTACGCTGCGATGCTCGGGCGCCATGTGCGCCGCGGGATCGCCGTGCCGCTGGAAGACGAACGTGTCGAAGAATTCCGCCCAGGCCTCGCGCCGCTCGGGCGGCAAATGGCTGATCGTCAACACGGCATGCACCATCGCATCGAAGCGCGCATCCTGGTCGGGCGAGTCCGTCCACCAGAAATTGACCAGCAGGTTGAACGGCGACAGCGCCTCCACCTGATGCCACCACAAGGCCGGGATGTAGATCGCGTCGCCCGGCTCCAGTTCTGCCACCAGCGCGGCATCCAGCGCGTCGCAGAAGCGCGGGAAGCGCGCGAAGTCGGGCTCGGCCATATCGACCATGCTCAGCGGCTGGCCCGCCACGGTGTGATCCAGCGGGCCGATATAGAGGTTCGACGTGTGCTCGGGCGGGAACAGGGTGAAGCGCCGGCGTCCGGCGGCAACGCAAGCGATATTGTCCGACGCGTCGAAATGCGTGGAGATGCTGCAGGCATTGCCGATCCAGATCCGCGGCTCGGCGCCCATGCCGAACAGGGCGGGCAGCTGGTTCGCGCCGGCGAACCCCGGCAGCGCCTGCGCCGTCTCCACCGCCCCGGCATAGACCGCGGGCACGGTATCCTTGCCTTTCAGCCCCAGCACATAGCGCAGCAGATCGGCGAAGCGCCCCTTGCGCCGCTCGAAATTGAAGCCGCGCATGTCCTGCGAATAGAAGAACCGCCCCTGGATCGCCGGCGCGCCGATGAACGCCTCGGCGCTGGCACCTTGGTCGAAGCCGAGCAGGTAATCGCATGCTGCCTGGTCCGATTGCGCACTCGCCTGCACCAGCGGCCAGTCCGCCGCCACGCCGCGCAGCACGACGGGGGCATAGCCCGCGATCAGCGTGCGCAGCCCTGCGGCGTCCAGCGGGCCCTCAATCTCACGGATCGGCGCTTGCGGCATGGTACTCGCTATCCCGGTAATGCTACGACGATATCCGGAGGGTTGATGTCCCGGGCATGTCTGTGTTGTCGCACGATTTTTCGCTGAATGCGCGCCCCGTCGCGCGCCTGTCGCACCTCGGCAGGGAAGGGGAGCCGCTGCTCTGCCTGGACGGGCTGATGCGCGATGCGACGGCGCTGGTCGACTATGCCGCCACCCGGACCGAATTCGCTCCCGTCCACGGTCCCGAAGGCGGCTATCCCGGTATCCGCGCGCCCGCGCCGCTCGATTATGTCGAGGCCGTGGTGCGCGCGCTCGACCCGGTGGTGCGGGAAGCCTTCGGGCTCGGCCCGGTCCGCCTCGGGCGTGCCGAATGCAACTTCTCGCTGGTCACGCTGGGTGCGGACGATCTCACCCCCTCGCAGCGCGTGCCCCACATCGATACCACCGATCCCCTGCAATTCGCGTTCCTGCATTATCTGTGCGGCCCGGATCGGGGCGGCACCGCTTTCTATCGCCACCGAGCCACCGGCTTCGAAGCGCTCTTGCCCGAGCGGCTCGCGACCTACGAGGCCATCCGCGCCACCGAACCCGCACCCGCGCCCGGCTATATCCAGGGGGATACCCCCGAGTTCGAGCAGATCGCCGCCGCCGATGCCGCCTTCGACCGGATGCTCGTCTATCGCAGCCGCCAGCTCCACTCCGGACTGGTCCCCGCCGTGCTCGACCCGGATCCGCGCCGCGGCCGGCTCACAGCCAACATCTTCCTCAGCTACCGCCCCGCCTGAGCAAAAAAATTGGCGCCGCCGGTAGGGACCGACGACGCCAGTGCAAGGTGTGGCTTGGATCAGAAGTTGAAGCGGGCGATCGCGGAGAAGCGGCGGTCGTTCATGAACCAGCCGCGCGGCACTTCCACATTGCCGCCCCCGATCTTCGAGATCACCGCGTTGGTGCGGGTCACTTCGTTGGTCAGGTTGGATCCCTGGACGCCGATCTTGATCTGCTTGGTCACCGCGAAGAAGACCGAGGCATCGAGCTGGCCGGTCGCCTTGTTGATGATCGGATCGAACGGCGTGATCACGTCGCGGACGGTGACCACGAAGTCCGAGCGCCACGAATAGCTGGCACGCAGCGAGATCGGGCCATAGTCGAAGAACGGCGTGATGTTCACTTGGTGCTTAGAGAGGCCCTGGAGCGGCAGCGTGGAGGTGTCCACGGTCGAAACGCGGCCCGCGGCGACGTCCGGATCGGTTTCCGACAGGGTCGACTGCGGCACACCCGAGCTGTCGACGAACGTATAGTTCGCCTGCAGACCCAGGCCCTTCAGCGGCCCCGGCAGGAAGTCGAAGGTCTGCTGATAGGCAACTTCGAAGCCCTTGATCTTGCCCTTCTCGGTCGCATTCACCGGGGTGGTGATGACGACCGGGTAGGTCTGGCCGTTGTTGGTCAGGTCGACGCGGCGGGTGTCGTTGGTTACCACCCCGTCCAGCACCTTGTAGAAGGCCGAGACGGTCAGCGAGCCGACCCGCGAGAAATACCATTCCGCCGTGAGGTCGAAGTTATCGGCTTCGGTCGGCTTCAGATACGGGTTGCCCGCGGTAGTCACGCCTTGGAAGCGGAAGCTGTTCGGGATCAGCGTGCCGCTGGTGTCCGTGTTCTGCACCACCGACAGGTTCGCCTGGGTGTAGTTGCGGATATAGCCGGTCTGGGGCGGCGAGACGCCCTTGAAATAGGCGGCGCGGAACTGCAGGCCGCCGCCCACTTCGAGCTTCAGGTTCACGCTCGGCAGCCAATAGTCATAGTCGAGCTTGACGCTGGAGGCCGTCAGCGCGCCGTTGACGAAGGCACGTGCCGCATTGCGGTCCGCGATGCTGAACGAACAGAACGGCGAAAGCGTCGCGGGCGGCACGACCGGCGTGGAGCAGGTCGCATCGGTCGGGAAGGCAGTCGTGTTGGTGAACGAGTTGTAGCCGTCCGACTGGCGCTTGGTCCTGGTGTAGCGCACGCCGACATTGCCGGTGAGGTGCAGCCCGCCGAGATGCGTATCGATGCGCGTCATCAGATACGCGGCATAGTTGCGCTCGCGGATCGGGTTGATCTCGTCGGGCAGGAACGGCGTGCCGGCGATGACGCCGCAGCGCTCCGCCAACGGGTTCCAGCCCGCGTTGATCGTGCGGGTCCCGCAGGTCGTCGTGCCCTGCCATTCGCGCGCGATCGCAGACGCATAGCGGACCATCGCGTCGTAATTCTGGACGGTGTCGCCATTATAATAGAGGCGGCTCTGTCCGCCGAGCGGGTTGGTCACCTGGCCACGGAAGAAATTGTCGAAGGAATAGGGCGAGTAAGCGGAGATCGGCGCGCCGTCGGTGCGCGACGCGTTGTTGCCGTTCACCGGCGTGTCGAGCCAGATCGGGCCGTTATTGCCCCATTGCTCCGAAAGCACGCCCCAATTGTAGCGCGAGAAGCGCGAGACCTGGTCGCGGTCGGCATAGCGCACGCCGCCCTGGATCGACTTCAGGAAGCTGCCCTCGCCCAGCGAATAGTCGAGGTCGAGGCGGAAGGCGTCGGAATTGCCGTCGCTCTGCTCGACGTGATCCATCGCCGCGCGCGGGAAGGTGTTGTACGGATCGTTGAAGCTGTTGTGGCCCGCGCCGTAATAGCTCGGGTTCATCGAGCCGCCCACGGGCTGAGCCGTGTTGCAGTCATAGGCGGTGCCCGGCGGGTTCTGCGAATTGGCCGAGGGGCCGTTGCAGACCTGCGGCGGCAGGAAGGCCACCGTCGGGAAATCGTCGCCGTTCAGCTTGATCGATGCGTTCTGATAGGTCGAATTCCACAGCGTGTTGTCGAGCAGATAGGTCTTCGACTTCACGTGCTGGTAATCGAAGGTCACGCCCAGCCGGTCGCTGGCGTTCCACTTCAGGTTGAAGCCGTAATCGTCGGTGACGAGCTTCTGCTGCTGGTCGCGGCGGATATTGTTCGATTGCAGGCCCAGCATCGGCGTGCGCGCCGCGCCGGTGTTCTGGTCGCCGCGCCAGCCGGTCGGGCCGGTGATCGTGCCGTTGACGAACATGCCGTCGCTGTCGAAGTCGAGCGTGGTGCCCGGCACGCGGCGCGAGTCACCGTTGGACGAGACGTTGTCGGTCGCGATCTCGATCGTGCGCTCGGTCCAGGCTTGGCGCGCGTCGGAGCGCAGGAACTGGGCGACGGCTTCGATCGATCCGTCATTGCTGCGATACTGCAGCGCCGCGGCATAGCCATAGCGCTCGCGGTTGAATTCCTGGCGGCCCATCACGGCGCCGCGCGGGAAATAGACCTGGCGGTTCACCGTGGTGCCGCCATTGTCGATGACGTCGCCGTCCGAATAGAGGTTGCGGATGCGGAAGCTCGAGACCTGGAAGCGGTCCGACTGGCTCTTCAGCTGCGAATAGGAGAAATTGCCGAGGATGCCGATCTCGCCGATGCCGGTCTGCCAGCGGTCGCTGACCATGATCGAGCCCGTCGGCGTCCATTCCTTCTCGAAGTCGCCATAATTCGCCTCGAGCGAGCCCGCGACGACCAGGCCCTTCTTGTTGTCGAACGGCTTGCGCGTGCGCAGGTTGACCACGCCGGCGATGCCGCCTTCGATGCGGTCGGCCGAGGGCGACTTGAACACATCGACGCCGCCCATCATTTCCGACGGCACGTCGGCGAAGCTCAGCGCGCGGCCGTTATTGGCGGTGAACGCCTCGCGGCCGTTGAATTCCGAGCGGACATAAGTGAGGCCGCGCACGACCACGCCCGAACCTTCGACCGAGAAGTGGTCGGGATCGACGCCGGCCGCAAAGCGGTTGATCGACACGCCGGGGATGCGCTGCAGCGTCTCGGTCACCGAACGGTCGGGCAGGGCGCCGATGTCCTCGGCAGTCACCGAGTCGACGATCACGTCCGAATTCTTCTTGAGCGTCTGGGCGCTCTGCAGCGACTGGCGATAGCCCTGGACGACGATCGCGTCCTCGGGCGGCGTGTCCTGCGTGGCGGGGGCGGCCGCAGTGTCCTGCGCGAAGGCCGGGGCTGCGATCGACAGGCAGGCGAGCGCCGCCGCGGACACGCCGGCGCGCAAGGTCCCCGTACGGAACCTCGCAACCTTGTCGGCATGGTGAATCATTGCGTGCTTGCGCATCGAGCTGTCCCCTCCTGTGTTAGCGCTACCATATGTTGGCGCGTTTCTTATTTGTGTCGAACCTAAAGTAGGAGTTATCCAAAGATCAAGCCGTCTTGTTGCAGGAACGCGGAAGCCGCTGATTTGTGGCGATTTTGCAACGGTTTCGCTGCATTGCGGCGGGGTTTTTGCACCTGCGAAAGGGCCGTTCCGGCCTCGAATCGCCCCCGTTCCGATTGACGATTTCGCCGCGGGAGCGCTAACATTCGCCCGGGAGAGGGGCATCGCAAGCATGCTGATACAGCGCGTACTCGTGGTCGGCGGGGGCACGGCGGGGTGGATGGCCGCCGCTGCGCTCGCGCATAAGTTCGCCGGCACGAACCTGGCTATTACCCTGATCGAATCGGCCGAGATCGGCACGGTCGGCGTCGGTGAGGCGACGATTCCGCACATTCGCCATTTCAACGCGACGCTCGGCATCGACGAGGCGGAGTTCCTCGCTGCCACGAAAGGCACCTACAAGCTCGGCATCGAGTTCGCCGACTGGGGCCGTGTCGGCGACAGCTACATCCACCCCTTCGCCGAGTTCGGCGCGCCTATCCACGGGGTTCCCTTCCACCAGCAATGGCTGGCGACCGGCCTGGCCGGAGCGTTCGAGGACTATTCGCTCCCCATACAGGCCGCGCGCCGCGGACGCTTCCGCCGTCCCGACGGCGCACCCTATAATTACGCCTATCAATTCGATGCCGGGCTCTATGCGAAATATCTGCGCAGCTATTCGGAAGCGCGCGGCGTCGTCCGGCGCGAAGGCAAGGTCGTCGACGTCGCGCTCGGCGGGGAGAGCGGCTTCGTCCGCTCGGTCACGCTGGAGAGCGGCGAGACGATCGAGGCGGACCTGTTCCTCGATTGCTCGGGCTTTCGCGGGCTGCTGATCGAGCAGGCGTTGCATGCCGGCTATGAGGAATGGACGCACTGGCTGCCCTGCGACCGCGCGGTCGCCATTCCCTGCGCCAATGTCGGGCCGCCCGCGCCCTATACCCGCGCTGCTGCACAGGAGTCCGGCTGGATCTGGCGCATCCCGCTCCAGCACCGCACCGGCAACGGCCATGTCTATTCTAGCGCCTTCACCAGCGACGAGGTTGCGCTGGAGACCCTGCTCGCCCAGCTCCCCGCCGAACCGCTCGCCGACCCCAACCGCCTGCGCTTCGTCACTGGCAAGCGCCGCACCCAATGGCTGGGCAACACAGTCGCGATCGGCCTCGCCTCGGGCTTCCTCGAGCCGCTGGAATCCACCAGCATCCACCTGATCCAGGTCGCGATCGGCCGGCTGCTCGATCTCTTCCCGACCCAGGCCTGGGATCCGCTCGATGCCGCCGAGTTCAATCGGCTGATGACGCTCGATTACGAGCGCGTCCGCGACTTCCTGATCCTCCACTATCACTGCCAGGAACGCGACGATTCCGACTTCTGGCACCACTGCCGCGACATGACTCTGCCGGACTCGCTGGAAACCAAGCTCGCCTTGTTCCGCGAGCGCGGCGTGGTCACCCAATATCGCGAAGGCACCTTCCTCGAGCCGAGTTGGCTCGCCGTCTATCTCGGCCAGCACGTCACGCCCCGTCACCATGATCCGCGTGCAGGCGGGGACGGTGTAACCGTCCAAATGGCCGCAATGCGCGCCGAGATCGCTGCCGCCGCCGAGGCGATGCCCGGCCACGCCGCCGCGCTGGGGATGCGCGCATGATCCGCAGCATCGGTATCGTCGGCAGCGGCGTCGCCGGCTGGATGGCGGCGCTGGCGCTCGTCCGCGCGCTGCCGAACGCGCGCATCGTCCTTGTCGACACCGAAGGCCCCGACTGGAGCCTCGGCCCGTTCGGCCCGGCCGAGGCCAGCCTGCCCGACTTCCCCCATTGGCTCGCCGATCACGGCGTCGACGAAGGCGATCTCCTCCGCGCCGCCCATGGCAGCTTCTCGCTCGGCACTGCCTTTTCTAGCTGGGCAGGGGATTCGGACTGGTTCCTGCCCTTCGGCACGATCGGCGCGCCGCTTGGCACCACTGCCTTCCACCAGCTTGTCGCCCGCCTCCGCGCCGGCGGGCACGCGCTGCGCCTGGCGGACTTCTCGCTCGCCGCCATCGCCGCCGCCGCCGGGCGTTTCGACCGGCCGAGCGAGGATCCGCGCTCGGTCCTCTCCAGCTATGGCTATGGGCTGCATCTCGACCGCGCCGGCCTCGCCGTTACGCTCCGCCGCGCCAGTGGCCTTAACGCCGCCGGTGCCTTCCGTGCATTCGCCGATGGCGCAGTCGAACTGCGGGACGGCACGCACGTCACCGCCGACCTCTGGCTCGATTGCTCCGGTCCCGCCGCACTGCTCGCCGGCGAGGGCGGCTGGGAAGACTGGTCCGCCTGGCTCCCCTGCAACCGCGTCGTCGAAAGCTGGAGTCCGGCCGAGGGCGTCCCGCCGCCCTACAGCCATGCCGGCGCCTTCGCGGCCGGCTGGCAGCGCACCGTACCGCTCGTCGGCGGACAGGGCGGTGCGCTCTTCTACGCCGCCGGCCATCTCCCCGAACAGCCTGGCGCCATCCCCATCGCCCAGGGCCGCCGCACCCACGCCTGGACCGGCAATGTCGTCGCGCTCGGCGCCGCAGCCACCTGTATCGAGCCGCTCCACGGCTGGAATCTCGCGCTTCTCCAGAGCGCGCTCGCCCGCCTGATCGCCCTGCTTCCCGCTACGCCGAATGGCCCTGAGCCCGCCGAATATAACCGCCTGACCGCGAACGAAGCCGATCGCGTCCGCGACTTCGCCATCCTCCATCACAAGACCAATGGCCGCGCCGGCGAAGCGCTGTGGGACCAGGCCCGCGCCGCGCCGGTGCCCGAGCCGCTCCGGCACAAGCTCGATTTGTACGAGAGCCGTGGTCGCGTACCCCTGTACGACGAGGAACTGTTCGAGGCGGCGGACTGGATCGCCGTGCTCGACGGCCAGGGCACCCGCCCGCGGCGCTACGACGCACTCGCCGACGGCATCCCCGAGCCGCAGCTTCTCCAGCACGCCGCCCGCATCCGCGAGGTCATCCTCGACGCGGTCCGCGCCATGCCGCATCACGGCGCCATTCTCCGCGCCGAAGGACTGATCGCATGACTCCCGCTCCCCCCATCCGCAGCGTCGTCATCGTCGGCGGCGGCACCGCTGGCTGGATGGCCGCCGCGGCGCTGGCCCGGCTGGTCGCCGCGGAGGTCAGCGTCACCCTCGTGGAATCCGAAGCGATCGGCACGGTCGGCGTCGGCGAGGCGACGATCCCGCCGATCCGCACCTTCAACGCGATGCTCGGCATCGATGAGCGCGAATTCCTCGCCGCCACCCAGGGCTCGATCAAGCTCGGCATCGAGTTCGTCGACTGGACCACGCCCGGCCACCGCTATCTCCACCCGTTCGGCGAGTTCGGCTTCGATATCGAGGGGGTGCGCTTCCACCAGATCTGGCACAAGCTCCATGCGGCGGGCCAGGCCGGCCCGCTCGACGATTACTGCATGTCCGCCGCCGCCGCGCGGCGCAACCGCTTCCTGCCTTCGAACAACGATCCCAATTCGGCGCTGTCGCGGCTGGTCTACGCCTATCATTTCGACGCCGGCCTCTATGCCCGCTTCCTGCGCTCCTATGCCGAGGCGCGCGGCGTACGCCGGGTCGAGGGGCGCATCGTCGAGACCGCGCTGCGCGGCACCGATGGCCATGTCGAGGCCGTGGTGCTGGAGGGTGGTGCCCGCGTCGAGGGCGAGCTGTTCCTCGACTGCTCGGGGTTCGGCGGCCTGCTGATCGAGCAGGCGCTGCATGCCGGCTATGAGGACTGGACGCACTGGCTGCCCTGCGACCGCGCCGTCGCCGTGCCTTCCGCCAATGTCGGCCCGCTCAATCCCTTCACCCGTGCCACCGCCCGTTCGGCGGGATGGCAGTGGCGCATCCCGCTCCAGCACCGCACCGGCAATGGCTATGTCTATTCGAGCGCGCACCTCTCGGAAGACGAGGCCACCGCGACGCTGCTCGCCAATCTCGATGGCGCACCGCTCGCCGATCCGCGCCCGCTGCGTTTCGTCACCGGGCGTCGCAAACAGGCCTGGGTGCGCAACGTCGTCGCGATCGGGCTGTCCTCGGGCTTCATCGAGCCGCTGGAATCGACCAGCATCCATCTGATCCAGGCGGGCATCACCCGGCTGCTCGCGCTGTTCCCGGACAGCGGCTTCGGCGATGTCGAGCGCGACGCGTACAACGCGCTCAGCCGCAGCCAGTTCGAGCGGGTGCGCGATTTCGTGATCCTCCATTATTACGCCAATGCCCGGACCGAGCCCTTCTGGCGCGACCTGCGCGAGATGACGCTGCCCAATGGCCTGGCCGATCGCATCGCGCTGTTCCGCAACCGGGGCCGAGTCTTCCGCCACGACGACGAGCTGTTCGCCGAGCCGAGCTGGGTCGCCGTGATGCGCGGGCAGGGGATCGAGCCCGCCGGCCGCGATCCGCTGGTCGAAGCGCTCGACCTGCGGGGGATCACCCAGATGGTCGAGCGCATCGGCTCCACCTTCCGCCGGGCGGCGGAGGCGATGCCCGATCACGGCGCCTGGCTCGCCCAGAATGCGCCCGCAAGGACTGACGCATGACAGACAGGAATATCCGCTCCATCCTCATCGTCGGCGGCGGCACCGCCGGCTGGATGACCGCGGCCACGCTCTCGCGCATTCTCGGCCCCGATTATGCGAAGATCACCCTGGTCGAGAGCGACGAGATCGGGATCATCGGCGTGGGAGAGGCGACCATCCCCCAGATGGCGACCTTCAACCGCATGCTCGGCCTCGACGAAGACGCGTTCATGCGGGAGACCAAGGGCAGCTTCAAGCTGGGCATCGAGTTCCACAATTGGGGCCGGATCGGACATCGCTATTTCCACCCGTTCGGCGGCTATGGCGTCGACATGAAGGGCGTGTCCTTCCACGCCTACTATCTCCGCCTGCGCCAGCTCGGCGAGGCGCCCGACCTCGACCAATGGTCGCTCCAGGCGATGGCGGCGCGCGGCAACAAGTTCATGCGCCCGATCGACGCTGGCAATTCACCGCTCAGTGATATCGCCTATGCCTTCCATTTCGATGCCGGCCTCTACGCCAGGTTCCTGCGCGGCTATGCGGAGGCGCGGGGCGTCACCCGCCGCGAAGGCAAGATCGTCGATGTGAAGCTGCGCGGCGAGGATGGCTTCGTCCAATCGGTCCAGCTGCAGGACAGCAGCGAGATCGAGGCCGACCTGTTCATCGACTGCTCGGGCTTTCGCGGCCTGATAATCGAACAGGCGTTGAAGGCCGGCTATACCGACTGGTCGCAATACCTCCCCTGCAACCGCGCCATCGCCGTGCCCTGCGCCAGTGTCGACGAATGGACGCCGTACACGCGCTCCACCGCGCACAGCGCCGGCTGGCAATGGCGCATCCCGCTCCAGCACCGCATCGGCAACGGCCATGTCTTCTCGTCTGACTATATGAGCGACGACGAGGCGACATCGATCCTGATGTCCAACCTCGACGGCGAGCCGCTCGCCGATCCGCGCACCGTCCCGTTCAAGACCGGACATCGCAACAGGATGTGGGTCAAGAACTGCGTCGCGATGGGGCTCTCGGGCGGCTTCCTCGAACCGCTGGAGAGCACTTCGATCTGGCTGATCCAGTCGGGCCTGTCGCGCTTCCTGACGATGTTCCCGGACCGCGACTTCAACCAGGCCGATATCGACCGCTACAACCGCATCATGACGACGGATTACGAGGAGATCCGCGACTTCCTCGTCCTCCATTACCACGCCACCGAACGCACCGATTCCCCCTTCTGGAATTACTGCCGGACGATGGAGATCCCCGAGCGGCTGGCCGAGAAGATGCGCGTGTTCCGCACCCATGGAAGGGCTTTCCGCGAGAATGAGGAGCTGTTCAACGACACCAGCTGGTTCGCGGTGATGCTCGGCCAGCTGATGGAGCCGGCATCGCACGATCCGGTCGCCGACGTGATGCCCCTCGACGAGACCCGCGACCGGCTCGCCCACATCCGCGAGGCCATCGCCAACAGCGCGGCCTACATGCCCAGACACCGCGACTTCATCCGGGACAATTGCGCCGCATGACCCAGCCTTTCTTCAGTTCGTCACCCGGACGCAAGCCGGGGCCCAGGCTTTGTCTGCTGCGTCGCCTGAGGCTCTGGGTCCCGGCTTTCGCCGGGATGACGGCAGGCCTGATGGCGCTGGCACAGCCCGCCGCCGCCCAGCCGGTCGCGACCTTCCCCTGGTTCAGCTATACCGGCAACGACCCGTCCGATAACCTCGCCTTCCCGCCCGGCTGGTATCACAACCCGATCCTCAAGGGCTTCTATCCCGACCCCAGCGTCACCCGCGTCGGCGACGACTTCTACCTGGTCACCTCCACCTTCGGCTGGTTCCCCGGTATCCCGGTCTTCCACAGCCGCGACCTCGTCCACTGGACCCAGATCGGCAACGCGATCGACCGGGCGGACCAGCTCGATTTCAAGCGGCTCGGCCTGTCGCGCGGCGCCTTCGCGCCTTCGATCCAGGCCAGGGACGGGATCTTCTACCTCCTAAACACCTGCGTCGATTGCGGCGGCAACTTCCTGATCACTGCGAAGAACCCCGCCGGCCCATGGAGCGACCCGGTCTGGCTGCCCGACCTCGAAGGCGGCATCGACCCGTCGATGTTCTTCGACGACGACGGCCGCACCTGGGTGGTCAATAACGGCCCACCCGAGGGCAAGCCCGAATATGAGGGCCACCGCGCGATCTGGATCCAGGAATTCGACCACAAGACGCTGAAGACCATCGGCCCGCGCACGGTGCTGGTGAATGGCGGCATCGACTTCTCGAAGAAGCCGATCTGGATCGAGGGCCCGCACATCTTCCGGAAGGGCGGCTGGTATTATCTCAGCTGTGCCGAGGGCGGCACCGCCGAGGGCCATAGCCAGGTGATCCTGCGCTCGAAGAGCGTCACCGGCCCTTATGTCGCATGGGAAGGCAACCCGATCCTTACCCAGCGCGGCCTGCCGAAGGACCGGCCGATGCCGATCACCTCGGCCGGCCACGCCCAGCTGGTCACCACGCCCGACGGTAAATGGTGGGCGACCTTCCTCGCCGTGCGTCCCTATGCCGACGACTTCTACTCCACCGGCCGCGAGACCTTCCTGCTGCCGGTCAAATGGAAGGACGGCTGGCCGGTGATCCTGCCGCCGAACACGCCCATTCCCTATGGCCACCCGGCACCGGCGTTGCCGCCGGGCGAGGGGGCGGACACGGGCGGTATCGTCGTGCGCACGATTATCTTCCGCGACGGCGATCTTCCGCGCGACTGGATGATGCTGCGCAACCCGCGCGCGCGCTGGTACCGGACCGGCGCCACCGGCCTGTCGCTCACTGCCCGCCCAGTCGGCCTTGGCGACAATGGCAACCCCAGCTTCCTCGCCCGCCGCCAGCAGCACATGAACGCAAGCGTGGAGACCTCGCTCCACTTCAAGCCGGAGAAAGACGGCGACCGCGCCGGCCTCGTCGCCTTCCAGAACGACGATTTCTGGTTTTTCATCGGCCTCCGGCGCGTCGGTGGCCGCGACCTGGTCGTGGTCGATCAGCGCGAGGGCCCGAACACACCCAGGCTCGGCAAGACGCTGTTCACGGTCGAGGATCCGCTGGCCGTGGAGTTCGGCCTCGATCTGCGTATCGATGTGAAGGGCAATCGCTATACTTTCAGCTACGGCCACGATCCGCACAGACCGGATGCCATGTACGACTGGAAGGAAATCGGCACGGTCGAGACCGACAGTTTGACCACCAAGGTCGCCGGCGGCTTCGTCGGCTCGGTCTTCGGGCTGTTCGCTGGAGCAGGGGAGTGAGGGGCGCGCTCCTCGCCCTCCTCCTCGGCGCGGCCTCGCCGGCGCTTCCGATCGATCTCAACCAGCTCGGCTTCCAGCCCGGCGATCCCAAGACCGCGATCTTCGAGGGCGGCGAGCAGCCGATGGCCTGGCAGCTGGTCGATGCGGACGGACAGGTCGTGGCGAGCGGCCCGACGACCGTCATCGGCCGCGACGCGGCATCCGGCCTGCGCCTGCAGCGCATCGACTTCAGCGGCTTCCGCACGCCCGGCAGGGGCTATCACCTCGTCGCCGGCAGCAGCGCGAGCGCGAGCTTCGATATCCGCCCCGATCTCTACGCCCCGCTCGCCCGCGACGCGCTCGCCTTCTTCTACCACCAGCGCGCCGGGGTTCCGGTCGAGGCGCGCATCGTCGGGGCCAAATGGGCACGCCCCGCCGGCCATGCGCACGAAGTCGCGAAATGCTTCGCCGGCAAGGACGAGCGCGGCCTCGAATGGGCCGGCTGCCCCTACAGCCTGGACATCACCGGCGGCTGGTACGATGCTGGCGACCACGGCAAATATGTCGTCAATGGCGGCATCGCGCTGTGGACGCTGCTCAACGCCTGGGAGCGCAACCCCAAGGCGCTGGCCCAAGGGGCCAAGCCTGCACCGGGCCTGCTCGACGAAGCACGCACCGAGATGGAATTCCTACTGAAGATGCAGGTGCCCGACGGCGCCAGGCTCAGCGTCCCCGTTGGCAAGCCCAGGCCGATTGCCGGCCAGCCGGCCTGGGAAGCTTCCCCGGCGCCCTTCGCCGAGATCGACGCCTCCGGCATGGCGCACCAGAAGGTCGCCGATCGCTGGTGGACCGCACTCCCCACGCCGCCGCAGAACGACACGCAGGAACGCCTGCTCTATCCGCCGACCACCGCGGCGACGCTCAACCTTGCCGCCACCGCCGCCCAGTGCGCGCGCGTCTGGAAGGGCAAGGACGACGCCTTTGCCGCACGCTGCCTGGCCGCCGCCGAAAGCGCCTTCGCTGCGGCGACGCGCAACCCGCAAGTCTACGCCACCAACAGCTTCACCGGCTCGGGCGGCTATGGCGACAATGACGTGTCCGACGAATTCTACTGGGCCGCCGCCGAATTGTTCGTCACCACCGGCAAGCCCGAATATCACCAGGCGGTGACAAATTCGCCGCATTTCACCGCGGTGGCAGGCGAACCCGGCTGGTCGCAGGTCGCGACGCTCGGCACGATCACGCTGGCCACGCGCCCTTCGCAATTGCCCGAACCCGAGGTGCAGCGCCTGCGCGCCGCCCTCATCGCCGCCGCCGACCGCTTCCTCGGCGACAAGGCGAGCAACGGCTACAAGATCCCCCTGGCCCAATATACCTGGGGCTCGAACGGCGCGCTGCTCAACCGGGCGATGGTGCTCGGCGTCGCCGGCGACTTCACGCGTGATCCGAGATACCGGGCAGGGGTGGTCGATGCGATCGACTATATCCTTGGCCGCAATCCCAATCGCGTCTCCTATGTCAGCGGCTACGGCACCGCGTCGATGCAGCATCCGCACCACCGCTTCTGGGCCCCCTCGCTGGATTCAAAGCTCCCCGGTCCGCCGTCCGGCGTGCTCTCGGGCGGCCCGAACTCGATCGCCATGGCCGATCCGGTCGCCTCGAAGATGAAGGGCAAGTGCGCGCCCCAGCGCTGCTGGACCGACGACGTCCGCGCCTATGCGCTCAACGAAGTCGCGATCAACTGGAACGCCCCGCTGGTGTGGGTGGGGGTGTGGTTGGATAACTAACTCCCTCTCCCGCGAAAGCGGGAGAGGGAAAGATCGTCACTCCACCGTCAGCGTGGCGCTCTTCAGATCCACCGAGTTCGGCCCCGCCGAGATCGTGAACGTTCCCGGCTCGACCACCCGCTTCATCTCGACATTCCACAGCGACAGGTCCGCCGGGGTCAGCTCGAAGCGCACCGTCTTCTTCTCGCCCGGCTGCAGCGTCACGCGCTGGAAGCGCTTCAGCTCGATCACCGGCCGGGTCACGCTCGCCTCGTCGTCATGGACATAGAGCTGGACGACTTCGTCGCCGGCGCGCTTGCCGGTGTTGGTCACGTTGACATTCACGCTCACCTTGCCCGCAACGCCGATCGTCGCGGAGCCCAGCACCGGCTTGCCCACTTCGAAGCTGGTGTACGAAAGCCCATAGCCGAACGGGTAGAGCGGGGTGGTATCCCCGAACAGATAGCCGCGCCGCGCGCTCGGCTTCTTGTTGTAGTAGATCGGCAGCTGGCCGACATTGCGCGCCACCGACACCGGCAGCTTGCCGCCCGGATTGAATCGCCCGAACAGCACATCGCCCAGCGCGTTGCCGGTCTGCTCGCCCAGATACCAGCCCTCGATCAGCGCCGGCGCCTTCTCGGCGAGATAGTTGACCGCATAGGGCCGTCCGTTGAGCAGGATCACCACCACCGGCTTGCCGAGCGCGAAGATCTCCTTGGCCAGCTGGTCCTGCGGTCCGGGCAGGTCGAGGCTCTCGCTGTCGCCCAGGTGATTGTCCGCCCAGGCCTCGCGGCTAAGCGCCTCGTTGCCGCCGAGCACCATGACGATGACATCGGCGTCCTTCGCCGCCGCCACCGCATCGGCGCGCAGCCTGTCGTTGGTCGCCAGATCGGTGAGCTTCACGTCGTCCTGGGCCCAGACGCGGCCCTCGGTCAGCCGCACGCCTTCCGAATAGTCGACCTGGAACTTGCCCTTGCCCTCGGCCTGCATCGCCTCGAGTAGCGAGACGACATGGTTCGGCACGTCCGAATAGCCGCCGATCGGGGTGTCCTTGGCGTGGGTACCGATCACCGCCATCCGCTTGATGCCGGTCGCGTCGAGCGGCAGCAGTCCATTGGAATTCTTGAGCAGCACCACGCTCTCGCGCGCCGTCTGGCGGGCGAGGGCAATCGCCTCGGGCGTGTTGGTCCGCTTGGCGGCCAGCTTCACATCGGCATAGGGGTTCTCGAACAGCCCGCCTTCGAACTTCATCTCGAGCACGCGGCGCACCGCATTGTCGATCTGGCCCTGGCTGATCTTGCCCTCCTTCACCAGCTCGATGAGGAAGTTGAAGCCTTCGCCGTCCGGCGTCTCGACGTCCACGCCGGCATCGAGCGCACGCGCGCCGGCAGCCTTTGCGTCCTTGAACATATGGTGGCGCGTCACGAGCTCGCGGATCGCGAAATAGTCGCTGACCACCGTGCCCTTGAAGCCCCATTCGCCGCGCAGCACGTCGTGGAGCAGCCATTTATTGGCGTGGCTCGGGATGCCGTCGATCTCATTATAGCTCGCCATCACCGCGCGCACCGGCAGCTGCGTCACTGCCTTTTCGAACGGCGGGAAGAAGTCCTCGCGCAGCGTCCGCTCGCCGAGCGAGGCGGGGCCGACATTGGTGCCGTTCTCCGGCTGGCCATGCCCGGTCATGTGCTTGAGCGTGACGAATACCTTGTCCTTGGCCAGCGGGAGCGTGGTGCCCTGGAAGCCGCGAATCGCCGCCAGACCCATTTCCGAGACGAGATAGGGGTCCTCGCCATAGGTCTCCTCGATGCGGCCCCAACGCGGATCGCGCGCCACGTCGACCACCGGGGCGAGCACCAGGTTCGCGCCGCGCGCGCGGGCTTCGGCGGCGGCGACGCTGAACACCTTCTCGAGCAGGCTCGGATCCCAGGTCGAGGCCAGCGCGATCGACTGCGGGAAGCTCGTCGCCCCCGGCGCGACGAGGCCGTGCAGCGCTTCCTCGTGCATGATCATCGGGATGCCGAGCCGGGTGCGCTCCATCGCCCATTTCTGCGCGGCGTTGATATAGGTCGCGGTTTCCACGGGATCGCGGTTCGGCGTCGCGGCATCGGCTCCGGCATTGTGCGTGCCCGCGGTGATGCCCTTGCGGTCCGACGGACGCGAGATCATGCCCAGGCCGTTGGGGAAGGACTTGCTCGCCCTGGCCGGATCGAACTCGCCCTCGGGCGTCTGGATATCGCCCTTCTTCAGCCAGATCGCGACGAGCTGCGCGACCTTCTCCTCCAGCGTCATCCGCCCAAGCAGGTCCTCGACGCGCGCATCGACCGTCTGGCCGGCATCCTTGTAGAGCGGCCCATCCGCTTTCCTGGCGCCGGCCGGGGCCTTTTGGGCCTGAGCCGGAACGGCGAGCATCGGGGTCAGCGCAGTGGCGGCGATGGCAAGCGCGGCGATGCGGCGGAAGTTGCGCAAAGATCCTCTCCTTCGGGTTCGCGGCGCGCCCGGCGCCGTCTCTGTTAGCGCTATCACTATCAACGCGAAGCCGGGACGGTCAACTGGTGCCGTCAATTGGCGCTGCCGATTGCATTTACCGTAACCGCGGCATATCCCCGAAACGATGAGCAGACCCAGCCGCAGAAGCCGAGGCACGGTCACCGTACAGGATGTCGCGCGCGCCGCTGGCGTGTCGGCGATGACGGTGTCTCGCGTCGTCAACGGCGGATCCAATGTCCGCGAGACGACCCGCCAGGCGGTTCTCGAAGCGATTTCGAAGCTCAACTACTCGCCCAACAGCGCGGCGCGCAGCCTGGCGGCGGGGGAGGCGACCCAGATCGGCCTGCTTTATTCGAACCCGTCCGCAGCCTATCTCTCGCAATTCCTGATCGGTGCGCTGGCCGCTGCCCGCCGCGCCGGCTGCCACCTCGTGCTCGAGGCATGCGAAGGCGAGCGTGCGGACGAGCAGGCCGAGGCCACCCGCCAGTTCGCCGCGACCAGCGTCGAAGGCGTGATCCTGCCGCCGCCGCTTTCCGAAGCCGCGCCCGTTCGCGCCGAGCTCGAGACCGCTGGCATCCCCTGGGTCTCGGTCGCGATGGGCCTGCCGCCCGAGCGCAGCCTCAACGTCCGCATCGACGATTGCGGTGCCGCCGCCGCGATGACTCGGCATCTGCTCGATCTCGGCCACCGCAATATCGGCTTCATCCGCGGCAACCCGAACCAGACCAGCTCCGCCGAGCGCCATCGCGGCTTTGTCGAGGCGATCGAAGCTGCCGGGCTCGACGTCAAGGCAATGCCGGTCGAGCAGGGCTATTTCACCTTCCGCTCGGGCATCGTCGCGGCCGAGCGGCTGCTCGATCGCGAGAAGCCGCCGACCGCGATCTTCGCCTCGAACGACGACATGGCCGCGGCTGCTGTCGGGGTCGCGCACCGCCGCGGGCTGCATGTGCCGCAGGACATCAGTATCGTCGGCTTCGACGACACCTCGCTCGCCACCACCATGTGGCCCGAGCTCACCACCGTCCGCCAGCCGATCGCCGCCATGGCCGAGAGCGCACTCACCCTGCTTCTCGCCCGCCTGCGCGCCCACCGGGCCGGCACGACCGACAAGCTGGAGGAGCAGGTGCTCGATCACGAGCTGATCCTGCGCGAATCCTCGGGCCCGCCTCCGGGCGTCGGCGCGAAGGCCGCACCGGCGAAGAAGAGCTGGCGCTAGGCTGCTCGCCGCATGAATACCCGACATCCGTCACCCTGAACTTGTTTCAGGGTCCAAATCTCCACGGGCGGTATCGTTTGGGGTTGGTTGGATGCTGAAACAAGTTCAGCATGACGATCTGTGGCGTTCAGGTCGCGCACCTCTTGCATTTCCCGCCGGATCGCGTCACCGTTACCGCTAACAATGCCGTCCGAACCGGGGCGCAATGGAGGGGATGAACCTGATGAATGATACGGCGCAGAAGGCCAATTTCGGCCTGATCGGCGCCATCGTCGCGGTGGCGACGATCGGCGGCCTGCTCTTCGGCTATGACAGTGGTGCAGTGAACGGCACGCAGGAGGGGCTGAAGGCCGCCTTCTCGCTCGACGCGGCCGAACTTGGCTTCACCGTCGGCTCGCTGCTGATCGGCTGCGTGTTCGGCGCCTTCTTCGCCGGTACGCTCGCCGATTCGATGGGCCGTCGCAACGTGATGCGCCTGGCCGCGATCCTCTTCCTCGGCGGCGCCATCGTCCAGGGCCTGGCGCACGATCACACCCTCTTCGTCATCGCCCGCATCATCGGCGGCATCGCGGTCGGCGCGGCGTCGGTGCTGTCCCCGGCATACATCTCCGAAGTCGCCCCCGCGAACATCCGCGGCCGGATGACGACGGTGCAGCAGATCATGATCATCACCGGCCTCACCGCCGCGTTCGTGGTCAACTACTATCTCGCCCGCGCAGCGGGTGCGTCGACCAACCATCTCGGCGGGATCGAAGCGTGGCGCTGGATGTACCTGATGCAGGCGATCCCGGCGGCGGTCTTCCTGGTCGCCCTGTTCTTCATCCCGGAGAGCCCGCGCTTCCTCGTCGCCAAGAAGCGCAACCCCGAAGCGCTGAAGGTCCTTACCGATCTGTTCGGCGCGACCGACGGTGCGCTTAAGCTGGCCGAGATCCAGGCGAGCTTCTCGGTCGACCACCGTCCGCGCCTCTCGGACATCTTCGCGCCGGGCGGCTTCCTCGGCATCCGCGCGATCGTCTGGGCCGGCCTGCTGCTGGCGGTGTTCCAGCAGCTCGTCGGCATCAACGTGATCTTCTATTATGGCGCCACCCTGTGGCAGCTCGCTGGCTTCACCGAGAATGACGCGCTGCTGATCAACATCGTCTCAGGCGTCGTCTCGATCGCCGCGTGCTTCGTCACCATCGCGGTGATCGACAAGATCGGCCGCAAGCCGCTGCTGCTGATCGGTTCGGCTGGCATGGCCGTCACGCTGTTCGTGATGGTCTACGCGTTCAGCCAAGGCACGCTCGATCCCGCCGGCAAGCTCGTCCTTTCGCCGCAGCTGGGCATGATCGCAGTGATCGCCGCCAATCTCTATGTGATCTTCTTCAACGTCAGCTGGGGCCCGGTGATGTGGGTGATGCTCGGCGAGATGTTTCCCAACCAGATCCGCGGTTCGGCGCTGGCCGTCTGCGGCTTCGCGCAGTGGACCGCCAACTACATCATCGCCCAGACCTTCCCGCAAATGGCGGCGTGGAGCCTCACCGGCGCCTACACCTTCTACGGCGTCTGCGCGGTGATCAGCTTCTTCCTCGTCCAGAAGTTCATCCACGAGACCAAGGGCAAGGAACTGGAGGCGATGGAGGGGTAAGAGAGGGGAGGGGCGACCCTCCTTCTCGCTCTTCGTCATCCCCGCGAAGGTGGGGATCCAGGGTCAGAAGCGACGTCGCCCTTGGCTCTGGATTCCCGCCTTCGCGGGGATGACGCGTTTTAGACCTGGAGTAACCGATGACGACCCGCACCCCCGTCCGCCCCTTCCGCTCGCGCGAATGGTTCGCCGCGCCCGGCCGTGCCGACATGGCGGCGCTCTATCTCGAGCGCTTCATGAACTACGGCATCACGCCCGAGGAGCTGACCAGCGGCAAGCCGATCATCGGCATTGCGCAATCCGGAAGCGACATCGCGCCGTGCAACCGCATCCATCTCGAGACGGTCAAGCGCGCCCGCGCCGGCATCCTCGCGGCGGGCGGCATCCCGATGGAGTTCCCGCTCCACCCGATCTTCGAGAATTGCAGGCGTCCGACGGCGGCGCTCGACCGCAACCTGGCCTATCTCGGCCTGGTCGAGATCCTCAACGGCTATCCGATCGACGCGGTCATCCTCACCACCGGCTGCGACAAGACCACGCCCTCGTCGCTGATGGCCGCCTCCACCGTCGACATCCCGGCGATCGTCCTCTCGGGCGGGCCGATGCTCGACGGCTGGCACGAAGGCGAGCTGGTCGGCTCGGGCACCGTGATCTGGCGCAGCCGCCGCAAGATGGCCGCGGGCGAGATCGACGAAGCCGAGTTCCTCAAGCGCGCGATGGAAAGCGCCCCCTCGTCGGGCCATTGCAACACCATGGGCACCGCCTCGACGATGAACAGCATCGCCGAGGGCCTCGGCATGTCGCTGCCCGGCTGCGCGATGATCCCCGCGCCTTACCGCGAGCGTGGCCAGATGGCGTACGAGACCGGCAAGCGCATCGTCGAGATGGCCTATGAAGACCTGCGCCCCTCGAACATCCTGACTCGCGAGAGTTTCCTCAACGCGATCAAGCTGCTGACGGCGATCGGCGGCTCGACCAACGCCCAGCCGCACCTCGTCGCCATGGCTCGCCACGCCGGCATCGAGATCACCCCGGACGACTGGCGCACCGGCTATGACCTGCCTTTGGTGGTCAACATGCAGCCGGCGGGCGAATTCCTGTCGGAGCGCTTCCACCGCGCCGGCGGCATCCCCGCCGTCCTCACCGAGATGCTCGCCAATGGCGCGCTAGACGGCAGCGTGCTCACCTGCACCGGCAAGACCCTCGCCGAGAACATTGCCGACAGCCACGTGTCCGACCGCGCCGTGATCTTCGAATGGGACAAGCCGCTCAAGGAAAGGGCTGGCTTCCTCGTCCTCTCGGGCAACCTGTTCGACATGGCGATCATGAAGACCAGCGTGATCTCCGACGATTTCCGCACCCGCTATCTCTCCCGCCCCGGCGCCGAAGGCGTGTTCGAGGGCCGCGCGATCGTGTTCGACGGCTCGGACGACTATCACCACAACATCAACGATCCGGCGCTGGCCATCGACGCCAATTGCATCCTGGTGATCCGCGGCTCGGGCCCGATCGGCTGGCCCGGCTCGGCCGAGGTGGTGAACATGCAGCCGCCAGACGCGCTGATCCAGCAGGGCATCATGAGCCTGCCGACCTTGGGCGACGGCCGCCAGTCGGGCACGTCGGACAGCCCCTCGATCCTCAACGCCTCGCCCGAAAGTGCTGCGGGCGGGGGCCTCGCCTGGCTGCGCACCGGCGACACGATCCGCATCGACCTGAACGCCGGCACCTGCGACGCGCTGGTCGAAGCGGACGAGATCGCCCGCCGCAGGACCGAGCCGGCCCCGCCGATCCCGGAGAGCAACACCCCCTGGGAAGAGCTCTACCGCGAAAAGGTCGGCCAGCTGGGCGAGGGCGGGGTGCTCGACTTCGCGCTCAAGTACCGCAAGACCAGCGAGAAGGTGCCCCGGCACAATCATTGAGCCAATAATTCCTCCCCTGCTCGCTGGGGGAGGGGGACCGCCCGCGAAGCGGGTGGTGGAGGGGCGGCGGTGGCACACCGCCGACTGGCGTCGGCGGCCCCTCCACCAGCCTGCGGCTGGTCCTCCTCCCCGAGACAAGCTCGGGGAGGATTTGAGGAACTAAGCCGCCAGTCCGATCTCCGCCGCCTTCTCCGCATCATACCAGGCGTCGATCATCCCGCTGATCCGCTGCAGCGCCGACGGCACATAGTGGTGCGCATGCACCAGCTCGTCCGAAGCGAGTTCCTCGCCCAGCTCGACCAGCGTGAACACCCCGGGCCAGCGCTTCGCCACGCCCCGCCAATAATGGTTGAGCACCGGGTGCCACACTTGGCTGCGCTCGGGCACGCAGCCCATGTGCAGCTCGTACATCTTCAGCCCCAGCCCCTGGGGCGGCAGGAAGAGCAGGCATTTGTGCCCGCCCTGCACGACCATATCCACAAACAGCCCGGCGCATTCGAGGAAGAGTTCGTAATCGATGACGGGCGAGTATTTCTCCCAGCGCCAGTCGATGTAATCGCTCGCCGCGGCATAGACGAGATAGCGCGGGAAATGCTGCTCCTTGTACGCCCCGGTCTTCATCTGCGGCAGGCTGAACAGCCGCGGGTTGTTGTCGAAGTCTGTCACCGCCTGGTGACGGCTGTAATGGAAGAACGCGCCCGACTGGCAGTCCGCCATGATGCGCAGGTCCACCTTGCTCCAGTCCCGCGGCGATTCCTCGGCCAGCACGCGCGCGCGAACATCGGGCTCCGCATAGGAAAGCACCGTGATCGCCCGCGCCGATTGCGGCGGCAGCGGCTTGCGGAACTGCGGGCTGGCACCAAGCTTGTAGCCGCGCTCGGCAAGCATGCGGATCATCGCATCCTCGACGCCCATGTGCATGATCCGGCACGAGAAGGCGAAATGCTCGAGCGTCCTGGTGCGGAAGGCATACACCGCCACCCCGACCAGCCCGTAATAGCCGTATTTGTCCCACACGAACGCGCAGAGCGTCTCGTAATGGTCGATGTCCTGGATCTTGTCGCGGATCGTGCCCGGCTCGATCCGGCTCTGGGTATAGTTGAGCTGGTTGGAGCGGTTGATCAGCTCCTCGATCCGCTCGGCGAACTCCAGATTGTCCATCCGGTCGGTGAAGGTGGCGTGGATGCCGCTCTTCAGCAGGAACTCCTCGTCGCTCAGCTGCTCGCCCTCGCGCTCGGCGACCTTGGTCTCGAGCAGACGATAATCGGCCACGCGGCTCTTGGCGACATGGGCGTTCTCGATGAGCAATTGCTCGAGCAGCGCGTCGCATTCGGGCGTGGTCGCGTCGATCACGCGGATCCCCGGCACCGCATCCATGACTTCGCGCAGATTATGCCCGTTATCGTCGATGAAGAGGACGTTTTCGGGTCGCAGCTGCATGTCCGCGATCATCTGCCGGATCACTGCGCCCTTGGGCACGAAGGCGACACGCGGGAAGACGAACTCGTCCCACAGCCCAAAGCCCTCCAGCGCCGCTTTGGCCTTGGCCAGTTCGTTCTTCGAGCAGATCGCCGAGACAACGCCGTGCCGGTTGAAGGCGCGGACGAACTCCGCCCGCTTCTCGATCAGCACCGGCACGTCGCCATCGGCCAGCGTGCCGTGCCACAGCGTATCGTCCAGGTCCCAGACGATCAGCTTGGCCTTGAACCGCTCGGCCTTTTCCGCCGCCGGCGCGTAATGCGCGGCAATCGCCGCGGCGGGCGGCCCGAAGAAGCTTTCGACGCGGCCGGGCCGCGCCTGGTCGAGGAAGGTCGCCACCGCCGCGCGCTGGCCGCTCTGGCCCGCCAGGATCGCGGTGCAATAGACGATGGCGTCGTCCAGCTCCGCCGGCGTTCCCAGCGCGCCTTCGGGCAGCGCCGCGGTAAGCAGGTCGAGAAGCTGTTGCGCCAGCCGGGGCGGGCAGGCGTTGATCGCGCCCAACACCGGCACCACGTCGCCGCCGTCCAGCGCATCGACCAGCTGGCCCAGGATCGCCGCAAGCACCAGTTGCCCGCGCGCGCTCTCCCAGAAGCCGGCATGCCGCTCGGCGAGCAGCATGACATTGGGCAACAGGGTCACATCCTCCTTCGCCACCAGCTCCTCGGCCAGGTCGGCAAAGCCATCGTCGGTCAGGTCGGTCCCGATCCAGATGCTCGAAATCTCTTGCACGCTATCCCCCGAAACGTTCGCGCGCGATCATGGCCGCGCGACGGTTAACAGCGCGTAAGCCATGTACCGCGTACGGAACGGACGGCTTTCATCGGGCGCGGCGAGGGGCATGAGAGCAGCATGTCGCATCCGCTCGACAACCCGGCCTGGGCCGCGCTCGCCACCAGCCAGAAGCACCTCGCGCGCGGCGGGGGATCGGCGCTGCGCTACGATCCCGACTATGCGATCTTCGCCACCGCGGACGGTCATGACGATGCCGCGCTGGAAATGCTCGGCCGCCTGGTCGCCGCCACCGGCCCGGCGATCATACTCGAGAAGAACCCGCTGCCGCCGATCCCGAACACAAGCGTCCAGAAGCACCGGATGGGCGTGCAGATGTTCGCGGAGACCCCACTGCCCGCCGATCCCGACTTCGCCTTCGAGATCCTTGGCGACGCGGATGCCCCGGAGATGCTGGCGCTCGCCACCCTCACCGAGCCGGGCCCCTTCTTCGCCCGCACCCACCAGCTCGGCCGCTTCATCGGCGTCCGCAGCGAGGGGAGGCTGATCGCCATGGCCGGCGAGCGCATGCGGACACATGGGTACACCGAAGTGAGCGGGGTCTGCACCCACCCCGATTTCCGCGGGCACGGTCTCGCCGGCAAGCTGATGCGCACCGTCGCCGCCCGCATCGTCGCTGAGGGCGATCGGCCCTTCCTGCATGCGTACGCGGACAATGCGTCCGCAATCGCGCTGTACGAGCGGCTGGGATATCGCTGGCGGATCGACGTCAACGTCACCGTGCTGGCGCCTTCGCTCTAATACGTCACCCCGGCGAAAGCCGGGGCCCAGGGTTACTCTTCCTAGGCGGTCCTGCTTGACCCTGGGTCCCGGCTTTCGCAGGGATGACGGTGGGGGTTAACTGCGTACGTTCCGCCCCAGCCACCAATCCATCCCAAAATTCGCCACCAGGATCACCGCCGCCCCGCCCAGCGTAGCGATCAGCCGGTCGACCAGCAGCCCGTCGGTCCCCTCTGCTCCGGCATCCATCGCCAGCAGGATCACCGGCGTCGAGAGCAAGCAATAGAGCGCATAGTTTCCGGCTCGCGCCAGCGGTGCCGCCACGCCCAGCAGCAGCACGCACGCCGCCAGCAGAACATGCCCCGGCGCCAAATGCAGGATCAGCCCCGCCAGCGCGACACCGCCCAGCGTGCCGGCCACGCGCTGGGTGATCTGCACCGGCAGATGCTCGAGCGCGCGCGGGGTGAGCAGCGCGATGGTCAGCACCACCCAGCCGAAATGCCGTTCGGGCCAGAGGTCGCGCAACAACACCGCAGCGGTGAGCCCGAAGCCGAGCCGGATCGGATACTGCCAGCCCGCAAGCGTACGCATCGTGCGCCGAAAGTGACTCCGCCGCTGCCGGGGCGTCACCACCCGCGCCCGCGGCGCCTCGGCGGGGGCAGGAGCGTGCGGCCTTCCGAACAATCGCCGTAACACCGCGCGCCACAGCGCGCCGAGCCCGAACAGCAGCGCCGCCCCGCCGCGATGCGCACCGCCGCTCCCCGACGTTGCCAGCCCGAGGTTCAGGATCAGGAAGATAATGAACCGGATCGCGCCGCCGGCCACGGGCCGGCTCCAGTTGACCAGCGTCGAGGCGGCGATGCTCAGCGCCACCATCGCCGCATCGCCCCAGGGCATGCGCGCCAGCAGCAGCGCGACGGGTACCGCGAGTAACGCCGGCCCGACCGCCGCCAGCCCATGGCCGCTCTCCGCCTGCCCGGGCGCTTCATTGGCGAGCAGCATCGATCCCAGGCCGATCACCAGGCCCATGGCGGGCTTGCCCAGCACGAAGCCGGCAAGCACCGGCACCCCCATGGCGAAAGCCGCCAATGCAAGTGTCCGGAGCGTCAACGTCTCGGTCGGCGTCCAGCGGAACGCCTCGCTTAGATGTGCACGGTGCTTCGTCGACAGGCGCATGCCGGCGTGCCTTTCTTGCTCGGAAGGGGAGGGAACTAGTCCGGGGCGTCCTCGGCCCCGCGGCCGATATCGATCAGGGTGGCGAGCACTTCGCGGGCGTGGAGGATCTTCGCTTCGCCCACCCGCGCGGCCAGTTCGGCATCGATCGCCTCGCGCGCGGCGATCTGGGTATCGGCGGCGGCGCGTCCGCGCCCGGTGAGCGTCACGGTCAGCCTGCGGCGGTCGCTGGGGTCGACCTGCCGGTCGAGATAGCCGCGCAGCACCAGCGCATCGACCAGCTGCCCCGCTGCCTGCTTGCTAACCCGCAGCTCGCGGATGATCTGGCTAAGCGGCGCCTCGCCCAGCGCCAGCGCGCCGATCACATAGAGGCCATTGCCCGGGATATCGTCATAGCCCCGCGCCGCAAGTGCCGCCCGCATCGCGCCGCCATAGGTATGACGCGCGTGCCGCAGCAGCGCGGGCAGGGCAATCTCGAGCAGGGGGGCGGGGATATTGTTCATATCGTACGTTTACAGTCAATAATCTATATAGTCAATATTATTTACTATATACCGCTGTCCTACAGGCCCGGATTCTGCTAGCAGTAAATGGCTCTTTGAAAGGTAGGGAACGTCCGGACGCGGAGGTGCGCGGCGCCTCTGGGAGGGAAAATGCGGCCCGGCGGCGCAGGCGCGTGAACATCCGCGACCAAGGCGTCCGCTGGTGCTGGGATCGACTCGGTCCGACGCTCTCCTGGATAGCGAACACCAGCGTACGAAAACCACCGCGCACCCGCCTGAACCTCGCCAATTTCGCCGTCCGGACCGTCCACTTGCCGACCCTTTGTCACCGAGCGGTGATCGGGTATATGTCACCAGTCGGTGAACATCATCACTGGCCGGTGACAAGGCTGACAGGCATGACGGAAGAGAAGAGCCGCAATCGCGGCCGCACCCAGGAGTCGATCCTCGCCGCCGCGCGCCAGGTGCTGGCCGACAAGGGTTTCGCCGCCTGGGGCGTCAACGCGATCGCCCGGGCGGCCGGCTGCGACAAGCAGTTGATCTACCGCTATTTTGGTGGGCTCGACGGACTGGCCGAGGCGATTGGCGTGGAGATGGCCGCCTGGCTCGACAAGGCGCTGTCGGCCCGCCCGGATGCGCTCGAATCCTCCACCTATCCTGAACTGATGGCCAGGCTGGCGGTCGAGTATCTCGAAGCGCTCCGCGCCAATCGCCTCGCGCAGCGCATCCTCGCCTGGGAAGTCGCCGAGGACTCGCCTCTCGCCCAAAGCTTCGCCACTGCGCGTGCGAAGGCGATGGCCGCCTGGATCCACCGCGAGCGCGGCAATCTCATGCCCCGGGAGGGGGTGGATGCCACCGCCGCCAACGCCGTGCTGGTCGCCGCGGTCCAGCAACTCGTGCTGGCCGGCGCTGCGAGCGGGCGCTTCTCGGGGATGCGCCTGAGCAGCGACCGCGACTGGGAGCGGGCGCGTGCTGCGGTGGAGGTTATCGCGCTGGCGGCGTATCGCTAGCAGCCCTCGCGGATCAGCGCTCCCGCCACGCCCGGCACCGAAACCTCGAAGCGGAACAGGTCGCCCGCGGTCGGGTTCGCCGCCTTCTCCTCGGGGGAAAGGTGCTTGTTGGCGGTGGTCGCATAGACCGTCTTCAGGTCCGGCCCGCCAAAGGCGATCTTGGTGATGGCATCGACGGGGAAGGGCACCGTCTCGAGCAAGTCACCCGCCGGTGAATAGCGACGCACCGCCGAACCCTTGTAGAGTCCCACCCACAGACACCCCTCGGCGTCCACCGTCGGCCCGTCGGGATAGCCTTCCGCGTTGGGGATGCGGGCGAACACGCGCCGGTTGGCCAGTGCGCCATCCGCGCCCAGCTCGCAGGCGTAGATCACCCCGCCCAGCGTATCGATATGGTAGAGGGTCCGCCCGTCAGGGCTCACTGCGGGGCCGTTGGTGATCGAGCAGGGCGGGGTCGAGGCGCGGCAGCTGCCGTCCCCGGCCAGCCGGTAGATCGCGCCGCTGTCCGCGACTTCGCTATCGTCCATCGTGCCCAGCCATAGCCGGCCCTGGGGATCGACGGTGCCGTCGTTCAGCCGGTTGCCGGGGAGATGCGGCTCGGGATCGACCAGGGGCGTGAAGCTGTCATCAGCGGGATCGAAGCGGGCCAGGCCCGTCTGCAGGCCAGCGATGAACCCGCCGCTCTCCGCCGGCAGCACGAAGCCGACCTGCGCCGGTGCGTCCCAGCTGCTTTTGTCGCCGCTGGCGGGATCGTAGCGGTGGACCTTGTGGCTCTTGATATCGACGAACCACAGGGCAGCGTCGCGCGCCACCCACACCGGTCCTTCGAGCAGCGGCGCGGCGAGCGACCAGACGCTGACCGGCGCCGACGTCACCACGCCCACCGGCTTACCTCCAGCCCGCGTCGACGAAGAACTCGTGGCCCGTCACCAGCCGCGCGTCGTCCGATGCCAGGAACAGCGCCATCGCTGCGATGTCATCGGGCACCAGCCGGCCCTTCAGGCACTGGGCCTTGACGATCTCGGCCTCTCCCTCGGGCGTGTACCACTTCATCTGGCGCGGGGTCTTCACATTGCCGGGCACGATGCAGACCGAGCGGATATTGTCGGGCCCCAGCTCGCGGGCGAAGCTGCGGGTCAGTCCCTCGATGCCGGCCTTGGCGGTCTGGTAGAGCGTCAGTTCCTCGAGCGCCAGGTGCCAGGAGATCGAGCCCATGTTGATGATCACGCCGGCGCCCTTGGCCTTCATCCCCGGGATCACTGCCTGGGTGCAGAAGAACAGATGCTTCAGGTTCACCCCGATACGGTTTTCCCAATAGTCTTCCGTCACTTCCTCGATGGTGTGGCGGTCGTCATTGGCGGCGTTGTTGACCAGCACGTCGAACGCGCCGTGATCCTCGATCAGCTTGGCGATCCTGAGCTTGGCGCTGCCGATGTCGGTCAGGTCGCAATGCAGATAGACCGGCGGCTGGGGCGCGCCCGACAGGCTCTCCACCAGCGCCTGCGAATCCGCATCGACGATGTCGAAAAAGGTCACGTCGGCACCCTGGCGGACAAAGCCTTCCACCAACCCCGCGCCGATGCCCGAACCGCCGCCGGTGATCAGCACCCGCTTGCCCTTCAGGCTCGGATAGACGGCACGCTGGTCGCGCGTGAGCGGCAGGTGCATGGGATCAGCTTCCGACATGAGAATGGAGTACCTTGGAAAAGCGATTAACGGGTCCGAGCGAAGCGCTCATAACAGGCCGCGGCCCGCCAGATTGCGCATCAGCTCGCGAATGCCGAAGGTCCAGGGCGCGGCGGCCTTGGACGTGGTGACGCGGTTGACGAGGGCGCCGAGCTTGGGGCTCGAGATGCGCACGACATCGCCGTCCTTGTGGGTGAAGCCGCGGCCGGGATGGTCGCGGTCCTGGATCGGGGCGAACAGCGTGCCGAGGAACAGCGCGAAGCCGTCCGGATACTGGTGCTCGCTCAGCGTCTGGCGGACCAGCTCGGTGGGATCGCGGCTGATCTGGCTCATCTTGTTGGCGCCTTCGAGCCGGTAGCCCTCGGGCCCCTCGATGACGAGATCGACCTGCGCCGAACGGACGTCGTCCATCGTGAAATGATCGTCGAACAGGCGGATGAACGGCCCCAGCGCGGTCGAGGCGTTGTTGTCCTTGGCCTTGCCTAGCAGCAGCGCGCTGCGCCCCTCGAAGTCACGCAGGTTGACGTCGTTGCCCAGCGTCGCCCCCCTGGGGGTGCCGTTCCGGTCGACGACCAGCACCACTTCGGGCTCGGGATTGTTCCAGTCGCTGTCCGAACGCACGCCGATATCCGCGCCCCAGCCGACGGCCGAAAGCACCGGCGCCTTGGTGAACACCTCGGCATCCGGCCCGATCGCGACCTCGAGATATTGCGACCACATGCCCGCCTCGATCAGCGCGGCCTTGAGGTTCGCCGCCTCGGGCGTGCCGGGGACGACCGAACGGATGCCCGATCCGACCTTGGCTTCCAGATCGCCGCGGATTTCGGAAGCCTTGTCGGCGTCGCCGCGTGCGCGCTCCTCGATCACCCGCTCGATCGCGGAGAGTGCGAAGGTCACGCCGCATGCCTTGACGCATTGCAGGTCCACGGGCGCGAGAAGGGCAGGACCGGTATCGCTACCAAGTTCGGACACGGCGCCGATATCGGTACCTCCCGCACTTGCCGGATCGGCAAGGTCGAGCAGGTCGGAGACCGTCGCGGCGGTCGCGGAGACGTCGTAGATCCGGCCGCCGCGCAGGATTACGGGGCTGGGACCGCTTCCAGTCAGGACGCGGCCAATCAGTATTGCTTGCTCATCATCGACAGGCAGCATTTCCGCCGGAGACGCTTTCAAATCCTCTCGCCCCAAATCTTGTGCTTTGATAGCGCTACCATGCTGCGTCGCGGGGTGGGCTGTCAAGCCGGTCACCGTCCCTTTCCGGTGCTATTCCGGCAGCTTCGCGATATGGCCCAGGATATCCCCGACGATATCAGCGGGTGGGCGCATCGCCCCATCGGTGCTCGCATGCACCATCTGCCACGGCCCGAGCAGCCCCGCGCGCACGATCGACTCGTAATTGGCGCGCACGCGCTGCTGGAGCGCGACATCGGCTTCATATTCGTCGAAGCTCTTGCTCGTGTAGCTGCGCTCGGCCTTTTGCAGGATCAGCGCGCGCGCAAGATCCCAGGGCGTGTCGAGATAGATGGACAGGGCCGGGACGGGCAGGGCGAACTGGCCGGTCTCGAGCGCCAGGATCCATTCCATCAGCGCGCGGCTCTCCTCCACCGGCACGCGCGCGCCCTGATAGGCCATGTTCGAGGCGACATAGCGGTCGAAGATCAGCACATCGTGCGCGCCCATCGCCGCCAGGACCTGGTCACGCCATTCGAACCGGTCGAGCGCGTATAGCGTCGCGGCGGCATGCGGGCGCACCGGCACGGGCATGTCGCCGGCCAGATAGCGGCCGATCGTTACGCCCGCCACGGTCTCGCCATAGCGCGGGAAGCCGATCACGGTGGCCGTCTTGCCGGCAGCCTGCAGCGTCTCGCAGAGCAGCCGCGAAGTGGTGTTCTTGCCGACGCCGTCGGCGCCCTCGATCGCGACGATGATCCCCATGGTTCAGCGCCCTAGCACGGGCTTCGCGATCAGAGGAAGATAGGTGATCAGAGGAAGACGGCGGAGACGATCGCAGCCAGGCTGGCGGGGTCGCAATCGTCCAGCGGCACCTCCAGGTCGGGATTGACGCTGTAGCCGATCATTCGCCCGTCACGGCTGGAGGCGACCGAGAGCAGCCGCCAGTCCTCACCCTCGCGCAGCGCGGCGAGACCGCCGGGCACCGGTAGCCGATCGGGATCGGCAATCACGGTCGAATGGGCAGGCAAGCCGCCGCCCAGAGTCGCGCGGCCGACCTTGAGCCCGAAGGCCCGGGGGCCGGCGATGTGCGGCGCCTCGACCGTCTCGCCGGTCGGCTGATGGCCGATCAGCCCGTTGGGTCGCGGCGCGCCATAGACAGGGAGAAGATGGAGTGCGGCCACCGGTCCGCTCGCCGGCAACGGCAGGGGAATGGCGGCAGGTGCCGGCGCAGACGGGTCGCTTTCCAGCGCCGCGGTCAGATCGGCGAGCCGCTCGCGGGTGCGGGCATGACGTGCTTCGGGATTGGCGATGCCGGCGAAGAAGGAGTCGAGCTGGCCCGCGGCATGGCGCTGCTCCACGTCATGGCGCAGCGCCGCCTCGCCGGCCACGCCGAACAATGCAAACAGCGACTCGCGGACTGCGGCGTTCCAGCGGGCAAAGGACTTCTGCGCATTCTCGACGCGCGACAGATTGACCGGCGGGAGGCCGAAATCGCGCTCGATAGCAGCGATGGTAAGTGCGGGATCGAGCGTGCGGCGGGCGCGCAGCGCGGCACCGAGAAGCACGGCGAAGCGCTCCTCCTCCAAATCAATCGTTGCGCCGTCGCCGAATGGCTGGGCCCAGGCGGCGATGTCGAAATCGGGCGCGTCGATGTCGAGCAGCAAATCCGCAGGTGCGATGCCCAGTCCGGCAGCGATCCGACGAAGTTCGTCGGGCCGCGGCATGACTTCGCCACGCTCGATCTTGGAAAGACGAATATAGGGAATCTCGGGAATCTTTGCCGAGAGGCGGAGCAGCTTGGCAAAGCCATGGCGTTGCCGCTGCTCGCGCATCCGGTTCGGAAATACAATTGCACGATAGAAATCGATCACGGGTTCGCCTGCGGATCCCTGCCGCATCTTACCCTTACCGTTCGCGCTTGCCATGCCCGATCCCCTCAAACTGAGAGCATCTTGAAGCAATTCAAGGATAATACAAGGTAAACGCCATTCCGTTAGTGGAATGAGCCTACCGATTGCACACCCGAAAGCAGCGCGCACGGACCCGCCGGATCGAGGTCCAGGATCATCGCCAGCGTGCTTTCGCCGGTGGCGTGGCGCAACAGCCAGCCTTGTGCGGAAGGAGCAGGGTGATCGGGGGCGAAGGCTATGCCGGTCCCGTCGGTCACGACACCGAGTGCTTCGGGCATGGCCGGCCACCGGCCGCCGAGATAGTCGAGCAGCGCCGCCGCCGCTTCCTGCAGCGCGCCTTCATCGCTGTCTTCCGGGCAGAAGGCCTCTGGCGTTGCCGAGATGGCGGCGACGCGCTTGAAGTCGCGTGCGCGCCACCACAGCAGGTGGATCTGTCCGTCGGCCGTGGCTTCCAGGCCCAGGATCAAGTCGCCGCCTGCCGGCAGCAATGGCCGCGCGAGACGGGCCACGTCCTGCGCCAGCGCGGTCAGGTGCCGATTGGGGCGCGGCAGCGAGCCGTGCGGCTCCTTCGCGTCGCGCCAGTCGAAATTGCTGTGCATCGGTTCCTCCATGCTCTCCTCCGAGCATTATAGGATGGTGTCGCCGGGAAGCGGTCCGATACGATCAGTGGAGCGACGCGCTCGAAGGGGCTGGGGCGATGGCCAGCTGAACCGCCTCGACGCGCTCGGCCGGCTGCGTGGCGGCAGCGGCGATGGCGGGGCTTAGCGTCATCGGATCGACGGCGCTGACGCTGGCGAGGCGGTTATGCGGCAGGCTCGCATCCGGAAGGATGCCGGCACGCGACGCCGGAGCCGACTGGCGGCGCTTGGCGGCGCCCGGCTGGCCATATTCTGCCATCACGGCGAAGCGCGGATCCTTGGCGGCGATCTCGGCGATCGCCTTGGCGGCGCGCTTGGTGATCTGGCGGACGCGCTCCTTGGTCACGCCGGTCTCGATCGAAAGGTCGTCGAGCGTGGCGGTCTGGAACACGCGGCGTTCCACGATCTCGCGGTCACGGCTCAGCTTGGCCTCGAGCTTCTCGAGCTCGGCGGGATCGATGCCGTGGGTAGCGGTGCGGAGGCGGGGCCCCTCGGTGCGGCGGAGCGCTGCCTCGACGCGCTTCGGACGGGGACGGCGGCGCAGCGCCTCGACACCGACCTTGCGGAGCTGTTCGACATAGGTATCGATGAGCTGCGAGACGGCGCCCTCGGCGAGGTAATCGGAAGCGGCGGCCTCGGTGCGGTCGAGGGCATATTCGTCCGCGATCATCGCCTCGGGCGAGATCTCGTCGCCGTCCGGCGAGGTGGCGAGGGCGCTGAGCGAAACGGTAGTGGCCTCGACCTTCTTCGCCGACGGGCGCTGATCGGTCATCAGGCGGAAGCGCAGGCTCTGCAGCTCGCCGCGGATCTGCCAGTTCACGAAAGTGGTGAACTGCGCCTTGGCCGGGTCATAGGCTTCGATGGCACGGTGCACTGCGATGGCGCAGCACTGCTCGGCGTCTTCCCAATGGGCGATAAGGCCATACTGGCGGACGAAGTGGCGGATGCGCGGGGCGATCAGCTTGAGGATCTGGGCGAAGGCACGATCGACATAGACGCGCTGACGGTTGGTCTGCGGCACGTCCTTGGGCGTGTTCTCGATAACGGTAGCGACTGCGGCTTCGAGAGCGATCGTGATCTTCGACATTGTTGTATTCCCCTGTTCGTCCGGGCCGCCAGTTCTGGGCCGCCGTTCACAGGAGCAACATGGTCTCTAATCCTTTAACAGATCCCTTAAAATCCTATATGTAGTCCTACCACCCGTAGATTTCCCTTGGGCGGGAAACTCCGATATAACGCACAGAGAATAAGCGTTTTTTGTAGCTTTTCGCTAGTTCCGGCGGCGCCGATAGAAATATTATAGGATGAAATAATTCAACCGGCGAATTGCGCGGGACGGATTCTGCGATCGATGAATCCGAGCAGCCATTGGCGGTGCGCCTGGGTTGCGTTGCCCGCCGCAGCGATTCGTTGATCGGCGGCGCCGCTGCCGATCTGGGCGGCGAGCAGCATGCGGGCGCGGCCCGGCTCGATCCCGCCGGCAAGAAACTTCTTCGCGTCGCCCACGCCGAGATGGTGCGAGAGATAGGCCGACTTGGCCAGCGTCTCGGCATCGGTGCTCACCCGGATTCCCGATTGTTCGAGCCGGTTCAGGTTGAGCTTGGCGAGATCGGCGACGCCCAGGATCGAGGCCTGGCCGTCATAGCGCAATGCCAGCAGTTCGCTGCGCGCGCCGGCCTGGACCTTGCCGCGCCCGTCCAGCCAGCCGCGTTCCGAAGCGACCTGGTTGAGCCAGGTGCCCGAAGTCTCGGCCAGTTGCTCCCAGGTGCCGCTCAGGAACTGGCCGAGGCCGGCTGCGCTGGAGCGGGGATTGCGCGACATGGTGTTCCAGGTGCCGTCCTGGCCCTTGGCGGCCTCGGCATCGACGATCGAGGCAAGCGCGGTCGCCGGGATGCCGGTGCGGCTCTCGGCCAAAGCGAGGGCGGGGGCGAAGCGCGTGTTGGCGCCGAGCGCGAGGCCGGAGACTACTGCTCCCTTTGCGACCGAGACGGTCGCTTCGGTGCCCATCGCCGCGGCCATCTTGCGGCTGCTCTGCTCGGCAGCACTGCCGATCGCGCCGCGAAGGTCCTCGATGCAATTGTCGGCGAAGCTGGCGCTGGCGGCAGTCTTCTGGTGGCAGGCGCAGGCACAGCCGCAATTGCAGCCCTGCACCCCGTTTGCCTGCGCGCCGGTCTGTCCATTGAGCAGCTCGAGCAGCGAATCCCCGGCCAAGTCGGTCTGGCCCAGGCCGTTGTTCTTCTTGTCGTCGCTGTCGCCATCGCCGAGCGCAGCGCGCCACAGGCGGCTCGCAAGTTCGGACTGCGCGGTGGAATAGATCACCTTGGCGCGGTTGGCGGGGCTCATCTGAGCCAGTTCGTTGGTGCGCGGGATCATGCGTTGCGCTCCGCCTCACGGCGCGCACGGACCAGCTTGGCCGCGGCGATATCATCGATCTGTGCCTGCTCGGCACTGGCGGCGACGCGCTCGGCTTCGTCCTTGAAGCGGTCGGCGGCGCCTTCGATCGCGCGCATCGTGCCATAGGCCTCGACGGCCTTGCCACGCAGATGGGTGAGCTGCATCTGGGCGAGCTGCGCCTGATGATCGAGCCGGGCGCGCTCCGCCTTCATCCGCAGCGTCCAGGCATCGCTGGCGATGGGGACGGTGGCGGCGAGTGCGCGCTCCTCGCGCATGCGGATCTCATGCGCGTTGGTCTGGTGGGTGATCGTGGTGATCGTGGTGATCGTCTCGCTGATCGACACCTTGACGGAATCGACCTCGCGGCGCTGGACGCGCAGGGCTGTGTCGAACGGCGTCATTCGGCTGCCTCCAGGCCCAGCGCGACGAGCTCGCCGAGCGCGGCGAATGCGGCATCGGCATGGCCCTGATCGTCCTTGCCCTGGTTGAGCATCTTCTCGATCTCGGGCGCGAGCGCCACGGCGCGGTCCACTTCGGGCGACGAGCCGGCCTTGTAGGCGCCGAGCCGCACCATCTCTTCCATGTCGGAATAGGTGGAGAGCAGCTTGCGCGCGGCGATGCGCGTGCCGTTCTGCGCGTCGTCCATGCAATGCGGCAGGGTACGCGAGACAGATTTGAGGATGTCGATGGCCGGATAGCGGCCGCGCTCGGCGATTGCACGGCGCATTACGACGTGGCCGTCGAGGATGCCGCGCACGGCGTCGGCGACCGGCTCGTTATGGTCGTCGCCATCGACGAGGACAGTGAACAGGCCGGTGATATTGCCCTTGCCCGGCGCGCCGGGGCCGGCACGCTCGAGCAGCCGGGGCAGTTCGGCGAAAACGGTGGGAGTATAGCCCTTGGTCGCCGGCGGCTCGCCCGAAGCGAGGCCGATCTCGCGTTGCGCCATGGCGAAGCGGGTGACCGAGTCCATCAGGCACAGCACGTTGAGGCCCTGGTCGCGGAAATGCTCGGCGACCGCGAGGGTGGTCCAGGCGGCCTGGCGGCGCATCAGCGCGGGCTCGTCCGACGTCGCGACGACGACGACCGAGCGGGCCATGCCCTCGGGGCCAAGATCGTCCTCGATGAATTCCTGCACTTCGCGGCCGCGCTCGCCGATCAGCCCGATCACTGCGACGTCGCACTGGGTCCAGCGCGCGAGCATCGAGAGCAGCACCGACTTGCCGACGCCCGAGCCCGCGAACAGGCCGAGGCGCTGGCCGCGGCAGAGCGGCACGAACATGTCGAGCGTGCGCACGCCGGTCTCGATCCGCTCGCCCACGCGCGAGCGGCTGGCAGCAGCCGGCGGCGAGGCCTTGATCGGCTGGGGGTCGGCGCCGTTGGGGAGGGGGCCAAGCCCGTCCACCGGACGGCCGAGCCCGTTGATCATCCGGCCGAGCCATGCCTGCGATGGGCGGACGCTGAACTGGCCGGCGCCGAGATCGGCACGCGCGCCCAGGCCCACGCCCTGCGGATCGACAAAGGGAAGGCACAGGGCGACTTCGCGATCGAGCGCCGTCACTTCGGCCTGGACCACGCCGTTGGGCGAGGCGATCTCGATGCGGCTGCCGATCTGCGCGGCACCAGCGAGCCCTTCCACTTCGATCAGCGCGCCGCGCACGGCGACGACACGACCGAAGCGGCGATCGGGGGTCATGTCCCGGATCGCACGGGCTGCGCTGGCGAGCGTCTGCATCTCGAGGAGCCTCAGGCCGCCTGCTGGGCGATGACCGCGTCCTCGAACGCGATCACGTCGCGCGCAGTGGACAGCGCCTTGTAATATTCGCCCTGGGCGATCTCGCTGGCGAAGCGGATGCAGGCCGACTTGGCCTCCTGCGCGCCGAACGCGCCGATCAGCGCGCCGACCAGGCCGACCACCGCGTCGTGGTGGCTGTCGCGGCTGGTCGGGTCAATATAGGCAAGCATGGCGGCGAAATAGAGCTGGCGCGCCGGGGTGGTCGCCTCTTCGGGGCGCATGATCTCGCGCCCGCGGAGGATCGATACCTTATTCTCTACGGCGATCTGGGTGCGGCCCACCGCGCGGATCACCGCGCCGTTGACGATTGCCTTCTCGCCATCGCGAAGCGTGATGCGAAGCATTGGGAAACAGCCTTTCGTTCGTTTGGCTGTATTATAGGATGCATTTCGGGCCACGGATGTCGCACCCGGCAATTTTTGCCCAGCACGCTTTCTTCTCCGCTCCGCTTTGGGTCTGCGCTGCGGTCATCCTACAATTAGGGAGTGGGCCCGTGCGCGTTTCGCGGGCATTCAGGGAGTATCCGTCTTGAGCCTTTATTCCGCTCTCTATGCCGGCGTGTCCGGTCTCAGCGCGCAGTCCGCCGCGATGGCGACGGTCGCCGACAACATCACCAACATCAATACGGTCGGCTACAAGGGCGTCGAAGCCCAGTTCCGCACCATGGTGACGGACGGCCGTGCGAAGAGCAACTATTCGGCAGGTGGCGTCAACGCCGCGCCGGTCACCATGATTTCCAAGCAGGGCCTGATCCAGGCCTCGGCCAGCACCACCGATCTCGCGATCGACGGCGGCGGCTTCTTCGTCACGCGCACTTCGTCCAATTCCACGGGCGACGTCGCCTATACCCGCGCGGGCTCGTTCCGCCCGGACGAGGAAGGCTTCCTCAAGAATGCCGGCGGCCTCTATCTCTATGGCTGGCGTCTCGACGCTACCGGTGACTACACCAACACCGGCAACGTCAACGGCCTTGAGCCGGTCCGTGTCAGCGACCTGATCGGCACCGCCTCGCCGACCACGCGCATCCAGGCGCGCGCCAATCTCCAGTCGACCACGGACGCCTATACCGGCACCTATGCGGTCGGCGACCTGTCGACGGGCACCGTCGCGAACCAGTTCGAGCGGTCGTTCGACGTCTATGACTCGCAGGGCGGCGCACACCGTGTGACCATGGGCTTCGTCAAGACCGGCCCGAACGAGTGGCAGGGCGAGATCTACGCGAAGCCGGCCAGCGACGTGACCGCCACCAATGGCGTGCTCGCCAGCGGCACGGTGAAGTTCAACCCGGACGGCAGCCTCGATCGCGCCGGCTCGAGCGCGGCTTTCTTCAATCCGATCACGCCGGCCTGGACCAACAATGCCGCCTCGGTTCCGATCAACCTGTCGATCGGCAGCGACGACGGCATCGACGGCCTCACCCAGTTCGGCACCGAGAGCTCGCTCATCTCGTCGAACGTCGATGGCGGCATGCTCGGCAACCTCTCGTCGATCGACATCAGCAAGACCGGCACGGTCAGCGCGATCTTCGACGACGGCACCACGCGCGCCGTGTTCCAGCTGCCGATCGCGACCTTCCAGAATCCGGATGGTCTCACCCGCGTCTCGGGCAACAGCTATATCTCCAGCAAGCAGTCGGGCGGCGTCACGCTGAACGTCCCGGGCTCGCTCGGCGCCGGCAACCTCACCTCGAGCGCGCTCGAGGCCTCGACGGTCGATCTGGCGGGCGAGTTCACCAACATGATCCGTTTCCAGCGCGCCTACAGCGCGTCGTCGAAGATCATCACGACCGTCGACGACATGTTGCGCGAAGTCAGCGACCTCAAGCGCTAACTCTAGCTGAAAACAGGAACGATGGGCCTCAGTGACATTCTCGGTACCGCGGTTTCCGGCCTGACAGCAGCTCAGGCCGGTCTCCGCGCGGTTTCCAACAACATCGCGAATGTCGGCGTCGCCGGCTACGCTCGGGAGAAGGTCAACCTCTCGACGAGCGTGGTCGGTGGCCAGGTCAGCGGGGTGGTGGTCGGCGAGCCGACCCGCGTCGCCGATCGCTTCCTCGAGGCCACGGTCTACACCCGCTCGGGCGATTATGGCCGGTCGGAAGTCACCTCCAACTACATGGATCGCCTGCAGTCGCTGCTTGGGCAGCCGGGGGCCTCATCCGGCCTTCCGGCACGGCTTGACGCAGTCACTGCCTCTGCCGTGGCGATGACCGGGTCGCAGGCCTCCACCCAGACGGTGGCGTCGTTCACTGCCGATGTGCAGGACGCGATCGATTCGATGCAGCAGATGGACCATGACGTGTCCCAGCTGCGCTCCGATGTGGAATCGGAAGTCGGCTACTCGGTCGACAAGGTCAACACGCTGCTCAAGCGCATCTACGACCTGAACGGCACCGTCGCCCAGGCTACCGGGCTTGGCCGCAGTTCCGGTGGCGCCGCCGATCAGCGGATGAGCGCGATCGAGGAGCTGAGCGGGCTGATGCAGGTCACTGTCCGCGATCAGCCGGACGGCCGCGTCACCATCGAGAGCGCCAATGGCCAGGTGCTGCTCGACAAGCGCCTGCGCCAGCTTTCCTATCCCACCACCGGGGCGGGTTCGCAGCCCACCTATCCCGCGATCGAAGTCCGTTTCGCCAATCCGGATGCCTCGACCGGCGACAAGATCGATTCCGCCGCGATCGGCGGCAAGCTCGGCGGCCTGCTCGATCTGCGCGACCGCGCGCTCCCGGCCTTCTCCGAGCAGCTCGGCACGCTGTTCACCGGCCTGTCGCAGGCACTGAATTCGGTGTCCAACGCCGGCAGCACCGTGCCGCCGCCCAGCACGCTCACCGGCCGCAACAGCGGCATGGTCGGCAGCGATCGGCTGGGCTTCACCGGCGCGGCCACCTTCGCGGTCACTAAGGCCGACGGTACGCTCGTCGCCAGCACCAAGGTCGATTTCGACGCACTCGGGCCGAGCGCGACGATCGATGACATGGTCAATGCGATCAATACGGGCCTGGGCGGTGCCGGCACGGCCAGCTTCACGAATGGTGCGCTCAGCATCACCGCGAACGGCACCGGCACCGGCATCGCGATCGGCCAGGACGCCACTGCGCCCAGCGCGCGTGGCGGGCAGGGCGTCTCGCAATTCTTCGGGCTCAACGACCTCGTCCGCAGCGATAGCTCTGCGCTGGTCCCCTCGGGTTTCGCAAGCAGCGACCCCCATGGCTTTGCTGCGGGCGAGACTTCGCAGATCGTGCTGCGCGACAGTTCGGGCCGGGCGCTGACCAGCTATACCCTGGCGCCCACCGCCGGTGGGACGTTCGGCGACATCGTCGACGATCTCAACGGCAGCCCGCTCTCCAACTTCGGCACCTTCTCGCTCGACGACGCCGGCCGCCTGCGCTTCCAGGCCGCGCCGAACGTCGCCGGTGCGACGCTGTCGATCCCGTCGGACTCGACCAACCGCCTCGGTACAGGCCGCAGCCTGTCGCAGCTGATGAGCCTCACCGGCGCATCGAGCGGCCTCGACACCGCGCAGGTGCGTTCGGAGATCCTCGCCGATCCCAAGAAGCTTGGCCTCGCCCAACTGCAGGACGTCGCGGTCGGCGCCAAGGCGCTGGGCGCGGGCGACATGCGCGGGGCGACAGCCTTCGTGAACAAGCTCGGCACGGCGATCGACCTCGGCAAGGACGGCAAGTCCACGGTCGAGGCCTTTGCCAGCAACCTTATGGGCAGGATCGGCCTCAACGCCAGCCAGGCCCAGGGCCAGCTCGCCGATGCCTCGGCGCGGCGCGACGACGCGGTCAACCGCCGCGACAGCTTCGCCGGCGTCAACATCGACGAGGAGCTTTCGCAGATGGTCGTGCTGCAGAACAGCTATTCGGCTGCCGCGCGCGTGATCAGCACCGCGAACGACATGTACGACACGCTCCTGAACATGGTCTGATAAGAGAAGAAGAGGGAACATCAATGACCCGCGTCGCCACCATTCCACTCCAGCGCACCATGTCCAGCGCGATGTCGCGCGCGCAGGAGAAGCTCGCGATCACCCAGACCCAGCTGTCGACCGGCAAGAAGGCCTCGAGCTTCGCCGATCTCGGCACCGAGTCGGTGCGCAACCTCTCGGCCCACTCGTTGCTGGCCCGCCAGGAAGCGCAGTCGACCGTGTCGAAGCGTGTCGGCACCACGCTGACGCTGTACCAGGCAAACATGGAAGGCATCGAGAGCGCGACTTCGGACCTGCGCACCAGCCTGATGAACGCCGTCGGTACGGGCGATGCCGCCGGCCTGCAGGAAGCGATCCAGACGGCGTTCGACCAGTTCCGCACTTCGCTGAACGCGTCGGAAGGCGGCACGCCGCTGTTCGGCGGCAGCCAGACCGATCAGGCGCCCTTTTCGGTCAACACGCTTGCCGACGCGGCCGCCACCCCCGGCGCCAGCGCCTTCCATAACGACACTGTGCGCGCCAATGCCCGCGTGGCCGATGGTGTGGACGTGAGCTACGGCGTCGGCGCGAGCGAGATCGGCGCCAGCCTGTACGAAGCGTTCCGCTCGCTCGGCGCGGTCGGCGACATCGGCCTGAAGGCGACCGATGCGCAGATGGACGCGATCAAGCAGGCAGTGTCGCAGCTCGATACCGGCCTGGGCGACCTTCGCGCCGTCAACGCCGAGAATGGCCGCAAGCAGAACCAGGTCGAGACGCTTGCAGCGCGCGGCGAAGCACGCGGCCTGGTCCTCCAGAACGTGATCCAGGAGAATGAGGACGCCGATCTCGGCCAGGTCGCGATCGACCTCGCCCAGCAGAAGACGGTGCTCGAGGCGAGCTACTCGGTATTCTCGCAGCTCTCGGGCCTGAGCCTCGTCAACTATATCCGCTGATCGGCGTCCCTCGCGCCGATGAACGGAAAGCCCGGAGCAGCGATGCTCCGGGCTTTTCGTTTTCTTCGCGACCCCATCGAGCCGAGGCGCCCAGCCAGTCGATAGCGGAAAAAGAAAAGGCCGGGCATCGAGCCCGACCTTTTCTAAGCCACTCCTGGCCCCTCCCTTGCACGGAAGGGAAAGTCGGAGTTCAGCCCCCGGCGTCGAGCAGATCGCCGATCGCGCCCGCGGGGCTCGCCTCGGGAATCGCGCCGATCGCGGCGTCGAGCTTGGCCGGGTCGATCTTGTCCAGGCTGCCGGTCAGTGCCTCGAAGGCGCCGGCAGTCGGCAGGCCCTTGAACGCCGCTGCATAGCGGCCGTTCAGCCCCTTGAGCTTGTCGTTCCGATTGAGCATCGCCAGCGCCACGGCGTAGCGCAGCACCGCGGCCTGTTGCGGCGCGCCGAGCGCCTTGGCCGACGGCAGGCTGGCTTCGCTCTCGGTGACGAAATTGCCCCAGTCCTGGGTTCGCCAGTGGATTTCCGCCCGCACCGCCGCGCCATCGGGCACGCCGTCCAGCGCTGCCGCGGCAGCGTCGTCCTTGCCCAGGCGGTGGAGCGCGACGGCTTCCATCCGCTTGCGGTCCCAGCGCATCTGGTCGGTATAGCTCGGCTGCTCGGTGGTCTGCAGCGCGGTGAGCGCCAGGTCCGGGCGGCCAGCGAGGATCTGCAGCATCGCGACGCGCACCGAAAGCGGGCCCTGCGCCACGTCCTGCGCGCGCTGGCTCAGCTGATAGCTCAGCAGTTCGGCGGCGCGGGCATAGAGCCCAGCGGCCTGGAGCCGGTCCGCCAGGCGGTTGGCGAGCAGATCGCCATCGCCGCCGGAGGGCGCGAGCTCGCGATAATCCCAATAAAGGCCGGCGGCCTCGGCCAGCGGCACCTTGCTCTCCGGTGCCAGCACCGCAGTCAGCGATTGCTGGAGCTCGGCGAGCATCGGGCCGGCCTGGGCGCCCAGCTTGAAATAGCGCAGCAGCGTGGCGCCGCTCTTCAGCTCGGTGCGCAGGTCCTGCTGGTCCTTGGCCAGGCCATATTCGATGGTCAGCGCACGCTGCTCGACCGGGCCGCCGCGCCAGCCGAAGCGCAGCGCGTCGAGCTGCTTGATCGCCTCGGCAGGATTCGTCGAATGGCCGTCGATGCCGACTTCGATCGTACCGAGCCGCGCCGCGGCCTTTATCTCGGCATTGCCGTCGAGCGCTGCGCGCTCGAAGCGCAGCCGTGCGCCGGGCAGGTCCTTCTGGGCGAGCAGCGCGCGGCCGCGCAGCATATTGGCCTCGGGGTTCTGGTCGTTGAACAGGCCCAGCCATTGCAGCGCCGGCTGGGGCTGGCCCACATCGATCGCCGCACCGGCGGCGGAAAGCATGAAGTCCACCCGGTCGCCCGGCGCACGCGCGTTGATCGCGATGCGGGCGCAGTTGATCTGCCCCACGGCTGCGTTCGCGTCGCCCGAATGGGCCAGCGCGCGCATCCGCCAGGCACACGCCTCGGGATTGCTTGCCAGCTCGGGCGAGGCGAGCGATTCCACTGCCTCGGCATCGCGGCCGATCAGGGTGAGCGCCGCGCCGCGTGCCAGCTGATACGGGGCCACCAGCGCCAGGTCCTTGTCGCTCAGGCGCATCACTTCGAGCACGCCCAGCGCTTCGGCGCCGCGCTCGGCGGCGATCAGGCCCTTGGCATAGCTCCAGCGCACGAACTGGCGCTTGTCGGGCGTGGCGGTGGCGAGCTGGTGCCAGGCCTCGGTGCCGGTGATGCCGCTCCACCCATCGCCGCCGGTGATCGACGGCATCTGCGCGAGCTCGGCCGCGAAGCGGGGCAGGGCGGCGTTGGGGATGGTCGCGGCGGGGGCGGCAGGCGCCGCCGGCGCCGCGGGCGCGGCCGGCTTGGCGGCGTCGTGCGGCGCAGGCGCGGTGGCCGTGGTGGCGCCCGCGGCGAGGATGAGGAACAGGTTGCGCATCAGCCGATCCCGAAGGGACGCACGAACGCGATCGCCACGCCGCCGCCGATGCAGGCGAGCAGGAACAGGATCGCCGACATGAGCGGCAGCGCGGCCTTGCCGGGCGCGGCAGCCGCCGCCGCCTTGGCAGGCTGGGCGGGGTTGTCGATTATCGTCCGCACATTGGGATTGGCTGCGTCGGAGACGACGCGCATCTTTCCCGGGCGTTGATCGTAGCTCAAGTCACCACCTGCTCGCTGATTCCATTCTATTATAGAGGGATGGGCGCGTGGACGGCGCGCCGTGTACCGATATCGGAGAATGGATTTGCGACGCGAAACGCTTGCAGCGCTGGGCCTCGCGGCATTGCCGCTGCCGGGCGGAGGTGCGCTTGCCTCGGGCGGCGGTGGCGGCGAAGGTCCGCACCTCGTCCCGATGGAAGAGGTCACCGTCCCGATCATCGACAGCGACCGGGTGAATGGCGCGCTGACCTTCAAGCTGGTGATCGACGCCGGCTCGGACGAGACCGCCAAGAAGCTCACGGACGAGATGCCGGTGCTCCGCTCCGCCACGATCGCGGCGGGCCTGGAGTTCGCTCGGCTGAACGCGTCGGCGCTCCGCGCAGTGGACGCCCAGCGCCTCGACCATGATCTCACCGCCGCGCTCAAGACCACGGAGCCGGGCCTGGTGCGTGTGCTGATCGTCGAGGTCGAAGCGCGAACCGGCTGACGGATTTCCGCAAGGATCAAAGAAAAGCCCGTCCCGGCAGATCGCCGGGACGGGCTTTTTCTCGTCAGCCGAACCGCTACGGACGCGACGGGGCTGCCGGAGCGGGTGCTTGCGCGTCGAAGCTCTTGCGGCGCTCCCGCACACCCTTGATCCATGCCGGGAAGTTGGCCGCCTTGTCCGCATCCGCAGCGTCCAGCGCCGCCAGGAACGCGCGATTGCTTTCCTGTCCCCTGGTGACCAGCGTACGCGTCGTGGCACATTGCGCCTTGGCCAGGCCGAAAATCTCTTCGTCCCTGGCATCGGTATGCGACGCCTTGATCGCAGCATGCATCATGCATTGATCGTAGACGATATAGCCCTTCTGGTCGGGCGTGAGCTGTGGAACTCCGGCTTCCTGGGCCATGGCGGGCACGACAACCGCACCCATCAGGACCATTCCAAATATTATTCGGCGCATCCCACCCTCCCGAGAAGAGCGTCAATGCCTAACCGCTCCCGGTTAAGGGTAGATGATCGGCTCAGCGCCGGGCAGCGGCCGCCGGTCCGGCGGGAGCACGCCCCGCCACCTGCGGCTGGGCCTGCGGCTTGGCGCCACGCCGCGCCATCGCCATGCTCAGCGTCGCGGCGCCCTTGGGCGTCATCGCCGCCATGATCATCGCAGTCGAGCGCTCGCGCATGCGCTGCGCCACCTTCATCTGCACTTCCATGTCGAGCTGCTCGAAGACCACCGCAGCGGCCTTGGGCTTCATCGCCTGATAGATGCGGGCGAGCTCGTCGAACTGCGAGTCCGCCGGGCCGGCCGCGCCGGGGGCACCATTCGCGCCCGCGGCAGGTTGCTGCTGCGCCTCTTCCTGCTTCTTGCGCGCCTCCATGTCGGCGGCGAGCCGGGCAGAGGCCGCCTTGGCCGCCTGCTCGCGCAGGTCGAGGCCGCGCTTGCGCCGCGCGGCGGCGGCATCGCGGTCGCTCATGTCCTGCGTGATCGCATTGCCGAGCCGCGTCGTGGTCGGGCTATTGTCCTGCGCACCGGTCGCGATCGTCGCCGCATTGGCGACCGCCGCTAGCCCGGCCACGCCGGCCGTGAGGAGGAGGAGGGTGGGGCGTGCCATTATGCGGCTTCCGCGATCTTGGCGACGGCCTCCGCAATGGCTTCGGCTTCCGCCGTGTCCGCCGTTTCGCCGTCCGAGGCGTTGCGCTGGGCATTGGCCAGGCTCACCGCATTGACGATCCGCTCGGCGGCGGAATCGGCGATGCCGGTCATCAGGCTCAGCTCGTCGCGCAGCTCGCGGGCGCGCTCGACCAGCTGCGCGTGGCGGGCGCAGTCGGTGCCGAGCGTGTGCTTCATGTCCGACAGCACGGCGCGGGCCTGGACGGTGGCGATCTGCAGCGCCTCGACCACCTGGGTCAGCGCGCCGTCCTTGACGGTGCGCAGGCTCTTCATCATCCGGACGCTCTGCACGAGCACGGCCATGCACAGGATGATCGTCAGCACATTGGCGAGTAGCGCGATGCTCATTGCTTCACCTTCTTGTCGGAGGAAACGTCGTTGACCAGGCGCACGGCAACCTTGCCGCTGCGCTGGCCGATCTGGCCCTGGGCGAGCTTCACGCCGCCACAGGCAATATCGAGGGGATCGTCGGGGCTCTTGTGGAGCGAGATGGTCTGGCCGATCTCGAGGCCACGCAGGTCGGCGATGCTCATCGCCTTCTCGCCCAGCAGAACGCTCATCGAAACGTTGGTCTTGCGCACCTCGGCGGCCATGTGCGCCTCCCAGATGCTGTCGCGGCCGCTCTTCTCGCCCATGAAGCGCTGGAGCAGCTTGTCGCGCACCGGCTCGAGCGTGGCATAGGGGAACACCAGGGTGAACCGTCCGCCGCGCCCGTCCATGTCCACCCGGAAGGTGGCGGTGGCGCAGATGTTGGAGACGCCGGCGATCGCCGCGAAACGCGGGTTGGTCTCGATGCGCTCCAGGTTCATGTGGACCGGCTCGATCGGGGCGAACGCCTCGGAGAAGTCGTTCAGCGCCAGGCTCAGCATGCGCGACACCAGGCCGGTCTCGATCGTGGTGAAGGCGCGCCCATCGATCACCATCGTCGATCCGCCGCCGCCGCGGCCACCGAGCAGCGCATCGACCACCGAGTAGATCAGGTTGGAATCGACGGTGACGAGGCCATAGCTCTCCCACTCCTCGATCTTGAACACGCCGACCATGGCCGGCAGCGCGACGCGGTTCATGAACTCGCCGAAGCGGGTGGAGGTCACTTCCTCCAGGCTCACATCGACGCCGTCCGAAGTCAGGTTGCGCATCGACTGGGCGAAGGAGCGCACCACGCGGTCGCACACCACTTCGAGCATCGGCAGGCGCTCATGGCTGATGACCTTGGATTCGATGACGGCGCGCAGGCCCTTCTTGCCCACCGTGGGCCCGAAATCGCCGAACAGCGCATCGATGTCCGCCTGGTCGAAGCTGCCGCCGCCCACGTCGCCCATCGCGACCGGGGGTTCGGGCAGGTCGAAATCGTCGAGATCGATCATTGCTGGACTAGGTCCTGAATCAGAATGTCCTTCACCTGGCCGTCGCCAAGCGTTGCCGTGGCGCGCACCATCATCTCTTCCTTGATCCGGAAGACCGCGGCGGAGCCGGCGAGATCCTCGGGGCGCAGCTCGCGCAGGAACGGCTGGAAGCTGTCCATCACCAGCGGCAGCTTCTCCTTCAGCGAGTCCGCAGCGACGCCGTCCGCGGGCACGATCATGAAATGCAGCTTCAGGAAGCGGGCCTGGCCGTCGGGCGAACGCAGGTTCACCATGAATGCGGGCACATCGACATAGGCGTCCTTGCCGGCTTCGCCTTCGGCACCGCCCTCGGCATGGCCGCTATCGGCCTTCTTCTCTTCGGTCTTGGCGTGGCCGCCTTCGGCCGTCTCGGCCTTGGCGCTGCCGCCCGAGAGCATGAAGGCCGCACCGCCACCGCCGCCGAGCAGCAATACGCCTGCCGCGGCACCGATGATGATCAGCTTCTTCTTCGACTTGGGCTTGGCGGCCTTCACAGCCTCTGCGCCCTCCTCGATGATTTCCGGAGACGACATTCCCTGGTGACCTTCCGAAATCTGCACGCCGACACCGCGCCGGTGCATTTCATTCTATTATAGGATCAGTGCCCGGCAATTGTTGCCTAGTGCGAATTTTTGAGGGACGTCCGGTGGACATTTCTTCCTATGTGCTGCTCAGCCAGGAAACGGCGCTCCGCCGTCGCATGGATGTGGCGGCGAATAATCTCGCCAACATGAATACGGTTGGCTTCAAGCGCGAACAGCCGGTCTTCCGCGAATATGTGGAGAAGACCGAAAGCGCGGTGAAGCCTGCGCAGACGACTGCGTTCGTGCTCGACTATGGCGCGACCCATGATTTCAGCCAGGGCGGCTTCCAGCCGACCGGCAATCCGCTCGACGTGATGATCGAGGGCAATGGCTATCTGTCGGTGCAGGCGCCCGATGGCTCGACCGCCTATACGCGTTCGGGCCAGCTCAAGATGCTGCCTACCGGCGAGCTCGCCACCTCCAGCGGCAACAAGGTGCTGGGGGAGGGCGGCAAGCCGATCACCATCCCCGCCGAAGCCGCGAACCAGATCGAAATCGGCAAGGACGGCACGATCAACGGTCCCGGCGGTCCCTTTGGCCGCCTCACCGTGACGACGTTCAATGAAGCCAGCGTCGATCCGCGCGGCGACGGGCTGTTCAGCGGCACCGGCGGTCGCGAGCTGCCTTCGGGCGAGACCCACCTCCAGACGGGCGGCATCGAAGGCTCCAACGTCAACGCGATCCAGGAGACCACCGACATGGTGGAGATCCTGCGCGCCTATCAGACCAGCCAGAACCTCTCCCAGAGCATGAACGACATGCGCAAGTCGGCGATCGACCGGCTGAGCAAGGTCGGCTGACCCACAAACCGAGCATAAGGAACTAGTCCATGCGTACGCTCTCCATCGCCTCGACCGGCATGCTCGCGCAGCAGACCAACGTCGATGTGATCTCGAACAACATCGCCAACATGAGCACCACCGGCTTCAAGCGCCAGCGCGCCGAGTTTCAGGACCTGCTCTACGAGCAGGTCGTGCGTCCCGGCTCGGCGACCAGCGCCCAGACGATGAGCCCGACCGGCATCCAGATCGGCTCGGGCGTGAAGACCGGCGCGATCTATCGGATCAACGAGCAGGGCGCCGCCCAGCAGACCGACAACCAGTATGACCTGGCGATCCAGGGCCATGGCTATTTCCAGATCACCATGCCCGACGGCAGCACCGGCTATACCCGTGATGGCTCGTTCGGCGTTTCGGATCAGGGCGAGCTGGTCAACGCGGACGGCTTCCCGGTCCAGCCGGGCATCACCGTGCCGCAGAACGCAGTGAGCGTCACCGTCTCGAAGACCGGCCAGGTCGATGCCGTGATTTCGGGCAATCCCACGCCGCAGACGCTGGGTCAGCTCCAGCTCGCGACCTTCGTCAACGAAGGCGGTCTCGAAGCCAAGGGCGGCAATCTGTTCCTCGAGACTTCGGCCTCGGGCGCGCCGATCTCGGGCGCTCCGGGCGATCCCGGCTTCGGCACGCTGATGCAGGGTTTCGTCGAAGCCTCGAACGTCAATCCGGTCGCAGAAATCACGGCGCTGATCACGGCGCAGCGCGCCTATGAGATGAATAGCCGCGTCGTGAAGACCGCGGACGAGATGCTGGCCACCACCAGCCAGCTGCGCTGATGTTCGGCCTGCTCAGCCTCGCCCTGCTCGCGTTCGGTTCGCCCGAGGACGTGCCGGTCGCGGTGCTCGGCCATGCCGTGCAGAAGGGCGATCGCATCGAGAGCGGCGACTTCGCGTTCGAGCCGCGTCCCGCCGCCGCGGCGCGCGGTGCGCTCACCGTCGACCAGGCTTCGGGCTGGGAAGCCGTGCGCAACCTGCAGGCGGGCACCGTCGTCCGCCAGAGCGATCTCACCCGCCCGCAACTGGTGCGGCGCGGGGAGCCGGTGACGATCCGTATCGTCAGCGGCGCATTGATCATCACTGCTTCCGGCCGCGCGCTCGCGGGCGGATCGAAGGGCGAGGCCATCCGGGTCGTCGCCAATGCCACCAACCGCACGCTGGATGGGGTCGTCGAGGCCTCGGGTACCGTGCGTATCGTAACGCCTTGAAGTTTTGAGGGAAAACAACATGCGTAAGATCATTCTCGCGGTGGCGATCGCCGCCACGCTTTCGGGTTGCGGCGCTACCGGTCGGCTGAAGGCCGTCGGCAAGGCACCGAAGCTCTCGGAAATCCAGCCGATCGACGTGCCGGAGATCGAGCCGTCGCTGGCGATGCCGTCGGACCGGTCGGGCGTCGTCCGCACCGCCGCAGTCCCCGGGCAGCCGCAACCGGGCAGCGGCGCGTCGCTGTTCCGCACCGGGGCCGGCGCGCTGTTCCGCGATCAGCGCGCCAACAAGACCGGCGACATCCTGACGATCAAGATCAAGATCGCCGACAAGGCCGATCTCGGCAACAACACCTCGCGCACCCGCGGCGGCAGCGAGAGCGGGGGCGTCGGCGGCCTGCTCGGCATCGCGCCGGTCGCAAAGGTGCTCGGCGGCAACGCCAATGCCGCGCTCGAGACCAATTCGGGCTCGAAGTACGCCGGCGGTGGCACCACCGCGCGCTCGGAGACGATCAACATGACGATGGCCGCCATCGTCACCCAGGTGATGCCCAACGGCAACCTGATGATCCGTGGCCGCCAGGAAGTGCGCGTCAATTTCGAGATGCGCGAGCTGATCGTCACCGGCATCATCCGCCCCGAGGACATCGCCCGCGACAACTCGATCAGCCACTCGCAGATCGCCGAGGCACGCGTCATCTATGGCGGCAAGGGCCAGCTCACCGATGCGCAGCAGGCGCGCTGGGGCCAGCAGATCTACGACGCGCTCTTCCCGTTCTGAGCCTGTCTCCAGACCATTGAGAGGATCGCCTCGCAGCCCGTGCTGCGGGGCGATTTTCTTTTGGGGTGTGTGGGACGGGGCCGCTCACCCGTCATCCCCGCGAAGGCGGGAATCCAGAGCCAGGCAGAACTGGCCGGGCACAGTAACCTTGGATCCCCGCCTTCGCGGGGATGACGACGGGTGGGAGGCCGGGGCTAAGTGCTTGGAATCATGAGCATGGGAGGCCCGGAATTTCCCTTAACCCTTTGCTAACCAACTAAATTCGCAGCCTAATTTTGGTCATCCTATAATTCTTCCCACAATGAGTGTGCGGGACATACCGATCATGTCTCCGTCGCGAACCGGCGTCTCCGGTTCGGGTCGCAGAAGCGGCCCTTGATCCAAGAAGGATTTTTACAATGGCATTTTCGGTTAACACCAACGTCGGTGCGATGGCGGCTCTTCAGAGCCTGAACGAGACCAACAAGGGCCTGTCGCAGGTTCAGAGCCGCATCAACACCGGCCTGAAGGTTGCGTCGACCAAGGACGACTCGGCTTCGTACACGATTGCTCAGGGCCTGCGTGGCGACATGGGCGGCCTCGCGGCCGTTTCCTCGTCGCTGAGCCGCGCCAAGAGCGTGACCGATGTGGCGGTGGCTGGCGCCGAGCAGATCTCGGACGTCGTGAACCAGATGAAGGCAAAGGCCTACCAGGCTGCTGACGCCGGCATCGACACGGCGACCCGTGACGCGCTCAACAGCGACTTCGTTGCGCTGCGTGACCAGATCACCACGATCGTCAACTCGTCTGACTTCAACGGCACGAACCTGCTGAAGGCTTCGGGCGGTGGCACCGTGACGGCTCTCCAGTCGCTCAACGACTCGAACACCGGCACGACCGCTTGGAACCCGGACTCGCTCAGCGTCGCCAACCAGGGTCTCGACCTCGGTGGCTCCGTTGTCACGATCTCGGCTTCGGGCAACATCAGCAGCCAGGCCTCGGCTCAGGCGATGATCGACACGATCACCACCACGCAGGGCAACCTGAAGACCAGCCTCAGCACCCTGGGCGCTGCTTCGCGCAAGATCGACGCTCAGTCGACCTTCACGAGCAAGCTCTCGGACGTGATCGAGGGTGGCATCGGCAACCTCGTCGACGCGGATCTCGCGAAGGAATCGGCGAAGCTGCAGGCGCTGCAGGTCAAGCAGCAGCTCGGTGTTCAGGCTCTGTCGATCGCCAACCAGGCGCCGTCGACGATCACCTCGCTGTTCCGTTAAGGCCAGACTTTTCCCTGGAGTCTATGGCCCTGACGAAGGGGGTCGGGACGCAAGTCCCGGCCCCCTTTTTTCGTGTCCGCTCCAGACCCGGCCTTGGTTGACGCCTCTATAATGATGGGAAGAGGGAGTTAACGCGCGTGTTTCCAAGGATCAGAGAAATCACCGATGCATTCGGCGGCCGCCTGCAGGTCAGCGTCGAGGAGCATCCGTCGGGCGCGCTGGTCGTGCTGGAGCGCCCGGATATTGCCGGCCGGCCCCGCGTGATGCTCGATGGCTACGGTGTCGATGTGCTTTCGGGCTATATCATGTCGGCGCGCCTGGCCGTGCCGCATGGCCTGCCGGATGAGCATATCGACGGTGTCTTCGCTACCCGCTTCCGCCTGGGTCTCGACCCCTGCGCGGCGCTGGCGCTCCACCAGTCGAGCGTGCCGGCGCTCGATATTCCCGCGCCCTTCTGGGACCGGCTCTATGCCGAGCTGTGCCTGGTCGCAGCCCATGCCCGCGAGCTCGGGCGGCGGGCAGAGGCGCGGGTGCACTAGATTCCGCAAAACCACGTAGGGGCATGCCCGTACTACGCGAACGGCCGGGTTTCCGGCATCTAGGCTCAAATTCCACACGAACGGGTCAGGGGTGACAAATGGGCGTTGGTAACATGGCGTATGGTATCGAAGCTTCGGGCAGCTTCACTGTGTCTCTTACGCTCGCCGTCGAAGACGTCCGCGCGCTCTGGTCGGCCGCTGCCGATCGCGCGCTGGCATCGCCGGGCATGACGCTGGCCGATGTGCTCGACACGATCGGCCCGCGCGAGGATCCGTCGATCGCCGATTGCATCGCGATGCTCACCAGCCCGGCCGCGATCGCCGGCTGTGCGATCGAGGATTTCGATATCGTCGAGAACGGTGCCGAGCTGGTGCCGACCCAGATCATCCAGCTGGCAAGCCACCCGGTGTTGCGCGCCGCGCACGCCTGATCGCCGGCACACAGCACCAACCGAAAGAGGGGCCTTCACGGCCCCTTTTTTGTGCCTGCAAGCGATGAAGGGGAGGGCGATGAAGGCCGCTCTGTGAGGCCCTGGCGGGCCTCCGCATGGGGCCGGGCCTCGCCCCTGGCCTGGTTCCGGACACAAAAAAGGGCAGCCCGGTGGAGGAGAACCGGGCCGCCCTGATTTAAGCGAAAGGAATACTGGGCGCCGGGGCGCCGGTGGAGAGACGAGCGGGTCGCGAGGGGATTGATACGCCCGCTCGCCTCTCTTCTTTAAATATAGAGAGAAAGCGAGGGGTGCCCAAACCGAGTCCCCTCAGGGAATACCCTAGTCAATTGCCGATCCGGGTGAGCTTGCTGGCATCGAACTGGTTGCCGTTCACGGTCACCAGGACTGCGCCATTGTCGAGCTGCACGTCGCTCACCGTGCCGATGCTGCGCACGCTGGTGTTGCTGATCTCGGTGCCCGAGCTGTCGAGCGCCTTGATCGTGATCGAGTACTTGCCGGCGGCCATCTGGCGGCCGCTCGAGGTCTCGCCGTCCCAGCCCAGCGTGCCGGTCGACCCGGTCACGCTCACGGTGCGCGTGTCGACGACCTTGCCCGAAGCGTCGCTGATCGTCGCGACCACCGTGGCGGCATCGCGCGGAGCGGTCCAGTTCCACTGCGCAGGCACGCTGGTGGTCAGTCCGGCGACGTTCGAATCCGCTTCCACCGCATGGCCGATCAGCGACGATGCCTGGGTCAGGTTCTGCGTGCCGAGCGTCGAAAGGATCGACTTGAGCGTCGAGGTCTGGGACATCGACTGCTCGACCTGCGAATATTGCACCAGCTGCTGCGTGTACTGGCTCGTGTCCATCGGGCTCAGCGGGTCCTGGTTCTGCATCTGCGTGGTCAGCAGCTTCAGGAACATCGTGAAATCGGCATTGAGGCCCGTGGCCGAGCCGGTGGTGCCGGTCGCGGCGGCCGCGGTGGTGCTGGTCGTGTTGGTAACGCTGGTCATGTGCTGCTCCTAGGCGAGGAGATCGACCTGGCCGTCGCTGCGGATCTCGCGATACGCGACTTCGGTCGTGTCGGGTTCGTCATTGCCGGCGAACGGGCCGCCGGATGAATTCTGGTTCTGCTGTTGCTGCTGGGCCTGCGCCCCGCCGCCATTTCCGCCGCTTTCGAAGCGGAAGCTCTGGGCGTCGGCGCGGATGCCGGCCTGGTCGAGCGCACGGCCGAGGTCGGGCGCGTCCTGGCGCAGCATGTCGAGCGCCTGCTGGCTCTCGGCGCGCACCGTGGCGCGCAGCTTGCCGCCATCGTCGAAGGAGAGGGTGACCTCCACCTTGCCGAGATTGTCGGGGCTCAGCCGGATGCGAAGCGTATCCTCGCCGGCCTCGACCTTGCGCGCGATCTCGACGCCCATCTGCTGGCCGAGATGGCCGGGTCGCGCGGCGACCACGGGCTCGGCTGCCGCGACGGCGGGTGCTGCCTGGCTGCGAGCAGTCTCGGGTGCGGCATGGACCGGTGCGTGCGCCTCGCTACGTAGCGTGAAGGCCGGCGCCTGGCCGCGCTCGTCGGACGGTGCGTTGTCGCTCTTGTCGCCAGCCTTGCCGGCAATCGCCGATACCGCGGCGTGCGTCTTTTCGCTGCCGGCCGCCGGCTGGGCGGTGTCAGGCTCGGCCCGCACGGCATCCGTCTTGCCGGGCTTGCCGGTCACTTCGCCGATCTGGCGGGTGGGCGAGGGCTGGGGCTTGACCGCCAGCTCGGGCCGCACCGGCGCCTGGGCGACGGCGGCCATGACGATGGATGGATCGGCAGCGGTCGGCTGGGCATCCAGCGTGACGGGAATCTCTTCGGCGACGTCCTTGGCAAGGCGCGGACTGCGCTTTGCCGGCGTCTCGGTCTTGGCGTCCTCGGCAGGCTGTGCCACCGACGCTTCGGCGACGGGCGCCTGGGGAGCCGGATCGGCGACCAGGTCGAGGCTCGGCTCGGGCTTCGCGTCCGGCGCCGGCTTGGCGGGCTGGTTCGGCTTGACCTGGACGATCGGCTTGCCCGGCGCCTGCGGCACCGTTGCAGCAGCCTCCTCGGGCAGCGCGGCGGCCGCAGGATCGTCGACGATCGGCTGCGCCTCGGGAGCCGCCACAGCCGGTGCATCGGCTACTGGGGCGGTGTCGACCGGGACGGTGGCAATCGGGGCGGCAGCGACCGGCGGCGCCAGCGGCGCGGCGGTGGTCAGCAGCTGGGCCATGCTCATCGTCGCGGCGGGTGCCACGGTATCATTCGAAGCGAGCGGCGGGGTCACGCCCAGGTTCGGAACAGCACCCGCAGTCCCGCCAGCGCCGGCCGGGTTGGCCGGTGCGCCAAGAAACTGCGCGAAGCCGATACCGGCGTCGGGAGCGGCGCCCCCTGCGCCGAATAGGCCCGTGGGAAACCCGATGGTATTTATCTGCATTCAGGTGCCTCGACGGCGGGCGTCTGGGCCCGCAATTTCCATTATAGGATGACTGTGGCCCAGCGGGTCCTGATCAGCCGATTGTGCCGAGCGCGCGGATGCGGGCGCGGGCATGGATCTCGTTCTGCGAGAGCACCACCGTCGCCGGGCGCACGCGCTCGATGATCGAGCGGACGAACGGGCGGATCGCCGGGCTGGTCAGCATGCACGGGATCTCGCCGTCCTGCGCCAGCCGGTCATAGGTCTCGCGGACGTGCGCGATGAACTTGTGCAGCGAGCTTGGCGCCATTGCCAGCTGGCGGTCGTCGCCATTGCCCAGGATGCTTTCGGCGAACTCCTGGTCCCATTCGGGCGACAGCGTCACCACCGGGATCGCCTCCCCGCGCACCTGTGCCGCGCTGATCTGCCGGGCCAGGCGCGAGCGGACATGCTCGGTCATCTGGGTCAGGTTGCTGGTCAGCGGCGCCGCTTCGGCAATGCCTTCCAGGATCGTCGGCACGTCGCGGATCGAGATGCCTTCGCTCAGCAGGTTCTGCAGAATGCGCTGCACGCTCGAGATCGAGACCTTGCTCGGCACGATATCGGCGACCAGCTTCTCCGAGTCCTTGTGGACTTCGGTCAGCAGCTTCTGCGTCTCCGAATAGGAGAGCAGGTCGGCGATGTTCTCCTTCACCAGCTCGGTCAGGTGCGTGGTGATGATCGTGCCGCACTCGACCACGGTCAGGCCGCGGAAGCCCGCCTCGTCGCGCAGCTCGCGATCGATCCACAGCGCAGGGAGGCCGAACACCGGCTCCTTGGTCGGCTCGCCGGGCAGGCCGGCCGGGCCGCCGCCCGGATTGATCATCAGCAGCTTGTCGACGCGGATCTCGCCGCGTGCCGCCTCGGTCTCCTTGATCGTGATGACATATTCGCTGGGCTTGAGGCCCATATTGTCGATGATCCGGACCGAGGGGAGGACGAAGCCGAAATCGGTCGCCATCTGGCGGCGCAGCGCGCGTACCTGGTCGTCGAGGCGCGGCTCGCGCTGCTCGTCGTTGATCATCGGCAGCAGGGCATAGCCGATCTCGATGCGCACCGCGTCGATCGCCAGCGTCTGCGAGATCGGCTGCTCGACGATCGCCTCGGCGGCCTTTTCCTGCGCGGCGACGGCCTTTTCCAGCGCAACCTTGTTGGCGGCGTTCTTGCTCATCCTCCACGCGGCATAGCCCGAGCCGGCCGAGAAGATCGCGAAGGGGATGAACGGCAGGCCCGGCATGAGCGCCAGCGCGCCCATCAGGAACGAGACCATGCCGAAGGCCTTGGGATAGCGGCCGAGCTGGTCGCCCAGCGCCGCGCCGGTCTTGCCCTTCACGCCGCCCTTGGAGACGAGCAGGCCTGCGGCGATAGAGATGATCAGCGCCGGGATCTGGCTGACCAGGCCGTCGCCTGCGGTCAGCACGGTATAGGTGTGGAACGCCTCGCCGATCGGCACGCCGTGCGAGACGACGCCGATGGTCAGGCCGACGACGATGTTGACCGCGGTGATCAGCAGGCCGGCGATCGCATCGCCCTTCACGAACTTGGAGGCACCGTCCATCGAGCCGTAGAAGCCGCTCTCGGCTTCCACTTCGGCGCGGCGCTCCTTGGCCTGATCCTCGTTGATCATGCCGGCCGACAGGTCGGCGTCGATCGCCATCTGCTTGCCGGGCATCGAGTCGAGGCTGAAACGCGCCGCGACTTCGGCGATGCGGCCCGCACCCTTGGTGATCACGACGAAGTTGATGACGATCAGGATCATGAAGATGGTGAGGCCGATGATGACCTCGCCGCCCATCAGGAACTCGCCGAACGCGCCGATGACACCGCCCGCCGCGTTATGGCCCTCATGCCCGTGGGTGAGGATCAGTCGGGTGGAAGCGAGGTTGAGGCCCAGCCGCAGCATCGTCGCGACCAGCAGGATCGTCGGGAAGGCGCTGAGCTCCAGCGGCTTCTCGATGAACAGCGCCGTCATCAGGATCATCACCGAGACGGTGATCGACAGGGCCAGGCCCAGGTCGAGCAGCCAGCCCGGAATCGGCAGGATCAGCATCGCGATGATCGCGACCACGCCGCCCGCGAGCGCCATGTCGCGGTTCGCGCCGATCTTGTGCATGAAATTGGCGATCACTGGAGGCATTCTGCTCTCACTCACTCAAATAGGGGTCGAGGGGCGGCTCAGGCCGCGGGCGGCACGGCGATGCCGCCCTCGATGAAGGTGCGCAGCTTGTTGCGCATCGTGCGCACCGAGATACCCAGGATGCTCGATGCCGAAGTGCGGTTGCCGTGGCAGCGCTCCAGCGTTCCGAGGATCAGCTCGCGCTCCACCTCTTCCACGGTGCGCCCGATCAGGCTGTTCACTTCGATCCGGCCATCGGCCGCGGGCAGCTGCACCAGCGCCTCGAGCGGCGAACCGTCCGAGCGGGTCAGGTCCTCGGCCTCGATGCGGGTCCCGTGCGCCAGCAGCGTGGCGCGGTGGATGCATTCCTTCAGCTCGCGGATATTGCCCGGCCAGCCATAGGCGCGCAGCACGGCGATCGCGCCGTCCGCCAGCGGGCGGGCTGGCAGGCCGTCGGCCACGGCGAACTGCTCGATGAACAGGTTCGCCAGCGCGGCGATGTCGTCGCCATGCTCGGCGAGCGGCGGCACTTCGATGCGCGCCAGGCTCAGGCGCACCAGCAGGTCCTCGCGGAAGCTGCCGGCTTCCACCGCCAGCTCCAGGTCCATGCTGGTCGATGCGATCAGCCGCGCCTCGATCGGCACGCTCTCTTCGCCGCCAAGGCGCTTGAAGCGCTTCTCGATCAGCGCGGCGAGCAGCCGGGCCTGGGTCGCGGGGGCAAGCGCGCCCACTTCGCGCAGGAAGATCGTGCCGCTGCGGGCGCTTTCGAGGCGGCCGACGCGGCGGGCGGCGGCGCCCGGAAAGGCACCGGCCTCGTGCCCGAACAGCTCGGATTCGAGCACGTCCGCGCCAACGCCGGCGCATTCGACCGAGACGATCGGATCCGGGCGGGCCGAGAGCTTGTGGATCTCGCGCGCCATCATTTCCTTGCCGCTGCCCTTGCCGCCGGAGACGAGCACGGGGGCGCCGCTCGGGGCGACCGCGGCGGCGAGCGCCATGGCACGGTCGAGCACGGGGTTGCCGCCGATGCGCACCTGCGTCTGACGCTCGACCACTGAAGCGATGGCCGCCGCGATCAGCTCGCGCTGCGGGGGCAGGGGCACATAGTCCCGCGCGCCGGCACGGATCGCCGCCACCGCGCGCTCGGCCGGGGCGGAGATGCCACAGGCCAGCACGGGTACGACGAAACGCTCGCTACGCAGGTCGCCCAGGAAGCGTGCAACGTCTTCCAGCACGTCGATCATCACCAGGTCGGCGCCTTGCGCGCGCAGCGTTTCCAGCGCGGCGCCGGGCGTGTCGGCCATGGTGACCTCCGCGCCTGCGCTCTGCGCCAGCTCCGCCGCGCGGCGAAACTCGCTGCCCGGGGCGCCGATCAGCAGCATCCGGATGGGGGCCATGCTCAATGCTCGGCCCGCACGATCTCGGTGAGCGTGACGCCCAGCGCATTGTCGATCAGGACGACTTCGCCGCGGGCGATCAGCCGGTCGTTGACGAAGATGTCCACCGGTTCGCCGACGCGGCGGTCGAGCTCGACCACCGTGCCCGAACCGAGCTGGAGCAGCTCACCGATCGGCATGCGGGCACGGCCCAGCACGGCTTGCACCTTGACCGGCACGTCATGGACGGCCTCCAGGCCTTCGCTGCCGACGTGATGCGTGTCACCGCCGAGGTTGAGGTCGAAATCCTCGAACACGGGGGCCTGGTCAGCCGCCGGTTCGGACGGGATGATGTCGTGGGGTTCGATATCCATGGTCATGGTCCTATGCGTTCATCCACTGGCGGATCACCGAGGCCGCTTCGGGCGGGCTCGCGGAGATCGCATCCCCGATGCGCTTGAGCGCGGAGAGCTTGATACGGCCGTCGACCTGGGCGAGCGCGATCTCCTGATCGAGCTGCGGCACGTCGGGCGGGGTCATGTTTTCGAGCTGGGCCATCGCCTCCACATCGCCGTCCGCGGCGCGCTCGGCGAGCGCGAGCATCTCGGGCGAATGGGTCGGGGCCAGCTGGGCGGGGGCTTCGGCCACCGCTGCACCCGGTACGGGCTTGGGCTTGAGCATGCGGAGCGCCACCAGGCCGACCACGCCGATCACCACCAGCTGGAGCAGGCTCCAGATCCGGTCCATCGGCAGCGCCGACAGGAAGCTGGCGGTAGCGTCCGCGGGGGCGTCCCCGGTGTTGAACTTCATGCTCTCGACGACGACGCTGTCACCGCGCTGGGTGTCGGCGCCCACGGCGTTCTCCACCAGGCGCTGGAGCCGGTCGATCTGCGCCTGGGGCAGGCCCTTGTCGCCGCCATCGACCATCACCGCGACGCTCAGCCGGTTCACCTTGCCCGGGGTGCGGACGGTGACCGTCTTGGTCGAGCTGTTGTCGTAGGTCGTGTCTTCCGACGTCTGGTTGCTGTTCGACTGGCGCGAATTGCCCGGGCCGGCGGCGCTGCCCATCTGGGCTGCGGGAAGCTGGTTGCCCACCGAAGCGGTCTGCGAGCCGGCGTCGTTCTCGCGGTTCTGGTCGCCGGTCTCCACGCTCACCTGGTGCGAGATGACCTGCTTGTCCGGATCGAAGACGTTCGATTCCTCGCGCGACTGGTCGCGGTCGATCTGGGCCGAGACTTCGGCGCGGACCTTGCCCTGGCCGACGATCGGCTCGAGCAGCGACTCGATCTCGTCGCGCAGCTTGCCTTCGACGGCCTGCTGGCGCTCATCGGCGTCGCCGGCGCTGGCCGTGCTGGAGTCCCCGGCACGCGCGAGCAGCGCGCCGGTCTGGTCGACGACCGAGACGGCATCGGGCGAAAGCTCGGGGACCGAGGAGGAGACGAGGTAGCGGATGGAGGCGACGGTCTCGCTCGGGATGCGGCCGCGCGTCTTCACGGTAACCGCGGCGGTAGCCTTGCGGCTCTCCTCGGCGAACATGGCGCGCTCCGGCATCACGATATGGACGCGTGCGGCGGTGACGTTCTGGATGGTCTGGATCGACTTGGAGAGCTCGCCTTCGATGGCGCGCGTCTCGTTCATCTTAGCGCGGCTGGCGGAGACGCCGAAGGGCTGCTCCTCGTCGAGCACCTCATAGCCGATCTTGCCGCCCAGCTTCTCGCCGGCGAGGCTCATGCGGAGCTCCGCGAGCTTGTCCTGCGGCGCCATCACCGAAGTGCCGTCGGCCGAGAGCTGGAACTCGACATTCTGCGCCTTGAGCTTCTCGGTGATCGCCGCGGCGGCCGAGGGGTCGAGGTCGGTGTAGAGGAACCCCATGGTCGAGTTCGACCCGCGGGTGGCGACAAAGGCCAGGGCAGCGAGCAGCGCTAGCGCCACGCCTCCCATGATCATCAGCCGCTTGGGGCCGATCTGGCCTACGAGATTTTTGATCGCTTCCAATGTCGCCCCGTTCGATGGAACTGGCGGGGCGAGGATGCCCCTTGCAGACATTATAGAGGGGTGGGGAAGGCGGCAGTTTTTGCCGGGGGAAATTTTTGCCTAGTGACTTTTACGGGCTGGCTTTTCCCGGAATCAAAAACGCCCCGGCGTTGCAGGCCGGGGCGTCTTGAAGATGCGGAGGATCAGGCCGCCTTCAACAGGGTCTCGAGCTCTTCGACCACGGCCTGGCGCCGCGCCTCGGCGTCCAGCGCGAGCCCGCCTTCTTCCCAGCCGATCCGCGCATCGCCCACGGCAATCGTTTCGTCGGGGACGACGGTGAGGTTGAGCTTGCGGCGGTCGCGCGACTGGCGGTCGGCGATGCGCCCCTCGATATCTTCCATCAGGTCGGGATGGACCCGGATCTGCAGCTCGGTACCACGCGCGACCTGGCCGAGCACGCGGCCCAGCGCTTCGTCGATCGCCATGCCCGGCGCCACTTCCAGCGCGTGGCCGGCGATCAGCTCGGCGGCGGCGAGCGCGACTTCGGTCGCCTCGCCGGTCACTCGCTCGGAAACCTGGCCGAACTGCGCGTCGATGCCTTCGATGCCGGCCTGGAGCGCGTCGACTGCGCTCAGCAGGGCGACCTCACGCTCGGCGCGCGCCTGGGCGAGCCCGGCCTCATAGCCCTGCGCCCGGGCCAGCGCGAGCGCCGACTCCTGCTCGTTGCGCAGCAGCGCCAGCTCGGCGCGCAGCGTCGCGACTTCGAGCGCGGCGTCGGGACCGATCGGCGCGCCGCGGCTCGGCGGCACCTGGAAGACGCGGTCGAAGCCGAAGCGCTCGACATGGGCGTGCATGCTCATCGCTCCGGCTCCTTAGATGATCATCGCGTCGTCGGACTTGGGATCGACGAGCAGGATCTCGCCGCGATCCGCCAGGTCCTTCGCCAGGCGCACCAGCGCCGACTGGGCCTCTTCGCAATCGCGGGCGCGCACCGGGCCCATGCCCGACATGTCCTCGCGCAGCAGCTTGGCGGCACGCTCGGTCATCGCCCCGAAGAACAGAGTCTTCAGGCTCTCCGGCGCACCCTTCAGCGCCAGCGCCATCTGCCGCTTGTCGGCACTGCGGACGATCGCGGCGATCGCCGGCGGCAGCAGATTGCCCAGGTCCTCGAAGGTGAACATCAGCGCGCGGATCCGCTCGGCGCTTTCCGGCGCCTTGTTGTCGAGCGCATTGAGCATCGCTTCCTCGGTCGAGCGGTCGAGCGAGTTGAACAGCTCGGCCATCGCCTCGTGCGGGTCGCGCTTCTGCGAGCGCGACAAATTGGTCATGAACTCGCTCTTCAGCGTCTGTTCGACCTGGTTGATCACGTCCTTCTGCACCGTCTCCATGCGCAGCATGCGCATCACGACGTCGACCGAGAAGTCCCGCGGCAGCTCGGCGAGCACGCGCGCCGAATGGTCGGGGCGCAGCTTGGAAAGGATCACCGCCACGGTCTGCGGATATTCATGCTTCAGCGCGCCGGCGAGCACGCTTTCGCTGACATTGGAGAGCTTGTCCCACATCGTGCGGCCCGAGGGGCCACGGATGTCTTCCATGATCTCCTTGACCTTGTCGCTCGGCAGGATGCCGGCGAGCAGGCGCTCGGTGGTCTCGTAGCTGCCGTGCATCGACGACATCGAGGCGATCTCGCTGGTGAACTGGACGAGCAGATGCTCGACCACCGGCGCCGGAATCCGGCCCAGCCCGGCGATGCTCGACGACAGCTCCTTCACTTCGTCGGTGGAGAGCTGCTCCCAGATCGGGGCGCCATGTTCCTTGCCCAGCGCCAGCATCAGGGCAGCGGCCCGCTGCGAGCCACTGAAGCGCTTCAGTTCGGGCGGTTCGGCAATCGGCGCCATCACGGTCATTTTTTTCGTTTCCCTCGCGAAAAAATTGCACCCGCACACGAAGGTGGGGGCGGCTTTCCCTCTATTATAGGATCGAGGAAGGCGGTGCGGATCGCGATGACGGTTAATTTATCAGGCAGTCTGATCGGGTTGAGCATCCTGACGGGGTCGAGTTCGACGATGACCTCGGCAGTGTCGGCGGTCACCTATGACAGCAAGGCCGTGCGCACCGCCAAGGCGGCGTTCACCACCGCGACCACGCTCGCGCCGTGGAAGAGCGAGGACGCGCTGCCGGTCAATGCCAGCCAGGTCGCCTCGATCAGCGCGCTGCGCACGATCATCGACAAGTCGGTAACCGATGCCAACGGCACCTACCTGCCCGACGATATCCAGACGAGCTTCACCACCTACAAGGCGCTCGACAAGCTGCGCGTGCTCGCCGAGACCGCAAACGCCAAGACCACGTCGGATGCCCAGCGCGCCACGCTCCAGAAGACCTTCCTCAAGGGTCTGGGCGATCTCCAGTCTTATCTGTCCACGGCGCCGTCGGACCTGGTGCGCCTTGCCTATGGCAAGCCCTCTTCCTCGGCCACGTCGACCAAGCTCGCCGCCACCGACGTCTACACGACCGAGGGCAAGGGCCTGGTCAAGACACGTAGCGAAGCGATCCCGGGACTGACCGGCACCGAGCAATTCTCGGTCACGCTGAGCAAGCCCGGCGTTTCCGCGCAGACGGTCTCGGTCGATCTGTCGCAGGGCACCCAGCCGCCTACGCTCGACAGCGTCGCGGCGATGCTCAACGCCGCGATGGCCTCGATCCCCAATCTCAAGGCCGACGGCACGCCGCAGCTCGACGCCAATGGCGATGCCGTGCCGCGCTGGAAGTCGAGCTTCAAGGTCACCAACGAGGGCGGCAAATGGGGCTTCACCCTGTCGAACCCGACGGGCATCGAGCAGGTGACGCTCGATCAGACCAACGCCAAGGACGCGCTGGTCGTCGCCACCGGCCAGACCGCGCTGGATTCGCCGAGCTCCACCCAGCTTTTCCGCCTCGATGACCCCGCGGGCGACAACACCCGCGTCTCGATGGGTACGATCCAGGCGCTCGATCGCATCGCCACCGCCCAGAACGTGCTGGCTGGCAAGACGACTTCGGTCACCACGACCTCGACCAATCTCGACGGCAAGGTCATCACCAACAAGACCACGACCAGCAACGTCTATTCGAACACCGATGCTTCGTCGGTGATCACCGATGCCCAGGGCAACAGCTATGTCGTCGGCACCACCAAGGGCGACCTTGGCGCGAACCTGTCCGACGGCGACAACAACCTGTTCCTCACCAAGGTGGACGGCGCGGGCAATGTCGTGTGGCAGCGCAGCCTGGGCGCCACCGGCTCGTCCACCGGCGCGGCGGTCAGCCTCGCACCCGATGGCAGCATCGTCGTCGCAGGTACGGTCACCGGCAGCTTCGGGGGCGCCTCGACCGATGGCGACATGGTCGTCGCCAAATATGCGGCCAACGGCGACGAGAAATTCTCGACCGTCATCCGTTCGGGCGGCACCGATGTCGCCAAGGCGGTCGCTGTCGGCAATGACGGCTCGATCTATGTCGGCGGGCGCATCGCCACCGGCAATGACGGCTTCGTGGCGAAGATCGACGGCACCACCGGCAAGGTCGCAGAGCGCACCACCATCGCCGGAACGGGCATCGACAGCGTTAACGCGCTCAAGGTCGATAATGACGGCAACGTCCTAGCACTCGTCTCGCATGACGGCACCGCGGAGCTGCAGAAGCTCCAGGGCTCGTCGCTCGCCACCAACCTGTGCAGCATCAGCCTTGGCACCGCGGACGCCCGCGTGATTGCCGTCGCCGACGACGGCACGATTGCGGTGGGCGGTGCCACCTCGGCAGCGATCTCGGGCACGCAGGTCAATTCGGCCAGCGGCGGCCGCGACGGGTTCGTCACGCGCATCGACGCGAGCCTGTCGGGCGCGAGCACCACCTATGTCGGCTCCTCTGCGGACGATCAGATCGACAGCATCGCCTTCATGGGCGACGCGCTCTATGCCGGCGGTCGCACGACCGGCGACCTGGCGGCCACGCGTCGTGGCTCCACGGATGGTTTCGTCTCGCGCATCGATGCCGCGACCGGCGCGATCGAGAACACCACCCAGTTCGGCCAGGCGCTGCAGCGCACCGAGCCGGTCCGCATCTCGGCCGATGCCGGCGGCGCCAGCGGCGTGTCGGCACTCGGCTTCGGCCGCGGCACGATCAATGCCGTCGCCTCGTCCAAGGTGACGACGCAGACCGCGCTCAAGGCCGGCGACTATTTCTCGTTCAAGGCCGATGACGGCAGCACGCGCAAGCTCACCGTGCTTGCCGACGATACGCTCTCGTCGATCGCCACGCGCATGCAGGGCATGCTCGGCGCCTCCAAGGCCACCGTTACCGCCACTGCGGTGGACGGTGTCCAGCAGCTGCGCATCACGATGAAGTCGGGCCACACGCTCGATCTCCTTGCCGGCACCGGCGAGAGCGATGCGCTCGCCAAGCTCGGCATGGCGCCCATGCGCATCGCCAGCCCCGCGCCGGTCTCGAGCAACGCGCCCAAGGTTCGCCCAGGCGGCAATTACGGACTCGATCTGAGCGAGGGGCTCAGCCTCGCCAATGCGGACAATGCCAAGGCGGCGCTCGCCAAGATCAAGGATGCGATGTCGATGTCGCAGACCGCCTATCGCTCGCTTTATTGGGACGATGCCAAGACCAACCTGGTCAACGGCTCCAAGAAGAACTCGGCGACCGGCACTGAAAGCACGACGATCGTGAACGCGCAGCTCGCCAACTACCAGGCGGCGCTCGATCGCCTGACCAGCTCCACTTCCTCTTCCACCTACGGATTCTGATCATGGATGTACCTCCGATCCTTTCCGGCATCCGCCGCCAGATGGAGAATCTCTCCGACAAGCAGCGCGTGATCTCGCAGAACATCGCCAACAGCGAGACGCCGGGCTTCAAGGCGCGCACCGTCGAGGATGCCGATTTCTCCGAGCTGGTCGGCAGCGCCGGCGGCATCACCATCGCCAAGCCGCGTGTCCAGCTGACCGCGGGCATGAAGGGCCTCGGCGCGATCCAGCCGGCCGGCGCCGGCATCGTGCTCGACAAGGACGTCAGCGAGACCAAGCCCGACGGCAACAACGTCACGCTCGAAGATCAGCTCCTGAAGCTGGGCCAGGTCCAGGCCGACTTCACCGCGATGACCAACCTGTACCGCAAGCAGATCAGCATGCTTAAGACCGCGGTGGGCAAGAGCTAAGGCACCGCGCTTCTTCGGAAGACGAAAGGCCCGCGAGCGATCGCGGGCCTTTTTCGTCTGGCCAAGTCGGGCGAACCACCCTTCGTCATCCCCGCGAGAGCCGGGATCTCAGGCGGCAGGCGCCCGATCCGTTTTCCGTCACCCTGAACTTGTTTCAGGGGCCAGTGCGCGCGTAGACCTTCCCGGCCCGGACTCAGCGTTCAAGACGTCAAGGCTGGCACCGGCCCTCGCCGGGGAGAGAGGCTTGCAATGTAGGATTTCGCCTGCTTGGCTCACGCAGCGGGGCGTATCGCCCGGCCGCTCTTTGATCCGTAGGAAAAATAGGAAAAGCGCAAGCCGGCGTCCGTGCAGCATTGCTGCAAACCTCACGCGATTTTCTTCCCGCCCCGCACGAGGTTCGTTAAGTTTCGCTTGAGTCGGCAGCCCGTGCGATAGGACGAAGTCCACGCCGCGCGAATCCGCGCTTGGCGTGAATTTCGTGTACTTTGGGTGCGCTTACAGCCGCGCGTTGAGCGAGATCGGTGCCGGGGCATCCGTCCCCGCCAGCCCGCCGCATGCGGCATAGGTGGTGCTGCGGCTGCCGGTCAGGCGCTGCGCCTCGGCTGCGATCGCGCCCATCATGTCGACCGAAAGCTCGATCTGGCGCGCCAGGATCTGGGCGTTGACGGTCGAGGCGTCGCGCAGGCCGCGGCTGGCGTCGGCCAGCTGGTCGCGCTCCTCGGGCGCCAGCTTCTCGGCCCAGTCGTCGGGCGCCTCGCGCTTCATCCGCGCCACTTCGGCCTCGATCCGGCCGGTCAGCCGCATCTTGACCGCGGCGAACTCGGGAAGCTCGGGGAAGAAAGGTACGCGGGCGAGCTTCTCGCTCTCCTCTTCCATGATCTGGGTGAGGGAAACCATCGCGTCGATGAGCTGCGCGGACATATTACTTGTTACCCTGCTGGAGCTTGATGATCTGGTCGAGCACGATCGGCGCCAGGCCGATGCCGCCACGGTCGGCGATCGCGTTGCCGAGCTTCTCGGTCAGGATACCGCGGAACATGTCCTCGCCGTGCCCGCCGGAGAATTCGCCTTCGCCCTGGTCTACGGTCGACATCATCATGCTGGTCATCTGGCCCAGGAACACGGCCTCGAAATTCTTCGCGGTCGCCTTGTTCTTAGCGTCGAGCTTGGGATTGGCGGCGGGCGCCTGGACCTGGGGGGCGGTAGTGGAAGTCACGTCGCGCATCACTGTACCTCGATATCGGCCTGGAGGGCGCCGGCGCTCTTGATCGCCTGAAGGATTGTGATCAGATCGCGCGGGGAGACGCCCAGCGTGTTGAGCCCGCTCACCAGCGCCTGCAGGCTGGCGCCGTCGACCATCGCCAGGCTGGCGCCATTGCCGTCATTGACCTGCACGTTGGTGCGCGGGACGACGGTGGTCTGGCCGTTGGAGAGCGGAGCAGGCTGCGAGACCTGCGGGCTCTCGGTGACGGTGATGGTCAGGCCGCCCTGGGCGATCGCGACCGGCGTGATCCGTACATCGGCGTTCATCACCACGGTGCCCGAAGCTTCGTTGATCACCACGCGGGCGGGCTGGTCGACCTTGATCGACAGGTCGCCGATGCGCGTGACCAGGTCGATCACGTTGCCGACGAAGTTCGGTCCCGGCGTAAGCTGCACGGTCGCCGGGTCGAGCACGGTGGCGCTGCCCGGATACTTCGCGTTGATCGCGCCGGCGATGCGGTCCGCAGTGGCGAAATCGGGGTTCTTGAGCGCCAGCTTCAGGCCGGTGGCCGACTGCAGCGAATAGGGCACTTCGCGCTCGATGATCGCGCCGCCGGCGATGCGGGCGGAAGTGGTCACGCCGCGGCTCACGCTGGCGGCGGCGCCCTGGCCCTTGAAGCCGGAGACGGCGACATTGCCCTGCGCGACGGCATAGATCTCGCCGTCTAGACCGCGAAGGGAGGAGACGATCAGCGTCCCGCCCTGCAGGCTGCTGGCGTCGCCGAGTGCGGAGACCTGCACGTCGATCCGCGAGCCGTTGCGCGAGAAGGGCGGCATCGTCGCGGTGATCGAGACGGCCGCAACATTCTGCGTCTTCATCTCGGTGCCGCGGATGTTGACGCCCATGCGCTCGAGCATGGCCTGCATCGATTCCTCGGTGAACGGCGAATTGCGCAGGCGGTCGCCCGTGCCGGCCAGGCCGACGACGAGGCCATAGCCGACGAGCTGGTTGTCGCGAACGTTCTCGACGTTGACGACATCCTTGATGCGCGTCTGGGCCGTTGCGGCCGGTGCGATGCCCAGGCTCAGCAGCAGGGCGATCATGGGAGCGGCAAAGCGCAGCATATAACCCTTTGAAGTGGAAAATTTCCGATAATTCTCTTATAGGATAGAGGTAGGCAAAAAGTGCCCGGGGAATGAATTTCGTGCGTATCGAGAACCTGCAAGCGCCCTTGCTGCGGAGCCTGATGGCTGCGCTGCCCAAGGTCGCGTCCAGCTTCTCGGTGGCCGAGGGCGAAGGGCCCGCCGCCCGCGCGCCGCTGGCCCAGAACACCAATGCCGCCCAGCCGCTCAACCCCTCGGTCGCGATGCTCGTCACGCTCGCCGCCGCCGATCCCGCGATCGAGCGCCGCCGCAAGCAGTCGGTCGATGCGCAAAAGGGGATCGACCAGCTCGACAGCCTGCACCGCGATCTGGTCGCCGGCATCGTCAGCCCGGCGCGGCTGGAGGCGATCGTCGAATGGTCCGAGAGTTTCGAAGCCTCCGACGACCCCGCGCTGGCCTCGATCCTGGCGGACATCGACGTGCGTGTCCGAGTCGAGCTGGCCAAGCTCGATATGCAGGCCTGATCCGCACCCGGGCTTCCGCTACGGCATCCGCGGCTTTTCAGTTTCAAAAACGAACGCAATTGCATACCGGTTCTTTGGAACCTAGGGAGGCGATACCGGTTTCGCGTTCGAAAGGCGCGTGGCCGTGCCCCATGACCGACCGGCAGAGCGCGGCATGGATACCCCTCGAGGAGAGTATCGCGTATGTTTGCTTTGCTGATCGGGCTGGCCTTCGCTGCAGCCCCGGCACCCCAGCCCGCCTCTGATATCGTCGTCGGCCGCTGGAAGACCCCCGTGAAGAACGGCATCGTCGAGATCCAGCGCTGCGGCACGTCGATCTGCGGCAAGGTGGTCACGTCGGACGGGCTGCGCGCCAATCCGAACACCACCGATGTGAAGAACAGCGACAAGTCGCTGCGCAGTCGCAAGATCCAGGGCCTCCAGATCCTGTCTGGCTTCAACTGGCAGAGCGGCGGCTGGTATGGCGGCAAGATCTACAATGCCGAAGACGGCAAGACCTATAGCGCCGAGATCACCATGACCGGTGCGAACCAGCTCAACCTGCGCGGCTGCGTGTTCAAGCCGTTCTGCCGCACCCAGACCTGGACCCGCGTGCGCTAAGCCGCCGCGCTTTCCATCTTCCCAATTCAGTACCGCGTACAAGGAATACAGACATGTCCCCGTTCAAGATCTCGCTTGCCGCCGGCAGTGCGCTGTTCACGCTCGTCGGCTTCGCTCAGGCCGCCAACGCCCAGGCCTTCTACCTCCAGGAACAGTCCGCCCGCGGCGCCGGCCGCGCCTTTTCGGGTGAGGCGGCCGACACCGGCTCGGCTTCGATCTGGTGGAACCCCGCCTCGATCGGCGGCCTCGAGGATGGTGACGCCACGATAGGTGTCTCGGCGATCCTGCCGAGCGGTGAAGTCGCCGACAATGGCACGCTGATCGTTCGTCCGGGCCAGGCAGCTGCGCCGGTTGGTGGCAACGGCGTCACCCGCAACCCGATCAACAACGGCGTGCTGCCCTCGGGCGCCATTGCCGTGCCGCTGAACGACCGCATCGCGCTCGGCCTGTCGGTCACTTCGCCGTTCAGCTTCACCACCGATTATCCGGCGGACAGCTGGGCGCGCTACAGCGCCGACAAGACCAAGCTGCGCACGATCGACATCCAGCCGAGCATCGGGGTTGCCGTGACCGACTGGCTGCGTGTCGGCGCGGGCCTCAACGTCGAGTACACCGATGCCAGCCTCAGCAACGCACTGCCGAACCTCTCGGCCGCGCTTGCCGATGGCCGCCAGGAGCTGAAGGGCGATGGTTGGGATTTCGGCTGGACCGCCGGCGTGCAGCTGCATAGCAGCCGCTTCACCCTGGGCCTCAGCTACAAGTCGGCAATCGAGCACACGCTGAAGGGTGACCTCACCGTTTCCGGCCTCGTCGGCCCGCTCGCCACGTCGAACATGGCGCTCTCGGGTATCGAGGCGAAGTTCTACACCCCGTCGCAGGCGATTGCCGGCGCCCGTTTCGCGGCGACCGACAAGCTGACCCTGAACGCGCAGGTGATCCGCTATGGCTGGGACAAGTTCGACGCGATCCGCATCGGCGCGCCCGTGAACGCGGCGATCCCCGAGAACTATCGCACCAGCTGGAGCTATGCCGGCGGCGTGGATTATGCCGTGTCGCCCAAGGTGACGCTGCGTGCCGGCGTCCAGCGCGCGATCACGCCGACCCAGGACGGCGAGCGTGATGCCCGCGTGCCGGACTCCAACCGCTGGAACTTCGGCCTGGGCGGCAGCCTGAATGCGAGCAGGAAGCTCAGCTTCGACATCGCGGCCAACTATGTCACCTTCGCCGATGCGCCGATCGATCGCGTGACCGCAGCCTATGCCGGCACCGCGGCACAGACGCCGATCATCACCAATGGCGAGCTGCAGGATGCGCACGCCGTGGTGCTCTCGGCCGGCGCGCGCCTGAAGTTCTGACCGGATGGGGGCGGGGGCTTTGTGCCTCCGCCCTCAACCCAATTCTATCTGGCTGCCCACTACGGTGCGGAACACCCGATCCGGCATCCTCGCGATCGCCGGCGCGATGAACGCCTCGCCGGTGCAATGGCCGGGGAAGACGAAGGCGGGGTCGAGCGCCGTCATCAGGTCCAGCGTCTGCAGTGCTTGGGCCGGTGTCTGCGGCTGGACGAGATGGAAGCCGCCGGCAATCGCATGGACCTTGTCCACACCGGAAGCCGCCTTGGCGGCGAGCACCGTGTTGATGATCCCGCGGTGGCTGCACGATCCGATCACCACCAGGCCCTTGCCCTTCAGGTGAAACGCTGTGCCGAGCTCGTGCACGCCATCGTCTACGAAAAAATCCAGGTCGCGCCGGTCGGCATCCAGATCCGCCCGGGTGCAGCCCTGGCCGGGGATCATCGCGGTCGGCACCCTGGGCTTTTCGGGTGAAACCAAAGGAACGCGCCCGGTAGTGAAGCCGGACTCTGCAATAGTCTGCGGCGTCGCGGCGATGTGCAGGTCGACGCCTGCGCTCTTCAGCTCCGCTTTTTCGAAGGTGCCGAAGCTAGGATTACCCGGCTCGGTGCCGCGCAGCCTTGCGCAGAACGCCTCCTCGCCGCCGACATACAGTGGCGTGCCCTTGCGCACCCGTCCGGCCACTGCGGGGAACCCGCCGAAATGATCATAATGGCCGTGGCTCAGCACCATCGCGTCGATCGTCGCGGGATCGACGCCCAGGATCGCCATGTTGTTGGCCAGCCCTTCGGGCGTGTAGCCGAAATCGATCAGGATGCGGTGGCGCGTCTCGCCGGCAAAGGCTTCGGCGAACACCGAATAGCCCCATTCGCCGCGCAGCGTCAGCCGGTAGGAGGATGCCGCGCGGGCAGGGGGCGCGATGCGCAGGCCCGGGCGCTCGACACTCGGCGCGAAGCTCGAGACATTGCTGTCGGCGAGGATGGTGAGGCGCAGCCGGTCGATCACCGGCACGGCCGCGGCATTTTCCGCTCGCGCGTTCAGTGCGACGATACCGGCGGCGCCGGCGCCCAGCAGTGCCCTGCGTGTCCACATGGATTGCGTCTCCCTCTGCCAGCCGAGACTAGCAGGGCGGGGCGCAGGCGCTAGCGCTTCTTGCCCGCGATCTTCAGGACGTAGCTGATCACCTCGGCCACCGCGGCATAATGCTCCACCGGGATCGGGTGATCGAGTTCGGCGCTGGCATAAAGCGCGCGGGCCAGGGGCCGGTTCTCGACCATCGGGATGCCGTGCTCGCCGGCGATCTCGCGGATCTTGAGCGCCACCGCATCCACGCCCTTGGCCACCACCACCGGCGCGGCCATCGCGCCATGATCATATTGCAGCGCGATCGCATAGTGGGTCGGGTTGGTGATCACCACGCTGGCCTTGGGCACATTCTGCATCATGCGATTGCGCGAGCGCTGCATCTGGAGCTGGCGGATCTTGCCCTTGATGTGCGGATCGCCTTCGCTCTGCTTGTGCTCGTCCTTGATCTCCTGGAGGCTCATGCGCATCTTTTTCAGGAACGCGCGGCGCTGCCAGACGAAGTCGAACAGGGCCAGCGCCCCCACCAGCATCGCGATCGGGCGCAGCATCGAATAGACGATGCCGTGTGCCGCGCTGCCCACCTGCTGCAGGTCGGCGCCCACCATGGAATCGATCGTGGCGGCATGGGGCCATGCGAGATATGACGCCACGCTGCCGACCAGGCAGAGCTTGGCGAGCGTCTTGCCGAACTCCACCATCGCCTGCTTGCCGAACATGCGCTTGGCGCCGCTGGCCGGATTGAGCTTCGACCATTTCGGCTTCACGCGGCTCCAGCTCATCATCGGCCGCCCTTGCAGGATGCCGCCGAGCAGCGCGATGCCGAACAGGGTTCCCAGGATCGGCAGTAGCGCGGTGGCGACCGCGCTCATCACGCCGGTCGCGAAGCCCTCGGCGCCTGTCGGCTCGATCCGGAAATCGTCGGCGCTGCCCCATAGCCGCACGAACAGATTGCCCATCAGCTGCATCGTGTAGGTGCCCAGGCCACCCATCACGACGAGCATCCCGATGAACATCGCGGCCTGCTTCATCTCGGGTGCCATCGGTACATCGCCCTTCTCGCGGGCGTCCTCCAGCTTCTTGTCTGTTGGGTCGTGTGTCTTGTCGTCCTGGTCCGTATCGCCCGACATCACCAGCCTCCCTGCATCGCATCGCCCATGGCGGTCGCGAAGAAGGTGAGCATGGTGCCGAGTGTGGCGGCTGCCAGGCTGATGCCGAGCAGCAGGTTGAGCGGCTGGGCGATGAAGAAGACCTGGATCGCGGGTGCAACGCGGGCCGAGAGGCCGAGCACGACGTTGAAGACGATCCCGTAGATGAGGAGCGGCGCGGACAGGCTGAGCCCAAGCGTCATCGAGCGCGTGATCGCCTCGACCGCCAGCATCGCGAAGTCATGCGCGGGCGGCATGCCGCCGATCGGGAAGCTCTGATAGCTATGCACCACCGCGCCCAGCCACAGATGGTGGACCTGCATCCCCATGCACACCAGGGTCGCCGCCATGGTGACGAACTTGGCAAGCAGGGGGGTGCTGCTGCTCTGTGCGGGATCGAAGATCACCGCGGAGGAAAGGCCGACCTGCGTCGAGATTATCGATCCCGCCATCGAAATGGCGAAGAACAGGATCTTGACGATCATGCCCATCGCCAGCCCGGTCATCAGCTCGGTGACCAGAACCATGGGCAACATCGCGCCGCTCTCGACGAGCGCGCGGGCAGGGGCGCCGACCAGCGCATAGATCGCCGCCGACATCGCGAAGGAGATCATCAGCCGGATGCGGCCGGGGATCGCTTCCTCGCCGAACACCGGCAGCAGCATGAGCACTGCGCCGACGCGGGCGAAGACGATGAAGAAGGCGGAGACCTGCAGCGCGAGGTCGGGCGGCAGCTGGATCATCCGCCGGTCACGATCAGGCTGCTGATCTTGGTCATGAAGTCGCTGAGCGCGGTGCCCATGGTGGGCAGCATCAGCAGGAACACCAATCCCATCGCCAGCAGCTTGGGGACGAAGGTGAGCGTGCTTTCCTGGATCTGGGTGAGCGCCTGGAGCAGGCCGATGACGGTGCCCACGATCAGCGAGGTCAGCAGCAGCGGACCCGCGACGGTGAGCACCAGCATCAGCGCGCTCTGCGCCAGCGCCATGACCTGCGACGGCAGCATGCGATCAGTCCCGAAAGCTGTTCGAGGAGAGGAAGGAGATGTTCCCCGGCAAAGGCCGGGGCCCAGTTGCAATACAATCTGAGAGGTTCACTGCACCATCCAACCAGCTCGATACTGGGCCCCGGTATTCGCCGGGGAACGAAGAAAGCGAGATCGCGGTCAGATCTGCATCCGCATGATGTCGGAATAGGCGTTCACCACGCGGTCGCGCACCGCAACCATCGTCTCGAGTGCAGTCTCGGCGGCGCCGATCGCAGTGACGACGTCGATCAGGTCGCCCTTGCCGGCAACCTGCATCGCCGATGCCTTCTCGGCCGTGCGCATCTGGTCGGCGGTACCGGTGACCATGTTCTCGACCATGGCGCCGAACCCGCCGGCGCTGCCGCCGGTCTTGATTGGGTCGGTCTTGCTGTTGCTGCCAAGGCCCGAGACGCGGCCATAGGCCGACATCGCATCAAGTGCTCCGATGGACATTCCCTGGTTCCTTTACTTGAGGAGGTCGATGGTACGCATCGTCAGGCTTTTCGCGGCCTCGATGGCATTGAGATTGGCTTCGTAGCTGCGTTGCGCGGCCTTCATGTCGGCCGTCTCGATCAAGCCGTTGACGTTGGGCTTGAGGACATAGCCGTCCTTGTCCGCGGCCGGGTGGCCGGGCTGGTAGACCTTGAGGAAGTCGGACTTGTCGGCCTCGATCGACTTGACCTTGACGCCCTGGCCGCCGGTCGAGCGATCGACCTCCGCGGCGAAGCTGGCCACCCGGCGGCGATAAGGATTGCCGCCCGGTGTGTCCGACACCGAGTCCTGGTTCGCCAGGTTTTCCGCGATCACGCGCATGCGCAGCGATTGCGCGCGCAGGCCCGAGGCGGAGATGCCGAGCGAAGTCTTGAGGTCCATGATCGTCCTTCCAGTCGGGCCCCGTCGGGCCGTTTCCTCCATTGTAGGCAAAAATTGCCGGGGTCGGCGCCGGACGCGGAAAAAAGGTTCCTATAACTAATCCAGAAAGGAACACGCATGTCGGTTCTCGAAGGTATTATGGTCGATCTCTCGATCGTGCTGGGCTCGGCGGATGTGCCGATCCGGCAGGTCCTGCAGATGAGCCGTGGGGCAATGATCCCCCTCGAAAGCAGCCAGGACGATCCCTCGCTCGTGTATGTGAACGATGAACTGGTCGCGAAGGGCGTCGTGCTCGTCGATGGCGAAGTGATGTCGCTCGAAATCACCGAGCTCGTGAAGAAGCTGCGCCACTGATGGATATCCTGTCGATGCTGCGCACCTTGGGTGCGCTCGGAATGGTGCTCGGTATGCTCGCCGGCGCACTCTGGTTCGTGAAGCGCTATGACGTGAAGCTGCCCGGCCGCGTGACCAGTTCGCGTCGCAAGCGGATCGAGATCGTCGAGCGGCTGTCGGTCGATGCCAAGCGCTCGGTCGCACTGATCCGCCGCGACGGCATGGAGCATCTTGTGATGTTCGGTCCCGAAGGCCAGTCGACCATCGAGACCGGCATCGCCGCTCCCGTTCCGGTCGAGCCTGAGCCCGAAGCCGAGCCGGCGCCCGTCGCCAACCTCGCCGTCGATCTGGCCGCGTTGCGCGGCAATTTCGCCAAGCTGGTCGACAAGGTCGAGCTGCCCAAGCTGCCCGAAATCTCCAAGCTGATCGAGCTGCCCAAGGCAGTCGCGCTCCCCGGGAAGGCTGAGAAGGCCGAGCCGGCCAAGAAGGTCGCGCAGCCTCAGAAGTCCGCTTCTACCAACGCCCGCGCCACCACGGTCGTCGCTGCCTGTGCCCAGCCGGCACAGCGCCCGGCCAAGCGTATCCGCGAACAGCGCAACACCACGCGGTGGAACCGTGCAGCGGTCCGGGCCGCGCTCGATGCGTAAGCTTCTCGCGGTGCTGGTCGCCGCCCTGATCCTCGCACCGGCTGAGGCGTTCGCCCAGTCGAAGGGGACCTCGATCAACCTCGGGGGCGCCACCGGCGCGGATGGCGCGCTGTCGGCCAAGGCCATCCAGCTGGTGCTGATGCTGACCGTGCTCAGCCTGGCCCCGGGCCTGCTGATGACCGTCACCAGCTTCACGCGCATGGTGGTGGCGCTCTCGCTGCTGCGTACCGGCATCGGCGCACAGGGCGTGCCGCCGAACCCGGTGATCATCAGCCTGGCGCTGTTCCTCAGCTTCTTCGTGATGGCCCCCACCTTCAACAAGGCGTGGGAGCAGGGCGTCGATCCCTATACCAAGGGCAAGATAACCGAGCAGGTCGCGTTCGAGCGTACTGCCGAACCGTTCAAGAAATTCATGCTGGGCCAGGTGCGCGACAGCGACCTCAAGCTGTTCGCCGATCTCGGCAACACCAAGGTCCAGAGCCGCGCCGAGACGCCGCTCACCACGCTGGCGCCGGCCTTCATGATCTCGGAGCTGCGCCGCGCCTTCGAGATCGGATTCCTGCTGCTGCTGCCGTTCCTGGTCATCGACCTGGCGGTGTCGGCGGTGCTGATGGCGATGGGCATGATGATGCTCCCGCCACCTACGATATCCCTGCCGATGAAGATCATCTTCTTCGTGCTGGTGGATGGCTGGGCGCTGGTCGCCGGGTCGCTGGTCAAGAGCTTCGCCACATAAGGCGAAGCCGCCAAGGGTTCAGGGAAGGGGCGGGCGCCGATGCGCTCGCCCCTTTTTGTTTGGGGGTGCCTTCTACAGGTCGCTGTAACCGCTTTCGCGCCAGTTGCGGGCATGCGACGACTGCGCTTCGAAGATCTAGATGATCGCACGTCCCCAGCTGGAGACGCCGAACGCATAGCTCCGCCAGCGCCCGCCGTGAAAGCGAAGAACTCGGATGTACGTGTTGCCACCAGCCATGCCCACAACTTGCACATCGTTAGCCACTACCGCGAAATTGTCGTCGAAGAGCGGCGGGTGCAGCGTAATGCGCACGCGACACGACGGAACGGTGCTTGCGTTCTCAACCACACGAAAGCCGCGGCGCTCGGCTTGATCGGGCATACGGAGCGACACGGGCCGCACCGCTTTGGCGCGAGTCCGTAGCGGAGCGATCTCATCAAACCGCGCATCGCCCGCGTGGGTGAGCTTGCCGTCACCAAACGATAGGGCTCCGGGCCAAAACAAGTTGCTTGCCGGGCTTACGATGCGCTCAAGGCAGGAGGAGTCGTCGATCTCCTCTATGTCCGCGAGGACGACGTTCAAGACTTCCTCTTCTCGCACGGTTGGGGCTGCGGGCAACGCCTCTTCTTCCCGCCGGTCCTCGCACCCGCACAAGAGGGTCAGCAACGATAACGATAACGATAGCGTCACGGGTCGAGGCAGCGGCCTAAACATCGTGATACAATATCACAAGACCCGGAAAGCCATAGCGGATTTGTCGGGAAGCTGCATGTGCCGAGATGTCTGCGCGCGACGGCACCGATCCTACATTTCCTCCGGGCCATGGGTGTCGAGACTTTTGTGACTTTCCGCGGGCGGATCGGGCGCGCGTTGTAGTACATTCTCTTCTTCGGTCCGGCGAGCGCCGGGCCCAGCCTCGGCGCATGTGGCCAGGCGCGGGATCCTCTCGACGATATCGCAACTGGGCCTCGGCCTTCGCCGGGGAACAGTTCAGGGGAACAGGCTGGGACGGCTCGCCGCCAATAAAAAGGCGCCCGTGCCGTAGCACGAGCGCGTTCGTGTCTCGTCGAACCGGTCAGCCGCGCGCGTGAGGACTGTCCAGCCAGGTCGAGAGCTCGAGATACGAAATGGGGTCGTGGAAGGAGACGCCAGCGAATTCGTCGTCGCTCCAGCGCGTCGTGCAGCGGCGCGTCGGCAGGCCCGGGATCATCAGGATCACATCGGTATCGACGCGCAGCGAGCGCTGCAGGCGCAGGCAGGCGCCCCCCTGCGAAAGATCGGCCAGCACCACGTCGATCGAGCGGCCATAGGAGCTGATCTTCACCGGGATCTCGGCCACGAAGCGCGGCGAGCGGGGCTTGGGAGCCGTGGCCACCGCCTGGGGCTTGCCCAGGATCGCGTCCATGTCGACCGGCCCGTCGAAGCGCACGCCGGCACGCTTGGCCTGTGTCCAGGCGACTGTGCCGCTCAGCAGCGCGCCGCCGCGGGTTTCGACAGTGATGTGCATGCCCGGCAGCAGCGATGCGACCGTGTCGATCTGCATGCCCATCTCGGAGATGTTGCGAACACGGCAGAGCTGGCCGGGATTTCCCTCATGGCTCAGCTTGGCGACCAGGAGCGTGGCTACCGCGCGCGGTGCGCGTTCGGTCCACTCTTCGCGGTCCTCGAATGCACTGGCGGGGATGAGTTCCACGATGTCCTCGGTGTAGTTGCGTACCCGTATTTTATAGAGCGCTCGGCGGCCCGGCCTGTTCCTAAACGTGCAAAATACGTACTATTACGCAGGGGTCGCCTGGGTGATCGCGACCTTGCGGACCACGCCGGCACCGAACGCTTCGGGCGCCGCGGTCTCGACGACCTTGCGGAACTGGTCGAGGCTGGGGAGCAGCCCGTCCGGGCCGGCCGACATCGGCGTCTTGAAGGTGCGCATGTTGATCGCGTGCAGCAGCAGCGGCAGGCGCTTGGTCACTTCGTCCGCCTTGTCCTCGGCCACTTCCAGGTTGAACTGGAACTGGACATAGCCGGTCAGCCGGCCATCGGCGGTGACCAGCGGCGCGAGCAGCTTGTCCACCGGCACGAAGGTCATCGCCGCGTCCGCGGCTTCGGCCGCCTTGGTCTCGGCATGCGCCGGGCGCGGGCCGAGGATCATCAGGGTGCCGAGCGCGGCACCGCCGCCCAGGCCGAGCCCGGCGAGCAGCACGATGAGCGAGAACAGGATCTTCTTCATGACGCGGTTACTCGAAACTGGGTCAGAACTTGAAGCTGCTGTCGCTCGGAAGCGACGAGGCTTCCGCCTTCAGCACGATGGTGATGCGCCGGTTCTCCGGGCGGTCGGGCTGATCCGGGAAGACCGGCCTCGTGCCGCCCATGCCGATGATCTGCGCGAACCGGTCCGGCGTCATGCCCGAGGCGATCATCGCCTGGCGTGCGGCAAGCGCGCGCTGGCTCGACAGCTGCCAATTGGCATCGCTCTGACCGCCACCGGAGGCATCGGTGTGCCCTTCGATCGCGATCTGGCCGCCCGACTGGGCAAGCTTGGCCGCCGCCTTGGCGAGCAGCGACTTGGCGAAGGGGTTGAGCTCGGCGGTGTTGGCGCGGAACATCGATTGCTTGTCGGTGTCCATCAGCGTGATGCGCATGCCTTGGGGATCGGGTTCGATCGCCACGTTCTTGCGCGACTGGTCCTGCGGCGTGGAATCGAGCGCGACCTGCAACTCACTGGCCAGTACGCGCATCGAGGTGTCGGGCACGTTGGCGGTGCCGCCGCGCGAGGCGCCGGCGGTCGCGGCCTGCGTGGTCGGCGTGCCGTTGGCGCGGCTGCTGTCGTTCGACGACTTGCGCGCCTGGCCGCCTGCGCCTTCCGACGTTCCCATCACGGGCGTCGAGGGCGCGGTGTCCGAGACACTCGGCGAGAAATAGGCGGCAAGGCCCTTCAGCCGCTGCTTGTCCGGATTGGCGATCAGCCACAGCAGCATGAAGAACGCCATCATCGCGGTCACGAAGTCGGCATATGCGACTTTCCAGGCGCCGCCATGGTGTCCCCCGGCGACCTTCTTGACCTTCTTGATGATGACGATCGGGCGATCATTGCCGCCATAGGCTGCCATGTCAGTCGCCTCGGAGCGCGTCGCGCATGCGCTGCTGCACCGCGCCCAGGCGGATATGGCTGATCGCCGACAGCGAATCCTCGCCGCCCGCGATCCGCTCGAGCAGGTTCACGCACTCGTCGGCATGCTGGATCAGATAGTCGAAATCCTGCAGCTGCTCGAGATAGGAGGCCGCGAAGTGCTCGTCGCAGACGAGCACTTCGGCAAGCGCTTCCAGCTTCATGCGCATCTCGCGGATCTCGCCGGCAATGACGCTGTGCAGCGCACCCGAGAATGGGTCGAAGCCGGGAAGGGCCTGCGCGGCGTTGAGCTGCGACGGGGCGGGCATGCAGGACATCAGAACAGCTCCAATTCGCCACCGGAAACCGGGGCCTGTACGGGGACCGGCGCGCGCTCGGGCACGCGGTCCGTAACCTTGACGCAGCGGCTGCGGCCCTCGTGCGGCAAGAACTCGATCTTGCGCGCACTGGTGCCGCCCAGGTCGGCATGGGCGACCGTGATACCTTCCGTCTCCATGAAACGCCGCGCGAACGCAGCGTTCGAGGAGCCGATCGCGCCGAGACCCGAGACGATGTTGGCGCCGCCATAAAGGTGCGCCATCAGACGGCCGCGGACCGCACCCTTCTTCATCATCTCGTTGATCACGACTTCCATCGCGTGCACGCCGTAGCGTGCCATTTCCGAGGCACCCACGCGCTGGTCTGCGCTGGGCTCGCCGAGCAGGAAATGATTCATGCCCCCGACCCGGGCGACCGGATCGAAAAGGCATGCGGCGACGCAGCTGCCGAGCAGGGTGGTGACGACCACCCCGGGATCGGCGACCACGGCATGCTCGCCCTGGACGATGGCGAGCCGGCGCATCAGGTCAGCTCGCCGAAAACGCGCTCGATCTTCTCCTTGAGCGCCGCCGGCGCGAAGGGCTTCACGACATAGTTGTTCACGCCGAGGGCCGCAGCCTTCTGGACGATCTCCTTGTCCGACGAGCCGGTGAGCATGATGAACACCGTCTTGCCGATCACCGCGTCGGTGCGGACCGCTTCCAGGAACTGGAGGCCGTCCATCTCGGGCATGTTATAGTCGGAGATGATCAGGTGGACTCGGTCGCTCTTGACCGCCGCGAGCGCCTCGGGCGCACTCGGCTTGTCACGCACGTCCTTGAAACCCAGGTCCTGCAGTGCGCGGCGGATCATCGCGCGCATGCTGGTCTGGTCGTCCACGACCATCACCTTGATTGCTGCAGCAGCAGGCATCAGACGCTCCCAACTTTCTCTCGGCATGCCTTGAGGATTTCTCCCGGCATGCCCGACAATCCAACTTCATGTTCCACCGCACCCAGCTCCTTGGCCGAGCGCGGCATTCCCCAGACCACGCAGGTTTCCCGGCTCTGGCCCAGCGTGCGGGCACCGGCCTGACGCATGGCCAGCAGGCCCTGCGCACCGTCCGATCCCATGCCGGTCAGGATCACGCCCACCGCGGCGGCGCCAAGCGGCGCAACCGAGCGGAACAGCATGTCCACCGAGGGACGGTGGCCCGAGACCGGGTCGCCGTCGCGCAGCTTGATCCGGCCGCGGACACCGCCCTGGAGCTCCATATGCGTGGAGCCCCCAGGAGCAATATAGACGGTTCCCGGCAGCACCGGCGCGCCATCCGTAGCTTCCACGACCTGCACCCGGCATTCGCCGTTCAGCCGGTCGGCAAAGCTGCGCGTGAACGCGGCCGGCATGTGCTGCACGATGAGCACCGGCGGGCAATTCTCCGGCAGGGCCGGCAGCAACGAGAACAGCGCCTCGACGCCGCCCGTGGACGAGCCGATCGCAATGATCCGCTCGCCAGCCGCGCCTGCCACCAGGGCAGGCTGGGCGGGCAGGCGCTGCGGACCGGCGCGGGCAACCGAACGGGCGGCGGCCTTCACCTTCTCGCAGAGCAGCACAGCGTCGCGCTCGATATCCTCGGGCGTGCCGCTGGGCTTGGTGACATAGTCCACCGCGCCCAGGCGAAGCGCCTCGATCGTCACTTCCGCGCCGCGGGCGGTCAGCGTCGAGCACATCACCACCGGCATTGGCCGGAGGCGCATGATGCGCTCGAGGAACGACAGGCCGTCCATCCCCGGCATCTCGACGTCGAGCGTCAGCACGTCGGGGTTGAGCGTCTTGATCATTTCCCGCGCCGCGAACGGCTCGGGTGCCATGCCGACGACCTCGATCGCGGGGTCGGCGGAGAGCATGCGGTTGAGCGTCGCGCGCATCGAGGCGCTATCGTCGACGATCAAAGTGCGTACCGGTGCCATCAGTGCACCTCCGGCTTCTGATAGATGGTATGGCCGCACGAACGCATGTGGCGCGCCGCCGGTCCGATCAGCCGCTCGGAATGACCGATGTACAGGTGCCCGCCAGGTGCCAGCTGGTTGACGAAGCCCGCCTCCAGCTCTTCCTTCGCGGGATCTGCGAAATAGATCATCACGTTGCGGCAGAAGATCACGTCATAGGCGGCCTTGAGCGGCCAGGGCTCGAACAGGTTGAGCACCTTGGCCGTCACCATCGAACGCGCCTCTTCGGCCATCTGGAAGCCGCCCTGCACGGGCTTCATCCAGGTACTGCGATACGGTTCGGGAACGGCTTCGGCGACATTGTCGGCATAAAAGCCGCGACGCACCGATTCCACCACGTGCGGCGCGATGTCGGTCGCGAGCAGGCGGACGTCGGCGCTGCGCAGCCAGGATGCGGACGTGCGGTCCGGTCCAAGCAGGCACATGGCGATCGTATAGACCTCCTCGCCCGAAGAGCATCCCGCCGACCAGATTCGGATCGGGCCCTGCTTGCGCTTGAGCACCGGGAGCACATGCTCGCGGAAATGGTCGAAGTGATGCGGCTCGCGGAAGAAATGCGTGTGGTTCGTGGTCAGCGCCACCACCATCGCATGGCGTTCCACCGGATCGCTCTGCACGAGCGCCACATAGTCCGAGAACCGGGCCAGGCCATGCTCGCGCAGCCGGCGCCCAAGGCGCGACTGGACAAGCGTGGTCTTCGCCTCGCTCAGCGCGATGCGCGCATCGTCGTGCATGATCGCGGCGATCGCGGCGAAATCGCGGGGCGTCAGCTCCACATTTCCGCTCGCGATGGCCGAGGCGACGCCGGCAGGCGCCAGGGCGCCCCCGGCGGCGGTCACGCTGCGAGATCCAGGTGCTTGGTCAGGCTCAGCGCGTCGAGATCGAGGAGGAGCACCATGGTGCCCTTCTCGTCCCGCGTGCCGTCCTTCTGGCGCGTCGCGATGCGCACCAGGCCCGCGATCACGCTCGGCTCGATCGTCTCGACCTCGGGGGCCGGCTGGATCTCGGTCTCGCCGATCGCGACGATGTCGTTGACCTCGTCGACCAGGAAGCCGGCCTGCTTGCCCGCGATGTTGACGACCAGCACGCACGAGCGGGCATGGATCGCGCTGGGCTCCCAGCCCAGGCGCTCGGCCAGACCGACCACCGGGATCACGTTGCCGCGCAGGTTGGTCACGCCCTTGATGAAGCCCGGAACATTCGGGAGCGGAGTCGGCTCGTCCCATTCACGGATTTCGATCAGCGCGCTCATGTCGATCCCGAAGGTCTGCTGCGCGAGCGAGAAGGTGACGATCTTGCGGTCGGCACCGGCGTTGTCGTTGGTGGTCGTCATGCTGCCAGTCCTTTCGGGGTGTAGCGGTTGGTCGAGGCGACGAGCGCCTCGATGTCGAGGATGAGTGCGATCGAGCCGTCACCAAGGATGGTGGCGCCGCCCAGGCCGCGGATCGGGTGGAGGTTCTGGTCGAGGCTCTTGATCACCACTTCGCGGCGGTCGTCGATGGTATCGACCACCAGGCCGACCTTGCCCGAGCCTTCGCTCTCGACGATCACCACGAGGCTGTCCTCGATCGGGCGGTCGTCGTTCAGGCCGAAGATCTCGGTCGCACGCTTCACGGGAACATACTCGCCGCGCATGTCGATCACTTCGCTGTCGGGCGAGGTGCGCTTGACCTGGCCGACTTCGGGCTGGACCGTCTCGAGCACATGCGCGAGCGGCAGCACGAAGCGCTGGCCGGCGAGGCGGACGATCATGCCGTCCAGGATCGCCAGGGTAAGCGGCAGGATCATCGTGAAGGTCGTGCCCTCGCCCGGCACCGAGTGGATCTCCACGCGGCCGCCCAGGGCTTCCACGTTGGAGCGGACCACGTCCATGCCCACGCCACGGCCCGAGATGTTCGAGATCGTGTCGGCGGTCGAGAAGCCCGGCGCGCAGATCAGCTGGTCGATCTCTTCATTCGACAGCTGCGCATCGGCGCTGATGATGCCCTTTTCGATGGCCTTGCCGCGAACCTTCTCGCGGTTGATGCCGCGGCCATTGTCCTGCACGCGCACGAAGATGCGGGCGCCGCGCTGCTCAGCCGAAAGCTTGATCGTGCCCTCGGGCGACTTGCCCGCGGCGACCCGCTCCTCGGCGCTTTCCAGGCCATGGTCCGCTGCGTTGCGGATCATGTGGGTCAGCGGATCACCGATCTTCTCGATCACGCCCTTGTCGACTTCGGTCGTCTCACCGATCGTTTCGAGGTTGATCTGCTTGCCGGTCTCGACCGAGAGGTCGCGCAGCATGCGCGGCACGCGGCTGAAGGCCTGCTTGATCGGCTGCGCGCGCAGCGACATGACGTTGTCCTGGATCTGGCGCGTCAGGCGCGCCAGCTCCGGGAGCTCGACGCGCTGGCGATCGGCCGGCGAGAGCCGGTCGGCCAGGATCGAGTTGCGGATCACCAACTCGCCGACCAGGTTGAGCAGCAGGTCGAGCTTGCCTAGGTCGACGCGGATCGTCTGCTGCGCGTCGGCGCTGCCCGACTTGGGAGCGATGGCAGGCGTCTCGAAGCCGACCGGCGGCGAGGCCGCGGCGATCGTCTCGACCACGCGCTTCATCTCGGCGGCGAAATCCTCGATCGGAGCGCTCACTGGCACGAAGCCGAACTCATCAGCGCCGGATGCGGCGGCGGCAGGTGCCTCGACCAGGATCTCGGCGAAGGGAGCATCGGCTTCGTCACGACGGAACTCGACGAGCGAATCCGGTGCGACGAAATCGAAGCAGTCGGCGATGTCGCTCTCGGCGAGCTCCGCCGGCAGGCGCAGCGTCCAGGTGAAATAGGCGTCCTCGGGATCGAGGTCGCGCAGCGACGGCACCGTCGAGGTATCGACGTTGACGATCTGGGCGCCCAGGCCTTCCAGCTCGCGGATGATGAGCAGCGGCTCGCCGGCATTGGAAAGCGCGGCGCGCGAAGGCTTGAAGGTGACGATCCACTCCGCGTCCGCAGCCGCGGGGGCGGCAGGCGCATCGAAATCGTCGAGCGATACGGCCATCGGCACGAAGCCGAACTCGTCGGCCTCTCCGGCGGGTGCGGGGGTCTCCGCCGCCGCCGGAGCAACGGCAGCGGCAGAGTTGGCCACGGGAGCGCCGTCATCGGCGCCCTTGTTCGCGAGCACCTTCTCCAATGCATCGAGTGCTGCCTGGTCGGCTGGGCGCGGGGCATTGCCCTTTGCCGACTCGACATGGTCCGACAGCACGTCGAAGGCACTCAGCATGACCTTGACCACGCCGGGGCTCGGCGGGATCTTGCCGCCGCGCACTTCGTCGAGGACATTCTCGAACTTGTGCGCGAAGGCAGTCAGGTCAGCATGGCCGAACGCGCCGGCGCCGCCCTTGATCGAATGGACCGCACGGAACACGCCGGCGATCACTTCGGCCGAGACGTCGCCGCCCTGCATGGCCGAAAGGCCCTGCTCGGCGGTCGTCAGACCCTCGGTGCACTCTTCGAAGAAGATTGCCTGGATATCGTCGAATTCGTCGCTCACGGGCACACGCGACGGATAGCCGCCCCCAGCTTGGTGGCTTCGAAGGGCTTGGTGATCCAGCCGGTCGCCCCCGCAGAGCGCGCGCGGGCCTTCTTCTCGTCGGAGAATTCGGTCGAGAGCACCAGGATCGGCGTGCCGCGGAACTCGCCCAGCGCACGCACCGCCTCGATCAGCTCGAAGCCGTCCATCTTGGGCATGTTGATGTCGGTGATCAGCAGGTCCGGCTTCACTTCGTGCATGCGCTCGAGGCCGTGCTCGCCGTCATTGGCGCTTTCGATGCGAAAGCCCTGCGCGGTCAGCGACGTCTTGAGCAGCATGCGCATGCTCGCCGAGTCATCGACGGTAAGGATCAACTTGCTCACAGGACGTCTCCGGTCTCGAGGCCGACCGCCGCAGCCAATTGGCAGCGGTTCACGCGATCGACGAATGCAGGGCTAGGGTTGGCGATGCGGAATTCCTGGCCGCCGCTCGCAGCTTCGGCGCGCGCGGCGACGAGGAGCTGGAGCACGGCCTGGCCGACGCTCTCGACATCCGATGCGTCGATCTCGATCGCATCGTCGAGGTCCGCGGCGAGCACGAGGCGCACACGCAGGTCTTCGGCCGTAACGGTGGTGCCATGGGCGGGGAGGCGCAGTGCGCGCTCCTCGGCGTCAGGCAGCTGCAGGTGCTGGTCCATTCTTGGCCTCGTCAAGTGCGGTTTCGAGTTGCTGGAACGTCGGCGAATAGGCCGACGGGGTCATGCGGCGGGCGATCTCGATCGCGACCTGAACCGGCTGGTTCTGGGCGTAGGCGACGATCGCGGTCTTCACGATGAAGAAGGGCTTGTGGTCGGAATCGATGGTCTCGAGCAGCTTCGAGGCGAGCGGACCCACCACGCAGTAGCTCAGCAACACGCCCATGAACGTGCCGACGAGTGCGCCGCCGATCATCGCCCCGAGGATTTCGGTCGGCTGGTCGATCGAGCCCATGGTCTTGATGACGCCCAGAACCGCGGCGACGATTCCGATCGCGGGCAGGCCGTCGGCCATGATCTGCAGCGCGTGCTGCGGGCCGGCTTCCTCGTGGTGATGCTTCTCGATGTCCGCGTCCATCGCGGCTTCGATCTGATGCGGATCCTCGAAGTTGACCGTCATCATGCGCAGGTAATCGCAGATGAACTCGATCAGGTGATGATCCTTCAGCAGCCGCGGATAGGGCTGGAAGAGATTGCTCTCCTCCGGCTTGTCGAGATGCGGCTCGAGCGCGGTGGCGCCACCCTTCTTGAAGGTGGAGAGCACGGTGAACATCAAGGTGAGCAGGTCCTTATAGTCCTGCGCCTTCCACTTGCCGCCCTTGAAGGCGCGCATGATGCCCTTGCCGGCGTTCTTCACGGTCGCCATCGAGTTCGACACGATGAACGCGCCGATAGAGGCACCGCCGATAGCCATCAGCTCGTGCGGCAGCGCTTCGGCGATGATCCCGAACCGCCCACCCGACATCATGAAGCTGCCGAACACGCAGACGAGAATGATGATGAAACCTACGCCGTTGAGCATGGCTGTTCGCCCGTGTCCCAGTTGTTTCCAGAATTATAGGAAGGATTTGCGGGGCGGGGTCGCCGCACCGGCAAATTGGGTTAAGCTGCGGCGCGGTCTTGCCATTCGATCACCTGCAGATAGTTCTGCAGGCGGTTAGCCTCGAGCGCGGCGAGCAGCTTGTTGTTGTGCCAGGGCACGATCATCTCGGCGAGGGCAGGGGCCCAGGGCGCCGAGCTGTCGAACAGCACGCCAAGTCCGAACACCGCCGGCACATGCGCCCAGGCGAGCGGACGCGCCTCGGTGCCGGCTTCCGCACGGAAGTCTTCGATCGCGGTCAGCACGCCGTTGCGCGGGCCGCCTTCGTGCAGTGCCCAGGCGAAGTGCCCGGAACCACGGAAGCCGCGATTCTCGCGCCAGCCCGGATCGCCCGGAACCACGCCGGCGTCATAGCTGTACGCATGGCGACACCCCGCGGGGATACGTTCCGGCGCATAATAGAAATCGCGCCGGGCGCAGGGCCAGGAGACGTCGTGCAGGATGGCGAGGAAGTGCTTGCCGTCGCGCCGCGAAAGCTCTTCGGCGATACGCAGTTCGTTGTGCACGGTGTAGTAATTATGGTCGCCGTCGATCACCCAGGCATCGACATCCTTCAGGCCCGGCATCGCATCGAGGCTCGGCTCGGCGATGTGGCGCACTTCGGGGGTCTGGCCGGCCCAGGCGATGAACTCGGGCTTGGGGCAGGGATCGATGCTGGTCAGGCTGCCCTGCATCGCGCGGGCATAGGCGGCGAGCTGCTGGGACATGCCGCCGAACTCCGCGCCCACCTCCGCAATGTTGCGCGCGCCGGCGATGTGCAGGCCCTGGAGGATCAGGTCGGAGAATTCCGACATCGAATGGATGAGCAGGCTCATGCGTGGGCCCCCTGGAGCAAGGCGTTGGCGGGCGTGGGCGCGGTGGCCTCGCGCGCGGCGATCGGGCGGAAGACGAGCGCGAGCATCATCGGGCGATCCCCCACGCGCGGCGGCGGCGGGACCATCATGAACGCGAACTCGTTCTCGCAGCGAAAGAGGTGCGGGGCGACTTGGTCCATGCCTTCGAGCGAGGGCATCGCCTCGACCTCGCCGGTGCCCGGGCGGATCTTGTCGCTCAGGAAGGTGTCGACGGGCATGAACACCGCGCTTTCCACCTGAACCCAGTCATAGAGCTGGCCGAACTGCACGCCCACCGAGAAGCGGCTGTCGCCGATCGGGATGGGGGCGAGATAATAGCCGTCGTGCGTCGGCGTCGCGGTCACCGTACCGGTCGAGACCTGGTTGCCGTCGGCGACGATCAGCGGCAGCGAAATCGAATTGTCGACGAAATCCTGGTACTTGAGCGGCAGGGCGAAGCGGCGATGCGCGAGCAGGCTGAGCTTGAGCGACAGGCCCTCGCCGTGCAGCTCGGCCGGCAGGTACATCCGCTCCGAGCCCTTCATGTAGAACAGGCCGCGCTGGCGCAGGCCCTTCTTCGCGATGCCGGTGTCGAACAGCGAGACGGTGTCGTCCACGCCCAGGTTGATGTCGTGCTCGAATTCGGCGAGCACGTTCAGTTCGGCCTCCAGCGGCACGTACATCAGCCGGCCGAGCACGCCGGTAGCGCCGCGGCGCCACATGACGCTCTGGTGCGGCGGTTCGGCGGCGCGGATCGTCGCGGCGCCCTCGTCCCGCACGAAGCGCAGGCAGCCCGCCTGCACCCGGTCGCGCACGTTGGACTGGCGCGACTTGATCGAGCTGCCGCGGCGGATCGAAGTGCCGTCCTTCTCGTAGTCGATCACCGAGCCTTGGGCCGCGGTGCAGAGCTGCTCGAGCACGGCGACGTTCGCGCACAGCGCTTCGAGCGCGGCACAGTCGTAATCGTCGTGGCCGATGAAGCCCCGCTTATCGAGCCCGCTGCGCGACTGCTCGCGCAGCAGCAGGTAGCGGCCGGCGACCTTCACGCCGAGCTTGCTGGCGAGCAGGCCCTCCACGTCGTTCTGGACCGAGCCGTTATAGCCCAGGTCGACCAGCATCAGCGTGTCGCCCGGCGCCGGGTTCACCGTCTTGCGAACATGCGCGATCATCCGCTCGGCGAATGCGCGCGAGGCCTGGGTGATGCGGCGCATGCGCTGCGGCTCCTGCACTGCCTTCAGGAAGGCGGCGGGGCGGCCATGGTCCTTGACCAGCTTGGCGGCTTCGGCCGCCGGGAACATCAGCTGCTTGGCCACGGCGTTCAAGTCGCCCAGGATCTCGCGCTGGAGATAACGATCGACCGCCGCCGCATCGCCGAGCGACGAAGCGGTTCCGGTGAAGCGGCTGATCTCGACGGCATGGCCGATGCCGCCGCGCGCCTCGTGGACGAGCTGGGGCAGATAGCCGTCGCGCATCAGGAACACTGCGTGGACCTTGCCGCCATTTGCGGCCTGCAGTGCAGCAGCCTCCTCGGTCAGCCATCGGTCGAATCCGGCGAACAGCGGCCCGAGGGTGGTGAAGCCCAGCACTTCGGCCGGATCGTTCACGCCCGGCTCGAACGCGGCGAGCGTCGCGCGGTGCGGCTGGTGGGTGAGGGCAGTGCCGGCTTCGGTGCCGTGGAGGATCGAGCTGATCGCGCTCTCCAGGCGGATGCGTTGCGCGCTGCCATCGGTGAACTGCACCAGGTGCAGCGTATTGACGCCGAAGGGGGCGACGCCGTCGACGTCGGCCTTCTTGTTGTCGCCGATGTGCAGGATCTTTTCGGGCGCGAGCTTCAATGCCTTGAGCACCGGCTCGTACAGGCCTTCGCTCTTCGACTTGCCGTAATGCGACGAGCAGAAGATGCGGCCGATCAGCCCGGCGACTTCCTCGCCGGCGGCGGCCGCGATCAGGCCGCGCAGCTGCTTTTCGTCCAGATAGGTGTCGGAGACGATGATCGTCTCGATGTCGCGCGCCTTGGCCGCGCGCATCAGCTCCACCGTGGGCTTGAATGCGAAGCAGTGGCGCGCTTCGGCGTCGAGTTCGGCCTGCACGGCGGCGGCGCGCTCGGCGGCGCTCGCCTTCGGCATCAGCTCGGCATAGATCTCGTCGATATGGACTTCGTTGCGGCGGTGGCGAACCGCAGCGCCGCTGCGCGCGGTCTGCTCGGCCCAGGCGCGCTGCAGGAGATTGGCTTCGCCCAATGCGTTGAACAGGTCGACGGGCGCATGCACGTCGCGCCACAGCAGCGTGTCGAAACAGTCGAGCGAAAGCAGGGTTACGCCCGGATAAGCGTCGAGCGCCGACGGCAGCGCGTGCGGAAGGATCGCGTTGGTCAATGATTTTCCCCGGATGCGCGCCCGCATTTCAGGTGGACGCAGTAATCTTATAGGATGCGCGCACACCGAACGGGCGCAATCGTCCTAGAATGAAGGGTCAAGCATATGGAGCCAGCATGACCCTTAGTGCCTATCAGGCGGCCCGAGCCCGGGCCGAAACGCCGCGTTCGGCGGAGCTCAGATTGTTGGGCGAGATCACCGGCGAGATGATGGAAGCGGAAGAGCGGGGCCTGAAGGGCGCGCTGCTCATGCCGTCGCTGCATCGCAATCGAGAGATGTGGAACGCTTTCTCCAACGATTGCAACGATCCCAACAACGGCCTCTCGCGCGATCTGCGCGCCCAGATCGTTTCCATCGGCCTGTGGGTCGATCGCTTCACCAGCGACGTGATCGCGGGGCGCGACCGGATCCGCGAGCTGATCGACGTCAATCGCACGATCATGGAAGGCCTGCGCGTTCCGCAACGCGTCGCGGCCTGAACTTCCTTTCGGCTAACGAAAAGGGCGCCCGGCGAAAGCCGCGGCGCCCTTTTTCTTTGGTAAACCCGCTCGCCGCTAGCCGCCTCGGCGGAAGCTGAGCCACAGCGCCGAGACCAGGAAGTAGAAGGCGCCGAACGCGGCATAGGGAGCGATGTCGACGATGCTCGGCACTGCGGTTCCGAGCGCTCGTTGCAGGAAGAATCCGCCGGCGAGCGCCGATTGCGCGCCGCTGAGCACCATCACCCACTGCGCGCCATAGGCTTTCCAGCGCCGCATCGCGGTGGCGAGTTGCAGGATGCCGGCGAGGAACGCCCAGGCGCCGAACACGCCGAGCACCGCATTCATGTTGCCGATCACCGTCGCCACCGCCAGCGCGGTGATAAGGCTCACGATCATGTTGAAGGCTTGGGTGCGGTTGCGCGCCAGGCCGCCATTGTTCGTCGCGTCGATCAGATTGGCGATTGCATCCCAGGCCGGATAGGCGACCAGCAACGCGGCGCCGATGACGGGTGCGTCCTTCCCGATCGTGAAAGCGGCGGCGACCCAGCCGGCCGCGACCGCGGCGCGCAGGAAATAATAGTTCCTCAGCCGGCGAACCCCCTCCGCCGCGGCCGGTTGCGCTGCGCTCTTAGCGCCATGCTCCATCGCTTCCATCGTCATCACTCCAATCTACCTATCAGTAGGTAGATTATGCCCGTAGTGACTTGCCGATCCCGCTGCAAGCAAATATCTACCTATTGGAAGGTAGGAATATGACTCAGAATACGGCCGGGCAGATCGTCGATACCGCGTGGCACCTCATCATGACCCGGGGCTATAACGGCTTCAGCTATGCGGACGTCGCCGACGCGGTCGGCATCCGGAAGGCGAGCATCCACCACCATTTCGCCGCCAAGAGCGATCTTGCGAAGGCGGTGGTCGAGCAATCGCGCGCTATCATCCATGCGCAGGTGGCGCAGCTGGCAGAGGCAGAACCGGATGCCGCGACACAGCTTCGTGCCTATGCGGGCTATTGGGAGCGCTGCATTCTCGACAATTCTGCGCCCTTCTGCGTCGCTGCGATGCTCGCCGCCGAGCTGCCGAGCCTGCCAGGTGATCTCGCCGTCACGGTCCGCGCCCATTTCGCCGAATTGACCGGCTGGCTTGCCCGGATACTTGCCTTGGGCGTGCGGCAGGGGAGCGTGTCGCTCCTTGAATCGCCTGAGGAAGAGGCGGACGCCTTCATGTCGGCAATATACGGCGCCATGTTGTCCGCCCGTGCCTTTGACGATCCGGCACGCTTCGTGAGAATCACCGAGACCTTGCTGTCCCGGGTCGTGCGGCTGCACTAGCAAAAAAGGGCGCCCCGGCCGAAGCCGGGACGCCCTTGTTCTCACGCGGAACAAGGCCTCAGAACGAAGCCCAGTCGTCGCCGCCGGCGCCGACCGCTGCAAGCGGCAGTGCCTTGACCGGCGAGACATAGCCCCCGGCCTTCGGCGCGGGCTTGGCGGCCCGCGGCGCGGCTGCGCGCATCGCCGGGCGCATCGTGGTGTTACCCACGTTGAAGCGGCCAGCCTGGTCCGAAAGCGCGCTCACTTCGGTGTTCAGGTTGCGCGCGGCGGCCGAGGTTTCCTCGACCATCGCGGCATTCTGCTGGGTGGACTGGTCCATCGAGCCGATCGCGGTGCTGATCTGCGTGATCGCCGTCGACTGGGCGGCATTGTCGGTCGCCATCTCGCCGAGCAGCGTGTGCACTTCGCCCACGTCGCTCGAGATGTTGGCAAGTGCCCCGTCGACCTTCTCGACCATCTCCACCGCCGCAACGATGTCGGTCTGGGTGGCGGTCAGCTGGTCGCGGGCGCGGCCGGCTTCCTCTTCCGCCCGCATCGCGAGCGCGCTGACCAGGTCGGCGACGACTGCGAAGCCGCGGCCCGCCTCGCCGGCACGGCCGGCTTCCACCGCCGCGTTCATCGCGAGGACGCGCGTCTGGAAGGCGATCTTGTCGAGGCCTTCGATCACGCTGTCGATACCCTTGGCACTGTCGGCCACGCGGGTCATCGCCTGCACGGCCTCATCGGCGATCGCACGGCCGCCTGAGACGGTGCTGATCGCTCCGTCCGCGCGCTCCACGGTGCGGCCCGCCGAGACGGCCATCGCCCGGAGGCGACCGTCCATCTGGGCCACGGCGGCGGAGGTTTCCTCCAGGCTCGCGGCATTCGCTTCGGTGCGGCGGGCCAGGTCTTCCGATGCCTGGGCGATCTCGGTCGATCCGGTGTGGATCGTCGAGGTCGATTCCATCACCGACCCGATCAGCGTGCGCAGGCTGGTCAGCGCTTCGTTGTAATTGGCCTTGAGCGCGGCATAATCGGCCGGGAATTCCCGGTCGATCGTGGCCGTCAGGTCACCCTTGGCGACTTCGCCCAGATTCTGGCCAAGCGTATCGACGACCATCTTCTGTTCGGCATCCGCAATTGCCTTGGCGGCCGCGGCGCTTTCCTGCGCCTGGGCGGTATCGCGGAAGACAAGCACCGTCTTCGCCATCGAGCCCAGCTCGTCGCCGCGATCGGTGCCGGGCACGTCGACGCGGTTGTCGCCGCCGGCCAGCGCACGCATCGCGTCCTGCAGGCGGGCGAGCGGCTGGGTGATACCCGAGCGCGAAACAACATAAGCGATGCCGAGCGCCAGCAGGACCGAGACGAAGCTCACCACCAGCATTGTGGTCGAGGTCCGGTCAGCCGTCGCGGAAAGCGCGTCCGACTGGGTCTTGCCATCGGCGATCAGGTCGTCGTTGAACTTCATCATGTCGGTCGCGAGCGACTCGACCAGCGGATCCATCTCGGCGAGGGTCGCGCGTGCACCGTCATTGTCGTTGCGCTGGCCGAGCTGGATCGCGTGCGCGGCGAGTTCGTGCACCTTGATGATGCGGCCGCGGAACTCCTCGATCTGCGGCTTCAGCTGCGGCTGCAGCTTCTCCGCCTCGTCGAAGAGCTTGTTGGCGGACTCGAAATTCTTCTGCTCGATGGCGCTCGCGTCGCGTGCCTGCTTCGAGGCGCCGTCATAAGCTAGCGCGCGATAGCCGGAATAGGCGATATCCGTGCCGCGGCGATTGGCGCGCGCCATCGCGGTGGCCACGGGCATGCGCTGCTCGACGAGCTCCGAATATTGCGAAGCCGTGGTGTTGAGCGCATTGGTACCGAACAGCGACACCGAAAGCCCCACAGCCGCGACCATGATCACAAGCGCGAGGATCTTCGTTGGAATCTTGAATTTCGCAAGCAGGTTCATGCTGATACTCCTGCGAAGAAGCGGCACTCCCCGGGGGAGTGCGCTTCCTCGATTACTAGGTCGAAAGTCCAGGACCTCAGAAGGAGGTCCAGTCGTCGTCTCCGGCGACACTCGCCACCGGCTTGGTGAGGGGCAGGGCCTTAACCGGCGAAACATAGCCCGCGCTCTTCTTCGCGACCGGCTTGGCGGGTCGCGAGGGGGTGTGCGTCGGGGCGGCCTGGCGGATTGCCGGGCGAGCCGTCGCATTGCCGACGGTGAAGCGGCCGGCCTGGTCGGACAGCGAGCTCACTTCGGTGCTCAGGTTGCGGGCGGCGGCCGACGTCTCTTCGACCATCGCGGCGTTCTGCTGGGTCGACTGGTCCATCGTGCCGATCGCGGTGCTGATCTGCGTGATCGCCGTCGACTGGGCGGCATTGTCGGTCGCCATCTCGGCGAGCAGCGTGTGCACTTCGCTCACGTCGCTCGAGATGTTGGCGAGCGCGCCATCGACCTTCTCGACCATTTCCACCGCCGCGACGATGTCGGTCTGGGTAGCGGTCAGCTGGTCGCGGGCGCGGCCGGCTTCTTCCTCGGCGCGCATCGCGAGCGCGCTGACCAGGTCGGCGACGACTGCGAAGCCACGGCCCGCCTCGCCGGCGCGACCGGCTTCCACCGCTGCGTTCATCGCGAGAACACGCGTCTGGAAGGCGATCTTGTCGAGGCCCTCGATAACCGAATCGATGCCCTTGGCGCTGTCACTCACGCGAGTCATCGCCTGAACGGCTTCGTCGGCAACTGCACGGCCGCCCGAGACGGTAGAGATCGCGCCATCGGCACGCTCCACGGTGCGGCCAGCCGAGGCGGCCATCGCACGCAGGCGCTCGTCCATCTGCGCGACGGCGGCGGAGGTCTCCTCCAGGCTCGCGGCATTGGCTTCGGTGCGGCGCGCCAGGTCTTCCGATGCCGACGCGATTTCGTTCGAGCCGGTGTGGATCGCCTGGGTCGATTCCATAACCGAGCTGATCAGCGTGCGCAGGCTGGTGACGGCTTCGTTGAAGTTGGTCTTCAGCTCGGCATAGGCTGCCGGATAGGCGGCGGTGATCTCGGCGGTCAGGTCGCCATTGCTCAGCGCCTGCAGCGTCTCGCGCAGCGTCGCCATCACGGCCTGCAGCTCTGCGGACGAGCGGGCATCGGCCTCGGCGCGCATCTTGGTGCCCAGGCGGAACTGCTCGACGGCGTTGGCGATCTGGCCCAGCTCGTCGGCACGGTCACGGCTCGGCACTTCGGCTTCGCCGCCCTGGGCGAGCACGGTGGTGGCTTCCGTGAGCTTGGCCATCGGCTGGGCGACGGTGCGGTTGATGATCAGCCAGATCGCGCCCAGGCCGGCAAAGGCGATCAGCGAGAGCAGCATCGTCATCACGAAGGCGAAGGTCGACTGGCTCTGGCCATATTCATTGTCCTTGGCCGAGCGCTCGCGCGTCTTGGCCAGCAGGTCGTCGGCGGCTTCGATGGCATCGTGCGACTTTTCCTTGCCCACGCCCTTGATCGCGGCGAATGCACCAGCCTGATCGGCCTTGTCGTGCAGGTCGAAGATCGTCTTGTTGGCTTCGATCAGCGACGTCGCCTTGGCGCGCAGCTCGTCCACGCCGCCGCTGAAATCGGCGCCTGCCACCTTGCGATACGCGTCGATATCCTGGAGCAGTTTCGCCTCGCCCTTGGCACGGCGCTCGACCAGGCTGGTCGTGTCCTTCTCGCTGGCTGCGTTATAGTAGCTGTAGACGATGATGCGCAGCTCGCGGATGTCCGCGAGGATGTCGGTCAGGCCCGAAAGCCCGGTGATGCCATTCTCCACATGGCGCGTCGCGACACCGCTCAGGGTCTTGTTCGAAGCATAGCCATTGATGCCCAGGCCAAGCACCAGCGTGCCCAGCAGGGCAAACGCGATGAGGAGCTTCTTGGCCAGCGGCCAGCTGTTTATCGTCCTGAGCATGCTTCTATTTCCACTAGCTTCCGGCGCCAGCCCGGCACCGCGATTGAGAGGGAGCCCGAGCGGGCACGAATTCCCTCCATTATAGGACTAACGCGCTGCTTACCTGTCGAATTACGTAAATCACCGGTCTGCTTGGAGGCGTTTAGGGAGGCGCTTGACCTCATTTCGCCGAGCGACATCTGCAAATCGCAGAACATCCTATAATTGCCATGGTAACCATTATCCGGAGTGTTCCGTGGCCTCTGCTCGTATCAATCTCGCCTGTGCGGCGATCCTGCCTTTCGTCGTCGCCAGCCCCGCCTTTGCGCAGGACAAGGTCAAGCTGAGCGTCACCGGCAGCGTTCGTGCCCGTGCCGAGACGATCACCGGCCAGTTCCGCCCGAACACCCCCGAGAGCGACAGTTTCCTGTCGTTCCGCACGATGGTGGCGGCGAAGGTCGATATCGGTCCGATTACGCTGGGCGGCGAGATCGTCGATGCGCGCGGCTATGGCGAGAGCGACAAGAGCTCGGTGCGCACCAACGAGATCAACGATATCGAGCCGGCCCAGGTCTATCTGGCGGTTCGACCGGTCAAGGGCGTGCAGCTTACCGCAGGCAAGTTCTCGATGGACATCGGCGCCAGCCGCCTCGTCGGCCGCACCGATTTCCCCAACGGCGTGCCCACCTATCTCGGCGCCAAGCTGGAAGCGGTCGCCAAGAACAAGAACGCGCTGATCCTGTTCTGGACGCGCCCCTTCACGGCGCTGCCCGATACGCCGGCCGACATCTATGACAACAAGGTCCAGCTCGACCGCGCGACCGAGAATATCGAGTTCTTCGGCGGCAACGCCACGCTCGCAAAGCTGTTCGGCAAGACCTCGCTGGAGACCTATGGGTACCGCCTGATCGAGCATGACCGCACCACCCACCCGACGCGCAACCGCCGCCTGGTCACCTTCGGCGCGCGCCTGCGCCGGGCGCCGGCCAAGGGCAATTTCGACTATGAGGTCGAAGCGGCAGTGCAGCGCGGACTGGCCCGTGCGACCACCTCGGCCAGCGACAAGCGCGATCTCAAGGTCCGCGCCGGCTTCGTCCATGCCGAGGCGGGACGCACCTTCAAGAGCAAGTGGACGCCGCGCGTCGCCGCCATGTTCGACTATGCGAGCGGCGAGACGGCGAACCCCGGCACCTATACTCGCTTCGACACGCTCTACGGCGCCCGCCGCGCCGATTTCGGCCCGCTTTCGCTCTATGGTCCGCTGGGCCGCGCCAACATCGTCTCGCCGGGCGTGCGCTTTGAAGCCAAGCCCTCCAAGCGGCTCGACCTGATGGCGTCGGTGCGCGGTGCGTGGCTCGCCTCGGCGATCGACAGCTTCGCCTCCACCAGCGTTACCGACAAGAGCGGCAAGTCGGGCAGCTTCGGCGGTGCCCAGTTCGAGCTGCGCGCGCGCCGCTGGCTGGTGCCGCAGAAGCTGAAGCTCGAGCTTGGCGCAGCTTATCTCGCCAAGGGCCGCTTCCTGCAGGAAGCACCCAATGCGCCGCACACCGCCGACACCAAGTTCGGGCACGCCGATCTGTCGTTCGCCTTCTGATTCCGCGTGCAGTTTGGGCCTTAGGTATTAGCCCCGGATGGCGATATATGCGGGATTGCGCATAAACGGCGTCATCCAAGGAGCGATAAGCTCCGGGTCGCAAACTGCAGGAGGGCTCATGGGCCCGACGGTTCCAATGCTGGTGCTCGTGGCAAGAGACGCGGGGCTTCGCACCTCGCTGGTCGCCCGCCTGTCTATGGCGGGCTGCGATATCGTCACGGTCGACAATCTCGATGATCCGCGGGTCGAGCGCTGGCTGGAGCACGCTCCCGTGCTGGTCATCGACGACGGCGCTCTCGCGGCGCGCGACGGCGGCGAGGCCGCGCTGCGCGGGGATCCGCGCTGGCGGGCTGTGGCCGTGATCGGCGGGCAGTCGGCCGATGGCGCCGAACCTCGGATCGCGCCCACCGATGCGGCCGCGATCCTCGAGGCGATGCTGCCCGCCTGGGGCTATCCCGAACGCTAGTTCTTCGGGAACATGCCGGCCGCAAAGGCAATGCGCAGTGCCTCGGACAGGCTGCGCACTTCCAGCTTCTCCATCAGGTTCGCGCGATAGATCTCCACCGTGCGCGGGCTGATATCCAGCTCATAGGCGATAATCTTGTTCGAGCGCCCCTCGATCAGGCCTTTGAGCACGTCTCTTTCTCGGGGCGACAGCTTTCCGATCTTGCTCTCGGCCGCATTGACCCGTGTCGCCGCCTCGCTGCCCTCTTCGAGCCGTGAGAAGGCGAGGTCGATCGCCGTCATCAGGAACTCGGCTTCATAGGGCTTTTCGATGAAATCGAGCGCGCCTGCCTTCATCGCCTGGACGGCCAGGCCGACATTGCCCTGGCCGGTGAGGATGATCGACACGAAACGCGGATCGTTGGCGACGGATGTGAGCACATCCAGGCCGGTCGATCCCGGCATGTGGAAATCGAGCAGTAGCACACCTGGATCGAGGTCTGACAGCGATTCCAGGAACATATCACCGGATCGGAAGGCCCGGATCACCAAATCGGAACGTAAGGACAGCAGGCTGTGCAGCGATGCGCGGACGGCGTCGTCGTCGTCCACGATATAGATCGTTTTTGTCATCTACTCTCCACCCTGTTCGCTGGTGGGTAGCGTGAACCGGAAGACCGCACCACCCTCCGGGCGGTTTTCCGCGCTCAGCATTCCACCATGCGCGTCAATGATACGCTTGCTGATGGAAAGTCCAATACCCATTCCACCACCTTGCTTCTTCGTTGTGGTGAAGCGGGAAAAGAGTTGGTCGAGCATTGGTTCCGGAATCCCCGGTCCGCTATCTGCAATTTCTATTGCAACCATGTCATCGCTGGACTTGCACGAACTTACGGTGATGCGGCGATCAATGCCGCCTTGCTGACGAAGAACATCTATAGAATTGCGCAGAAGATTGACTACAACTTGCTGCACCTGCACACGATCTGCGAATACGCAAGGGATCTCAGGGTCCAGATCGTAGGTCAGCCGTATATTGAACTGACTGGTTCCTATAAGCACCAGATCGGCGGCATCTCGAATAGTCGGTCCAAGCGGCGTCACGCGCATGTCTACATCGCCGCGCATGGTAAAACTGCGCAGCCGACGGATGATTTCGCCCGCGCGCAGGGTCTGTTCATTGGCCATGCGCAGCATCTCGGCGACCCGCTCGAAGTCCTCACCCTTGTCGAGCAGCATCCGTGCCGCGGCGAGGAAGTTCGATGTGGCGGCAAGCGGCTGGTTGAGTTCGTGCGCCATGTCCGCGGCAAGCTCGCTCATCGCCGATTGGCGGCCGACATGGGCGATCTCGGCGTTGAGCTCGCTCAGCCGTTCGTCGGCCTCGAACTGCTCGGTCAGATCGCGGGCGAAGAGGGTGAACAGCGAATGCCCGTCCACCTGGGCAACGCCAGCGCGCACCTCCATCGGGAAGCGCGCGCCATTGCGGGTCAGGCCGGTGGCGGCGATGGTCTCGCCACGCTCCAGCGGTTCGCCGGCCCTCAGGAAGCTCGCAAGCCGCGTTTCGGCTTCCTCGTCTTGGGGGTAGGGGGTGAGCATCGAGACATGGTGCCCCAGCACTTCGTGCGCGCGATAGTCCCACAGCACTTCCGCGGCGGCGCTGAACACGCGGATCGTGCCTTCCTCGTCCACCACCAGCATCGCCTCGGGCACTGTCTCAATGATCGAGCGCAGCTGCGCCTCGCGTCGGCGCAGCGCGGCCTCGCGTTCCTCCCGGTCAGTGATGTCGAGCATCGCCCCCACCGTGCGGATCAAATTGCCCTCGGAATCATAGATGGCGCGCGCCGAGCCTTCCACGGCGCGCACCATCCCGTTGGGCTCGATGAAATGATAGCGGAAGCTGAAACGCGGCGCGCGGTCGGCCACCGCCTGCTCGATCGCATCGATCACTGCGTCCACGTCTTCGGGTTGGATCTGCGCGCGCCAGCTGTCGAAGTCGGTGATCGTGCCCGGGATCAGGCCGAGCCGCTCCTCGGCGCCCGGCGCCCATTCGATCCGCCCTGAGGCAACGTCCCATTCGAACACGCCCACTTCGTGCGTTGCCGTGGCGATGGCGAAGCGCTCCTGGCTCTCGCGCAGTGCCGTCACGGCACGGGCTTGGTCGGACACGTCCGTCATCTTGTGGATGGTCACGGGATCGCGACCGTCGATCTGCACGCGGTGGGTGCGCTCGAGGATTGCGATTTCCCGCCCATCGCGTGCGGTCTCCACCAGCTCCAGCGTCTCGCCCTCGGGGCGGCGGGGCAGGCTGGTCTCGGCGCTTTCGCAGCGGGAGCGCAGCAGCTGGTACTTGTTCTGCCCGCACGCCTCGGCAGAGCTCCAGCCGAACAGCGTGGCGGCGCCGTCGGACCAGTGGACGATCGTCCCGTCCGGCGCGGTGAGCGCCATGGTTGTGACGTCGATCGCCTCGCTCAGCTCGATTTGCGCCGATTGCTCGCGCGCGACACGCGTGACTGCCCAATAGGCGATCGCTCCCACCACCAGCACATTGGCGAGCACGGTGAGCAACTGCACCGGCAGGGCGGAGAAGAGCAGCCTGCGCGCCAGCACGAGCTCCAGCACCGCCGGCAGCACCGGCAGGATCAGCGCGGCGGGCAACAGCACGCGCAGCACGCGGCGGCTGCCGGAGTCGCGCAGTATTTGTTGCATCCAGCTGAACCCGCTGTTCCAGGCGATCGCCGCCAGTGCGAGCGAGATCGAGATCAGCGCGCCGGGCAGCGAGGTGGTGAGCAGCGGTGCGGCTGGGTTGCCGCCGGGGCGCGAGAACAGGATGACGATCGCCGCCGCCGCGGCCAGCCCCAGTGCCAGGGTTGCGACCAGGCTGCGCATCTCCTTGGCCAGCAGGTCGTGTACGCTCTGGCTGAGTCCGGCCAGCCCCAGCACCAGGAACACCGCGGCGGGGTTAACGCCAGTGCGGCCCAGCGTAGCGAAGGAATATTCCGAAAGCGCGCGCGGGAAGAGCAGCATGTCGATACCGAGATCGGTGCCGGACCAGCGCTCGAACAGCGAGACCAGCGCGATCGTGAAAGGCACCGCCAGCGCGCCGATCGCGAGCTGCCGCCGCCCGGTGAACGATGCGAGGAAGCCGAGCGACAGGCCGAGATAGCCGACGGCGGTCCAGGGCCAGATCGGGTATTCGGCAAAGCCGAAGCCGCGGAGCGCCGGGGGGCCGAGCAGCCACCCCAGAAATGCGGCCAGACTGCATGCAAAGCCAAAACCGGCGAGTGCTACGGCAACTCGTCGATTGACCGGCGCCGTCGCGCGGGACGGGCTGGCAGGGTCAATGGCTACGCGCAACTATGCACCTTCCCCTTCCGGGAACTGTCAATAACACCAATCAACCACCGGAGAAAACGGGGACAGTCCAGAGTGGTTCAGTCTTTTTTCGAAGTTCACCATCTTGCCAACATAACCGCTCCTGCGCGATCAGGATTGTTACGCAGTGGGAGTGACTCATTTGATCCGGACGTTGATGATGCTGGGAGCCCTTGCCGGGCTCACCGCCTGCGATGCGAGCGGCAGCCGCGCGCAGAGCGCCTCCTCCGATCCGGCACCCGCCGCGAGCGGCCCGGGCAAGGGGAAGGGCTATAGCCACGATCCTTACCCTTCCACCTATCACGCCTATCCCGGCGCCCCGACGCTGCTGACCAACGTCACCGTGTTCGACGGCGAAGGCGGGCGAATCGACAATGGACAGGTGCTTTTCCGCGACGGCAAGATCGTCGCGGTGGGCCAGAACCTCGCCGCCGACGGCGCGACAGTGATCGACGGGCAGGGCAAGTACGTCACCCCCGGTGTGATCGACATCCACAGCCATCTCGGCGATTATCCCTCGCCCGGCGTCCAGGCCAATTCGGACGGCAACGAGATGACCGGCCCGGTCACCGCCGATGTCTGGGCCGAACACAGCGTCTGGCCGCAGGACCCCGGCTTCGGCCGCGCGCTCGTGAATGGCGGCGTCACCACGCTCCAGATCCTTCCCGGCTCGGCGAACCTGATGGGCGGCCGCTCGGTCGTCGTGAAGAACGTCTATGCCCGCACGATGCAGGCGATGAAGTTCCCCGGCGCTCCCTATGGTCTCAAGATGGCGTGCGGCGAGAATCCCAAGCGCGTCTATGGCTCGAAGGGCCGGATGCCCTCCACGCGCATGGGCAATATAGCGGTCGATCGCGCCACCTGGGCGCGTGCGGTCGAGTATAAGCGCCGCTGGGATCGCTATGAGGACAAGGGCGGCGAGCCGCCGTCGCGCGACCTTGCCATGGATACGCTTCGCGGTGTGCTCGAGGGCGAGATCCTTGTCCAGAACCATTGCTACCGCGCCGACGAGATGGCCATCGTCATGGATATGGCCAAGGAGTTCGGCTACCACGTCTCGGCCTTCCACCACGCGGTCGAGGCCTACAAGATCGCCGACCTGCTCAAGGCCAACAACACCTGCGCCGCCGTCTGGGCGGACTGGTACGGCTTCAAGATGGAAGCCTATGACGCGGTGCCCGAGAACCTCGCCATCCTCGACAAGGAAGGCGCCTGCGTGATGATCCATTCGGACGACGCCAATGGCATCCAGCGCCTCAACCAGGAAGTCGCCAAGGCCCGTGCCTCGGGCATCAAGGCGGGCATGAACATCAGCGAGGAACATGCCTGGACCTGGCTGGCGATCAACCCGGCCAAGGCGCTGGGCATCGCCGACAAGACCGGTAGCCTCAAGCCCGGCAAGATGGCGGACGTAGTGCTGTGGAACGGCAATCCGTTCAGCGTCTACACGCGGCCCCAGATGGTCTGGGTCGATGGCGCGCTGATGTACGATGCCAAGGATCCCAAGCGCCGCCCGGTTTCCGATTTCGAGCTCGGTCAGCCGGGCGAGGGGGATGTGAAGTGATGACGAAGAAGCTCCTCCTTGGCGCCGCCGCCGCGCTCACCTTCACCGCTCCCGCCATGGCCCAGACCGTGGCAATCACCAACGCCAAGCTCGTCATCGGCGACGGTTCGCAGCCGGTCGAGGGCGGCACCGTCGTGATCCGCGACGGCAAGGTCGTCGCCGCCGGCCCGGGCGTCGCCGTGCCTGCCGGTGTCCGCGTGATAGATGCGGGCGGCAAATGGGTCTCGCCCGGCATCTTCGCCGGCTTCACCCGGATGGGCATCATCGAAGTAGACGGCGTCGACGAGACCAATGACAGCGGCGCCAGCAGCGCGCCCTTCCACGCCGCGATCGACGTCGCCCCGGCAGTGAATCCCAAGTCGAGCCCGATCGCGATCAACCGTGCCGAGGGCATCACCCGCGCCGTCGTCGCGCCCGATAACCGCGGTTCGATCTTCGCGGGCCAGGGCGCGATCATCGACCTTGGCTCCGATATGGATGCGGTCAGCAAGCCGCGCGCCTTCCAGTTCATGGAATGGGGCGAGAGCGGCGCGCGTGCCGCGGGCGGCAGCCGCTCGGCGGCCTATGCCACGCTCAAGAACGTCCTGTTCGAGGTCCGCGACTATATCCGCGCACCCGCCAGCTACACCGATCGCGGCAAGGACGCCTTCCTCACCCGCGCCGATGCCGAGGCGCTGGTGCCGGTGGTCCAGGGCCGCACGCCGCTACTCGTCCATGTCGAGCGTGCGTCGGACATGCTGGTGCTGCTCCAGCTCAAGAAGGAAATGCCCGGCCTGAAGATGGTCTTTGTCGGTGCGGCCGAAGGCTGGACCGTCGCTCCGCAGATCGCGGCCGCAGGCGTGCCGGTGATCGCCACCGCACTCACCGACCTGCCCGAGAGCTTCGAGCAGCTCGCCTCCAGCCAGTCCAATGTCGGCCGTATGGCCGCAGCAGGCGTCACCGTCGCGCTCGGCACGATCAACCAGGACGAGGCCCGCCAGGCGCGCTGGGAAAAGCAGTACGCCGGCAATCTGGTGGCGCTCACCAAGGTGCCCGGCGCCACCGGCCTCGATTGGGCTGCGGCCTTTGCCGCGATCAGCTCCAAGCCTGCAGAGGCGCTCGGGCTTGGCGCGGAGTTCGGCTCGCTCAAGCCCGGCCGCCACGGCGACGTGGTGATCTGGGACGGCGATCCGCTCGAGATCGGCACTTCGGCGACCAGCGTCTTCATCGACGGCGTCGAGCAGCCGCTCGACAGCCGCTGGACGCGCCTCAGGCAGCGCTATCTCGATCCCAAGGAAGGCGCGCTGCCCAAGGCATATCAGCGCTAGGAACCTAGGCTAGGGTCCCGCATTAAGGTGCGGGACCAATTAGAGGGGACGCGACATGAAGAGCATCATCGTGCCGGCGCTCGCAGCGCTTGCGCTCGCGGGCTGCGGGAGCCCGAGCGAGACCAACCTCACCGCCAAGGACGCGGTCCAGGCCGAGCCCCTCAACGCGGCGGATTCCGGTGCCAATGCGGCGGACACCACGAACTACAGTGCCGCGGTGCTCGCCCAGAACGAAGCCCAGCGCGGCGCCACCTTCATCCGCGCCCTCCAGGACGCGCCGCTCCCCTGCGACCATGTCGATGCCTCGACCCGGATCGCCGACCAGGACGGCGTGCCGACCTGGCGCGTCACCTGCAAGGGCGGGACGAACTACATGATCGGCATCCCGCCCAACGGGATCGCGAAGATCCTCAGCCGGACGGATCGCTGAACCCGGGAGGCGCCGCGCTTTCCGCCGGGGTAAACCCCGATGGCGTGACGGAGCTGATTGCATAGCCTTGCCGCCGGTCTTTTCGGAGAACGGCGGATGGGCGATCGGCTTCCCTCATGGCATGACGGCGATACCAAGGCGGCGATCGTCGCGTTCGTCGGCAAGGTAACACGCACCGGCGGGTCGGATTTCGTTGCTCCGGCGGACCGGATCGCGACCTTCGACAATGACGGCACGCTATGGTGCGAGCAGCCGCTGCAGACCCAGTTCTTCTTCGGCCGCGAGCGGCTCGAGGCGCTCGCGCAGCAGGACCCGTCCCTGCAGGAGCGTCAGCCCTTCAAGGCCTTTCTCGAGCAAGACATGACCGCGATCAAGGATCTCGGGAAGCGCGGCTTCTTCGAAGTCGCCGCGGCAACGCATGCCGGCATGACCGAAGACACGTTCGACGCCTATGCGCGCCACTGGCTGGCGACGGCCAAGAACCCCAAGCTCGGGCGCCTGTTCACCGATCTCGTCTACCAGCCCCAGCTCGAGCTGCTCGCCTATCTGCGCGAGAACGGCTTCAAGACCTTCATCGTCTCGGGCGGCGGCATCGACCTGATCCGCGCCTTTTCCGAGGAAGTATACGGCGTGGCGCGCAACCAGGTCGTCGGATCGAGCGTCCGCACCCAGCTTTCCGAGGAGCATGGCCGCGTCGATCTGTTGAAGCTCGCCGAGCTCGGCAGCTTCGACGATCGCGACGTGAAGCCGCAGAACATCGCGCTGCACATCGGCCGGCGCCCGATCTTCGCCTTCGGCAATTCGGACGGCGACCTGGCCATGCTGCGCTATACGAACACCGGCCCCGGCCCGCGCCTCTCGCTGCTGCTCCACCACGACGATGCGACCCGCGAGTTCGCCTATGACCGCGAATTCCGCCTTAGCCCGCTCGCCGAGGCGCTCGACCGCGCGGACGAATACGGCATCCGCGTCGTCAGCATGCAGCGTGACTGGACGACGGTGTTTCCGGTCAAATGAAAAGGGAGGCCCACCACCCGGTGAGCCTCCCCATCATTTCAACCAACCAAAGCGATCAGAGGCCGACCAGGCCGCCGTCGTTCTTGGTGATCACCACCACAGCCGAACGCGGACGCACGCTCGCGGCGGCCGTTCCGCTCTGGCTGTCCGGCCAGTGGCTGGTCGGGGTCGCGGCGGTGCCGCCTTCGCCCGGGTGCTGGATGCCGACGAACAACGTGCGGCCGTCCGGAGTCGAGTCCACGCCGGTGATCTCGCACTCGACCGGGCCGACCAGGAAGCGCTTCAGCGTTGCCGCAGTCGGTGCCGCGCCCACGCGAGTCGCCTGGGTCGAGGTGACGCTGGCGGCATTGGTGTTGGTGATCGTGCGCGCACCGCCATCGCCGACGGTGCCCGGCATCGCAGCCAGCATCATGCAGTTGGTGACGTCGGTATAGGCGCCGTCATCGGTCTGGAACCACAGCAGCGGCTTGACCTGGCCCGCCGCGTTGCTCGCGCGGCTGAAGTACAGGCCGTCCGGGCTGGAGAAGTCCTGGTCCGCAGTCAGGCCCGAGACATTGACGTTGGTCGCATCGAGATCCGAGCCGGCGCCGAAGAGGTAGATGTCCCAGGTGAAGGTCGTCGCCTCGGTCGTGTTGCCGGTTTCCTTGAGACGGATGATGTGGCCGTTGCGGTTGCCGCGCGAGGTGCTGGGCAGATCGACATAGACGCGCGGATTGGCCGCATCGGTGCGGCGCTGGCTCGCACTGGGCGTGTCGGCGGTGGTGACGCGGTTCGAGTTATTGGTCAGCGTCAGATAGACGTCGCCGGTCACCGGGTTCACCGCGGTCCATTCCGGCCGGTCCATCGGAGTCGCGCCGGCCGCGTCGGCGGCGAGGCGCGGGTTGACCAGCACGTCCACCTGGCTGGCAAAGGCATAGGGCGCATAGCTCGCGTCGATGCCGTTCGCGCCGAAGGTCAGCGCCTTCCAGCTGCCGGTGCCGTCGGCGTTGAACACCGCGACATAGACCGTGCCGGCGTCCATGTACTTGTCGCCGATCGACAGGCGGTCGGTCGCATCCGCGTCGGCGGCGACCCAGGCGGTGTTCGAGACGAACTTGTAGAGATACTCGTTCGTCGCGTCGTCGCCCATGTACCAGGCCGGCTTGCGGCCCGCGACGAACGCGCCCGGCCAGCAGCCCTCATGGCCCATGCGGCCCAGCGCCGTGCGCTTACGCGGCGCCTTGCTCTTGTCGTACGGATCGATCTCGACCACCCAGCCGAACTGGTTCGGCTCGTTGCGGAAGTCGTCGGTCGCGGTCGCACCCGAGGCGCGGGCGTCCCAGCGGCGGAACAGCGTGTTGGTCGGATCGGAAGCGACCACGCTCGACCAGCTGTAGCTGCCCGAACCGCTGGTCACGCCGTAGCGGCTGAGCGCGGTCAGCTCCTTGGCGGTGCGGCCCGCGACATCGGTGCTGGCGCGGCGGAAATAGCCGGCCCAATTCTCTTCGCAGGTCAGCGCGGTGCCCCAGGGCGTCGTGCCGTTGGCGCAGTTGTTGATCGTGCCGCGGCCCTGGGTGCCGTCCGCCGAGAAGGCGGTCTTGAGGAAGTCCGAGCCCTTGACCGGCCCGTTGAACACCATCGGCGTGCTCGGGGTCAGGCGGCGGTTGAAGGTCGAGTTCTGGTTGACGGTCCAGACGCGGCCGGCGCCCTCGCTGACTTCGGTCACCGAAACGCCGTGGCACTCGATCTCCTTCAGCGCTTCGCTCTCGGGGCGCGCGCCGCCGACGGTCGTGGCGCCGGCGACATGGAGATACTGCTGGTTGATGTTCTCGTGGTTCTGCACGAGCAGGCCGCGGGTCGAGCTGGTCGCGTCGCGGGTGCCGGTGGCGCTCAGGCCATACCAGTAGAGCGCGTCGCCATGGTCGCCGATGCGGCCGGCGAAGTTGGTGTCGGTGCCGTCATTCTTGTAGGCGGGGACGCCCGCAAGGATGGGATCGCCGGTGCGGTTGATCACGCCCACCGTGTAGCCGGTCGGCACGCTCACCACGTCGAGCTTGTTCTTGGCGACGGCGGTGAAGCCCAGCGCGGCGGGGCTGACCGTGATCGTGGTCGTTGCCAGCTTCGCGGTCGGGTTGGTGGTGTCGGCGGCAGCGAACTGGAACACCAGCGCGGTGGCGGCGCTCACGCTCGGCGCGAGGAAGGTGACGGTGTTGCCGGTGCCGGTCAGCGTTACGGTCGGGCCGCTGACCTGGCTCCAGGCGGTGGTCAGGCCATTGCCGCCGGTCGCAGTGCCGGTGAGGGTGATGACGCGGCCCGAATTGGTCGCTGCGTCCGCACCTGCGCTGACGGTCGGGCCGGTGCCCAGATCGTCCACCTTGCTGTCGCAGGCGGCGAGGACCGAGCCGCCCATGGTCGCGGCGACGATCGCTGCGCCACCGCGCTGCAGCGTGGTACGGCGCGAATAGCGCTGCTCGATCAGGCTGCCGAGCGTCGGGCCCGTATTGTGGATATTCGTATCGACGTCGCCATCGGTATAGCCGAAGCCGGTTTCGGTGAGATTGGTCATGGAAACCCCCAAGCACCCGAGTCACTGGCGACCCGGTTGCCCGGTCCTTGGAAGGCCGAGATGACGTGGCCATGCGATTGCCGTTTCGGAGCCGTGACTTTTATGTGTCTGCGCGATGACGCTTTGCTTGAAGGCGCCGCAGTGCTTAAGCAGGCCCGCGATGGATGCCGGCAAACCCGATCCCGACATGCCGCCCGAACCGGCCGAGAGCCTGTCGGAGCGCTTATCCGCCGCGCTGGGCGGCACGCGCTTGCCACATACTAGCTGGGGTGTCGCCGCGGCGTTCGGCGCGCTGATCGCCGCAGCGCCATTGCTTAGCCTGGTCGGCGCCAATCTGCTCGCGGCACAGGAAAGGCGCGCGTCGGCGATGTTACAGGACCAGCTCGCACCGCGCCTCCAGGCGGAGGCGGCGGCGCGTACTGCCCGCACCGCGCTCGCCAATGCAGCCGGTCGTGCCACGCCGGGCGAAGTGCTCGAGATACTCGCAGGCGTACTGCCATCCGAAGCGTCGCTGACCCGGATCGAGCGTACCCCCGATGGCGGGCTCGAGCTCGACGTCACCGGGGGCGATCCAGACGGCCTGCGCGCCGCCGTCCGCCGCGCCCCCGAATTCGCCGGCATGCGCAATACCAGCCAGCGGCACACCGAAACGGCGATGATCGTCTCGATGCGCGAGGATGCGCGATGAAGCTGCCGCCCCTCGCGATCGGCGGCATCGCCGGCCTCGTCCTCGCGCTGCTGCTCGCGCCCGCCACCGGCACCGCGCTCGGCGACCTGGCGGCCGCCCGTGCCGACCATGCCCGGCTCGCGGCCCAGGCGGCCAGGCCCGCCGCGCTGCCACCCATGCTCGCCCCCGGCCTCGCGCTCGGGGTGGCGGACGAGGCAGCGGGCAGGGCGGCGATCATGCTGCGCACCCGCGCCCTTGCCCAGGCCGGCGGCGTGCTCGTCGAGGAGATGCGCTACGCCCAGGCGCCCGCCGGCGTCGTCGCGCTGCGCATTCGCGTCTCGGGAGCGGAGAAAGCGGTGGTGGCGCTCGCCGATGCGCTCGAGCGCGGCAAGCCGCTCATGCGCATGCGCAGCTGGCGGATCGAGCCGATCCCCGGCGGCGGCGTGCGGCTGACCGGCGAGGTGGTCGCGGCATGGCAATGAAGCTCCGCCCCGAATGGACCGCGCTGGCGGTGGCCGGCGCCATCGCAGTGATCCTTCCGGTCACGCTGCTGCTCCCCGGCAAGGCGGACAAGGCCCCGCCGCCTGCGCCGCAACCCGCACCGATCGGCGCCGGCACGATGCCGATCCTCGCCCGCGCCTATGAGCGTCCCCTGTTCGGTACCGCCGAGCCCGCCGAGAGCCCGTCCGACGCCCCGCAACTGGTCGGCATCGTCGGCCGGCTCAACGTCGATGCCGTGGCGCTGGTAAAGGGCAGCGACGGCTCCACGCGTACGCTCAGGGTAGGGGAGAGCGCCGATGGCTGGAGCCTCGCCAGCCTGGCGATCGACGCGGCCTTCTTCACCCGCGGTACCGAACGCGTCCGCGTGCCGTTGCCGATCGAGCCGACTGGGGCGGAGCCGGCGCCGCCGGGCGGCTAGCGGGCCTGCTCGGTGGAAGTGGCGGGAACGGCGATTCGCCCTATGCAGGAGCAACCGCATTTCCAGCATGCACGTCGACGGGGTGACGATGAAGCAGATGCTCTTGCCGCTATTGCTCTGCGCTCTCGTGCCGCATGCGCATGCGCAGTCCGCCCCTCCCCCGAATTGCGCGCATCCCATGGCCGGCGATGCAGCCGAGGTCAGGGCTAAGCTGGCCAGGCGCGCCGCCGAGATTTTCGAGCGCGCCCGTGCGTCCGGATGGCAGTCGGACCCGCGATTGCGCGCGCTGGTCGATCCAAGCGCGGAATTCACGCTTGTGACCGGCGACGTCGTCCACTCGGCTTCCGGTGTCGCGGGTGCACGCGCGTTCGCCGAGGAGATCGACGCGGACAGCTATCGCTATCCGCTGCCCAGGGATATGCGGACGGGCCGCTGAATGTCTGCGGGCAATCGCTGCGGCTCGAGCTTGTCGACAGTGCCAATCGGCGCCGGCTGGAAGCCAATTTCGTGTTCCGCGACGATGTGCTCATCTCGGTAACCGCAGAGCTTGAGGGATTTGCCGAAGTCCGGCTGAAACTGCGCGGATAAGCACAATCGATGTCAACGCGCGCTCAATAAATACCGTCGATCTCCACCGTCAGCCGCGGCGTCGGTGGGGCGAGCAGCAGGCTGCCGCGCTTGGCATTGGCGATCTCGTCCGCCCGCAGCCGGTTGTAGCGGTCCTTCGAAGCCGCCGCCGCATCGGCGCCGTCGCGCAGGATCGTCGGCTTGAGGAAGATGAACAAAGTCCGCTTCTGGTGCTGCTCGCGCCGGCTCTTGAACAACTCGCCGACGATGGGGATGTCGCCCAGGATCGGCACCTGCTGGCGGGTGTCGGTATAATCGTCGGCGGTGAGGCCGCCGAGCACGATCGTCTGGCCATTGTCGGCCAGCACCGTGGTGGTGATCGCGCGGCGATTGGTCACCAGGTCCGAGGCCGCCGCGGTCTGCGCCGTGGCGATCGACGAGGCTTCCTGGTTCACCTGCAGCCGGATCGTGTCACCCGCATTCACTCGCGGCAGCACGCGCAGGGTGATGCCCACATCCTTGCGCTCGATCGTCGTGTACGGGTTCACCGTCGTCGAGTTGGTCAGGATCGAGCCTGTCAGGAACGGCACGTTCTGACCCGAGACGAACTCGCCCGCGACATTGTCGAGCACAGTGATCTGCGGCGTCGAGAGCAGGTTCGCCCGGCTGGAAGTGCCCAGCGCCTGGACCAGGATCGAGAAATCGTCGCCGATCGCGATATTGGCGTTCAGGCCGTTGCCGATCACCGATCCCGCCGGCACGCCCAGTGCCTTGAGGATCGTGCCGAGCGACGCGCCGGACTGGTCGAACGAGGTCGCCGCGCCCTTCACCTGGTCGAGCACCGCGCCGCTGGTGCCGATCTGCACGCCCAGCTGCTCGGCATCGTCGCCGGTGATCTCGGCGATCGCGGCCTCGATCAGCACCTGCGGGCGGCGCACGTCGAGATCGGCGATCAGCGGCTCGATCGAGGCGATCGCGGCGGAGGTGCCGCGGATCACGACGGCGTTGAGCTCCGGCGCCGGCTGCACGGTCAGTTCGGAGGTCGAGAAGCCCTTGGGTGTCTGCGTCTGCACCGCCTGCATCGCCGTGCCGCTGGTATTGGCGCTCTGCATCGCGCTGCCTACCCCGCCGCTGGTCGACGCTGCGCTGTTCGACAGCGCCGAGAGATTGCCGTTGCTGCCGTTGCCCTGGCTCAGCCGCGCGAACGGATTGGAAGCCCCCAGGCTCGACGCCACCGGATTGTCGGCGCTGCTGCCCTGGCCGAGCACGCCGCGCAGCACGTCGGTGACCGTCTCGGCATCGGCATAGTTCAGGCGGAACATCCGGGTGATCGGCGTCGCGCCGCCCGGCTGGTCGAGCGAGATCAGCATCTTGCGCGCCTCGGCGACCGAAGCCGGCGTGCCGCGCACGATCACCGTGTTGCTGCGCGCATCGGCGGCCACCCGCGTGCCTTCGCCCAGGACCGACTGGAGCGAGGCAGCAACATCGACCGCATTGCCGTTCTTCAGCGCCATGGTGATGAAGGTCGCGCCGCTGCCGCCATCGAGTTGGCGGGCAATCGCCTCCACCCGGCGGACATTGTCGGCATAATCGGTAATCACCACCGCGTTGGGCGTGCTCAGCGGCTCGACGCTGCCAAAGGTCGCGACCAGCGGGCGCACCACGCGGGCGACGTCCGCCGCCGGCACGTTCTGCAGCCGCACCATCCGCGTCACCAGCTCCTGGCCGGAAGCGCCGCGGCTCGGGATACCGCCGTCGCGCACGGCGTTGGCCGCCGGCACGATCCGCCAGGCCCGGCCCGAACGCACCGCCGAAAAGCCGTTGGCGCGCAGCACCGACTGGAACAGCTCCCACACGCCCGAGGGCGAGAGCGGGGTCGAGGAGGTGACGGTCACCACGCCCTTCACGGCGGGGTCGAGGATCAGCGTGCGCCCGGTGATCCGCGAGATCTGGTCGGCGACGTCGGAGATCTCCACGCCGCGCATGTTGATCACCACGTCGCCGGTCCCGGCGTCCTGCGGCGCGGGGGCAGGCGGCGCGGAACCAGGTGCCGTTTGGGCAAGGGCGACCGTATCGAGAGCGATCCCGGTAAGCGCGAGGGCGGCAATGGCGGAGCGAATCTTCACAGGGGCACTTTCTAGCGGAGCGGCACGGAAAGCGTCAGCCGCTTCCCGTCGCGCAGGACCTGGATCTGGGCGGAGCCGCTCGCCTGGGCGGCCGCAAAGGCGCCTTGGGCTGCGGCGGGATCGGACAGCGAGGCGCCATTGACCGACTGGATCACGTCGCCCGCCACCATGCCGGGCGGGCCGTTTTCCCCAATGCGATAGCCGCCCGAAACCGGCGTCGCATCGAAGCGCTGGAGGATGCCGGCTACCGTCGCCTGGGGCGGCGCAGGCGGAGCGCTACGGACCGGTGGCGGACCGGCCGCGGGAGCGGCGCCCGGCGCCACCGGGGCGGGGACGGGGGCAGCGGTCTGGCCCGCCGCGGCCGCCTGGCGCTGCTCGGGCGTCAGCGTCGGATCGGGGAAGGCGAGGAACTCGTTCCGCCCGCCATTGGCCAGGATCACCCGGTCGCGCAGGATCGCCTGGACCGACGCGCCGTTGATGGTGTCGCCAACCCTATAGGCCTTGGCGGGCTGGCCGCTCAGCGAGATGAACGCGGTAGAGAGCTCCGCCGGACTAGCTGCAATCACGCCCTTGAGCTCGAGGGGCAGGGCGGTCGCCTGGCCGGCCTCCGAAACCGAAGGCTTGCCGAACGGCGCCAGCGCCACTGCCGGGCCGATATCAGGTGCCACCGCAGGGCCGGTGTTGCCCGAAGGCACGGTGATCGCGCCTGTGCCGGCATGGCCGGCGATCCGCCAGGTCAGCCCGGCCAGCGCCACTGCCACCGAGACCACGACGGCGCCGGTGAACAGGTCGAGCCCGATGCGCGCCTGGCGCGGCGTAAGGATGAGGGCAGCCATTACAGCTTCCGTCCGTCCACGAACCCGTCGAGCGATGCAAGCGCGCTCTTCTCGGCGCCCGCGAACACCTCGACACGGACGCGCTCGATCTCGGGATCGTCGGTCCGCCGCCGATCGACCGCAATCCGCCATTGCTGGCCCATCATCTCCACCTGCTCACTCCCCGGCGCACCCGCTTCCAGCTCCGCAAGCCGGTTCTCCGCCACCCACATGGCCGTAGTGCGGCGCTCCATCGCTCGCGTCGAATCGATATGCGCCTCGACCGCGCGCATCAGGCTGACGGTCGCGATGGCGAGCACGGCGAGCGCGACCAGGGCCTCGATCAGGGAGAAGCCGGTCTCGCCATCGCGGCCCCGCGTTCCCAAATCCCTCACAGCCTCAGCACCACGGCGGGAAACGCCCGCACGGTCATCCCGTCATACACCACCGTCCAGCGCTTAGACCCGCTCGCGATCACCGCCTGCATCGGTCGCCCGGCGCCATCGACGCCCAGCATCACCGGCGGCTTCACGCTGAGCGTCATCACCATGCCGCCCGGCAGCTGGTGGAAACCGAACGCGTCATCCGTCTTCGGCAGGATCTTTCCGTCGGCGCTCATCACCGCGAAGCCATAGCCGTCCTTGCGCACGGTGAAGGCGATGGTCCGGTCGCCGAGCATCGCGTCGTCCGCCGCGGCCTGCAGCCGGGTCGCCAGCCGGCGCGCCTCGGTCTCCACGCTCGGCGCGCGCGTCACCGATCCCATGCCGAGCGCCACCGCGCCCGCCATCACGCCGATGATGACCAGCACGATCATCATCTCGATGAGCGTCATGCCCTCTTCGGAGGATCGGCGTGCAGAGATATCGGCCCCCCACATTTGGGTCAGCCCTTGCCCTCGATATCCGCGTCCACGCCTTCGCCACCGACCTTGCCGTCCTTGCCGAGCGACCGAATCGTGAAGCCGCCGCCTTCGGAGGAATATTCGTACGGCTTGCCCCAGGCATCGAGCGCGGGGGCCGAAAGATAGCCGCCCTGCGGGAAGGTCGAGGGCACCGGCGGCGCGGTCGTCTTCTCGGTCAGCGCCTTCAGGCCCTGTTCGGTGGTCGGGTAATCGCCATTGTCTAGCCGGTACATCTTGAGCGCGCCCGAAATGGTCGAGATATTGCTCCTGGTCGCGGTCGCCTTGGCCTCGTCCGGACGGCCCATCACGTTCATCGCGATCAGGCCCGCCACGATCGCGATGATCACCAGCACGATCATCATTTCGATCAGGGTCAGGCCGGCCTCGCCATCGGGCACGGCGTGCTTGCGGTTGCGCACCTTAGGTGCGATGTCATGGAACTGTTTCAAAACTATGCGCATCCCCGCCCCATGCGTCCTGCCCATGAAGCAAATGTGACAATGAGCCCGAACACACTGGGTGCGCCCGACCCATCCGAACCTCCCGCCGCAGGCATGTGGACATTGGCAGGGGACCGCCTGATCATAACCGTGCGGGACTGGCCCGCAACCATTCTCGTCCCCACCGGACAGGTGCGGCTGCTCGCGGTCGATCTGCCGTTGCCCAGTCATGCCCGGCGCGTGGCGGCGCTTCCCTTCGCGATCGAGGACCGGATCGCCGAGCCGGTCGATTCGGTGCATCTGGCACTTGGCGAGCGGGTCGCGCCAGGCCGCTATCTGGTCGGCGTGGTCCGCCACGAAGTCATGGCACGCTGGATCGCGCAGGCCGAGGATTCCGGCATCGGCCATGCCGCGATGGTCCCCGACGTGCTCACCCTGCCGCGCCCGGCCGAGGGCTGGGCCGTGTCGCAATCCGCCGGCCGCGCCGCGGTGCGCGAGGCCGAAGGCACCGGCTTCGAAGTCCCCGCGCCCTTGCTCCGCCCCGCCTGGGAAGCTGCGGGCAAGCCGCCGGTCACCAGTTATGGCGAAACGCTACCCGACGACATGCAAAGGCAGGCCGGTGCGCTCGATCCCGCCAGCTTCGGCCCCGCTGCCGCCGCTGCGATCGAATCGCTCAACCTGCGCCAGGGCGCCTATGCAGTGCGCAGGGCTGGCGGCTCGCCCCTGTGGCGAAAATTCGCCTGGGTCGCAGCGCTCGGCGTTGCCGCGCACATCTTCATTTCGATCGGCGACACGGTCATGCTCCGCAGCATCGCCGACAGGCGTGAGGCCGAGACGCGGGCCGCCGCCGCGCTAGCCGCACCCGGCGTTGCGCTGGGCGACGATCTCGCCAATTCGGTCACCGGCCTGCTGCCCAGCAGCGGTAGCGCGCCGGTGCCGCAGCTCTTCCTGCCGCTCGTCACCCGCGTTTCGGGCGCGCTCGGGCCGCTCTCGGGCGCCTTCGTCGTCCGCGCCATGACCTTCGAGGGCCGCATGCTCACGCTCGATCTCGATCCCAATGGCGACGCGACCCTGGCCGCCCGCATCGAGGCTTCGCTCAAGTCTGCGGGGGTAGGGGCCCAGGTCGTGCGCTCGCCCGAAGGCGCGATCCGTATTACGGCGAGTGCCGCATGAGACTGATTCTCGCCCGCATGCCGGCACTCGATGCCGCGCTGATCCGCTTCGATGCGTGGTGGTCGGGTCTCAGCCGCCGCGAGCGCATCATGGTCGGCGGTCTTGCCCTGTTCCTCACGGCGCTGGTGCTGATCTTCGGCGTGGTCAAGCCACTCCAGTCCGCCCGCGCATCCGCGCTGCAGGACATCCGCACCTATGAGACGCTCACGGCGCGGATACGGGCAGCGGGCACGCTCAGCGCCAACCAGCCGCAGCGCCGCCAGGGCTCGCCGGCCGATGTCGTCACCGGCTCGGCCCCCAGCTTCGGCCTCACCGCCACCGTCGCGCCCTTGTCCGGAGGGGTCCGCGCGACGATCGCCGATGGCAGCTATGATTCGGTCATGGCCTGGCTCGCCGATCTCTCGGTGACCAGCAGCCTGCGCGTCCGCCGCGTCGATATCCAGCGCCGCCCCAATGCCGGCCAGGTCAGCGCCACCGTGGATTTCGGCGCATGAACGAGATGCTGATCCTCACCGACGATGCGCCCGCGACTCTGCCCTACAGCTTCGCCCGCCGCAACGGCGTGCTGCTGCGCTTCACCGATGCCGGCGTGGAATGCGTCCACAAGGCCGGCGCCGCACTCGATGGCCTGCTCGAAGTCCAGCGCCTCGCGCCCGGCGCGCGTTTCGTCTCGGTGCCCGACGTGGAATTCGACGCTGCCCTGAGCGCGGCCTATTCGGGTGCAGGTGCCGCCGCCGACATCGATCTCGGCGACATGGACCTGGCCGCGCTCGCCGACAGCGCCGCGTCGGTGGACGACTTGCTCGACACCCGCGACGACGCGCCCGTCATCCGCCTGATCAACGCGCTCCTGCTCGAAGCCGTGCGCGAAGGCGCGTCGGACGTGCATATCGAGACGCAGGAAAAGCGCCTCGTCGTCCGTTTCCGCATCGACGGCGTGCTGCGCGACATGATCGAGCCGCCTCGTGCGCTGGCGCCGCTTCTCGTCAGCCGTATCAAGGTGATGGCCAAGCTCGACATCGCCGAGCGCCGTATCCCGCAGGACGGCCGCGTGACGCTGCGCATCGGCGGCCACGACGTCGATGCCCGCGTCTCGACCATCCCGACCCAGCATGGCGAGCGCGTCGTAATGCGTCTGCTCGAAAAGGGCTCGCTGCGCCTCGACATGGAAGTGCTCGGCATGAGCGAGCGTGACCGGGGTGTGTTCAGCCGCCTGCTCGAGCGCCCGCACGGCATGCTGCTCGTCACCGGCCCCACCGGCTCGGGCAAGACCACCACGCTCTACGCCGCGCTCCACAAGCTCAACGACCGCAAGCGCAACATCATGACGGTCGAGGATCCCATCGAATATGAGCTGGCGGGCATCGGCCAGACCCAGGTCAATGCGCGCACCGACATGACCTTCGCCCGCGGCCTGCGCGCGATCCTGCGCCAGGATCCCGACGTGATCATGGTCGGCGAGATCCGTGATCAGGAGACTGCCCAGGTCGCCGTGCGCTCGTCGATGACCGGCCATTTCGTCCTCTCCACGCTCCACACCAACAGTGCGGTCGGCTCGGTCACCCGCCTGATCGACATGGGCGTCGAGCGCTATCTCCTCGCCCCGATGGTCGTCGGCCTTTGCGCCCAGCGCCTGGTACGCAAGCTCTGTCCCAACTGCGCCCGGCAGGACGAGGCGACCGAAGCGGATTCGCTTCTTCTCGGCGGCGCGCTCGCACCCGGCAAGAAGCTCTGGCGCGCGGTCGGCTGCGCGGAATGCCACGACGAAGGGTATCGGGGGAGGGCAGGCCTCTACGAAGTCGTCGCGGTGGACGAGAAGTTCCAGAAGCTGATCCATGACGGCGCGTCCGAAGCCGATCTCGAGGTGCATGCCCGCAAGGAGAATCCGAGTCTTCTCGATGATGGGCTGGCGAAGATCGAGGGTGGCGTGACCACGGTGGAAGAAGTCGCCCGGGTGGTGAGGGAGGAAGGGTGAGCATCCTCACCGCCGCTCCTTTTTCCGTCATCCCCGCGAAGGCGGGGATCCAGAGCCAAGAACGGAATCGCCTGTTACCCTGGATCCCCGCCTTCGCGGGGACGACGATGATGGGTAGGGCTCGCTAAATGCCCGCCTATGCCTACCGCGCCGCCGACAAGGCAGGCGCCTCGAAGAAAGGCATCATCGAAGCCTCCAGCCCCTCGGCGGCCCGCGCGCTGCTGCGCGAGCGGGCGCTGCTGCCACTCTCGGTCGAAGTCGCCGCGGAAAAGGGCGCGATGCTCGGCAGCATCCAGCTCCCGCGCCTGCGCCGCCCCGGTCTCTCGGCCAAGGCGCTCGCCACCGTCACCCGCCAGATCGCCACGCTCGTCGGCTCGGACATCGCGATCGAGGAAGCGTTGCGCCTCGTTGCCACCCAGTCCGAACAGGCGGCCATCAACTCGCTCCTCCTCGACGTCCGCGCCGCGATCCTAGACGGCCGCAGCTTCGCCGCCGCGCTCGCCCAGCACCCCAAGGCCTTTCCCGAATTCTACCGCGCCTCGGTCTCCGCGGGCGAGGCCTCGGGCAAGCTGCCCGACGTGCTCAACCACCTCGCCGAGTTCGTCGAGAACCGCTCGGCCAATGGCCAGAAGCTGCAACTGGCATTGATGTACCCCGCGCTGCTCGCGCTCGTGTCCTTCGGCATGATGGCGCTGCTGCTCGTCTATATCGTGCCGGACATCGTGAAGGTGTTCGTCTCGCGCGGCGCCGACCTGCCGTTGCTTACCCGGCTGCTGATCGCGGTGAGCTGGTTCCTCCAGAATTTTGGATTGTACCTGCTGCTCGGCCTCGCCGTCGCGGCGCTGCTCTTCTTCCGCTGGGCCCGCGTCCCCGCCAATCGGCTGCGCATCGATCGCTTCTTCTCGGAGAATCGCCCGTTCCGCCGTTTCAGCCGCCAGCTCAGCGCCGCACGTTTCGCAGGCAGCCTCGCGACGCTGGTGGGTAGCGCCGTCCCGCTGGTCGATGCCCTCCACGCCGCTGCCGCGGTCACGCCCAACCTCTGGGTCCGCCAAAAGGCAGTCGGCGTCGCCACCCGTGTCCGTGAGGGCATCAGCCTGCGCGCCGCGATGACCGAGGCGGGGGTCTTCCCCTCGATGCTCGTCGCGATCGTCGCCTCGGGCGAAAGCTCGGGTCGCCTCGCCCCCGCGCTTGGCCGCGCCTCCGACGAGCTTCAGCGCGAGCTCGACGCGCTCGTCTCCACGCTCGTCGCTCTGGTCGAGCCGCTGGTGCTGCTGGTGATGGGCGGGCTGGTGCTGATGATGGTGCTGGCGATCCTGCTGCCGATCATCAATTTGAACAACCTTGTGGGGCTTTGACGGACGCTAGCGCGTCACATCTGCCCCTGGATCCGCGCCCCAGCCGGCAGCCCCACGAACGGCAGCACCGCCGCCCCGTCCGGCGTCATCGAGATGTCGAGCGACCCGTCCTCGCCCAACACTGCGGTCATCAGCATCCTCATCCTCTGGGCCGAAGGCGCGACCCGGATCGTCGTGCGGTCGCCGACATGCTCGGCAGTGATCAGCAGCGCGGGGACTGCCACCGGTCCGCCGCCATTCTTGGCACGGCAGCTGCCCGGATCGGTGGTGACCTTGCCATCCGCCATCCGCGCGCCGCCACCGGTGGCGATGCGCTGCATCTCGACCTGCATCGCCAGGTTGCAGGTGAAGGGCAGGTTCGGCTGCAGCGCCCGTATCAGGCTGGCATCCGCCGATCCGCTGACATGGTCCAGCACCGTCCGCCCGCCGATATGCTGGAGCATCTGCCCGCCCAGGTCGGTGTTCGGCCCCGTCGCCTTCCAGTCCGCGGCAAAGCCCAGGCTGGTCAGCGAGCGCAGCGGCGCCATCTTCCACGAGAAGCTCGCTCCGCCGGCGACACCCACTTCGCCGGCCCAAACCGTCCCCGCCACGCCGGTGCGCCAGGTGCCGTTGGGAAAGATCACGCTCGCCGGCATCGTCACGATCAGCGCGAGCAGATACGCCCCTATGCCGAGCAGGACGAAGAGGATAATAGAGCGCCGTGCCCCGCCCTCAATTCCCAGAGTCGGCAATGGATCGACGGACCCTGCTGAAGTCGCTGCAATCAGGCCTGGTCGCGTCAGCGGCATCGGTCGTGCTTCCCTCTGTCGTGTTCGCAGCGGACAAGAAGAAGGACAAGCGCCCGATCGCCTTGTTGCTGCCGCTCACGGGCCCGCGAGCGCGGCTGGGGCTTAGCATGCGGCAGGCCGCGTTGCTCGCGGAAAACAGCGCCTATGTGCAGAGCTTCGACACGGGCGGCACCGCCACCGGCGCCGCCGCGGCGGCAGCCCAGGCGCTCAAGCTCAAGCCTGCGCTGATCCTCGGGCCGCTCAGCGCCGAGGAAGTCCCCGCCGTCTCCGGCGCCGTCGCCGGCCGCATCCCTGTCATCGCCTTCAGCAACGACAGCGTTCTGCGCGCGCCCGGCACCTGGATCTTCGGGATCACCGCGGGGCAGGTGACCACCGCGATCCTGCGCTATGCGCGCGGCCGCGGCGTGAAGTCGGTCACGATGATCGACGACGGCTCGCCCTGGGCCGCCGCCGCCGCGCTCGCCGCCGGCAGGGCCGAGGCCGAACTCGGCATCGCCGTGCGCATTCTGCAGGTCAAGCCCGGCCAGCCGCTCCCCAATGCGGGCGAGGTGCCCGACGCCATACTCCTGCCCGGCGCCGGCGAAGCCGTCCTCGCCGCCGCCCGTGCGCTCAAGGATAGCGGCGTCCAGCTGCTCGGCACCTTCCAGGGCCTCGACAATCGCCCGGCGGCCCTCGCCGCGCTCGAAGGCGCCTGGCTCGCCAGCCCGGACCCGAACGCCTTCGGCACCTTCGCCGCCGCCTTCCAGGCGCGCAACGGCGGCGAGCCCGGCACGATCGCCGCATTGGCCTATGACGCCGCCGGCATCGCCAACGCCCTGCGCGCCGACAACCGGCTGAGCATCGAGGGGCTGATGGACGCCAAGGGCTTCCACGGCGTCACCGGCCCGGTCCGCTTCCGTACCGACGGCTCGGTCGCCCGCGACTTCGCGATCGTCGTCGCCGGCCCGACCGGCTACCAGCCCGTGGCGGCGAGCTCGGGCTCCTAGGTCTTGTGCGCACCGATATTTTCTTCCGTCACCCCGGCGAAAGCCGGGGCCCAGAGCCAAGAGCGGCGTCGCCTGTGACCCTGGGTCCCGGCTTCCGCCGGGATGACGAAGGGGAGGGGAGCGAAAGCGGCTTCACCCTGATCGAGCTGATGATCTCGCTCGGCCTGTTCGCGCTGATCGCCGTCGCCGGCCTCGCGCTGGTCGATGGCATCATCAAGGTCCAGGGCCGCACCGAGAAGCGCCTCGATCGCCTGGCCGATCTCCAGCGCGCGATGTTCGTGGTCTCCAGCGACATCGACCAGATCTCGCGCGGGCAGGTCTCGGGCGGCGGCGAGAAGCTCAATTTCACCCGCGCCGCACCCGGTTTCGGCGGCCCCGCGGTGCCGCTCCAATATTCGGTGGCCAACGGCAATCTCGTTCGCGGCTCGGGAGCGATGGTCCAGTCCGTCATCGCCGGCGTCGCCGACGTCCGCTGGCGCTTCTTCGATGGCAGCGCCTGGGCCGATCGCTGGCCAATGAAAGACGAAGACAAGGACAAATGGCCGCGCGCCATTGCGATCGAGTTGCAGGCCGCAGGGCCCGGCGGCACGCCCGGCGCGCTGCGCCGCGTGGTCACGCTCCCCGATCAGGCGGAGTATCCCAAGGAATGAAACGGGTCCGCGAAAGCGAAGCGGGGATGATCCTCGTCAATGTGCTGATGTTCGTCGCGATCGCGTCTGGACTTGTGCTATTGCTAATCAATCGCGAAGAATTGGCGCTCGATCGGGCGCTGCGAACCCGCGAGGCGGCGCGTGCCTTGGCCGTCGTTCGCGGCGGCGAACTCTCCGCCGTGGTGGCGCTCCGCCGCGACATGGTCGCCGCGCCCAATGAGGACGATCTCACCGAGCCCTGGGCCAAATTGTCGGAGAGCGGCGCCCCGATCCAGGGCGGTACCTTCGATCTCGCCATCGCCGACGCCGAGGGCCGCTTCAACCTCAACGCGCTGCGTGCAGGCGATGCCGGCGCGATCGTGCTGTTCCAGACGATCGCCAAGGATGTCGGCCTGTCCCCCGAGGATACGGTCAAGGCGATCGCCTATATCCGCCTCTATGGCCCGCTCACCGATGTCCGCCCGATCCGCCTTGCCGGCTTCGATCCGCAGGCGACCGCGCGGATGGAAAAGCTGGTGACGGCGCTGCCCGGCACCACATCGATCAACTTGAACGCCGCCGATCCGGAGATGCTGCGCGTCCTGTTCCGCGACCCGCTCGCCGCCCAGCGCCTGGCCGAGATCCGCCTGCGCAACGGCAAGCTAACGCTCAAGGACCTGAGCGACCTCAACCTGTCGCTGCCTTGGGGCACCAGCTTCCGCTCGGGCACCTTCTGGGTCCGCACCCGCGTAACGATCGGCACCACCAGCCAGCAGGCCGCCGTGCTGATCCAGCGCGTGCTGCGTACCGACGGCAAGATCGCGGTGGGGGTGGTCGAGCGCTGGCGCGGGGCGAGCGTGCCGCCCGAGGCGCCGGGGTTTGTGGCCGCCAAAAACTAAAGCCGTCACCCGAGCCACTATTCGTCACCCCGGCGAAAGCCGGGGCCCAGGGTTTCTCTGTCGTGTCGCTTGCGACCCTGGGTCCCGGCTTTCGCCGGGATGACGGGAATAGGCGAGCTAGGCCTACAACAATATCCGAAACAGCGCCCCACCCCCAGGCGCATCGACGATCTCGATGCTCCCGCCATGCGCCACCACGATCTGCCGCGCCAGGTTCAGCCCCACGCCCGTGCCCGCCGCACGGGTGGTGAAGAAGGGCAGGAATACGTCCTGGCGCAGTCCCTGGGGTACGCCCGGGCCATTGTCCTCCACTTCGATCACCAGCGCCTCGCGCTCGGCGAACAGTCGCAGCGCCAGCGCCGGCTGGCATTCCTGTCCGGTCATTGCCTGTGCTGCGTTCTGCAGCAGGTTGATCAGCACTTGGGCGAGCAAGTCCGGGTCGGCGTCGATCGCCAGCCGGGCAGGGCGCACGTCAATCGCCAGCGGCAGCTCGGGCGCGCGTGCCGCGAAGATGCGGCCTAGTTCCTCGGCCCAGGGTCCGGCGGCGAAGGTCTGGCGCTGGATGTCGGGGGTATTCGCCACGGCGCGATAGGCTTCGATGAAATGCCCCAGCCCATGCGCGCGCCGCGCCAGCGTGGAGACCGCCGTGCGTGCATCGCCGATCCGCGGATTGCTCGCCAGGTCGGGATCGTCGAGCAGGTCCGCCGCCGTCGCCGCCAACGAGGTGACAGGGGTCAGCGAGTTCAGGATCTCGTGCGTCAGCACGCGCACCAGGTCGGTCTGCGCGGCCATCTCCACGGCGTCGAGCGTGCCCTGGATCGGCTGCACCGTCACTGCCCGAATGCTGCGGCCGAGCCGTTCGAGCGTTCCCGAGCGGACAAGCACGCGCTGCGTCCGCCCCTCGATCGCCAGCAGCAATATCTCCGCCGCCGCATCGCCGCCTTCCAGCCGCTTGGCCAGCGTCGCGCCATAGACCGAATAATCCGCGGCGCGTCGCCCCGGCGCATCGCGGAACAGGCGCCGGGCCGCCTTGTTGGCCGGCGCGACCTGGCCCGCGCCGTCGACGGTGAGCAGCGCCACCGGCATGTCGTCGACCAGCGCCTCGAGGAAGCGCATCTCCGCCGCCGTCGCAGCCTGGCGGGCCCGCAGCCGGTCCATCGCGCTGTCGAGCGACTTGCCCAGCTCCTCGAACCCACCGCCACGCGCGCCGCCGAACCGGGCCGAGGTGTCGTCGAAGCGCAGCGCGTCGATGAATCGCGCCACTGCGAAATTGGTGCGCGATACGTGCCACCAGAGCCCCCACACCGCACCTGCGACCAGCAGCAGCGCCACCAGTCGCGCCGCGCCCAGGCCCGGCGTCACGAACGCCAGCGCCACCGCGGTCAGCGCGCCCGTCAGCGCTACGATCCAGGCTATCAGGCCGAGCGTGAAGCGCCGGTCAAAGCCCATGTTTCTCCATCCGGCGATAGAGGGCGGCGCGCGACAGGCCGAGCTCGCCCGCGGCCAGCGAGATATTGTAGCCGTGCTTCTTCAGCGCTTCCTCGACCAGCCGGCGCTCGACCCGCTCCAGGTTCAGGTCGTCGGCGGGCCCTGGCACGGCGGCGGGCGCGACCACCGCGGCCGGCGCGATCCGCGGCATCGCACGGACCAGCGAGAAGTCCTCGGGCTCCAGCGCCCCTTCGCGCGCCAGGATCACTGCGCGCTCCAATGCGTGGCGCAGCGCGCGGACATTGCCCGGCCAGTCATGCTCGAGCAGCAGCATCCGCGACGCCGGGCTAAGCGCCGGCACGGGCCGTCCGTAGCGCTTGGCGTAATGCTGGAGATAATGGTCGATCAGCTGCGGCAGATCCTCGCGCCGCTCGCGCATCGGCGGCAGGTCGATCTCCACCGTGTTGAGGCGGAAGAGCAGATCCTGGCGGAAATGCCCCTCGTCGCGCAGCTTCTCGGGCGGCAGGTTGGTCGCGGCGATCACGCGGATGTTGACCGGCACCGGCTTGTTTGCGCCCACCGGCGTCACCTGGCGCTGCTCGAGCACCGTGAGCAGCTTGGGTTGCAGCCGCAGCGGCAGATTGCCGATTTCGTCGAGGAACAAGGTGCCCCCGTCCGCTGCCTGGATTCGGCCCACCCGGTCCGTCCGCGCATCGGTGAAACTGCCCTTCACATGGCCGAACAGCTCTGAATCGATCAGATCCTCGCTGATCGCGCCCAGGTCCACGGTCAGCATCACCTGGTCCGCGCGCAGCGACTGGCGGTGCAGTTCGCGCGCCACCAGCTCCTTGCCCGTACCGTTCTCGCCGAGCACCAGCACATTGGCATCGGTCGGCGCCGCGCGGGTGATCAGCGAATGCACCCGCGCCATTGCCGGCGAGTTCCCGAGCAGGGGCGATGCGCCGGCCTGGACCGCCGGGGCAGGGGCCGTGCCCGTGCCGCCTACGGCCTTGCGCGAGCGCCGCAGCGATGCCGCGGTCCGCACCGTTGCGAGCAGCTTGTCGTTCGACCAGGGCTTGGAGACGAAGTCGGTCGCCCCGCGCTTCATCGCCGCCACCGCGACCTGCACCCCGCCATGCGCGGTGATCATCACCACCACCATCTCCGGATCGACCGCGAGCAGCTTGTCGAGCCAGGCCAGTCCTTCCGAGGCATCGGTGGCGCCGCGCGCGAAATTGGCGTCGAGCAGCACCGCGTCGGGCGTGCGCGCCTGAATCAGCGGCAGCGCCTCTTCGGGGCTGCGCACCGCCTCGACGTGCTTGAACAGGCGCCGCAGCAGCAGCCGCGACGCCATCAGGATATCCTCGTCGTCGTCGATCACGACGCAGAATTCGAATTCCGGATCGCCCATGCTGCCTACTCCCGTACATCCACTGTGCGGAAGCGGACAATCAATTTGCGTGCCAAGCTGGTGCGATTGTCCGGACTGCCCTCTGACCCAGACAAACTCCCCGTCACCCCGGCCTCGAGCCGGGGTCTCGCTAGCTTGCGGGCGTCAGAAAAAGCGGGACCCCGGCTCAAGGCCGGGGTGACGAAGAAGGCGACTTGGCACGGCTCGTGCTGAACCAGCTGCATCACGAAAGGCGGGGCAGGCACATGCTGCGGAACGGAACAAGCAAGGGAAAGGCGCTCGCGGCACTCTCCGCGCTGGCGATTCTCCTCGCAGTCCTGCCGCATGGCCGCTTCGGGTTCGACCTCCGGCTGGGCGCCGCCGGCGCGCGGGCGATGCTCGATCTCGGCCTGGTTTCGTTTCGGATAGCGTTCGATTCCGGACGCTCGTGTCCGGAATCGAACACTTGCCCAGCGGCGCTGCGGTGATCCGCGTGAGGGATAATCGGCTGGCATGGCTGTTGCTAGGAATGGGGGCATGACGATCTTGCGGATGCACAAGGACAAGGGAGCGGTCTCCGGCTCCGGGATGGACCAGGTGGTCGAGACGCGCCGGCTCTCGACGCCCCTCAAGATCGCGCTCGGCGTCGCCGCCGCCTTGCTCGCGGCGGTCGCCTTCTGGTGGTTCGCCCCATCGGGCGCCAGCCAGACCATCGGTGCCGACCGCGTGACCATTTCCAGCGTCACCCGCGGCACCTTCGACGATTTCATGCCGCTGCGCGCCCGCGTCACGCCGCTCCTCACTGTCTATATCGATGCCGTCGAGGGCGGCCGGGTCGAGAAGATGCTGGTCGAGGACGGTGCCACCGTCGCCGCCGGCCAGCCGATCGCGTTGCTCTCGAACGCCGAACTCCAGCTCTCCACGCTCGCCCGCCAGACCGAGGTCGAGCAGCAGATCAACAACATGCGCAGCCAGGAGCTGGCGCTCGCCCAGACCCGCCTCTCCAACGAGCGTGCCGTGCTCGCTGCCGAGACGGTCTACGAGAAGGCCAAGCGCCAGTATGACCGCGAGCGCCCGCTCGCCGGCAAGGGCTTCGTCTCGGGCAAGCAGTTTGCCGATACCCAGGCCGATTACGAGCTGAGCCAGCGCAATCTCGCAGCCCTCAAGCGCAGCCAGAGCACCGACGCGCGCCTCCAGGGCAGCCAGCTCTCGCAACAGCAGGCCGCAGCGCGCTCGATGCAGTCGGGCCTCTCGATCGCCCGCGCCAATCTCGACGCGCTCCAGCTGCGCGCGCCGGTCGCCGGCCAGCTCTCGGGCTTCTCGGTCCAGGTCGGCCAGTCGCTCAACCGCGGCGAGCGTGTCGGCCAGATCGACAGCCCCGGCCGCAACAAGCTGATCGCCGGCGTCGACGAATTCTATCTCGGCCGCGTCCAGCTCGGCCAGAAGGCGGCGCTCGACTGGGCCGGCAAGCGCTTCGAGGCCAAGGTCACCAAGATCTATCCGCAGGTGCAGAACGGCCAGTTCCAGGTCGATCTCCAGTTCCTCGCGGCCGAGCCGCCCCAGCTCCAGCGCGGCCAGACGATGCAGGCGCGCCTGACGCTCGGCGATCCGGCGCCCGCGCTGTTGATCCCCAACGGCGCCTTCTACAACGACACCGGCGGCGCCTGGGTCTTCGTCGTCGCCCCCGGCGGCGGCTCGGCGGAGAAGCGCAATGTGCGCCTGGGCCGCCGCAATTCCGATTTCGTCGAGGTGCTCGAAGGGCTCGAGCCCGGCGAGAAGGTGATCACCTCGCCCTATACCGGCCTCACCGACAAGACGCGCCTGGACCTGACCAAATGACGAACCAGAAAGGGAATCCGATGCTGCTGCAGATGCGCGAACTCTCCAAGGTCTATCGCACCGACACGGTGCAGACGACGGCGCTCGACGCGATCGACCTCGAGATCGCCCAGGGCGAGTTCGTCGCGATCATGGGTCCGTCGGGCTGCGGCAAGTCGACCTTGCTCAACATGATCGGCATGCTCGATAGCCCGTCCTCGGGCAGCTACCAGTTCAACGGCCAGGAAGTCGCCGGGCTCTCCGAGAGCAAGCTCGCCGATGTCCGCAAGGAGAATATCGGCTTCATCTTCCAGAGCTTCAACCTGGTCGACGAGCTGTCGGTGCGCGACAATATCGACCTTGCCTTGCTCTACCACAATGTCCCCGCCGCCGAGCGCAAGCGCCGGGTCGACGAAGTGATGGACCGCACCGGCATCGCCCACCGCGCCAAGCACCGCCCCAGCCAGCTCTCGGGCGGCCAGCAGCAGCGCGTCGCCGTCGCCCGCGCGCTCGTCGCCAGCCCCAACCTCATCCTCGCCGACGAGCCGACCGGCAATCTCGACACCCAGCACGGTGAGGAAGTGATGCACATGCTGCAGACGCTGAACGCCGAGGGCTCGACGATCGTGATGGTCACCCACTCGCCCGCGCATGCCGATTACGCCGGCCGCATCGTCTCGATGCTCGACGGCCGCGTCCTGCACGAGCGCCGCCGCGCCGCCTGAACGACGAGAGGGGAGAAAGCCCATGTGGCGCAATTACGTGACCGTCGGCCTGAGGGCCTTGGGCAAGAACAAGGTCTATGCCTTCATCAATATCTTCGGCCTGGCGATCGGCCTGGCCGCCTGCCTGCTGATCCTGCTCTATGTCCGCTATGAGCGCAGCTATGACGAGTGGATGCCGGCGAGTGACCGGATCTTCCAGTTCCAGAGCACCTATCAGAGCAAGGCCTCTGCCGATCGCTTTGACAACCAGGGTGCCCCCTATGTCACCAAGCAGGCGCTGCTGAAGCAGTTCCCGCAGATCGAGAGCGCCACCTATTTCGGCGGCGGCGCGACGATCAACGTGATCAAGGATGGCCGTGCCATCTCGCCCGACGAAGCCCGGCTGACCGACACGCCGTTCTTCGACACGATCCCGCTCCCGATGGCCCGCGGCGATCACAAGGCGCTGGTCCATCCCGGCACCGCCGCACTCAGCGAGAAGCAGGCGATCAAGCTGTTCGGCACCACCGACGTGCTCGGCAAGTCGCTCACGATCGAAGCGCTGGGGGTGAAGGCCGATTACCGGATCACCGGCGTGTTCAAGGATCTTCCCAAGAACTCGCACATGGATCTCGATCTGCTGCTGCGCGCCGATTTCCCGAGCCTCTATGCGCAGGGCGAGAACCCGCGCTTCCTCACCGAATGGGGTTGGACCGGCGGCTGGGTCTATGTGAAGCTGCGGCCGGGCGTGAACGTCGCCGATCTCAATCGCCAGATGCACGCCTGGGAAAAGGCCAACATCCCCGATGAGATCGACAATGGCCGCCGCTCCAATATCGGCGACGAGCGTGAATATGCGCTGGTCAACGTCCGCGACGTCCATCTCGGCGAGGCCCAGGGTTCGGCGATGACGGCGGGCAACGACCGGACCTCGATCGCCACCTTCGCGGTGATCGCGCTGCTGATCCTCATCATGGCCTGCATGAACTTCACCAACCTCGCCACCGCCCGCGCCAGCCAGCGCGCGCGCGAAGTGGCGCTGCGCAAGGTGCTGGGGGCGACGAAGCGCCAGCTCATCACCCAGTTCCTCGGCGAATCCGTGCTGCTCACTGCCATCTCGATGCTCGTCGCGCTGGCCGTGACCGAGATCGCGCTGCCTTGGTTCTCGGCCTTCCTCGATGCCGATCTCGACCTTCATTATTTCGGCAGCGACGGCCTGTTGCTGCCGGTCCTCGGCCTGGTGCTGCTGGTCGGGCTCGCTGGCGGCATCTATCCGGCCCTCTATCTGTCGCGCTTCCAGCCGGCCCAGGTGCTCAAGGCCAACAAGTCCGCGTCCGAGGCGGAAGGGTCCGGCCGGCTGCGCAGCGCGCTCGTCGTCGTCCAGTTCGCTGTCTCGATCGGGCTGATGACCTGCACCGCGATCGTCTATTCGCAGACGATGTACGCTCGCACGCTCGACCCCGGCTACAAGCGCGAAGGCCTGATCCAGGTCTATGGCGTCGGGGCCAAGTCCCTGCGCGGCACCGAGGATGCGCTGCTCCACGAAGTTCAGGCGATCCCCGGGGTCGAGGCTGTCGGCCGCACCGGCATCGGCGTCAACACCGGCAACACCTCGAACACCACGGTCACGGTTCCCGGGCGGGACGAGCCGGTGAGCATCGGCGTCTACGGGGTCGATCCCGGCTATTTCAACGCGATGGGCATCCGCACCGTCGCCGGCCGCCTGTATGACCGCAATCGCCCGGCGGACGACATGACCACTCCGGTGCCGGAGGACCCCGCCGCCGAGATCGCAGTGGCCAAGCGCGGCGGCAGTCTCGTCATCAACGAGGCGGGCGTGAAGCGCCTGGGCTTCGCCAGCGCGCAGGATGCGATCGGCAAGACGATCCAATACGGTATCAAGGAGGAATATGGCGGCTCGATGCCGCTGACGATCATCGGCGTGGTGGCGGATTCGCGTTTCCGCACGGTGAAGACGCCGATCGAGCCGATCATGTTCGTCTACGACACCCACAGCGTCTTCTGGATGATCGTCCGCTACAAGGGCGATGCGATCGCGACGATGAAGGGGCTGGAGAGCACCTGGCGCCGCTTCGCGCCCGAACTGCCCTTCGACGGCGACTATGCCGATGCGATCATGGGCCGCACCTACAAGCGGATGGACGCCCGGGCCCAGCTGTTCGGCCTGTTCTCGCTGCTCGCCGTCGCCGTCGGCTGCCTCGGCCTGTTCGGCCTCGCGGCCTTCACCGCGGAACGCCGCACGAAGGAGATCGGCATCCGCAAGGTGCTCGGCGCGCGCACCGCGGACATCATCCGGCTGCTCGTCTGGCAGTTCACGCGGCCGGTGGTGATCGCCAACCTGATCGCCTGGCCGGTCGCCTGGTGGGCGATGCGCGGCTGGCTCAACCAGTTCGATGGGAGGATATCGCTTGGACCCGTGCCCTTCCTGCTGGCGGGCTTCACCGCATTGCTGATCGCGGTCCTCACCATCGGCGCCCACGCCTTCCGCGTTGCGCGCACCAATCCGGTTCATGCCCTGCGCTACGAGTAGGCGCGTCAGTTCAGGGTCATGGCGGCGGGTGAGGGGGCAACTCCTCGCCCGCTTTGCATTTCCTGCAGCGGATCCCGCGCTCCATTCCGTCACCCCGGCGAAAGCCGGCGCCCAGGGTTTCTCTGCCGCGTCGCTCGTGGCCCTGGGTCCCGGCTTTCGCCGGGATGATGGAAGGGGACATTGGCCCCTCTAGCGCTTCCCGACCAACCCGCTATCCTGCGCCCAAACCAAAATCGGGAGGGGATATGATTCGTATCGCAAAGATCGGCCTGCTTGCAGGGCTGGCGATGACACCGGTGGCATATGCGGCGGTAGAGGTTATCGGCCAGATGACCCCCGCCGAACCGATCACCAAGGCGCGGATCGCCGCACTTCCCGTCGCCCAGCAGCGCGCCTGGAACGTCTATCTCGACCGATCGACCGAACTGCTCGCCGCCGACAAGGCCGCGCTCGCCGCCGAGCGGCAGGGCCTTGCCGAGATCCCCGCGCCGCCGCCGCCGGGCAAGTCGGGCGGCAGCGGTATGGACGCGAAGCAGCCGGCCGAGTGGTACGGCAAGCCCGAGGCCCGCAAGGTCGCCGACAATATCGTCAGCTTCCAGACTCCCGCCGGCGGCTGGGGCAAGAATGTCGACCGCGATGGTCCGGCCCGGGTGAAGGGCCAGCATTACGTTCCGGTGGAACATCTGCCCGCCAATGCGCGCACTGGGGACAATGAGGAGTGGAGCTATGTCGGCACGATCGACAACAACGCCACCACGTCCGAGCTGCGCTTCCTCGCCCGCGTGCAAGCGGCTGTTCCGGGCACCGAAGGTAACATCTACCGCGAGAGCTTCCTCAAGGGCGTGCGCTATCTTCTGAACGCACAGTTCCCCAATGGTGGCTGGCCGCAGATCTACCCGCTCCAGGGCGGCTATCACGACGCGCTCACCTTCAACGACGATGCGCTTTCCTCGGTGGTGACGGTGCTCGCCGATGTCGCGCGCCGCCAGGGCGACTACGCCTTCGTGTCCGAAGCGCTCGCTATCGAGGCCAAGCTTGCCTGCAACAAGGCGATCCAGCTGATCCTCAAGACCCAGGTCATCGTCGGCGGCAAGCGTACCATCTGGGGCCAGCAGCATGACGCCCTCACGCTCGCGCCGGCGGGTGCCCGAAACTTCGAACCGGCCGCTCTGTCCTCGGATGAGAGCGCGGACCTGTTGATCTTCCTGATGAAGCAGGCGGGGCGCAGTCCTTCGGTGGAAGCTGCGATCGGCGACGGCGCGGCGTGGCTCAAGGCGCATGCCATCAACGGCGTCGCCTTCGAAAAGGGCACCGACGGTCGCAAGCTCGTCCCCAAGCCCGGCGCCGGCCCGATCTGGTCGCGCTATTACGACATCCAGACCGGCAAGCCGATCTTCGGCGACCGCGACCGCAGCATCCACACCGACGTCAACGAGCTGAGCCAGGAGCGCAGGAACGGGTACAGCTGGTACAATAACGGCCCCGCCAAAGCGCTGGCGACCTACGACAAGTGGGTGGAGAAGAAGTAACCCATCGTCACCCCGGCGAAAGCCGGGGCCCAGGGTTTCCCCGCCGTCTCGCTCGTGGCTCTGGATCCAGGCTTCCGCCGGGATGACGGCGTGTTTCCTACAACCAAATGTTCTGCTAATGTTCCAAGGGTCCGCCGAAAGGCCGCTCTTTGAATCGTCCGCAAACCGCACCCGCGCAAACTTCCGCGTGCCCAAGCGTCCGCTCGCACAACCTTCGCGCTCTCGCAAAAGCGTATAGTTTACCGTTCGCCAGAAGGCCCGAACCGCCTAAACCTAGCCAACTTCCGCGATCGGAAGTGTTCAGTTCGCCGATTCCAGCGTCTCGCTCGCCCGCAGCCAGGCCGCCTCGGCCTTTTCCAGCTGCGCCTCGACCTCGCCGCGGCGCTTCATCAGCTCGCTCATCGACAGGTTCTTGAGGGCAGGCGGGGCAACGCCGCCCAAGGCGCCGTCGATCTCGGCCAAGGCCTTCTGCACCTTGGCGATCTCGCCCTCGGCGTCCTTCACTGCCTTGCGCAGGCCAGCCGAAGCCTCGCGCGCCTGGGCAGCCGCGCGGCGCTCTTCCTTCTTGTCCACCGGCGCGGCGGGGGCACCACCGGAGGGCATCGGCTCCTTGCCCGAGATCACGAACGCCGCATATTCGTCGATCGTCCCGTCGAACTCGCGGGCGGTGCCGCCATCGACCAGGAACAGCCGGTCGGCGACGAGCTCGAGCATGTGCCGATCATGGCTGACCAGCACCACCGCGCCCTTGAAGTCGGCCAGCGCCTGGACGAGCGCCTCGCGGGTATCGACGTCCAAGTGGTTGGTCGGCTCGTCGAGGATGAGGAGATGCGGGGCGTTATGGGTGACCAGCGCCAGCGCCAGCCGTGCCCGCTCGCCGCCCGAAAGCTTGCCGACCTTGGTCAGCGCCTTGTCGCCCGAGAAGCCGAAGCGGCCCAGCTGCGAACGCACCTGCACCGGCGTCGCGCCCTTCATCACCCTGCCCATCGTCTCGATCGGCGTGGCGTCGGGGTCGAGCTCCTCGACCTGATACTGCGTGAAATAGCCGACCGTCAGCTTGGTGGCGGTGGTCATCTCGCCGTCCATCACCGGCAGCTCGCCGGCCATCATGCGGGCCAGCGTGGTCTTGCCATTGCCGTTGCGGCCGAGCAGCGCGATGCGGTCGTCGGGGTCGAGCCGCAGGCCCAGCCGCGAGAGGATCGGCTTGCCGGGCTCATAGCCCACCGAGACATGGTCGAGCGTCAGTAGCGGCGGGCGCAGGCCCACCGGGCTGGGGAAGTCGAAGCGCATGCTCGGATCCTCGGACACCGCCGCGATCGGCTGCATCCGCTCCAGCGCCTTGACGCGGCTCTGTGCCTGCTTGGCCTTGCTCGCCTTGGCCCGCCAGCGATCGACGAACGCCTGGAGCTTCTCGCGCTCGGCAACCTGCTTCTCGCGCGCCGCCGCCTGCTGGGCGAGCCGCTCGGCCCGCTGCCGCTCGAACGCATCATAGCCGCCGACATAGAGCGTGGTCTGGCCGCGATCGAGGTGGAGGATATGGTCGGCGACATTGTTGAGCAGGTCGCGCTCGTGGCTGATCAACAGGATCGTGCCGCGATAGGCGCGCAGGAAGCCTTCGAGCCACATTACCGCTTCGAGGTCGAGGTGGTTCGAAGGCTCGTCGAGCAACAGGATGTCGGGGTTGAGGAACAACAGGCTCGCCAGCGCCACGCGCATCCGCCAGCCGCCCGAGAAGCTGTCCATCGGCCGCGCCTGCATCGCTTCGTCGAAGCCCAGGCCCTTGAGGATGCGCCCGGCGCGGGCAGGGGCCTCGTACGCGTCGATCTGGTCGAGCCGCTCATAGATCTCGCCCAGGCGGTCGGGATCGGTCTGCGTCTCGGCTTCGAGCAGCAGCGCGGCGCGCTCGGTATCGGCCTCCAGCACGGTGTCGAAGGCGCTGGTGGTGCCGCTCGGCGCGTCCTGGCGGAGATAGCCGAAGCGGGCGCTGCGCGGGATGTCGACCGAGCCGTTGTCGGTCTCGATCATCCCGGCGATCGCCTTCATCAGCGTCGACTTGCCGGCGCCGTTGCGGCCGATGAAGCCGACTCGCGCCTTGGGCGGGATCGCCGCAGAGGCGTTCTCGATGATCGCACGGCCGCCAAGCCGGATGGTGATGTCGCGGAAGGAAAGCATGGGCGGGCGCCTAGCAGCTGATGGAGGCGCACCCAAGTGCTCTGTGACCCCTGGTGGTCACATCACGTAAAGTGCTGATGTAGCGGGAAAGAAATTGGTCGGGGAAAGAGGATTCGAACCTCCGGCCCCTGCCTCCCGAAGACAGTGCTCTACCAGGCTGAGCTATTCCCCGACCGGCGCCTCCGAGGCGAACCCCGACTGCGAGGGGGCGCCTATAACCACGCAAATCACGCCGCGCAACCGCTGAATCAGCTTTTCAGCGCGCCCAGCATCGCATCGACCGAAACGAACTTCTCGCGCGGAGAGCCGACACGCGCGGCGGCGATCTCGGCGGTGTCGATCTTCTGCCAGTCGCGGAATGTGACCACATCGGTCCCGCGCTGGGCGAGGAGCGCATCGAGCCCCGGCCGCCCGGCCTTGCCCGAGCTGTCCCCGATATCCTCGGCGATCTTCTCGGCAATGGCGAAGCCGTCGGGCCGGTTGGTGCCGATCGTCCCCGTCGGCCCTCGGCGCGCCCAGCCCACGGCATAGAGGCCCGGCAGCACCCGCCCATCGACATTGGCGAATCGCCCCGCCTTGTCGTCATAGGGCACGCCTTCGATCGGCGGGGTGCGATAGCCGATGCAGCTGATCACCAGGCTGGCGGGGATGGCATAGGTCTCGCCGGTGCCGTGCGAGCTGCCGTCCAGGCCCAGCGCGGTGCGCTCGACGATCACCCGCTCGACCTTGCCGGCGCCTTCGATCGCCACGGGCATGGCGAAGAAGTCGAAGACGATGCGGATCTGCTTCTCGGGCATGCCCTGGGCATAGCGGCGCAGATGTCCCACGGCCTTGCGCTGCCCGGGATCGAGCACGCCGTCATCCTCCACCGGCGGGAAGTCGGCGGGATCGACCACCGGCGTGGCATGCGCCAGGTCGCCGAGTTCGCCCAGTTCCTTGGGCGTCATCGCAATCTGCTGCGGCCCGCGGCGACCTAGCAGGGTGATCGTATGGGCATGCGAGCCGTGCAGCGCGTCGAGCGCATGGGCGACGATGTCCGACCCCTCCAGCTCGTCCTCGGCCTTGGCGAGCACCCGCGCGACATCGAGTGCGACATTGCCGTTGCCGATCACCACCGCGGCCCCGTCGAGCGGCGGGTTGAGGCGGGCATAATCGGGATGGCCGTTATACCAGCCGACAAAGGCGGCGGATCCGACCACGCCGGGCAGTTCGGCGCCCGGAATCTCAAGCTTGCGGTCATGCGGTGCGCCGGTGGCGAGCACCACTGCATCATAGAGGTCGCGCAATTCGTCGAGCGACACGTCCTTGCCCAGCGTCACATTGCCGACGAAGCGGACATTGTCGGTCAGCGCCACCGCTTCATAGCGCCGCGAGACGCCCTTGATCGACTGGTGATCGGGCGCCACCCCGGTGCGGATCAGCCCGAAGGGCACCGGCAGCCGGTCGAGGATATCGACCCGTACTTCGTCGCCAAACACCTTCTGGCAGGCTTCGGCAGTATAATAGCCGGCCGGACCTGAACCGATCACCGCGACATGACGCATGGGCCTCTCCTCCCGTGATCCAAGCCCTCAACCTAGCGGCAGGGACGGGGAGGGCAAGCCTCCCTCTCGACGGATGCCTCGGGTTGTTGCTAGGCGGGGATGGTGAGCCCTATCGAGATTGTCGCCGCTGTCCTTGTGCTCGTGAACGTGGCGCTCGTGGTCCGCCGAAGCATGTGGAACTACCCCTTCGCGCTGGTGGCGGTGTCGCTCTACGCCTGGATATTCTTCGGCGAGAAGCTCTACAGCGATGCGCTGCTCCAGCTCTTCTACCTTGCGCTCAACCTCTATGGCTGGTGGAACTGGGCCCGCTCGCAAGCCGATACCGGCGAAGTGCGGGTCGAGCGGCTTGCCGCACGCGAGCGGCTGATCTGGGCGATCGCCTGCGTGGTCGCCACTGCCGGCTGGGGCTGGCTGATGCACAGCCACACCGATGCGGCCTATCCCTGGTGGGACGGCAGCATCGCGGTGATCAGCATCGCCGCGCAAATCCTGCAATCGCGCCGCAAATGGGAAAGCTGGGTGTTGTGGATCGCGGCCGACCTGCTCGCGGTGCCTTTGTTCGCCGTTAAGGATATTTGGCCTACCGCCATCCTCTATGCGATTCTCCTGGTCCTTGCGATCCGGGGCCTCCTCGACTGGATCAAGAAGACTGCATGAAACTGCGCACGATCTGCCTCCACGGGCCCGAGAGCACCGGCAAGTCCACGCTCGCCCCGCGTATCGCCGAGCATCTCGGGGGCGAAGTGGTGGAGGAATATGGCCGGGAATATGCCGAGGCGCGCGGCATCGTCTTCTCGATGCAGGACCTGCTCGAGATCGCCAAGACGCATGATGCCGGTACCCGCACGATGGTCGCCGCCGGCCTCAAGCCGCTGGTGCTCGATACCGATCCGCTGATGACCGCGGTTTGGGCCGACATGCTGTTCGGCCGCCGCGATCCCTGGTTCGACGCGTGGCAGGGCACGGCGGACCTCTATCTTCTATTCGACATCGATCTGCCCTGGATCGCCGACGGCACGCGCATGTTCGGCACGCCCGAGTTGCGCCAGCGGTTCTTCGACCTGAGCAAGGCCGAACTGGAGCGCCGCGGCCTGCGCTGGGCGCTCGTCTCGGGCGCGGGCGAGGCGCGCTATGCCAATGCGATCGCAGCGATCAAGGCAGCTCAGGTGGATCTGACGGACGACTTGTCCACAGTTTGATGTTGCAGGTGCGAAAAATTCCGCAATCTTGTCACAACTCGTACACAATCCGATCCTAACCGCGCCCCTGCAGAGGGCGTGATAAGCCCTCAAAAACCAGAATATCAGGCGAGGTGACGGCGCGGCTCCGAATGCGGGATCGTGGCCGCTGCCGTGCGCCGGATACCGACCAGGGAACACCAAGATGAAAATCCAGAAGACGGCCCTTTTCCTCGGCGCCGCGTTCAGCGCGCTGACGATCGGCGGCACCGCCCAGGCGCAGGACACCGCCACCACCGCCGCGAACGATGGTCCCGAGACCGAGATCGTCGTCACCGCCGAGCGCCGCCCGGAAAGCCTGCAGAACACCCCGGTCTCGGTCGGCGTGATCAGCGGCCAGGACGCGCGTGACTTCACCGCAGCCGGCGACGACACGCTGCTCGCCCTGTCGGGCAAGGTCCCGAGCTTCTATGCCGAGACGACCACCGGTCGCATCTTCCCGCGCTTCTACATCCGCGGCCTCGGCAATATCGACTTCTACCTGGGCGCCTCGCAGCCCGTGTCGATCATCCAGGACGACGTGGTGCTCGAGCATGTCGTGCTCAAGTCGAACCCGGTCTATGACCTCGATCACGTCGAAGTGCTGCGCGGCCCGCAGGGATCGCTGTTCGGCCGCAACACCACTGCCGGCATCGTCAAGTTCGACACCGTCCGCCCGACGCTGGACGGCCTCGATGCGCGCGGCACGCTGTCCTACGGCAGCTACAACAGCATCAACCTCGATGCCGGCATCGGCGGCCCGATCGCCGACAATGTCGCGGTTCGCGTTTCCGGCCTGATCCAGCACCGCGACGACTATGTCGACAATGCCTATGCCGGCCCCAGCGCCGACGGCACCGTCGGCCCGCGCAAGAACGCGATGGGCGGCTTCGACGAGCGCGACGCCCGCATCCAGCTGCTGGTGAAGCCGACCGAGGATTGGACCTCGCTCTTCTCGGCGCACATGCGCAACTATAACGGCACCTCGACCCTGTTCCTGCGCCAGGCGCTCAAGAAGGGCTCGAACGACGTCAGCAACGTCTCGCGCACAACGGTCCGCTTCGACGAGGCGATGGACAATCCGCAGGACTATGACACCTACGGCATGTCGTGGAACAACGCCTTCGACCTGGGCTTCGCCACGCTGACTTCGATCACTGCGTACGAGACCAGCTCGGGCTATAGCCGCGGCGACACCGATGGCGGCGCAGCAGCCGACTTCCCGGTCGGTGGCGTGGCCAATGGCTATGGCCAGTCGATGGGCCGTCTGGCCGATCTCGATCAGTGGACGCAAGAAGTCCGCCTCGCCAGCAACGGCGACAGCGCCTTCAAGTGGCAGGTCGGCGGCATGTATTTCGACAGCCGCGACATCACCGAGTTCTACCAGCGCGCCTGGTTCCTGACGACGCCGGCCCGCAATCCGAACAACTGGGTGCGCCTGCACGACGTCAACACCAGCTGGGCATTGTTCGGCCAGGTGAGCTACCAGGTGACGCCGCGCTTCCGCCTCACCGCCGGCGCGCGCGTGACCGAGGACACCAAGACCACCGACCTGCTCAAGATCGCTGATAGCGCGACGGGCGCCGTGACGTATCCGGGTCGCCGCCATGTCCGTATGTCGGACACGCAGCCCAGCTGGGACGTGAGCGCACTCTATGAGGCGAGTGACGATCTGAGCCTCTATGCCCGTGTCGCCCGCGGCTTCCGTGGCCCGACCATCCAAGGCCGCTCGGCGGTGTTCAACTCGGACTTCACCACTGCGAACTCGGAGACGATCCTGTCATATGAGGCCGGCCTCAAGTCGAGCCTGTTCAACAACAAGGTCCGCTTCAACCTGACTGGCTTCTACTACACGGTCGACGACATCCAGCTGAACGGCAATGACTCGAACGGCAACGGCGTGCTGTTCAATGCCGACAAGGCCGAAGCGTACGGCGTCGAGGCCGAGCTGAACCTGCATCCGGTGCGCAACCTGGCGATCTCGCTGGGCGCCAGCTGGCTCCACACCGAGATCAAGGACAAGCGCGTCTATGCCCAGGCCTGCGCGCTGAACGGCGTTCTGGTCTGCACGGTCAACGATCCGATCGTGACCCGCACCGTGTTCGGTTCGCCGGCCTATTTCGCCCAGATCGACGGCAACCCGCTGCCGAACGCGCCGGAATATAACCTCAACGCCACGGCGCGGTACGACGTGCCGATCAGCGACAGCGGCAAGGTGTTCATCGCCACCGACTGGAACCTGCAGGGCTACACCAACTACGTGCTCTACAAGACCGACGAGTTCTACTCGAACGGCAATTTCGAAGGCGGTCTGAAGCTCGGCTACACGGGTGGCAACGGCACCTGGGAAGTCGCGGCTTTTGCCCGCAACATCACGAACGAGAAGAACCTCAAGGGCGTGATCGAAAACTATATGGCTGCCGTGCTCAACGAGCCGCGCGTCATCGGCGTGTCGCTGACCGGCCGGACCCGCTAAGCACCCTCGCTTACCGGCAAGTCAGTCGGGCCTGGCGGATTGCAACCCCGCCGGGCCCGTCCCCTTTGCGAAGTCGAGGGCGTCGGCCGTGGCCGCGCCGCTTGCGGTGTTGTCGAAGATCACCCAGCTTTCCGGGGCTTCGGCAGTGCGAACGCGGGCCAGCCAGCGCACCTGCGCTTCGGCATCATAGCTCGACCAATAGATGCGCGGGCTGCCGTGCAGGCGGAAATAGGCGAGGCCCGGCCAACCGCGTGGTTCCGCCGCTTCAGGCACCGGTGCGGGATCTGCGGCGACCCGGGCAATGCGCCGTTCGACCAGCAAGGCTTCTGCGTCGGGGGTGAACCAGCTCGGATGGCGCGGCTCGATCACCGTGGCGCCACCGACGATCTCGCCCAGTTGCAGGAAGAACCGGTCCGCTGGCACCGGGTCGAAGGCGAAGCTTGGCGGCAGTTGCATCAGCACCGGCCCGCGCTTCTCGCCGAGTCCACCGATTTCTTCTGCAAAGCGCGTGAGCAGCGCCTCGCAATCCACCAGCCGGGCCTCGTGCGTGATCGCCTTGGGCAGCTTCACCGCGAAGCGAAAATGCTCCGGCACGCTTTCCGCCCAGCGTTCATAGGTCGCGCGGCGGTGCGGGCGGTAGAAGCTTGAGTTGATCTCGGTTGCGTTCAGGCGCTGGGCATAGCGCTCCAGATTGCTCGCGCCTGCCGGGAAGCCGTCGCGCACGTCGCGCGGCAGGGCCCAAGCGGCTGTGCCGATGCGGAGAGTCATGTGCATGCAATCCGCCGCGACGCCGGCGGTTCCTGCATCGCTCCCTGCGAACCGCAGGGAAGGGGGGCGGACGCGCTCGGCGCCCGCCTCCCGCCTCAGTTCGAGGGAGCCAGCTTGGTGTTCAGCACCCAGCCGACATTGTCGTTTTCGTCGGCGACTTCCCACCACAGGCCGTTCTTGTTGCCCGTTGGGTAGACGATCCCGCCCACCGGGATCGTGCGGACGATCTTGCCGGTGGCAGCCGGCGTGGTGCGCATCGCAACGGGAGCCTGCGCGGTGAAGGTCTTCATCGGCGCGGCCTGGGCCGTGCCTGCGTCGCCCGGCCGGACCAGGCCGAGCTCCGTGACCATCTTGGAATAGGCCTGGATGAAGGACAGCGTGACGATCCTGCCGATATCGGTGTTCTCATAGCCGCCGCCGACTGCGCCGGCCGCACCGCCCAAGAAGCCTAGGCCGCCGCCCACGCCGAACGAGATGTCGTTCTTGGCGGCATAGCCGTCCTCCACCGCGATCGTCTCGGTAGTGCGGACATTGGTCAGCGAGAGCACGGTGTTCGCCTCGAGCTTGCGCGACTTGATGCCGCCGCCGATCGCTGCGCCGGTACGGCCGCCGATCAGGCCGCCGATCGCGCTGCCCACGCCGCTGCCGCTCGCATTGCTGTTGGCGCCTGCGACTTCGGCGACGAGTACATAATCGGCCGCCTTGATCTGGCCCTGGCCGACGTTCGAGCCGCGCTGCAGCCCCAGGCCACCCCCGATGTCACGCTCGCGCGCCGCGGCCTGCAGGCCGGTACCGCGATCGACGATGTTGAAGCATCCCGAGCGCTGGACGAGCACCCGCAGCAGTTTGGCAGGCGGGGCGAGCTGATACTGCGTCCAGCCGCGGGGATCGTCGCCATCGACGATCGAAAGCGTGCCGAGCTTGCGCGTGCAGTGCGGCACGTCGTTGACGGCAGCGTCCTGCATCTTCTGGCCCTTGGTTGGCTTGGCCTGCCTCTGGGCATAGGCCTGGCTGGCACCGAGCAACGCGGCCGAAGCCATGAGTGCCTTCACGACGAACGAAGTCTTGGAGACCATTATTCCCCTCTCTCTTTGCAACAGCGGCCCCGATAGCGGCAAAAGCGCGCCGACGGAATTGCAGAAGGCGCAAGCGCTGCATTTCGAGCGCTTTGGCTTTCGCGTGCAAGCTGCTAACGGGCGCGGATTATGGCGACCGAACTTTCCAAGATCCGCAACTTCTCCATCATCGCGCACATCGACCATGGCAAGTCGACCCTGGCCGACCGGCTGATCCAGCGCACCGGGGGACTCTCCGAGCGCGAGATGTCGGCCCAGGTCCTCGACAACATGGACATCGAGAAGGAGCGGGGCATCACCATCAAGGCGCAGACCGTGCGCCTTGAGTGGAAGGGGCATGTCCTCAACCTGATGGACACCCCCGGCCATGTCGACTTCGCCTATGAGGTGAGCCGCAGCCTCGCCGCGTGCGAGGGCGCCCTCCTGGTCGTCGACGCCGCGCAGGGCGTGGAAGCCCAGACGCTCGCGAACGTCTACCAGTCGATCGAGCATGACCATGAGATCATCCCGGTCATCAACAAGATCGATCTCCCCTCGGCCGAGCCCGAAAAGGTGCGCCACGAGATCGAGGAGATCATCGGCATCGACGCCTCGAACGCCGTCCTCGCCAGCGCCAAGTCCGGCATCGGCATCGACGAGATCCTCGACGCGATCGTCGAGCGCATCCCCGCGCCCACCGGCGATGCCGAGGCCCCGCTCAAGGCGATGCTCGTCGACAGCTGGTACGACCCCTATCTCGGCGTCGTCATCCTGGTCCGCGTGATCGACGGCACGATCAAGAAGGGCCAGCAGATCAAGTTCATGGCCGCCGGCACCACCCATCTGATCGACCGCGTCGGCGCCTTCCGCCCCAAGATCGAGCAACTCCCCGACCTCGGCCCCGGCGAGATCGGCTTCATCACCGCGCAGATCAAGGAAGTCGCCCAGGCGCGCGTCGGCGACACGCTGACCGACGCCAAGCGCCCCGCGCTCGAGGCGCTGCCGGGCTTCAAGGAAGTTCAGCCGGTCGTCTTCTGCGGCCTGTTCCCGGTCGACGCCGCCGACTTCGAGAAGCTGCGCGAGAGCATCTCCAAGCTGCGCCTCAACGACGCCAGCTTCTCGTTCGAGATGGAGACCAGCGCCGCGCTCGGCTTCGGCTTCCGCTGCGGCTTCCTCGGCCTGCTCCACCTGGAGATCATCCAGGAGCGCCTGACCCGCGAATACGACCTCGACCTGATCACCACTGCCCCGAGCGTGGTCTACCGCCTCAAGCTGTCCAAGGCCGCCGGCGAGGCCGAGGCGCGCACGATCGAGCTGCACAACCCCGCCGACATGCCCGATCCCAACCGCATCGACGAGATCGAGGAGCCGTGGATCAAGGCGGTGATCTACGTCCCCGACGAATATCTCGGCTCGATCCTCAAGCTCTGCCAGGACCGGCGCGGCATCCAGCGCGACCTGACCTATGTCGGCGGCCGCGCCCAGCTCACCTATGAGCTGCCGCTCAACGAAGTGGTGTTCGACTTCTATGACCGGCTGAAGAGCATCTCGCGCGGCTATGCCAGCTTCGACTACGAGCAGATCGGCTATCGCGAGGGCGACCTGGTCAAGATGTCGATCATGGTCAATGCCGAGCCGGTCGACGCGCTGAGCATGATCGTCCACCGCGGCACCGCCGAGACACGCGGCCGCGGCATGTGCGAGCGCCTGAAGGACCTGATCCCGCGCCATTTGTTCAAGATCCCGATCCAGGCCGCGATCGGCGGCAAGGTGATCGCCCGCGAGACGATCGCGGCGATGCGCAAGGACGTGACCGCCAAATGCTATGGCGGCGACATCACGCGTAAGCGGAAACTTCTGGAGAAGCAGAAGGAAGGCAAGAAGCGGATGCGGGAGTATGGCAGCGTGCAGATCCCGCAGGAGGCGTTTATTGCGGCGCTTCGGATGGGGGAGGAGTGAGGCCCTAGGCCAGGACGGGGATTGCGCAGCAATCGCCGCCCTGGACGAGGATCAGCCGAACTCCCGGCCGACGACCGGCCGAGCGCGTACTCGGTCGTGTCGATCGGCGGCGCGGCTTTGCAGCGGCGCTTATTTCTTCTCGCCGAGCGGTGACTGCTTTGCGCCCTAGATATGGACGTTCGCGTGCCCGCATCGTGATCCCCAAAGCTGCCTTTTTTCATCTTGCGAGGGGCGAAGGAACGACTGACCTTGGGAAAGGTCCGCGTTTCACCGGTTACTTAGCAAACCGCTTGCCGGTAAAGGAGCGGTGGCCTAGCCTTAAAAGAAAGGGCAATACGGGGGCACTGTGGCAAGAGAACTGAAGCTAGCAGTTGGCGCACTAAACATTCGGCTGCATCCGCACTCTCCTGAGCTATACGATGAATACCTTCAAGCGCTTTACGATCTGAGATTGCCGGTCCGCATTCGCGGCGATAGGTTCGGTATGATCACTCTTCTTGATAGAAGAAACATTGAGGAGGGCTTGATCAAGGGTTTCCTTCGCACCTTCACAAAGATCGACCCAGACAGCAAATGGTTCGATGAAAACAGCCTTGAGGATGCCGATCCCGATCTTTTGAAAAAGATAAGCATCCCGGCCAACGCGCATCCGAACTCCTCAGCTTTTCGCTTCACGATGAACGTCAGAAAACACATTCTGACGTTCGAGCAGTATAGCGGCGGTCGTCAGCTTACGCCCAACAGCGCGGAGGCGATATTTCGCGGTCTTTCCGACGACCGGCTCATTATCGAGCAGTTTGGCCCGATCAAGATAAGCATTCTGCAAGATAGGACATCGCTGGATCGCATCTTTAAATTGCGCCGCCTCAAAAGCGTGCGCTTTATCATTGACCGCCCGAACCCAGACATCTGGGACGACGATCTTGAAGGGAGATCGACAATCAATTGGCCGCTGCTCACGCTCAGCGGATCGAGATAGCTTACACGGCGCCACCTGGCGGTGCGCTCCAGGAAACGCCTAGCCTGCGACGGCTGGGAACGGCCGCGCTGGCGAATGGGGAGGTTGAGGCCAAGGGATATGATGGCGATGGGCATGTAAGGATTTCGACACGCGACAACCCGCGCATCGATCAGACACGCTATGATCCCGAGGTGGAGAGCGAAGCGGGAGCGTTTGATCGCCTTCGTCGCGGTATGGAAGCCAATCAAGGATGAGACTTCCCGCCAGCTACAAGGGTCTCTTGGGCGCCCTTTCACGATATTGGTCTGACTACGGCGGGTGGAAAGACCTGTTGTCTTCGCCGCTGTTTCACTTTTCTGCCTTGGTCTCCAGCGCGTCTTACTCGGCTTGGCTTCGACCTGACTGGATTGATCTTCCCCTTAGTCTTCTGCCCAACCTCCTAGGGTTTAGCCTCGGCGCTTATGCTTTGATTTTTAGTTTAGCCGATGAGCGACTTCTAGCTGCTCTAAATGCGCCGACTACCGACGGCAGTCCGACCGTTCTGCGAATGGTTAACGCTACGTTCCTGCACTTCATTCTAATCCAGACTGCTGCGATCGTATTTGCGCTAATGAACAAGTCGACGCTTGTAGTCGATCTCGTTGGGATGCTGGCCTTCCCTCCACACTGGACCACGGCGCTAAAGCGAATCCTAACCGGATTTGCCGGTCTCGTCGGATATTTCCTCACAGTGTACGCGGTTGTGCTCCTGATTGGAGCGGCTTTGGCTGCATACCGCTTGGCGATAATGAGCGGCAGGGCGGCTAGTATCGCTCAGCAGACGCCGACCACCCAGCCTGTTCAACCACTGACCCCGACACCGGGGCCGCAGGAGTAGGTATTTTAATTCGCGCGGAGCCCGTTGTCTCGCAAGGCACGGTATTTGCCGATCTATAGACGAACCCAAGTTGACGGAACGTCGGCTGGGCTGTGATGACCGGGCGTCAGATTACGGCCCCCATCTAAGGTCGTCCAGACGACCAGCTGTGTATCTAACCGGCGCTTCAACTTTCCGACCGAAGGCTGCTTTGTGCTTCTGGCAGTCCAAAACCGGCTTGTCGGCAACCGGCCAAAACCCATCTCAATCGAGTCTTTGAACGTAGAGTGCCTTTACAGGATAATCCCAAGCAGAGAACAATGGCTGTGTCAGCAAGGTGACCTGAAAGATCACTCTAGTTTGAGACGCTCCCATTCGTTGATGAGCGACTTATACCGTTCGTAAAAGACCATATCCTCATCACCTCTCAACGGCGTCGTTTCTGGAGAGAAAAATACCCGACGAAGCGGGTCGATAATACGCATGTCATTTGGGTCAAGTTTCGTGAGGGCTTGCTGCATTACCCATAATCCCAGCCTTCCCCCTTCTTCTGTGAGTGCCGGCTCTTCGCTGAAGTATGGATATACGACGCGCGTATACTTCTTCCGGACGCGCGCGTGGATTGCGTCTCGTATACGAATTAAGCCACCAAGTTGCTCAATTCGTAGGTTACCGTGTACGCTTTGAGGAATGATTTCCAGTGGCTCGTTCGACCAACGCAACTTTTCATTCAGAAGATTAAGCACGCCATCTTTTAATAATGGATATAATCTCTCGAAGTTCTTATTGGAAGCTATTCGGCCTGCGGTGAGGTCACTTAGGTCCGCGTGATCGGAAATGTGTTTTTTTACGTCTGACCAGAAGGGGAGGTAGAAATCTCCTCCCTGACTTCTGGAGCCGCCAGCTCCTTTTTTGATATCGAGTCTAATATCATTTTTCAGAATTGAACGACGTAACTTCGGCTCTGCGAAGAACAGCTGCAAAGCTTTGCGAAGCGGAATGTCGAGAACAGACACGAATTACCCCTCCCTTCCCCGGCGCTGCGATGCGTCAACCATATGGTCATCCCCGCCAGCACAAAAGAACTTTTATGCTTGATCGATACCGAGGGCATGCCGAGCCCCTCGATACTTTCTGTTTTCATAGATCGTCATTTGGTTGTCTGCAGGTCTTTTCACGTCCGTCATGCGCCGCTGCTGAGACTCGTTCGAAGATGAATCGATGACGGCTTCCGTGAAGGCGATCTAACCGGAGGATGTTAGCTATGTCGGCGACAGCTGCCACCCAAGCTCCGCTCTGGAACGGCAGCACTCCGATAGGCTCCGCTTGAAAGTGGCCGGTCGCCTCACGGCCCAAAAGCCGTCATCACCCACGCCCCTCCTTCCACGCCATCCACCCCTCCTCCGTCGCAGCCGCCTCCCATTCCGCCTGCGCCTCGGCGATCCGGCGCTCGCAGGCGCGGCGGGCCTTTTCGCGTGCCGCGTGGGTGGGGCCGCCTTGCTGCGAGTCGCAGGGCACGGCCTCGCCCAGCGGCAGCGCCGGGCGTAGCGGTTCGCCCATTTCCTCCCAGGTCTTGCGGCGGATGTCGTCGAGCATGCGGCTGGTCGAGCTGGCCCAGACCTCGGGCTTGCCGCCGGCGCGGCCGGGGTTCGCCCAGGCGTCGATCAGCGCCATGCCGCGGCCGCCGCAATCGAGGATCAGCTCCATATGGGTGAGCTGGCGCAGGGTGAAGTCGGCGGCGACGACTTCGCCGGCGAGGCGGTGCTGGCGTTCGGCCTGGACCTTGAAGAAATAACCCATGAGGGCCCGGTCGAGCCAGGCCTTATCCTCCGCGCTCTCGCCGGGCGGGGCGTTGGCGGCCTCTGCTTCCGCCTCGGCGCGCGCGCGGCAGACCGGGCAATTCTCGGCGGCTTCCCGTGCGATCGTGTCCGGGTGGCGGGTGCCGCGGGGAAGGGCCGCGGCGCCGTATTTGCCCGGCAGGTGGTGCTGGAGGATGAACATTAGCAGCCGGTCATTGTACCAGCGCTTCTCGCCGCATTGCTCGCCCTTGTAGAAGATCGGGATGGGGACGCCTTCGAACGCGCGCTCGATGGCGACATCGACCAGGTTCTGGACGCCGTGATCGAGCGCGGCTTCCCAGGCGGCGCGGAACTCGTCGGCGCCGGGCTGGCGACGGAGGGAATAGGCGCCGACGGTGGTCATGTTGATCCGCTTGCAGGCATGCTTGACCGAGCCGGTGGCGGCGAGCGCGTCTATGAAGGCGCGCTGTCGCTCGGCGGTCCAGCCGTCATGGCGATATTTGCGGGGTACCGGCGTGAAGTCCGGCACGATCGGATTGCTGGGGACTCGGTTCTGCATCTTTCAGGATATGACCAAATAGGTTCGTGTAGGAAAGAGATTATTTTCCAGATAAGTTTTAAAGGCGCGCAGGCGCGATTTCGGGTATGCGCGGTCCGGCGAGGCGGCTTGCCTCGCGGCATGGCGAGTGTCAGGCAGGGGGCATGACGGTGGACAGGCGGATCGACCGGCGCGCGCTGCTCGCCGGAATGGGCGCGGCGGCGGTGATGCCGCGCGCGGCGCTGGCGGGGCCGGCGGGGCGGGCGCCGCTGGTGCTGGCGGCCGCGAGCCTGCAGGAATCGATGACGGCCGCGGCGGATGCCTGGGCGGCGAAGGGGCGGGTGCGGCCGGTCTGCTCGTTCGCGGCATCCTCGGCGCTGGCGCGGCAGATCACGGCGGGGGCGGCGGCGGACCTGTTCGTCTCGGCCGACGAGCCGTGGATGGACGATATCGAGAAGCGCGGGCTGATCGTGCCGGGCACGCGCGCGGCGTTCCTCGGCAACCGGCTGGTGGTGGTGCGGCCCAGGGGGGCGAAGGGCGATGTGGGCGCGCGGGTGCCGCTTGCCCGCCTGCTGGGCGGCGGTCCGCTGGCGCTGGCCGATCCGGATGCGGTGCCGGCGGGGCGCTATGCCCGGGCGTCGCTGCAGGCGCTGGGGGCGTGGGACGCGGTGGCGGCGCGGGTGGTGCGCGGGGAGAGCGTGCGTGCGGCGCTGGCGTTCGTCGAGCGTGGGGCGGCACCGTTCGGGATCGTCTATGCGACCGATGCACGGGCCTCTGCGCGGGTCGAGGTGGTGCGGGTGCTGCCCGATGGCAGCCATCCGCCGATCCGCTATCCGCTCGCCAGGTTGAAGGCGGCGAGCAGCCCCGATGCCGAGCCGTTCCGCCGCTTCCTGCTGAGCGGCGAGGGGCGGGCGATCTTCCGGCGCTTTGGGTTCCTGGCGCTGTGACGCCGGAGCTGTGGGGTATCGTCTGGCTGTCGCTCAAGGTCGGTGGGGTGGCGGTGCTCACCTGCCTGCCGGTGGCATTCGCGCTGGCCTGGCTGCTGGCAAGGGGGCGGTTTCCGGGGAAATTGCTGCTCGACGGTGTGGTGCATCTGCCGCTGGTGGTGCCGCCGGTGGTGACGGGCTGGCTGCTGCTGCTCGCCTTTGCAACGACCGGGCCGATCGGGGGCTGGCTGGAGAGCTGGTTCGGGGTCTCCGTGCTGTTCCGCTGGACCGGCGCGGCGATTGCGAGCGCGGTGATGGCACTGCCGCTGATGGTGCGCGCGATGCGGCTGTCGATCGAGGCGGTCGACCGGCGGCTGGAGCAAGCGGCGGCGACGCTTGGCGCGGGGCGCTGGCGGGTGTTCGCGAGCGTGACCCTGCCGCTCAGCTTGCCCGGGGTGGTGGCCGGCGTGGTGCTGGGATTCGCGCGGGCGCTGGGCGAGTTCGGGGCGACCATCACATTTGTATCGAATGTGCCGGGCGAGACGCAGACGCTGCCGCTCGCCATCTATGCGGCGCTGCAGATGCCGGGCGGCGAGGGACAGGTGCTGCGGCTGGCGGGTATCTCGGTGCTGCTGTCGCTGGGCGCGTTGCTGGCGTCGGAGATCATCGTGCGGCGGACCGGCAGGGGGCTGAATGTCCTTTGACCTCGACCTGAGCAAGCGGCTGGGCGAGGCCGAGATCGCCTGCCGGATCGCGGCGGGCGACGGACTGACCGTGTTGTTCGGGCCGTCGGGGGCGGGCAAGACGACGATGCTCAACATGGTCGCCGGGCTGGTCGAGCCCGATGCCGGGCATGTCCGGGTGGGTGGCGAGACCCTGTTCGAGGCGGCGGCGGGAATCGATGTGCCGGTGGCGGGGCGCCGCGCCGGCTATGTGTTCCAGGAGCCGCGGCTGTTTCCGCATCTCAGGGTGCGCGCGAACCTGCTTTACGGTTGGCGTGAGGGCGAAGGGCTGGACGTGGACGAGACGATAGCGCTGCTCGGCATCGCCCATCTGCTCGACCGCTGGCCGCGGACGCTTTCGGGCGGGGAGGCGCGGCGCGTGGCGATCGGGCGGGCTTTGCTCTCCAACCCGCGCTTCCTGCTGCTCGACGAGCCGCTGTCATCGCTCGACCGGGCGCGGCGCGAGGAGATCATGGCGCTGATCGAGCGGCTGCGCGACACGGCGGGCCTGCCGATCCTGATGGTGACGCATGACCGTGAGGAAGCCGCGCGGCTGGGCACACGGATCGTGGAGATCTAGCGCGAGCCCGCCGCGCTCAGCAGGGATGCAAGGGCGCGGTTCATCTGCGCGTCGATGCCGTGCTTCTCGCCCAGACGCACGATCACGCGGTTGCGGGCATCGACTTCGGTAAGGCGTCCGGCGGCGAAGTCGGCGTGGAGCGAGTTGACCGATTGTGGATGCGCCCGCTTGGTCCACTCGACGACCTTGTCGGCCAGCCCCTCCTTGAGGTCCGCACCCTCGGCTCGACCCACCGCAATGCACTCGCGCACCAGCATGCGCATCACGTCCGCCACGGCTTCGTCGTTCGCGACTTCGGCGGGGCGCATCGTGATCGCGCTGACGATCCCCGAGCAGTTGATCGCCAGCTTGCGCCAGGCGGCGGTGGTGAAATCCGGAGTGGTCTGCGCGTCGATCGGCGTGTCGGCGAACAATGCGACCAGTGCCTCGCCAGCCTCACCCTCGGGCACATGGATGGTGCCGTTGCGGCGCTGGACGATGCGGCCGGGGGCACTTCGTTCAGCGGGCAGGTCGATGATCACCGGAACCGTGCGCTGGGCGGGCACCTGTGGGAAGCGATCGCGCTGCTCGACGCCGTTCTGGATCACCGCGAGCCGCGTGGTGGGGCCCATCAGTCCAGGCAGCCAGGCGGCCGCGCCGGCGCAGTCATAGGTCTTGGTGGTGCAGAGCACCCAATCGACTTCGCTCGCCTGGGCAGGATCGGTCAGGATGGTCGGGGCGGCGCGGATCACACCCTCGGGCGTCTCCACCTCGAGATCGTCGAGCGGCGAACGCGCGCAGACCGTCACGTCGTGCGTCTGGGCCAGCCAGGCGGCGAGGGTGCCGCCAATCGCCCCCGCGCCGATCACCGCGACGCGCATCATCAGATGCCTCCCAGATAGTCCATCTTGCCGACCGGCGCGCCCTTGTGGCGCAGGATCCCATAGGCGGCGGTCATGTGGAAATAGAAGTTCGGCAGCACGAAGCCGGTGACATAGGGCAGGCCCTGGAAGTGGAAGCTGCGGCTGGGCGTCTTCACTTCGACATCGGCGTCCTCGCGGCCGTCGATCACCTCGCGCGGGATCGACTTGAGGAATGCGACGGTGGCGGCAATCCGCGCCTGGAGCTCGTCGAAGCTCGCTTCGGTATCGGGCATGGCCGGCGCCTCGACCTGGCCGAGCCGGGCGATCGCGAACTTGGCGGAATCGCTGACGCGCTGGATCTGGCCGGTGAGCGGCGCCATGTCGTCGGCCAGCCGCGCAGTGAGCAGTTCCTCGTGCGGAATGCCCTGTTCGTCGGCCCAGGCGCGCGCCTTGTCGAGGAACGCTGCCATCGCCTTGAAGCCGCGCAGGAAGACGGGGACGGTGAGATCGTAGAGTTCGGTTGCCATGGGCGCGCAGATAGGCCTGCCGCCGCCCATGCGCAACGGGTGCGCAACGACGGGCGTATAAGCCCTCTCCCCGAAGGGGAGAGGAAGGAAGAGCCTGGAAAGCCGATTCGCCTAGTGGACCGTCGAGCCGGTCACCGTCGCGCGTGCCGCCGGGGCGGTGCTGCGGCCGTGCGGCGCTTCGATCGTGAAGCTGCCGGCGCTGTCGGCCAGCGCATCGACTTCCTGCGTCAGGTTGCGCGCGGCGGCCGAGGTCTGCTCGACCATCGCGGCGTTCTGCTGCGTCCCGCGATCCATGTCGCCGATCGCCTCGCTCACCTGGCTGATCGCGTGGCTCTGGGCGTTGTTGTCCTCTGCCATGGTGCCGATCAGGGCATGGACCTGGCCGACATCGCCCGAGATATCGGCGAGCGCGCTGTCGACCTTCATCACGGCTTCGACCGCGGTGACGACTTCGGCCTGCGTGTGGGTGAGCTGGTCGCGGGCGCGGCCGGCTTCTTCCTCGGCACGCATTGCGAGCGCACTGACCAGGTCGGCGACGACGGCGAAGCCGCGGCCCGCCTCGCCGGCGCGGCCGGCCTCGACCGCGGCGTTCATCGCAAGAACGCGAGTCTGGAAGGCGATCTTGTCGAGGCCTTCGATGACGCTGTCGATGCCCTTGGCGCTGTCGCTCACGCGGCCCATTGCCTGCACTGCTTCGTCGGCGACTGCACGGCCATTGCCGACGACGGCGATGGCGCCGTCGGCGCGCGACAGCGTCTCGCTGGCGGAAAGCGCGATCGACTTCAGGCGGTGATCGATGGCGTTCACGGCAGCGTTGGTCTCTTCCAGCGTCGCGGCGTTGCGCTCGGTACGGTGGGCGAGATCCTCGGAGGCCGAGGCGATCTCGTTGGCGCCGGTGCGGATATTCTCGGTGCCGGTGACGACATTGCCGATCAGCGCGCGCAGGCCGTGCGCGGCATCGTTGAAGCTGCGCTTCAGCGCTGCGAAGGGGCCGGTCAGCTCGGCAGTGACCTCGACGCTGAGGTCGCCGCGCGCCATCGCGTCCAGGCTGGTGCCGATGGTGTCGACGATCAGGCGGGTCTGGGCTTCCTTGGCGGCCTCCGCGGCTTTGAGCTTGTCGCGGAAGGCATCGATCGCCTGGGCCATGCCGCCCAGCTCGTCCTCGCGGGTGGTGTGCGGCACCGTGACCGACAGGTCGCCGCCGTCGAGCGCGCGCATCGTGCCGGCGAGATCGAGCAGTGGCTGGACGAGCAGGCGCCGCGCGGCGCGGGAGAGCAGCAGCGCCGCGCCCATGCCGGCGAGCAGCGTGATCGTCAGGATGATCATCGCGATCATGCCCATTGTCGCCGCGCTGGATGCAACCTGCGTGGCATGCGCCTCGATCGCTTCGGACGCGGCCTCCATCGACTCTTCGAGCGCGTGGAACTGCTGCATGAAGGCGGGCAGCTGGGCGTGCGCGGCGTTCGCATCGGTGCCGGCGGCATCGACGATCTTCTGCGCGGCGGCGGCATAGGCGTCCATCGGGGCCTTGAGCTTGCTGGTGGCGGCTACGATGCTATCCTCGCCTTGGAAGGCGGCGTCCACGTCGATATTCCTGGAGAGCGTGGCGAGGTGCGACTTGAGATCGTCGAGCACTTCCTGGCGCGCCGAGCCCTGACCGGTCACAAGGGCATTTAGTGCATCGGCGCGAACCGCGTCGTGCATCATGTCGGCTTCCATATGGTTCTGGAGAAGACCGGCGGCGGCCGTCTGCTCGGCGATCGCACTGTTCTGCTTCATCGCGACGAACAGCCCGGTGCCGCCCGAAACGGCGGTGATGCCGATCAGGATCGCAGCCGCCTGGGTGGTTGCCTTGTTGAGCGAGGTGATCTTCACAAGCATCTCCGCACGGAATGCCCCGGCATCCCCTCTTCAGGCCAATTATAGGGCGTCCGAACCGCATCGGGTCCGAGCCCTCTATTATTGTTTCTCGGGGATGACGGGTTTTGGGGCTTACGACATGCGTGCGACACTTGGCGGGGGCCTGCCGGCTCTGGGATTGTTTCTCTGTGCCGCTTCGGCGCAGGCGCAGGAGGCGAAGGAGCCGGCGATCGACCTGGCTGCGACCTATCGCGTCGATCTGTCCGGTGTCGCGGCGGACGGGCGCGGCATGCGCAGCTTCGGTCTCGACGATCTGAACGTCGAGGCGAATGGCGATCTCGGGCAGCTGGTCGGCTGGACCGGCGCCAGCTTTCATATCGACGTGCTAAACAATCTGGGCGACCGACCCAATGACGTGGCCGGCACGCTGCAGGGCATCGACAATATCGAAGTCGCCAACCCCAAGCTGCGCTTGTTCGAGATTTGGGTGGAGCAGAAGCTGGGCAGCCGCTCCACGCTGCGCGCCGGCCTCTACGACCTCAACAGCGAATTCTATGCGAGCGATGCTTCGGGCCTGCTGATCGCACCCGCCTTCGGCGTGGGATCGGAGATCGCGGCGACGGGTCCCAACGGTCCTTCGATCTTCCCGACGACTGCGCTGGCGGTACGGCTCGAGCAGCGCTTCGGCGGCGCCGGCTTTGCGCGCTTCGCGGTGCTCAACGCCACTGCCGGTGCGCTGGGAGACGATCGCGGTTCGGCGCTCGACTTCCATCACGGCGCGTTGCTGATCGGTGAAGCGGGCGTGGAGAAGGACGGCAACAAGTTCGCGATCGGCGCCTGGGGCTATACCCAGCGCCAGGACGACATCGCCGAAGTGACCGGCGCCGGCGACCCCATCCGTCGCGATGCACGTGGTGCTTATGTGATCGCGCAAAAGGCGCTGGGGAACCAGGATGGGCCGTTCGCGACCAGCCTTTTCGTCCGCGCCGGCATCTCCGAGGGCAAGACCACGCCGTACAAGGGTGGCTGGCAGGGCGGGCTACGGGTCGCCCATGTCGTGCCGGGGCGTGACGACAGCCAGTTCTCGTTCGGCGTGAACCAGGCCTATCTCTCGGCCGGCTATCGCGACCTGCTGCGCGGCGACGGCGTGCACACCGCCGCCGCCGAGAATGCGATCGAGCTGACCTATTCGGACAAACTCACCAAGTTCTTGAGTTTGCAGCCGGATCTGCAGTTCATCTGGAATCGCGGCGGCGATGCGGGTGCGCAGCGTGTTACCGTGGTGACGCTGCGTGCGACGCTGGAGTTCTGATCCAAAACGGTGAGAATTCAAAGATAAATTGCCGATTTTTAATATGGATGTCACCCGCGCGCCGGTTCGGAATGTCTAATATATCGGCATAACATTTGGATATGATGTGCGTTGATCTTCGTAAGACTTGGCGTAAATTGAGAATTGACGCTGGTGTATTACGCTCATAGATCACCGCCCTTCGATCTTTGAAGGACCAGCACGAATGCCCGTGACCTTTGCGCCGGCAGCAGTTCCGGCGACGCTGCCGCGCAAGCTGCGCGAGCTGCATAACCATCATGTCGATTCGACGATCTGGAACGACCTGGCCTTTCGCGACGACGACGTGATCGTATCGACCTATGCCAAGGCGGGCACCACCTGGACGCAGCAGATCGTCGCGCAGCTGGTGTTCGGTGGCGATCCCGACGTGTCGGTCGCCGAGATCTCGCCCTGGGTCGATCTGCGTGTAGGGCCGGTGCTCGGCAAGCTCGCCGCGCTCGAGGCGCAGACGCATCGCCGCATCCTGAAGACGCATCTGCCGGTCGACGCGCTGCGCTTCAGCGACAAGGCCAAGTATCTCTATGTTGCGCGCGACGGACGCGACGTGGCGTGGAGCCTGCACAACCATCATTTCCACGCTACCGGCGCCTGGTACGCCGCGCTCAACGACACCCCAGGCCGGGTCGGGCCGCCGATCGCGCGCGCCAATCCGGACGTGGCGGAGTATTTCCGCGAATGGCTCGACGGCGATGGTGCGCCCTTCTGGTCGTTCTGGGAGAATGTCCGCAGCTGGTGGGCGGTGCGCGAGCTGCCGAATGTCCATCTCGTCCATTTCGAGGCGATGAAGCGCGACCTGGCCGGCGAGATCCGCAGGATCGCGGACTTCCTGGAGATCGAAATCGATGCCGGGAGCTTCCCGCGCATCCTGCGCCACTGCGGCTTCGACTGGATGAAGGCCAATGCCGCCAAGGCCGCGCCCTTGGGCGGCATGTTCTGGGATGGCGGTGCCGAGACCTTCATCAACAAGGGCACCAATGGCCGCTGGCGCGACGTGCTGACCGCACGGGACGTGGCGAACTACGAAGCAATGGCGCGGGTCGAGCTCGGCCCCGGATGCGCCGCATGGCTTGCGAGCGGAATGGCGGCGTAACGGCCATCCGCTTGCAGATCGAGGTCCATGCGCCGAAGTAGGGCGCATGGACCTCGACGCTTTGCTCACGCATTATTTCGACACCGACGAACCCGAGGCGCTGGACGCGGCCGTGCGCGAGCGCGGCGAGGAGCGGCTACGCATCGATTTCGGCGTGGAGCAGGAGCCTTCGCGCAAATTCGCTTTGTGGGTGGTAATGGAAGGGCTCGGCATCGCGCCGCTGCCCGCCGAGGCATTCGAGAAGGAGCCGGCGCTCAAGGCGGCGGCGGACCGCTATCTCGATGCGGCGTGGAAACTGGATCGCGACTAGGCCTCACCTTCGCTTTCCGTCATCCGAACGAGGATCAGCGGAATCGACATCGGAGAGGAAAATTCGCGAGATGCGTTCAGCAGGCTTCGGGCAGCGCCACGTGCAGCATGACCGTGCGCCGGACGGACGATCCAATCGACGCGCCCGCTTGTATCTCCGCGCTCTTCCCGCTGAACAACACGCTCACCGTGATCATGCCCACCGCCGTGCCGACAGGCATGCCGCCGTCCTTCGCGGATTGCCCGTCGAGTCTGACGACCGTGTCGCCCAACTGCAGATAGAGCGGGCGCAGCGTCAGCTTGCCGGAGGTGCCGAGCCCGCCGGTGCCGCTTGCGTCGGCGATCTGCCCCTTTGCCGGCGTGCCTGCCGGGATCGCGACAAACCCGTCGATCCTGACGTCGTCGGCGACGGCGAGCGCCACCATGTCACCGGTCGCGGCATGCTTGCTCGACAGCCGCTCGGCGGTGAGCAACCGGATCGGCGTGCCTCCGACGAGCGTCAGGTCACGCTCGCACTTGCCGAGCGGCGCCGCCGCGAGCAAGGGCGCCAGGATCAGCGCGGCGATCATCATGTGCCAGCAGTCTGCGCAGGCGGCGTCGCCGATGCGCGCTGCACGGCAGGCCCCGAAAAATCGAGGACGATATCTTCCGCCACGAAACTGCTGACGACCTCGCCGGCCTTGATCTTGGCATTGTTGCCGCGGTGGAACAGGCCCATCACCCCGCCGGCGAACACCGCGCCTGCAACCGAGCCCGTACGGCCCTTGCTGCTGATATCGCCTTCGATCGGGATCGCGATATCGCCCAGCTGGATACGCACCAGCCGCGAGGTCATCTTGCCGGACTTGCCCAGCCCGCCGGCGTCCGTCGCGCTGACCACTTCGCCCCAGGCGGGCGTTCCCGCCGGGATCACCACCCGGTCGCCGACCCGCACGGCCGCTCTGACCTGGAGCTTGATCGGCGTGCCCGGCTTGGCATCGGCGGTGCTGACTTCACGGGTCGCGATCAGCTCGACCGGAGTGTCGCGCGGCAGAGTCACCAGCACCGAAGGCGCGGGCGCCGTCAAGACTGCGGAGACGCGCGTGTCGCCCGTCGCGGGAACGTCCTGCGCGGCAGTAGAAAGCCCCGTTATGGCGATAAAGCTCAAGATCATGATAAGTCCCCCCGCGGAAAATATTCCTTCTCGCGAAGCATTTGGCAAGTGCTTGTCGAAGTCGAAACCATAAGGCAGATTTGAGTCGCCCGAAGGGGATTCGGGTTATTCAAAGGGGGGAATCATGAAATTCACGCGTCTCTCGGCACTGGCTGCCGTGGCGGTTCTGGCAGCATCGCCGTCGCTGGTTTCGGCCCAAGACAAGCACAAGGGCGACAAGCACTATGTCGTCGTCAACGAGGACGTAGGTGTGCCGGTGTTCGCCACCGACCTGCCGGACCGGCCCTACAAGGTGCTCGGCGAGGTAAAGGCCGGCATCCGCAAGGCGACGATCTTCAGCAAGGAAGCGTCGCAGGGCAAGATCTACCGCGAGCTCTGGGAGCGCGCCGAGAAGCTGGGTGCCGATGCGGTGATCAACGCCAAGTACGGCGATTCGCACGTTAGTGCTCTGAGCTGGGGCAAGACCAACGCCACCGGCACCGCGATCAAGTTCCTGGCACCCGGCGAATCCGCGGCCGCGAAGTAAGCCTTCGCGCTTCGGACAAGAAGCAAGCCGTCGCCCGATATCCGGGCGGCGGCTTTTCCTTTGCGACGGATCAGTCCTTGCAGACCTGGACCAGCGCCATCCGCATCGGCTCGCCGCCGAATCCGGGAAAGACCTGATTCTCCACCGTGATGCTGCGGCACGGCTGGCCCTGCTTGTTGAGGATCGCCTTCCTGGCCGTCCGCGCAGGGGCCTTGGCCGCCTGGGCCGGGCCGCGGGTGGCGGGGCAGGCGCCTTGCGCCACGAGTTGGCTGTAGATCGCATCTTCCTGCGCCTTGGCCCAGGCATCGGCGCGCGCCTTGCCCTGGGTCTTGTGGCGCGCGACATAGCCGTCGATCAACCGCCGCTTCTGCGGCTCGGGCAGCGAGTCCATCGAGCATCGCCCGGCCTTTTGCGTGGCCGGGGCGGGGAGGGCCTCCGCGATCGGCACGGGGCCGAGCAGGAGCAACGCGGTGGGGAGGTGTCGCAGCAAGTCTCTCTCCAGCAATGCCGCCGCCCCGCCTGCATTGTCGCCAGAGCTTCGTGACATTGGCAATCGCGGTGCAACCGGGCGACCGCGCAAACCGCCCGGCTCGCCTTGCCCAAAAGAAAACCGCCGCCCGGTTGCCCGGACGGCGGTGTTTCCAGTCAGCGCTGGGAGCGTCTGGCGACGCGGATCACTCCGCCTCGTTCAGATACTCGCCGGCGTCCGCATCGGTGCCGTGGCCGCTCGGAACGACCGAAGCGAGCGGGTCGCTGCCGGTGCCTTCTGCGTCACGTGCCGAACGGGCGTGCTCGGCTTCGCGCTCTTCGGCGGCCGAGTTCGGCGCCACCAGTGCGTTCTGCAGCGCACGCTGCTGAACGCGGAGGGCGGCGTCGCGGCTCGTCGCGGCGACACGCAGGCGGTTCATGCCCGCACCGGTGCCGGCCGGGATGAGACGGCCGACGATCACGTTCTCCTTGAGGCCGATCAGCGTGTCCTGCTTGCCCTGGACCGCCGCCTCGGTGAGGACGCGGGTGGTCTCCTGGAACGACGCCGCCGAGATGAAGCTGCGGGTCTGCAGCGACGCCTTGGTGATGCCGAGCAGGATCGGCTTGCCGGCCGCGGGCAGCTGGCCCGGAGCGAGCTTCTCGTTGACCTCGTTCATCTCCGAGCGATCGAGTTGCTCGCCCACCAGCAAGGTGGTGTCGCCGCTCTCGATGATCTCGACCTTCTGCAGCATCTGGCGAACGATCACCTCGATGTGCTTGTCGTTGATCTTCACGCCCTGCAGTCGATAGACTTCCTGGATTTCCGACACGAGATATTCCGCGAGCGGCTCGATGCCGAGCACCTCGAGAATGTCATGCGGATCCGGGCTGCCGCCGATCAGGTTGTCGCCACGCTTGACGTAGTCGCCTTCCTGGACGTCGATCACCTTCGACTTCGGAACCAGATACTCCACGACCTCGCCGCCGTCCTCGGGCTGGATACCGATCTTGCGCTTGGCCTTGTAGTCCTTGCCGAACACGACACGGCCCGAGACCTTCGCGATGATCGCGTTTTCCTTGGGCTTGCGGGCTTCGAACAGCTCGGCGACGCGCGGCAGACCGCCGGTGATGTCGCGGGTCTTGGCAGACTCGCGGGCAACACGGGCAAGCACGTCGCCGCCCCGCACCGTGGCACCGTCATCGACCGAGAGCACCGCGCCTGCAGCCAGCATGTAGCGGGCAGCTTCGGCGGCGTTGTCGCCGGTCAGGGTAAGACGCGGACGCAGATCCTCCTTCGACTTGGTCGCCGCACGGTACTCGGTGACGACGCGCTGGGCGATGCCCGTCGCTTCGTCGGTCTGCTCGGTGAGCGTCTTGCCCTCGATCAGGTCCTGGTACTTCACGACGCCGCCGGTTTCCGTGATCACCGGCATGGTGAACGGATCCCACTCGGCCATCCGGTCACCCTTCGAGACGATATGGCCGTCGTCGAACAGCACGTACGCGCCGTACGGGATTTTGTGCACGGCGAGCTCGCGTCCGTCCATGTCCACGATCGCCAGCTCGGCCGAACGGCTGAGCACAACGCGGCGGCCGCGCTGGTCTTCGATGATGCGCACGTCGCGGAACTCGACCTTGCCGTCCACGGGGGCTTCGAGGTTCGACTGCTCGTTGAGCTGCGCCGCGCCGCCGATGTGGAAGGTACGCATCGTCAGCTGCGTGCCCGGCTCACCGATCGACTGCGCCGCGATGACGCCGACGGCCTCGCCGATGTTCACCGGCGTACCGCGGGCGAGATCACGCCCGTAGCACTTGCCGCAGACACCGATCTTGGCTTCGCAGACCAGCGGCGAGCGGATCTTCATGCCCGGGATGTTGAGCGCCTCGATCTTCGCGACCGCCGCCTCGTCGAGCAGGGTGCCCGTCGGGATGACGATCTCGCCGGTCTTGGTGTCGACAACGTCCTCGGCCGTGGTGCGGCCCAGGATGCGCTCGCCAAGCGACGCGATGGTCGAGCCGCCCTGCACGATCGCGCGCATTTCCAGCGCCCGCTCGGTGCCGCAGTCCAGCTCCATGATCACGCAATCCTGCGACACGTCGACCAGACGGCGGGTCAGGTACCCCGAGTTCGCCGTCTTGAGCGCCGTATCCGCGAGACCCTTACGGGCGCCGTGGGTGGAGTTGAAGTATTCAAGGACGGTCAGGCCTTCCTTGAAGTTCGAGATGATCGGCGTCTCGATGATCTCGCCCGACGGCTTGGCCATCAGGCCGCGCATGCCGGCAAGCTGCTTGATCTGCGCCTGCGAGCCACGCGCACCGGAGTGTGCCATCATGTAGATCGAGTTGATCGGGGCCTCGCGGCCGTTCGGCAGCTTCTTCACTGCCTTGATCTCGTCCATCATGGCCGCCGCCACCTGGTCACCGCAACGGCTCCAGGCGTCGATCACCTTGTTGTACTTCTCCTGCTGCGTGATCAGGCCGTCCTGATACTGCTGCTCGTAATCCTTCACGAGCGCGCGGGTCTCGTCGACCAGGCCAACCTTGGCGTCCGGGATGATCATGTCGTCCTTGCCGAACGAGATGCCTGCCTTGAACGCGTGGCGGAAGCCCAGTGCCATGATCGCGTCGGCGAACAGCACGGTCTCCTTCTGGCCGGTGTGACGATAGACCTCGTCGATCACGTCGCCCACGTCCTTCTTGGTGAGGAGGCGGTTGACGGTCTCGAACGGCACGCGGTGCGACTTGGGCAGCGTCTCGCCCAGCAGCATGCGGCCCGGGGTCGTCTCGTAGCGCTTGAGGTACTGCTTGCCATCCTCGTCGGTCTGCGGGACGCGGCTGATCACCTTGGTATGCAGCGTGACCGCGCCGGCCTCGAGCGCCTGGTGCACTTCGGCCATGTCGCCCAGCAGCATGCCTTCGCCGGGCTCGTTTTCCTTGAGCATCGACAGGTAATAGAGACCCAGCACCATGTCCTGCGATGGCACGATGATCGGCTTGCCGTTCGCGGGGCTCAGGATGTTGTTGGTCGACATCATCAGGACGCGCGCTTCCAGCTGGGCCTCGAGGCTCAGCGGGACGTGGACGGCCATCTGGTCACCGTCGAAGTCGGCGTTGAAGGCCGAGCAGACCAGTGGGTGCAGCTGGATCGCCTTGCCCTCGATCAGCACGGGCTCGAACGCCTGGATGCCGAGACGGTGAAGCGTCGGCGCGCGGTTCAGCAGAACCGGGTGCTCGCGGATCACTTCGTCCAGGATGTCCCAGACTTCCTTGCGCTCCTTCTCGACCCACTTCTTCGCCTGCTTGAGGGTCATCGAGAGACCCTTGGCGTCGAGACGGGCGTAGATGAACGGCTTGAACAGCTCGAGCGCCATCTTCTTCGGCAGGCCGCACTGGTGCAGCTTGAGTTCCGGACCGGTCACGATGACCGAGCGGCCCGAATAATCGACGCGCTTGCCGAGAAGGTTCTGGCGGAAGCGGCCCTGCTTGCCCTTGAGCATGTCGGACAGCGACTTGAGCGGACGCTTGTTGGCGCCCGTGATCGTACGGCCGCGGCGGCCATTGTCGAACAGCGCGTCGACGGCTTCCTGCAGCATGCGCTTTTCGTTGCGGACGATGATGTCCGGCGCACGCAGCTCCATCAGGCGCTTCAGGCGGTTGTTGCGGTTGATCACGCGGCGATACAGATCGTTGAGATCCGAAGTCGCGAAGCGGCCGCCGTCCAGCGGCACCAGCGGGCGCAGCTCGGGCGGGATGACCGGAACGACGTCCAGGATCATCCACTCGGGGCGGTTGCCCGAGTCGATGAAGCTCTCGACGACCTTCAGGCGCTTGATGATCTTCTTGGGCTTCAGCTCGGACTTGGTGACCGCCAGTTCTTCCAGCAGCTCCTTGCGCTCGCCTTCCAGGTCGAGATCCATGAGCATGATCTTGACCGCTTCGGCGCCGATGCCGGCCGAGAACGCGTCCTCGCCATACTCGTCCTGCGCGTCGAGAAGCTCGTCCTCGGTGAGGAGCTGGAACTTCTCGAGCGGGGTCAGGCCCGGCTCGGTGACGATGTAGCTCTCGAAGTAGAGCACGCGCTCGAGCTGCTTGAGCTGCATGTCGAGCAGCAGGCCGATGCGCGAGGGCAGGCTCTTGAGGAACCAGATGTGCGCGACCGGCGCGGCCAGCTCGATATGGCCCATGCGCTCGCGGCGGACCTTCGAGACGGTGACCTCGACGCCGCACTTCTCGCAGACGATGCCCTTGTACTTCATGCGCTTGTACTTGCCGCACAAGCACTCGTAATCCTTGATCGGACCGAAGATGCGCGCGCAGAACAGGCCGTCACGCTCGGGCTTGAACGTGCGGTAGTTGATCGTCTCGGGCTTCTTGATCTCGCCGAAGGACCAGCTGCGGATGCGGTCCGGCGACGCGATACCGATCTGGATCTGGTCGAAGGTCTCCGGCTTGGCGGCCGGGTTCGCGAAATTGGTCAGTTCGTTCATTTCTTTTTCCCTCAGGAGGGTAAAATTCTCTGGGTGAAGGGGAGGGCGCCACCGTCAGGCAGCGCCCGGACCCTCACTCTGCCGCGATCGCGACGCCGTCCTCGTCGATGCCCGGTTCGTCGTTCTTGAGTTCGACGTTGAGGCCCAGCGAGCGCATTTCCTTGACGAGCACGTTGAAGCTCTCCGGGATGCCGGCCTCGAAGGTGTCGTCACCCTTGACGATCGCTTCATAGACCTTGGTGCGGCCGACCACGTCGTCCGACTTCACCGTCAGCATCTCCTGCAGCGTATAGGCAGCGCCGTATGCCTGCAGGGCCCAGACCTCCATTTCGCCGAAGCGCTGGCCGCCGAACTGCGCCTTGCCACCCAGCGGCTGCTGCGTGACGAGCGAGTACGGACCGATCGAACGGGCGTGGATCTTGTCGTCCACAAGGTGGTGGAGCTTCAGCATGTAGATGATGCCCACGGTAACCTTGCGGTCGAACGTGTCGCCCGTGCGGCCGTCGAACAGGGTCGACTGGCCCGACGTGTCGAGACCCGCCAGTTCCAGCATCGCCGAAACATCGGCCTCACGCGCACCGTCGAACACCGGGGTGCCCATCGGGATGCCCGTGCGGACATTGTGGATCAGCTCGCTGATCTGATCGGGGCTACGCGCCTCGATCTCGTCGGCATAATGGTCGCCATAGACCTCCTTGAGCCGCTCCTTGACCGCCGAGGGCATTTCGCCCGCGACTGCGTTCGGATTGGCTTCGCGCCAGTCCTGCAGCGACGCCGCGACCTGCATGCCCAGGTTACGGGCAGCCCAGCCGAGGTGAGTCTCGAAGATCTGACCGACGTTCATGCGCGAAGGCACACCCAGCGGGTTCAGCACCAGGTCGACCGGCGTGCCGTCCTCGAGGAACGGCATGTCCTCTGCCGGCAGGATGCGCGAGATGACGCCCTTGTTGCCGTGACGGCCGGCCATCTTGTCGCCCGGCTGCAGCTTGCGCTTCACCGCGACGAAGACCTTGACCATCTTGAGCACGCCCGGCGGCAGCTCGTCACCACGCTCCAGCTTCTCGCGGCGGTCCTCGAACTTCTCCTTGATGCGCTTCACGGCCTCGTCATACTGGCCCTTCACCGCCTCGAGATCGCTCTGGGCCTTGTCGTCCTGAACGGCGAACTTCCACCATTCGTGACGATCCACGCTGTCGAGCAGATCGGCGTCGATCGCCGCGCCTTTCTTCAGGCCCTTCGGCGTCGCCGTGGCGACCTGACCGAGCAGCATCTCGCGCAGACGCGACCAGGTCGCGCGGTTGAGGATGTTGCGCTCGTCGTCCGAGTCCTTCTTCAGGCGCTCGATCTCCTCGCGCTCGATCGCCATCGCGCGCTCGTCCTTGTCGATGCCGTGACGGTTGAAGACACGGACTTCGACCACGGTACCGGCAACGCCCGGGGGCAGGCGGAGCGAGGTGTCGCGGACGTCCGAAGCCTTCTCGCCGAAGATGGCGCGGAGGAGCTTCTCTTCCGGCGTCATCGGGCTCTCGCCCTTCGGCGTGATCTTGCCGACCAGGATGTCGCCCGGCTCGACCTCGGCGCCGATGTACACGATGCCGGCCTCGTCGAGGTTGCGCAGCGCTTCTTCACCGACGTTCGGGATGTCGCGGGTAATGTCCTCCGGCCCGAGCTTGGTGTCGCGGGCCATGACTTCGAACTCTTCGATGTGGATCGACGTGAACACGTCGTCCTTCACGATGCGCTCGGAGATCAGGATCGAGTCTTCGTAGTTGTAGCCGTTCCAGGGCATGAACGCGACGAGCGCGTTGCGACCCAGCGCCAGCTCGCCGAACTCGGTCGACGGGCCATCGGCGATGATGTCGCCGGCGTTGACCGTCTCACCGACCTTCACCAGCGGACGCTGGTTGATGCAGGTGTTCTGGTTCGAGCGCTGGAACTTCATCAGCGTGTAGATGTCGACGCCGCTCTCTTCCGCCGACACGTCGCCGGTCGCGCGGATGACGATGCGCGAGGCATCGACCTGGTCGACGATGCCGCCACGGCGGGCGCCGATCGCGGCACCCGAGTCACGGGCGACGGTCTCTTCCATGCCGGTGCCGACGAAAGGCGCTTCCGCTTTCACCAGCGGCACGGCCTGGCGCTGCATGTTCGAGCCCATCAATGCGCGGTTGGCGTCATCGTTTTCCAGGAACGGAATGAGCGATGCCGCGACCGACACGAGCTGCTTGGGGCTGACGTCCATCAGCGTGATCGTCTCGGGAAGCGCCATCAGGAACTCGCCGGCCTGGCGGGCGGAGACGAGCTCCTCGGTGAAGCGGTGCTCGCCATCGACCTCGGCCGAAGCCTGGGCGATCGTGTGCTTCGCTTCTTCCATTGCCGACAGGTAGACGACCTCGTTGGTCACCTGGCCGTTGTTCACCTTGCGGTACGGCGTCTCGATGAAACCGTACTTGTTCACGCGGCTGAACGACGCGAGCGAGTTGATCAGGCCGATGTTCGGGCCTTCCGGCGTCTCGATCGGGCAGATACGGCCATAATGGGTCGGGTGAACGTCGCGGACTTCGAAGCCCGCACGCTCACGCGTCAGGCCGCCCGGCCCGAGCGCCGAGACGCGACGCTTGTGCGTCACTTCGGAGAGCGGGTTGGTCTGGTCCATGAACTGCGAGAGCTGCGACGAGCCGAAGAACTCGCGAACCGCGGCCACGGCCGGCTTCGCGTTGATCAGGTCGTTCGGCATCACGGTCGACACGTCGACCGAGCTCATGCGCTCCTTCACGGCGCGCTCCATGCGGAGCAGGCCGACGCGGTACTGGTTCTCGAGCAGCTCGCCCACCGAACGCACGCGGCGGTTGCCGAGGTTGTCGATGTCGTCGACTTCGCCCTTGCCGTCCTTCAGGTCGACCAGGGTCTTGACCACGGCGAGGATGTCCTCGGTGCGCAGCGTCGTGACGGTGTCCTCGGCGTCGAGGTCGAGGCGCATGTTGAGCTTCACGCGGCCGACGGCCGAGAGGTCATAGCGCTCCGGATCGAAGAACAAGCCGGCGAACAGCGATTCTGCGGTCTCTAGCGTCGGCGGCTCGCCGGGGCGCATGACGCGGTAGATGTCCGACAGCGCCTGCTGGCGCTCCTCGGCCTTGTCGGCGGCGAGGGTGTTGCGGATCCACGGGCCCGTCGAGATGTGATCGATGTCGAGCAGCTCGAGCTTCTCGATGCCGGCCTTGTCCAGCTTCTCGAGGTTCTCGGCCGAGACTTCGTCACCGGCTTCGATATAGATCTCGCCGGTCTTCTCGTTGATCAGGTCGAACGCGCTGTAGCGGCCGAAGATTTCCTCGGTCGGGATCAGCAGGGTCTCGAGACCGTCCTTCTGCGCCTTGTTGGCAGCGCGCGGGCTGATCTTCTGGCCGGCCGGGAACACGACCTCGCCGGACTTGGCGTCGACGATGTCAAACATCGGCTTCGCGCTGCGCCAGTTCTCGGGCGCGAACGGAATCTGCCAGCCGTTCGGACCGCGGACGAAGGTCACGCGGTTGTAGAAATAGTTGAGGATGTCCTCGCCGTTCAGCCCGAGGGCGTACAGCAGCGTCGTCACCGGCAGCTTGCGCTTACGGTCGATACGGACGTTGACGATGTCCTTGGCGTCGAACTCGAAGTCCAGCCACGAGCCGCGATACGGGATCACGCGCGCCGCGAACAGATACTTGCCCGAAGCATGGGTCTTGCCGCGGTCATGGTCGAACAGCACGCCCGGCGAACGGTGCATCTGGCTGACAATGACGCGCTCGGTGCCGTTGATGAAGAAGGTGCCGTTGCCCGTCATCAGGGGCATGTCGCCCATGTAGACGTCCTGCTCCTTGATATCGAGGACAGAACGGGCTTCCGTATCGGGATCCACCTCGAACACGATGAGGCGCAGCGTAACGCGCATCGGGGCCGCATAGGTGATGCCGCGCTGGCGGCACTCTTCCACGTCGAACTTGGGATGCTCGAGCTCGTAGTTGACGAAGTCGAGCTCGGCGGTGCCGGCGAAGTCGCGGATCGGGAATACCGAGCGCAGGGTCTTCTCCAGCCCCGAGATGTAGCCGATCGAGGAATCGCTCCGCAGGAACTGCTCGTAGGATTCGCGCTGAACCTCGATCAGGTTCGGCATCTGCACCACTTCGTGGATGTCGCCGAACACCTTGCGGATGCGGCGCTTGAACGTGCCGCCTTCGATCGCTTTGGTTGCCATGGTTGTGTTTTGCCTCGTCAGCCGTGATTTCGGTGCCCCTGTCCGGGGCCGGGACGTGCGGAAAGACGCGAAAAGGCCGCGCGACTCCCATTTCGGGTTCCGGCAGCTTTCAGCGTCTTATGAGACCACAGCTCCAATTCGACCGATGCGTTGCGCGACGACGCATCATTTCCCGAAGCCGTGGTGGAGAGCGCGATATAGGTAGCGTGTTGGATCCTGTCAAACAGGAGGGCGGAACCTTTTCCGGTGACGTAAGTGTCGCGTAGACCTGCAATTAACCGCAGGTGAACACCGTCGTTCATCGCCTTCGGCCAACCGTTCACCGCAGTTTAGAGCCTCCATCGCGACGAAATACGGGTTCCATTTGTTGAACCTGCGACATGAAGGAGAGACCCGTAATGCGTACCACCCGTGCCGCGCTGTTCATCGGCGCCGCGATCCTTTCCACGCCTGCCTTCGCGCAGGATGCCCCGCAGCAGGTGACGCCGCCGCCGATCATGGTGACGCCGGCCCCGGCACCCGCTCCGGCTGCCCAGCCGCAGGTGGTGATCCAGCCCTCGGCTCCGGTGGTCCAGTCGGTCCCCTCGGTCGAGGAGCAGCAGCGCGGTGCCGCCGCGGCTGATGCACCGGCGCCGCGCACCACCGCGACGCGCAGCATCACGACGCGGGCCACCACGACTACCCGCGCGGCACCCGCGCCCGCTCGCCAGGCTGCTCCGGCAGCGGCTCCGGCGCCGGCTGCACAGGCGCCAGCAACTGCGCCCGCCGCGCCGGTAGAGACCGCGCCTGCGCCGCTCCCGCCCCAGGCCGAAACCGCGCCGGCTCCCCAGGCCGCGCCGGTGGCGGTCGACAGCACGACCACTCAGACCAGCAGCGGCTCGGTCGCCTGGCCCTGGCTGCTCGGCGGCTTGGCGCTGGTGATCGCCGGCATTGCCGTGTTCCTGCTTTCGCGCCGTCGCCGCAACGATGAGGCGGTGACCACCGACGCTTATGCCGAGACGGCCTATGTCGATTCGGTCGATGTCGCGCCCGTCGCTGCCGAGCCGGTCATCGCGCCCGAGCCGGTGATCGTCGAAGAGCGTATCGATCCCCGCGTGGTCCCGCCGGCGATCGCGCCGGTCGCCGCGGTGGCAGTCGCCGAGCAGGTCGAGGAGGCGGAGATCGCCGAGGCGGGCAAGGAAGACCTTGCCGGTGTCGCCGATGCCCCCGCGCCGGTCTCGCACCGTCCGTGGCTCGAGCTGGGCCTGCGCCCGGTGAGCGCAGGCACCAGCGACGAAGAGGCGATGGTCGATTTCGAGCTGACCGTCGGCAATTCGGGCGACACCGAGGCTCGCAACGTTCGCATCTCAAGCTTCATGCTTGCCGATGAGGCCGAAGGCACCGAGATGGATCGCCTGCTGACCGAGCATCGCAGCGACACGATCGTGCCGCCGGTCTCGATCGATCCGGGCGACGGCACTCGCGTCGATGCGCACCTAGCGGTGCCGAAGGGCGAGCTTGGCCGCACGTTCAACCCGGTCGTCGTGGCGGAAGCGCGCTATACGCTTCCGGACGGCAGCGAGGCGCGCACCTCGGCCGCGTTCCGGATCGGCCGCCCTGCCCATGAAGGCGGGATCGGCGCGATCGGCTCCTCGCGTCCGCACGTGGTCGATGATCTGGCAGCCGAGCTCTACGGCCAGCCCGAACACGCCTGATCCCTGACATATTGGGGACACAAGAGCCCGCTTCTCCCGAAAGGGAGGGGCGGGCTCTTTTCTTGTGCATGGTTTTGGGCCTACGAAACGCCATTCCTCAGGGAGAGAAAATCACATGAACAAGAAGTCGCTGCTCGCTCTCGCCGCCGGGACGGCGCTGCTCGCCTCCGCTGCTGCCCAGGCGCAGGAGAGTCCTACGCCTGCCCAGGCGCCCGCTGCGTTCAACGACATTCCGCCGAACTTCCAGCCGCCCGCGATGCAGACGGATTACATCAAGCGCGAAGTGATGATCCCGATGCGCGACGGGGTGAAGCTGTATACGGTGATGATCATCCCGAAGGGCGCAAGGAACGCGCCGATCCTGTTCACCCGCACGCCCTACAACGCCGCCGGCCGCGTTGTCCGCACGCAAAGCGGCAAGATGATCAACACGCTGCCCGAGGGCGACGAGCTGTTCGTCAAGGCAGGCTATATCCGCGTGTTCCAGGACATCCGCGGCAAGTACAAGTCGGAGGGCGACTATGTCATCACCCGCCCGCCGGTCGGCCCGCTCAACCCGACCAAGGTCGATCACATCACCGACGCGTATGACTCGATCGACTGGATGGTGAAGAACACCCCGGAATCGAACGGCAAGGTCGGCATGCTCGGATCGTCCTATGAGGGCTTTACCGTGGTGATGGCGCTGATGGGGCCGCACCCGGCGCTCAAGGTCGCCGCGCCCGAGAGCCCGATGATCGACGGCTGGATGGGCGATGACTGGTTCCACAACGGCGCCTTCCGCCTCGCCAATATCGGCTGGATCGGCGCGCAGACGGGCTACAAGGGCGATGGCAAGGCGCCGCCGCGCCCCGACTGGGACGACTACGACACCTTCCGCCGCGTCGGCTCGGCCGGCGATTGGGCGAAGAAGTTCGGCTATGACCAGCTGCCGGCCTGGAACAAGATGAGCGAGCACGTCGCCTATGACGCGTTCTGGCAGGGCCAGGCGCTCGACAAGCTGCTCGCCAGGAACCCGTCGAACATCCCCACGCTCTGGGAACAGGGCATCTGGGATCACGAGGACATGTACGGCGCGATCCACGCCTGGGAGGAACTGCAGAAGACTCCGCAGGCAGACAAGAACTTCCTGCTGATGGGCCCGTGGCGCCATTCGGGGTTCAACTATAACGGTTCGACGCTGGGTCAACTGAACTTCGAAGGTGACACTGCGCTCCAGGCCCGCCGCGACATCCTGCTGCCGTTCTTCAACGCCTATCTCAAGGACGGCGCGCCGCCGTTCACGCCGGCCAAGGCAAGCTTCTACAACACCGGCGAGAACCGCTGGGACTATCTCAGCAAGTGGCCGCTCGCCTGCGATACCGGCTGCGGCACCAGGATGACGCCGATCTACCTCAAGCCCGCCGAGGGCCTGGGCTTCGACAAGCCCGGTGCCGGTTCGGACAGCTACGTCTCGGATCCCGCCAAGCCGGTCCCGCATCTGCCGCGCCCGGTCAACTTCCAGGACGGCCGCTGGTCGACCTATCTCGTCACCGACCAGCGCTTCGTCGATGGCCGGCCCGACGTGATGACCTATATGACCGAGCCTCTCACCGAGCCGGTCCGCGTATCGGGCACCCCGCTGGCGGACATCTTCGCCAAGACGACGGGCACCGACGGCGACTTCGTGGTCAAGGTGATCGACGTCTATCCGGACGATTACGTCACCAAGAAGGAGATGGGCGGGTTCCAGCTGCCGATCAGCCTCGACATCTTCCGCGGCCGCTATCGCAACTCGTTCGAACATCCCACGGCGATCCCGGCGAACAAGGTGCAGGAATACAAGTTCCGCCTGCCAACGGTGAACCATGTGTTCCAGCCGGGGCACCGGATCATGGTCCAGGTCCAGTCGAGCCTGTTCCCGGTATATGACCGCAACCCGCAGAAGTTCGTGCCGAACATCTTCTTCGCCAAGCCCGAGGATTACCAGAAGGCGACGGTGACGCTGATGTATGGCGGTGCCCAGTCGAGCAGCGTGCAGCTGCCGGTGGTGCCGCTCGACCAGTCGGCGAACGCACAGAAGTAATAGAACGAAACCGGGGCGTTATGCGCTTGCGTAACGCCCCGGACACATCCGATTGCAAGGCTCTGCCGGGTTTGGGGGGTAGGGCATGATCAGGACGATGTTGTTTCTCGGCGCGCTCGCGACGGCGGTTGCGGGCGCGTCTGCGCGTTCGGGGCCGGCGCGCGAGGGCGCGGGTGAGAGCCCTCCGGACGTCGTGGCGCGGACCGGCAAATGGATCGTCGACTATAACCAGACCGGCTGCCACCTCTATGCCGAGTTCGGCACGGGTCCCGACCAGGTCATCGCGCGCTTCACCCGCGATCAACCGGGCGACGCCTTCGAATTCTCGCTGTTCGGCGCCCGGTTCGAAGGCGTGCGGTCCTTCACCAAGGGCCAGCTCGATTTCGGCCTCGGGCAGGCGAGCGAGCATTTCATCCTGGCCGGCCATGCCGACAAGCTGGCAAGCCTGCTCTTCCGCGGGACCCGGCTCGACGCCTGGAAGCGCGTCGCGTTCACCGATGTGCCGCCGGTCGTGACGCCCGAACAGGAAACGAAGGTGGACGGCGTTGCCCTTACCATGGCGGGCAAGGCGCCGCTTCGCCTGCAATTCGGCTCGCTCGCCAAGCCGCTCGCCCAGATGCGGCATTGCACCGCGGCACTGGTGGCCAGCTGGGGTTATGACCCCGCAGAACAGGCTTCGGCGCAGCGCCCGGTCGCGCCGGCGACGTCGCCGCAGACCTGGATCAGCGACAAGGACTATCCGCTGGAGCAGATGCGGCGCAACGTCAGCGGCATCGTCCGCTTCCGTCTCGGCGTGGCGGCGGACGGATCGATCGAAAGCTGCCAGATACTCGCCCAGACCGAGCCGAGCAGCTTCGGGGCGCAGAGCTGCAACCTGATCCGGAAGCGAGCGAAGCTCGAGCCCGCGCTCGATGCGGCGGGCAAGCCGATGCGCTCCTATTTCGTCAGCTCGGTGAGTTGGCTGCTGCCGTGACTGGCCAATAGAAGTAATCGTTCAGGGGGATTTCGATGATCAGGCCATTCTTTTTCCTCCTCGCGCTCGCCGGTCTCGCCGGAACCGCGCGCGCTGCTCTGGCACCGGACGACAAGCCGGTGGAGACGCTCGCCCGCAACGGCAAATGGCTGCTCGATTACAATCGCGATGCCTGCAACCTCGCCGTGAAGATGGGCGACGACAAGACCGGCGTGATCCTCCGCTTCACCCGCTACGAGCCCGGCGACCGGTTCGATCTGTCGATCTATGGCAACCGCTTGCGGACCGACGAGGTCAAGGTCGGCGGCACCGCGGATTTCGGCGTGTCCGAAAAGCCGGTCGCGATCGGCGGACTTTCGGGCGACGCGAACAAGATGCGCGCGATGTTCTTCAGCGGCGTCCGCTTCGATGGCTGGAACCGCAAGAACAAGCTCGATGTGCCGCCCAGGATCACGCCCGAGCAGGAAGCGCGAGTCACCGGCGTGACGCTGGCCATCCGGGGCAAGCGCCCGTTCCGGCTCGAGTTCGGCTCGCTGGCCCGGCCGTTCGCCGAGATGCGCAAATGCATGGACAATCTCGTGGCGAGCTGGGGCTATGACGCGGCCCAGCAGGCGGCAGGGCTGCGGGAGGTATCGGCAATCACCTCGCCCGGCACCTGGCTCGATTCCGAGGATTACCCCCAGAACGCGCTACGCGGCGGGCATAACGGGATCGTGCAGATCCGGCTCGACGTCGATCCGGAAGGCAAGGTCGTGGGCTGCTTCGTCCTGGCGCGCACTAGCCCCGACGACTTCGCCGACATCACCTGCCGCAGCATCGCCAAGCGCGCTAAGCTCCAGCCGGCGCTGGACGCGCAGGGCAAGCCGATGCGGTCCTTCTGGGTGGTCAAGGTGCATTGGCTGATGGGTAGCTGATACGCCCTTGCGCTGAACAGGCTTTGCCGTGCTAACCTGCCAATACAGTTCCCGAGTCCAGGGGGGTCCCGAACAATGAAGCATTTGAGCCTCGCGCTTGCCCTTGCGGCGGCCGCGCTTCCAACCGGGGCCCATGCCCAGGCGGGCGCGGCTGCAGCGAGCAAGCTGCATGTCGACACGCAATATTTTACGCTGGCCAATGGCCTGAGGGTGGTCCTGGCAAAGGACATGATCGCGCCGACGGTGACGGTCGGCGTCTATTACGGCATCGGCTTTCGCGTGGAGCCGAAGGACCGCACCGGCTTCGCGCATTTGTTCGAGCACCTGATGTTCCAGGGTTCGAAGCATGCGCCCAAGGGCGTGTTCGACACGACGATCACCAATTCGGGCGGCGTCAACAACGGCTCGACCCGCTTCGACTTCACCAATTATTTCGAGATCGTCCCGTCGGGTGCGCTCGAGCGGATGCTGTGGCTCGAAGCCGATCGCATGGCGAACCCGGTGATCGACGATGTCGTGCTCAAGAACCAGCAGGGCGTTGTCGGCAACGAGGTCAAGGTCAACGTCCTCAACCAGCCCTACAGCACCTGGCCGTGGATCGACTTGCCGATGCTGGCCAACACCAACTGGTACAACAGCCACAATTTCTACGGCGAACTGAAGGAGATCGAAGCGGCGACGGTGCCCGACGCCAAGAGCTTCTCCGAGGCCTTTTATCGCCCGTCCAACGCCGTGCTCGTGATCGCCGGCGACCTCGATTACGCCGCGACCCGTGCGATGGTGGAGAAGTATTTCGCCCCGATCGCCAAGAAGCCGGTAGTGACGCAGCCGGATATCTCCGAGCCGCGCCAGACCGCAGAAAAGTTCAAGAGCCGCGTCGATGCGCTGGCGCCCAAGCCCGGATACGCCGCAGGCTATCATGTGCCCGATCGCGGCACGCCCGAATGGTATGCCATGGGGCTGATCGACCAGATCCTGCTCCAGGGCGACGACAGCCGGCTGTTCAAGAAACTGGTCTCCGATACCGGCATCGCCGGCGAGATCTCGGGCGGGATCAATGGCGATCTCGGCAATATGTTCAACTATCGCGGGCCGATGCTGTGGAGCTTCAGCTTCACCCACGACACCACGCACAGCACTGCCGAGATCAGCAAGGCAGTGGACGAAGTGATCGAGGGGCTGCGCAGCACGCCGGTCAGCGCTGCCGAACTGCAGCGCGCCCGCACCAAGATGCGATCGGACCTGTACGGCACGATCGACGGGAGCGGCCGGGTCGGCCTGATCGACCTGCTCGCCGTCTATGCGCTGTTCGACAATGATCCGGGTGCGGTGAACCGGATCGAGGAGGGCTTCGCCAAGGTGATGCCCGCGCTGATCCAGAAGACCGCGCAGGAATATCTCCGCAAGACCAATCGCTCGGTGTACGTCGTCGAACCGGGTGCCCAGCCCAAGGGAGGCAAGTGATGAAGCGCGCGCTCCTCGCATTCGCGGCGATGCTCGCCGCCACTCCCGCACTGGCGCAGGAGGCTTTCCCGCCCGCGCCGCCGATCGCCGATCCCAAGCCGTTCAAGCTGCCGGCGACCGAGACCTATACGCTGCGCAATGGCCTGGTGGTCACGCTGATCCCGTACGGTGTCGCGCCCAAGACGGTGGTGTCGCTGCGCGTCCGCGCCGGCGCGGTGAATGAAGGCGATGCCGTGTGGCTCTCCGAAGTCACCGGCGCGCTGATGAAGGAAGGGGCGGCCGGCAAGACCGCCGCCGATCTCGCCGCTGCGGCGGCGGGGATGGGCGGGCAGCTCAATGTCAGCGCAGGCATGCAATCGACCACGGTCGGTACCAATGTGCTCTCCGAATATGCCCCCGCCGCGATCCAGCTGGTCGGCGACGTGGCGATGCGGCCGACGCTGCCGAGCAGCGAGCTTGCCCGGGTGAAGGCCAATCTCGGCCGCCAGCTCTCCGTTGCGCTGTCGCAGCCGAGCACGCTGGCGGATGTGGCGCTGGGCCGTACCGTCTATGGCGCGAGCCACCCCTATGGCCGGATCATCCCGAGCGCCGCGCAGCTTTCGGGCTATACGATCGACCAGGTGAAGGCCTTTCATGCCGGCCAGTTCGGCGCCAAGCGGGCGCATCTCTACATCGCCGGACGTTTTGACGCGGCGGCGGTGAAGGCGGCGATCGAAAAGGCGTTCTCCGGCTGGGCCGCGGGGTCCGATCCGGTGACGCTGCAGAGTCCGCACAAGCCGGGCCCGCAGGTGATCCTGATCGATCGCCCGGGCGCGCCCCAGGCCACACTTCGCTTGAGCTTCGACGCGAACCGCGCGGGCAGTGAGGCGGACATCCCCCAGCGCGTCACCAATGCGCTGCTGGGCGGCGCCTTCAGCTCGCGCATCACCCGCAACATCCGCGAGGACAAGGGCTATACCTATTCGCCCTATTCGGGTGTCAACTTCACGCCCGAGGAGTCGCTGTGGACCTTCGAGGCGGACGTGACCACCGAGCATACCGGGGATTCGCTGCACGAGGTGTTCAAGGAAATCCGCCGCATGCAGACCGAGGCGGTGCCGGCCGAGGAAAGCAAGGGTATCCGCACCTATCTGGCTGGCCTGTTCGCAATCCAGAACTCCACCTCCAGCGCAGTGGTCGGCACGCTGGCGACGCGCGACCTGCTCGGCCTGCCGGGCGACTGGACCGAGCGTTACGTTCCCGCGGTGCTGGCGGTGACGCCCGAGCAGATGATGGCCTCGGCCAATGCCGGCTATCCGCTCGGCAAGCTGACCCTGGTGGTAGTGGGCGACCTCAAGACGGTCGTCCCGCAGCTCAAGGCCCAGCCTGAACTGGCGAGCGTGCCGATGACCACGCTGACGGTGCCGTAACTCCAAATTCCTCCCCCAGCTTGCTGGGGGAGGGGATCATTCGCGTTAGCGAATGATGGAGGGGCGGCCGCAACGCGGCGGTGCCCGCCGTGCCCCTCCACCACCGCCTTCGGCGGTCCCCCTCCCCGAGACAAGCTCGGGGAGGATTTTTCTTACGGCCGAACCCCCAGCACCGTCCGCTTCAAATCGGCGTAGATCCGGTCATTACCAAGCCCGCTGGGATGGTCGCCGTCGAAGAACAGCGGCTGGCCACTGGGCAGCGCCTCGCAGGTCTGGCCGGGGCAGAGGATCGGCAGCGGATCCCACAGGATCATTGCCTTCTCGCTGGCGACCAGGGCGCTCATCGCGCGCATCACATGGCGGCGGCGCGCGAGCATCTGCTCGCGCGGGATCGTCAGTCCCTGACAGATCGGGTTGTTGCGGTCGAACCAGTCGGCGCAGCGGAAGGTGGGGCTGGGGAAGATCGGCTTGGGCGCCTCGATCACCAGCCGCGCGCCCTTGGCCGCGAGCCGGGCGGTGACGCCCTGGGCTTCGGTGAAGGCTTCGTCGCTGACCGCATCCTCATGCGGGCCGATCAGGTCGCGGTCATTGTCGAACTGGTTGGCGATGCGCGTGACGCGCAGGCCGGGCAGGAAGACCACGTCGCCGGGCTTCGAGCGCGCGGCGACGTCCTGCTCGATCCCCGCATACCAGCCGGTGCAGCGCGGGCGCGAGGCATGGGTCTCGATCAGCTTGAGATACGGGCAGCCGGGGCGGAAGTAGAGCCGCACGGTTGCGCCGGTCTCCGCCGCGAGCCGCTGGAGCGCGGGCGTATAGGCCAGGCCGTGCGAGTCCGCCGGGACGAACAGGGTGAAGGCATCTGGCTTGGCGCAGCGCGGCGTCCATATGATCACCTTGCCGCCGGCGATGCGCTCCTCGGCGAAGTTGGGCGCGCAGCCGGTCAGTTCTACCGGCAGCGGACGGGTGGGCTCGGCATACCAGGCGAAGCGGTCACGCGTTACGCTGAGCGTGATCCGGTCGTGCGCGGCGATCAGCAGCTGCCCGGCGAGCGCGGCCAGCACCACGCCGACCAGCGCGACCGTCACCACCCGCCCGCGCGGCCAGCCGGCAAGGCGGGGGCTGGCGCGCAACGGCTTCTCGACCAGGACATAGGAGAGGATCGCCAGCACGATCGCGATCACCAGCGCGGCGAGCTGGAGCTTCAGCGTGTGCAGCCCGCAGGTCCAGCGGAACAGCACGAACACCGGCCAGTGCCAGAGGTACAGTGAATAAGAGAGCAGACCGACTGCCACGATCGGCCGGCTGCCCAGCGCGCGCGGCGCGGTGTCTCCCAGGATCGCCATGATGATGAGCGCCGTCCCGGCCACAGGCAGCAGCGCGAAGGGGAAGGGGAAGAGCGGCCCCTCGGGCAGCGCAAAACCAACCGCGATCAACAGCGCGCCGGCCAGCGCCAGCCAGCGCTTGCCCGCCGCCCAAGGCTGCCAGCGCGCGCGGGTCAGGCACAGCAGCATGCCGGCACCGAGCTCCCAGAAGCGCGGGAAGATCAGGTAGAAGGCGAATTTCTGCGCGAACACGCTCAGCACCGCGCAGAGCAGCAGCGACAGCCCCGACAGGATCGCCACCAGCCGCACCGCCTGGGCGCCGGCCTGGAGCTTGTGGTGCCACCACAGGATGAAAGGGAAGAACAGATAGAACTGCTCCTCCACGCCCAGCGACCAGCTGTGGGTGAATGGGTTGTACGCTGCCTGGGGGCCGAAATAGCTGTCGGTATCGGTGGCCAGCACGACGTTGCTCAGCCCGAAAAAAGCGAAGCGTCCGACCTGGGCCAGGCTGTTGCTAAGCCAGGCGTCCGGAATGAACAACTGGGCGGCCAGCAAGGTGACCAGCAGCATCGCCACCAGTGCCGGCATGATCCGCATCAGCCGGCGGGCATAGAAATAACCGGCGAGCTGCCCGAGGCTGGTGAACGCGCGGCCGACCAGCGATCCGGTCACCACGAAGCCCGAGATGACGAAGAAGATATCCACCCCGGTGAAGCCGCCGGGCAGCGCCCAGGGCCAGAGGTGGAACAGGATCACCGACGTGACGGCGACGGCGCGCAGCCCGTCGATCGCCGGAATATAGGCCGGTCCTGGTCCCGTACGCTCGCCTTCCACGATGTCTCCCCTCTTCCCCGCGCTCTAGGGCAGGGCGAGGCGAGGGACAATCCGCCCTCGACATACGGCGAACTGCGCGCGATGTGCAGCCATTGTTCATCTTCGGAACGCCAGGAAAAGCCCGTGAACGCAGGGAGGCTCAAGACTGGCTGGCTGTGCGGCCTTGCCGCTGCGGCGACGCTCGCCGCGCCGCTGTCGCGTGCCCAGAACACACCGACGACGAGCCCCAGCGCGGGGCCGGTGATCGTCCCGCCGCCGCGCGTCCAGCAGATGCCGGGGGTGATCCCCGAGCGGTTCAGCATCGCTCCCACGCCGAGCCCGACCCCCGCGCCGGTGCCGTCGCCGACTCCCACGCCGAGCGTGCGCGCCGCGCCCGTACCGCAACGGGCTGTGCCCGCCGCGCGCGTGACGCCCGCGCCGCGCGGCACCGCGCCGGTTACCGCCGCCGCCACGCCTTCCGCCGCGCCGCGTGCCACGCCCACGCCGGCTATCGCCACGCCCGTGTCTCAGCCGATCGCCACCACCGCGCCCCTCGCCGAGCCGGCACCGCAAACGCCGCCTTGGCTCTGGGCCGCAGCGGGAGCGGGCGGCACCGCATTGCTCGGGTTCCTCGGCTGGCTGCTGCTCCGTCGCCGCCGCGAAGAGGATGAGGAAGAGGATGTCACCGAGGCCGTACCCGTCGCGGCGGCACCACCTCCGCCGCCGGTCCAGCCACCGCCCGGCCTTGCCCGTCCCGCGCCCGCCCCGCGCGCAAGCGATCCGTTCGAACTGGCTCTCCACCCGCAGCGCATCGTCTATGCGGAACGCGAAGTGGTGCTCGAGTTCGAGCTGCTGCTCGCCAATGCCTTGGGTGCGCCCGCCGAGAATATCCGCATCGCCTTCGCCGCGATGAGCGCGCATGCCCGGCAGGACGATGTGATCGCCGCCTTCCATGGTGGCCCTCCGGGGGAGCCCGGCGGGGAGCCCTTCGATCTCGCGCCGGGCGCGGGCGGGCGCATGCCCGTGCGCCTCTCCATACCGCGTGAGGGCGTGAACGCCGTCCAGGTCGGCGACCGGCCGATCTTCGTGCCGATCGTGCTCATCGACCTGCGCTGGCGCGGGGGCCTGAGTATCCGCCGCTTCGGCGCGGACTTCATGCTGGGCACGGTGGGGCAGGGCGACAAGCTCGGCCCGCTCTGGCTCGACCGGCCGGCGCCGACGGGGCCGCTGGCGGCGAACCGCTATTTCGTCAAGGCTGCCGCTGCGGCGTGATCATATCGTAATTCGATAAATAACTTGCCGCATATCGAGAAGCGACTTATTGAATATCGATAAGGAGGTTCTGATGCGCGACTCGATGATTGACGGAACCCGGCTGCTTGTCCGCGTGCTGATGGTGCTGAACTGGATAGCGGGCGCCGGCTTCTTCATAGTGCTGCTGCTCAGCTTCTGGGCGCACGGACCGCTCGTCGCGCAGCTCGTCCTAAAATATGGCGCGGCCCATTCCGGCGGCATTCTCAATGGTCTGCGCGTGATGCTTGCTACCGGACTGCTGGCCGTCGGCGTCGCCACTATCTTCCTGCGCGCGCTCGGCGAGATATTGGCGAGCGTCGCTGCGGGCGATCCCTTCGTCGCCGAGAACGGCGTGCGGCTGCGGCGCATGGGCTTTGCGCTGCTCGCCTTCCAGCTCGGCGACCTCGCGCTCGGCGCGATCGATCATTGGCTGGCGCGTTTGGGCGCCGACACTGCAACCTGGTATCCATCGCTCGGCGGCTGGTTGGCGGTGCTGCTGGTGTTCGTCCTGGCCCGTGTCTTCGCGGTCGGCGCCGCGATGCGCGACGACCTGGAAGGGACGGTCTGAGCCATGCCGCTCCTCGTCCGCCTCGATGACCAGCTCCATGCCCGGCGCATGACGCTGACCGAGCTTTCCGATGCAGTGGGCATCACGCTCGCCAACCTCTCGATCCTCAAGACTGGCAAGGCCAAGGCGGTCCGCTTCTCGACGCTCGAAGCGATCTGCCGGGTGCTGGAGTGCCAGCCTGGCGACATCCTCGCTTATTATCCCGACGGGGAAGGCGATCCCGCGCCCTGACGACTGGGCGCTTGACGTGAAGGAGTGACATGATGACGACCCTGGTGAACGCCGGCGCATCCGCGCCCGGCGAACGGCTCGACGCGTCCGCACGCCCGGGTGTGTTCAAGCAATTTGGCGCGCTGTGCCTCGATCTCTATCGTCGCGGCGGCTGGGGCATGCGCCTCGCCGCGCCGCTGGTGGCGCTCGTCGTCCTGCCCGAATTCGTCCAGCACGTCGTCGAGATCAAGATCGGCATGTTCGCCTCGATAGATGCGTTTCGCGCACATGCGGCGGATCCGCTGCGCATGGCATTTGGTGTGGTCAAGGTCGCCGGACTGGTGCTGGCGATGCTGGCGATCGCGCGCTTCTGGTGGACCGGCGCGGCCGGTTCGGCGGTGCGAGTGCCGCCGCGGGCGCTGCTCCGCATCGCCTTCGCGATCGCGTTGCTGTTCGCGCTGGAACTGCCATTCGATCTGCTGCGGCGCCTGGCCATGCCAGTGGGCGTCAACACTGCACTCGCCGTGGCGGCGGCAGCGCTACAGCTCTTCGGACTTGTCTACATCGTCGCGGCGCTGTTCGACGACCGCGCGATGACGCTACGCCGGGTGCTCGGCCAGTGGCGGGCGGCGCTGCTTCTCCTGGTGCTCGTACCGCTCGCTTATGGGCCGTGCTTCGCGCTGCATTTGGCGACGCACAAGCTTGCGCTCGGCCAGTCGGAGCTGCTGGTCTGGGCGATCATGGCATTCGATGCGCTGGTCGTCGGATTGCTGGCATCGCTGGCGGGCGCGGCGCTGGCACTCGGCTATGCGGCGGGCACGGGGCAGCGCCTTCCGCGCTGACCCACAATAGAAAAGGGCGGCCCGTTGCCGGACCGCCCTGATCTGTTCGCTGAGAAGCGAGAAGCTTACTTGACCTCGACGGTCGCGCCAGCTTCTTCGAGCTGCTTCTTGATCTTCTCGGCTTCGTCCTTGTTGACGCCTTCCTTGACAGCCTTCGGAGCCGACTCAACGAGAGTCTTGGCTTCGGTCAGGCCCAGGCCGGTGATCGCGCGGACTTCCTTGATGACGTTGATCTTCTTGCCACCGTCGCCGGTGAGGATCACGTCGAACTCGGTCTGCTCTTCAGCAGCCGGGGCAGCGGCGCCACCGCCGGCCGGGCCGGCAACGGCGACGGCAGCGGCGGCCGAGACGCCCCACTTCTCTTCGAGAAGCTTCGAAAGCTCAGCGGCTTCGAGAACGGTCAGCTCGGAGAGCTGGTCGACGAGTGCGTTAAGGTCAGCCATGATTAACTCCAATCAAATCAGATGTTTCGGGATAATAAAGTCTTGCAAGATCCGCTTACGCGGCGTCCTTGTCCGCATAGGCGGCGAAGACGCGCGCGAGCTGCGCTGCCGGAGCCTGGGTAATCGTCGCGAGCTTGGTAGCCGGTGCGACGATGAGGCCCACGAGCTTGCCACGCAGTTCGTCCAGCGACGGCAGCGAGGCGAGCGCCTTGATGCCTTCCTGGTCGAGCAGCTGCTTGCCCATTGCGCCGCCGACGATCTCGAGCTTGTCGTTCGTCTTGGCGAACTCGACCGCAACCTTGGCCGCAGCCACGGGATCGATCGAGGTGGCAAGCGCCGTCGGACCCGTCAGCAGGTCCGCGATTGCCGCGTAATCGGTGCCGTCGGCAGCGATCTTGGCAAGCTTGTTCTTCGAGACCTTATAGCTCGCGCCGGCGTCACGCATCTTGTTGCGGAGGTCCGTCGACTGCTTGACGGTCATCCCGAGGTTGCGGGTGATAACCACCACGCCAACCTCGCCAAAGGTGCGGTTCAGCTCGGCAACGGCGTCAGCCTTCTGGGAACGATCCATGCCGGTCTCCTCGTTATGAGCGTCTCCCTTGCGGGAAATGCCCGGTTACAAAATGTCCGAGGGGAAGGATCGTCGCGCCCGGTTATCCCTGGGCATGACCCGAACGCTCCGCGTACGGAGGCGCCGGTAAAATCTGTCCCCGTCTAGGCGAGAGATTAAGCGGGGCATATTCCCCGCACTCGCTGTCTCGGACGGTCTCCTCCCGAAGGAGGAAGGCGCGCCAATAGCGATTCTTGTGGATAAGTCAATCGCCGCAGGGCGTGTCACAGGCCTGTCTTCAGGCTTTCACGGATGTTTCGCGCAAGCACAACCGGACTGCCACATACCCCGCCTAGGCGCCGTTGCTGCGGCGCAACGAAGCCGCGACTCAGGGGGTTCATGATGACCGTTCGCCACGCGCTTCGCGCCACCGTTTGTGCTGCCGCTCTTTCCTTCGCCGCGATGGCCGCAGCGCCTGCCTATGCCCAGGACCAGGGGCCGGCCCTGGCGGCGGACGACACCGCGCCCGAGAATGCCGGTGACCAGGCGATTCTCGTCACCGCCAAGCAGACGCGCTCGGCGACTGCGATCCCGGCGAGCGAGATCCAGAAGATCCTGCCCGGTGTATCGCCGCTGAAGGCGATCCAGACACTGCCCGGCGTGCTCTATGTTACGGCCGATCCCTGGGGCAACAACGAGCAGAACGCCCAGATCTTCATCCATGGCTTCGCGGGCAACCAACTCGGCTATACGATGGATGGCATCCCGCTCGGGGACCAGAGCTACGGCAACTATAACGGCCTCTCGCCCCAGCGCGCGGTGATCTCCGAGAATGTCGGCCGCGTCATCGTGGCGGCGGGCGCCGGCGATCTCGCTACGGCGTCGAACAGCAATCTCGGCGGCACGGTCGAGACCTATTCGTCCGATCCCACCCCGGGCTTCGGCGTGACCGCCAACCAGACGGTGGGCAGCTACAACACCTCGCGCACCTATCTGCGCCTCGACACCGGCAATTTCGGCGGCGATGGCAGCACCGACGCGGGCTACATCTCGGCGACGCGCCAAAAGGCCAAGGCCTGGGACTTCAACGGCTATCAGGGCGGCTGGCAGGCCAATGCCAAGTTCGTCCATGACGATTCGGTCGGCAAGCTGACGCTGTACTTCGACTATAACGACATGACGCAGCCGAACGAGGACGCGACGGTCTTCTTCAAGCCGTCTGCCGGCGGCACTGCCACCCCGGTGCAGCTCTACACGCCCTATACCAAGCCGTTCTTCTACTCGGACCTGGGCGGCTACCGCACGGGCTATCTGAACGCGATGGGCAATTCGCCCGCTGCCGTGGGCAGCAACTACCGCAATTATTATTCGGACGCGCAGCGTACCGACTACCTCACCTATGCGCGGTACGACGCCAAGATCGCCGACAACATCACGCTGTCGAACACGATCTACTTCCACCACAATGACGGCGCCGGTGTCGTCGCCGGCCCGCTCGGCCAGTCGATCACCACTGCGCAGCCTTATCTCGATCCGGGCTATGCCGCGCTGCCGGCCAATTGCCGCTTCGCCGGCAATGCCAACGGCGTCCGTCCCGCCGCCTGCACCGCGCTGACCGACGCCCAGGCGGCGGCGCGGGGCGCGGCGCTGGTCGCGGCGACGGGCGGCTCGGGCCTGATCACCCGCACCACCGAATATCGCATCGATCGCGGCGGCGCGATCACCGCGCTCAATGTCGATCTCGGTGCGCACCAGATCGAGCTCGGTGGCTGGTTCGAGCACAACAGCACTACCCAGTGGCGCCGCTGGTACGCCGTTCCCGTCGGCAACCCGGCAGCGAGCACGCCTTATGTCCGTCCGCTCGAAGTGATGCAGCCGCTCTTCACCCAGTATCAGGGCGAGGCGCGGATCAATGAGCTGCAGCTCCATGTCCAGGATACCTGGCAGGTGTTCGAGCCGCTGCTCGTCCAGTTCGGCTTCAAGACTAGCGCGCAATGGGCCAATGGCTGGTATCCGGTGCAGCCCGTGGCCGGCTCGCTCTCCGGCCTGGCCGGCGGCCTGCCGCAGGGCAAGATCAACACGCTGAAGTGGTTCCTGCCGGCGGTCGGCGCGACCTATGACTTCAACGGACACGAGGAAGTCTATTTCAACGTCCAGAAGAACCTGCGCCAGTATCAGGCATATCTGGCCGGTGGTGGCGGTCCCTGGTTCACGGGCAGCCAGGCAGCGTTCAATGCCTTCGCCGATCAGGGCAAGCCCGAGAGCAGCTGGACATATGAAGCGGGCCTGCGTACCCATCGCAGCTTCGGCGGCGGCATCGGGCTCGACGCACAGATCAACTATTACCATGTCGACTTCAGCGACCGCCTGCTGGCGATCTCGACCAATCCGGGCGGCATCGCGGGCAGCGGCATCACCGGCGGCACGTCGATCCTGGTCAATGTCGGCGACGTCCGCACCAACGGTGTCGATGCAGCCTTCACTCTGCGTTTCGGCCGGGCCTTCTCCTTCTACAACGCAACCTCGTACAATCTCTCCAAATACCGGAGCGACTATACGTCGGCGGCGACCGGCATCGGCGGTGCTACCAACAGCTGCATCGGTGGCTATCTGGTCGTGGGCGGCGTCGTCCCGACCTGCGGCAAGCAGCTGCCGGGCACGCCTAAGTGGATGAACAAGAGCGTCGCGACGCTCAACATCGGTCCGGTTGAGGCGCAGCTGGTCGGCGATTATGTCGGCAAGCGCTATGCGACCTACTCGAACGACGCGAGCATCGGTTCGTACTTCCTCGCCTCGCTGAGCGTCGGTGTCGATCTGCCGGCCGAGACGCTCGGCATGAAGAAGGCGAAGCTCAGCCTCAACGTCACCAATCTCGGCGACATCAAGGGCGTATCGACCATCTCGGTCGGGTCGGCGACCAATAGCTACTCGGCCTATCCGATCCCGCCGCGCCAGTGGTTCGTCACCTATTCCGCGAATTTCTGATCCAGCGTTCGCGCTGAGAAAAGGGGGAAGGCCGGGGGCAGTGCTCCCGGCCTTTTTTCATTGCGGCTTGATCGACGCCAGCAATGCCCGGGCCGGCGCTGCCTCGGGCGATTCATAGGCGCCGCCCGCCACGGGGATCAGCGCCTGGCGGGCAGCTTCGGCGCTGCCGCGCCCGGCGAGCGCTTCGCCGAGCATCAGCCGCGGGGTCGGCGCTGCCGGCACCAGGTCCCGCGCCTTCATCAGCCCTTCGATCGCCACGTCGGGCGGCGTCTCGCCCGCATCGGCGAAGCTGCGATAGTAAGCGAGCAGCGGCAGCGGGCTTTCGCTGTCGGCGCGATTGGCGCGGGCGATCGTCACGCGCGCGGCCTTGAGCTTCGCCGTGCGCTGGCCGGCGGGGGCTTCGAGGGCGAGCTGGGTCTGGGCGACGCCCTGCCATGCCAGCGCGTCGCTATTGCCGGGCGCAATGGCGATCGCCTTGCCCGCCGCGCCCGCGCATTCAGCGCCATTGCCGCTGCGGCACTCCGCCTCGGCGAGCAGCAGCTGTGCATCGAGGTTCGCCGGATAGCGCCCGGCATCGCGGCGCAGGCCGCGCAGCCAGTCGTCCCGGCGCGCGATCGTGTCGTGGCGCAGCTTCTCGAGCCTGGCCTCGTCGCTGGCCGGCGGCACGGAGACGCGTGCGCCCAGCTCCAGCCGGCCCTTGACGAACGCCGCCTCGCCTTCGCTCAACCGGCGCACGATCGGTTCGGCGGCACGGTCGGCCGGGTAGGACATCTGTTCAAAGGGCATCTTGCCGCGATCATAGGCGATCAGTTCGCTCTGGAGCGTGCCCAGGTCGCCGAAGGCCGCTGCGGCCTGCTCCAGCGATCCGCCCGACGCGATCGTCGCGAGATAGGCGTGGAGTTGGCCCTTCCGCTCGTTCGAGAAGAACAGCATGTGGGTGAGTGCCCAGGCGTGGAACGGCGTCCAGCGCTCGCCGGCCTTGCGGTCGGTGAGGTAGCGGCCGGTGAGGATTTCCGCGATCGGATAGCGCGCATATTTGTCGAGCACGCGGCGATAGCCTTCAGGAGCGCGGCCATATTCGATCCTGGCATCGCCCTCGATCGCCAGCGTCGCGAAGATCTCGCCGAAGCCATCGACATACCAGCGCGGATAGGCGTGCGGGAAATAGCTGAGCAGGAAATGGCGGGCATAGCCGGCGTAGATCCGCCCCTCCGCCGAGACCGGGACCGTCAGCGCGTTGACCGAAAGCGCCATCGGATCGTCGCGGCCGAAGCGGGCTATCGATCCCGCGTAACTGGCGGACAGCGTGGCACCGAGCCCGGGGTTTTCGGACGCGGCACCCGGCGCCGCGGCCGATTGCGCAGCGGTCGCGCGGACCAGGTCGGGCAGGATGTTTGCCAGCGCCTGACCCTGTTCGAGCACGGCCTTCTGATCGAAGCGACTCGCGGCGAGCACGACACCATCCTCACGCGGGTCGTAATAGGCAGGCTGGGGGAAGGCGCGGGCATAGGGGCCCGGCGAATAGCGCAGGTTGCGCAGGTCCATCGCGTCGAACTCGGCACCGTCGCCGACCAGCGTGACGCGCAGCTTCATCGTCGTATCAGGCTGATCGACCCGGTTGAGCAGGACGGAGAGCAGGAAGTGCAGGCGCTCCAGATTATGTGCGATCCGCGCCAGATCCTTCTCGCCGCCGTCGCTGATCACCACGACATGGTCGGTTTCGGCCTGGCGCCAGTTGCTAGGTTTGTCGCGCTGGCCCTGCACGACGATCGCGGCATCCTGGCCGGAGCTTGCATCCTGGGCGTAGGCGATGGCGGGCAAGGCGATCAGACCAAATGTCAAAATCGCGCGCATGCTGCGCATAATCGCCTCTCCCCCTTATTTCTCAATGCGCTACTATGCTCGCGAACAAGGGGGGAAGGAAGCGGTCGCAATGCGGGCTCGGCTATGTCCGAAATCGCGAATCGCGCGGCGGAGCGGGGCGTCGCTGTTGCGGACGCACGGCTATTCGTCGCTGATCGATTTTTCTCATCCTCAACCTCAGGAAAAAGCGGCAGGAAATCGCACCGACTCGGTTGGATTCGCGCGGGCGATGTCTAAAAGCGATCCCCGATGGTGACTGGGACGATCGATCAACTGACGGCGCGCGAACGCGACTGCCTGCGCCTTGTGGCGCGCGGCATGTCGTCGAAGGAGATCGCGCTCGCCCTCGGACTCTCGCCCCTCACGGTCGATGGCTACCTCAAGGAAGCGGTACGCACGCTGGGCGCTTCGGGCCGGCGCGAGGCTGCACGCGTCCTTGCGTCGCATGAAGAATTCGCGCCGCGCGAGGAAATTGCTCCCCCCCAAAATTTGGGGGGCGAGCCGCCAGACCTTGCCGAAACGGTGCTTTCGGGGGTTCCATTGCCACCGAAACGGTCCGAAGCCGAACCTCGTTTTCGGGTCCCGTTTCTGAGGCAGGGGAAGCAACTAAATGATCTGGACCCGCTCAACCGCTTGATGTGGATCATCGGCCTCGCGCTGCTCATGCTGATCGCGGTGGCCAATTTCCTCAACGGCTTGGGCGCGCTCTGGCGCATTACCGGCTAAACTTCGGCCTCTTTCGAACAACTAATTCTTGGCCACGTCGCAGCCCTCGGCTGCGCGAAGGAGGACTCATGACGTCTCCGAAGAAGATTGCTGCCGTGCGTATTGCCCGCTCGCTTCGGCCGGCGGAAATCGCCGTCAACGAAGCCGCTCTCAAGGTGCTCGCCATGGGAACCGCCGTGCTCACCGCCCGGGCGGACGGCACGTTCCACCCCCTGGAGGCACAGGTCGCCGTCGATTATGTCGGCGCCGCCACGGCCAAGGTGTTCGGCGCGATGTCGGACATCAAGAAGGCCCATGGCGAGCTGCGCGGCGTCGGCATTCGCCACCAGGTGCTCGGGGCCGGCGATATCTTCGAAACTCCCGGGCATGATGACCCGCGTGGCGAGGCGGAAATCATTCCGCTCACCGTTGCAGCATGATGGGGGTCTTGACTTGTCCCGGGTTCGTTGGTGCGGTTGCGCCCTATGAACGTGCTCACCTATCTGCTCGTGCTGCTTCTGTGCTGCATCTACGCGGTCGCGCGTGGCGGTGTGCCGGAGCGCCTCGCCGTGCTGATCCTGGTGAGCGCGATCATCGCCTCACATTTCGCCCCCGTGGCTGGCCAATACCGCTTTCAGCGGATGGAGACCGGGCTGCTGGTGGTCGATCTGGGGATGTTCCTCAGCACGATGCTGCTGTCGCTCAAGGCACAACGCTATTGGCCGCTGTGGCTCTCCGCGGTGTATCTCAACATCGTGGTGACGCATCTGCTGATGCTCACGCCTTCGGTGATGCCATGGTCCTATGCGGTGGCGAACGCCGCCTGGAACTATCCCGGTCCATTGCTGATCGCCATCGGCGCCGTGCGGCATCGGCAGCGGCTGCGGCGCTACGGAGCGGATCCGGCCTGGTCCTGATCCAGCGTGGGGAGACCCGTCATGGCTGAGGCAGACGACTCCCTGTACCGCCTGCGCGAACGTCCGGCAGTCCCGGGCCGCTCGGCGCCTGGGGGCACGGCCTTCACCGGCACTGCCACCGATCTCGTGGAGGGCATCTACCGCTCGCGCAGGCTGCGCGACGATGCCTTTGGCGCGATTGCTGGCCAGTTCCGCGAGCCGACCTGGGACATCCTGCTCGATCTGTACCTGGCGGCCGCCAAGGGGCGCCCGGTATCGGTGAGCAGCGCCTGTATCGGCAGCGGCGCGCCGCAGACCACGGCGATCCGCCACCTGGCGCTGCTCGAAAGCGCCGGCCTGGTGGTGCGCTCGCCCAATCCGATGGACAATCGGGCGGGCATCGTCACGCTGACTGAAGATGCGATCCGCAAGGTCGATGATTGGGCGCGGCGCGTGCGCAGCGTGTGGAAGGCGGAAACCCCGCTTCCCGGCGACCCGGCGGTCTGAAACAGGGTAATAAGGGGGAGGAAGGGGCCGGGAGCGATGTTCCCGGCCCCTTTCGCGTCAGCGGCCGGCTCGGGCTTCCGAAGGTATCATGCCGAAGCGGCGGCGGAAGCAGCGGTTGAAATAGGAGATGTCGCCAAAGCCGCTTTCGAAGGCGAGTGCGGCGATCGTGCGGTGCTGCCAGGCGGGGTCCCGCAGGCGCGCATGTGCCTAGTCGAGCCGTGCCGCCAGCACGAAATCGGCGAAGCTGCCGCCCTCTGCGGCGAACAGCTTGCGCAGATATACCGCCGAAATGCCCTGCCGCGCCGCCGCCCAGCCGATCGACAGTTCTGGGCGCCAGGCGTTGCGGCGAATATCCGCCTTGGCCAGCGCCAGCCGCGCCGCGCCCGCCGAGGCCCTTGCGCGGGGATCGGGCAGGGCGCCGAGCGCAATTACCGCCAGGTCGCAGATATGGTCTGCGGCGGCGGCGGCCACGCAATTGCCCGTCGGTAGCTGCTCGACCAGCTGCGTGTAGCGTGCGAGCAGGATCAGCGCGGGCGTCGCGGCGGGGAGGGCACGCGCGAGCCAGTCATGGACCCCCGGCAGCCGCTCGGCCAGCTCCGCGCCGGGCAGGCGGATGTTGAGGAAGTCCACGCCGTGCGGGTGGATGCTGCGACCAAGTTCGGCGCTGTGCAGCAGGGCCGCGTCGCCTGGCGCGAGCTCGGCCACGCGTCTACATTGCTCGACGGCGCCGTGACTGCCGCCATGGACGATCAGCAGCAGATCGTCGCCGCCCGCCAGATCGGGCGTCTTGGCAAAGACCGCCCCCGACGTCTGCCCGCGGACAAAGGCGACGCGCTGCACGGCATGCGCGCTGAAGCTGCACGCGAAGGGCTGCTCGCCGACCGGATCGAGCGCGACGTTGAGGATCTCGCGGCCATAGAGCGCGCGCCAGGCTTCGGTGCGCTGGCGGGCGGGGAGGGTGTCGGTCGAGAAGCGCATCGGTGCGTGCATGTCTCCACCGATAGAACAAAGTATCGCTGAGTCCAACTGTCCGGAAGCGGACAGTCCAAGCCGGGTATATTGATTGCGGTTATAGTCATATTCGGTGCGGACATCGATTTAATGCGCAAGTCGTTTCTAAGGATACTTCATTCTTTATCCAGAACGTTTTCGCCACCGAAACTTGTCCTGATCGCATCTTTCGGACGTGTCGCTGCAATGCGAAATCATTTCGGCAACATTTAGAGGGGAGTTGCCGTGAAACACTTCGTCATCGAAAGAGAAATTCCCGGGATCGGCGAATTCAGCCAAGAACAACTGCGCGAGGCTGCAGCTATTTCGAACGCCGCGTTCGATAAATTGTCCGGTCGTGCGCGCTGGCTGCAGTCGTTCGTCGTCGCGGGTGGCACCTTTTGCAGCTATCTGGCCGAAGATGAGGAAGCGGTTCGCGAGCATGCGCGTCTCTCGGGCTTTCCTGCGTCGAAGATCTTCGAAGTGGCGGCCGTGATCGGCCCCGAGACGGCGAGCGGCTGAGGCGATGAACGAACTCAGTAACGCGCCCGAGGCGCGCCGCGTACTCGATGTGACGATCGTGATGCTCGACGACGGCTTGTCGTCCACCGCCGTGATGCCCACCGAGATATTCCATTCCGCCGGCAGCCTGTGGAACCTGCTGCACGACGAGCCGGAATTTCCCGGTTTTCGCGTGCGCACCGCTTCGCTGCGTGGTGCGCCCGTGCGCACGCCCTATGGCTTTTGCATGACACCTGAAGTCGCGGTCGAGGCGGTGGAGAGCAGCGACATCGTCATCGTGCCCACCTCGGGCCTCGATCTCGATCTCAAGCTGGTCGAGAACAGCGCGCTGCTGCCCTGGCTGCGGCGCCAGCATGCCCAGGGGGCCTATATCGTCGGTGTGTGCATGGGAGCGGCCTATCTCGCCGCGGCGGGCCTGCTCGACGGCCGGCTGGCGACCACGCACTGGGCGGCATGCGGCGACATGGCGTCGCGCTTCCCCAAGGTGCGTTGGCATCCCGAGCTGTTCATGACCGAGGACCAGCGCATCCTGTGCAGCGGCGGGGTGGGGGCGTCGATCGACATCAGCCTGTACCTCGTCGAGAAATTCTGTGGGCACGACGTCGCGGTGCAGACGGCCAAGGCGCTGCTGTTGCCGATGCCGCGGCTGATGCAGTCGGGTTATGCGGTGTTGCCGGTCTCCCGCGCGCATGACGATCCACAGATCCGAGCGATCGAAGCCTGGCTGCAGGAGAATTTCCGCAAGGAGGTGTCGATCCAGCAGCTCGCCGAACGGGTGCATATGGGTGCACGCACTTTCGTGCGGCGCTTCAAGTCGGCGACCGGCCGGCTGCCCGCCGCTTATATCCAGGCGCTGCGCATCGAAGCGGCCAAGACGATGCTCGAGCATGAGGATTGCTCGGTTGCGGTAATCGCCGAAGCGGTGGGCTATCTCGACCTCGGCTTCTTCCGAGCGCTGTTCAAGCGGATCACCGGCATGGCACCGGGCCAGTATCGCGCGGAGTTCGCCCCGATCAGCGTGCGCGGTCATGCGCCGCCGGCGCTCCATCTCGTCGCGGGCGAGGCGCTCGTCGGCCACTGCTGAGGCCCGCCTCAGGCATCCCAGTCCAGATCAAAGGCGGGTCGCACCGCCGCGCGCCCTTGCGTGCATAAAACCAGGAGTAACTCGATGTACTACCGTATCCTCATCTTCGCCACGCTGGCGCTCGGCGTCGCGACGTCGGCCGCCGGCCAGACTTATGACGATCCGCCCCAGGTCTCGCGCACCGTCTCGTTCCGCGACCTGAACCTCGCCACCGAGCCCGGTGCCCAAGAACTCAAGCGACGGGTCCAGGCGGCCGCCCGCTTTGTCTGTCACGTGCGCACGCCGAGCGGGCTCATCCCCTTCGCCTATTCGCGGCGCTGCGTGGATCACACCATGCTTACCGTCGCCCCCAAGATGGCGAACGCAGTCGAACTCGCCCGTCGCAACCAGTTGCGCGACGGTGCCCTCCGGGTTGCTGCCCAATAACGCAGCGACTGGCGATCCCTCGCCAAACGAAAAGGGCCGGGAGGATTGCAACCCTCCCGGCCCAATTCTGTTCAGCGATGACGCTGGATCAGACGGTCGCGACTTCCGCGACGTCGATCTTCACGCCCTGGCCCATCGTCGAGCTGAGGGCGACCTTCTTCAGGTACTTGCCCTTGGCGCCCGACGGCTTGGCCTTGACCACTGCGTCGACCAGCGCGTCGAAGTTCGCGCGCAGGTCTTCCGCCGGGAACGACGCCTTGCCGATGCCCGAGTGGATGATGCCGGCCTTCTCGACGCGGTACTCGACCTGACCGCCCTTGGCGGCCTTGACGGCCTCTGCGACGTTCATGGTCACGGTGCCGAGCTTCGGGTTCGGCATCAGGCCCTTGGGACCCAGCACCTTGCCGAGACGGCCGACCAGGCCCATCATGTCCGGCGTCGCGATGCAGCGATCGAACTCGATCTTGCCGCCCTGGACGATCTCAAGAAGGTCCTCGGCGCCGACGACGTCCGCACCAGCTTCTCGAGCCTCATCGGCCTTCGCGCCCTTGGCGAACACGCCGACGCGCACGGTCTTGCCGGTGCCCTTGGGCAGCGTGACGACACCACGGACCATCTGGTCTGCGTGACGCGGATCGACGCCCAGGTTCAGCGCGACTTCGATGGTCTCGTCGAACTTCGAGGTCGCGCCCGACTTCACGAGGGCGATCGCCTCGTCGATGCCGTGCAGCTTCTCGCCGTCGATGGTCCAGGTCTTCTGCTTCTTGGTCAGCTTTGCCATGTCTTTAGCCCTCCACAACCTGGAGGCCCATCGCGCGGGCCGAGCCCTCGATGATGCGGGTGGCCGCCTCGATATCGTTTGCGTTCAGGTCCTTCATCTTGACCTGGGCGATCTCGCTCAGCTTCGAGCGCGCGATCTTTCCGGCGGAAACCTTGCCCGGCTCCTTCGAGCCCGACTTCAGGTTCGCGGCCTTCTTGATGAGGTAGGTCGCCGGCGGCGTCTTGGTCTCGAACGAGAACGAACGGTCCGCATAGACAGTGATGACGGTGGGGAGCGGGGTGCCCTTTTCCACGTCGCCGGTCGAGGCGTTGAACGCCTTGCAGAATTCCATGATGTTCACGCCGCGCTGACCCAGGGCCGGGCCGATCGGGGGCGACGGGTTTGCAGAGCCGGCCGGCACCTGCAGCTTGATATAGCCGGTAATCTTCTTTGCCATGTCACTCTCTTTCGTGGGACCTTTGCGCGAGGCTCGGGTCCCGGATCAAGTCGAGCGGTAAAGCGGCCGTGCGAACACGGCCTCCCGCGGGTTTCCATTGCTGTTGCCTTGGAAGAGCGCGCGCCTAGCGTATCCGGGCGCGAAAGGCAATGCCGGCAAGCGGGCCTTTGCGCCTCTTGCATGGCGACCGGTGTCATGCTCAATTCGGCTGGTTAAGAGGGGGGGAATGCATGAATAGCAAGCTGCTGTCGGCAGTCGCGTATGCGGCTGTCCTGTTCGTCGTCGCGCCGGCCAGCGCCCAAGAGGCGCCCGTAACCGCAACCGCCTCACCCGCCGTGTCCGACCCGGCGCTGCCGTGCGAGCTGCACGTCTGGCCGACGCAAAATTATCTGGGCATGAACTCCGGCCTGCTCTCCGGCTTCGGTGCGCTCGGCGCGGTCGCCGACATGTCCGCGCACAAGGATCGGGTGGCTACGGTCAAGGATCTAATGCGCGATTATCTGGGCCCGGAAATCCAGATGGAGGAGCTCAACAAGCTCGGCATCGCCGAGACGCTGAAGCTCAAGGGATATCGGATCATCCTCGAGGAGCCGACGCCGTTCAACGAGGACCTGAAGAAGGACCCCGCGCTCAAGGCCAAGGCCAAGGCGATGAACGCGCGGATCAAGGCCGGCAGGCGCCTCAGCGATTCGACGCATGGATGTTATGCCGAACTGATCACCACGATGATCTTCTATCACAAGGCGATGATGTACGGCTCGAACCTGTTCACCGGCTGGATCTATCGCGAGTTCGGCGACAAGCAGATCGCCACCCGGACCGCCACGGGCGCGGTGAAGAACCCGCTCGAGGATTTCCCGGCCAAGACGCCGGAAAAGGCGGAGGCCGCCAAGGCCGAACTGCGTGACGCGTTCTCCAAGGACTTCGTCGAATATGTGCAGAAGAAGGTGATGGGCGGGTCGAAGTAACCTGCCTGCGGGCCGGCAGCGCGTGCCGGCCCGTTCATTTCCGTGCATGTTCGGTCTTGCCAATTGGCCAGACCCAGATCACGCTGCCAGGACCGGCGGCACGAGCATCGCTCCCACGAGATCGCCGGGCAATCCAGGAGGCGCCTGGAGAAGATGCATGTTAAAGCATAATCGTACCGCTGCACTTGCGGCTGCCGGCCTGATCCTCGCCACCGCGGGCGTGGCCTGGGCCTACACCACCGACACCGATGCAAACGGCACCATCACCAACATCAGCGGCGGCAAGCGCTTCGTCATCAAGCAGCGCACCGACAGCACCCCCGGCCGCGCCGAGCTGCGCGGCACATCCAGCACCACTGGCGCATCGGCCAGCGGCCGGTTCAAGCTGGTGAGCGGCGGGAAATATGTCAGCGTGATGCAGGTGCTCAACGTCGTCGCTGCCGGCTCGACCTCGGGCCCGTCCGAGCCGATCACGCAGCTCGCCGTGCGGCCCAAATCGGGCGGCAATTACGAGTTCTACGTTGTCCAGGGCAGCCAGGTCTGCAGCGGCGCACCGACCGTGGTGGTGGGCAGTTCCTACGACGTCAGCGTATCGGTGAGCACCGGCCAGAGCCCGGAATACCGGATTAACGGCACCGTCTGCAAGAAGTCGAACCCGGACGGGGATAAGGCCGGCACCGTCTATGACGGCAGCCTCAAGAGCGGGCGCCATTTCTACCCGAAGATGGGCGCCTACAATACGAGCAGCAACCAGTCGCAGAGTGGCGGCGGCTCGACGATCGAATGGACCGAGATCGCGATTTGAAGGGGTAGGGATCGGCCGGGCCTGGACTGGCCGATCCCCAATAAGGTGCGGGCCCCTAGTGCCTGCCCCCCATATCGGCCGGCATCGGCATCATGTTGGTGTTGAGGTGGTACATCACCCAGATCGACCCGCCGATCGTCAGCACCACGATCACCGTGGTGAACAGGAAGGCGAGCAGCGTCCAACCACCCTCTGACCGCGTGTCGAGATGCAGGAAGAACAGCACATGGACGACGATCTGGACGATCGCGAAGGAGAAGATGATCGCCGCGGTCCACCCCGGCGAGAGCGTCGGGCCGCTCATCACCAGCCAGAAGGGGATCACCGTCAGGATGATCGCCAGGACGGAGCCGATGCGGTGGCCATTGCCATGGGCTTTTGCGTTGCCGTGGCTGGCGGTTGTTTCGTGCGGGGTGCTCAACGGATCACTCCAAACAGATAGACGAAGGTGAAGACGCCGATCCAAATGATGTCCAGGAAGTGCCAGAACATCGACAGGCAGATCAGCCGGCGCCTGGTCGCGGGGATCAGGCCGTGCTGGCCGATCTGGACCAGCATGACGACCAGCCAGATCAGCCCGACGGTGACGTGGGCGCCGTGGGTGCCGACCAGGGTGAAGAAGGCCGAGAGGAAGGCGCTGCGGTCCGGCCCGGCATTCTCCGCGATCAGGTGCGAGAACTCATAGAGCTCGATCCCGATGAACCCGGCGCCGAGCAGCCCGGTCAGCGCCAGCCAGAAGCGCAGCGGGCCGACCCGGCCCGCTTCCATGTGCGGCATCGCTTCGCCAAAGGTGATCGACGAGGCCAGCAGCAGCCCGGTGTTTAGCGCGACCAGCTTCAGGTCGAATATCTCGCGCGGCACCGGGCCGCCGGCATAGGCGGCGCTCACCACGCCGAACATCGCGAACAGCGAGGCAAAGATGAGCGCGTCGCTCATCAGATAGATCCAGAAGCCCAGGATCGTCGGGCCGCTGGCCCCGTGATCGTGATGCTCTTCTTCCTCGGTGAGGTACCAGGTCGGAGTGCCCTGGGGGTCGAGTGCGTGGTCGGTCATGTCAGGCCCCCTGCGCAAGCAGCTGCGTGCGCTTGTCCTCGGTTGCGGCGACTTCCTCGGCGGGAATGTAAGTGTCGCGCTTGAAGTTGAAGGTGTGGGCGATGGCGACCACGAACAGGCCGGCGAAGCAGACGGCAGCGAGCCACCAGATGTACCAGACCATCGCGAAGCCCATCACCAGCGCCAGACCGGAGAGGATGACGCCCGCGCCGGTGTTCCTGGGCATGTGGATCGGGCGGAAGCCGGTGGTTGGCCGTTCGTACCCACGCTCCTTCATGTCGTGCCAGGCGTCGAGGTCGTGGATCACCGGCGTGAAGGCGTAGTTGTAGGCCGGGGGCGGCGACGAGGTCGACCACTCAAGGGTGCGGCCTTCCCAGGGATCGCCGGTCAGGTCCTTCAGCTTGTCGCGCTTCAGCCAGCCAACCAGGATGCTCATCACGAAGCCCAAGATGCCGACCAGGATGATCACCGCTCCGATAGCAGCTATCACGAAGTAAGGCTGGATCGAGGGATCGTCGAAGTGGTTCACGCGGCGCGTGGTGCCCATCAGGCCAACGATGTAGATCGGCGTCCAGGCGATCCAGTAGCCGATCACCCAGCCCCAGAAGGCGACCTTGCCCCAGAACTCGTCGAGCTTGAACCCGAAGGCCTTGGGGAACCAGTAGACCATGCCGGCGAACAGGCCGAACACCACGCCGCCGATGATCGTGTTGTGGAAGTGCGCCACCAGGAACAGCGAGTTGTGCAGCACGAAGTCCGCCGGGGGGATGGCGAGCAGCACGCCGGTCATGCCGCCGACTGTGAAGGTCAACATGAACGCCAGCACCCACATCATCGGCAGTTCCCAGCGGATGTTGCCGCGGTACATCGTGAACAGCCAGTTGAAAATCTTCGCGCCGGTCGGGATAGCGATCACCATGGTGGCGATGCCGAAGAAGCTGTTGACCGTCGGGCCTGCACCCATGGTGAAGAAGTGGTGCAGCCACACCAGATAGCTCAGGATGGTGATGACCACCGTCGCGTAGACCATCGAGGAATAGCCGAACAGACGCTTGCCGGTGAAGGTCTGGGTGATTTCGGAATAGATGCCGAATGCGGGCAGGACGAGGACGTAAACCTCGGGGTGGCCCCAGATCCACACCATGTTCCAGTACATCATCGGCGCGCCGCCGAGCTCGTTGGTGAAGAAATGGGTACCGGCATAGCGGTCGAGCAGCAGCAGGAAGAAGGCTGCGGTCAGCGCCGGGAAGATGGCGATGGCGAGGATGTTCGAGCAAAGCGCGGTCCAGCAGAACACCGGCATCTTCATCATCGTCATGCCTGGGGCGCGCATCTTGATGATCGTTGCGACCATGTTGATCGCCGATAGCGTTGTGCCGACGCCGGCTATCTGGAGTGACCATAGATAATAGTCGACGCCTGTATCCGGGCTGTACGCCAATCCGGCGAGCGGCGCGTAGGACAGCCAGCCGGTCCGCGCGAACTCACCGACGAACAGCGAGATCATGGTCAGCACCGCGCCTGCTACCGTCAGCCAGAAGCTGAGGTTGTTGAGGAACGGGAACGCCACGTCGCGCGCGCCTATCTGCAGCGGCATCACGAAGTTGATGATGCCCACCACCAGCGGGATCGCCACGAAGAAGATCATGATCGTCCCGTGCGCGGTGAAGATCTGGTCGTAATGGTGGGGCGGGAGGTAGCCGGGGTTGTCCCCGAACGCGATCGCCTGTTGCGCGCGCATCATCAGCGCATCGGAGAAGCCGCGCAGCAGCATGATGATCGCGAGGATGATGTACATGATGCCGATCTTCTTGTGATCGACGCTAGTGAACCACTCGGTCCAGAGATAGCCCCACAGCTTGTACTTGGTCACCACGCCGATCAGGCCGAGGCCAAGCAGCGAGACGATAATGAAGGTGCCGAGCAGGATCGGCTCATGGAAGGGGAAGGACTCCCAGCTCAGGCGTCCGAACACCGTCTTGATCAAGGTATCACTCATGGCGGTTCCGTTGCGCTCAGGCCCGGGCGGCGCGCGGGGCGCCGGGGAGGGGAAGGGGGTTCAGGGCGGACATGTCCCGGTTGGCCGGGTCACCGGGCTTGTGTTGCCCGGGTGGATGTCCGTCCTTGGGCTTGGTCACGTTGGGACCGCTTCCCTTGTCGTCCGGCTCCTTCTTCAGCGCAGGGGTGGGCGTGCCGCCCATCGGCATGGGCACGCCCATGTGCGGATCGTGCGGCTTGCCGGCGGCGCGCAGCATGTCGTTGCGCATCACATCGACCATGCAGGGCTTGCCGGGCTCGACGCACTGGTTGACGATCTTGTCGAACAGGCCCGGCTGCGCCGCGGAGAAGCGCATCGCCGGCACCTTCTCGCTCGGCTTGGCCAGCGCGATGTAGGTGTTGGCATCGAGGGTGCCGCCGGCGGCCTTCACGCCCGCGACCCAGGCATCGAAGTCACCCTGGCTCACGCCGCGCAGCTTGAAGCGCATGTCCGAATAGCCGCGGCCGGTATAATTGCCCGAATAGCCCCAGCTCTCGCCCGGCTTGTTGAGCACTGCGTTCAATTCCGACTTCATCGTCGGCATCGCGTAGATCATGCCGGCCAGCGTCGGCGCGTAGAAGGTGTTGAACTGGTCGGTCGAGGTTATCGAGAAATGCACCGGCCGATCGACCGGTAGCGCCAGCTCGTTGACCGTGGCGATGCCCAGCTCCGGATAGATGAACAGCCACTTCCAATCCAGGCCCACGGCCTGGACTTCGAGCGGCTTGGTGCCCGCCGGAATCGGCTTGCCCGGCGCGATGCGCTCCAGCGGTCGGAAGGGGTCGAGCAGATGGGTGCTCGTCCAGGTCACGGCGCTCAGCGCGATGATGATCAGCAGCGGGCAGGTCCAGATGATCAGCTCGAGCGTGGTCGAGTGATCGAAGTTCGGATCATAGACCTTGTTCGGATTGCTCTTCCGATACTTCCACGCGAACCAGACGGTCAGCGCCAGTACCGGCACGATGATCAGCAGCATCACCCCCGTGGAGAACAGGATGAGGTCGCGCTGCTGGACGGCGATGTCGCCGGTGGGGTTCATCACCACCATGTCGCACCCGCCCAGCAGGGCAGGCAGGGCTATTAGGGGTAGGCGCGCCGCGCGTTGTGGGGCCTTGATGAGCTTGGATCCTGGTCTCCGCATGCGCCCCAGCTAACCCTCCCTTGCTCGGCTGCCTTTGACCGAAGTCAAAGGGCTTCCGATGGCCGTCGGTTAGAGTTGAACCAACGACGCGCTGAATCGTTGCGCACCCGTGCTTCCTGCAATGCACGGTGGGATTTCTGGATAAGGACCGACTGGGATGGTGGCCACGCTGAGCACGACGAACTCGACGATGCTCGAGCGCGATGCCCGCCTGATCAATGCGCGCGGCCACGAAGTCCGCCCCTCCGACATCGCGGTAGGCGTAATCATCGGCCGGGCGTCGGAGTTCTTCGATTTCTTCGTCTACGCGATCGCCTCGGTCCTCGTCTTCCCGGCGGTGATCTTCCCTTATGTCGATGCGCTCACCGGCACGCTCTATTCCTTCGCCGTCTTCGCGCTGGCATTTGTCGCGCGTCCATTCGGCGCGCTGCTGTTCGTCTGGCTCGATCGCAAGCACGGGCGCGGCGTCAAGCTGACGATCGCGATGTTTCTGCTCGGCGGATCGACTGCGGCGATGGCTTTTCTACCCGGCTATGCACAGGCAGGCGGCGTGGCCGTGGCGCTGCTCGCCCTGTTCCGCCTCGGCCAGGGTTTCGCCCAGGGCGGCACTTGGGACGGGCTGCCCTCGCTGCTCTCGCTCAACGCACCCACCTCGAAGCGCGGCTTCTACGCGATGATCCCGCAGCTCGGCGCCCCGATCGGCCTGTTCGTGGCGTCGGCGGTGTTCGCCTTCCTGCTGTCCACGCTCAGCCAGGCCGATTTCCTCGACTGGGGCTGGCGCTATCCTTTCTTCGTCGCCTTCGTGATCAACGTCGTCGCGTTGTTCGCCCGGCTGCGCCTGATCTCCACCCCCGAGTTCGAGCGTCTCTACGAGACTCAGGAGCTCCAGCCGACGCCGGTCCCCGAGCTGTTTCGCGAGGAGGGACGCACCGTCATCCTCGGCGCCTTCGCCCCGCTCGCCAGCTTCGCGCTGTTCCACCTCGTTACGGTCTTCCCGCTCTCCTGGGTGGTGCTGAAGGGTGAGCCAACAGTCCATTTCCTGATGATCGAGCTGGCCGGCGCCGTGGTCGGGCTGCTTTCGGTGGTCGCATCCGGCTATGTCGCCGACCGCATCGGCCGCCGCACGCTCCTCGGGGTCTCGGCTGCCTTCATCGCTGCCTATAGCGGCTTCGCGCCCCAGCTGCTCGGCACGGGTTCGACCGGCGAGTGGGTGTACATGATCCTCGGGTTCATCCTGCTCGGCCTGTCGTTCGGTCAATCCTCGGGCGCAGTGAACAACAGCTTCTCGGCCAAGCGCCGCTATACCGGCGCGGGCACGACGGCCACTGCCTCCTGGTTCATCGGCGCGGGCTTCGCGCCGCTCGCCGCGCTCTTCCTTGCCAGCCAGTTCGGGCTGCTGGCGGTGGGCGCCTATCTCCTGTCCGGTGCAGTCTGCACGCTGGCGGCACTGGGCATCAACCGCGAGCTCGGCAAGAAGGAAAGCTGAGCGGGAGGGCGCGATTTCTCTCGGCCGCGCACCGTCCGCGCGTAAAGCCGGCTATAAGTATAAGGCCGCGTATTTCAGACTATTTCGTCAAGGGCGCCCCCGGCACGCGCCGGGGAGCGACCGCGTGCTGAGCGAATTGCAGGGTCTACACGCCCAGATCGAGGCCAATCTCGAAGCGCTGGACGCCCTGACGGCGCTGGCCGAGCCGCCGCAAACCCTCTCCGCGGTCCGCCTTTCGCTCACCCGCGCCAGTCGCCGCCGCACGATGCTGATCGAAAGCCTGTATCCCCAGCTCACTGCCAAAGCGGACGGCCGGGGGAGGGCGGAGCTCGAAGGATTGCGCGCGGAGGCAAAGACCGGCCTGGTCACATCGGCGCGTCACATCGGCGAGTGGACCCTGCGCGAGATCGCCTCGAACTGGGCCGGCTATTGCGCGGCTTCGCACACAATGCGCGCCGCGATGCGCGACCGAATTCACCGTGAAATCGCAGTGATCTATCCGCTGATCGAGGGACGCAGCGAAGCGGCCTAGCGCTTCCGCCCGAACCAGATCACGTGCTTGGCGCCCTTGCCGTTGCTCCGTGCCCGCACCGTGACTTCATCGACCGCGAAGCCGGCCTCGCCCATGCGCCGGGCAAAGGCCTTGTCCGGCGCGGCGGACCACACTGCCAGCACGCCGCCGGGCGCCAACGCGGCACGGGCCGCTTCGAGCCCCCGCATCGAATAGAGCCGGTCGTTGCCCAGCCGAGTTAGCCCGTCGGGGCCGTTATCGACGTCGAGCAGGATTGCATCGAAGCCGGCGCGGGTGCGGGCGATTTCCGCGCCGACATCGCCGATCACCACATCGACGCGCGGATCCTCAAGGCAGCCCGCCGCGAGTTCCGCCATATGCTCGCGTGCCCAGTCGATGATCTTGGGCACCAACTCGACCACCACCACCTGCGCATCCGCGGGCAGCACGGCAAGCGCTGCGCGCAGCGTGAAGCCCATGCCATAGCCGCCGATCAGCACCTGCGGCGCCTTGCGTTCTGCGATGCGTTCGACGCTCATCGTCGCCAGCGCTTCCTCGGATCCGCTCATCCGGCTGTTCATCAGCTCGTTGCGGTCGAGCACGATCATATGGTCCGCGCCGCGCCGGAACAGGCGCAGTTCGTCGCCGCCGGGCACCGGAGCGATGTCGATCAGTTCGCGCGGCACCATGGCCCGTCTCCCGAAAAGCAAAGGGCCGAAGCTTGCGCCCCGGCCCCCAGCATGATTACCGCCGTTGCCGGCCTTACTTGATGCGCTCGACGTCCTCGAAGCCCAGCTCCAGCGGCGTCGCGCGCCCGAAGATCGAGATCGAGACCTTCACGCGGCTCTTGTCGTAATCGAGCTCCTCGACCACGCCCGAGAAGGTCGCGAAGTTGCCGCTGGTGACCTTGACGGTGTCGCCGATGTCGTAATCGACCTTGACCTTCGCCTTGGGCGCTGCGGTGGCCGCCTCGTCCTTGGTGTTCAGGATGCGCGCGGCCTCGGCCTCGCTGATCGGCTGCGGCTTGCCCGACGAACCCAGGAAGCCCGTCACCTTCGGCGTGTTCTTCACCAGGTGATAGACGTCGTCGTTCATCTCGAGCTTGGCGAGGACGTAGCCCGGGAAGAACTTCCGCTCGGACTGGATCTTCTTGCCGCGGCGAACCTCGGTCACGGTCTCGGTCGGCACCTCTACGGCTTCGACCAGGCGGTCGAGGCCCATGCGGGTGGCGTCGGCCAGGATCTGGTCGCGGACCTTGCCCTCGAAGCCCGAATAGGCGTGGATGATGTACCAGCGCGCCATGCGTTCGTTCTTTCCCTTTGGTTTTCGGTGCGGCTTACTGCGCCAGGCGCAGCAACGAGTTGACGATGAAGTCGAAGATCGCGTCGATGCCGAGGAAGAACACGCCGAGCAGCGTAGTCATGATCATCACCATCACGCCGGTCATGATCGTCTCGCGGCGCGACGGCCACACGATCTTGCGCGCTTCGGTCTGCACCTGCTTCACGAATTCGGTCGGACTGGTCTTCGCCACTTGGGCCATCCTCGCTTCAAAGTTCGCCGACTGCGGGGCACGGGTCCGCTGCCCGGTCCTTCTGAAAGGACCCGGCGTTTCCCACCCACGCTGTCGGATTGGGGGCTGTATCTAGCGAGTCGCGGGCAAGCGCGCAAGCTGGGGCGCGGGGAAAAGAAACGGGGCGGCTCAGAGCAGCGCGACGGCGACGAATCCGAGCACGATCAGCGCCAGGAACGCCCAGGCGAACAGGTCCAGTCGCTTCTCGATGAACTCCTGCACCGGCGCACCGAAGCGCTTGAGCAGCGCCGCGACGATGAAGAAGCGCGCCCCTCGGGTGATGCAGCACAGCAGCACGAAGAGCGGGAAGTTGAAGCTCGCAGCACCGCTGGCGATGGTCACCAGCTTGAACGGAATCGGCGTGAGCCCCTTAAGCAGGATGATCCAGGTGCCATATTCACTCTGGTAGGCGTGGATCGCTTCAGCGAGCTTGGCCTCCAGGTGATAGGTATGGACGATCCACTCGCCGACGGTCTGCATCAGGCCATAGCCGATATAATAGCCGAGCATGCCGCCCAGCACCGACGCGATCGTGCAGACGAGCGCGATGCGGAAGGCCTGCTCTCGGCGTGCGATCACCATCGGGATCAGCATGGCGTCGGGTGGGATCGGAAAGAAGCTGCTCTCCGCGAACGAGACCAAGCCCAGCAGCCAGATCGCGTGGCGGTGATGCGCCATGCGCAGCACCCAGTCGTACAGAGGACGGAACATCGGTGCCGGGCAGCTTTCGATTGCGGGAGACGCCCGTTCTTTATGGGCGGGCCCGGAACTTGTCCATGGCAGGCAACCGCGAAGCGCCTAAGCGTGGATGGCGCGCTGTACGACGTCGTTGGCGGGATAGGGCGCGCACAGCATTGCGGCTGCCTCGCCGCGATTCTTCACGCGTAGCTTAACGATGATGTTGTGGACGTGGTTCTTGATGGTCGAGACCTCGAGCCCGAGCATCCGCGCGATCTGCTTGTTCGAAAGGCGTTGGCCGACCAGCCCGAGGATGTGGTGTTCCCGCTGCGAGAGCTTGTCGAGCTCCGACTGGCGCACGCGGCTGACGGCAAGGTCGGCGAGCCTTTCCTGCATCAGCCGCACGATCCGCGGCGCGCAATGCAGTTCGCCGCGCGCGGCCGCATCGATCGTACCGATCAGGTCTTCGAGCGAATCATTCTTGGTCACGAAGGCCGCGGCACCTGCCTCGATCAGGGCCAGGATCTCATCGTCGCTCTCCTCCAGCCCCAGCGCGATTACCGGTTGCCCGGCTGCGACACGGAACGCTTCGGCGATCGAGGCGGTCGGGCTGGTGGCGGCGGAGCCCAGTGCGATATCGATCAGCACTAGCGCGCGTGGGCTGGCATCAAGGTAGCCGGCCAGTTCAGTCAGGTCGAGACAGGTGCGAATATCGCCGAGCTGATCATGCGCGCAGAGCATCGCGCGAAGCCCCTCGCGATAGATTCGACTCTTAATACAGAGCACGACATCCCACATGTCGCTCCCCCGCCCGCGATCGTTGAAAGACCAGTCTCCGCGCGATTCGCGGAATCGGTCGTGCATACAAGTCTACCAAGATATTTCATAAGAAGAATAGTCAATTCGATCCATACACGAGGCGAAAGCGGCAAGACATTTCGGTCGTGCAGTTCCTGATCAATGCTGGAGCGATGAATAGTTTTCCGGAAACCATGATTTCCTCCGTGCTATCCGTGTGTTGCACGACCCATTCGCCAGGACCATTGACCAATCCCGTGACTCCCCAAGGGGACAGATCGACGCGTGCGTCCGGTCGCGCGTTGGCACCCCATGGGAAGCGGCGCCCGTCGGGACCACGTGCAGCCGTCTCCCATTGTGCCTGGCCGGGAAGCGTGACGGCGCGTCCGAGCGTGTCGGCGAGCGCGGCCGCCACCGCCTGTGCGTCCGCGAGCGTAGCTTCGCCGCGTGGTTCGGCGTCGATGTAGAACCCCTTTCCCGGCGTTTCGCGGCGCGGCGGGTTGGAACGCCAGTCGCCACGGATTTCGGCCTCGCCCAGCCAGTGCGGGACCGGCGGTACCCAGGCAAGCAGGCTGCCATCGGCCAGCATCGGGCCCGCCGAGCTGGTTTCGACGCCTGCGAATTCGGGCGGGGCGGGTATCTCGTCGGGAAGGGGATGTGTAAGTGCGTGGACAAAGGCGTCGAGACCGGGAGGAAGGCCCGCGACGTTGCCGTCGAGCGCCTCGACGACCTCATCGGGTAGCGGGCGTCCGCGCGGCCCGCCGAGCCGGACGAGAGCGGCGTCACGCAAGGCGAGCAGCGCGCGCGTCTCGCGGGGAGTTACGCCGTCCTCGGGCAGGCTCGGCAGCTCCAGGCGTGCGATCGCCGACACCAGAGGTTCGGCGCGGAGCCGGGCGGCGGCAAGCATCGCGGTAATGCGGATCTCCCAGTCCGTGTCGGCGAGCCCCGTGGCCAGCATCGCCTCGACGCCGGCACCGGCCACGCCATCCTGGGCAAGCCAGCGCAGCACCTGCAGCTTTTCCCGCCGCCAGCCGGGTAGAGCGAAGAGCGCGGCCGAAGAGTGGGCAAGGCGCATTTCCTAATCGCTCGCGGGTTCATGGCGGAGAAAGACGATGCGAACATTGTCGCCATGGTCAAGCGGGAGCTGCCCCGTACCCGTCACTATGACATGGCCGATGCGCGCATAGGCGGCCGAGGAGAGCTGGGTCCAGATGTCGTTGAGATAGGCGGACAGGTCTTCGTCAATATGCTGGGCAAGGGTACGATCCTCGTCGCTATCCTGGGCGAAGAAGAAATCGAGCCGCCACTCCCCGCCGTGATAGCCCAGCAGGATCATCCGGCAATTTGCGGTTATCGAGGCACGCATAGCCTGCACCAGCATGGCAGTGACCCAGACCCAGTCATTTAGTGTCGGCACCGCGAGGCCTCCATTTCGGATTGGTCGGAACGACCGTGGAATAACGGCTTCCGGAGACGATGAATATATTGGTTGGCTGGTCGTTGTGACCGCTAGTCTTGTTGTTGTTGAAGCCCGTCACGCCAGCGACCTGGACCACGAGATTGCCATTCTCCTTGCCAAGTATCACTGCGGTGCCACTGTTGACTGCGTCTAGCACGCGCTGCGCGTCGCTTGCATTCTCCAGATAGCTGCCCTTTTGCGCGCCCCATTCCGGCGTGCCCTTCACATGCGTGGCCTGATCCCGCACCGCGACCGAGCGAGACTGAACCGGTGTAGCATTGGGATCGAAATGTTGACCCTGCAGCACCGCGGCTAGAACTTGGCGCGGGGTCCGCAACACCTCTCCGGTCACGGGATGGCGCACACCGGGCGGAATCCGCTGGATGACGCGGCCATCGTCTCCGAAGATTACGATCGGCAGGGTTGATTTGTCGTTCTTGAGGATGTCGTCCAAGTCGTCGCCGACCGCAAAACGCACCCGCTCCAGCGTCGGCTCGTTGATCTTTCCGACGAGATCGGGCCGCGTCTCCGTCTGCGCGAGGAGACGCGGCTTCTCCACGGTGTTCTGCTCGATGAGCGGCGTGCTGCGATCGAAGCCGAAGTCCTCGCGGATCCACACGGTCTCGAAACGAAGTGGGACACCGGGATTAGCCTCTACAAGGCGCGCGATCATGTTATTGAATTCGCTGATCGCGCCCCCCCCCATGTAGAAATCGGCGATGACGAAGCTGGTCATCGGAGGCTTCCCCTTGATCGCTGCCTGGATCGCTGGCTGCATTTCCGTGGTACGCTGTTTCTGGGGTCCCTTGCGGACCGGGAGGAAATTATCGGGCAATGTGCTCGATCCGGGTGGACTTAGCACCTCGAGCAGGAACGAGCCGCCGGTATCGACGCCGAGAACCAAATCGAATTCGCCTTCAGCGATGTGATTGCGTAGCCGGTCAACGGCGGCAATATTCTCCTGAAGAATGCTCTCCAGGATATAGCCTTCGAACATCAGCCCTTCGACAGGCTCGTCGCCGCGCAAGGCATCGGCAACCCAGTCAGTCGATGGGCGGCGTTTGCCAGCCTGACCGCCTTCAAGCATGATGCGGAGCGTCTCCCGATATAGCTTGCGCTGATATTCGGTTCCCGTCTGGTTGAGCTCCTCGGCTAGCAGGCGCAGGATCCTGGTCTCCTTGCCTTCCCCGCGGCGCGCCTCAATCCTGCCCTCGTTGTGCTTGGCCGTCGGGTATATGCCGAGCGGTTCGAGATGCACCGTCACATCGAGCAGCGTCCGGCTCGGAATGCCCGTTTCCTTCGCGAGCGCTTCCGCGAAAACCAGCGCCTTGGCGAATTCCTCGCGATAATGTCCGCCTTGCACGATCGATTGATCGACGAGTGCGCGAAGCTGACCGAGCTTCTCGACGATATCCGGGGACCCGAGCAGCGCGCGCTGCGCCTCGGTCAACGCGCGGCCGGTTCCTTCATCCTCGGCCGCGACATAGCCCCGACCGGGCATCCCGCGCAGGCTGGCATCGGCTAGGATCGCCTGGTTGAGCAGAAGCTGGCGTTCGAGCGAGCGGATATCGGCCTGGGCGTGCGCCTGCATCTCAGGCGTGAGCGCGCGTCCTGCCAGCTCGTCTATCCGCGAGGTGACGATCGCCGAGAGCTTGGCGATCTCGAGCTGCGCCTCCCAGCCGCGCGAGCCCACCTGGAGTCCCGAGCGCGTGGCGGTTGCCAGGGCGTCGGCGAAGGCGCGGCGGATATTGCCCAGCGTGCCGCGGTAGCGCTGCATCGCCTGGATCGTGCCGGCGTGTAGCGCGATGTCGAGCGGGGTGGCGTGCGGGCCGACGCGGATATCGACCCCGACGATCTGGTTGCCGATGCGCAGCGGCTCGACGTGAACCGCCCGGCCGGTGAGATCGGGATCGGCGGTGATCGAAGCGCCCTCGCGTAGCCTTCGCGGGATCGCGGATTCGAGCGCGTCGGCGCGGATCTCGGCAGCGGTGCGCGGGCGGGGGTTGCCCTGCGCGTCGAGCGGCACCGAAGTGACTGGGTGCGCCGCCGCGGTCTCCAGCGTCGGTAGCAGGCCGCGCGCCTCGATCTCGGCGCGCATCCGGCGGCCTTCGGGGTGCTGGAGGAAATCGGCGAGGCTCGCGCCGGGATTGTCCTGGTGGAAACGGCTATAGCTGTCGAGGATGACGCGGTTGGCCTCGGCGAGCCGCCCGGTCTCGCTGTGCATCCGCAACCGCGTGCGTGCGCCGACAAAGGCATGCGATGCGATGGTCATACCGCCTTCGAGCATCCGCCCCATCAGTGCGGCCTGGAGCATCGCCATGCCGCCGCCCTCAAGAAAGGCGTGGAGCGGATCGCCTTCCCAAGTGGTGTCGGTAAGCGTGATCTGGGTGAGGGTGGAGGGCAGCGCGCCCACCGCATCGTTGATGCCTTCTCCCAGGAAATGCGCGGCGGCGCGTTCGAAGCCGGCTCGGGTGGGCATCACGCGGCTTGCCGCACGGGCGACGGTCGCCATGCCAGGCAGGCGGAGCGCACGTTGGGCGAGGCTGCTTTCGGCGGCGCGTTCGACCATGCGTGCAGCAACGGCGCCGACGCGGCTACGCGCGATCAGGGCCTCCAACCGGAGGGCCATGCGCCCGCCAAGGCCGTATTTAGCGAGGCCGCGGCTGGCGATCGCATCGACGATCCCGACGGTGACGTCGAGCGCCATGTCCTCGCCGCTATACGATCCGCCCTGGATAAGCTGCTTCGTGGCCATCGTCGCCGCAGTGGAGGCGAGAGACGAGATCAGTGCGGAGAGTGCGGCGATTGCCGCCGGGCCCATGGTGCCGGCGCTCAGCGCGGTGACGATCGCGCCGACGACCACACCGACGACGATACCGACAACCTGCGTCGCCGTGTCGGTGACCGAATCGATCTTGCGGCGATGATCCTCGACCGCGTCCTGCACGCGCTGCACCCGGAAATCGACTTCGTCGCGCAGCCGGACGCGCTCGGCCCGGGCTTCGTCGGTGTCGGGCCAGGTGGTGCGCTGCAGGTCGCCGTCCAGCGCCTCGAGCCGCGTGCGCTCATACTCGATGCGCCGCGCCTCACGGCCGGCGGCGACTCCACCCAGCACGCCGGTGAGCTCGCCCAGCTCGCGCTCGCTGCGGCGCCGCTCCTCGGCGATGCGCGCTCGGGCGGATTCTGGGGCGCCATGCTCGATGCGGTCCATGACGTCGCTCTCGTCGCGGCCGCCCAGTTCGTCGCGCAGCATCGCATCGAAGCTCTCGCCGGGATGCATATTTTCCCACTGGCGGCGCAGCGTACGGATCCCGTCCAGCGTCATCGTCGAGACCAGTTGGCGCAAGGCTGCTTCGTCGGTGCCCAGGCCCACCGTGGCGTGTTCGACTTGCTGGAGTGGGGTCAGGCGGCCACCCTGCTCCAGCCGTTGCATCGCGGCGGTGTGATCGGTGCCGCTCGTGGCACGCCACACCGTGACGTAGAGCGAGCGATCATACTGGTTCCCGTAGAACTGATTGAGCCGCGCCATGGAGGCGCGCGAGTCTGCCTGCGCGGCATCGGCCATGCCGTGTTCCATCTCGCGCTCGAGCGCCATTCTGCGGCGCGAGATTTCCTCTTCGGACAGTTGCGGAGTGGCGTTGCTCCATTCCTCGACCGCGCGCGCGACGCGCATGCTACGGGCAGGGCCTTCGTCGAGCCGCCGGGCCTCCAGCGCGCGGTCATATTGCGACTGGAGGACTGCGTTGATCTTGTCATCGGAGGCGTAGAATGCGCTCTGGTCCTCGACGCGAATGCGCGCGGCGTCGGCGGCAGTGGCGTCGTTGGCCTGCAGCGCGTTGGCGAGGTCGAGCTCGGGCCCACTGAGCTCGGAGCGATATGCGCGCGCGAGGACGGAGCCGCCGCCTTCCTGGTCGCGATATTGCGCGACATTGGCGTAGCGCTCGCCGAAGCGCTGCTCCAGTGCGGCGTTGCGGCGGCGGATCTCCGCCTCCATCTCGGCCGAGGACCAGCCTTCGTTGCGCGCGCGGGCCAGCACTTCGGCGCGCATGTCGGTATAGACACGCTCGATCTCCTCCTCCGAGGTGCCTAGACCGAGGAAGCCGCCCCGCATTGCGTCGTCGACCGCAATGGCGTTGGCGGTATCGGTGTCGCCGGAAAGCAGGGCGAAGGCGCGGTCGCGATCGTTGCCCGGATCCATGTCGCCGCGGATCGCCTCGTCGAGCGTCTCGCCATAGCGGCGCAGATATTCGGCGCGGATCGCCGCGGCCTCGACAGCGGACTTGCTGGCAAGCACGGCAAAGATCGCCGCCTCGTCAGTACCCGGGCCGGCGATCGCGTCGTGCAGCGCGATGGCATCGCCCGCCGCCTGCTGGCCTTCGAGCTGCGCCATCGCGCGGCGATATTCGTCGCCGCTCAGCTCCCAATCGAGATCGCTGTCCAGGCTGCTGCCATAGAGGGCGTAATAGGATTTCCGCACCGCGCTGGCACGCAACGGCGTGAGACCGCGCAGCGCCGAGAAGATCGACGCCTCGTCGGTGCCCATCTGGTCCATCGCGGCATGAAGACGCTCCGCGAGCTGCCTGCCGTCGAAGCCGCCGCCGCCATCGGCGCGCGCGACATCGTTGACCCTGTCCGCGCCTGTCAGGTCGCCATCGCCGACCGGGGTGGCGATCACCGATTGCTCGAAGCTGGCGCGCGCGCTGGCGAGGCGTGCTTCGACCAGCTTGCCGCGCAGCCGGATCGAAGCGAATTCGAGCGGATGCGTGCCGGCGGGCAGCGCGAAGAACTGCCGGAGCGTTTCGCGCTGTGCGGCGGTGAGCGTCTGGTCGGAGAGCACCTCGTCCTGCGTCATTTCGGTCGCGAGCTGTGCGTTGGCGCGCGCGATGAGCTGGAGATCGGCGGCGACGGAATCGCGCATCTCGCGCGTGCGGCGGACGCGCCATTGCTGGTTGGCCTGGTCGACCCCGTGCAGCCAATTGCGAATCCGCCCGATGAAGCGCGACCACCAGCCCTGGCCCTCGAGGATCTTGTCATCGGCCCAGCTGCGCGTCGCGACGATGGCGCGGTCGCCGGCGCCCTCGATATCGGTGCGGTGGGTCTGCGTCGTGGTACGCGCCGTGCCGATCAGCTGCCGGAAAACCGTGCCGATCGCGCGGATACGCTCGTCGCTCCAGGTGCGGATCGCGATGTTGATGTCGGCGAGGTGCGCCTCTCGCACACGATCAGCCGGACTGCGCGCAGGACGTGGTGCGGCGGGGGTAAGCACCTGATATTGTTCGCGCTCGACCAGTGCGCGATAGGCATTGGCCTGCTCCTCCTGCGCAGCGTTGAGATCACGTGCGCGGCGGTCGCCGGCTTCCTGATAATGGCTCGTCTGGGTGGTGACGTGTTCGCGGATCCAGTCCAACGTGCGGTCGCGGCGACGGTTGACCACCGCGGGGTCCGAACTGCCGCCCGCCGCTTCCTGCCGGCGCAACGTCTCCTCTTCCGCCTGGTCGGCGGCGCCGGCGACCGCGTCCATTGTCCGCTGCCCCTCGGTCTGGACGGTGCGGGTCGCAGCGGCGGTGGTATCGGTCGCCTGACGGGTCGCCGCCGCGCCGCTTTCCGCCAGCACGCGCTGGCGATCGGCGATCATCCCCTGGAGCTGCGTTGCCGACACGTTCGCGGCAGTGGCGATCTCATTGAGTTCGACGGTGATCGAGCTCTTGATCTCGGTGCGCATGTCGGCGCCGATCTCGGGGAAGGCCCGCTTGAGCGCCCCGCCGGTAAAGGCCGCGGTACGCAGGCCGTCGAGCACCTGGTTGGCGGCGGTATCGGTATCGGCGAGCAGCCGCGCGACGACCTCGCCGACCGGGACGCGCATCGCCTCGGCGAGGGGCGGCACGGGCTGCGGTCCGGTATCGGGCGCGATGATCTGCGGGCCGCGGCCTTCTCGCCCGGCGGGGCGGGGGTCGCCGCGCAGCTGGGCGAGGGCGGCCTGAATCCGCGTGGCTTCGGGTGTGCGCTGGCCGTCAGGGCCGACGGCGTTGGGATCGGTCTGGGCCAAGGCGGCGGCGGCGGGCGAGGTGAGCACCTGGAACATGTCGCTGCCGACCGGCGCCTCGCCAGCGCGCGGCAACGTCCCGCCGACGTTGACCTCGTTCTCGATCGGCCGGGTCGGTGAGGGTTCGAGCGGTGGTGCCTGCTGGTCGGGCAGGCGGAGGTTGGACAGCGCGAGGATGCGGCTCGTCTGTTCGGGGACGGGGTTGCTCGCCGGAGGCGCGGGCGGATCCTCGACCACGGGCTGGACGGGCACATTCGAGAGCGCTTCGCCCGGCAGCTGGTCGCGCGCGGCCTGGTTGCGGGTCTCGGCCGACTGGACCCCGGCGAGGACGGCGCCCTGCGCATCGGGGGGAACGGCTATCCGGGGCTGGGGAAGGCGCGTACCGGCGGAGGCGACGCGCCCCTGCCAGCGGCGCACCACTGCCCCGGGGCCGCCGCTGCTATCGCCCGCGGCATCCGCGTCGGGGGCGGGGGCCGGAGCCGCTGGCGGCGCGGCGCTCGGCGCGGATGGCGGCGCGCCGTCGGGGGGTGGGATCTCGGCCTGGGTAGGCGGCGGCCCCGGCGGGACATCGACATGCTCTTGCTGGGGCGGGGGAGCGGCGCCGGTCAGTACCTGCGTGGTGGCCGTGTTCGGCAATGATGGGGCCGGCGGCGGCGGCGCCGGTGCGGGAGCGACGGGGAGCGCTCCGGGACTGTCGATCGAGGCGGGATTGTCCTCGGCTGTGGCCGTGAGAGGGTCGGCGGACGGGGGCGGTGCGGATGCAGCCGGGCCCATCGGTCCGTCGTCCAGCAGGCCGGCGAGGATTTCGGCGATCTCGGTCCAGGAGTCGCGGGCCGGCTGGCCGGCGCGGGCGGCGCCGAAACGGTCCTCGGCGCTATCCGTGCGCTGCGAACTAGTTGGGCGTCGCCGTTGCGTGGTCGTCGTATCCGGCTCGGGCGCCCGGCCCTGGAGCGCGGCGCGTGTCATGCCTCGCCACCTTGGAACTCGAAGACAAGGCGCTTGCCAAGCCAGACGAGCAGCCCGGGATCGCCATCCAGGCCCGCGCGTCGCAGGTCGAGATCGACGGCCTCCATCGGCAGCACGACACGGATCGTATCGCCGTCGAGCAGGATACGGCCAGGCGCAGCGAAAGGCTCGGCGAGGGTGCCGGGCGCCAGCGGCGTGCCGAGCATCGACTCGGCGCAGGCGAGGAGGAGCGCGGCGCACCAGGAAGCCAGCTCAAACCCGTCAGGCGAGAATTGTGCCTCGAGCAGGGCGATGCGTTCGGTGAGTGCACCAGGATCGACATCGGAGCCAAGCAGATGCGAAGCGCCTTCGCGCGCCACCTCGCCGAGCTCGTCGCGTGCCCATTGCGGAAGCGGTCCGGTTGTCGGTGGGGCCGCGGGGAAGGCGGCGTGGAGCACGCGCGGAGCACAGTCCTCCATAGTGTCGGCGAGCCGCGCAAAGGCCGCCGCGAGCACCGCCCCCTCATCGACGCCGATTCGCCAGAGCCGTTCGGGCAGATCGAGCCGCAACGCTATGTTGAGGAGGAAAAGCAGGCGCGCCCAGCCGGTGGTGTAGGCGCGTTGTGACAGGGCCATGGCCGGCGCGTGCGCGGCATCCTCGGGTACCGCAGATCGCGTTGACCGAGGCGCCTCCTCCGGCGAATTGCGTGGGAGGCTGTCCGCCGCGGGTGACGCCGAGTCCTTCACGGGCGCGGCTGTTCCGGCATCGCGGGGCTCAGCCAGGGCATCGGGATGCAATGACAGCGGCATGGGCTTTGCCGACTGGGTTTCCGGATGCCCGGAGCGCAGGGATGATTTTCGCCTCCGACCTGCTGCTTTCGTCTTCCGCGGCACGGAAGGTGTACCCGCCGAGGGCGCTGGCTCACGTGGTAGGAGTAACGCTGCCGTCGGTTCGTCGGCCGCGCCGGTCCACTGGGCGGAGGGGGCTTCGGTCTCCGGCATCCGCCTGGCTATGGCCGCGCGAACCGCGGTCGCGATCGCTGCCGAGCGGTCGGTCGCGACAAGCGGTTCAAGTGTCGTCAGCGCCCTGATGTCGAGGCGGGCAAGCACAGTGTCGAGTTTGCCCGCCGCGTGACAGCGGCGCAGAAGCTGGCGACGCAGGGCAGGGGGCTCGCACGCCGCACGTGTCCAGACTTCCGCAAACGACTCCCGCATATCTCCCGGACCGGGACGCGCCTCCGCCGCCGCAACCAGCGCCACCGCGAGCATATGTGCGGCATCGAGATAGATCTCCGCGATCGCGTGCGGTGGGGGCGCCGATGCGCCTTGGCGGGGATGCGGCACCGTGGCTGTGATCTGCGCCGCGAGTTCCTCGCCGAGTTGCGCGGCGTAGGCCGAAGTGGCGAATTCGGACGGCCGCAACGCGCAGCGGATGCTGAGCCGGCGGATGCAAATCACTGCCCGTTCACCATAGACGCGGGCCAGCCGCCGCTCCATTGCGCGCAGCACCGCGGGTACGAATACCTCGCCCGCCTCGCGCTGGAGCGCCGGAACCCGTCGCTCCAGCGTGCCGGGTGCGATCAGCCTCAGGCCGAGCGCGTCGACCTGAACCGAAGCCATGGCGCGTGCCTTCTCCTCATCGCGCCGCAGCGCTGGCAGCAACGTCGCGCAGCGCCTTGTTGGTCAGGCCCTTGCCCTTGAGATGCACGTTCGCGGCGTTGCGGACCGCAGTCAGCGTGCCGGTATCGAGCAGATCGGCGCGGGTGAAGGGCTCCTCCGGGTCGCGTGCCTTGGCCTCCGCAGCCAGTGCCTCCGCGGTCTCGGTGAGCGCCCGCGTTGCGGCATTGGCAACGAGCGCGACGCCGCGATCGACCGCGACAATATTGCCGAGCTCGCCCTGGAGCGTGGTTCGCACGCGCGTCGCGGCCGGTTCAGCGCCAACGCGCAGCAACTCGGCGATCGACCCGATACCGGCTTCCTCGAGCGCCGCGACGGCGGGGTCGAAGGCCTTGTTCTCGACATCGGGCTTGAGGGCGGACAGCGGCACCGATTCCGCGAAGCCAGACCCGAAGTCGAGGATCGCGGCGCGCGCCATTGCCGGCGCAGTGGCTGCCGCGACGGCGATCTCGCTGCGGACGGCGTCGCCCCCCGACGCCAGCTCCGCCGGCGCGGCGCCGTCCTTTGCGCGCATCATGTTGAGCGCGCCGTTGCTGGTCGAGACGATCTCCACGTCCGATGTCGAGGACAGGCGCTGCCCGCCGCCGAACATCGCGCTGACCGCTTCGGCAACGAAGGCTGCGGGGCTCACCTCGCGCTTGGCGACGATGTTCCTGTTGCCCGCGACCATCCTGGCTTCGGAGCTGCCGGCGAAGACATAGGTGTCGGTCGCGATCGGCACGGCGGCAGCCTCCGCCGCAGCGGGTGCCGGGGCCGCTGCGGTGCCCGGCGCGAGACCGGCCTGGGCATTCTGCGGAAGCGGCGCGCCAGCGACGCAGCAGATCCAGCTCGCCAGCCGCGTCGCCGCGACGTCGAGCGGCACCAGCCCCAGGCGGCCGCCCCAATGGGTGAGCAGTGGGCCGGTAAGCACATAGCGGCGGTGCGCCCACTCGCGAAAGCAGAGGATCTGCCCCTTGGGCGAGATCTGCACGCTACCAAGCAAGATGCCATGCGCATCATGTTCGCAACGCGGGCCCTTGTAGTGGAAACTCTCGCACCATTCGGCGAACAGCCGGCGCAGGCATTTCTGGATCTCGGGATTGCGATTGATATCGACCCCGTAGAGCGCTTCCCATGCGGTCTTGCACGCCATCCAGGCCAGTGCCTCGCGCCCCGGCGAGGGATCGGGCGCGTCGTTGCAGGCCGGCCCACCCATCGAACCCACGAACCAGCCATGGATCACCGCCATGGCCAGGGTCTTGAGCGTGCACAGCGCGCTGCCGTTCCGGAACAGCGCATCGGCGAGCAAGCTGGTGCAGTCCGTACGGCGCGGAAGCAGATCGACGGAAAGCACGCGTATCTCAAGCCGCGTGACCTGCGCGTCCATGCCTCCCGCATTGCTGTTGGAGGCAGATCCCGTCACTTGGTAGCGCACGCGCCTTGGTTCGCCGCTCCAAAACAGGGGAGCAACCTCCGCCTCGATTTCGTAGGTGAATCCCGACGCGAATTGCGCCTGGTTGCGCGTTTCCTCGACTGCCATGAGCGTATCCGCGCCGCTGCGGTTGCTTCCTGAGACGATCGCCGCCGCGAAGAAGTGCAGCTCAGGTGGCTCGACACGGATGCCGAATTCGGCGGCGGGGGACGGGGCACCGAGCTGATGCGCGATCTCGAGCTGGAGCACGGCACCGGACGTGAGCGGTAGGCCATCGTGCTGGCGCTGATCGCCCGCGGCGGTGGAGAGGCTCAGCGACACTTCGCTTTCGGCCGGCTCGTCGAACTTGCTCTGGGGCATCGGAATGCCCGAACTCGCCAGTTCGGCCTTGAGCATGGCTACCTGCTTGCAGAACCGCTCGATCGGCCCCGCGGGTGGAGGCGGCGGAAGCGGGACGAGACGCAGCCGCGTTGTCTCGCGCACCGCACCGTAGCGGCAGCCGGCCGCCGGACCCTCGGCGCAGGGATCCTCATAGACCCGGCGCGGATCCTCGGGGCACTCGACATATTCGAGCATGAGGCACGCTTCGACCGGTGAATCGGGTCGCCGCGCCTCCCCGCAGGGATCGAGCGGGTCAGCGAGCAGCTTGCGGAAATCCTCGGCGCACTGGTCGATCAGCTGGCGCTCGGTGATCGTCTCGGCGCATTCGACCACGAGATCGTCGCCGCAACAGCTGAGGCCATAGCCCGGGCAGAGCGTGAAGCGACGCTGTTGCGAATCCCATTCGAGCGACAGGCCCCAGACGATGCCATGGCCGAGCGCGCGGTTGGTGAGCCGGCGCTTCATGCGCCAATAGGATTGCTCGCGCATCATGTCTTCTTCGGACAGGACCATGCCGTCGAAGAAGAGCGTGCGCGAAAGCCCGCCGCGAAAGGCGCCGGGGACGCAGGGTCGGAAATCGGGCGCGTGCTGGACAGTCATTTCATTTCCCCACGGCAAAATTGCAGCCACAGCCCGTCGCGCTGCCCGGCAGGCAGCCGGCCTCGGGCGCCCCGGTCGGGCAGATGGCTTCGGGCAGGCAGGCGACCATCGTGCACAGGAACTGCTCGAGGCACTGCTTCAGATCGGGATGAGGCTTGAGCTGGCCGTCCTCGCACAGCTCGCTGCCGATGCAGCGCAACGTGTCGCACAGCGCGGTCTTGAAGCATTCGCGCAGCCGCCACTGCGTCTCGCACGAGATGCTGAACAGCGACTTGCACTTGCCGGCCTCGTCATAGCGCGCATCGGGGAAGGTGAAGCTGGCACGGCCGCCCGCGCAGCTGCTGCACCCGCAACTGCCGCCACCGGCCTGGAGCGCAGTGCCGGAATAGCGCGTCGTCATGCCGTAATAGGCATTGCCGGAGGCCATCATCGCCGCCTGGCCGCTGCTGCCTTGGCCGGCTGCCTGGGCAGGCATGATCGCATAGCTGTTGCCCGACTGGGTCGCGAGCATCGCCGGCGGCGGTGGGGTCTCGATCCGTTGCATATAGGCGGCCCTCCTGGCCTCGGCGGGAGTGACGGGGACGTCGGAATAGGGATATTCGCCCGGCTTGACGGCGAGCAGCATGACTTGCTGCTCGGGGATGCCCTGCTCCTCGGGTTCGTTCTGGTCGTGCTTGGCGAAGGCGCCGGCGGCGCGGGCGAGCGAGAGGATCTGGAAGGTGTCGGGCATCGCCGTCGTGCCATCCTTCGCGACTGCCTCGAATGGCTCGGCGCCCATCACCGGATAGAGTTTCGACGTGTATTGCACCGTCTCGGCAAAGGCCTTGCGCCCGGCCATGGCGAGCACGGCTTCCTCGCCCGTGGTGAACAGGCCGGTCTTCGTCTCCGCACTGGTCTGCGCATCCGGGATCACGCGGCGGCCGGCATAGGCCTCGACCAGCGGCATCAGCGTCTCGACCACGGCACGGGCCTTGCTGCGCTTTGTCGTCATCTCGAGATCGAACTCGGGTTCTGATTCCGTGAAGGGGGGCGGGGCCGTGGCGCCCGGCGGGACCTCGGGCTTGTCGGGGTCGGAGCCGGCTGCAGGCGTATCGGTGGCCATGGCGATGTCCCTCAGGCGTGATGGCCGTGCGGCGGCACGGTCATCACGAGATTGCCTTCGTCATCGGTGTCGAGCGTGAAGCGCCAGATGAAGTCGCGTGGGCGTAGCGGCCGCAACCGCATGTCCACCATCGGATGCGCATCGCGCTGGACGAAGAGGTGATAGCGCTTGCCCGCGGCGAGGATATTCTCGCCATTCTTCACCGTGACGTAGAGTGCCGGGCCATCGATCGTGTAGCGGCCGTCCTCGATCGCATCCGAATATTCGGTTCGCAGCGCGTCGCCGTCGGGCGTGTCCCAGCCGGTATCGCGCAGGCGGCGGAGGTTGAAGCTGTCGCGATCGACCGAGTCCGGGTCGAGCCGCCGGGTCAGCGGCAAAACGAACTGGTAGCGGCCCTCGTCGAGGCGCCGGAATTCGACGCGGGCGACCTCGGGCCCACCCGTGCCGAGATCGACCTCGGCATAGAGCCGGGCGAGCAGATGCTGGATGACTTCGGTCGACAGCAGGACCTGCGACGCGCAATCGTAATCGATATCCTCGACCCGGACGATCCGATCGGCATCATCGGCATCGACCACCGCATAGAAACAGCCAAGCAGCAGCCACTCCTCGTTCGAGCCGGGGCAACCCGCGCGGATCGGTATGGCAAGACTCTGAAGCAGCCCGATCGCGCCGGAGCCCTCCGCCAACGCCGCGTCGATCGCCTTGGCAGTGGGGAAGAGGCGGTGTTGGGTCAGCCGCTCCGCTTCTTCATGGAACATCAGGCGCAGGTCGAACTGCTCGGTCACGCGGCCAAACTCGGCGCCGTCCCCGCAGGGATCGGGGCACGGCGAGGTGCTGCACCCGCAACTCCCACCGCCACAGCCGCAACCGCTGCCGGAGGGGGAATCGCACGGACTGCGCGGCGCGGGCTCGGGAGCCTGGGCGCATTCCGAATAGCGCAGCGCGACGCAGATCCGAACGCGATGCTCGGCATCGGGGTGGCAAGGATTGGCTTCGTCCGGATCGCGCGGCTTGCGTTTCTGCGCTTTCCACCAGGCGTCGACATCGACGCACTGGTCGTAGCCGACGACGATCTCCCGCCCGCAATCGTCGAGCGCCGCGCCGCGGGCAACGCGTAGCGCCAGCCCGTCGGGCGGATCGAGCAGCGAGACGCGCAGCCCGCACAATATGCCCGCACCGTGCAGGCGATCATTGTGGAAGCGCATCTTTCCCGAATGATAGCGCTGTTCATCGACATAATCGGCGAGGCGCAGTTGCTTCCCATGGAAATAGCGCAGGCGGAAGAAGCCGGCGGGAAGGCCGCACCGCGCCGCATCGGCGCAGTCCATCGTGCTGTGATCGTGCCCCCTGGCCATTGTCAGTCTCCCAGAACGGTTTCGAGCGTGCCCGCGCGGCCCAATCGGCCGCCGAGCTTGAATCCTGCCGCGACATGGCCGCGGGGCGTGTCCTCACTATCGGGATCGCAGGCGCACGGCCCCAAGGGCTCCGGGCCGGCGATCACCACCGTGCCGACGCTGCCGTCCATGCCGATACGCGTGCCGCCACCCCGCCCGGTGTCGAGCTGGAAGACGGTGTGCGCGGGCTTCATCGCTTCGATGATCCGCAGCACAGTGCTGCGCGCCGCGGCACGGTGTTGGCCTTCGGGCAGCGTCACGGTAACGGCGAAGCGATGCGCCAGGCCGTCCGTGGTGCGCGCTACGCTCGCCTTGCCGCCAAGCGGACCGACGCCCAGGGCGCCACGTGCGCCGAGCTGGATCGGCAGGGGCGGCCGGTTGCGGAAGCTCTCCACGATCGCCGGTGCCGTGCCAGTATAGATTTCAAGATAGCGGGCGAGTGCTGCCCGAGTCCCGCGCCCTGCCTGAAGCGCGGCGCCTTCGCGAACCAGCGCGCGGCGGCGCTCGATCGGCCAGCTGGGATCGAAGGCGAGTTCGAGCCAGGACGCGACGAAGTCCAGCCATTCGGCGTCTGCGGCGTCTGGATTGAGCAGGCGCGAGACGCTCTCGAACGCGCTTTCCATCCGCGTGAATTCGCCTTCGAACAGCGTCAGGAAGCGCTCGAGGAAAGTGGCGCCAGGCGGCTCGGTGTCGGGATCGCGGCGCGAGAAGACCGCGGGTAGCCATTCGGTAAGTGCGGGCCGCGGGCCGGTGAAGCGGAGCGCGCGGATCAGGGGGGAGCTGATCGCGCCTTCGGTCTCGGGTGCCGGCGCGGGCGTGCCGGTCAGGCGCAGGCGAGCCCAGAGATAGCGGCCCTTGTCGGTGGGGGCCGGTTCCGGGAACCGGGTACTGACCCAGTTCGCCGTGGTCACCGGGCCGGAAAGCGCGCCGGGCGCCAGCCAGATCGTCCCGCGCTTCGGCTCGACCCAGGCGACCCCGGCGGTGTCGGCATGGACTTCGCCCATCACCGCGAGCCGGGTTGCTTGCGGCAGCGGGCCGGCTTCCAGCACAGCATCGCGCACGATCAGGCGGCCATGGGCGTCGGCCAGGCTGAGCGTGCTCTTCGCGAAATCGCCCTCAACGGCGTGGTCGAGCGTGAATTCGATCGTCTCCGACAGCGGCTCGACCAGTTCGAACCGGGCGGCACCGAGCCGCACCAGGTCGCCCGGATCGAGGAAGGCGGCGAGCGCATGGGGCAGGGTCGCAGCCTCGGGGCTGCCGTCGCGCGTGAGCCCGCCCAGATCGAGCAGCGGTGGCGCATCGAACAGGAAGGACAAGGGCAGCGCGCCATAGGAAAGCGCGGCGCCGTCGCGGGCGGCGAGCAGGGGCGGTTCGGCAAAGGCGGGGGCGGGTCCCGAGGCGGCGACCGACACCTGCCAGGGCGCGGCGCCGACGATCACGGCGTCGGTGCTGTCCCCGGCCGGCGTGGTGAAGACAACGCGATCGCCCACGCGCAGCTGGCGCGCGGCATCGATCGGCAGGGTGAAGCGGTCGACTGCGAGGGGGCCGTCGCCTGCGAAGCGATGCACCAGCGGCTCGGCGCGGAGCAGCGGGCCGAGGCTCCAGCGTTCCCACCCGTGCGGATCGGGAAGGATCAGCCGGTCATATTCGGTCGCGTCGATATCGGCATCGGCGACGGGGATCGGTACCGGCGCGCGCGGTGCCCAGGCATGGACCGGTGCGTCGGTGCGGTTGGCGGCGAAGGTCTGAATCGCGATCCGGCTGCCAGACGGCAGATCGGCCTCGGCGAGGATGCGGTGCCATGCGAAATTGTAGCTGCCGCTGTCGATCGGCCCGAGCAGGATCTCGCCCTCGCTTTCGAAACGGGCAGGCGTCGCGGGCCAACCGGGGGGCTGCTGCCCTGCCGCCGGCCACGGCAATGCGGGAAGCGCCTCGCCACAGGCGCTCATGTGCCAGAGCATTGCGCGGCCTGGGTCGAATATCGCCAGGGTGCCGTCGGGCAGCAAGAAGATGCCGGCAGGCTGCGGCGCGGGCTCCATATCCCAGGCTTTGCCGGTCCAGGGATCGCTGGTCGCCAGCGCGAGGCTCGGCCTTGGGCTGAAATGCGCGCTGAAGGGATGGATGCGCCTGGTACCCAGGTCGGCGACGAAGATCGTCCCGTCCGCAGCGAGCGCCAGCGCCACCGGCTGGACGAGCCCTTCGGAGAGCACCGCCTCGACTTCGCCGGTCACGGGCAGCACCACCTGCACGCGCGCGTTGCCGCTGTCGGCGACATAGACACGGCCGCGGGCATCGATGGCGAGCCCTGAGGGGGCGCGCAGGCGGCCGGTTGCATGGCCGGTGCCGCCGATCCGGGCAACGGGAACAAAGTCCCTATCGCACGGGCCGCGGCGAAGCAGCCGGTCGTGCTCCGCATCGCTCACGAACCAGTTGCCGTCAGGCGCTTCGACCGGCGCGGTGGCGCGCCAGGTGGCGAGTTCGGGGCGAACCCGCGGGGCGAGCGCCAGCCCGCCGGCCGCGTCGTCATAGCCGACGCCGTTCGCGGTCTCCGTGCGCCATGCGTCGCCCCGGACGATCGACCAGCTCGCGTCGTTGGCGTCGAGCCCTGGGCGCAACCGCGCGGCGAGGGGGGATGCGCCATTCATTCCGCTACGATCCGTACCGACAGCGAACTGGCATCGATGAAGGGGACTTCGTCGGCGAGCAGGTCGATGCTGAGAATGTCGGCGGCGGTGCGCACGCAATTGGTCAGATGCCGAGGCACCTGGCGTTCGAGCCGCCAGCTGAGCGGGTGGTCGGCGGCTGCGGGGGGACGGCCATCGACCATGCACGACAGCTCGAGCATCCGCGCCACCCCGGTCACCGCGAAGATTTCGGCGACGAGATCGGTATGATGGAGCACGCCGCCAAAGGGGTAGCCCTTACCGTCGGGCCCGCCGGTGAGAACGTGAATGCGGCGGGAGAGGTGATCCCCGATCGCCTCGCGGAGCAGCGTCTCCGAATAGCCGGGCTCGGCGCGCACCGCGACCTGAAAGTCATAGAGCCGGACATATTGGGGCGTCGTCACATGGACTTCGGTGGTCAGCAGCCGCACCGTGTCGAGATGGTTCGCGACCGCGGTCAGCTCGGTGCCGGTGGGCATCGGATAGGCACCCTCCGCCTCGGGCACGACCACCACGGTCACCGTCCCCGGCGCGTCGCTGCCGAGGTCGATCCCCGGCGCGAACTGCCCGCCGATGCGATGGCCTTCGGGATAGGGGCGGTGGAGCGGCACCGCGGCGGCGCGCGCGATCCGCACGCCCGGCGCCGCCTGGGCCGAATCCTCGAAATCGGCAACGGTGACGGCGCGGCCGCGCATGCGGAAGGCGCGCGGGGTGCGCTGCTTGGCATCGTCGAGCGTCTCGGCGCTGCGCCCGCCGCGCGCGGGCACGATGTTTACCGCGGCGCTGAGCGCAGGCGGCAGGCCGACGGGCTTGCTGACCGCGCCCGTCACGACATTGCCGTCAACGCCGCCGCCGTGGCGGTAGAAGTCGGCGATCATCGTCTCGCTGACCCGCGGCGGACGCCCGCGCACGCCGTCTCCGAACAGCAGCATGCCCGCCTCGGCATCGAGCACATAGACGGGTTCGTCAGGCAGGGCTGAGTCGAAATCAGGCACCGCGCGCCACGCGAGGATCGGCTCGGGCTGGGTGTCGTCGCGGCTGATCACAGAGAGACCGTCGGCCTCGGCATTGGGGTTGGCGAGCGCGAAGGCCTGGCCGGGCCGGCCGTCGCCCGGGCCCAGCCGTTCCCCGCTGACGCTGGTCAGGTTGACGGCCTCGACCGTGTTGAAGCTCAGCGAGCGGACCGCGACCTTCTTGGCGACGGCGAAGCGCACGCGCAGCCAGCCTGACACCGGGACGTCGCTCGGCGTGCCCTCGACCGGAGTCTTGAGGGCACCGACCAGCGGGTGCGGACGGTCGGTGGCGTAGTCGACCCAGCTTCCCTGCGGAATCGGCCCCATCCGGGCGGGAACTTCGAAGCGGATCGCACCCGATTGCTGCCAGCCGCCGGTGCCGTCGCCGATCACCTGGAGCGGCTCCCAGCTCCCCGTGCTGCCCCCCAGTGCGGCGGGGCGGTAATAGGCATATTCGACCGCGGGCGGGCCGTCGGGCACCGCGTTGACGATCTCGACCGCAACGTCGCCTGCCTGCACCGAGAGTTGCGGCTCGGGCTGCTCGTCCGCGTCGATCTGGAGGTGCAAGGTCGCGCGCGCGCCCAAGAAGCCGGCGGTCGGCGCGGGGTTGAAGGCGAGCGCGACGTAGAGCGTCTTGTGCGTCGCTTCCTCGGGCTTGAAGAACAGCGGCACGGGTTGGGTCGGCAGGTCCTTGAGCTTGGGCGACTTGCCATCCCAGGCGATCGAGAAGCGCTCCCTGGCCCAGGCCCGCGCGTCGCCGCCGGTGGGCAGCGTCTCGCCCGTCGCGTTGATGTCGGTCAGGCCATTTCGCGTGGTGATCAGCGCGGCAACCTGGGCGGGCAGCACGTCGAGCCCGGCATCTGTCTCGAAATCCGGCGGCGTGCCCTTGCCGGCGGCGGCGGCGATGCGCGAACCGCGGGGCAGGAACACACCGTCGGCGCGCTCGGGCTTGGCGAGCACGAACGCCATCCGCGTCCGCGCCGCCACCGTGGGGCGAAGACGCACCCCGACGAGCTTCATGAACTCGACATAGGTCTTCTCGGGCACCCGGTTGATCCGATAGCCGACCTGCTCGGCCAGGAAGGCGAACAGCTGCAGCATCGCGATCCCGGGATCGCTGTCGTTATGGTCGGTCCATTCGGGCGCGACGAGCGGGATGCGCCCGCGCAGCATCTTCTCGATCGTGGAATAGTCGAGATCGTCGAGACGAGGAGGTGTGACCGGCATCACTCCGCCTCGTTCAGATAGAAGGGGAAGACGCGGTTGTAGAAAGCGTTGGAGCGCCGCACGACATAGTCGATATCGATCTCCATCAGGTTGGGATCGTCCGGGCCGGCATTCGCCCGCACTCGCTCGACCGTGATGCGCGGCTCGAAATCGACCAGCGCGCGCCGTACCGATTCCTCGATCAGCCGGTGCGTCGCCGGACTGTTGCCCGCGAAGACATAGTCGCGCAGCCCCGCGCCGAAATGCGGAAGCATCACGCGTTCGCCGGGCGAGGTGCGCAGGATGATCTCGACCGCCTGCTCGACATCCTCCTCGTACACGGCGAGCGCGAGCCTGCCGCCAACCGGGCGCACCGGGAATGCCCATCCCTTGCCAAGATAGGCGCGGGTGCTCGTCGAGCGAGGATCGGCGGGTGCCATCGTCAGTCTCCCACCAGCACGGTCGGAAACCCGCCGAGCACCTGGCCCGAGGCATTGGCGGTGCCGCCCGGATTGCAGTTCTGCTTGGTCGTGTCGAACATCCGCACGATCCCCGATCCTTCGGCGAACACGGTGTTCGAATGCGCCGGGAACAGCACGCTGCCGCCGATCACGCCCGAGGTGACGCCGAACAGGCTGCCGGCGGAATCGCCGGTGGTGCTGGGGATCTGGCTCGCGGCGGTGACGATCTCCTTGCCGCCCGCCTTGACGGTGCTCGCAAAGCCGGTGGTGTCGCTCAGCTGGCCGATCGAGGGGTAGGGGATCGGCACCGGCGACGAGCTCGGCACCGGCGTCAGGCAGACATTGGGGAAGGCGAAGCAGATGCCGCCCTTGGTCGTGGTGACCGGCTTGCCCATCACGCGATCTCCAGCTTGGCGGTCTCGAAGCGCGGTTCCCAGTGGAAGACCGCGCGCCAGATCAGGGTGAAGCGCTGTGCGATCAGGTCCATCACCACCGTGTCGACGCGCGGCGCAGGCACGGGCGGCGGGCTGAGCGGCATGCCGTCTTGCCTGGCGATCGCGCTCGGCGCCGGCGGGATGACCAGGGTGCGGACGGTGCCGGCATTCGGCGTGAAGCGCAGCCGGTCGCCGGAGGCGAAGGGCTGTTGGCCCGGCAGCCCACCGCCATTGTGGAAGCCATTGTCGAACTGGTCGGGCAAGTCGAATTGCTCGGCCTTGAAGCCGGCGAGCGACACGGGATCGTTGAGATCGCCCTCGCGTCCCGCCAACCCCAGGCGCGGTGTGTCGAGGCGGGTCGACCAGCCGAAACTCCGCGGCGCCTCCGGCCCGAACCCGCTGCCCCGATCGATCGCCACCGTGCCGTACGGGGTGGTATCGTCCGCGGCGTTGGCGACCACGATCACGTCGGGCACCGGCTTGAACGGCGCGATTTCGCTTTCGTAGAGAAACGGACCCTCGGGTGCGCCACCGGGGTAGGGCGCATCTTCCTTGCGCACTTCGCCGGGCGCCTGCCTGACGCCGTCGAAGCCGATCACGACCTGCACGATCAGCGCGCCGACCTGCTCGCCCTTGCCGTCGGGGCCAACCTTTACTCCCAGCGGCGCGCGATGGCCGATCAGGAAGAAATTCTGTTTCGCATCAGGGGGATCCAGGATCATCTTCGCCCCTCAATTCAAGTTGATCGTGGAACCCTTGACCGTCACACCGGCGGTCGAGAGTTCGATGCTGTTGCTGGCGTCTAGCTTGATCGTGAGCTTCTTCTGCGCATCGTCGAGCACGATCTCGATCCCGCCCGCCGACTTGATCGTCACCTTGGTCGCACCCTGGGTGTCGTCGAAGGTGAACTCGCTCCCCGCGCGCGAGACGATCGTGCGGATATTGTTGCTGGGCGAGGTGTCGGCGTTGGGTGGCGGGCGATCCTGATCGGACCACAGGCCGCCCAGGATAACCGGCCGGTCGAGATGGCCGTCCTCGAAGCCGACCACCACTTCGTCGCCGATCTCGAACGGGAAATAGGCGCCGCGCTCGCTGCCCGCCATGAACGCGGCGGCGCGTGCCGGGGCGGACGTGGATTCGACCGGGCCGCTCAGCCAGCGCAGCGCATAGCCCTGGTCGGTGATGTCCGTCACTTCGGCGAAGCGCACGCCCATGACCGGGTTGCTCCGCTCGCGATCCTCGCGGTCGCTGAGCAGGGTGGAGAAGAGCCCGCTCATCCCGCCACCATCGGATAGCGCGCCGGATCGAGCATGCCCGGGCGGCGCACGCTGAGCTTGGTGATGTATCCCATCTCCGCCGACAGCGTGTGCACGGCCTGGGTGACGTAATAGATGCCGTCAAAGGGCGGGTAGAGGTCCCTCAGCTCGACATGGATGCCCGGGCGCAGCCGGGTGAAGCCGATGGTGGTGATGTCGGCGGTCAGGAACTGTCGCGCGGAGGTCCGCAGCTTGGCCATGGCCTGGAGGCGCGCACGAGCTTGGTCCAGATTGGTCACGGCGATCGCTTCGGAATTGGCTTCGGGCCGGTTCTCGGCATGGAAGGCACGTTCGCGCGCCTGCGCGGCGGTGATCGGCGTGGCACCGCCGTCCGGCGCGGCATGGAGTTCGCCGGCAAGCGCCTGCGCCATGGTCACCGCCTCGCGGAACGGTGCGCGCCGCCCCGGCTCGGTACCGCGCGCCACGGCGTCGGTCAGCACGTCCCACACCTTGAAGTTCGGCTTGAATTCGACGATGTCGCGGCCCCATTGGAGCGAGACATATTTGTCGAAGGTCCGCGAGCGCGCCTCCTCGAAATGCGCCTTTACCGGGCGGGCACCGTCGCCCTGCATCGGATCGGGATTGTCGAAATCGACGAACAGTTCGAAGTCCATCCGCTCGGCGAGGCTCTCGATGAACTGCTGGTAGGTCTTGGCCTTTTCGTGCGTCACGCTGCGCAGCGGGGATGTGAGTGGACTGGCCCGTCCGGCCAGCGTCAGGCCGGACGCGGACGTGCGCAATTCCTCCTCGACCATCTGGATCTCGGTCTTCTGCGCATAGGCGATGTCGTTCTCGGGCTTGGCCTTGAGCAGGCTGAGCAGGTCCTCGCCCTTCAGCGTCACATTGGCGCCGGCGGTGGGCGGGAAGGCGAAAACGACATCGGTGATCCGCGCGAGGATCATCGGCGTCCAGCCTTCGCTGCCGTAGCGCAGATCGACGCGGATGCGGTTGCCGAAGGAGACGGGATCGAGCCGGTTATACTTCCAGCTCGGCCAGACCAGCCGGTTCTCGCGATCATGGCGCTGGTTGTTGAGCACCAGCTCGACCTGGCTGATGCCGCTGTTCACCTGAGTGATCTTGGCGCTGAGCAGGTCGCTGCTGATGCCGTGGCTCTCGATCAGGATCGGTTGCCCGGTCTCACTTACCAGTCGTGCCTGGGGTGCGTAGAATTGCGTGCCGGGACGCGCATGGGTGTCGGGGGAGAGCTCGGTCATCTTTATCCCCGCATCCGCCGATAGGTGCCGAGCTCGTCCTCGAGCAGCTCGATGATGATCGGGCGCAGCAACGCGCGCATCCGCTCGATCTCGGTGCCGCCGGGGATGCCTCCGACGCCGCCCGCAGCGCCTGGCGGCGAAGCCGTGATCGTCTCCGGCGCGAATTCGATCACCGTCTCCATCTGGCCGATGCGAACCTCGGTCATAGCGGCGGCACCTCGATCACGCGGCCGGGGACAAGGCGGCGCGGGCGATCGTCGCCATTGGCGGCTGCGATCACCTTCCACAGGCGCGGGTCGCCATATTCCTCGGCAGCGATCAGGTCGTAGCGGTCGCCCGCGCGGACGGCCCGCGTCTTGGTGCGGTCGGGCGACTGACGGTTGATCTCGGTGACTTGGAGGCTGGCGGGATCATAGGCCTTGAGCTTCACGGTGAGGCGGGCGCGCAGGATGTGCCCGGCTTCGTCGAACATCGAGAATTTCTCCTGATATTCGGCCATCACTCCGGTGAAGTTGATGTCGCCCCATTGCAGGCGGCAGACCGGCGGCGCGTGGAGATCACCGTTGATCGTCACGAATTCGCGGATCTCGACCAGCTTGTCGGCCAGCGATTCCCCTGTGTTCGAACGGTCGAGGAACAGTTCGGCGGCAAGCGTCTTGGCTTCGCCGCGGACGAACTGGAGCAAGGGCTGGCGCAGCCCTGGCACCGTGATGTCGGGATACGACATGTTGGCCTGGATGACGTAGTTGTCGGGATTGACCATCACCGGAATCGGCTGCCGTCCGGCGACCGACATGTTGGTGAGCGTCGCCATTACCAGGCCCATGGCAGCGCTCCCCTCACAGCGCCGAGATGCCGGCGACAGCCCCGCCGACCGCGGCGGCACCTGCCGCGCCGATCAACCCGGAGGCGAGCGAATTGAGGTCGGCGACTCCCGGGATGAGCGCGAGCGACAGCCGCTCGATCTTCTCGGGCCGGATCTCGAGCGACTCGATCGCGATCGCATCACCGGTCGCTGCGGCGTCGAGCGCGGGACCGGCGATCTTCTCGGGCAGCGCGTTGTGGAAGGTCCAGGCGCCGACCGGGAACTGCTCGAACGCCAGGTCGACGCCCGGGATGTCGAACATCTTGCGCTGGTCGAGCACGATGATCGTGCCGCTCTTGCGCAGCTTGCGCTTGCCGGTGATGACCTGATGGTGCCAGTCCCACATGTCGGCGCTGAAGGTCACGCCGCGCTTCAGGACGATCTTGGGATAGGTCGCGCGGTTGAAGAACTGGCGTTCGCTGGCATTGTCGCCGCCTTCCTTGACGGTCTCCATCACCGCGCCGGCCTCGAGGCCCTCGACGGCGCTGAACCCGCTCACCAGGAACCCCACCGCGGCATTGATCACCGCCGACGCCGCGGTGCTGAGCGCGCCGCCGATCCCGCCGCCGTTGGAGTCGGGGGTGTCCCACATCGTCACGAAGAAGTTGCGCTTGAGCACGGGCTGGAAGAGCGGGAAGACGCTCACGCGGCCTGATCCAGCTCGATCACGCCGCCCTGCCGGCCGATACGGAAGATGATGAACTCGGCCGGCGCGGCGAGCGCGACGCCGACATCGCAGATCAGCTGGGCCTCGCCCGATTCCTCGGCCGTGACGACCTTGACGAAGAAACCCTCTTCGGGCGTCTCTCCCAGCAGCGCGCCGGAGGCGAAGACGCGCAGCAGATAATCGGTCACCAGCTGGTGGAGCTTGATCCGTACCAGCGGCGAGTTTGGTTCGAACACCAGCGGGCCGCCAATCACCTCGGTGGTGCGGGCGATCGCCGAGAGGCAGCGCCGGGCATTGACGAAGGACAGCGGGTCGCCGCGCGAACCGCGATCGCGCCACCGCAGCGTCCGCGCGCCCCAAAGCTGGATCCCGATACCCGGAAAGCTGCGCAGGATGTTGACGCCGGCATCGTAGACCAGTGCGTTGTCGGCATCCTCGACGTCGAACTCCAGCCCTACCGCGCCGAGCAGGCGGCGATTGGCCGGCGCGGCGTGCGGCCCGGTCTCGATATCGACCTGGGCGAAGATGCCCGCGACCGCGCCAATCGGCGAGCGCTGCTCGACCGGCGCACCGGGCGCGTCCTGGGCGAGGAGCCAGGGCCAGTAGAGCGCACCGACATCGCCATCGTCGCCGGTGCCCTGGCCGACGCGCTCGCGCCACTCGACCGCCTGGTCGGGCGTGAGTCCGGGCGGCGGGGCGAGCACCGCGAACCATTTCCAGCGCGGATTGAGGAAGCGCGACAGGATATAGCGTTGCGCCCACAGCACGTCTTCGTTGGAGAAGAGGCGCGCCATCGGTACCGTGCGGGTCGTGCCCGGCGCGCTGGCCGCGCTGCCGATGCGCACCGCGCAGGGGCTGAAACAGGGATTGCGGGGGAGGTCGATCGGGGGCTCGCTCTCGCTGCGGGTCGCGACGGCGTCCAGGTCGGGCAGCGCCACGATCGATATCTCGTGCTGGCGAAGCAGCAGCTCGAGCCCATGCGCTTCTGGCCGGGCGAGCCCGAGCATCTCGTTCAGCAGCGCGGAAGGCTGCATGCCGTCCACCGTCGCCGCGACATTGACGATCCACAGCCGCCGGCCGCCATTGGCGAAGAAGTCGCGCACCGCGGCGTCGAGCACGCTGCCGGCGGGTGCCGGGACCGGATTGCCTCGCGCATCGCGGCGGAAGCGCGCGACATACCCCTTCCAGTCGTCGACCGGCACGGCTTCGCCGACATGCTCCGGGCCCGCGACGCCGACAAAGCCGGCGACGTCGGTGCGCACCCGCGCGAACCCTTCCGCGCGGGGCTTGGGGTAGCGATATACCCCCGGGATCGCGAAGCTTTCGCCGGCCATCCGCATCGGATCAGCCGATATCCAGCCGCTCATGGACCAGGTCGAGCTGCTCCACGGCATAGTCGTTGCCCTTGGCGGTCAGCGTCGGCCCGGTGAGCTTGCTGGGCCAGGCATTGGTCAGCGTCCAGGTCATCGCGGGCGCGTTGCGGTCATGCTTCTCGTCGAGGAGCTTGACCGTGACGGTGCGGGTGGGCGGGAAGGTCGAACCGCCGTCGCGGACCTCCTTGCGCCATTCCCATAGCGCCGTGCTGCCAGTGATGCCGCGCTTGAGCTGGACCGCCGAGTGTTTCAACACGCCGGGCAACTGCCGCATCGCCGAAGTCGCGTCGCCGCCTTCGCGATATTCGATCGGCGTGGTCTCGCTGTCGAGGCCGGTGACTTCGGTGAAGCCGGCGACTTCGGTGCCGTCGAACTCCACGATGAAGTTGAAGTTCGAATAGGGGTTCTTGTTGGGGCGTTCGACTGCCATGCCGGGTCTCCTGTCGATGCGTGTTTCAGGCGTCGGTGGTCGCGGTGAACTGGCCGATCCTGAAGATGACGAACTCCGCCGGGGCGACCGGGGCCAGGCCGATCTCGCAGACGAGCCTGCCGTTATCGATGTCGTCCTGCGTCATCGTGGTGCGGTCGCAGGTGATGAAGAACGCCTCGTCGGGCGTGGTCCCCATCAGTGCGCCGGACTTCCAGACGCCGAACAGGAAGGAGCGGATCGTCTCCACCACCTTCGCCCACAGCGCTTCCGAGTTGGGCTCGAACACCACCCATTGCGTGCCGATGTCGATCGAATGCTCGCAGTAGATGAACAGGCGCCGGATATTGATGTACTTCCATTCCTGGTCCGAGGTCAGCGTGCGCGCACCCCACACCCGGATGCCGCGCGGCGTCAGGTCCCGGATCAGGTTGATGCCCACCGGATTGACGACGTCCTGCTCGGCGGCGGTGAAGGGCAGCGCGACATCGACGATGTTGCGCACCACTTCGTTGGCCGGTGCCTTGTGCACGCCCACCGTATTGTCCGAGCGCGCATAGATCCCCATCGCATAGGCGGAGGGCGGGAAGCTCTCGATGCGCCCGGTGCTGAGGTTGAGCGCGCGCAGCCAGGGCGCGTAATAGGCGGCATATTTGGTGTCGTAGTTGTTGCGGTGCGCCTGAAGTGCCGTCACGTCGAGCGCGTCGGGCGGCGCATCGAGCACAGCCATGCGGTATTTGAGCAGCTCGCAATGCGTGATCAGCTCGCCCTGCACCGTCTCTAGCGAGACACCGGGGACCGCGACCATCGCGATGTCGTCGCGCTCGGACAGCGCCTTGATGCCGGTGCGCCGGCCCGGGCCCGCATCGGTGCCGATCAGGTCGATATCGGTGAGCGCGCTGCCATTCGATCCGCCGGCCAGCCTGCGCGGGCGACCGTCGGCGATCACCGGCGCGTCGGCGAAGGTCAGCCCGGGCGCCGCGGCTTCGCTCAGCGTGACCAGCTTCGATCCCGCTTCGGCGTCGTTGAGCCGCGCGACATAATAGCGCAGGCCCGCCGCGGTCGTGTCGTCCGGATTCCAGGTGAGCCCTTCGAAGCTCTCCTTGAGCACGCCGTCTTCATAGACGAGCACGTCGATCTCGCAGGTGCGCAGATAGGCCTTCCTGTCGGCGGCATCGGCGGGCAGGTCGATGAAATTGCCTGCGCCCAGCGGGACACCGGCGTCGAGCGTCACTGTCCGCGCCGCGGAATCGACCGAGACGATCGTCGCCTCATATTTGTCCGTGCCGCTGTCGAGTTCGACCTTGGCACCGCTGTAGAAGCTGGCGGTGGAGGCGACGGCGATCGTCGCCTGACCGTCGGCAACCGCGCTAAGGACCTGGATCGTGGTGAAGCTCGCAGTATCGACCGTGTCGGGGAAATCCCCCGGATTGGCCGCGGCGGCGAGGAACAGCGTGCTGGTCGCCGGATCGACGAGCAGCAGGTTGGCAGCGTCGGTATCGGTCCCGCTCGCAACGGAGACGGCTTCGGGCGAACCGGCGCGTTGCGGGGCAGCGAAGCGCGAGGCATCGCCGACGAACAGGCGGGTCAGCGCCCCACCGGCCGCGGTGCGCGTGATCTGCGCGGCAACCGGCGCGGCGGGCTCGGCGCGTGTCAGGCCGGGCCCGGCGACGGTGACATGCTTGCCCGATCCGATCTCCTCCTTCACGCGCGCCGTGGTGATCTCGACATCGGTGGTGTTGCCGCCGCCATCATCGACCTGGACGACGTCGTTGGTCTGAAGCAGTGCCGCCAGCTCGTGGACCAGCCCGGTGGGGCCGAACGGACCGCCGCCGGTCATGTCTATCTTGAAGGCCGCGGGAGCTGCGCCCAGTTCGATCGGCGTGTCCAGCGTCGCGCCGCCACGTCCGATCAGGCGGATCGTCGCGCCGCCAGAGAAATCCGCGCCGGCGCCCCCACCGACCACGTCGTACTTGACGTCGCCATCGGCGATCGCCGCGACCTGCAGACCGCTTGATCCGCCGACGGAGATTTCGTCGCCCACGCGGAGCAGGCGCAGCGCCGCGGCGGTGAAGCGCAACTTGGTCTGGCCGATCGTGAGCGGATATTCGCCGGGAGTGGCATCGAGCTCGATCGCGGGATCGCGCCGCGCCGCTGAAGCGGTGGTGAGCGCCACGGGTGGTCGGTCGCGTGGGCGGATCTCGATCGATACCAGGTCGCCATCGACGCCGCGATTGCGCGCGATGACCTTCGCGCCGCCGCCTGGCGTCAGGTTGGCGGGGCCGGTGCCCTGGATCAGGATCACCGTGTTGTCGGGCTCGAGCGCGACGCCGGCCGGCAGCGCATCGGCGGCGACCAGCGTCACCGCGTTGCGGACCGCATCATAGCTGTCGATCGTCGCCGTGCGCGTCTGGGCGAAGGGCGTGGTCGCGTCGGGGCGCGTGAAGATGCGCAGCACGCTGCCCGCCGCCACGCCGCGCAGTGCGTTGAGGCGGAGCGAAGCGGTGGGGCCGCGGGCCGTCACCCCAGGCGCGAGGCGAAGTGCGATACCCTGCTCGATTTCGGTTTGCGAGGCCTGGGCGTCGCCGGCGAGCACCCGCACCACATAGCAGCGCGCACCACCATTCTCGAAGAATGCGCGCACCGAATGGCCGAGATAGCTGCCCAGGTCGTTCGGCGTGGGCGTTTTCGCAGGTTCGCCGAAGATGCGCCGGAAATGCGCGAAGCTCGGGATGAACGTGGCGCGGCCCTCCGGCCCCTTGCCGGCAGCGCCGACAAAGCCGGCAGTACTGGTGCTGACGCCCTGGATCGGCTTGCCGCGATATGACGTCTCTTCGATGTAAACGCCGGGGTGCAGATATTCGGGCATTTCGCGATTCTCCTCGCTGAACGCTAGGTCAGACGGAACAGGATGCGGGGCACGCTGGTGGGCGCGATGGCGAAGGTGTCGGCTGCGAACGGCATGCCGGCGATGTCGGGGACGAAGCTGCCGCCGGACAGGATGCGCGGCGAATCCGCCGGGGTGCGCACGCGGATGGCCAGCGGCACCCGGCCGTCGGAATCGAGCGTAAGGCGCCCGGCGAGGAGGAAGAGGAAATTGCCCGCCTCGTCGCTTCGCGTCTCGGGGCCGAAGGGTGCGCCGGCCAGCGCGATCGCCACCTTCTGGCGCGCGAAGTAGGGCCCGGTCAGGCGCCCACGCACCCCAATGGCCCCGGCCGGCGCCACCGCGTCGGCGGTCGGCCAGAGCGGGACGACGACCAATTGCGAGGGATCGGTGAGCGGCAGCGCGACCGGCGGGTCGATGTCCTCGAAGCGCGTCCAGCCGGCATGGCTGGTGGTGAAGGGCTTGCGCCACAGCAGCCGCGTCGCGCCGCCGGGAGCATCGACGAAGCGATAGGTGCCGTCGGGCTGGCGCCGCGCATTGCCGCCGCGTTGGTGCACGGGCCGCTGGAAGCTGCCCTGCAGCCGGACCGGCAGCTCGTCGCCAACTGCCGTGCCCGAGAAGTAATCGTCGAAGCGCACGACCATCGAGAGCTGGTGGCGGAGGAGCTCGAACCTCATTCGACCAGCTCCAGCGCGGCGTCGGTGACCGGCGGGGCGGGGATCGGCGGGGTCGGCTCGAGGCTGGCGACGCGGATACGGTAGACGAGCGACAGGCGATAGCCGAGCTCGTCCGCGTCCCAGATCCGGTAATGCTGATCGACCGGCAGCGTCTGCAGCACCACCTGGAGTGCGTCGTGCGTCGCCCATGCTGGCGTGCCCGGATCCTCGACCAGCTCGCCATGCCCGATTTCCGCGCCATCGTAACAGGCCTGAAGCACCAGTCCGAGCAGCCGCGCCTCCTCGGCGGCGGCGAGCATGTCGTCGGCGATCGTGTCGGCGGTCCGCACGCCCCAGGCGGTGACCAGATAGTTCAGCTCCAGCGGCAGCGGTTGGCGCATGCGGGTGCCATCGGGAAGGATCGTCGGCGGCAGGTTGCGCATCTCGGCATTGCCGCTGACCTGGAAGAGGAACAGCGATATATAGGGCTGGCTGGTGGCGGCGAGCTTCGCGAAGCCGGTGGTCGTCACTTGGCCGACGGTCACATTGGTGATGCCTGCGCGCGCCAGCCGGCGCTCGATCAGGGAGACCAATGTCCGGCCGCTATTCTCGATGACATGCCAGTCGGCCATGTGGTGTGCCGGAGCCCCCTGTGATCGTCCGAGCCCCGATTGTGGCGCGGCGACCGGGGCGGGCGCAAAGCCGCTGGCGGTTCAAAGACGATCCAGCCGGGGTCGGCGCCACGGCCGCCCAGCGCGACGCGGTGAAGGCGGGGCGAACGGAATGCCGGCGCCACACAGCGCAAGAGGTCTAGATCCGGCCCCAGCCGCGATTTGAGCCTTTTCGCGCGCCGCCGCCGTCGCCATGGTCCAGCCGGCGGGGCAAGCCGTTGGCACGGCGCTCGATTCCAGGCGGCATGGGCACAGGCCCTTTCGACCTATTCGTGCGTCCGGCTGGTGGGCATGGGAAGGCGCGTCGGCTGCGGGTCTAGACCGGATCACCGGTCCTAGATCCTCCACACGCGTTCTCAAGCGGGGAGGGCGCCCATAGAATCGGGCCAACCACAGAACAGGGGTCGCCCATGGTCCGTTCCCGCATCGCAGTCTCGCTGGAGAACATCCCGCAGATGCTGCGCACCATCGTGCGCAACACGTTCGAAAGCGCCGAAGACGTCGATCTGCTCGACTATGACGCCGACGATTCCGACGGCTATGACGTGCTGATCGTCGCGCAGGGTGAAGCGCCGCGCGACCTCATTCGCGATGGCCGGCTCCGGCGCGTCATCGAACTCGATCCCGAGGGGCGCCAAGCGACGATCCACTGGGTGCACCGTAACGAGACCCGGCTCTACGACCTGTCGCCCGAACAGCTGCTCGCGCTCGCGACCAGCGAGTTGCCGCGCGAACAATTGTCCGGCGCCAATGCGTTCGACTGGCCACGCTTCGTCCGCGGCATCTTCCGCGGGCGCCGCCGCGCGTTGCCGGCACCCGAGAACGACGTTTCGGCCTATGCGCCTCCCGAGCCGCCGCCCGTGCCCGGAGATCCGGTGATCGGTGAGCTCGCGCGGCTTGCCGCTCGGCTGGCGGCGGCGCGCGGGGCGGTCCAGAATGCGAGTCCCGAACTTGCGGCGCTGGCCGGGGCACTCGCCGCGCGTCGTGCCGCCTCCGCACCGCTGCCGGAACTCGAACGTATTGCCGCGCTGTTCGATCTGGATGCGGACGAGCGCGATCTGCTCTTCCTAGCCGCAGTGGTCGAGATCGAGCCGCAGGCGGCCCGGCTCGTCGCGCTGCTCAACGACCATATGAGCCGCCAGCGCCCGACCGTCGAGCTGATCGCCGCGTTCGGCGGGGACTCGCGCCGGATCGCGGCGGGCCTGGCGCATGACAGTCCGTTGCTGCGATACGCGCTCGTCCGGCTCGAAGGGGAGGGGCCCGTCACCAGCCAGGCGGTAATCGCCGATCCCGCGATATGGCCGCTGCTCTTCGGCATGCAGCGCCGCGCGCCTTTCGCAATCGAGCCGCTCGAAGGGCTGACGCTCGATCGGTTGCCGCTGTCCGAAGCAATGCGCGGGACGATCGCGCGGGCCGGCGCCGCGCTGCTGGCGCGCAGCGACGGGCCGGCGGTCGCCGCCGTGATCGGGGAGGCCGAGGTCGGCCGGGGCGCGATCGCCCGAGCCGTTGCGGCGCGGCTGAGCGATCGCGCGCTGATCGTGCCCGGCGGCGATCTCCCCGATCCGGGCGCCGTGCGCGCCGTGGTCCGCGAGGCGATGCTGGCGGACGCCGCGGTGATCCTGCTCGCGCCGGAAGCCTGTGGCCCCGGGGTCTGGCGCGTCCTGGTCGAAACGCTGCCCCAGCCGCTGATCGCCGTGACCATGCCAGACAAGATCGGCGCGCTCGCGCTCGAAGCGGGGCGGCCGCTCAGCACGATCGAGGCGCCGGCGCGTGACTTCGCCCAGCGGCAGCGGATCTGGGCGGCAGCGGCGCCGCCGGACTGGTCCGACCAGGCGACGGCGGCGCTGGCCGAGCGCTTCGGCTTCGGCACTGCGCGCGTCTCCGCCACGCTCGGCCTGGCCGGCACGCGCGCTCGCGCGGAGGGCCGCCCCGTGCCCTTGCCCGAGGATGCGCGAGCGGCCGGCGAGGCACTGCGCGGCATTGCGTTCGATGGTGCGGCGGAGCGCCTGCCATGCCCGTTCGAACCGGACTCGATCGTGCTGCGCCCCGAGACGCGGCGCGAGCTCGATCTCGCCATCGCCTGGGCCAATCACGGCACGCGGCTGTTCGATGCCGAGGGCGTGGCGGCGGAACTCCATGCCGGTAGCGGGCTTGCCTGCCTGTTCAGCGGGCCGTCGGGCACCGGCAAGACCATGGCGGCGCAGATCGTCGCCCGGCAGATCGACTATACCCTCTACCGGATCGACCTGTCGCAGGTGATCGACAAGTTCATCGGGGAGAGCGAGAAGCGCATGGCGGCACTGTTCGACGAGGCCGAGCGCTCGCGCGTCGCCCTGTTCTTCGACGAGGCCGATGCGCTGTTCGGCAAGCGCACCGAAGTGCGCGATTCGCACGATCGCTATGCCAATATCGCGGTCGATTATCTGCTTCAGCGGCTCGAGGGCTTCGAGGGGCTGGCGATCCTCGCGACCAACCTTGCGGAGAATATCGACGGCGCCTTCCTGCGCCGCATCCGGGTCCGCGCCGAATTCCAGGCGCCCGATCCGGATGAGCGGCGGAAGATCTGGGCCAAGCTGCTGCCGCCCGAGGAGAAGCGCGCGGGCGACGTCGATATTGCGCGGCTGGCGGATTCCTATCCGCTCGTCGGCGGCGAGATCCGCAATGCGGTGTACACCGCGCACCTTCTGGCCGCGGAGGCCGACGAACCCTTTGGAATGCGCCACTGTGTCGCCGGCCTGGTCCGCGAGCTCGCAAAGACCGGCCGCATTTCGAACCTGGCGCCATTAGACCCCTGGCGCTCGCCGCGCCTCAGCCTGGCGGCGGGGAGCTAGGCGCAAGCGCGAAGCCGGCAATGTAGAGATAGGCCAGTACGGGCACGGCAAAGGCCCAGCTCAGCCCCGCTATGTCCGCGATGCCCCCGGCGAGCAGGGGCAGGGCTGCACCCGGGCCGACTGCGAGAACAAGCAGGCCAGAGGTTGCCGTGGCGGGCACGGTGGAGCGTTCGAGCGAAAGCGCGAAGATCGTCGGGAACATGATCGAATTGCACAGCCCGACTGCAAGCAGGCACCAGGCGCCTGGCCGGCCGGGCAGCACCAGCGACGCAAGGCACAGGCTCGCGGCAGCCACTCCGGCCAGGGCGAGCAGGCGCGCCGCGGGGAGATGGCGGAGCAGCGAGCTTCCGACGAAGCGGCCGACAAGCGCGCCGCCCCAATAGAAGTTCGCGACCCAGGCACCAGCGGTGCCGAGGGACAAGGCGAGTGTATCGGGCTGCGAGAGATAGAGGATCAGCGTGCTGCCGATGGTGACTTCGGCGCCGACATAGAGCGCGATGCCGAGCGCGCCGAGCAATGCCCAGCGTGAGCGCAGCGCGGCGAGAGTGCCGGCGGCGGCCGGCGGCTCCGGGACTGTTGCGGCGGCGATCGGGCGGCGCGCGGCGATCGTCAGCGCGCCGAGGCAGGCCAGGAGCAGCGCCATGATGAGATAAGCCATTGCCATTGCGTCGATGCCCGACGCGCGTTCAGCCGCGGAGCGGATCGGCGCGGTCGATTGGAAGACTTGGCCCGTCAGCACGAAGCGGGCGCCGAAATGCACGCCGCAGACCACGCCGAGCGCGTTGAACGAATGGGCGAGGGTGAGCCGGTAATGGCTATGCTCAGGTGGTCCCAGGGCGGCGGCGAGCGGATTGGCGGCGACCTGGAGCGCAGTGACCCCACTTGCCAGCACGAAGATCGCGACGAGCACCACGGCGAAATCGGGGAGGAGGCGGATACCCTGCATCGCCAGGCATCCGCCGGCCATGCCGGCCAGCGCCACCCAGATGGTCCGGATCGGGCCGAGCCGGGCAAGCATTGCCGCGGCTGGCAGCGACATCAGGAAGAAGGCGGCGAAGGAAGCGATCTGGGTGAGCAGCGCCTCGGTATAGCTCAGGGCGAACACCCGCCGCGCCGCCGCGAGCAGCGGATCGTTGTTGGCGCAGATGAAGCCCCAGCCGAAGAACAGCGCCGTGACGCTGGCAAATGCGAAGCGGGTGGGCGGCTGGCTCAACGCGGCTTTCGCCAACGGAAGGTCGCGGCGCCGTGTGGGGCCAGCCGATAGGCGAAATGGCTGCCCTCGGCGGTGACGGTCACCTCCTTCGCCTCGGTCGCCGCGTTGAATGCGATCAGCACGCGGGTGCCATCCGGATTGGCATAGGCCACCGTCTCGATCCCGCCGGGCGTATTGGTCGCGCCGATCCGCCGGGCGCCGGGCCGGACGAAGCGCGAAGCCTGGCCGAGCGCATAATATTCGGGGTTGCGGGTGATCGCGCCGGTCTTGCTGTCGATCGTCACCACGCCGCGGCAATCGCCGCAGCCACCGAGGTGCGGGCCGTATTTCTCGTCGAGCGCGAGGTTCCACAGCAACACGCCGCGCGCCCAGTTGCGCGGGGCGCCCATGATCAGGGTGCGCAGCGTCCAGCTCCAGCTATCCGCCCAGGGGCCGGACCAGTTGCCGCCCGAACATTCGGTGAAGAACACGTCCTTGTCCGGGAAGGCTTCGCGGACCTTGCCTTGCGCGGCGACGTCGCCGCCATAGCAATGCCAGGCCACGCCCGAGACATAGCGATTTGCGGCGGGGTCGGCGAGCACCCCGAGCGGATGCTCGGGCTTGTCCCAATTATGGTCCCAGTCGAGGATCCGGGTCTTCAGTCCCAGCCGCGCGAATTCGGGCCCGACATGGTCGCCGATGATCCGGGCGCGCTGCGCGGCGCCAAGGCGCATGCCGGGATAGTTTTCCGGCTCGAAATCGGGCTCGTTCTGGATGCTGAGATAGTCGATCGGCCCGATCGCGGCGGCAAAGGCCTGGACGGTCTTGCCCAGATAGCGGGCGAAGGGAACATAGGCGTCCTCTCGCAGCGTGCCCTTCACCAGCGAGTCCGTCGATTTCATCCAGCCGGGCGCGCTCCAAGGCGAGATCATCACCGCGAGCTTGGGATTGATCGCCCGTGCGGCGCGCGCGGTGGGGAGCACATCCTCCCGTGCCGGAGCGATCGAGAAATGGGCGAGGGCGGGGTCGGTCCGGCCCCTGGGCATGTCGTCATAGCTATAGTGGCTGCGCGAGAAGTCCGAGGCGCCGACGGTCAGGCGGGTGAATGCGAAGCCCAGGCCTTCGTTGCCGAAGAGTTCGCGGAGCAGGGACGAGCGCTGTCGAGGATTCAGCCGGTGTTGGATCAGCCAGGCGGAGGCATCGGTGATCGCCGCGCCGAAGCCGACCATGCGCTGGTAGCGTCTCGCGGGATCGATTGCGATCGCGCCGGTGGTGCCGCGCAGGAGCGGGAGCGAAGGCTGTTTCGCCAGCAGCGCGGACTTGTCAGGCAAGGTCAGCCAGACCTCGACTTGTGGCCTGGGAGCGGGCGCCGCGGCAGTGGCGGCGAGCAGGGCAAGGGCGGGCAGGATGCGCATCATGTCTCTCCGCATTGTATCGCCAGGGAGCCGCCGGTCGCATCGACGCGGATGGAGCGGACTGATAGGCTTGCCCGGTCATGGACCCCATTCGCATCTGGCACGACGTCACGCCCGCCACGTTCCAGGAAATCAGGACGGCAGGGGAGCCGGCGGTGATGCGTGGTCTCGCCACCGACTGGCCGTTCGTGTGCGCCGCGGATGCTTCCGCCTATCTGCGTGGGCTCGCATTGCCGGGCTCGGTCCACTACATGCGCGCGCCGCCCGAAGTGGAAGGGCGGATGCACTATGGCGCCACGGTGGGCTCGCGCAATTTCACGCGCGAGGAGGCGCCGTTCGCGGTGTTCCTCGATGCGCTGGCCGAACAGGCGAAGGCGGCGCGGCCCGAGGCAATGGCGCTTCAGGGCATGCCCGCGGCGCAATTGATGCCGGGCTTTGCCGAGGCGAACCCGATGCCGCTCGTGCCCGGCATCGCGCCGCGCCTGTGGATCGGCAACGCCGCCAAGGTCGCGATCCACCACGACCCGACCGAGAATATCGCCGTGGTCGCGGCCGGGCGCCGCCGCTTCACGCTCTTCGCCCCCGAGCAGGTGGGCAATCTCTATATGGGGCCGTTCGACCCCACCCCGGCGGGCGTGCAGGTGAGCATGGTCCACCTGACCGCGCCGGATCATGCGCGCTATCCGCGCTTCGCCGCGGCGATGGAGGCTGCTCGGGTCGCTGCGCTCGATCCCGGCGACGCGATCTACATCCCCTATCAATGGTATCATCATGTCGAGGCGCTCGATCGGTTCAACGTGCTGGTGAACTACTGGTGGGATCCGGTGTCCGATGCATCGCCCTGGGAAGCGATGATGCACGGCTTCGTCAGCCTGCGCAGCCTGCCGCCCGACCAGCGCCGTGCCTGGCGCGCCATGTTCGATCGCTATGTCTTCCTGGCGGACGGCGACCCGGGCGCCCATTTGCCGCCCGAGGCGCGCGGCGTGCTTGGCGCCACGTCGCCCCAGGCGATCGCCCAGATGCGGCAGATGCTGTTCGCGGGGCTGCAGAAAAGGCTGCAGCGCTAGGCCCAAAGTGAAGGGAGTCGGGGCAAATCGTTTCACTTTGCCCAGGCTCCTGCCGCTGCGATCCGAGACGGGCCGGAGTCGAGCTGCATGCGCCATGCAACTACGACAACAGACGAAATCCTACATTGCAAGGGGCATGGCCGATTAAGGGACAGGCCTAGGCCGCGCACGTCTTCGCCACGAACTCGGCATGGCTGGGCATCAGGGCCACGCACTTGCCGATCACCCGCTGGATGTTGCCGAGATACTCCATAACCTGCGCCTCGGGCTTGATGTCGACCAGCGGGTCGTATCCGCGCGGGATCACGCCCTGGCCGAGGAACACCTGGATCCAGCTCTCTTCGGAGAACAGCTCCTCGTCCTCGCGGAAGATGCGGCCATTGGCGGCGAAGAGGTCGATCTTGCGCCGGAGCGTGTCCGGCACTTCCATGTCGCGGCACTGGCGCCAGAAGAACGTGTCGTCGCGCTCGGTTGCCTTGTAGTGCAGGATGATGAAGTCGCGGATGCGCTCATATTCGAAGTCGGTCTGGCGGTTGAACTCGGCGATGGTCGCGGGATCGAAGCCGCAATCGGGAAGCAGCCGGACGAGGCGGATCACCGAGGACTGGATCAGGTGGATGCTGGTCGATTCGAGCGGCTCGAGAAAGCCCGAGGACAGGCCGATCGCGACGCAGTTCCTGTTCCAGATCTGTTTGCGCTTGCCGGTGGTGAAGCGCAGCCGATTGGGCTCGGCGAGCTGTTCGCCGTCGAGATTGGCGAGCAGCTGCGCCTCGGCTTCCTCGTCGGAGATGAACTGGCTCGAATAGACATGGCCGTTGCCCGTGCGGTGCTGGAGCGGGATGCGCCACTGCCAGCCGGCGGTGCGCGCGCTGGCGCGGGTATAGGGCGTGAAGGGTTCGGTGCGCGCGCAGGGCACGGCGATCGCGCGGTCGCAGGGGAGCCAGTGCGTCCAGCGCTCATAACCCGTCTGCATCGCCTGCTCGATGATCAGGCCGCGAAAGCCCGAGCAATCGATGAACAGGTCGGCGGCGATCGTCTCGCCGTCCGCCATCGTCACGGACTCGACGAAGCCGTCTTCGCTGCGCAGCGTGACGTCCGCGACCTTGCCCTCGCGCCGGATCACGCCGCGCGCCTCGGCATAGCCGCGCAGATATCTGGCGTAGAGGCCGGCGTCGAACTGGAAGGCATGGGCGATATGGCCGATCGGGCTCTCGCCCATCTTGGGATCGGCGCGCATGAACTTGTTGGCGCGCGCGGCCATCGAGTTGATCGAATAGGCGGAGAAATCGGCGGCGCGGCCCTGGGCGCGCATCTTGAGCCAATATTGGTGGCAGCGCAGCCAGCCCAGGTCCTGGCCGATGACCCCGAAGCTGTGGAAATAGGCATCGCCCAGCCGCGTCCAGTCGACGAATTCGATGCCGAGCTTGAAGCTGCCCTGGGTGCGGCGGATGAAGTCGTTCTCGTCGAGTTCGAGCAGCTCGTTATACTTCTTGATCGCCGGGATCGTCGCCTCGCCGACGCCGACGGTGCCGATCTCCTCGCTCTCGATCAGGGTGATCTCGTACAGGCCCTGGAATAGCTTGCCGAGCAACGCCGCGGTCATCCAGCCCGCCGTGCCGCCACCGACGATCAGGATGCGCTTGATCTGCTGCATCTCTTTCCATCCCCTATCGTCACCCCGGCCTTGTGCCGGGGTCCACTGTGCCGCCTGGGCTGGTGTGGAGCCTCTTGTCCGGAGCTTGCCTCCCGGTGGACCCCGGCACAAGGCCGGGGTGACGGGTGGGTCAGCAGGCTGTGGGTGTAGCGGGCTCCGGCAGCGCATTCGTCCGCCCGGGCCTGGCATAGCTGAGGCCATAGCCCCGCGCGAACTGGACCGCATTCCCCGGCGCCTCGCCGATCGAGCAGGCCGAGCCCGGCCAGGCGAAGGAGAGGCGGCCGCTGAAATCATAGCGCCCGCCGACGAGCAGGTCGGCCAGGCCTTCGCCCTCGGTGCCGGGCAGGAAGGCGGCGACGAACGCGTCGGACAGGTTGATCAGGTCGTTGGCATAGGCCGGGCGGCCCGAATAGAGCACCGATACCACCGGCACGCCCTTGCCCGACACGCGCTGGAGCACGGCGAGATCGGCGGGGTGGAGTGCGCTGTGCGCCACCGGCTTGGGCGCGCGGACATCGCCGTTGTACTCGGCATAGGGTGTCTCGCCGAGTACCGCGACGACGGCGTCGAACTTGCCGGGGTCGACGCCCTTGCCGTCCTCCGAGAAGGTCACGTTGGCAGCGCCGAGTGCGTCGCGCAGTGCCGTAAGGAGGGTGGTGCCGCCCTTGAAATCGGTGTTCCTGTTCTCGGTGCCCTGCCAGGTCAGCGACCAGCCGCCGGTCTGGTTGGACAGGCTGTCCGCGCTGCTACCCACCACCAGCACGCGCTTGCCGGCCGCGAGCGGGAGGACGCCCTGGTTCTTGAGCAGCACCACCGACTTGCGCACGGCCTCGCGGCCCAGGTCATGCGCGTCGAGCGCCTCGGCCTTGGCGGCATAGGTGCTGGCCACGGGGTTGTGGTCGAACAGCCCGGCGCGCAGCTTGACGCGCAGGATGCGGGTGACCGCATCGTCGATCCGCGCCATCGGCACGCGGCCCTCGCGGACATCCGCCACGGTGTTCGCGATGAAGGCCTTCCAGTCGTCGGGCACCATCATCAGGTCGATCCCGGCATTGACCGCCTGGGGGCAGTGATCCTTGGCGCAGCCTGGGACCTGCTGGATGCCGTTCCAGTCGGAGACGACCAGCCCGTCGAAGCCGAGCTTGCCCTTGAGCACATCGGTCACCAGCGCGCGGCTGCCGTGCAGCTTGCCGTAATCCGTACCCGAACCGGTGTCGTTCCAGCTATTGTACGAGACCATCACCGTCTGCACGCCGGCGTTTAGCGCGGGGTAGTAGCCGGCGCCGTGGACCTGGACCATGTGGGTGCGCGCGGCGCGGTTCTCGCCCTGGTCGACGCCGTCGAACGTGCCGCCGTCGCCGAGGTAATGCTTGGCAGTGGCGACCACGTCACCGTCGCCGGCCAGGCCGCCTTGCAGCCCGTGGACCATGGCGCGCGCATAGGATGCGACGATCGCCGGATCGCTCGAATAGCTTTCATAGGTGCGGCCCCAGCGGCGGTTCTCGCCCACCGCCAGCGTAGGCGCGAACACCCAGCTGATGCCGGTGGCGCGGACCTGGCGGGCGGTTGCCCGGCCGATCCGCTCGATCAGTGCCGGGTCGCGCGCGGCACCCAGGCCGATATTGTGCGGGAAGAGCGTGGCGCCGGCGACATTGCCGTGCCCGTGGACCGCGTCTGTGCCCCAAATGACGGGGATGTGCACCGCCATGTCGGTCGACATCGAGGCGCGGTAATAGGCGCCGGCCAATTCGGTCCAGGCGGTGACGGGGGCGTCCTTCTTCATTCCCGGCCAGGCGCCGCCGCCGTTGAGGACCGAGCCGATATAATAGCGCCGCACGTCGTCCGGAGTGATCGAGCGGATATCTGCCTGGGTCATCTGGCCGATCTTCTGCTCGAGCGTCATGCCCTTCAGGATGCCGGCGATCCGCGCCTCCATCGCCGCATCGCGCGCGGTTGGGGCGTGGAGCGTTGGCCAGTCCTTGCCGAGCCAGAGCAGGTCGCGCCCCGGCGTGGTGGCCGTGCAGCCCGCCAGCAGGGGAAGGATCAGCCAGGATCGCGCAGCTTTCATCTCTCTACTCGCTACAAGGCGGCATGGCCGCTAAGATAAAAGGGGGGAGGCGACGGCTGGCCGTGCGCCTCCCCTTGAATCCCGGAGGGGTTGGATTCCGGGGAGCTAGAAGCGGTAGTTGAGCCCCAGCAGGAACTGGCGGCCATATTTCTCGTAGGTCTCGGGAAGCGGGGTGCCGTCGCTAGTATGCGTGCCGCCGGTGTCGAGGCCAAGCCGCGTGCGATAGGGCGAGTCCGTCACGTTGCTCACCTGCAGCAGAACACCCAGTCCGGTCAGCGCAGAGCTGTCCGGGAAGCTGTAGCCGATCTGGGCATCGAGCTGCTTGTCCGCGAGGATCTCGGTGTAGCCGCGGTTGGTGAACAGCTGCACCGTCTCGCCCTTGAAGGCCGAACGGAAGCGATAGCTCGCCCGCGCCTGGAAGCCCCATTTCTCGAAATAGCCGGTGACGTTGTACACGGTGCCGGACAGGCCCGGGATCCGCACCACGTCATTGTTGTCGGTGGGATTGAGGTCGGACTCCGTGTAGGAATAGCTGCCCGTGAAGCCGAAGCCGTCGAGCGCCGGGATCAGGCGCCCGATCTCGATCGCGCCGCTGACCTCGACACCCTTCACGTTGCCGCCGGGACCGTTCGCCGGCATCGTCACCTGCCCGATCGAGCTGATGTTGACGTTCGCCGGAATCTGGTTGGTCGGGATCGGCAGGCCCGAGAAGTCGATCGCGAAGTTGCGATTGTAGATATAGTTGTCGAGCCATTTGTAGAAGCCCGCGACGCTGATGTAGGTCGCCTTGCCGATGTACCATTCATAGGCGATGTCCAGCGCCTTGGCGCGCCAGGGCTGGAGGTCCGGGTTGCCGCCGGTCGCCGACCACGGATTGACCGTGCTTCCCGGCGCGCAGGGCGGGCTGCCGCCGCATGGATTGACGTTGAAGCTGGGCGTGAAGTTGGCGCGCATGTCGTCCATGCGCGGACGCGCCAGGACCTTGGACGCGGCCAGGCGGATGCGGTGCCCGCCGCCGATGTCGTAGATCAGGTTCAGGCTCGGCAGCACGTCGGTATAGCTGTCCGTCTCGAACACCTGCGACAGCGCGATCGGCGTCAGCGTCTGGTTGATCCGCAGGCCGGAAGACGCCTGGAACTGCTGCACCACCTGCACGCCGACATTGCCGCGCAGATGGCCCCAGTCGATATTCGCCTTCGCCTTCCAGGTGATGACGTCTTCCGTGATCTTCCACGTCTTGTCGAAATGGTTGGCGTCCTGCAGCGGCGTCTTGTCGTAATAGGTGTCGAGCGCCGCGGGCAGGTTCCAGGCAATGACGTTGCCGAAGCCGACGAAATCGAGCGAGGTCGGGTCGAGCAGATATTGCGAACCGATCAGCACCTGCTGGCGGCCATTCTTCAGATTGAGATCGAGCTCGTCGACGGTCTTGCTCTTGTTGCGCTCGGTATAGTTGACGCCGATTTCGATGCTGCTGAGGAAGCCGTCCAGGTCGTGGCTCAGCGCGAAATCCACCGCGCCCAGCTCTTCCTTGACGTGGGGCGACTTGAGCAGGCCGTCATGGCCCCAGCCGCCCCAGGGCGCGCGATCGCCCAGCGAAACCTGGCTGGCATCGGCATAGTTCAGCCCGAAATCATAGGTCGGGAATGCACCGTCGATCGGGAAGGCGAAATCATAGCTGTCCGGCGTGCGGGTCTGGAACGGACCCGCGCCATAGCCGCTATAGGTCTCGATATAGGTCTCGTCGCGCTTGTTGGTCGAATAGCTCAGGTCCGCGACGAAGCGCGTCCGCTCGTCGAGCTGGAACTCGTTGTTGAGCCCGGCAGCGAACAGCTTGTCCTTGCGCGTGTTCATGTCGTTGCGCAGGATCGGGATCGCATTGGCGAAATGGCCCGACGTGCCGACCTGCGATCCGCCGACGGTGGTCGTCCCGATGTTGGAGAAGGTCCCGTTGTCCGCCCAGCCGTTCGAGAACCACTGCGCGCCGCGGATCACTTCCTTCTGCTTGAACTGCGAATAATAGAGGTCGAGGACGCTGTGGACGCTATCGCTCGGCTTCCATTCCAGCGTGCCCATTACGCCGTCGCGCTGGTTGCGGCGGCTGGTTTCCCAGGCTTCCTGCCCGTTCAGCTGGAGCGCATTGTCGGCGGAGTCGGGCGTGACCGTGTCGGGGGAGCAGGACGGGGGATTGCTGGTGCCCGGCTCGCACACGCCGCCGAACGCCTCATAGCCATAGGCCTTGTAGTGATCGACATGGCTCGGTGAATCGAGATGCGCATAGCCGATCGACCAGCCGAGCGTGCCGGCGGCGTTCTGGTCGATATAGCTCGCCGTGCCGCGCCAGCCCCATTTGGAGATGTCGGCGTTCTTGCCGCCATCGGCGTCGAGCTCGCCGCGGATGTTGAGTGCGATCGCGCGCTTGCCGTAGGTGAGCGGGCGCACCGTACGCAGGTCGGCGCTGCCGGACAGGCCCATGCCGGCAATGCTCGCATCCGGCGTCTTGTACACCACGACGCTCGACAGAAGCTCTGCGGGATACTGGTCGAACTCGACCGCGCGGTTGTCGCCCGAGCTGGCCTGCTGGCGCCCGTTGAGCAAGGTGGTGGTGAAGTCCGGGGCGAGGCCGCGGATCGAGATGACCTGGGCGCGGCCGTTGACGCGCTGTGCGGCGAGGCCGGGCAACCGCGCGATCGAGTCGGCGATCGAGACATCGGGCAGCTTGCCGATATCCTCGGCCGACACTGCCTCGACGATCGAGGTGTTGTCGCGCTTCAGGTTGATCGAGTTGCGCAGGCCGGCGCGGATACCGGTGACGACGATCTCGTCTGCCGCCGGCTGCTGCTGGTCCTGATTGGCGGGCGCGCTGCTATCCTGCGCCCAGGCCTGGACTGGCAAATTTGCCGCCAATGACAGCATCGAAATCGTGAGCTTCAGATTGCCCTTGGCGCGATTCATGACGCGCAGATGCGGACGCTCCGCCATCGCCTCTTCCCCTCTCCTGGTGCGACCGTTGTCGGCCGTCTTCTTCCGTGGCGCCGCCATCGAAACTGGAAGCGCTTCCAATTGGTATCATCGCGTTGCTGGGAATTGTCAACGCGTCACAGAAAACGCCCGGAACGGCGCTTGGTGCGGGTACTTCAGCCGCGTGGCGGGGCGACCGATTCACGCAGGACCAGATGATGGTCGATCGTGTCGAATCCCGCCGTCCCACCGCCCTGGCCGCGCAGCAGCGCCTCGATAAGCCGCTCCACGGCGCGCGCGGCGATGCGGCGGATCGGCTGGTGGATGGTGGTGAGCGGGGGCCAGATATAGGCGGCTACCGGCGCATCGTCGAACCCGACCACCGAAAGGTCGGCGGGCATCGCCAGGTTCAGCCGATGGGCGGCGAACATCGCGCCGACCGCCATGTCGTCATTGGCGCAGACGATCGCGGTGGGGCGTACGGGCCCGGCGAGCAGGATGTCCGCCAGCTCCACGCCCGAACGGAAGCTGAAATCGCCGCGCAACGCAGTCACGGCGCGGTCGTCGAGCCCGATTTCGGCGAGCGCGCGCAGGAAGCCGGCGAAGCGATGCTCGGCGGCGAGATGGCCCTCGATGCCGAGCATATAGCCGAAGCGGCGATGGCCGGCCGCGACGACGTGCTGCGCGACCTCATAGCCGGCCGCTTCCTCGTCGAACCCGACGCCAGGCAGCAGCGTCCGCACCTCGTCGCTGGGCGATATGCACACGACCGGGCAGCCATGTGCGATCAGCCGGCGGGCAAGCGCGAGATCGGCGGACAGGGGCGGGGAGAGGATCAGGCCGGTGCTGCGGCCCGATTCGAACAGCTCGATCAGCCGGTCGTCGCGGCGCAGGTCTTCGACATGGATGTTGAAGGTGGAAAGCTCGAAGCCGGCGGCGGCGGCGGCGCGCAGCGCGCCCAGCTCGATCGCGGCGAAATAATAGCTGTTCGGCGGGGCATCGAGCGCGTTGCAATTGACCAGGGTGAGCGTGTTGTTCGTCCGGCTGGCCAGGTTGCGCGCCTGCGGATTGACTCGGTAGTCGAGCGCCTCGACTGCGCGCATCACCCGGTCGCGCATCTTGTCGCTGACATGCGCCTGATCGTTGAGCGCACGCGAAACCGTGGCGCGCCCGACACCCGCCAGCGCCGCGACATCGTCGATCGTCGGCGGACGCCCGCTCCGGGCAGCATCGGTGCCGCGGACGCCCGGAAGCGGCGAGGGGTCGGGAAGCGACGTCATTTCGGAGGCCGATGGGTGGCACAGGCGCCGATGGAGCGGCAACCGAAATTATGAAGCGGTGTCCGCCTCAATGCAGCGCGAGTTAGATCGCCACCGCGTAGAGCGCGTGATGCGTGAGGATGAAGAGCGTGCGCCCGTCCGCGCCGCCGATCACGAGCTGGAGCGGCCGTTCGGGAACGTCGATGCGGCGGATCGGCTTGCCTGCCGCGTCATAGACGAACACCTGCCCGTTCGCCACATAGAGGGTGCCGTCCTTGTCGCGCGCCACGCTCTCGCCGCCGCGATCGGCGACGATGCGCAGGTCGGTTAGGGTGCCGTTCGGCCCGACCAGCCCGCTATAGGTCCGGTTCTCCGAGCCGTTGGTCAGGGTGACCCGCTCGCCGGCGCGCGCGGCGACCAGGCCGTGTGCGTCGAGCGTGTCCGACCAGCGCCAGCCCTGGTGGTCGTCGGGCCCCTGGTTCCAGACGCGGAAGGCGGGAAGGACCAGCGATCCGTCGGGCGAGACATATTCGCGCGGCTTGGGGTGCGCCATTGCCCGGGTGAAGAAGTCGGCGAGCGCCGGGAATTGGTAGGTGGCGGGATCGATCCGGTCGGCAAATTCGCCATTCGCCCACATATTGCCCGGCAACAGCGTTGCGGCGCCGTCGTGCGGCTTTGCCGGGGTAGGGGCGATCGCCTTGACCTCGCCGGGCTTCGCGGGGTCGATGCTGTAGACGCTGGCGTCATGCCCGGCCGAGGACAGGACCAGCAGATGTCCCGAACGGTCGACCGCCAGGCTCACCGGATCGAGCGGCGCATCCGCCACGACCGTCAGGCCTTCCTTCGCCGACCAGCCATGGATGCGCTGGAATTGGCGGTCGACGAAGTAGAGCTTGCCCTTTGCATCCACCGCCGCGCCGGCGATCGAATAGAAGCCGTCGGCAAGCTTCTCGACTCCGGGCGGCACCGGCGCCGGCGTTCTCGACGCGGCGACCGCGCCGACGTCGAGCCGGGCGAACTCGCGCTCGCGTACTTCCTGCCCTCCGGTGACGTCCAGAATCGCGTTTTCGAACGGATATTTGCTCGCCCGAACATAGGTGCCGCAGCCCTTGTCGTCGCAGCTGGCAAAGCCGCTCTCGGCGTTCACATGGACATTGCGGAAGCGGATGTCGCTCGAATTGGTGAGCTTCACCGCCGCGTCCATCGGCTTGATCGAGCGCGTGACGCGGTAGCCGTGATAATTGGCGAACAGGATGTTGCGCGAGTTGCGGAACTCGGTCGAGATCGCGTTGACGCCGTCGCGCACTTCCTGCTCGGTCTGCGGCGCCAGGAATTCCCAATTCTCTACGTTGTCGAGCACGATCTCGGCGCGGTAGTGATGCTCGGCCGACAGTTCGTAGACATGGCCGGGGGTCTTGGTATCCGAGACGTAGAAGCCCGCCGACGCCAGCGTGTTGGGCGACCAGATCGCCGCGAAGGTGCCGCCACCGCCATCGGTGACCCAGATGCTCGGATGCTGGCCGTCGAAGCGCGCCCTGGGATCGCCGAAGCCGATCGGACTTCCCTTTGTAAGCAAAGTGCCGCCGCCGCCCTGGATCTTGACGTCGTTGACCATCGAGGCCGCGCCGGCCTTCCACAGCAGCGCGGTGGCGCGCGGGTTCACCCCGCCGGTCCATAGCCCGAGCCCGGAGACGATCGCATCGCCGCCCTTCGCGCTCTGCAGCAATGCTCTGGCGCTGCCCACGCCGGCATAGGCCGGGGTCTCGTCGGGCAAATAGAGATGCGTCAGGCTCGGATGCAGCGCGATCAGCACGCTGTCCGGCCGCAGCCTGAGCGTGTCGGTGACGCGGTAGCGGCCCATCGGCAGGTAGAGCACCCGGTGGCTGTCGATCGCGCGCTGCAGCGCCGCGGTGTCGTCGGTCTCGTCATCGCCCTTCACGCCGAGGTCGCGGACATTGACCCAGTCGCCGACCGGAGGCAGCGCGCGGATCGCGGCCGCGCGGCGCCTGGGCATCCGCGCGAGCGGGGCCATCGTGACGTCGGTGGCGAAATCGCCCATCGCGCCCAGGCCGGGCAGCTTGAGACCGTAGGAGAAGTCGCTGACCCGGTAGGTGCGGCCTTGCCCCGCCACCGTCCGGCCGCTGTCGCGGAAGCGCGCGAACACCGGCGTGCCCGTCGCCACGGCATTGTCGAAGCCGATCTGGGTGAAGACGCTGTTCTCGTTCGAGATCAGCACGCCGGCCTGGGGGACATTCTCGAAGCGGACATCCTTGCCCCACAGCGAATCCGAATAGCCGCGGTCGATCTCGATCCCGACGGGCGTGTTGCGGATCGCGACGTTGACCAGGGTCAGGTCGACCTCATGCTCGCGGATCGCCGCATCGCGCTGGCTCTCGAACTCGGAATCGATCAGCGTGAACTGCCAGGCGGGCGAAGTCTTCTCGGTGAGGATACCGTAGCGGCCGCCATAGAAACGCAGGTCCTCGCATGCGTTGCCAGCCTGGTAGATGCCGGCCAGACCCGAACCGAGATGGAAGTCGATATGGCGCAGGAAGCCGTGCTGCGCGACGCGGAAGCGCACCGCGACGGCGCCCGCATTGCCCTGGCCGATCTCGAAATCGACGTTCGACAGCGCCGAATAGAAGGTGCTCGACGTCGCGTCGTAGACATCTGGATTGGCCGGCACGCTGGTCGGCGGCGGCACCGGCACGGCGCCGACGCGGTACTGGTCCTCGCCCGTGAACGAGACCATCGCCGCCACGCCCTGGCCATAGCCCGGCGTGCTGTCGGCGAGCAGGATCACCGGCCGCGTCGCGCCCACGCCGAACACGCGCACCGCGGAGCGCAGGAAGATCGTCCGGCTGATCCGGTAGCGGCCCGCGGGCAGGAAGACCAATCCGCCATGCCCGCTCGCCGCAGCGGCGTCGATCGCCTGCTGGAGCGCGGCGCTGTCGTCGGCGCGGCCGTCGCCCACGCCCTTCACGGTGATCGCGCGCGGATCGTTCGGCTGGGTCCGATAGACCGAGTTCGACCCGGCCAGGGCGGGGAGGGGCGCCAGCAGCAGCAGCGCGACAAGCAGGCGAAAGGCCTTCATCTAGCGTCCCCGGAAATTGGAGTGTGCGTGCCCGGCAAGGGCGGCGCCGCGGATCAGGAAAGCGGCAGCGCCAACGTCTGTGCCGCGATCGCCACCTGGGTGCGGTTGCGCACGTTGAGCTTGCGCATCAGCGCGGTCATGTGCGCCTTCACCGTCGCCTCGGCGATGCCGAGCTCGAACGCGATCTGCTTGTTGAGCTGGCCCGAATGGACGCCGCGCATCACCTTGAGCTGCGTCGGTGTGAGCCGCACGGGCGTGCCGGCGCGATCGAAGGTGCAGGGCGTCGCCGCCACGGCCTGACCGGTTTCCTGGGAAATCCCCGTCATCTCATCCTCTCCTAGGCTCTTTGGCCTTGCGCGGAGCCACCAGGTTCCGCGATCTATCCCCGTTCCGATTGATCCGGAATCAGTTGGACAGGTTTTAGTATGTTCCGCGATTGATAGCGCTAGCAAGCCTTTTTCATTGCCGAATGGCAAAAACCTGTCCTACAGATAGCGCTGCTCGGCAGCCAAATACGAAAAAGTGGCGGACTTCTGGGGAGGACAACGATGTCAGGATTTTCGGCCAGCCGGGCGCTGCTGCCTGGATATTTGCGATGACCGGCGACGACATCAGGCTGGTCCTCGCCGCGCTTGCCGGAATCGCGCTCGCGATCGTGCTGATCGTCCGCGGACGGCTCCATCCATTCATCGGCCTGCTGGTCGGCGCCTTCGCCGTCGGGCTGCTCGCCGGCCTGCCGCTCGCCGGCACTGCCAAGGCCGTGCAGAAGGGCGTCGGCGACATTGTCGGCGGCACCGGGCTGGTCGTGGCGCTGGGCCTGTCGCTCGGCGCGATGTTGCATCTCTCGGGCGCCGCAGCCTCGCTGGCCACCGGCGCGCTGCGGCTGACCGGACCCAGGGCGGCGCCCTGGGCAACGCTCGGCATCGCGATCATCATCGGCCTGCCGCTGTTCTTCGAGACCGGCTTGGTGCTGCTGCTGCCGATCGTCGTCGCCGCTGCCAAGGCGATGCCCGACAATGGCGATCCGGACGGCACCAAGCTGCGGCTGATCATGCCCGCGCTGGCCGGGCTCGGCGTGGTCCATGCGCTGGTCCCGCCGCACCCCGGGCCGCTACTCGCGGTCGAGGCGCTGCACGCCAGCCTGGGCCTGACGATGCTCTACGGCGTGATCATCGCCATCCCCGTCGCGATCCTGGCGGGCCCGGTGCTGGCCAAGTTCGTGACGCCCGGCGTCAAGCTCACCGAACCGGTGCTGAGCGACCCCGTGCCCGACATGCTGCCGCCCCACCGCGGCCTTGCGCTGCTCATCGTGCTGCTGCCGATCGTGCTGATCTCTGCCGGAGAGCTCGGCAAGCTGATCCCCGCGCTCAAGGACGCGATGTGGCTGGCCGCGATCGGCAACCCGGTGCTGGCGCTGCTGATCACCAATTTGCTCGCGCTGCCGCTGCTGTTCGGCCGGCGGCTGAGCGAGGCGCGTATCCAGGATGCGATCTGGTTCGAGACGATGGGTGCGGCCGGCGCCATCCTGCTGGCGATCGGCGCCGGCGGCGCGCTCAAGCAGGTGCTGGTCAGCGCCGGCCTGTCGGACCTGCTGGCGCGGCTGGTGATGATGTACGCGATTTCGCCGCTGCTACTCGGCTGGCTCGTCGCGGTCGGCATCCGGCTCGCTGCCGGATCCGCCACGGTCGCGACGATCACCGCCGTCGGGATCATGCCGGGCGTGGTCGCCGCGTCCGGTGCCTCGCCCGAGCTGGTCGTGCTGGCGATCGGCGCCGGCTCGGTGTTCTTCAGCCATGTCAACGATCCCGGCTTCTGGCTGGTCAAGGGCTATGTCGGCACCAGCACCGCGGACACGTTCCGCACCTGGTCGCTGCTCGAGACGGTGATCTCGGTGGCCGGACTCGCCATGGTGGTGGGGCTCAGCTACCTTGTCTGAGACGCGAACACCGCGCACCGGCTTTAAGAGAGGCGCCGTGCAAGAGGGGAGGCTCGCCGATCGCGCCTATACCGCGATCGTCGGGATCATCAACGAGGACGACCTGGCCGCCGGCGATCGCCTGCCTTCGGAAGCGCGGCTGGCCGAGCTGTTCGGCATGTCGCGCACGATCGTGCGCGAGGCGCTGGTCCGGCTCGCCGCCGACGGCATTACCGAGGCACGGCGCGGCGCCGGCTCCTATGTGAAGCGCCGGCCCTCCGCCCGGCTCGGCTCGCATGTGCCGATGGATGGGCTGGCGGCGACGCTCGGCACTTACGAGGTCCGCTTCGTGCTCGAGGCCGAGGCGGCGCGGCTGGCGGCGCAGCGCCGCTCGCATGAGCAGATGGACGCGATCGACGCGGCGCTCGAGGCGCTGCGGACCGCGCTGCTGTCCAGCGCGCCGGCGCATGACGAGGATTGGCGGCTGCACCGCGCGATCGCCGAGGCGACGGGCAACACCGCCTTCATCTCCACCTTCGATCATTTGCAGCAGGACGTGATGGGCATCTTGCGCGCCGGAGTCGACATCTCGCGCTCGCGCCCGCCCGAGGTGATCGGCGCGATGATGGACGAGCATGACGCCGTGGTCGACGCGATCCGCGCCCAGGACGGCGACGGCGCGGGGCTGGCGATGCGCTGGCATTTGTCCCAGGGCCGCAAGCGGCTGATGCCCTAGGCTTCCCGCTATCCCGGCGGAAGCCGGATCACAAGCGAAGGCGCGCACGAGCGCACCGTGATCGTCGTCCCCGCTCTCTTAACCGTCATCCCCGCGAAGGCGGGGATCCAGAGTGGCAGAACGACGTCCTTTGTGACCCTGGATCCCCGCCTGCGCGGGGATGACGGGGCAGAAGCGGATATTCTGCTTGACAAAACAAACCAAATAGGTAATAAGCCGCGCCATTCTTCGTACCAGGCCAGTACGAAGATGCGGAAGGCCGGTGTCGCAACAGCGTCGCCGGAGGATCGGCGCGGAGTCGTTCGGCTACGGTAAGTCGAAGCTTCGCCAGTTGAATGCGCTGTGAGCCCCTTGCCTTTAAACTACCCCTGACTGCTTCTCCACGGCCGCGATACAGGGGAGGCTCGCCACAGCAGAAAGTCTCGACGCGACAGAACACGAATACCAAATGCAATCGTCGTCGAGCCCGAGCGCCCGAGAAGAGAACGCGCCGGTCCTTTCCTTCTGCCCATCCCCCGGGTGCCCAGGCACGCCGGGCCATCGGCGCATCCGCCTGGCTAGGCGCCGAGCACCGCCTGCGCCCATGCGAGGACGTCGCCGCGCAGTTCCTCGATCGGCCGGTAGCAGTGCAGCGCCAGCGCACGCTCGTCGGCGCCGGGACGCTCGAGCGTGGCGAACTGGCTGTCGAGCAGGCTGGGCGCCATGTAATGGCCGGCGCGCGCCGCCAGCCGCGGTGCGATCTCCTCGCGGTCGCCGTCGAGCAGGATGAAGGCGATCGGCACGTCCGCCGCCGCTTCGAGCCGCGCGCGATAGCTGCGCTTGAGCGCCGAACAGGCCGCCACCGCGATGCCCCGCTCGCGCACCGCCGCGCCGATCGCCGCCCCCAGCCGGTCGAGCCAGGGCCAGCGGTCGGCATCGTCGAGCGGTTGCCCCGCGCGCATCTTGGCGATGCTTGCGGCCGCATGGAAATCATCGCCTTCGAACGCGGGCGCGGCGAGATGCGCGGCGAGATGCGCGACCAAAGTCGACTTGCCGCAGCCGCTCACCCCCATCGCGACGATCGCGCAGGGCAGCAATCCGGTCATTTTTCGCTGCGCTTCCACGTCGTTCCCCGGCTTCGGACAGGACGCTCATGTTCTGCGCCGCGCGCTTTGACCATTGCGACCTTTGTCGCGGTCGCCGGGACCTGCGCGCATGCCTATCCGCGTGCTATCGTATGGCGATAACAAAGGATGGGGACGGACATGATCGGCAGGATAGCGGCATGGGCGGTCGTCGCGGCAATGCAGATCGGTCTCGCCCAGGCGCAGCCGGCGCGCTCCGTCTCGGTCTACGCAACCGCCCCGAACGAGCCCGCCGCCGTCACCGTCAAGGCCAAGGGCGACGGCCTGGCCGACGACGGCGCCGCGATCCAGGCGGCGATCGACACTGCCTCGGCCAGGCCCGGCGGCGGCATCGTGTTCCTGCCTTCGGGCCGCCACCGCATCACCCGCACGATCTATATCTGGCCCGGCGTGCGCCTGTTCGGCGTGGGCAAAACGCGGCCGGTATTCGTGCTGGCGGCCAATACGCCCGGCTTCCAGAAGGGCGTCGGCAGCATGGTGTTCTTCACCGGCAACCAGCCGAACGGCGGGGCGCCCGGGCCGGGCGGGGCACCGCTGCGCGGCAAGGTGCCGGTGCCGCCGCCGACCAGCGTGCCGTTCGATCCCGACATCGCCGACGCCAATTCGGGCACCTTCTATTCGGCGCTGGCAAACGTCGATTTCGAGATCGGCGCGGGCAATCCGGCGGCGACGGCGGTGCGCGCGCATACCGCGCAGCACAGCTATCTCGCCCATATCGACTTCCATCTCGGCTCGGGGCTGGCCGGCATCTACCAGGTCGGCAATCTCGGCATGGACCTGCGCTTCTTCGGCGGGCGCTACGGGATACTGGCCGAGAAGACTTCTCCCGCCTGGCAGTACACCTTGCTCGATTCCAGCTTCGAGGGGCAGCGCGACGCCGCGATCCGCGAGCATGAGGCGGGCCTGACCCTGGTCAACACCGTGTTCCGCAACGTCCCCGTCGGCATCGAGATCGACCGTGGTTACGGCGACTGGCTGTGGGGCAAGGACGTCCGCTTCGAGAATGTCGCCAAGGCGGGCGTGATCATCAGCAACGAAGGCAATGCCTATACCCAGATCGGCTTCGACAATGCCCTTGCCAGCGGCACCCCGGTATTCGCTCGCTTCCGCGACAGCGGCAAGACGGTCGCGGGACCGGCGCCGCGCTACCGGGTCAAGGAATTCACCTATGGCCTGACGCTGCCGGGGTTCGGCCAGCCGGGCAGCTACGAGACGCGCATGGACGCCGCTGCGCTGGCCAGGCTGCCCGCCCGCCGCGATCCGGCGATCCGCGCGTTTCCGGGCGTCGGTGCCTGGACGAGCGTCCGCGATCTCGGCGCAAAGGGCGACAACGGCACCGACGACACCGCCGCGCTCCAGCGCGCCATCGACAGCCACCGCGTGCTCTATTTCCCCGCCGGCTTCTACCGCGTCACCGACACGCTCAGGCTGCGGCCCGACAGCGTGCTGATCGGCCTCCACCCGAGCCTGGCCCAGATCGTCCTTGCCGAGGACAGCCCCGGCTATCGCGGCATCGGCCCGGCCAAGGCACTGGTCGAGAGCGCCCGGGGCGGCGATGCGATCGTCTCCGGCCTCGGCCTGTTCACCGGCGGGGTGAACCCGCGCGCGACGGCCTTGCTGTGGCGGGCAGGGCCCCGGTCGCTGGTCGACGACGTCAAGTTCCAGGGCGGGCACGGCACCAACTTCGCCGATGGCAGCCGCTTCGACCCCTATAACGCCAACCACAGCGCCGATGCGGACCCGAAGAAGCGCTGGGACGGCCAATATGCCAGCCTCTGGGTCACCGATGGCGGCGGCGGCACCTTCAACGGGCTGTGGACGCCGAACACCTATGCCCAGGCCGGGCTATACGTGTCGGATACCGACACCCCCGGCTTCGTCTACGAGATGTCCGCCGAGCATCATGTCCGCGCCGAGATCGTGCTCGACCGCGTCCGCAACTGGGAGTTCCTCGCGCCCCAGACCGAGGAGGAGGCCGGCGAGAGCCGCAACACCGTGGCGCTGGAGGTGCGCAATTCGCGCGACATCCTGTTCGCCAATTTCCACGGCTACCGCGTCACCCGCTCGCTCCAGCCCGCACCCGCGGCGGTCAAGCTCACCAACTCGACCAACATCCGCTTCCGCAACATGCATGTGAACGCCGAAAGCGGCTTCTCGACCTGCGACGCCAATGGCTGCGGCACCTATCTGCGTGCGAGCAAATATCCCTATGCGAACGCGATCGTCGATATGACCCGCGGGATCGAGGTGCGCGAGCGCGAGTTCGCGGTGCTCGACGTGACCGACGCGCCCGCCCCGGCCGCCGCTGCTTCCCTGGCGCCCGTCACCCGGCTCGCCGACGGCTTCGGCGCGCTCGGCGGCGGCGCGGTGGATGCGCACGGCAAGCTCTATTTCATCGACCGCCAGTTCCAGCGCATCCATGGCTGGTCGCAAGGGGAGGGGGTGTCGGTCACCGCCGATGCCCCGCTCGACGCGGTGAACCTCGCGGTCGATCGCTCGGGCCATCTGCTGGTACTGTCCTCGGCCGGTCCCGAGGCCACCGTCTACAGCATCGATCCCACCAAGCCCGCCGAGGTCCGCCTGATCGAGCCGACCGCTACCAAGGACCCAGCGAACGCCCGCGTCGCGCTGCCCGGCGGCGTCTGGAACAATGGCGAGTTCCGCGACCAGTATGATCCGGCCAGCGACCATTTCACCACGCTCGCCGAGATGTTCGCCCGCGACATGGCCGCGCCCAAGCCCCGCGAATATGTCTCGCCCGATGGCAGCCTGGTCCTTCCGGCCTATCGCGTCTGGCAGCAGGGACCGCCCAACCATCTCGGCTGGCGCTTCTCCGACACGCTCGACACCTATGGCTGGGTCACCGGCAAGGTCGGCGAACGGGTCTATCTCGCCAATGGCTCGGAGAACCGGACCTATTCGGGGCTGCTCGGCGCCGGCGGCGCGGTGACCGATCTCAAGCCCTTCGCCCCCCGCGGCGGCGAGAGCGTGGCGGTCGGGCCGGACGGGCGCATCTATGTCGCGAACGGCGAGGTGTTCGTCTACGCCGCCGATGGCCGCGCGCTCGGCCGGATCGCCGTGCCCGAGCGCCCGCTGCAATTGCTGTTCGGCGGCGCGGACGGGCAGACCTTGCTCATCCTCGGCCATCACGGCCTCTATTCCACGCGCCCCTGACTCTTGGCCAGCGCTGTCTGCGACCATGGTCGTAGATGCCGCCCGCACCCTGATCCGATAAGACCCAGACACAATGGCACAGTCCATGTGCCGATAACGATCAGGGGATGGATGATGGGGAAGATGCTGTTCAATCGCCGCACGCTGCTTCGTGGTAGCGCTACCAGCTTGGCCGCGCTCGCCGCGGCGCTGGGCTGCACGTCCGCGCTCGCGCAGATCGCGCAGACCGCGCCGGCATCGCAGGAGGCGCAGGCTGCCCCCGCGCCCGCGGAGGAGCCCGCGCAGAATGACGGCAATATCATCGTCACCGGCACCCGCATCCTGTCGAGCGGCTTCACCGCGCCCACGCCGACCACGGTGATCGGCGAGGAGCAGATCGCCAGCAATGCCCAGCCGAACATCTTCAACACGATCGCCCAGTTGCCTTCGCTCCAGGGCTCGACCGGCGCGGCGACCGGCACGTTCAGCACCTCCAGCGGCCAGCAGGGCCTCAGCTCCTTCTCGCTGCGCGGCCTCCAGCCGATCCGCACCCTGACCCTGCTCGACGGCCAGCGCGTCGTCGGAGCGAACGTGACCGGCGTGCCGGACATCAGCATGTTTCCGCAGTTGCTGGTCAAGCGCGTCGACGTGGTGAACGGCGGCGCCTCCGCTTCCTATGGCTCGGACGCGGTCGGCGGCGTGGTCAACTTCATCACCGACACGCACTTTACCGGGTTCAAGGCCAATCTCCTCGGCAGCATCACCCGCTATAATGACGACAAGACCGGGCTCGCCCAGGCGGCCTTCGGTACGTCGCTGTTCGACAATCGCCTGCACATCGTCGTCAGCGGCGAATATGACAATGAAGGGGGCGTGGGCCCCGGCAATTTCGGCACCGACCTTGCCGGCGCCCGCGACTGGTTCCGCGCCTCGACCCTGCTCGACAGCAAGGTCACCAGCGGCGGCGCGCCGCAATATACCTATGGCGATTACGCCCAATCCTATCAGTATGCGAAATACGGCCTCATCACCAACGGGCCGCTCCAGGGGACCGCGTTCGATCAGAACGGCGTGCCCTATAATTTCAACTATGGCTCGAATGGCGTGCCCCAGGGCAATGGCAATGTGTCGAACTGCTATCCGGGCAACAGCTTCTGCGTCGGCGGCGACCTTTCCGGCGGTGTCGGCTCGGGCGCCTCGCTCAAATCCTCGCTCGAGCGGATCAACGGCTATGGCCGGATCGGCTTCGATTTCGCCGAGGGCCAGGAACTCTACGTCACCGCCAATGTCGCGCAGGTGCTGACGAGCAACCAGCCGAGCCCCGGCTATAATCGCGTCAACCTCACCATCTCCTGCGCCAACGCCTTCCTTCCCCAGTCGATCAAGGATCGCTGCGGTACGGCAAACATCACCCAGTTCGCGTTCGGATCGAGCAACGGTGCCTTCCCCAGCCCGAAGGTCAGTACCGACCGGCGGCAATATCGCTTCGTCGCCGGCGTGAAGGGCGAGTTCGCGGCCAAGTGGAACTATGACGCCTATTACGAGCATGGCACCACCAAGTCGGACATCGACGTCGACCATATCGTGCTGCAGAACCGCTATGCCGCCGCGGTCGATGCCGTGACACTCAACGGCACGATCGTCTGCGCCAATGCCCAGGCGCGCGCGCTCGGTTGCCAGCCTATCAACGTCTTCGGCGGGGCGACCCCGTCTGCTGCGGCGCTCGCCTATGTCCAGCCAGAGAACGGGCCGTTCCAGCACACCACGCTGACTCAGGATGTCGCCAGCGTGAACTTCTCGGGCGAGGCATTCGACCTTTGGACGGGGCCGCTCTCGGTCGCGTTCGGCGGCGAGTATCGCCATGAATATTACCGGGTGAATGCCGATCCCTATGGGGCCGGCGTGTCCTCGATCAGCCCGAACTCGGCAGCCTATCCTGCCGATCCGCTGCTCAATTCGACGCAGGGCAGCAACTATGCGGCGGGCAACTACAAGAACGGCAATGGCGCCTACAGCGTCTATGAAGGCTTTCTCGAGCTCAATCTGCCGCTTTGGAACGGTCCGCTCGGCAAGGCGAACATCAACCCCGCGGCGCGTGTCACCCATTACAGCACGTCGGGAACCGTCTGGGCGTGGAAGATCGGCGGCACTTGGGACACGCCGCTGGACGGGCTCCGCTTCCGCGCGGTGACTTCGCGCGACGTTCGCGCGCCCAATCTCTCCGAGCTGTTCGCGGCGCCCACCGTCACTACCGTGCCGAGTTTCGCCAATCCCTATGGCCCGACGGTACAAATTTTCCAGAACACGGTCGGCAACCCGGACCTGAAGCCGGAAATTGCCCGCAACACGGAGCTGGGTGTCGTCTATTCAAACCCGTCCTGGCTACCGGGGCTCAGCCTTTCGTTCGACTATTACAGCATCAAGCTGAAGGGCGTGATCTCGACTCTATCGGCGGCCCAGATCGTCCAGTTCTGCCATGACGGCCTCACGCAATTCTGCGGCGGCTTCGTCCTCAACAGCCCGACCCAAGGCGGCAATTTCGTCAACGTTCAGCCATTCAACCTCGCCTCGTGGAAGACCAGCGGGTTCGACATCGAGGCAAGCTACCGGTGGCAGCGGCCGCTGGGCCTTCCCGGTTCCTTCACGGTGCGCGGGCTCGGCACGCACGTCCGCGAATTCCTCGTCGATGCCGGTGTCAAGGGCGTGGACGTCGTCGATCAGGCGGGTGCGAACACTGGCAACACTCCGCACTGGAAGTGGCTGGCCGTCCAGACCTATGACGGCGACGGCTTCACGCTGCTGGCGCAGCAGCGCTGGTTCTCCGACGGCGTGTTCGGCAACCAATATGTCGTCTGCCAGTCCGGCTGCCCGGTCTCGACCACCAATCACCCGACGATCAACACCAACACGATGAAGGGGGCCTTCTACTTCGACATCGGCGGATCGCTCGATCTCGGCGATCACATCACGTCCTACTTCAAGGTCGACAATCTGTTCGATCGCGATCCCACGCCGTCGCCGCAGACCAATACCGGCCTCGATGTGAACCCGGCGCTCTACGACACGCTCGGCCGCACCTACCGCGTGGGTGTCCGCGTCAAGTTCTGATCCCGATGTCCCCTATGGCTTGGAGGAGCCCGGTACGATCGCGCCGGGCTTCGCCAAGCCACTTTGTCGTTCGGCCCTATATCGCGCTAGAGCAGGTTTACTAGAACCGGCTGCGGTTCGGCGCGGACGAGCGGATTGCGAAGCGGGAGCTGGAACGGCGCTGCCTCAATCTCGAAGACATCGCCCGGCTCGGTGTGGAGATTGTCGCTGAACGACAGCGTCGCCGTGCCGAAGAAATGGACGTGCACATCCCCGGGGCGGCGGAACAATGCATATTTGAAGTGGTGATGCTCTAGATTGGCAAAGCTGTGGGACATGTTGTCCTCGCCTGTCAGGAACGGCTTTTCCCAGACCGGCTTGCCGTCGCGCAGGATACGGCTTGATCCGCGCACATCGCGTGGCGCTTCGCCGATGAGCAGTTCGGGGCCGAGTGCGGCCTGGCGCAGCTTGGAATGGGCGAGCCAGAGATAGTTGTGGCGCTCCGTGACATGGTCGCTGAATTCGTTGGCCAGGCAGAGGCCGAGCCGATGGGGGGTGCCGTCGGGTCCGATAAGGTAGATGCCGGCGAGCTCGGGCTCCTCGCCGCCGTCCTGGGCGAAATGGGGCATGGCAAGCGGCTGGCCCGGGCCGACGAGTTGCGAGCCGTCACCCTTGTAGAACCATTCGGGCTGCTGGCCGATCGCGCCTGGTGCGGGCTTTCCGCCCTCCAACCCCTCGAGAAACATGCGCATCGAGTCGGTCGGCTTCTCGATCGCCGCGGCTTCGCGGTGCATCTTGTCGCGCCCCTCGGCCGAGCCGAGATGCGTGAGGCCGGTGCCGGTCATCACGAGATGGGCGGGGTCGTCATGGTCGATGGGCGCCAGCAGCCGTCCCGCGGCAAGTTCGGCGGCGATCTCCACCCCATCGCCTTCGCCCCGCGTCGCCACGGCGCCGGCGAGGGTGAGGCCCTGCGCGATCGCCTCGAACGCGAGCGCGCGCACGGTCGATGTGCCGGGAACGAACGCGGCCCGATCGCCTCGCGCTGCGATGACCGACCGCGCGCCGTTCGCGCTCCGATGTTGCAACAGACGCAAAGCCATGACCTCTCCTCGATTTAGTCCGACATATTTCAGCCGCCCAGGATAGGCAATCTCCCGTTCCGCTTATCGGGTTCGACTGGTAAGGGGGCGCGAGCGAGGACAGAGATGAAGAGCGCCGACAAGGCTGGCGAGGACATGGCGGGCGAAGCGCACCCAGGCGAGGGCAGGCCCCGGCGCGACACCGGGCGCCGGCTGCACGGAGCAGTGGCAAACAAGATCGGATCCGCGATCGTCTCGGGCGAGTATGCGCCTGGCGATCGACTCCAGGCCGAGGTGGTCTTCTCCGAATCCTTGAACGTGTCGCGCAGCGCCTATCGCGAGGCGATCCAGGTGCTCGCCGCCAAGGGGCTGGTCGAGAGCAGGACCAAGGCGGGGACGCGCGTCCTGCCGCGCAGCCGCTGGAACCTGCTCGACCCGGACGTTCTCGCATGGGCGTTCACTGGCGAGCCCGACATGGAATTCATCCGCAACCTCTTCGAGTTGCGTGCGATTGTCGAGCCCGCGGCTGCACGTCTCGCCGCCGAGCGCCGCGACCGCGAGGATCTCAAGAAGATGAAGACGGCGCTCGTAGCAATGCGACAGCATTCGCTCGCCACCGATGCCGGGCGCGCAGCCGACCGCGATTTCCACAACGCGATCCTGGCGGCGACGCGCAACGACGCGCTGATGACGTTGAGCGCCAGCATCGGCGCGGCGGTGCACTGGACGACGCAGTTCAAGCAGCGCGCCCGGGCCCTGCCGCGCAATCCTATTCCCGACCATGCCCGCGTCTATGACGCGATCGCTGCCAGCGAACCCGCGGCTGCCAGCGCGGCGATGCAATTGCTCGTCGAACTCGCGCTCGAGGACACGCGCAGTTCGATGGCCTGAGCGCCTCAGTCGATCGCTGGGTCGATAAGCATATGGGTCGGGCGGGCGCCCCACAGCGCGTAGAAGAGGATGTAGAGCTCGCATGCCGCGGTCAGCAGGAACGAGGTTTGCAGCCCATATAGATCGGCGATCCAGCCCTGCACGACGACGAGCGCACCACCCGCGATCGCCATGATCAAAAGCCCCGATCCCTCTTCGGTGAGCGGTCCCAAGCCGCGGATGCCGAGGGTGAAGATCGTCGGGAACATGATCGAATGGAACAGGCCGACCGAGATCAGCGCCCACATCGCGACATGACCGGCGGCGAAGGTCGCGATCAGCATCACCAGTCCCGCCATGACGCTGGCAAAGGCAAGCACGCGTTCGGGGGCGATCTTTTGCATCACGAAGCTGCCGAGGAAGCGGCCGACCATCATCCCGCCCCACAGCAGGAAGAGGTAACCCGAGGCCCGCTCATGCGTCATGTCGCCGATCTCGGGCGACGAGACGAAGTTGATGAAGAGGTTCGAGACGCCGATCTCGGCGATCAGGTAGATGAATATCGCCGGCACGCCGAACACCAGGTTGCGGTGCTTCCAGAGCGAATGCTGCTTGCGTTCGGCAGCGGCGGCGCGCCGGGTGGCCGAGCCCATCGCCGGGAGCGGAAAGCGGGCGATCACCACTGCGAGCAGCACGAGCACCGCCGCGACGATCAGATAGGGCAGCTGTACCGCCTGGGCGTCGGCGAGCCGCTCTGCGGGCGTGAGGACTGCGTTTGCCGAAGCGGTGCCCGAGGTCGACCGCCCGAGGATCAGATAGCCGCCGAACAGCGGGGCCAGGGTGGTGCCCAGCGAGTTGAACGCCTGGACCAGGTTGAGCCGCGCCGACGCGGTCTCGGGCTTGCCGACCACCGCGACATAGGGGTTGGCGGCGACCTGGAGCAGGGTGATGCCGCTCGCGATCACGAAGAGCGCGGCGAGCGTCACGCCATAGGAAGGAATCCGCGCCGCCGGGATCATCGCGAGCGCGCCGGCCGCCATCACCGCCAGGCCGATCACCAGCGACTTCTGGTACCCGATGCGCTCGATGAGCTTGGCCGAGGGGATCGACGCCACGAAATAGGCGATGAACCAAACGCTCTCGATCAGCGTGGTCTGGGTGTAGTTGAGCTCGAACACGCTGCGCAGATGCGGCAGTAGCGTGTTGTTGATCACCGTAATGAAGCCCCACATGAAGAACAGGCTGGCGAGCAAGGTAAGGGCGGGCCGGTAGCTGCCGATAGCGGGCGCGGCCTGCGGGCCGCTGGCGGGAACTGCATTCACGGGCGCTGGCATGATCGATCTTCTCCCCTTGGTCGGCATTGCCGAAGCCGGCTTGCCCTTATATTTTTTGTCAGACTATAAAGCCGTGCGGGGCGCGTCAACGATGCCCGTTCGACATCCGGAGAGACTATGCGTCCGATCGGCAAGGGGGATATCGCGTGACTTCCAAGAGCCCGCCCGGGCTGCGTTCGCGCGCCTGGTTCGACAATCCCGACAATATCGACATGACCGCGCTCTATCTCGAGCGGTACCTGAACTTCGGGCTCAGCCTGGAAGAGCTGCAATCTGGCCGGCCGATCATCGGCATCGCCCAGACCGGCAGCGACCTCAGTCCCTGCAACCGGCACCATCTCGTGCTCGCCGAGCGGGTGCGCGAAGGGATCCGCGAGGCGGGCGGGATCGCGATCGAGTTTCCGGTCCATCCGATCCAGGAGACCGGCAAGCGGCCGACCGCGGGGCTGGACCGCAACCTTGCCTATCTCGGGCTGGTCGAACTGCTCTACGGCTATCCGATCGACGGGGTGGTGCTCACCATTGGGTGCGACAAGACCACGCCCGCCTGCCTGATGGCGGCGGCGACGGTGAATATCCCCGCAATCGCGCTTTCGGTCGGGCCGATGCTCAACGGCTGGCACAAGGGCGAGCGCACCGGATCGGGGACGATCGTGTGGAAGGCGCGCGAGCTGCTCGCCGCGGGGGAGATCGAGCCCAGCGAGTTCATCCGCCTGGTCGCCAGTTCGGCGCCGTCCACCGGTTATTGCAACACGATGGGCACGGCGACGACGATGAACTCGCTCGCCGAAGCACTCGGCATGTCGCTGCCCGGCTCGGCCGCGATCCCGGCGCCGTACCGTGACCGCCAGGAAGTCGCCTATCTGAGCGGCAAGCGAATCGTCGAGATGGTCGCCGAGGACTTGAAGCCCTCCGACATCCTGACCCGGGAGTCCTTCGAGAACGCGATCGTAGTCAATTCGGCGATCGGCGGATCGACCAACGCGCCGATCCACATCGCCGCGCTTGCCCGGCACATCGGAGTCGAGCTGCCGATCGACACCTGGCAGGAGCGGGGCCATCAGGTCCCGCTGCTCGTCAACCTCCAGCCGGCGGGCGAATATCTGGGCGAGGATTATTACCGGGCCGGCGGCGTGCCCGCGGTGGTGTCGCAGCTGATGCGGCAGGGGCTGATCCACGAAGGCGCGATGACCGTCAACGGCCGCAGCATAGGCGACAATTGCCGGGGCGTCGAGATCGAGGACGAGGACGTCATCCGCCCGTTCGCGCGCCCGCTCAAGGACGCGGCCGGGTTCCTCGTGCTGCGCGGCAATCTGTTCGACTCCGCGATCATGAAGACCAGCGTGATCAGCGAGGAATTCCGCGCGCGCTATCTCTCCAATCCCGATGACCCCGAGGCATTCGAAGGGCCGGCGGTCGTGTTCGACGGGCCCGAGGATTATCATGCGCGGATCGACGATCCGGCGCTCGGGATCACCCCCGAAACCTTGCTGTTCATGCGCGGCGCGGGGCCGATCGGCTATCCGGGCGCCGCCGAAGTGGTGAACATGCGCCCGCCCTCCTATCTGATCCGCGAAGGCGTGCACGCGCTGCCCTGCATCGGCGATGGCCGGCAATCGGGTACGAGCGGCAGCCCGTCGATCCTCAACGCCAGCCCCGAGGCGGCGGCGATGGGCGGGCTCGCGCTGATCCGCACGGGCGACCGCGTGCGCATCGACCTCAACCGCGGTACCGCCGATGTGCTGATCCCCGACGCCGAGTTGGCCGAGCGCCGCCGCGCGCTGGCCGAGGCGGGGGGCTATGCTTTTCCCAAGTCGCAGACGCCGTGGCAGGAGATCCAGCGCGCGGTGGTCGGCCAGATGGAGACCGGCGCGATCCTGGAAGGCGCGGAGAAATACCAGCGGATCGCGCAGGCCGAGGGATTGCCGCGCGACAATCACTAGGGCGCGTTATCCGGGATCCTCTCCTGTTTCGTCATACCCGCGAAGGCGGGGATCCAGGGCCAAGCAGGACTGTCCGGGCTGAGTAAGCCGTCATCCCCGCTTTGCGGTGATGACGGGTGCGGATGCGAATTGCCGGCGCCTACGGCCTGCGTTCCAGCTCGCGCACGACGACGAGCTTGGCCATGCCGGAGGGCTTGCCGGGCTCGGCGCGGACCAGGAGGACGAGCTTGCGCGGGCCCTGGCCGGGTGCGAGCGGCACGTCGAGCGGGGCGGGATCGATGCCCGGCTTCTCGGCGACCCTCCGGCCGTCGAGCCAGACTTCGGCGGCACCGGCAATCGCGGTGAAGGCGATCGTGCCGCCGTCGGCGCGTACCCGTGCCTGGGGAGTGAATTCGAGCTGATAGCTGTTCCACGACCCCACCGGATCGGGGCCCTCGAGCCGACCGGGGCGGCCTACGCCCATGGCGTAGCGATCGTCGCTGGCCGTCCACACAGCGGGATCGGGGCGCTCGGCCTGGAAGGGCGTGCGGCGCCACACCGATAGCAGCATCTCGGGGCGCGTGACCGGCACCGATCCGCGGGGTTCGGCGGCGATGCGGTCGAGCGTAAGCACCGCGGCGCGAAGGCCGGGCGCGCTTGCGCGCAGCACCAGCTTGCCGCGGCCGCCATCGGCGCGGACGAGGATCTGGGCGAGGCCATTGAACAACCGGCGCGCATCGCCCTTTTCGGAGTCGTGATCGTTGGGGTCGCCATTGCCGAGGCCGATGATCGCGCCGCCTTCGATCGCGAAGCGCGCGGGCAGATTGGCGGTGGGGACGTGGCGGCCGCGGGCATCCACTGCATCGACGGTGACGGGCTGTGCGTCCTCGCCATCGCCGGCCATCACGCGGCGATCGGGCGTCAGGCGGAGTGCCACGGCGGGGCCGCTGGTCTCGATCGCCGCGCGCGCGATTTCGCGGCCGGCGCGATAGGCGATCGCCTCGAGCCGGCCGGGCGCATAGGGCACCTGGAATTCGGGCATGGCGAGGCGGTCGACCGCCTGCTCGCCGACTTTGCGGCCGTTGAGGATCAGCGCGACGCGATCGGCATTGGTCAGCGCGACCACGCGGATCGGCCGGTCTTCGCGGCCTGGCCAGTTCCAGTGCGGCTGGAGCGCCAGCACCGGCGCGTCATCGATCCATTGCGCGCGGTGCTGGTGGAAGGCGAGCTTCGGGAAGCCGCAAATGTCCATGATGCCGAAGTAGCTGGAGGTGGACGGCCATTCGAACGGCGTCGGCTCGCCATGATAGTCGAAGCCGGTCCAGACGAACCCGCCGGCGAGATAGGGCCGCTCGGCGATCGCCTTCCAGGCATGGCCGTGGGTGGCGCCCCAGGCGGCGGCCTCGTCGTCATAGCTGGTGGCGATGTTGCGCGCCTTGTCGCTTGCCCATTCGCCGCGCACCGAGAAGGCGCTGGTGTCCTCCGAACTGGTTAGCGGCTTGTCGGGGAAGGCTGCGTGGTATTTGTCATACTGGTCGATCTGGTAGTTGAAACCGACCACGTCGACCGCCTGGCTGACATTCTGGGGCGCGAACATGCCGTTGTTCATCGCCGCCGTGACCGGGCGGCTGTCGTCGAGCGCCTTGACCGCGGCGGCCATGCGGCGGACCATCTCATAGCCCTGCGCCGAGCCCTGCATCGGCTCTTCGTTGAACACCGACCACAGGATCACCGAGGGCCGATTGCGGTCGCGGCGGACCATCCATTGGAGCTGGGCGAGGTAATCGGGGCTGGGGTTGAACTGGCGGTTCTCGTCCATGACGAGCAAGCCGTGACGGTCGCAGGCGTCGAGCAGCTCGACCGGCGGGGCGTTGTGCGACATGCGGATCGCGTTGGAGCCGAGCGCCTTCAATCGCCGGACGCGCCAGTCCCATAGCGTGTCCGGGATCGCAGTGCCGACGCCGGCATGGTCCTGGTGGTTGCAAGTGCCCTTGATCTTGAGCGGCTGGCCGTTGAGGTGGAAGCCGGTGCGGCTGTCGAAATGGAAGGTCCGGAAGCCGATCTGGATGCGGCGCTGATCGAGCAGCTTGCCGTCGGACGCGAAGACCCGGACTTCGAGCGGGTAGAGGAAGGGATCGTCGGGCGACCAGAGCCGCGGCGCCGGGATCGGGATCGGGATCGTCAGCGCCACCACGCTCGGGCGGAGCGGATAGACATGGACCGGCACTTCGTCGGGGGATTCGGCGGCCCAGCCGCGCTTGTCGGGACCGGACACGATGGCGACGACCTTCACCGACTGCGCTTCGGTGCCGATATTGTTCAGCGTCACTTCGATCGGCACGCTCCAGCTGCCATCGGCGGCGGGGCGGGGATCGCAGTGCACGCCGTCGGTGACGATGTGGACGGGCTCGCGCACCGCCAGCCAGACATGGCGATAGATGCCGGCGCCTTCGTACCACCAGCCTTCCATCGGATCGGCGTCCACTCGGATCGCGATCGTGTTGAGCTGGTCGCCGAAGCGGGCGAAGGGCGTCAGGTCGAGCTGAATGCCGTTATAGCCGCTCCAGTTGCGGTCGACGATCGTGCCGTTGATCCAGATTGTCGCATTGGTGGCGATCGCGCCGAAATCGAGTTCGAGATATTTGCCCTGGAGCGCCGGATCGAGCCGGATCGTGCGGCGATACCAGCCCACGCCGCGGCGGCGATACCCCTGGGCGATATTGGCCTGGGGATCGACCGGGGCCTCGATCGCCCAGTCGTGCGGCAAGTCGATTTCGCGCCAGTCGCTATCGTCGAAGCTCATCGCGGCGGCACCGTGCGCGGCGCCGGCCTTGGCGTTCTCATAGCTCGCCTGGTGGCCGGTGATGACCGGCATCGCGATGTCGCCGGGGTGGAAGCGCCAGCCCTTGTCGAGCAGCAGCCGGCCGGGCTCCTGGGGCGCGGGACGCGGATCGAGACCGTCGCGGGGCGGCGGCATCGGCAGGTCCCAGGCGGCGGCGGGCGCGGCCTCGGCCGGGACGGGAGGCAGGGCTGCCGCTGCGGCAGTGGTGGCGAGGAAGGCGCGGCGATCCATCCTTATCTCCTGCGCTAGCGGCGGATATTGGCGACCGGGTTGCGGCCCCAGAGCTGGTCGTAGCGCCAGCCCGAAAGATCCTCGACGATCGCCTGGGCCTGGGGCGAGGAAGGGGTGGTCCCGCCCGCCTTGAACCGGTCGATCTCGGCCATCAGCACGTCGTGCGTCGCGCTGTTGAGGCGGAAGCGCAGCGAGACGAGGATGCCGAGCAGCAGCACGCCGACGGTGCCGATGCCGAGCACCAGGGCGAGCGTGTGGATCGCCTGGGGACTCTGCACCTTGGCGGCGGAGACGAAGCCGCCCCAGCTCATGATCGCGGTGACGCCGGCGACGGCGGCCGACTGGGTGAGCTTGCGCACGAAGGTCATCACGCCGGCGAAGGCGCCCTCCCGCCGCCGGCCGGTGACGATCTCGTCGACATCGGCCATGTAGTTGTAGGTCGCCCAGGGGATGTAGTTGAGCGCGCCGCGGCCCAGGCCGGCGAAGACGATCGGCACCCAGAGCAGCGCGTCGCCCGAGCGGATGCCGGCATTCCACATCGCAATCAGCACGATGGCGCCGATCGCGAAGCTGATCGCGGCGAGCTGATAGGCGCGCGCCGGGGAGGCGCGCAGGGCCAGGTTGATCGCGATCATCACCGCGACGAACTGCACGATGTACATCGTGCCGAGCAGCGTCGAGGCGATCTTGATCGAGCCCGCCAGAGCGAACACCACGAAGAAGGTGAAGGCGGCGTTGAAGACGTCCTGGCTGATATAGCCGCCCAGATACATGCCGAGATGGAGGCGGAAGGCGCGGATCCGGAAGGTCGAGAAGAGGTTGCGGTAGAGCGCCGCGATCGCCGCGCCGAGGCCGGGCCTGGCTTCGGTGGCGGGGCGCAAGGCGGCGACATCGGCGGGGGCACGCTCCCAGCTGAAGCGGTAGAGCAGGCCGGCGGTGAGCATGAACAGCGCGCTGAACAGGATGCCCATGTAGAGGAAGGTGTTGGCGCTGTCCTTGCCCAGCGTCTCGATCAGCATCGCGGGGAGGAAGCCCGCCAGGATCGCGCTGGCCTGGGCGAAGAGGATGCGGCAGCCGGCGAACTTGGCTTTCGTCTTGTAATCCTTGCCCATTTCGGCGGCGAGCGTCTCGTACGGGATGATCTCCATCGCGTAGACCAGCTCGAACAGGACATAGGTGACGAGGTAGTACCAGAAGCCCTGGCCGGCGACCCACATGATCGCGAAGGAGGGGAGGAGGGGGATGGCCGCCAGGATGAAGAAGCGGCGGCGGCCGAAGCGGCGGCCCAGCGGGGTGTCGCCCATATTGTCGGAGATATGGCCGATCAGCGGGGAGGCCACGGCGTCGAGGACGCGGGCTACCGTGAAGATCAGGCCGGCCTGCCAGGCCTCGAGCCCGCAGAACGTCGTATAGAAGATCAGCACCCAGCCCGAGATGACCGCCATCGACCCCGCGCCGAGGACGTCATTGGCGCCATAGGCAAGGTAGTTGACCGTGCGGACGGGGCGCGCGGGGGCGCTGCTGGCCATGCTCTCTCCCTGGACGTTCCGGTCTCCGAAGGGGGCGAAGTTCGCCCCAGGCGCCGGTTCTTTACTCCATATTCTGAACTGCTATCATGATATGTGGAACGATAGCAAGGTCAGGGGAGAGAGGATGCGCGCCATGCAAAGGGCGAAGTGGACACTGCTCGCGGTTCTCTGGACGCCGATGTTTGCGCAGGCCGATCCGGCGGCGCAATGGATCGACCCGCTGACCGGGCACAAGGTCGTGCGGGTGAGCCACGAGCCGGGTTCGGTGAACCTCTATTTCACCCAGAATAGCTATCTGCCCCAAGGGGATAAGATGGTCATCACGACGCCCAGGGGCATCGCGCTGATCGACCTGAAGAGCTGGGACGAGACACTGCTCGTGTCGAAGCCCGGAGCCGTCCTGTTATTCACCGGCCGCAAGAGCCGGAACATCTATTTCGCCGAGCGATCGCGCGACGACACCGGCAAGCCGTTCGGGGTGTTCGCGGTCGATGCGGACACGGGCCAGGTCCGCAGGATCGCGACGGTGCCGGGCGGCTGGATCGGATCGATCAACGCCGACGAGACGCTGCTGCTCGGCCAGGTCGCCGAGCCGGTGGTGCCGCTGCGCCCCGACGGCACGCTGGCCAGCGGCAATACGGGCACCAACACGCCCGGCGTGAACGACTACCGTGCCAACTGGCCCGACGGACGGCCGATGACCTATGCCGAGGCCAAGGAAGTCTTCATGAACAAGCGCCTCGACGCCGGGGTGCCGATGGAGATCTTCACGATCGATACGCGGACCGGTGCGCGGCGCGTGGTGACGGCGTCGAAGGACTGGCTCAACCATGTCCAGTTCTCGCCGACCGATCCGCAGCAGATCCTCTATTGCCATGAAGGACCGTGGCACCGGGTCGACCGGATGTGGGCGATCCGGGCGGATGGGACCGGCAGGAAGCCGGTCCATGGCCGGACGATGAACATGGAGATCGCCGGGCACGAGTTCTTCTCTCCCGACGGCAAGACGATCTGGTACGACCTCCAGACGCCGCGCGGCGAAGTCTTCTGGCTGGCGGGGTACGACGTCGCGACGGCCAAGCGCCGCTGGTACCATGTCGAGCGCGACCAATGGTCGGTCCATTACAACCAGTCGCCCGACGGGACGCGCTTCCTGGGCGACGGTGCCGATGCCGAGATGGTCGCGCGCGGGCCCGACGCGAAATACCTCTATCTGTTCACGCCCAGGGCGATGCCCGACGTCGCCGGCATCCATGCCGACAATGCCGGCGCGCTGATCGTGCCGGGGACGCTCGACACCGAGAAGCTCGTCGACATGCGCAAGCAGGATTACCGGATGGAGCCGAACGCGACCTTCACACCGGACGGGAAATGGATCGTGTTCCGGGGGAATTTCGAGGGCGCTGCGCATGTGTACGCGGTCGAGGTGGCGAAGGCGAAGTGAGGTAGCTGTTCCCGGCGCTGACGCTTCCCTTCCTGCAAGGGAGGGGCAGGGGGTGGGTTAGCGTCGGGCGAGGCTCGATGCCTCCTCCGATGCTGCTGTCGGGGAGTGAAGAGTCTTTTGGGCGCGCAGACGCGCGCACCCACCCCCAACCCCTCCCTGCAAGCAGGGAGGGGAGTAATAAGGGAGAATAGGATGTCGCGACTTAATGCGGTGAAGCTGGCCGGTGCGCTGGTCATTATGTCCCCCATGCTGGCATCCGCGCAGACCGCGCCGGCGACACGCGTCGATCCTACCGTCCCAGACTCCGGCGCCGTGCTAACGCTAATCAATCGCACCGCCGCGGCGCAGATCGCAGCATTGCAGGACGCCCCGCATTTCGTGCCCCAGCGCAGCGGCGGCGCTGGCGCAACGATCTCGAGCAACTGGATCGCGGCGACCTTCCTGATCGGGCTGGGCCGGCTGGCGCGGGTATCCGACGAGACCGGCGCGCGGGCATATCTCCGCACCGTCGCCGAACATTATAATTTCGGGCTGCTGGGCAGCTGGAGCGCGCGCGGCCGGATCGATGCCGATACGCTGGCGATCGGTGCGGTCTATCAGGAGCTGTACGCGCATAGTGGCGAACCCGGCGAGATCGCCCGCTGCGCGAGCGGCTCGACTTCAACCTGCCCTATCTCCAGGTCGAGCCTGCGCCCGATCGGCTGACCTGGTGGTGGTGCGACGCGCTGTTCATGGCGCCGCCGGTGCTCGCGCGGATGGCGGCGCAGACGGGCGACCACAGCTATCTGCAGGCGATGGATGCGCAGTGGTGGCGGACCTACGACCGCCTCTGGTCGAAGGAGCATGGCCTGTTCTTCCGCGACGAACGCTTCCGCACGCGGACCACGAAGAACGGCAAGCCGGTGTTCTGGGGGCGCGGCAATGGCTGGGTGGTCGCCGGGATCGCGCGGACGCTCGATACGATGCCGGCGAACTGGCCAAGCCGGCCGCGCTATGTCCAGGTCTTCCGGACGATGATGGAGAGCATCGCCAAGCTGCAGCGCGACGACGGGCTGTGGACGACCAACCTGCTCGACCCCCAGGATCCGCCGGGGCCGGAGAGCAGCGGTTCGGCCTTCTACACCTATGCGATGGCCTGGGGGATCAATCACGGGCTGCTCGACCGGGCGAGCTACCAGCCGCGGGTGCTGAAGGCCTGGGCGGGGCTGACCGCTGTGATCCAGCCCGACGGGCTGCTCGGCTATGCCCAGCGCGCGGGCGACCAGCCGGTGCCGGCGCGCGCGAGCGACCATGCGCTGTACGGCACGGGCGGGCTGCTGCTCGCGGGCGTCGAGATGATGGAGCTGGGCAAGCCGGTCAGCCCGCTGCCGCTGGCTGAGCCGCGCCCCGATGCGGCGCCGCAGCCGCGCGTCGGGATCGCGCCGCGACCGCTCTCGGCCGATGCGACGCCCGAGCAGCGCAAGGAATGGGAGCGTGCGATGGCCGAGCGCCAGGCGATGCTCGACCTGGGCTATGATCCCAAGCGCGACGGGCCGGGCGCGGCGAAGCCGATGACGGACGGGGTGGCGCGGCCGAAGATCACGCTGCCGCTGACGCCGCCGCCCAAGGCCGAGCAGGCGGCGCGGGCGAGCGTCAAATATGCACCCTACCGCTTCGACGACATCCTGTGGGAGAATGACCGGACCGCGCATCGCATCTACGGCCCGGCGCTGGAGCGCGAGGAGCCGCCTTCGACGTCGGGGATCGACGCCTGGGGCAAGAATGTCGTCTGGCCGTTCATGGAGCGCCAGCTGCGCACGGGCAAGCAGCATGACTATCATGGCGAAGGGATCGACTTCTACAACGTCAACACCTTCCGCGGCGCGGGCGGGCTGGGCATCTGGAGCGACAACAAGCTGTGGGTGTCGCGCAACTGGGCCAAGTACCGGATACTGAAGGACGGGCCCGACGTCGCCGATTTCGAAGTCGATTACGCGCCGTGGCCGGTGGGGACGGATCGCAAGGTGTGGGAGACGCGGCGCTTCACCTTGCCGCTGGGGACCAACTTCACCCGGATGGTGTCGACGATCGGATCGGACAGTGCGGCGCCGCTGCTGGTGGCGATCGGGATCTCGAAGCGGGCGACGTCGCAGGCGGCGGGAAGCTGGATGGCGGATGCAGCGAAGGGGCGGTTCAGCTTCTGGTCGCCGGAAGACCCCGACAAGGGCGCGATGGGGGTGGGGCTGATCGTCGATCCCGCGATGATCGCCGAGGTGCGCCAGGATGCCGACAATTACCTGGTGGTGCTTCGTGTCACGCCCGGGAAGCCGTTTGTCTATCATACCGGCGCGGCGTGGAGCAAGGGACTGGACTTCCATGACCGCGGCGCGTGGGAGGCCTATGTGCTGGGGGCGAAGGCGGAGTTTGGGGTGCCGAAGTAGCGCCATCCAGCGGCGCACTCCGCCGAAAGCCGGGGCCCAGAGCCAAGCAGGCCATCGCCCGTGACCCTGGGTCCCGGCTTTCGCCGCGATGACGGGGTGTCGGGCTGGTTCTTCCTCTCCCGACGGGAGAGGGAGTGCGGGCCTATCCCGCGATCCGAACCCCTTCCGCGTTGACCGTGCGCACCGGGACCCCGCTCACCCGCGCCACCTCCACCCCGCGCAGCGTCACGTCGCGGATGGGAAGCTCGGCTTCGCCCTTGAGGTCGCAGATATACTTCGCCGTTTCGACGCGGACGTTGCTGACGTGCAGGCCCTGGATCGGGGTCAGGCGGCGGTCATAGGTCGGGGTGAGGGTGCGCCACTGGTAGAGCACGTCGGTATCGACCGCGAGGACGCCGCCGGCGACCGCGGTGGCGCTGACATTGGACATATGAATGCCGCGGACGAAGCCGCCGCGGCGCTCGTTGGTCTTCACGAACAGGATGTTCTGGATGCTGCTCGCCACGTTCGAGTCCGCATGGTCGAAATGGCAATTGTCGACGAAGACGTTCTCGATCCCGCCGGACAGCTCGCTGCCGATCGCCATCAACTGGTGGCCGTTCTTCACCCGGCAATCGCGCATGACGATGTTGCGTGCGGGCGTGGCGAGGCGCCAGGCGTCGTGGTCGCGGCCCGACTTGACCGAGATCGCGTCGTCGCCCTGGTCGAACACGCAATCCTCGATCAGCACATTGGCGCTCATCTCCGGATCGACGCCGTCATTGTTATGGCCATGCGCCTCGATGCTGACGCCGCGGATCACGACGTCGCGGCACATATAGGGGTGGAGCGTCCAGAACGGGCTGTTCTGGATGTGCACGCCCTCGATCAGGACATGGCGGCAGCGGTTGAACTGGACGAAATGCGGGCGGAGATGCTGGTCGGCGCTGGTCATGTCGCGCTGGGCGACCGGCACGCCGGTGCGCGCCATCTGGTAGAGCGCGACGAGCGCCTCCATGTGCGGCCTGGGGCGCGCGTACCAGATCTTCCAGGTGTCGAGCCGGGCGAGCAAGGTGCCCTGGCCGGTGATCGCGATATTCTCGCAGCCATGGGCATAGACCAGCGGGGAATAGTTGAGGCACTCGATGCCTTCCCAGCTGGTCGGCACGGGCGGGAGATAGTCGGCGGGATCGGGGGAGAAGGCGAGCGTGGCGCCCTTTTCGAGGTGGAGCGCGACGTTGCTCTTGAGGTGGATCGGGCCGGTCGCCCAGATGCCGGGCGGCACGATGACGCGGCCGCCGCCCGCCGCATGCGCTGCCTCGATCGCGCGGGCGAGAGCGATGCCGGTGCGGCGCTGGTCGTCGGGGATCGCGCCGAACTCGGTTATGGGGAAGCGGCGGCTGGCGGTGAAGTCGGGGAATTCGATCGCCGGCATGTCGAAGGGTGCGGCGACGCGGACGCTGCGGCGGCGGACGCCGCCGCGCGCCTGGGCGGGCCAGGCGGCGGCAAGCGGCAGGGCGAGACCCGCGCCGAGCAGTTCGCGCCGCGCCGGCATCAGATATACGTCCGCAGGAACTCGCCCAGCGCGCAGATCGCGAGGCTCTGGCCATAGGGCATCGAGGTGAGGCGGATGTCCTTGTAGAATTGCAGCGTGTCGCCCATCGCGGTGCCGAAGCTGACCTGCTGGAGCTCGCCGGTGGCGTCGATGTTCGCCAGCACGCCGCGCACCGCCTTGATGCCGACCGCCTCATAGTGGCGCGGGAGATAGCCCTTCCGGACGCCCTTGAGGATGCCGTACGCAAAGCCCGCCGTGGCCGAGGCCTCGAGATAGGAGGTGGGGTCCATCACCAGCGTGTGCCAGAGGCCGGTTTCGGGATCCTGGGTCTCGGCGAGCGTCTTCACCTGGGCGGCGAGCGTGTCGATCAGGAAGCTGCGCAGCGCATCGCCTTCGGGCAGGTCGAGGATCTCGATGATCTCGGGGATGGCGATCGTCACCCAGCAATTGCCGCGCGCCCATAGCGCTTCGGCGAAATTGTGCCGGCCGTTGAAGTCCCAGCCATGGAACCACAGCCCGGTCTTGCGGTCGAAAAGGTACTTGATGTGGACGAGGAACTGGCGCTTGGCCTCCTCGACATAATGCGGGCGGTTCAGCAGCAGGCCGATCTTGGCGAGCGGCAGGACCGACATCATCAGCGTGTCGTCCCACATCTCGCCGGGATTCTCGTCGTTATAGACGATGTGCTGGAAGCCGCCTTCCTCGGTCTTGGGCAGCCCGTCGGGCGCGATCAGCCATTCCGCCCAGGTATCGAGATAGGGCAGGTAGCGCGGATCGGGCTCGTGCTCGTAGAGATAGGCGAGCGTGATGAACGGCGCCATGGTGTTGATGTTCTTGGTCGGCGTGCCTTCGGCGAAGCGGTCCTCGAACCATTGCTTGATGATGTGCAGCGCCTTGTCGTCGCCGGTCTGCTCGTAATAGCGCCACATGCCGAACAGGCCGACGCCGTGGGTCCATTCCCAGCCGGCCCAGCCCTTGGTGTCGATGATCCGCCCGTCCTCGAGATGGAGGAGGAACTCGCCGGTCTCGTCCTGGATGTTGACGAGATTGTCCATGAGCAGGTCGATCTTCTGCGTGATCTCGCTGCGGGGGATGTCGTGGGTGAGGGCGGCCAAGGTGGTACTCCGGGTTTTCGTGGGAGGCTTATAGCCCGTGTCGGTGCGCGAAGCGCTCGAACAGGGCGGGCCAGGGATGGGGGGCGCCGTCTTCGCTCTGGGGAAGGCCGTGGCCGCCCTTTTCGAAGATGTGCAGCTCGGACGGGATCTTCGCGGCCTGGAGGGCGGCGAACATGAGCAGGCTGTTGGCGGGCGGAACGACGGGATCGTCGGCGGCGTGCGCGACGAAGGTTGGCGGCATGTCGGCGGGAAGGGCGTCCTCGGCAGAGAAGCGGGCGATCCGGTCCTCGCCGGTGTCGCTGCCGAGCAGCTCGCGGCGGGACTGGGCGTGCGCGCTCGGGGTGCGCATCGTGATGACCGGGAAGAACAGGCCGGCGACGGTGGGGCGGGCCGATTGCGCGTCGGCGGCGTCGAGGGGCCGGTAGGTCCGGAGCGCGAAGCGGCTGGCGAGCCGCGCGGCGACATGGCCGCCGGCGGAGAAGCCGGTGACGGCGATGCGGGCGGGGTCGAGCTTCCAGCGGGCGGCGCCGGCGCGGATCAGGCGGATCGCACGCTGCGCGTCCTGGAGCGGCGCGTCTGGGCCGGCGGCCCAATTGTCGTGGGGCAGGCGGTAGAGCAGCTCGAAGGCGGTGATCCCGCGGGCGGTGAACAGCCTGGAGATGCCCGAGCCTTCGCGGCCGAGCGCGACGCGGGCATAGCCGCCGCCGGGCACGATCAGCACCGCTGCGCCGTTGGGAGCGGGCGCGGGGACGACGTTCAGCATCGGGGTGGCGACATGTGGCCAGGCGATGTCGTCGGGCGCGCCATTGGGCGAGCGCTTGACCCATTGGTCTTCCACCGCAAGGCCCTCGCCGCCGGGCGGGGTGCCGGGCCAGAGCGGGAAGCGCTCGGTGACGATCCCGGCGGCGCGCGCGGGGAGCGGCGTTGCGGTAGCGGCGAGCGTACCCGCCAGGAGGGTGCGGCGGTCGAGCTTCATTTCAGCTCTGCCGGAGTGGCGGGGGCGGGGACCATATGGACCGGAAGGCCGCCCCTCACGTTGCGCAGCGTCACCAGCTTCACGTCTTCGAGCGCGTCGCCGGGGGCGCCGTCGGAGGTAACCGCCAGCGCGATCACGTTGTTGCCGCGATGGTTGAGGATGCCTTCGGGCACCGGGAAGATGCGCTGGGGACCGACATGGGCGATGAACTGGCCCATGTTCCAGCCATTGACGAAGACCAGCACCCGGTAGCGGGCAGTCGGCGAGCGGGGCTTGGTCGTGTCGCCGAAGGCAATGCCGATCGTGGCATCCTGGCCCTTGGGCACCGCCAGGGTGAAGCCGGTGCGGTACCAGCGCGTGCCGGCTTCGGTTTGGGTGGCGGGGACCCGGGCGGGCTTCCAGGCGCGGTCGTCGAGGCCGGGCAGGTGCCAGCCCATGCGCTCGCCATATTGGCCGCCATTGTTGGCGACGCCGCGGACCGGATCGGCGATGTCCTCGCCGCCTTGCCGGCCCTGGATCCGCCACGCGATCGGCACCGCGAAGCTGGGCCCGGCGGGGGATTCGATCGAGGCGGAGACGAGGCCGCGGGCTTCCTTGTGGAAGTCGTCGGCGTCGAGATCCCAGTTATGGCCGTTGTTGCGGACCATCACCGAGAGGATGTGCTCGCCGGGCGCGCGGGCCGCTTCGCCCAGCTCGAACTCGGCGACGCCGGTGGTGATCGGGCGGGGCAGGCCGGCGGGGATCTCGGCCTGGCTGATCGGCTTGCCGTCGAGGAACGCCTGGACCATGCCGGCACCGCCCGCGCCGTAATGGAGCCTGAGGCGCGCGGCCTGCGCGCCGCCCTGGAAGCGACCGCGATACCAGACATCGCCTTCGTGGAAGCCATAGGCGTCCATCAGCATGTTGGGTTGGCCATCGGCGCGCGCGGTGATGCTGGCATAGGGGCGGTTGTCGATCTTCTGCCAGCCGGCATCGTCGAACCTGGGATCGGTCTCGGGCGAGCCCTGGGCGGTGCGCCAGTCGGCCAGCGCGGGAAGCGCGAAGGCGGCGGGGCCAGGCAGGCTGGTGGCGACCCTGGCGCCGTTCCAGGTGGTGCGGCGCACTGCGGCGGGGGCCCAGGTTTCGAGGGGCGTGGCTTCGCTGGTGTCGCCGGTCAGCGCGAGAGTGGCGCCCTTGATGCTGGCGCTGCGGACCAGCGCCGGGCCGCGCACCAGCACATCGCCGACATGCCAGAATTTCGCGCCCTCGGCTTCGTCGCCGATCAGCAGCAGCAGGTCGGGCCGGCCGCCGCCGGTGATGCGGATTCGGGCAAGGCCAGTGTGGGTGTAGTCGAGGACGAGATCGCCATTGGTGTTGAAGACCGACTTCACCTGGCCTTCGAGCACGGTGACCCTGGGCGCGCTGGTGTAGCGCAGCACGGTCTCGCCCGGCTCGCCGGCGCGGCCATAGAGCAGGATCAGGTCGCGACCGCCCTGCCTGAGCGCGGCCTGGAGCTCGGAGGTCGAATAGACCAGCCGCTGGCCGCCGAGGTTCACGCCCGCGACCAGCCATTTCGCGTCGAAGCCATGCAGGTCCATCGGCATCGTGTAGCGGCCGTCGGGCAGGTCGGCGGTGATCGTGAAGCGGTCGTCGCTCTGGCCGTTCGACGGCTTGTGGGTGACCATCAGGAAGCGGGCGTCGGTCTCCGGGCTCTTGTTGTGATAGGCCTGGATCCTGTCGGACGAGATCGTGACGGGTCCCGCCGGAACCATGCCGGCCAGGTCGGGCACGCTCTGGATCAGCCCGCCGAGCTGCTTCAGCTCCTCGGCCTTGGAGCGCAGTTCGCGCGTCTCGGAGATCGCCGCGCCATAATCATAGCTGGCGAACACCACCGGTGCCGGCAGCCAGCCCCAGCTGGTGCCGCCAAAGCCCATATAGAAGCTCTGGATGGCGATGCCGTTGGCGAGGTTGGCGCCGTAGAACACGCGCTGGAAACGGCGCCCACGCTGGATCGCGTTGCACTCGTATCCGCCGTTCGATCCCCAATAATCGAACCAGCCACCGCCATATTCGGCGGCGAAGCCGGGGGTGCCGGGCGAGGCCGAGGCGCCGCCCCTGGCGCCGCCGGGGCCGTAGAAACCGAAATTGGGCGCGGCCGATCCGCGGGTCGGCTTGCCCTCCACCGTGCAGGTGCCGCCGGGATAGCCGTCGAACGCATAGAGGTCGTTCGGTCCCTCGACGGTCTTGTCGATGCCCGCGCCCTTGGGCACCCAATAGCCGTTGCGGCCCTGGTCATTGTGGAAGATCGGTACGTTGATGCCGTCCGCGCGCGCCTTGGCGTAGAGATGATCCATGTAGCGGCGCTGCGCCGGCGTGGTCAGCGCGAGCTCGTTCTCGATCTGGTGGAGGATGACGGTGCCGCGATTGCCCTTGCCGTCGCCATTGATCTGGTGGCGGGCGATGATCGCATCGACACGGGTAAGCCACTCGTCGGCGGCGGCGAGATAATCGGGATCGTCGGTGCGCGCGCGGGCACGCTGGTTGACCAGCCAGCCGGGGAAGCCGCCACGGGTCAGCTCGGCATTCACATAGGGCCCGGCGCGGGTGATGACGTAGAGGCCTTCCTCCTCGGCCATGGTCAGCAGCCGGTCGATGTCGCGGATGCCGGAGAAGTCGTAGACGCCCTGCTTCGGCGTGTGGAAGCCCCAGTCGAAATAGAAGGCGACGGTGTTGAACCCGCTGGCCTTCATCTTCTGGAGGATGTCGCGCCAGAGATCGGGCGAGGGCAGGCGGAAGGCGTGCATCTCGCTCGACCAGATGACCAGGCGCTTGCCGTCGATCATCAGCGAGCGCGCGTCGTAGGAGACGCGGCCGAAGGTCTTTACGGGAGCGTCGAGATTGGCGGTGGGCCTTGCCTGCTGTGCAGCGGCCGGGGCGGCGGCGAGCAGGGCGGTGGCGAGAAGGGCGGTGCGGATCATGCGAGGTGGAACACCGGCACGAGCGGCCATTCGCGCGGCTTGTTGTCGGGCTCGACCTCCATCAGCTCGGCCATATGGTCCCACCATTTACGCATCACCGGATGGCCGGGCAGCGCGTCGCGGCGATTGTCGTCGGCAAGCTTGAGCACCGCGAACAGCGCAAGCGTTTCTTCGTCGAGGAAGATCGAATAGTCGCTGATGCCGCTGTCGCGGAGCAGGCCGGCCAGCTCCGGCCAGATCGCATCGTGGCGCGCCCTATACTCGGCGGCCATGCCGGGCTTGAGCTGCATCCGGAATGCGTGGGTGGTGGTCATGCCCTCTCCTGCCCATTATGTGGGACTATAACTCAGGATATGGTAGTCCACGCGCGCCGCCGCGTCAAACCTTGGCGGGCCAGTCCGGCGCATCTTCTACGCGGGCGACGCTGGTGTCGTCGAGCAGCACCGGCGTGCGCGGATCGGCGCCAGCATGCGCCAGGCGCAGCCCCTTGACGTCGAGCCCGACGACATGGCGCGACCACAGGCCGCGGGCGGGGGTGGGGCCGAACATGCTCGGCTCGGGATAGGCGTCGGCAAGTTCGGGCGGGACTGGCGGCACGGGGCCAGGGAAGCCGCTGTCGAAGCCGAGGTCGACGTCGCGCAGATGGACGCATTCGATCGGATGGCCGGGCAGGCCCGCAAGGATCGCGGCGAAGCGCGGGTCGATGCCGCGTGCATGGAGTCCGCGTATCTCGATGTTGCGCATCGCGCCCACCGAAGTGCCTTCCGGGCCGCGCAGCCGGGCGCCGAGGCGGAGGAAGAGCGGCGCGGTGGTGACGTCGTCCATCACCAGGTTTTCGGCCAGGACGCCCTCGATCGTGCCGCCGTCTACGCTTTCGATCGCCAGGCCCCGGCTGCGCTCGAAGCGGCAGCCCTGGATGCGGATGCGGCGGAAATCGCCATTGCTCTCGGTGCCGAGCTTGATCCGGCCGGTGACGCGGTCGCGGTCGGGCGCGAGAAGCTGGGTGCGGGCGCGAGTGCCGTCGAGGAGCGTGCCGAGGTCGTAGCCCGAAACCTGGCAATCGTGGATCGTGATGTCCTCGCAGGAGGAGCGCCGGCCGAGGCCCAGGCTGGTCTTGAGCACGATCGCGTCGTCGTTCGGCGAGTTGACCCGGCAGCGCTCGACCGTCGCGCGGCGGACGCAGTCGAGGTCGATGCCGTCGCGATTGGTGTCGATGCTCAGGCCGGTAATGGCCAGGTCGTCGACTTCGCTGGCGAGGATGGCGAAATGGCCGCCCTTGAAGATCGTGAAGTCGGCGAGGCGGACACGCCTGCAGTGCGCGAGCGCGATCGCCTTGTTGCCCATGCCCTGCATCGCCTGGCGGCTTTGCTCGAGCCGGGCGACGTCCGGTACGGGCATCGCCGCCATCGAGAGTGGGCGCTCGCCGGCCTGTTTGCTCCAGGGCGTGCCGGGACCGTTGCGAGTGAGGCCGAAGCCGTCGATCCGGCCCTTGCCGACGATCGCGATGTCCTCGGCATCCTCGGCCCAGATCAGGCTGTTGCGCCAATGGCTGTGGCCGAAATCCTGGTAGAGTTGGGGGCCGCGATCCTCGGGCAGGTCATAGGCGCCGAGCGGCCCCTTCTCGGCGGCGATCAGCGTGGCGCCCTGCTCGAGCGCGAGGGTGATGCGGCTCTTGAGCTGGATCGAGAAGCTGAGATAGCGGCCGGGCGGGAGGAGGACGATGCCGCCGCCCGCGGCTTCGGCGGCGCGGATCGCGGCGTTGATCGCCGGGCTGTCGAGCGCGATGCCGTCGCCGCGCGCGCCATGGTCGCGGACGTCGAAGAGGTGGCCGGTGCGCATCCTAGTTCGTCATCAGCTTCCCGCCGGCCTGAGGCTGCTCGCCTCGATGCTCGGCGCGATCGCCAGCGTGTCGAGCGCAGGGCGCGTGGGGTCGAAGGCGCGGGCATCGGGAAAGAGGTGGGCGGCGAGCTCCGGGGGCATGCTCGCCGCCACCGCACGGGCGAGCAGCCAGGCGCCGGCATTGTTGTGGTGGGTCTTGTCCTTGCCGCCATCGTTGAACAGGCGCGGGGCCTGGTCGGGGCCGAGCGCTTCGTAGAGCGCGATCGTCGCCGGCTGCAGGTCGATCAGCGGCACCTGCTCCTCGCGGGCGACCTTCCGCATCGCCTCGGCATAGTCGAACAGGGTCGGCTTGATCCGGCCATTCGCGAAGTTGCGGCGCTCGGGCGAGGTGACCAGCACCGGATGCACGCCGCGGCGGCGGGCTTCGGCGATATAAGTGCGCAGCCAGGCGGGATAGGTGACCGCAGGATCGGCATAGGTCTGCGGCCACTCGGCCTTCTGGTCGTTATGGCCGAACTGGATGAGCAGCCAGTCGCCGGGCTTCACCAGCGAGAGCAGCTTGTCGAGGCGCAGCTCAGTGACGAAGGATTTGAGCGTCTCGCCCGATTCCGCGTGGTTGGCGATAGCGATGTCGGGGCCGAACAAGGCGGGGAGCATCTGGCCCCAGCTCGCGGCTGGCTCGGCGCGCTGATCGGTGACGGTGGAATCGCCGGCGAGGAAGACCGTGGGCACCTCGACCGGCTCGATGTCGATGCTGGCGACTTGGGGATCGCCGAGGAATTCGAGGGTGAGCTTGTCGTCCCAGCTGTAGCTGCCCGCCTCGCGTGGCTTGAGCCGCACCTGGCTGCCCCCCGGCGCATTGGCCGGGGGCGGGGCGAGCGCGGCGGTACGGATGTTGACGACGAAGCTCGCGGTGACGGTCTGGCCGGGGCGAGTGGTGACGGCGCGCAGCATCAGGCGGCGGGACTCGGCCTTTATCGTGGTGTGCGAGGCGGTGCGGCGGCCGCCCAGGCGGACGGTCACGCGGTAATTGCCCTCGGGCAGCGCGGCGGAGAACAGGAATTCGGCGCCGCGGCGCTCGGGTTCGTAACCGAAGCTGCCGGGGGTGTAGGGCTTGTCCGCGGGCACGGCGATGCGGCCGGGCGCGGGCTCGGCGGCCGGTGCCAGGTCGAAATGGAGGGAGGGCTGGGTCATGGCCATCAAAAGAGTGATTAGCAGCATGGGGGCATGTCCGTCATCGGGTGGCGCTTTCCTTCGTCATCCCCGCGCAGGCGGGGATCCAGGGTTACTGTGCCCGGCCAGTCCTGCTTGGCTCTGGATCCCCGCCTGCGCGGGGATGACGGAATAGAAGAGCGGTCTGACGGTCACTCGCCGCCCAGATAATAAGAGAGGTGCGGCGGCTGGTTGTAGGCGGTGTTCTGCCAGGCCACGCCGAGCCGGTAGACCGGGTCGTGCATCAGCGTGACGATCCGGTAGCTCGTCGGGATCGGGGTGGTGTAGATGCGCAGTTCCCTGCTGTCGGCGCTGGACAGGACGAGCTCCTCGCGCCAGTCGCCCAGGATGTCGGCGGAGAGCGACGGGTTCTGCTTGGTGCCGTTGTTCGAGACGACGCCCTCGGGATCGAGCAGCGGCTTTTCGCTGCTCGTCGTCCAGTCCCATTTGGTGATGCGCTTGCCGTCGAGCAGCTCGCGCAACCGGTCGCCGTCCCACCAGATGCCGAAATTCGCGGCCTTGGGGTGACCACCGGGGATCACATTGCCCTTCACGTCGTAGAGCTCGCGCGAGTTCGACGCCCAGGCCTCGGCGCCCGGATGGCGCGGGTCGATGTCGATCGCGATGCCGCGGCCGGTGTCCTTGTCGGCTGGGGTGGACCAGAGCAGCGCGCCGGTGCGCGCGTCGAGCATCGCGGCGCCGCGATTGCCGCTCTTGCGCATCTCCTCGTGCACGCCGAATTTCTCGAGGCCGGGGCGGCTGGGGTCGAGATCGGAGACATGCATCGTGTCGCCGTGGCCGAGCTCGGACGACCAGAGCCCCTTGCCATTGTCGTCGACGGCCATCGAGCCGTAGATCACTTCGTCGCGGCCATCGCCGTCGACATCGGCGACCGAGAGCTGGTGGTTGCCGTTGCCGGCGTATTTCTCGTTGCCGGGCGTGGCGGTGTCGAACACCCAACGGCTGGTTAGCTTGCCCTTGCGATAGTCCCAGGCGGCGACGACCGAGCGGGCATAATAGCCGCGGCCGAAGATCAGGCTGGGCTTGTGGCCGTCGAGATAGGCGACCCCGGCGAGATAGCGTTCGGAGCGGTTGCCATAGCCATCGCCCCAGGTCGCCTTCATCTGGTCGAGCGTCGGATTGTCGCCGCTCGGATCGCGGGAGGGCGCATAGGGCGTGGTGGCAAGCGCGCGGCCGGTGCGGCCGTCGAACACCGTGAGATATTCGGGGCCGGCGAGGATGCGGCCCTTGAGCGTGGTCGTCTTGCGGCCGTCGGCGGCCACCGTCGAGCCGGTGCGATCGGGAACCTCGACCTGCTGGTCGCCGTGGCGCCAGTCCTTCGTGGGATCGCCGATCGCCTTGCCGGTGCCGTCGACCGTGCCGTCGGCGGTCTTCATCGCGATCTCCGCGCGGCCGTCGCCGTCGAGGTCGAAGACCATGAACTGGGTATAATGCGCGCCCGAGCGGATGTTGCGGCCGAGGTCGATGCGCCACAGGCGCTTGCCCTCAAGCGTGTAGGCGTCGAGCAGGGTCTCGCCGGTATAGCCCGAAAAGGCATTGTCCTTGGCGATCGTCGGATACCATTTTACGATCAGCTCATAGCGGCCGTCGCCGTCGAGATCGCCGACCGAGGCGTCGTTGGCGGTGTAGCTGTAGGTCTCGCCTTCGGGCGTGACGCGGTCGGCGGGCTTGTCGAGCGGGATCGAGAGATAGCCGGCGGCCCAGGGCGTGACCGTCGCGCCGGGCCTGGCTCCGGCGATTGCGACGGCATAGCGCGAGGTGGCGGTGCCGGTCTTGTCGAGCAGGCTGGTCGCCTGGGTGGCGGAGACCTGCGCCAGGACCTTGCCGTCGCGGTAGAGCGTGAAGCGCGTGCCCTTGGCGTCGGTGCCGAGCAGCCGCCACGAGACGTGGTTGCCGCCGGACGCCGCGGGGACGGCGACGAGGCCGCGATCGAGCTTCTCGACCTGCCGGCCCCTGAGCGTGGGCGTGCCCTGGGCAAGCGCGGGACTTGCCACGCCGGTCATCAGCATTGCCAGCAGCACAGTACGCATCGAACTCTCCCTCAATTGCAAAGCGGGCCGCGTCCCGTTTGGAATCGCGGCCCGCCTCCCCCTTTTCTCAATGCAATGTCAGCACCACCACAGATGCGGGCGGCAGCGTTGCGCGCAAAGTGCCGCCGGAGACGCTCGCGCCGGTGAAGGCCGCGGGCTCGACCGTGTCGGGCGCGTCGAAGCTGTTATGCGCCTGGATCGCGCCGGTGAGGACGCGGCCATCGACGCTGCTTGCGGTCACGCCGGCCAGCGCGGCGCTGATGCTGGCAGGGCGGTTGGGATCGACATTGACCAAAGCGACATGGACCAGCCCGTCACCGCCACGCGCCGCGGTGACGCTGACCGAGGGCATCACCCACTGGTCCTTGTTGTACCAGGGCGACGTGACGTCGACCGGCAGGAACGCCGCGTCCTGGAAGGGGCGGTACATCTCGAAGACATGATAGGTGGGCGTGAGCACCATCTTCGATCCATCGGTCAGGATCATCGACTGGAGCACGTTCACCATCTGCGCGATATTGGCCATGCGGACCCGGTCGGCATGGCGGGTGAAGATGTTGATGTTGAGCGCGGCGACCACCGCGTCGCGCATCGTGTTCTGCTGGTAGAGGAAGCCGGGATTGGTGCCCGGCTCGACATCGTACCAGGTGCCCCATTCGTCGACCGCGAGGTTCACGCGCTTCTTGGGATCATATTTGTCCATGATCGCCGAATGCTTGGTGATCAGCTCCTCCATCTGGAGCGTCTTGGACAGGGTGAGCGCATAGTCGGCTTCGTCGAACTCGGTCGCCGAGCCCTTCTTTCCCCAGGTGCCGGGGACGGTGTAATAATGGACGCCGATGCCGTCGAAGGCCTTGCCCGCGTCGCGCATCATCACTTCGGTCCAGTTGTAATCGCCCGAATTGGCGCCGCTGGCGATCTTGAGCGTCTTAGTCTCATAGGGGACCTTGACGAAGGTGCCGTAGCGGCGCGTCAGGTCTGCGGCATATTCGGGGCGCATGTTGCCGCCGCAGCCCCATAGCTCGTTGCCCAGGCCGAACATCGGCAGCTTCCAGGGCTCCTTCCGGCCGTTCTTCGCGCGCAGGTCAGCCAGGCTGCCGGCGGGCGCGGTCATGTATTCGACCCACTCGGCCATTTCCTGCGGCGTGCCGTTGCCGACATTCCCCGAGACATAGGCCTCGGCGCCGATCAGTTCGGCAAAGTCCATGAACTCGTGCGTGCCGAAGCTGTTCGGCTCGGTGACGCCGCCCCAATGGGTGTTGACCTTGGTCGGGCGCAGCTTGCGCGGGCCGATGCCCTCGCGCCAGTGATACTCGTCGGCGAAGCAGCCGCCGGGCCAGCGCACCAGGGGCACGTGCAGCGCCTTCAGCGCCGCGACCACGTCGTTGCGATAGCCCCTGGTGTTCGGGATCTTGGAATCCGGGCCGACCCAGATGCCACCATAGATGCCGGTGCCGAGATGTTCGGCGAACTGGCTGAAGATGCGACGGTCGATCTTCGCGCCGGGCGTGTCCGCGTGGATGGTGACGGTTGCCGCCGGCGCGGTCTGCGCGAGCAGCGGGGCAGGGGCGGCGAGCGCCGTTGTGGCGAGCGCAGCGGGCATCAGAAGGCGCATGGGCGAAAGACGCATCGGTTTCCCTCGGCAAGAAAATAGGGCCGCCCCGAAAGGCGGCCCTTAGGGAGGCACTCTAGAACTGGAAATTCACACCGAAATTATAGGTACGGCCGATCCGCGTCTGGAACAGCGTGTCCTGTCGCGTGCTGTCGATGTAGAGGTTGTTGCGCTCGTCGGTGAGATTCTGCGCCTCGAGGATCAGCTTGATATTGTCGTTGATCGCGAACGAGGCAGAGGCATCGACGAACATGTTGGGCGAATTGCCCTGCAGATCGCTGCCCGGCGAGGCCGGGATCGCGCGGATGTAGCGATCGCGGTAGCTGGCCGTCGCGCGGATCGAGAACTTCTTGTCCTCGTAATAGATGGTGCCGCTGGCGGTGTTCTTCGACAGGTTCACCAGGTCGGCGGTGGTGGTCACCGTCGGCACGCCGTTCACGCTCGCCAGCACATATTGGATCTGCGAGGTGACGTGCGTGTAGTTGGCGAGCACGCCGATATTGCCGAGGAAGCTGGGCAGGAAGCTCAACTGCAGCTGGGCGTTGACTTCGATGCCCTCCAGCGGGCCGCCCCGGGTGTTGACCAGCTGGCCGACCGTGAAGATCTCGGTCGGCGCCGTCGACGAACCCGCGAGCAGCGCATCGGGAAGGCCGAGCTGGTTGAACGGGATCTGGCTGGTGACGCGCTGGATATAGGTTTTGATGTTCTTGCGGAAATAGGCGACCGAGATCAGCGAACCGGGGCGGAAATACCATTCGAGCGCGACGTCGGCGGTGTCGGCGCGGATCGGCTCCAGATACGGGTTGTTGATGTTGCCGGTGCGCGTCGTCGCGGTGATGCCGCTGGTCGGGGCGAGCTGGCCCAGCTCGGGGCGCGACATCACCTTCGCCGCCGAGATGCGCAGCAGCAGATTGTCCATCGGCTCGATCACGACGTTGCCCGAGGGCAGCCAGTCGTCATAGCCGCGCATCACCTGGGCATATTGCCCGCGCAGGCCGGTGGGCGTCGAGCTCGCCGGCGTCGCCGCCACCGAGATATAGCCCGCCGCGAGCATGTCGGTGCGGACATAGCGCACGCCCAGGTCGCCGCGCAGCTTGAACGGCAGCGCATCCTCGGTGTCGAAGGTGAGCATGCCATAGGCGCTCTTGATCTCCTCGCGGATGCGCGAGGCGCTGGCACCGCATTCGGTCCGACAGAACTGGATCGCGTCGTAATTGAAGACCTGCGCCCATTTGTCCGGATCGATCGCGGCCCAGCTCGCCGGAGCGCCGGCGCCGAACAGCGAATCGAGCCCGGTGATCTGAGTGGTGATGCTGGCCAGCGTGGTGCCGGCTGGCAGCGCCTGGACGGCGGCCTGCGCGGTGTAGGGGAGCGAGGTGTAGGCGCTATAGTCGCTCTTGCGATACTGCCCGCCGAACTTGAGCTTCACGCCGTCGGTGACGGTCCAATCGCCATTGGCTTCGGCGGTGATGTTGTCGGTCTGGTTCTTGGACGGCTTGCCCTGGAAGCTGAACCCGCCGAGCACGGTGCCGTCGGCGAGCGTCGGCGCATAGTTGAAGTTGTTCGGGTTCGACACGTCGACGCCGAAATTGATCTTGGGCGTGGAGCCGCCATCGCGGAAATCGATGCTGAAATTGTCGGCATCGATGATGTCCATGAAGGTCTGGAAGCGCTTGGGCCCCCACCATACCGACTGGTTCATGCCGAAGAACATGGTCAGCTCGAACTTGTCGCTGAAGCGGTGGCGAAAATTGATGTCGCCCTGCTTGAAGTCCGAGATCCAGTGATCGACCAGCCCTTCCGAGCGGATGTCGACGCCGTCGAACAGGCCGTAGACCAGCGAACCGTGCGTATCGAACTGGATGTCGCGCACCGAGACCATCGGCTGGCCGTTATTGGTGACCGAGCGGCCGAACGAGATGCCGGCGATATAATTGTCGCGGCGGGTCACGTCGTAGCGCGAATAGAGGCCGTCCACGCTGATATCGGTGTCATCGTCGGGCGAGAATTGCAGCGAGATCGTGCCGCCGAGGCGCTCCGTATCCTGGGTCGAGTTCACATAGCGCGGCAGGCGCGGCAGGAAGGCGCCGCTGCCCGGCGTGTTGGGCAGGTCCGCGCGGCGAAGGGCGGTGACGGTGTTATAGGCCGCCACCGTGCTGGTGCGCGGATTGTCGGTGCTGCACAGGGCCGGTGTCGCGCCCTTGGTACCGGTGGCCGGGCTCTGCGGCAGATAGCCGATCGGCGTGCAGAAGGGCTGGATGACCGCGGGGCCGGCGCCGTCCGGATCGAGACCGTTGGTATTGGCCGACAGCACGTCGACCGCGGAATAGCCGACTTCGCGGATATGGCGCTTCTGATAGGCGACCGAGGCGAGGATGCCCCAGCTGTCGCCAAGCTTCTTCGAGACGAGCAGCGAGCCGCGCGGATCGACCTTCTTGCTGAGCTCGTTATAGACCCCGCGCGCGGTGGCGCTGAGGACGAAGTCCTTGGCGAAATCGAGCGGCTTGGGCGCCTTGAGATCGACCGTGGCGCCGAGCGAGCCTTCCTCGACATCGGCGGACGTGGTCTTGCGCACCGACAGTGCCGAGAAGATCTCGGTCGGGAAGACGTTGAAGTCGAAGCTGCGGCCCGAATTGCCGGCGCCATAGATGTCCGACGAGCCGGTCTGCGAGGTGCCTTCCATCCCGTTGATGCGCACGCGGGTGAAGCCTGAGCCGAGGCCGCGCACCGCGATGTTGCGGCCCTCGCCGCCATCGCCGCGCGAGAGCGCGACGCCGGGGACGCGCTGCATCGATTCGGCGAGATTGCTGTCCGGGAACTTGCCGATGTCCTCGGCGACGATCGAGTCGACCGCGGCCGTCTCGTTGCGCTTCTGGTTGAGCGCGCTGTTGAGCGATGCGCGGAAGCCCTGGACGACTATCTCGGCGTCCTGGCTGTCCTGGGCTGCAGTGGCGGGTGTGTCGCTGCTCGGCGCGTCCTGCGCCAATGCGGGCTGAACCCAGGCGAGTGCGGCGACCAGCGCCAGGCTCGAAACGCCGCGACCGGTAAGCGTCGGGACGTTGGAATAGGAACGACGAATCATCTTCCCCTCCTCTCTAGCTATCCTCTCCGCCGCGCCTGTTGGCGTCTACGGAATCTCATTTTCTGTTATTATGTCCCACTATGTATGACGCGGTTTTGCATGATCGCAAGCGCAATTTTGGATAATTAGTCTGACTAACTCGCGGCGTGTCCGAGCAGCAACACATGCAGGAAGCGTGGCCCGTGGGCGCCGCGGACATATTGGCCCTCGATATCGGTGGTTCCGGAGACACCGGTTACCCAATAGCGCGCGCGCGGCCAGCCCGTGGGGGGGGGGATGTCCTCGAGATGCGCGACCAGGGTTTCGGCGCGGACGAGGACGAGATGGTGGAGCGCCAGGAAATTGGGGAGCATCGGCGCGGTGGGGCCGGTGTCGAGCACGAGCGTGCCGGTCTCGGCGACTGCGGCGGTGGCTACCGCCAGCACGGCGGCGCCATCGATCGGCAGCGTCGGGTCGCGGGCGATGCCGCGCCAGTCCAGCGCCTCCAGCACCGGGTCGGGCGGGAGGGTGAGGCGCGGGGCGGGCGCGTGGTCCGCGAGATAGGCCGCGATGGCGGCCGGGAGCGCGTCGAGCGCCGCAACATGCGCGAGGGTGGCAGCAACGCTCGGGCCGGCGAGGCGCTCGGCGAAGGTCGCGGCGAGCGCGCCGGGATCCACGGGCGGGCGCTCGGGGCGGTCGAGCAGCGCACGCGCCTCGGCCGCGAGATCGGCGGCGGGACCGGTGCCGAGGCGGCGCAGGATCGCGTCGCGGGCGCTCATCGGCGCTTCTCGCGGTAAAGCTCCATGAAGGTCTTGCCCTGCGGCGCGGGCAAGTCGCGGTGGCGGGTCCAGCTGCCGGCGAGCGGCAGCGTCGCGATCCAGCGCCGGCCGAACAGCCGCATCGCGCGGACAGCGATTCGGGAGGTGAAGCGATAGAGGCGGGGGCGCCGCGCCACCCAGGCCCAGAGCCGTACCGCGCCGCGCGTCGAGACGGGCTCCAGCCCCTCGCGCCAGCTCTTCTCGCGCCAGCCGCGCAGCAAGGTGGGGAGGGGGATGGCGACCGGACAGACTTCCTGGCACTTGCCGTTCATCGTGCAGGCCTGGGGCGAGTCGCGCGACGCGGCGAGCCCGTCGAGCGCGGGTGTCAGTACTGCGCCCATCGGGCCGGGATAGGTGCCGCCATAGGCGTGGCCGCCGATCTGCCGGAACACCACGCAGTGGTTCATGCACGCGCCGCAGCGGATGCAGCGCAGCATCTCGGCCAGCCCTTCCGCGCGCATCCTGGTGCGGCCATTATCGACCAGGACGATGTGCATCTCCGTGGGGCCGTCGGGGTCCTCGGGGCGCTTCGGGCCGGTGTAGAAGCTGGTGTACTGGGTCAGCGCCGCGCCGGTCGCCGAGCGGGCGAGCAGGCGCAGCAAATGGACGGCGTGGTCCATCGAGGGGACGAGCTTCTCGATCCCCGCGGTGACGATATGCACGCGCGGCGGCACGACCGACAGCTCGGCATTGCCTTCGTTGGTGACGGTGCAGACCGCGCCCGAATCCGCGATCAGGAAATTGGCGCCCGAGATGCCGACATCGGCGCCGAGCATCGCGGCGCGCAAATGGCGTCGGGCGCTCTCCGCCATTGCGGCGATGCTCTCCTCGACATGCGGCTCGGCGTGGCGGGCGCGGAACAGGGCGGAGACCTGCTCGCGCGTCTTGTGCATCGCCGGCCAGACGATGTGCGAGGGGCGCTCGCCGGCGAGCTGGATGATGTGCTCGGCCAGGTCGGTCTCGATCCGCTCGATCCCGGCCTCGGCCAGGGCATGAGGCAGGCCGATCTCCTCGCCCAGCATCGACTTGGCGCGGGCGACCGATTTCGCTCCGGCGCGGCGGCAGATGTCGATCACCATGCGGCAGGCCTCGTCGGCGGTCTCAGCCCAGTGGACCTGCGCGCCGGCGGCCACGGCATTTGCCTCGAACTGCGCGAGATATTCGCCGAGATTGGCGATCACATGGTCCTTGATCGCAGCGGCGCGGGTGCGGGCTTGCTCGAAATGATCGAAGGCGGCGATGGCAGCGGCGCGCTTGGCCTCGGCGGTACCGGCGGTGCGTTCGACGGCGAGCTTGAGCAGCGGATCGGCGAGCGCCTCCGCCGCGCGGGCCTTGAAGCCGGCGCTCATCCTTCCTCGCCGATCGCGGGTCCGGCGCCCATGCCGGCAAGGACCTCGACCGTGTGCATCGCGCGTACAGCAGAGCCACGGCGGTGGAGCTTGCCGGCCATGTTCATCAGGCAGCCGAGATCGCCGGCGAGCAGCAGTTCCGCGCCGCTCGCCTCGACGGCGACGGCCTTTTCGTCGGTGATGGCGTTCGAGATGGCGGGATATTTGACGCAGAAGGTGCCGCCAAAGCCGCAGCACGTCTCCTCGCCCGCGAGCGGGGCGAGGCGCAGGCCTTCGACCGCGGCGAGCAGCCGGCGTGGCTGGGCCTTGATGCCGAGCTCGCGCAGGCCCGAGCAGCTGTCGTGATAGGTGGCGGTGAGCGGGAGCGTCACGCCCTCAGGGCGCCAGCCGCACACCTGGTCGAGGAAGGCGAGGATCTCCCAGGTGCGGCCGGCCAGGTCCTGCGCTCGAGCGTGCCACTCGGGATCGTCGGCAAGGATCTCGGGATAATGGACGCGGATTGTGCCGGCGCAGGAGCCGCTGGGGACGACCACATGGGGATAGCCCTCCAGCGCCGCGATCGTCGCGCGGGCCAGCGCTTCGGCATCGCGGCGGTCGCCCGAGTTGAGCGCCGGCTGGCCGCAACAGGTCTGGCCCCGGGGGACCACCACGTCGCAGCCGGCCGCCTCCAGCACGTCGATCGCCGCGAAGCCGATCCGCGGCCGCATCGCATCGACGAGGCAGGTGACGAACAGCGCGACCTGGCGGCGCGCGCTCATCGGCAGGCTGTGCTGCCGAGCGGGGTGGTGCGGGTCAGGTCGGGACGCTCGGCCAGCACCTTCTCGGCGATCGGCAGCTTCAGGCCCTTGAGCTCCTGCGCGACCAACTCGGCCATCGCGCGGGCGCCGAGCTCGCTGAAATGGGTGTCGTCGTCGACGCCCTTGGGAAAGCCCGGGGCATGATTCTCGGGGCGGAGGTGGAGATAATAGCCCTTCGATCCGTCGAGCCCGAGATGGCCGATATACTCGGCTGAGCGTGCCTCGAGGTCGAGCAGCGGCGTGCCGGTGGTGACGACCAGCTCGCGCATCACCTGGCTGTATGCGGCGAAATCGGTCTTCACCTTGCCGTCGACGAAGTTGCGGCGGACCGGCGGGGTGACCAGCACGGGGACGAGGCCGTGGCCGCGTGCTTCCCAGATCATCCGCAGCAGATTGTCGCGATAGACGGTCGCGGCGGGGGCATAGCGCTCGGGCTTGTTGGCGCTGGCGTCGTTATGGCCGAACTGGATCAGCACCAGGTCGCCCGGCTTGGCGTCGGCGAGCAGCGTGTCCCAGCGTCCTTCGGAGAGGAAGGTGCGCGTGCTGCGCCCGCCGATAGCGCGGTTGATCACTTCGGCATCGGGGGTGAGCCCGCATTTGAGCATCTGGCCCCAGCCGGTCTGCGGATAGCGGTCGGGACCGTAGAACTGCGCCGTCGAATCGCTCGCGACGAAGATGCGCGACTGGGCGAGAGCGGGGGAGGCGAAGGCCATGAGCCCCGTGGCGGCGAGCAGCAGCCCCCTCATTGGAGGTTCACGAATGCGCCGCCGTCGACGAGCAACGCCGCGCCGGTGACATAGGCGGCCAGGTCGGAGGCGAGGAAGACGATCGGCCCGGCAAGATCCTCGGGCTGGCCGAGCCGGCCGAGCGGGACGCGGCTCTCCATGTACTTGCGCTTGGCCTCGTCGGCGAGGTCGTCCTTGTTGATCTCGGTCAGGATCGTGCCGGGCAGCACCGAGTTGCAGCGGATGCCGTGCTTGCCCAGCGCGATCGCGGCGGACTGCATCAGCGAGTGCAGCCCCGCCTTGGTCGGCGTGTAATGCGTCTGGTATTCGCCGCCGACCAGCGCCGAGATCGACGAGACCGCGACGATCGCGCCGCCCTGGCCCTGTGCGACCATCTGCCGGGCTGCCGCCTGGCACATGAAATAGCCCCCGAGTAGATTGACCTGCACGGTGCGCTCGACGGTCTCGACCGGCATGTCGAGGAAGCTGTGGAACGGGCAGATCCCGGCATTGGAGACCATCACGTCGACCTTGCCGAACGCCTCGACCGCTTTGGCGACAAAGGCCGTGGCGGTCGCGGGATCGGCGACATCGCCCTTCACCGCGATCCCGCGCTGCCCGGCCGCCTCGATCTCGGCAATGCACGCTTCGGCATCGTCGTCGCGGCTGTGATAGTTGATCGCCACGTCCGCGCCCGCCCTGGCCGCGCCGACCGCGGCCGCGCGGCCGATCCCGGTCGAGGCGCCCGTGACGAGCACGGTCTTGCCTTCCAACAGCTTCACGACTCTCTCCCCTTAACGTCTCGATCTGCGCGGCGGACGGACGTCCGGGCTCCAGCCGAGATCGGTGCTGATCTGCCTGGCGGTCTCGCGCACTTCGGCGCTGAGCTCCGCCATGCGGTCGTCGTCCATATATTGCGCCGCGCTGGACACGCTGATCGCCGCCACGATCTTTCCGGACACGTCGCGCACGGGCGCGGCGACGCAGCGGATCAGATCCTCGTTCTCCTCGAGGTCATAGGCATGGCCTGCCTCGGCATAGCCGCGCATCCGCTCGAACCAGGTCGCGCGGTCGGCGCGCGGGGCGCCATGCGCCTGGTCGGTGTCGAACAGGCGTTCCCAATCGGCCTCCGGCTCGTCGATCAGCAATGCTTTGCCGAGCCCGGTCGAGGTGAGCGGCTGGCGATCGCCGATGCGGCTGGAAATCTCGACGCGGCGCCGGCCGGCGATCTTGTCCAGATACAGCGCCGAGTCATTGTCGAGGCGGCCGAGATGCACCGTATCCTCCGAGCGCGCCGCCAGGTCTTCCATGCGCGGGCGCGCGATCTGGACGATGTCGGCCTGGCTCTGCGCGAGGAAGCCCAGCTGAATGAGCTTGGGGCCGAGCTGATAGCCGTCGCGCTGCATATAGGTGAGGAAGCCGCGGTCGATCAGCGCGTTGGCGAGCCGGTGCGTGGTCGAGCGGGTCAGCCCCATCCGCGCGGACAGCTCGGCAAGCTTCACCGGGCCGTCGATCACCTTGTCGAGCATGTCGAGTCCGCGGACGAGCGTCTGGGTGCCCTGCACCTTGGCGCCCTTGGCAACGCCCTCCTGATCGGGGGCCTCGGAATCAGCATTTGACGTTGTACGTCTCATCAAGTAACATCCTATCCCATAAAGTGAGAAAGTAAAGCGCAGGAGAGTGCGAGGCCGCGGAGCCGCTGAGGCTCTGATTCAACCGAACATTGATCCTTAAGCGGGCGGCGTATCACATGATGGTACGGAGCGCGCGGGAATTTTCACATATTGTCGAGGGGCGCTCCTATTTAGGATATGAGCGCGAAAGGGATTGCGAAGCGTGGGCGCAGCCGGACTTTCGAAAATCAAGCAGGTGCGCGCCTATACCGTGCGGGGTGGCGGCGCCGATTATCACGACCAGGGCGCTGGCCACTGGATCGACGATCACATCGCCACGCCGATGGCGCGCTATCCCGAATACCGCCAGTCGCGGCAGAGCTTCGGCATCAACGTGCTCGGCACGCTGGTGGTGGAAATCGAGGCCGAGGACGGCACGATCGGCTTCGCGGTGACCACCGGCGGCGAGCCGGCCTGCTATATCGTCGAAAAGCATCTCGCGCGCTTCCTCGAGGGGCGCAGCCCGACCGAGTACGAGAAGATCTGGGACCAGATGTACTTCTCGACCCAATATTACGGGCGCAAGGGGCTGGTGGTGAACGCCATCTCCGGCGTCGACCTCGCGCTTTGGGATCTGCTCGGCAAGCTGCGCGGCGAGCCGGTCTACCAGATGCTCGGCGGCGCGGTGCGCGACGAGCTGCAATTCTACGCCACCGGCGCGCGGCCCGACATCGCCAAGGAACTGGGCTTCATCGGTGGCAAGATGCCCCTCCACCACGGCCCCGCCGAGGGTGAGGAGGGGATGCACAAGAACATCGCCGAACTGGCCGAGATGCGATCGCGCGTCGGCGAGGATTTCTGGCTGATGCTCGATTGCTGGATGGCGCTCGACGTCGATTACGCCACCCGGCTCGCCCACCGGGCGTGGCATGAATGCGGTCTCAAATGGATCGAGGAAGCGATCAGCCCCGACGATTACTGGGGCTATGCCGAGCTGAAGCGCAATGCCCCCAAAGGCCTGCTGGTCACCACCGGCGAGCATGAGGCGACGCGCTGGGGCTTCCGCATGCTGCTCGAGATGGAGTGCTGCGACATCATCCAGCCCGATGTCGGCTGGTGCGGCGGCGTGACCGAGCTGCTCAAGATCTCTGCGCTGGCCGATGCGCTTGGCAAGCTCGTCGTGCCGCACGGATCGAGCGTCTATTCCTACCACTTCGTCGTCACGCGGCATAACAGCCCGTTCGCCGAGTTCCTGATGATGCATCCGGGGCCAACCGAAGTGGTGCCGATGTTCCACCCGCAGCTGATCGGCGAGCCCGTTCCCCAGAATGGCCGCCTTCGCACGAGCGCGCTCGACAAGCCCGGCTTCGGTGTCGAGCTCAACCGGGCGCTCGACATGCACCGACCCCATACGCACTGAGCACGAGAGACCCAGCCCATGAAATTCTGCCGCTACGGCCCCCGCGGACAAGAAAAGCCCGGCCTGATCGACGCCAATGGCGCGGTCCGCGACCTGTCGGGCACGATCGCCGAGCTTACCGTCGAGGCGATCGCCGGCCTGGGCGCGATCGACCCGACAACGCTGCCGGAAGTGCCCGCGGGCGCGCGGCTCGGCGTGCCGGTGAAGGGCATCGGCAAGATCGTCGCGATCGGCCTCAACTATGAGGACCATGCGATCGAATCCGGCCTGCCGATCCCGACCGAGCCGGTGATGTTCATGAAGGCGCTGTCGAGCCTGACCGGCCCGAACGACGAAGTGATGATCCCGCGAGATTCGACGCACAGCGACTGGGAAGTCGAACTCGCCGTGATGATCGGCAAGACTGCGCGCTATGTCGAGGAAGCCGACGCGCTTTCTTATGTCGCGGGTTATACCATCGCCAACGACGTCTCCGAGCGCTTCAACCAGAAGCAGCGCGGCAGCCAGTGGAGCAAGGGCAAGGGGCATGACAGTTTCTGCCCGGTCGGCCCCTGGCTGGTGACGCCCGACGAGATCGCCGACCCGCAGGATCTCGACATGTTCCTCGACGTCAATGGCGCGCGGATGCAGACCGGTAATACGCGGACGATGATCTTCGATGTCCGCCAGATCATCGCCTATGTCAGCCAGTATATGACGCTCTATCCGGGCGACCTGCTGATCACCGGCACGCCGCCGGGCGTGGGCGAGGGCAAGAAGCCGGACTCGATCTTCCTCAAGGCAGGCGACACGATGCGGCTGGGCATCGCCGGGCTCGGCGAGCAGCAGCAGCCGGTCGTCGCATGGCGCCACCTCGGCGACGCGGTGCTCGGGTGAGTGTCTATCAAGGACGTTTCGCGGGGCGCACCGCGATCATCACCGGCGGCGCATCGGGCCTGGGCCGCGCCGTCGCCAAGCGGCTGGTCGCCGAAGGCGGCAAGGTCGCCTTGTGGGACGTCAACGCCGACGCGCTCGCCGAGGCGGCCGCGGAAGTCGGTGCCACGACCACTGCGGCGATCGACGTCGCCGACGCCGATGCCGTGGCACGCGCCGCGCAGGAAACCGCGGATGCGCTCGGCCGGGTCGACATCCTGGTCTGCTCGGCCGGCATCACCGGGGCGACCGCGCCGGTGCACGAATATCCGATCGAAAGCTGGGAGCAGGTCGTCGGGATCAACCTGAACGGGCTGTTCTATTGCTGCCGCGCCGTGGTGCCGCACATGCTGGCCAATGGCTATGGCCGGATCGTCAACGTCGCGTCGGTCGCCGGCAAGGAAGGCAATCCCAATGCCTCGGCCTATTCGGCGTCCAAGGCCGGCGTGATCGGCCTGACCAAGTCGCTCGGCAAGGAGCTGGCGGGCAAGGGGATCATCGCCAATGCGCTGACGCCCGCGACCTTCGAGAGCCCGATCCTCGACCAGCTGCCGCAGAGCCAGGTCGATTACATGCGCTCGAAGATCCCGATGGGGCGGCTGGGCGAGGCCGAGGAAAGCGCCGCGATGATCCTGTTCATGGCGAGCGAGGAATGCAGCTTCACCACGGCCTCGACCTTCGACACGTCGGGCGGGCGGACGACATACTGAGCGAAACGGGGAGGGGAGATGGCGCGCGACCTGCCGTTCGTCGATGCCCATGTGCATCTCTGGGACCTCGACCGGATCGCCTATCCGTGGCTGACGCCGCCCTTCGCCGATGACGGGCCGAACGGCAGCGTCGAGGGTATCGCGCGAACCTATCTGCTCGACGATTATCTGGCGGATGCCGCGGGCTGGGACGTGCGCGGGATCGTCCATGTCGATGCCGGCGCCGAGGCGAGCCTCGCGCTCGAAGAGACCGAATGGCTCCAGGGCATCGCCGACGAACGCGGGATGCCCAATGCGATCATCGCCTTCGCGCCGCTCGATCATCCGCAGATCGACGCCCTGCTAGAAGCACATGCCGAGCATCGCAACGTCCGCGGCATCCGCCACATCGTCAACTGGCATGCCGATCCGCAGCGCACCTATTCGCCGCGCGACGTCACGCAGGACGAAGCGTGGCAGGACGGCTTTGCGCTGCTCGCCAAATACGAATTCAGCTTCGATCTCCAGGCCTATCCCGGCCAGTTTCCCGCGCTCGCCGGGCTGATCGCGCGGCATCCCGAAATCCCGGTCATCGTCAACCATACGGGCATGGCGCTGCCGGGCGAATGGGAGGCATGGCGCGCGGGGATGCGCGCGCTGGCGGCGCTCCCCAATGTCGCGACCAAGGTCTCGGGCATGGGCTTCACGCATCGGCCGTGGACGCTCGATCAGGCGCGGGCCTATGTGCTCGAGGCGATCGACATCTTCGGCGCCGAGCGCGCGATGTTCGCGAGCGACTTCCCGACCGACAAGCTGTTCGGCAGCTTCGCGCAGCACCTCGACGCCTATGACGCGATCACCGCCGGCTTCACGGACGGTGAGCGCCGCGCGCTGTTCGCGGGCAATGCCAATCGCATCTACCGGCTCGGGCTGGACCTCTAGATGACCGCGCCCGAGCATCGGTGGCGCGACACGATCCTGGCGGGGCTCGCCAATTATATCGACGCGGGCAGCATCGTCGCCGGTTCGGTGGCGCTGGGCTTCTGGAGGCAGAGCTACGGCCTGTCCGACGGGTTCGTCGGGCTGATCGGCGCGTTCAGCGCCAATGCGATCTCGGCGGGCGTGGGCGCGCTGATCGGCGGCGTGCTGTGCGACCGGTTCGGGCGCAAGACGATCTACCAGTACGACATGCTGTTCTATGCCTTCGGCATGCTCTTCCTGGTGTTCGCGAGCACGCCGTGGATGATCGTGCTCGGCTTCGTGCTGGTGGGATTGGCAGTTGGAGCGGACATCCCTGCGTCCTGGTCGCTGATCGCGGAGCAGGCGCCCGATGCCCGGCGCGGCGCGCATTCCGGCGTGGCGCAATTGCTCTGGTATCTGGGTCCCGTGGCGGTGCTCGTTGCGGCCTATTTCCTCCAGCCCTTTGGCATTACCGGCATACGCTGGCTGTTTGCGCATCTCGCGGTGCTGGCGATCGCGCTGACCTTCCTGCGCAAGCGGATGCGCGAATCCGCGCGCTGGGAAGAGAGCCGCGCGGCGGGCGCCGCGAACTGGCGGGCGCTGCTTAGCCCGCGCTATTTGGGCGCGATGCTGTTCCTGGCCGGCATGTACGGCTTCTGGAACCTGTGGGCGGGATATAACGGCTTCTTCACGCCCTATCTGATCGCGCAGAACCATCTGCCCGCCTGGACCGCGACGATGCTGCCGGCGAGCTATTTCCTGATCGGGATGATCTCGATCCTCGGCATCTTCATGACGCTGGCGGACCGAGTGAACCAGCGGCTGCTGTTCGGCATCTCGGCGGCGATGCACGTCATCGGCATGGCGCTGCTCGCGCTGTTCGGGTTCCGGCTCGAGATCGTCATCCTCCACGTCGTGATCATGGGCGTGGCGGCGGGTTTCGGCGCGCAGAGCTTCTTCCAGCTCTGGTCGGCGGAGCTGTTCCCCACCGCGATCCGCGCGACTGCGCAAGGGGTGACGTTCGCGGTGGTGCGCATCGGCCTGGGCATCTGGAGCCTGGCGGTGCCGACGCTGGCCGCGCATGACTTCACCACGCTTGCCTGGATCCTGACCGGCTTCCTGGTGGGGAGCGGCATGATCGGCTTGATCTGGGCGCCGCGCAACGAAGGCAAGTCGCTCGAGCAAATCGTCGGTACATAATTGGCCTGACCATTGGCTTGACCAGTGTTTCCAATTATTGCACCTACCATCCATAATATGGAAATATGGAGAGTGCAGATGCGCCGATTGTCCTGCCTGGCCCTGCTCGCGCTGGCAACGCCGATCGACGCGCTGGCGCAGTATGCCTCGACCTTCGTCCGCTCGCCGCGCGGCACCTATAATTTCAATTCCGATTGGCGCAGCGCGACCGGCGAGCAGGCCGGCGCCGAGAAGCCCGGTTTCGACGATGGCGGCTGGCGGGCGGTGACGCTGCCCAACGCCTTCAACGAGACCGAAGCGTTCGCGCGCGACATCAAGCAGCTGTCGACCGGCATCACCTGGTACCGCAAGCGCTTCACCCTGCCGAAGGGCGGGTTTGGGCCCAAGGGCGCGGCGGGCAGGGCGCTGCTCGAGTTCGAGGGCGTGCGCCAGGCGGCGGAAGTGTGGGTAAACGGCCGCTCGGTCGCGCTGTCGGAGAATGGCGTGACGGCGTTCGGCGCGGACATCACCGCCGCGCTGGTGCCCGGCGAGAATCTGGTCGCGGTGCGCGTCGACAGCGACTGGAAGTACAAGGAGCGCGCCACCGGCAGCGGCTTCCAGTGGAACAACGACAATTTCAACGTGAACTATGGCGGCATAACCAGGAACGTCCGCCTGCACCTGACTGGGCCCGCCTATCAGACGCTGCCGCTCACCGCCGGGCTGGGCACCATCGGCCAATATGTCTGGGCCGACGCGTTCGACCTCGATCGCAGCGCCGCGACGATCCACGCCGAGAGCGAAGTGCGCAACGCCGACATCCGCCCGCGCAGCCTGGGCTACCGCGTCGAGATCCGCGACCGCGACGGGCGCAGGGTCGGCGGGTTCGGCGGTGGTACCGCGCTGCTGCAGCCCGGCGAGACGCGCATCCTGGCCGCCTCCGGCCGGCTCTCGGGCTTGCAATTCTGGAGCTGGGGCTATGGCTATCTCTACACCGTCACCACCAGCCTCATCGAGGATGGCAAGCCGGTCGATAGCGTCGATATCCGCACCGGCTTCCGCCAGACGCGCTTCGCCGACGGGATGGTCAGCCTCAACGGCCGCGTGATCCAGATGCACGGCTATGCCCAGCGGACCTCGAACGAATGGCCGGCAGTGGGCACCGCGGTGCCGCCCTGGCTCAGTGACTTCTCCAACGGGCTAATGGTCGAGAGCGGCGGCAATCTGGTGCGCTGGATGCACATCACGCCCTCGAAGCAGGACGTAGAATCCGCCGACCGCGTCGGCCTGATCCAGGCGATGCCGGCGGGCGATGCCGAGGGCGACGTCACCGGCCGGCGCTGGGAGCAGCGCAGGGAGGTGATGCGCGACGCGATAGTCTACAACCGCAACAACCCCTCGATTCTGTTCTACGAGAGCGGCAACGAGAGCATCAGCGAGGCGCACATGGCCGAGATGAAGGCGATCCGCGACCGCTGGGATCCGCATGGCGGCCGTGCGATCGGATCGCGCGAGATGCTCGACAGCAAGGTCGCCGAATATGGCGGCGAGATGCTCTACATCAACAAGAGCGGCAACATCCCGATGTGGGCGATGGAATATTCGCGCGATGAGGGCGGTCGGGCGTTCCAGGACGATTTCACGCCGCCCTTCCATGCGGACGCACCGGACTATAACCGCAACCAAGACAGCCACGCCGCCGAGGATGTGCGCCGCTGGTACGACTATTATCGCGTGCGGCCGGGCACCGGGCGACGGGTGAGCGCAGGTGGGGTCAACATCGTCTTCTCGGACTCGAACACGCATTTCCGCGGCGACAACAACTATCGCCGCTCCGGTGAAGTCGATGCGGTGCGCTTGCCCAAGCAGGGCTTCTACGCGCACCAGGTGATGTGGTCCGACTGGGTCGATAGTGTCACCCCGGCGACGCACATCATCGGCCATTGGAATTATGCGCCCGGTACGAAGAAGCCGGTGACGGTGGTCTCGAACGGGGAGTCGGTCGAGCTGTTCCGCAATGGGAAGTCGCTCGGCATGGGACAGCGCAGCGCGGGGTTCCTGTTCAGCTGGCCCGAGGTCGCCTGGGCGCCGGGAACGCTGCTCGCCGTCGCCACCCATGTCGATGGCCGCCGCTCGGAGGACAGCGCCGAGACCGTGGGGCCGCCCGCCGCGCTACGCCTCACGCCGCATACCGGGCCGCGCGGCTTCATAATGGACGGCGCCGATATCGCGCTGGTCGATGTCGAGGTCATCGATACCAAAGGGCGGCGCGTGCCGACCGCGCACGACATGATCCGCTTCACGCTGGACGGCCCGGCCGAATGGCGCGGCGGCATCGCGCAGGGCGACAGCTCGGGCAAGCCGCGCGCGGTGCCGGTTGTCGATACCGCGCCGGCGGCGCCGGGCAAGGACCAGGTCACCCACACCGACGGCGCCGCGCGGGGCGACGACAATTACATCCTCTCGCGCAGCTTGCCGGTCGAAGCCGGGGTAAACCGCGTCCTGCTCCGCGCCGGCACGCAGGGCGGGGTGGTGCGTGTCACCGCCACTGCAAAGGGGTTCGCGCCGGTCACCCTGGCGATACCGACACGGCTTCCCGCGCCGGCGCCGGGCGGGCTCTCAAGCGATTTTCCCGAGCGGTTCCAGCCCGGCGAACTGAAGCGCGGGCCGACGCCTCGCACGCCTTCGTTCCGCATCAGCCGCACGACCGCTTTGCCCGCCAGCGTCGTTGCCGGGTCGAATAGCGACACGGCCGATCGCTCGATCGACGACAATGAGCTGTCGCGCTGGAACAGCGACGGCAGGCCCGAGACCGCCTGGATCGAATATCGCTTCGCCGCGCCGACAGTGCTGAGCGAGATCGACCTCAAGCTCATCGGCTGGCGCTCGCGCAGCTACAAGCTGCGGATCACGCTCGACGGGCGGACATTGTGGGAAGGCGAGACCGAACGCCAGATTGGCTATGCCCATATCGCCTTCGCGCCCGGCAGGGGCCAGGTGCTGCGCATCCAGCAGATCGGCCCGGTCGAGGACCGCGACGGCTTCGGCAAGGTCGTCGAGCTCGATACCGCGCGCAAGGCGGGAGATACGGGTGCCGAGGCGGTGCCACCCGGCTGGCGCCTGGGCATCGTGGAAGCGGACTTCCATGGACCTGTCGACTGACGCAATCCTACATGTTGCAACACTATTTCAAACCGGGTTGCGCCGGCGCAAAAATGTGATAAGTTCTACAAGCTGAATAAGCGTCTCACATTATGGGAGTTTGGCAGGGGGTCAAACGGTCAGAGGGGCGCTCGCGGGGACAATCAAAACGATGACCCGCGTCCAAGGCCCCCGTGAAGGCGGGGCAGGAGAGGGGACATTTGATGAAGCGACTCGATTCGCGCCGTCGCGCTGCGGCTACGGCTTCCTGGGCAGTGCTCGGCCTGTTGCTCGCTTATGGCAGCGAAGCCCATGCCCAGACGGCGCCCGATGCGGGCGGCCAGGCAGTGCCGGCCGAAGCCGATGACCCGGCCCAGCAGGCTAATGACGCGATCGTCGTCGTCGGCTCGCGTGCCAGCCAGCAATCGGCCAACCAGCGCAAGAAGAACGCGAAGACCGCGACCGATTCCATCGTCGCCGACGATGTCGGCTCCTTTCCCGACCGCAACGTCAACGAAGCGATCTCGCGTATCCCGGGCGTGGCGCTCAGCCGCAACGAATTCGGTGAAGGCGACGGCGTAGCGGTGCGCGGCAATGGCGCAGACCTGACCCGCGTCGAACTGGACGGCGTCGGCGTGCAGAGCACCGCCGGCCTCGCCATCGCATCGGGCCAGGGCCGCAACGCCGACATGCGCGAGCTTCCCGCCGAACTGATCAAGAGCGTCGATGTCGTCAAGGGCTCGACCGCCGACATGACCGAAGGCTCGCTGGGCGGTAGCATTCAGATCAAGACGCGCAGCGGCCTTGACTTCAAGAAGCCCTATTTCTCGCTGCGCGGCGGCGCCGGGCAGAATTCGCTCGGCCGCGACTGGACGCCGGATTTCAATGCGGTGGCCGCGAACAAGTTCTTCGACGACCGGCTCGGCGTGATCGTCAGCGGCAGCTATGCCAAGGTCCAGAACAACGGCCACGCCTATGAGAACACGACGAGCAACAATCGCGGCTATTCCCGCCTGTATGATTTCGACAATTCGCCCAACAAGACCTTCAGCTACAACCCCGCGACGCTGGGCACCGACGCGGCCGATGTCGCCTTCGCCAACAGCATGGCGCCCGACGGCAGCACGCTGACCCCGCGCGAACTGGTCCAGATGTCCGCCGGCGCGACGAGCAAGGCGCAGTGCCTCCAGCTCTTCCCGGACAATCCGACCGGCAACAGTGCGGGCCTCACCCAGACGGTGATCAACGCCCAGCACACGCAGCGCATCCTGGAGCAGCAGACCTGCCTGAACCAGTGGAACGACTATACGCCGTCGCTGATCCGTAATTTCATGAACGAGCAGACCGAGAAGCGTTACTCGTTCGACGCGCGGGTCGATTACCGGATCACCGACAATCTGACGGTCTTCGCCAAGGGCACGATCGCCAACCGCTCGGTCCACGACCAGAACCGCAGCCGCACGCCGCTGACTCTGTTCAACCAGAACATCGCGGGCACCTTCGTCGATAGTGCCGCCGGCTATCCGCGCCGCCGCACCGTCTCGCCGAATGCGCCCGCGGGCTATGCGCTGTTCGATCCGCTCTATGGCTATAATGCAGTCACCACCGGCAGCGGGTCCACTGCGGTCACCAACGCGGTGACGGGCAACGTGCTCAACATCGTGCCGGGCAGCGTCATCGTCGACAGCGCGCACAACGTCACCAAGATGACGACCACCAACAATGCGGTGGCGATCGACCAGATCGAGAACCAGATCGACATCAAGAGCAAATACGCCCAGGTCGGCGCCGAATATCGCGGTGACCGGCTCGAGATCGATCTGTGGGGTGCCTATACCAAGGCCCGCTCCAGCCGCGCCGACATGCGTACCTCGCGCACCTACACCTATGGCGACGCGACGCTGGCGCTGCAGCCGAACGGGCTGTGGGACATCGCGGTGCCGGCCAATTACGACGAGACCAACCCGTTCAACTTCGTTCAGCTGAGCGCGCCGGCCTGCGTGTCCGGCGGCACCAACCCCGCTACGTGTACCGGCCAGAATGCCGTCGCCGCGAGCGCGACCGGGCCGGCGACTCCAGCCTATCTCGTCTCGCAGATGCCGCTGACCACGCCGAGCTTCTCAGTCCAGTACACGCCGTCGCTCGGCGAGGCGTCCGAAAAGGATGCCAAGTTCGACCTCTCCTTCCGGACCGAGGGGCTGATCCCGTTCATCAGCCGCGTGAAGGTCGGCGCGATGTACCGCAACAACACGATCAGCAAATGGGGCAATGGCGGCTATACCGCGGCGACTGCGGTCGGCACCTTCGGCACAGCCGGTTACGTCCCGGCAGTGATCGTGCCTACCGCCATCGTGCGCGGCACCTATCGCGCCTGCCAGCCCACCACCGGATCGTCCGCGGCGGGCGGGCTGTCGTGCAACTATGGCTTCGTGCCCAGCACCAATCCGGCGAACGTTCGCTCGGGTGTCGACACGTTGACGCCGGATGAACTGCGCGCGCTGTTCGAACGCACGCTCGAACCGGCGACATCGGCCTATTTCGGCGGCCTGCCCAATCGCGGCAACCTGCCCAGTGCGTGGCAGGGCATCCGCACCGACCAGCTGTTCAGCGCGCTGGGCGCGTCGCAGTTCATGAACTTCGACTGCCTCAAGACCTGCATGGGCAGCGATGGCAAGATGTACGCCCAGCCGGTCACCCGCGTGAACGAGACGATCAAGAACGTCTATGGCATGTTCGACTTCGAGCAGCGCCTGCCGTTCGGCCTGTTGTTCAACGGCAACGCCGGCATCCGCGGCGTGTTCACCACCGACAAGGCATCGGGCCTGCAGACGATCGCGGCGATCCGCGTGACCTCTGCCTATACGCCGGCCAACCCCAATGCGGCTGCGGGCTTCACCACCCAGTCGTTCAGCAAGCCGATCAACGTGCAGCGCAGCACCACCGACTGGCTGCCGAGCGTCAACCTCAACCTTTGGGGCTTCGACCAGAGCGTCGTCTTCCGCCTCTATGGCGGCAAGACGATCGCGCGTCCGAACATCGACAATCTCGTGCCGGCGGGCACCTGCACCGTCGACGAGCGCGACATCCTCGATACCGGGACCGACGACAGCTTCGACTGCTCGGGCCGCCTCGGCAATCCGGGCCTCAAGCCGTTCACCGCGTGGAGCTACAACGCCTCGCTCGAATGGTATCCGAACGCCGACACGGTCTTCTCGGTCGCTTATGGTCGGCTCGACGTGAAGATCGGCAAGCCGATCCAGGTGACCGTGCTCGACAAGCCCTATGCCGGCAGCTCCGAGATCGATCCGATCACCGGCAAGCCGCTCGCCGATATCGAGTTCCTGGTGCCCACCTATGCCAATGGCCCGGGCTACAAGCGCAACATCTGGGAGTTCGGAGTCAAGACGGCGTTCAGCTTCCTGCCGGGACCGCTGAAATATCTCGGCACCGACGCCAACCTGTCGGTACTCAGCTCGGTGGTGACCAGCGGGCAGCAGGATCCGCTCACCGGCGATGTGATGCTGCCGCCCGATGAGTCCAAATATTACGCCAATGCCTCGCTCTGGTATGACGACGGCAAGCTCAACATGCGCGTCTCGTATCAGTACCGCACGGATCGCTTCAACTGCATCACGCCGTGCGGCGGCAACACCACCGACATCAATTATCCGGGCGAGCAGTGGACCAATGTCCGCCTAGTGGCGCCGGGCTACAATCCGGGCGTGCCGCGCTTCACGGACTCGAGCGCCTATATCGACCTCAAGGTCTCGTATAACATCAACCGCAACTTCCAGGTCTATATGGAGGCGCGCAACATGACGCGCGAGGCCCAGACGATCTCGACCGGCGGCTATACCGACTTCGCCGACGGCACGCCCAAGATCATGCGCCTGCAATATGGTGGCCGGCGCGTGATGACCGGGGCGCGCATCCAGTTCGGCAATTGACGCGCGGGGCGGGCTTCCCGATGGGGACGCCCGCCCTGTTGCCTGCGCTACCCATCGTCCCGATCGCGCAGGCAGCAGCGGTGCGCCGGCTGCTCGATGCGCCGCTGGGCGCGGTCGAAATCCCCCGGCCCGGGCTCGACGACACGCCTTATCGCGACTTCGTCCGCAGGCTGCTGCGTGCGCCGGGGTTCAAGCTCGACTTCAACCGGCTCGATCCAGACGCGGCGCTCGCTTTGGTCTCCGATCAATTGCTCGGCGCGAACGCTTTCCGGAGGGAGCGCGACTTGCTCGCCGCCGATATAGCGGAACTCGCCACGCTGGCGCAGGCACTGACGGGAAGCCGGCCGGCGATATCGGTGCGCAGCTATTTCGTGCCCGGCGACCTGGTCTGGCATGTCGACCGCGTCCAGGAACGCACCGCGTTCCGCTTCGTCTGGCCGCTCGGCCGGCCCGCGGGGATGTGCGTGACGCCCACCGACAATATCGACGCGGAAATCTACCACGCCTTCATGCGCCGCGAATTCCCGCTGCTCTGCGCGCTCGACACGCAGGTGCTGCGCGCGGGCGCGACGCTGGAGGCCTTGTGGGCGCATCGCCCGGCCCAGCTCGAGGCGATGCGGATCGGCCGCTTCCCCTTCCTGATCGATCCGGAGCGCAAGGTGGAAGTCTCGCCCGGCGCGGCGAGCATTCACCGTATCGCGACGCCGGTCCAGCCGGGAACCTATCACCGCGCATCCTGGGCCAATCGCGATGTGCCGGGCTTCCAGGTCGTGATCACCGCCGCGTCGGACCGAAGCTGATGCGCCTGCGCCCGCTCGGCCGCACCGGTATCGAGGTGTCCGACCTGACCATCGGAACGGGCGGCCTGGCACAACCTGGATGCGATGCGGATGAGGCGCGGGCGGCGCTCGCGCTCGCGTTCGATCGGGGCGTGAACGGCGTAGAGATAGACGCCGGCGATGCAGTTGCCGTGGCGCTGCTCGGCGCGGTGCTTCGCAGGCGAGGCGACCGCAACCGGATCCAGGTGCTCGCGCGTGCGACCTCGCTGGTGCGCTTCGACCTTCCCTCGCCGCATGTTTCGGTGGACCTGGCCTATCCGGGCCGGGCATTGCGGGCCGAAGTCGAAGCCCTGCTGGCGGCGCTGGGCCTCGAGCGGCTTGCACTGCTGCAGCTCCCTGCCTGGTGCCCGGAATGGCTGGACGAAGGCGATTGGCGCACGGTGCTCGACCGGCTTCGGGCGGACGGTAAGATCGCCGGCATCGGCATCTCGCTGTTCGATCACGACACCGATGCCGGCATCGATGCGGCGGCGCAGGGCGCAGTCGATGCGGTGCAGCTGATGCGCAACATCTTCGATCCCGGCGGCGAGGGGGCATTGCTGCCGCTCTGCCGGCGCCACGGGATAGGCGTGATCGCCCGTGCGCCGCTATATCATGGCACGCTGGCCTGGCGCTCGGCGCTGTCGGGTGACGCGATACCGGCCGGAGACTGGCGCCGGGCCCATTTCTACCCCGAGCATCGCCAAGAAACGCTTGCGCGCGTCGAGCGGTTGGCGCGCGACTTCGGCGAGGCGGATCTCGCAGGCATGGCGCTGCGCTTCGCGACGTCGCATCCCGCCATATCGACGATCGCGCTGGGCATGCGCACGCGCCATCATGTCGAGAATAGCCTGGACGTCATCGGGCGGGGGCCTCTCGACGCCGGACAACTGGCGCTGCTCGCCACGCACCGGTGGCTATGTTGAGGCCCGGGTACAGGCGGCAGAATTCTTCGCCTCCGGTAAAGTCGGGAACGAGCATTCCAGATTTGCGGACAGAATTCAGAAATAAATCCGAAATGAAGCAAGAACACTAAACTCTGCCGGAAATCCCCCGATTACCAATCACAGGCAGCAGAGAGCGGCTGCCTCGTCGATCTGGAGGGGCGGATGGTTGCGATCTTCACGGGCACTGGCACGGGCTTCGAGCGCGGATCGGGTTCGGTTCTAGGAAGCTCAGGGCTTCTGGGCAGCGCATCGCAGGGGCGTGGGGGCGACAATGTCCTCGTCAACGCTGCGAACGGCAACCTGCTGGTGTCGCGCCAGGACGAGTATCTCGTCGGCCGCGGCCTCGATGTCGGGCTTGGACGCGCTTTCAATAGCCAGGCGACCGCAGGCGACGACAACAACGACAAGTGGCGCCAGAGCACCGATCGCCGCGTGACGACGGTTGTCGCCGGTTCCACCGTCCGCCGCGTTTCCGCCGATGGCAGCGAGACGATCTACACTTGGGACGCCGGCCGCTCCGCCTATGTTTCCAAGGAAGGCGTCGGCGCCTATGACCTGATCGTCAAATCGGGCAACCAGTGGATCTGGACCGACGGCAGCACGCAGCGCGTCGAGAAATATGACGACCTCAATGGCGGGCGCATCGTCTGGGAGGGCGATACCGACCTCAACGCGATCAGCTACACCTATGTAGGCGACAAGTTGGACAAGGCGACCACCGCCGACGGATCCTGGGTGCAATATAGCTGGTCCGGCTACAACATCACCAAGGTCACCACGGGCTATACCGACCTTTCGACCGGCACCGCCAAGGCGCTGTCGCGCGTCTGGTATGAATATACCGGTTCGCAGCTGACCAAGGTCCGCACCGACCTCACTCCCGCCGACAACACGCTGCCGAGCGATGCGGATTCCTATTGGACGAGCTACGGCTATGACGGCGCCGGCCGAGTCAACAGCATTACCCAGAAGGACGGGTCGAGCCTGTCCGTCACCTATGACGGATCGGGCCGCGTCGCGACGCTGACCCAGCTCGCCAGCTCGGGCGTCAGCCGGGTGACCACGCTTGCCTATTATGCCGGCTACACCACGGTCACCGATGCGACTGGGCAGGTGACGCGGCTCGATTATGACGCCGCAGGGAACCTGACCAAGATCACCGCGCCGCCCGCCTCGAGCGGCGCCGCGCAGCAGATCGCGCAGTTCGCCTATAATGCGAATGGCGACCTCACCACCACCACCGACGCGCTCGGCAACGCCGCGTCCTACACCTATGACGGCAACGGCAACGTCCTGACCGCAACCGACGTGCTCGGCAATGTCGTCACGCGCACCTATGGCAGCAAGAACGAAGTCCTGACCGAGACGCACATCGCGGCCGATGCGAGCGGCGCGGCGGTGAGCGTCACCACGCGCTTCGTCTACGATGTCGAGAATCACCTGCGCTACGTCGTCAGCGGCGAAGGCTATGTGACCGAATACCGCTACACCGTGGCAGGCGAGGTCCAGTACACGATCGAATATCCCGAGCACAGCTATGCGATCGGCTCGAGCGCGCTCAGCGAAGCGACGATGGACGCGTGGCGCAACGGCCTGGCCGATCGCTCGTCGACCAAGGTCACGCTCAATACCTATGACACGCGCGGGAACATCACTTCGACCCGCAGCTTCGGAATCGCCAACACCGCAGGCGTGGAATCCGCGGCTGAAGGCGCGAGCCGCACCTACTATACCTATGACCAGTCGGGCCGGCTGCTCTCCCGCAACAATGACGGACAGGTCGCCGAAACGTTCGTCTATGACGGCATGGGACGCATGACGGCGGCAGCGGACGTCAATGGCGGGACCACCAGCTTCGTCTTCAACGACACCGCGACCACCACGACGGTCACGCTCGCATCGGGCTATGTGACGGTCAGCACGTACAACAAGGCCGGTGACCTGATCAGCCAGGTCGACAGCGGCAGCTATGTCGCGGGCGGCACCGCGACCAACCAGTATGACAAGCTCGGGCGGCTGCGCATGTCCACCGATCCGGTCGGGCTCAACCGCTATTATGCATATGACAAGGCCGGCCGCCTGATCGCCGAGGTCAACCATTATGGCGACATGACCGAATATCGCTACGATGCGAACAACCGGATCGTGGCCACGACGCGCTACGCGACTCGCCTCACCGCGGGTCAGATCGCCATCCTCCAGAACCCGGACAGCGTGTTCGAGCCGAGCGCGATCCGCCCGGCCGCGAGCGGTTCCGACCTGTGGAGCTGGTCGGTCTACGACAAGCTCGGCCAGGTCGTCGCCTCGATCGCGGGCGACGGCAGCGTGGCGACCATGGCCTATGACAATGCCGGCCATCTGGTCACCACCACGGCCTATGCGGTCAAGCTGACCGCAGGGCAGATCGCCGGTTTCAAGACCACGCCGCCGCTGCTCACCGATATCCCCGCGCCGACCGCGACCGCGGCCGTGACCCGCGGCTTCTACGACCGCGATGGCCGAATGCTCGGCACGTTGGACGGCGAGGGCTTCCTTGTCCGCAACGTCTATGACAAGGCCGGCGTCAAGGTCGCAGAGATCGCGTCGTACAATGCCGTGGCTGCGGGCTTGCGCGCGACCGGCAGCTTCAACGACCTGGTCGCCAGCGTCGGCACCTCGGCCAATGATCGGGTGATGCGCTATGTCTATGACGGGCAGGGGCTGCTTCGCTACGCCGTCGACGGGCTCAACCAGGTCACCGCCTATGATTACGACGCGGCCGGCCTGCAGATCAGCGAGCTACGCTACGCCGCCGCCATGGCCGCGACCGGCGACTATACCTACGACAACGTCAAGGCGCTCACCGCGTCGATGGCGGGCAATGCCAGCAACCGCACCAGCTGGGCGGTCTATGATGCCGCTGGGCGGCTGGCCTTCTCGATCGATGCCGATGGCGGCGTCACCGGCCTGAGCTACGACAATCGCGGGCAAGTGATCCGCTCGGTCGAATATGCGGCAAAATATGTCAGCGGGTCGTTGCCGGCGGTCGCGACGATGAACAGCTGGTCGGGCAGCAACGCCGGGGGTGCTTCCGACAGGATCACCCGCACCTGGTACACCGCGCGCGGCGAAGCCCGTTATGTCGTCGACGCGGAAGGCTATGTTTCGCGCACCGACTACAGCGCCTCGGGCAAGGTTGCGGCGACAGTCGTCTGGAACAACCGCGTCTCCGTCTCGAACGCGACGACGATCGGCCAGGTCGATGCCGCGTCGGCGGGCGCCGGCGACTATGCCGCGCACATCTTCGCCTATCACCCGGACGGCAAGGTCTATACCGAGACCGACGCGCTCGGCGTCGTCACGCTGTTCGACTACACCCCGACCGGCAGGCTCAACGCGCGCTATGATGCCTATGGCACCAGCGACCAGGTCATCACCGCTTATGGCTATGACGCGGCCGGCCGCGTCGTCACCGAGGTTCGCGCCTGGGGCACGGCGGAAACGTCGAGCACCAACTATGCCTATGACGGGCTGGGCAACCTCATCCAGATGTCGGACCCGAACGGGAACCCGACCTATTACAGCTATGACCGGCTCGGCCAGCTCAAGGTAAAGACCAACGCGCTCGGCGGCACCACCAGCTACGAATACAATGCGTTCGGCGAATCCTGGAAGGTCACCAATCCGGGCAGCGGCACCACCTATCGCTGGTACGACAAGCTGGGCCGGGTCACGCATGTCCGCGACGCCGGCGACTATCTGACCGAGACCCAATATACGGTGTTCGGCGAGATCTCGACGCTCACTCGCCGCTTCAACCAAGTGAGTGGCGGCGCGGCGATGGCGACGCCGCCTTCGGTCACCGCCAACGGCACCGAGGATGCAGTCACCTCGTTCCTCTACGACAAGCTGGGCCGGACGACCCGCGCCACCGACGCGATGGGCTTCTTCGAGACCTATAGCTATGATGCGTTCGGCAGCCGCCTCTCGGTTACCGCCAAGTCGGCTACCGATAGCGCCGTCACCGGTGCCGCGACCACCTATACCTATGACAAGCTCGGGCAGCTGCTCACCGAAACGCTGCCGATGGCGACCTATGACGCCTATGGCAACCTCACCAGTTCGGTCGTCACCAATCGCTACGAATATGACGCGCGCGGCAATCGCACCAAGAAGGTCGAAGCCGACAATCTCGGCTATCGCCGCACCACGACTTACACCTATGACAAGAACAACCGGCTGATCGAGACGCGCGGCGACGCCGTGAACGTGATCGCCGATGATCTGGTTACGGTGACGTCGGTCGCCCCGGTCGAGACGATCCGCTACGATGCGCGGGGCAACGTCAAGGAGACGATCAGCGCGACGGGCGCCCGCACGCTGAGCTATTACGATGCGCTCAATCGCAAGACGGCCGAGATTCAGCAGACCTCGGCCAGCGAGAACAGCTATACGTCCTATACCTACGACGCCAACAGCAACCTCAAGAGCACGCGCGTCTATGCCGGCTCGATCTCGCTGCCCGGCACTGTTGCCACCACGCCGCCGGCGGTCCCCGGGGGCGCCTATCGCGAGACCTTCTTCAACTATGACGCGCTCGACCGCCTGACCTGGAGCAAGGTCGCCGGGGTCATCTCGGGCACTTATGCGAGCGGTTATGCCGCGGCGGACCTCGTCACCTATTACGCCTATGACGCGAACGGCAACCTGCAGAAGGTCACTGATCCCAATGGCGGCGAGACCTTCAGCTGGTACGATCTGCTCGGGCGCAAGACCGGGCAGCTCGACGCCCAGGGATATCTGACGAGCTGGGCCTATGATCCCGACAGCAACGTCACCAGCGAGCGCCGCTATGCCACGCGCTTCACCGGCACGGCGTCGGTTGCCGGCGCGCCGGGGGTGGCGACGGCAGGCGCCGATCGGGTCACGCAATATGGCTATGACCGCAACGGCAACCGGACCTCGGAATCGCGGCTGTCGGTCGAGGCTTACTCGATCAACACGAGCAACGGCGCGCTGACCTCGGTCACCGGCACCGCGACGATCCAGTATCTCTATAACGGCCTCGGCCAGGTGATCCGCAAGACGGAGGCCACCGGCGACCAGACCAACTACAGCTATGACGGCGGCGGCCGGCTGTCGGTGGAAACCCGCGCGGCATTCGTCGATTTCAACGGCCAGTGGGTCGCGCCCACCACCCAGTATCAATATGACGCGCTCGGCAACCTTTCGCGCACCGTCCAGTCGGGCGCGACCAATGCCCCAACCCGCGTCACCACCTATAGCTATGGCGCGGGCGGCCGCCTTGCCAGCATGACCGATGCATCGGGCTTCACCCGCTATTATGCCTATGACGTGGCCGGCCGGGTCAAGCGCGAGAGCTACACCCGCGCCACCGCCGCCGGCGGCGCCGTCACCGACGCGATCGCCACCCGCTACGACCTGGTCGGGCGCAAGACCTTGCAGGGCGTCGCGACCTGGAACGGCAGCACCTATGCGATGCTCGACTACAGCCAGACGCAGTATAACGGCTATGGCGAGGTCTGGAAGAACGGCGTCAACGGGCTGTGGCAGACCGAGAACCAGTATGACAATGCCGGGCGCCTGAGCGCGACCAATGCCGGCGACGGCGCATGGAAGTTCTTCGGCTACGATCGCAACGGCAACCAGACCGTGATCATCACCTCGGCTGGCACCAGCCTGACCGGGCAGTCCTTCGCAAGCGCGCTGACGCTGGTCGGTTGGGCGACGGTCAACGCCAGCTACACGACCTATGACAAGCGCAACCTCGCGGTGCAGGTGGTCGAGGAAGGGCGGCAGCTGAGCGCCTCGACGACCGACCAGATCGTCACCAATCGGACCTACAACGCCTTTCTCGAGATCGCGAGCGAGACCAACGCGCTCGGCGCGACGCTCGATTATACGTACAACACGATGGGCAAGCTGATCAAAAGCGAGAGCCCAACGGTCTCGATCACGCTGGCCGACGGCACGCAGCAGAACATGCGGCCTACGGAAAACTATTATTATGACCTGGGCGGGCGCCTGATCGGGAGCCGTGATGCGAACGGCAACCAGTCGACCCGCGCCTTCCTGGCCGGTACCGGCTACGGCGCCAGCGCGGCGCTGATCGCGACCAGCTTCGCCGCCGACGGGGGCAAGGTCACCAACGCCTATGACATCCATGGCGATGTCCGCCGGGTGACCGACCAGATCGGCCGCGTCACCACGCAGGACTATGACGCGATGGGCCGCGTCACGACGATCTCGCACTATGGCGGCCTGGTCGAGAGCTATGCGTATGACGGGCTCAGCCAGCGCATCCAGGCATGGAACAACCTGTACCAGAACCCGGTCTACGGCCCCGAGGAATCCTATTGGGTCGATGACCCCTATGATCCCTATGGCGGCTATTATGGCGGGGGCCATTGGGAATATTACACGCCGATCATCGGCTACACCCCGGAGAAGGCGCTGACCGAGTATGACTCGCTCGGCCGTATCACCAGCCAGCTCGCCTTTGGCGGCGATGTCACCAGCTTCTCCTATGGCTGGAATGCCGGAATTTCGACCAGCGGGCTCGGCACGTTCGGCGGCTGGACGCAGACGACCACCTACGCCAACGGCAAGACGCTCGTCGAAAGCAAGGACATCTTCAACCACAGCACTGCCAAGACCGATCTCGGCGGGCATGTGTGGTCCTTCAGCTACGACGTAGCCGGTCGCATGACGCAGATGGGTACCGGCGGGGTCTATACGACCTACAATTATTTCAACACCGGCATGATCGCATCGACGATCGTGGGAACGCCGACTCCGGCGGTGAACACCAACTGGGCGCGTACGATCTCGAGCTACAGCTATGACAAGCTGGGCCAGCGCCTGACCGAGCAGACCAGCGAGGAGGCCGGCTATTACACGCCGGGTTACTGGTATGAGGAATACGACCCCTATTATGGGTATGTCTATAACAGCTACTGGGTCGACGAGAGCTATTACACCACCTCGGCGGCACTCCAGAGCTCGACCGCAACCTATGATGCGCTCGGCCGCCTGAAGACCTTCGTCGAGGCCGGCACGACGTCGATCCCGGCGGCGAACATCGCCTATGAATATGACGCGAACGGCAATGTCCGCCGCACCACGGCGACCTACCGGACGCTCGACTATCAGGGCAATGTCTCGTCCTATTCGACGACGAGCGATTACTGGTTCCGCTACGACAGCATGAACCGTGTCGTCACCGACAAGGGCGTGCTGCGCAGCGGCCAGATCGTCCGGGGTGAATCGGTGTACGGCACCGGTGGCGGGCAGGACATCTTGTACGATCTCGCGGGCCAGCGCATCGCGGTGATGCGCACCGAATATTCGCCGGGCTATTATGATTACGAGTGGGGCTATTACTACCCCGGCAGCTATTATGAGAGCCGCGAGAACTACATCTACGACAGCGCCGGCCGCGTGTACGAGATCCAGACCTCCATGGGCGGTTATGTCATGGAGAATTACGACTATTACACCGGCATCACGACGCCCCCGGGCACCATCCCCGCGGCGCCATCGACCGGCACGGTCCGCTCGCGCTTCTACTATGACCTGATGGGTCACCAGACCACGCAGAACGATTATGAGGCGAACGGCTCGACCATCGCCTACAGCCGCTATGCGAGCTACAACAACAAGGGCCAGATCACGTACGAGAGCAGCTCGACCAAGAAGTATGACGGCCACACCTATCAGTCATACACCTATTATGATTATGGCTATGGCTCGAACTATGCACTCGGCGCCGCGATCAGCGTCTCGACGATCAACTATCGCGACAACAACAACGCCAACGCGCCCGACACGCTGACCACCAACAGCTTCACCTGGTGGGACGGCGCGGTGCAGTCGCAGATCGCGCACAAGCCGAACACCGGCCAGTCGACGACCTATTACACGACGTTCTACTATAACGGCATGGGCCAGCTGACGTCGCTCTATGTCGGGGACGCGCGCGCGCGCAGCATCTCGTTCAAGCTCAATGGCGAAGGCCAGATCATTCGCCGTGACGAGCAGGACTATAATTGGTCGAACGGCGACCCGCACGAGATCTGGTACCGCTTCAACGGTCGCCAGCTTGGCTATGTCGGCAACAACGGCACCAGCGAAGTCACGACCGAGCAGTCGATCGGCGAGCGGCAGACCGTCTCGCCGACCACGCCAGGCGCGTTCCGCAACGGCGCGAGCTATGGCAGCTCCTACGCCGATTTCGCCAACAGCTACGATCCGATCAACAGCTACAGCCAGGGTTCGTCGGGCGGCACCTATACCGTCCGGGCCGGCGACACGCTGCAGGGCATCGCGCTCGCGCTGTGGGGCGACTCGAGCCTGTGGTACCGCATCGCCGATGCCAACGGCATCAGCGGCGCCACCGCGCTGGCCGAAGGCCGCACGCTGACGCTGCCGAGCGGCGTCATCAAGACGGGCTACAACGCAACCGGCTTCAAGCCCTACAACGCCGCCGAAGCGATCGGCGATGTCACCCCGACGACGCCGCAGCCCCAGGCGGCGGCGAAGAAGAACAAGTGCGGCGTGCTCGGCATGGTGCTGCTCGCGGTGGTCGCGATCGCCGTCACGGTGGTCACGGCCGGCGCCGCGGCAGCCGCGCTTGCGCCGTCGATCTCGTCGATCGGCGCCGGCATCTCGGCGGTGCTCGGCGGCACGCTCGCCACCACTGCGGGCATCGGCCTGGGCGGAGCGATCGCGATCGGCGCGGGCGCCGCGGCAGTGGGTTCGGTGGTCAGCCAGGGGATCGGCGTAGCGACCGGCATCCAGGAGAAGTTCAGCTGGAAGGCAGTCGGCCTCGCGGCGATCGGCGGCGGCGTCAGCGCCGGTATCGGCGGCAGCGGGATCTTCGACGGGATCAAGAGCGGCGTGATCCGCGCGGGCGTCACGTCGGCGGCGGGCAGCATGGTCACCCAGGGGATCGGTGTCGCAACCGGGCTCCAGGACAAGTTCAGCTGGGCAGGCGTCGCCGCGGCGGGCATCGGTGCGATGGCGAGCTTCGAGGCCAGCAAGCTGTTCGGCGCCAAGTCGTTCACCGACGTCACCAATGCGGATGGGTCGATCACCATCGGCGACACCAGCATCGGCAACCATTTCGCACACCTTGGCCAGAGCGCCGCGGCAGCGGTGGCGAGCGCGGCGACGCGCAGCGCGATCGAGGGCACCAGCTTCGGCGACACCCTCGTCGCGTCGCTGCCCGATGTCATCGGGCAGGCGTTGAGCGATGTCATGTTGCGCGGCGTCACGCTCAAGGCGCCCGAGCCGATCAAGCCGGTCAGCGAGGTCAGGACGGCCGGACAATATTGGCTCGATACGCGTACGCCGGAAGACCTCAAGGCCTATGCCGATTACGGCATTACCTTCGAAGTCACGGATAACGGCGTGCTGGTGAATGGCGACATCACTGCCATGCGGGATCGCGGCATCGCCAATGCCCGCGGCTCGGCCGCTCCGGACGACAAGCCGAAGCTGCGTGCAGGCATCGACCCAACCTTCGTAAACGACGCCGACCATCACCAATATATGCAGACGTCGCTGCCGGCATGGTTGGCGAGGGACGGTGTCGCGGTTGCCAGCACCGATGGCATAAACATCGACTTCACCGGTACGTCGATGACGGTCGACAGCTTCTGGGCCGCCTTCGAGCACAGCGGCGGCGCCACGCGCTTCATGTCGACCGGCGGCGGACAGACCTTCGTCTACACCGGCGGGACGGTCGAGATCCCGGGCCTGGGCATCAAGCTGAGCGTCGGTGCGGATATCGTGCCGCCGGTTTCGCCCCTCACGACGTCCGCGAGCGCGGGCGGCGAGTCCAAGGACGATGGTGGGATCACGGTCGGCCAGGTGGCGGACGTGACCGCTCAGATCCTGGTGCCGGGCTATGGTAGCGGCAAGTCGGCCTGGGAGGCCTATCAGTCGGGCAATTACTGGGCAGCCGCGGGCTGGGGGCTGCTCGCCGTGGGCGAGGTCGGCCTGACCGTCGCAACCCTGGGCAGCTCCAGCGTTGTGACGACTGCGATCCGCGGCACCCGCGTCGCTGCGATGGGCGTCCGTGGCGCCGAGGCTGCGCGTGCCGTCACGCGGGCAGAGGAGGCCATCGAGCTGACCGTGAAGATGAAGAGCGGGTGGAACGCCGAACAGCGTGCCGCCGCGCTCGAGAAAGTCAACGCGCTCAACTCGGCCGAATTGCGCGTGACTCCATCGGTCCGCAGCGGCACGTCGGCTGCGGCCCGCTATCGCCAGGCCGGCAATGCCATCCCGAAGGGCGCGGACGTCGATCACATCGTCGATCTCCAGCTGGGCGGCGCCGACGCGCTGCGCAACATGCGGCCGCTGGACCTGAGTGTGAACCGAAGCTTTGGTGCGCAGATCGCCAATCAGTTGCGCGGCGTGCCAAATGGTACGAGAGTATCGGGCATCAGGATCATACACTAGCATTGCGAGGTAGCAGGTGTTCGACGACTTCACTGAGGCGTTCACTCCCGATTTCGATCGCCCGCCCGTCCCGCTGCCTGTCCGCCCGGGGGACGACGGGCTCGCCGAATTGTTCGAGCGATTCGGCGGCGTCTCGTTCAATGGGGGGATCTACCGGGTGTTCGATCCCATCCAGCTGCCCAAGTACAATGCGATGGTGGAAGAGGGCTTTCCGGAGTTCGCCGGTGCCATAACCGTCTTCGGAAGCGATTGGCTGGGGCGGATCTTCGCGACCAGCAGCAAGACGGACATCTATGGCCGTGACGGTGTGATGATGTTCGAGCCGGGGACGGCGTCGGCGCTCGAGATTCCGTGCAACGTGTTGACCTTCCATGACGAAGAGCTGGTCGATGCGCCGGACGCCGCGCTCGCCGATGAGTTCTTCGAGAATTGGCGCGCAGGCGGGAAGCCGGCGCCGACCGTGAACCAGTGCGTGGGCTATGTCCGCCCACTGTTCCTGGGCGGGCAGGACACGACCGAAAATCTCGAGCTGATCGATATGGAAGTCTATTGGTCGGTGAGCGTCGATCTCCTGCGTCAGGCACGCGGGCTCCCCGCGGGCGCACGCATCTCGGGCGTTCGTATCCCCGACTGATCTTGCCCTCTACCGGCGGGCTGCGGCCCGCCGGCATCTATGCACGCGGAAGACGTCGTCCTGCTGCTTTGTAGGGCGCCCAAGGTGCGCCAAATCCGGTCGCGGCCCCAGCGAATCCAAACGCCACATACAATCGCCAAAGAGAATAAGCCAAAATGGCTTAAAAGCGATTCGACCTATTGTTGGCAGGTCGAGACCTCCCGGCACTTTTGCCGCGAATCGCGATGTTTCTGAGGTTGCGTCGCGCCCGAAACATGTTGAAATATTTATTATTCCAGCCACTTGACGGAGAACACCCCTATCTGTCTCATATCGGGACAGTAACCGGGGGGTTTGCATGTCGGGTCTCGTCGATGCGGCGATGGCTATTCTTAGCTCGTCTGAAAGAAAACTGGAAGTCGCGGCGCACAATGTCGCCAATATCGCCACACCAGGTTTCAAGCGTCAGGTAGGATTTTCGCAACTTCTCCGGGCTTCGGAGCAGGATGCGGCTCCGCTTCCCGAGGTCGCGGTGCGTCGCAATTTTGCGCAGGGCAAGCTCAGCGAAACGCGCAATCCGTTCGACCTCGCGATCAGCGGCGATGGCTTCTTCCAGCTGCGTGCCGGCGATCACATGGTCTATTCGCGGCAGGGCCAGTTCAAGCTCTCCGCGGATGGCACTTTGGTCTCGCCCCAGGGCTATGTCCTGCAGCAGCAGGGCGGCGGCGACCTGGTGATTGGCCGCGAGACTGCGGTGATCCAGCAGGACGGCACGGTGCTCGATGACGGGCGTCCGGTCGCGCGGATCGATCTGTTTGCCACCGCCGATCCGCAGGCATTGGAGCCGGTCGGCGAATCCTATTTCTCGGCCGGGGCAGGGGCGATGGAGTCGGTCAGCGGACCGATCATCCGCCAGGGCATGGTCGAAAGTTCGAACGTCGAAATGGGCGACGAGATGGTGTCGATGATGACTGCGCTGCGCCAATCGGAGGGCGGGGCCCGACTGGTGCAGATCTATGACGATCTGCTTGGCCGCGCGATCTCCAGCTTGGGACAGACACGATGAGCGACGCTTTCTACGTGGGTGCGGTGGGCCTTCAGACGCAGCAGCGCGCGCTGGACGGCATCGCCAACAACATCGCCAATGTGAACACGCCTGCGTTCAAGCGCTCGCAGCTGCGCTTCTCGGACGTGATCGCCAGTCGTCCGGTGGATGTGGCGACGCCCGATCTTGCCCAGCTTCCGTCCGATACCGCCGGCGTGATGCTGGACAGCCAGTTCATGCTCAACGAGCAGGGCGAGCTGGAGCGTACCGGCCAGCCGCTCGATCTGGCGATCGACGGCGCGGGTTTCATCGAGCTGATGGGCCCCGGCGGCCAGACTTTGCTCTGGCGCGGCGGCGCGCTCAAGGTGAACGACGACGGCCAGCTGGCAACCAGCCATGGCATCGCGCTGCGTACCGCGATCACGGTGCCGAGCGACGCCACCGCGCTCGAAATCCGCAGCGACGGCACCGTGCGCGCCACCGTGCCGGATAGCGCCGATCCGGTCGAGCTCGGCCAGATCCAGCTCGTCCGCATCAACGATCCCTCGGCGGTCGCCCGGCTCGACGGCGGGCTCTACCGTGTCGACGATAGCAGCGCGCTTACCGAGGCGGTGCCCGGCGAGGATGGCGCGGGCATGCTCGTCCAGGGCTCGCTCGAGCAATCGAACGTCGCGTTGACCGACGAGATGGTCCGGCTGATGCTCGTCCAGCGCGCCTATGCGGCGAATGCGCAGATCGTGCAGGCCGCCGATCAGCTGATGGGCGTAGCGAACGGTCTGCGGCGCTAGCGTGATGACTGGGGGGATGGTCATCATGTTGGCGTTCGTTGCCGCCGTGGCGGGGGCAGGCGAGGAGGCGGTGCTCAAGCCGCTAGTGCCGGTGCACGCGGCCGAGTTGCGTGTCGGCGACCTGGTCGAGGCGCGGCTGCCGGCAGGCGTCGCCGCGCTGGTGGTCGCGCGGCTGCCACGCGGCGTTACCGAACTCGACATGCCCGCGGCTGATGTCGCGGCGCTGGTGCGTCGCCGCGTGCCGGGTCTGCGGCTTGCGACCCCCGCCGGCGGCACGGTGCGGATTCGCGCGGCGATCGCTGAGCGTCCCGCGCGCGTCTCCGGCGAATGCTTCGCCGCCGCCGCTGCGATACCGGCCGGCACCGCGCTCGCCACTGGCGACGTCACCGCTACCGAGTGCGGCAAGGGCGCGCCGGCGGCGCTTCGCTACGATCGTGCGGGTCTGGTGGTGGCGTCCGAAGCGGTACCGGCGGGAGGCTATCTTGGCCGGCTCGCGCGGCTGCCGGGCAGCGCCGTCGGCAAGGGCAAGGCGCTCACCCTGCGCTCGACCGCCGGACCGGTCACGATCGAGCGTTCGGTGACGGCGATGCAGTCAGGCCGCTCGGGCGGCAAGCTTTTCGTCCGCGATTCAGAAGGCAAGGTCTTCGCTGCGCCGCTCACGCTGGTCCAAGCGGAAGACGTTCGATGAAGCGCCTTCTCGCCCCGGGCGCAATCGCCCTGCTGATCGCGACGCCCGCTGCCGCGCAGGATCTCTACAAGGGTGGCAACTGGTCGTCGATGGCCGCGGATCGCCGCGCCAGTGCGATCGGGGATGCGATCACCGTCGTGGTCTCGCAGGTGGCCGAGGCCTCGAACACCACCCAGAATTCCACTCGCAAGAGCACCGACGTTTCCGGTGGGCTCAATGCCGGCTCCGTCAACGAGCGCGGCCAGCTCTCGTTCGGCGGGGGCTATACCGGTCGCGGCGAGTCCAGGCGCAGCGAGCGGCTGGTCGCGCAGTTAAGCGTGACGATCGAGGCAGTGCTGCCCAATGGCGATTATCGCATCGTCGGCGAGCAGCGGATGCACGTGAACGGCGAGAAGACGTTGATCGCGGTGCGCGGTCGCATCCGGCCCGAGGACATCCGCAGCGACAACAGCGTGCTCTCCAGCCGGATCGCCGATGCCGAGATCAACTATGACGGCAAGGGATTCGTCTCGCGTAGCGCCAAGCCGGGCCTGTTGAACCGTATCTTTTCTCTGCTGGGACTGGGTTGATGCGTATCCTCGGAACCGCCGCCACGGCCGCCCTCCTTGTCCTTCTGATGCCGGCCGGACCGGCGATAGCGCAGCAGGTGCCGCTCAAGGGACTGGGCCGTTTCGATGGCTGGCGCGAGAACGCGCTGGTCGGCTACGGGCTTGTCACCGGCCTTGCCGGCTCGGGCGACACCCGGCGCAGCGTGGTGACGCGCCAGGCGCTGCGCAACGTGCTCAGCCGCCTCGGCACGAGCGTCACCGAAGACGATATCAGCAGCCGGAACGTCGCGGTGGTGATGGTCACTGCGGTGCTGCCGCCGTCCGCCAATGTCGGCGACCGGATCGACGTCACCGTCTCGTCGATCGGCGATGCGCGCAGCCTGGCGGGCGGCACGCTGATCATGACACCGCTGCTCGGACCGGACCAGCACACCTATGCGCTGGCGCAGGGGCCGCTGCTCGTCGGCGGCTATCGCTTCGACGCCGATCTCAACCAGCAGCAGCGCAACTATCCGACGACCGCAGTGCTCCAGGGCGGCGCGACGATCGAGGCGGCGGTCGAATCGGCGGTGCTGCGCGGCGGGAACGAACTGTCCTTCCTGCTCGCGCGGCCCAGCTTCTCGACGTCGCAGCGTATCGCCGAGCAGATCAACGCGCGCTTCGGCTTCGGCACCGCGCTCGCCAAGAATGCCGACGAGGTTCGAATCCGTTTCGCCGGCGCCCCCACCGAAGTGACCGGCTTCGTGGCGCAGCTCGAGAATGTCCGCGTCGAGCCTGACGTTTCGCCGCGCGTGGTGATCAACGAGCGTACCGGCACGGTGGTGGCAGGCGGTGACGTGATGATCTCGAGCGTCGCGATCGCACAGGGCGACATCAAGGTGACGGTTACCGCCGAACGCTCGGCCTCGCAGCCTGGCGGCTTCTATGGCGGCTTTGCCAGCGATGTGCGGAGCCTGGTCGTCACCAACACCAAGCTCGAAGTCGACCAGGGTGTGGGCGACCAGTCGTTCCGGTTTCCGAACACGTCGATCGCCGATCTCGTCCAGGCATTGTCGCGCGCGCATGTCGATACGCGGCGGATGATCGGCATCCTCCAGGCAATCAAGACTGCGGGCGCGCTGCACGCGGAGATCATCGTTCAGTAGCGTTTCAAAGAGGGTGGGGATCATGGAGAGTATTTCGGGGGCGCTGATCGCGAAAGCGCTCGACGGGCTGACCGCGCGCTATCAGGCGACGGCGCAGAACATCGCCAACGCGAATTCGCCCAATTATCGGCCGATCCGTGTCAGCTTCGAGGACAGCCTGCGCAGCGCCGCGACGCAAGGCCGCGAAGCGATCGCGGGTGTCGAGCCCAAGGTGGAATTCGAACCGACGCCGCGTATCGCCAGCGAGATGCGGCTCGATCTCGAGATCGCCAACGCCTCGCAGACCGCGATGCGCTACGGCGCGCTGCTCTCCATCCTCGGCCGCCAGATGGATCTGGCGCGCACCGTCGTGTCGGGAGGCCGCTGAGATGGACGCCATCGCTATCAGCCGCACCGGCCTGGACGTCGAATGGCAGCGCCTCCAAGTGATCGCGCAGAACCTGGCCAACATCAACACGAGCCGTACGGCAGCGGGCGAGCCCTTCCATCCGATGCGGCTACTCTCGGGCCCGCAAGTCGATTTCGCGCATCTGGTGCGCGCGGACGGCAAGAAGCCTGGCGGCGTCGAGGTGCTCGGTGTGGAACCAATGGCTGGCGGTTCGCGGCGCGTCTACGAGCCGGGGCATCCGCATGCGGATGCGGATGGATTCGTAACCTATCCGGACATCGATCACGCGTCGGAAATGACGCTGCTGATCAAGACCTCGCGCGCCTATGAGGCCAACCTCACGGCGATGAGCATCGCGCAGCAAATGTATTCGCGCGCCGCCGAACTGGGCAAGCAGTCGTGACCGGCGTCGAAGGGATTGCGGCGATCGGCAGCGCAGACGCGGCGCCGATCGCGATGCGCCTGGGCGATACTGGCGGGACCACGATGGCGCAGCCGAACGGCGGCCCGGGATTTAGCGAGGTGCTGATGAGCGGCCTGCGCGGCGTCGATGACAAGATCGCCACCGCCGACAAGTTGGTCCAGCAGTTCGCGGTCGATGACTCGGTACCGGTGCACCAGGTCACCATGGCGCTCGAACAGGCCCGCCTCTCGGTGGAGCTCGCGATGCAGGTCCGTTCGCGGCTCGTCGAGGGCTATCGCGAAATCATGAACATGCCCCTTTGATCGGCTGAATTCCGATGGATAATCCTGTCTCCGATCGCGCCGTCCAGCGCGGCCAGCTCTACCTGCTCGGTGGTGCCTTTGCCGTCGTGCTGGTGCTGCTCGGCCTCGGCTATTTCCTGTTCCTGCGCACCGATTACGTCGTGCTCGCCCAGGATCTCCGCCCCGCCGATGCCTCGGCAATCGTCGCTGAGCTCGACAAGCGCGGCAGTACCTATCGCCTGCGTGACGGCGGCGCGACCATCCTGGTGCCCGAGGGCCAGGCGGACGCGACGCGCGTCGCGATCGCCGGCTCGGACGCGGCGGCACGCGGCCAGATCGGCTTCGAGCTGTTCAACAAGTCCGACATGGGGCTCACCAACTTCGCGCAGAAGATCAACTACCAGCGTGCGTTGCAGGGCGAACTGGTCCGCACGATCACCGCGATGGACGGCGTGGAGACCGCACGCGTACATCTCGCTTTGCCGGAGAAGACGCTGTTTCGCGGCGATCGGGTCGAGCCGAAGGCGGCCGTCACGGTCACGATGAAGCCGGGCCAGACCGCCGACGCCGCGCGCGTCTCCGGCATCCAGCAGCTCGTCGCCGCCGCGGTGCCCGACCTGCCCGAGGGCAAGGTGGTGGTGCTCGACTCGGTCGGCCATGTGATCAGCCCCGCGCCGGCCGTCGAGAGCGCCGCCGGCACGGAGCGCCCCGCGGACATGGAAGAGCGCGCGGCGGTGGAGAATTACTACCGCGCCCGGGCGCGGGGCGCGATCGAGCGGCAGATGCCCGGCGTGCGCTTCGGCCTGCGCGTGCTGGTCTTCCCGAGCACTGCCATATCCGCCGGGTCGGATCCGGCAACCGGTGCCAATCCCGCTACGATCGCGCCGGCCGATTGGGCCCCGTCGGGCGACGGCGCCGCGCGCAACTACCGTGTGCGCGTGCTGTTCATCAGCGAGGCACCGATCAATCCCGAGGACCAGCAGATCGTGCGTGGTGCGATCGTCCAGGCGACCGGGATCAACGATCGGGCCGGCGACACACTGGCGTTCGAGACCGGGCCGATCGACGCGCCCGTCGCAGCGTCGCCTATCGCCCAGGCCAGCTATGTCCCTGCCGCGGCAGTGGCGGTAGCCGGGCCGGCGGCCGTGCCGCCCAAGCCGGGCTTTGCCTGGCCGCCGATCTGGCTGTGGCTGGTCGCAGGCGTCGCGCTGGCAGCGCTGTTGATCTGGCGTTTTCGCGGGCCCGGCACCCGGCTGAGCGGTGAGGAGCACGAAGCGTTCGCGCAGCGGCTGCGGCGTCAGCTCAACCTGACCGAGGAGGCCGGTGATGCTGCTGCCTGAGGGGCGTCTCGACATGTTGATCGACCAGCTTCGGACCATGCCCGCCGCCGATCGCAAGGCCGTGCTCGTGCGGCTCGGCCCCGATGAGCGCCGCCGCGTCCGCAAGGAGTTGAGCAAGGCGCCGGCGAAACCGGTCGAGCCGGTCTCGCCCTATTCGGCGGACATCGCCGCGCGATTGAAGGCGAGCGACACCGGGCTCACCGTGGCCGGGCGCAAGGCGCTCGACGCATTCCTGATGCCGGCGAGCAAGGCCGCGCCGCGCGCCGAGCAGAGCCGCGGCGCCACGCTCGCCCAGGCGATGGGCGGGCTGCTGCGTCCGCGCGGGAAGCCGTTGTGAGTCCGCTGATCAAGTCCGACGCGGGCGTCCCGGTCCGCAGCTTCGCGGGCATGCGCGCACCGGTGACGCATCAAGAGGCACCGACGCCGGACCCGCGCGAGATCGAGCGCGCCCAGCTGATCGCCGAGATCGAACGGCTCCAGCGCGTGCGTGAGGAAGAAGCGGGAGATGCCCGCCGTGCGATCGAGGCCGCGCGTGAGGACGGCCGGCGCGAAGGGCTTACCGCAGCCGAGCGGCGCGAAGATGACGCGATCGCCGCGCTGCGAGAAGGGCTCGACAAGGCCGGTGCGCGCTTCGCCGCGCGGCTCGACGTGCTCGACGGGCTTGCGCCCGAGCTGGCCCGGACGGCACTCTCCAAATTGTTCGCCGATGCCGAAGGCTGGGCCGCCCCCGTCGAGGCGATGCTCGCGAGGCAGCTCGCTGTGCTGCGCCGCGCCAGCGTGGTGGCGATCTGCGTGAGCCCCCAGGATTTCCCGGACGCGCAGGCGCTTGCCGCCGCGCTTGGCGCGGACACACTGCGGGTCGAGACCGATCGCGAGCTGCGCGCCGGCGCCAGCCGGATCGAATGCCGGCTCGGCCAGATCGATCTCGACGTGCGAGAGCAGTGGCGGGCGTTGTCCGACCTGCTCGCGGAGATGGCCGGGTGACTGTCCATCCCTTCCTCGAGCGGCTGCGCGATGCCGAGCTGGTCCGCCCCGTCGGCTTCGTGCGCAAGGTCGCGCATGGGCATTTCGAGGCGACCGGCCCGGCCTGCACTGTCGGCGACCTGTGCGAGATCGCCGGGGAAGGGGGCGCCGTGCGCGCCGAAGTCGCCGCGGTGGATGAAAATGGGCTGATCCTGGTGCCGCTCGAGCAGAACCGCCAAGTGCGGCCGGCCGCGCGTGTCGTCGCGCTACAGGGGGGCGGATCGGCGGCGGTGGGCGATGGCTTTGCGGGCCGAGCGATCGATGCGTTCGGCCGCCCGTTCGACGGCAACGGGCGGGTTGCGGCAGAGGCGCAGGCTCCGCTGGCCGGGTCGGTGCCGCGCCCGCTCGACCGGGCTGCGCCTGCGCGGATGGTGAAGACCGGCCTGCGCGCGATCGACGGGTTGCTTACCCTTGCCGAGGGCCAGCGCGTCGGCATCTTCGCCGCCGCCGGCGTAGGCAAGACCAGCCTGCTCGATCAGCTTGCCGGGCAGATCGAATGCGACCGCGTCGTGCTTTGCCTGGTCGGCGAGCGCGGGCGTGAAGTGGAGGGCATCTGGCGCACGCTTTCGAAGCGTGCCGATGCGGATCGCTTCACCCTGGTCGCTGCGACCTCGGACGAGACGGCAGCGTTGCGTGCCCGCGCCGCCAATGTCGCGCTGTGCATCGCCGAGCATTGGCGCGATCGGGGCGAGCATGTGCTGCTGGTGGTCGACTCCGTCACGCGCCTCGCCATGGCGCTACGCGAGATCGGCCTGGCCGCGGGAGAGCCGCCGACGGTGCGCGCCTATACGCCGAACGTCTTCGCCGCGCTCCCGCGGCTGGTCGAGCGCTGTGGCGCCACCAGCGGCGGCGGGGCGATCACCGCGGTGATGACCGTGCTCAGCGAAACCGACGATGTCGACGATCCGATCGTCGAAGTGATGAAGTCGCTGCTCGACGGCCATATCGTGCTTTCGCGCACCCTCGCCGAGCGTGGACATTTCCCCGCGATCGACGTGTCGCGCAGCATCAGCCGCCAAGCCGCGCGGCTGATGGACCGCTCACATGCCGACGCCGCCCGTAGCGCCGTCACCCAGCTCGGCGTCTACGACGAAGCGCGGGTGATGATCGAGAGCGGCGTTTACAAGGCCGGGGCCAGTGCCGAGATAGACCAGGCGATCGCGATGCGCGCGAAGCTGATGACCTTTCTGCGGCAGGGCCAGGGCGAGAACTCGGCCTTTGCCGACACGCTTTCCGGCCTGCGTTCCGCGATCGGTGGGGGCTTCGGCAACCCGACGCTGGGTGGCGCCATAGCGGGCAGTGCCAGCCATGCATGACCGCCGCGCCCACCGTGCGCTGGCCGACATCGCCGCGCTCCGTACCGCCCAGCGCATGGCCAGGCACCAGGAACTGATCGTGGCGCAGGAGCGGGAGCGCGAGGCGGAGGATGCATCGCGCCGCGCCGACATGCGCACCGCGACGGCGGCTTCCGCCTGGGACGCGCATCTCGGCAGCAGCGACTTCGCCCCCGAATTCGCGCGCGCGCTCGCTGGCGAGCTGGTTGATCATGGCCGGGCGAGTGAGGCGGCGCAGGAGCATCGCGAACGGATGGAGGAGGCGCGGGATACGGCCGAGAGCGCCTGGCACGACGGCGATGCCCGCTGCAGGCTCGCGGATCGCGCGCTCGACACCAGCCGTCGCGCGCTGCGCCGCGACCGCGACGAAACTGCACTCGCGGCGCTTGCGGACCGCACTGCTTCGAAATGGAGACGATCATGATAGGCCCCGTGCCGCAAAAGCACATCGCGCCGCTCGATGCTCGCAACGATCCGGGTGCCCCGCAGGATGGGCAGGCGCCGAGCGACCTGTTCGCGCAGCTGCTCGGCGCGTCCGCTGGATCGCCTGTAGCGGCTGATCCGATGCTCGCGACGCCGGACGCCGGCGCGGCCCCCGAGAGCCCGGCGCTGACACCCGAACTCGCCGGGCAGCAGCCGTCGGGGACTGACGCCGCGGCGCATCAGCCCGCGCCGCTCGCGCGCGTGTTCAACCAGGACGGCTTCTTCGGCCATGCCGGCCAGGCGCCGGACCAGGCCGTAATGCTGCCGGGCGACGGTGCTGCGGTCGAGCCGTCCGAGCCGCTGGCGGAACTATCGGCGGAGCGTGCGGAGGCGTTCCTGTCGGCGGGCAAAGGTGTCAGCGCGAAGGCCGTGCCGGCGACCCCGGATAGCCCGGTGATGCGCGTCCTCAAAAGCGGGTCGTCGCCGGTCGCGGCAACGCCCGCTACCGTGGCCGAGGGGCTGGCATTTGCGGCGACGGGCAAGGCGGAGGAAGCCGAGGCGCTCACCCCCCTGCAGCGCGGCGCCTTGCGAGCTTCGCCTGCCGCGCGCTCGCCGTTGTACGTCGCACTGCGCGAGCTCGAGAACGGGCTGCAGGTCTCCGCGCGCGTCGAAGGGCTGGACGAAGTCGAGCGCCGGCAGCTGCACGACGAGATCGCCGCGCTGCTCAGCCGTCACGGCCTGTCCGCTGCCCGCATCCAGATCAACGCCGTATCCTCCCGGGAGAGTGAACGATGATACCCCAGACCGCTCCGGTGACGGCGGCCGATACCGGCCAGACCGCCCAGCAGAACGCGAACACCGCTACAGCGGCGACCGATGCCTTCGGCCTGGGTTTCGACGCGTTGCTCAAGATCATCCTGACGCAGCTGACCTATCAGGATCCGCTCAAGCCGATGGACAATTTCCAGTTCGTCTCGCAGCTCGCGCAATTCTCGCAGATCCAGCAGAGCCAGACGATGAACGACCGGCTCGAAGTGCTGGTCTCGGCCCAGGCGACGAGCCAGGCCACCAGCCTGCTTGGCACCACGGTCGATATCCCGGCCGGCGCCACCACGCTCACCGGCACGGTGACTGCAATCACCTTCGACAACGGCACGCCGCGGATCACGATCAAGACCGCCGACGCCCGCACGATCAGCAACCTAGCGATCGCCAGCATCTCGCAAGTCAGGAAGGGGAACTAAGCCATGTTTGGAGCCATCTATATCGGTCTCAGTGGCCTCAACGCCTATTCGCGCGGGCTCGAGCAGGTCAGTAACAATGTGACCAACCTCAACACGTCGGGCTTCCGCGGCTCGACGGTGACCTTCCAGAACTATTATGGCAGCGGAAGCCAGGGCGGGCTCTCGCACAGCAGCGACAGCAAGGGCAGCGGCAACGGCGTCGGCATCGGCGACAGCCGGCTCGACATGAGCGCAGGCCAGCTACGCCAGACCGGCAACGACCTCGATCTCGCGATCGACGGCAACGGCATGCTGGTGCTGATGGACGGCGACAAGATGCTGTATGCCCGCACCGGCAGCTTCCAGGTCGACGACAAGGGCTTCATCGTGCTCGCGGGCACCGAATATCGCCTGGCGACGCTAGATTCGAGCGGCAAGCCGGTCAGCCTGTCGATCGACAATTCGCGCACCAGCGCGCCGCTTGGCACCACCACAGTCAAGTTCACCGACAACCTCTCGCTCACCGCCACCCAGGCGGTCACGGTCAACGACCTGACTGTCTACGATACCCAGGGCGGCGCGCATAAGTGGAGCGCCAAGTTCGAGAAGGACAGCTCGCCAAATGCCGTGGCGGGCACCTGGAACCTCACCGTCAGCGACGACAAGGGCGTGGTCGCGACCAAGCAGATCAAGTTCAACGCCAGCATCATCGATCCGGCCAGCGCGACGGTCGACATCGAGGACCAGACCAACCACTTCACCGTGAAGTTCGATTTCTCGACGGTGCAGTCCTATTCCTCGGCCGATGTGTCGAACCTGCGCGCCAGCTCGATCGACGGGCACGGCGTCGGTGCGCTGACCACCGTCACGGTGAATGCCACGGGCCATCTCGAGCTTGGATATTCGAACGAGCAGAAGGTCGATCTCGGCGCCGTCGCGCTCGCCGACTTCCGCGATCCCCAGTCGCTGAGCGAGAAGGATGGCGGGCTGTTCAGCTATTCGGGGACGGGCGAGCACGTCTATCTCGCCAGCGACGATCCGCGTGTCGGCCTGGTCAAGGCCAAGTCGCTCGAGGCGTCCAATGTCGATCTTTCCAAGCAGTTCGGCGACCTGATCCTGATCCAGCGCGGCTTCCAGGCCTCGTCGCAGATCGTCAGCGTCTCCAACGACATGATCCAGCAGCTCTTCGGCATCCGAGGCCAGGGATGACGCTTCCCTGCCGATCCTGGTTGCCCGACGGCGCCGTCGCGCCCGTCGCGGCGCAGCGCGCGCTCGCCGACTTGGTCGAAAGCTGGTCGGGCGAGTGGTTCGCCGGCGAGCCGATGCGCGTGGCCGGGCCGCTGGCACGCGTCGCCGCGGCGCGGGGCGAACTGCGCAAGGCCGTGTGGCACGGCTGCGACGAAGGCGTCGCGATCGGCCTGCCGCCGGCGGGCGCCGCCGCACTGGGCGCGATGGTGCTCGGCGTCCAGACCGCTGCCGGCCAGCGCAACGAACATGATCTCGCGCTGCTGCAGGCGCTGGGCAAGGAGTGCCTCGACAGCCTCAAGTCGCGCCTCGTCCAGCGGCTCGCGCTCGGCAGGCCGGTCTGGCACCAGTCCGAGGCGGGGCGCGGCGAGGGCGTGGTGCATCGGCTCGAGATCGTCACCGCCACCCGCGGCCTGACATTGCAACTCGAGCTCTCGTCCGCCTGCTTCGCCTGCTTCGTGCAGGACGCGCTCCCCGATCCCGTGCCCGGCGTACCGCTCGGCGCAGGCAGTGCGGCGCTCGCCGATATCCCGGTCTCGCTCTCCGCAGTGCTTGGCCGCTGCGGCATCACCGTCGCCGAGCTTTCCGGCCTCGGTTGCGGCGACGTGCTCATGCTCGACCGCGCAACCGAAGACGTGCTGCCCCTGGCGGTCGGCGGCGTGCCGCTGGCGCGCGGCAGCTGCACCGTCGTCGAAGCCGAGCGCGGCCTCGCGCTCTCGATCGTCCAAGCTCCAGCCCGATGAGGGATCCCGTGACTGAAACCACCGACACCTTGGCCGCCGATACCAAGGCCGCCGAAATCGCACCCAAGGCCGATACCGCGGCGCCGCGCGTGAGCAGCAAGCTGATCGAGAATGTCGGCGTCCAGCTCGAGGCATTCCTCGGCGCTGCGCCGATGACCGTCGCCGAGTTGACCGCGCTTTCCACCGGCGCGGTGGTATCGCTCGACGCGCAGCTCAACACGCCGGTCGAACTCCGCCTCAACGGCATCGCCGTCGCACGCGGCGAGCTGGTCGCCGTGGGCGAGAAGTTCGGGGTCCGCCTTACCGAGATCGCGCAATGGCCCGACTGACTACGGGGTTCGCATGTATCGTAGTGTATCTGCTTTCGTCGCCGGTCGCGCTCGCGCATCCGGCGCGGCTGGGCGGCGGCGGCTCGCTCAACCTGTCGCTCACGCGGATCGTGATGGCGCTGATCCTGTGCCTGATGCTGGCCGCGCTCGCTGCCTTCGCGCTCAAGCGGGGCGGGGGGCGTATCGATCTTCCGCGGCTGCGCGGCCTGATCTCGACGTTGCCGGCGCAGCGCCGCGTGGAAGTGATCGAGACGCGACGCGTCAGCCAATATGCCGATGTCTGCCTGCTGCGATGCGACGGGCGCGAATATCTGATCCTGTGCGCGCAGGAGCAGCAGATGGTGCTGCGCGAAAGCTGCGCGGATCCGGAGCCGGCCTCGCAGGAGGGGGCAGCGTGATGCGCCTGTCATCCACGCTCAAGGCAGGCCTGCTCGCCGCCGGCCTGTTTGTACCCGCCACGGCCTTCGCCGCCAACGTGCCCGGCATAAGCACCGATCTGGTGCGCACGATGCTGCTGCTCACGCTGCTGGCGGTCGCGCCGGCGATCTTCATCTGCATGACCAGCTTCATCCGCATCGTCGTGGTGCTTTCGATGGTCCGTCACGCCTTCGGCATGCCCGAAACCCCGCCCAACCAGGTGCTGATCAGCCTCGCGTTGTTCCTCACCGCCTTCACTATGGGCCCGACGCTCAACGCAGTGAACGCCCACGCGCTCAAGCCGCTGATGGCGGGTACCGCGACGGTGGAGCAGGCGATCGACAAGGGCAGCGCGCCGCTGCGGACCTTCATGCTCGCCCAGACCCGCGACAGCGACATCGAGGCGATCTACGCGATCGCCAAGGTGCCCGTGCCCGATCGGCCCGAGCAGGTCGAATTGCTCAAGCTTACCCCCGCCTTCATCCTCAACGAGCTGCGCGTCGCCTTCACCATCGGCTTCGTCATCCTGCTGCCGTTCCTGCTCATCGACCTGGTGGTCGCTTCGATCCTGCTCGCGCTCGGCATGATGATGGTCCCGCCGGCGACGATCTCGCTGCCGATCAAGATCCTTATGTTCGTGCTGATCGACGGCTGGGGCCTGATCCTGCAAGGCGTGCTGGGAAGCTTCAGGTGAAGCAGCGCCCGCGCGCCGCCTTTTCAGGCCTTGGCCTGCTGCTGGTGCCGCCGCGGGTCGAGGCGTCGCTGTGGCGGCGCTTCCGCTTCGAGCAGGAGTTCAAATGCCGCGAGCAGATTTTCACGCGCTACCGTGCGCTGGCGCGTGCCATTGCCCAGCGCCAACTCCGCGCGCGGCCGCGTAGCGGCGTGGAGCTGAACGACTTCGAGCAATTCGCCTATGAGGGGCTGCTCGCTGCGATCGATCGCTACGATCCGCTGCGCGGCATCCCGTTCGGCGCATTCGCGCGCCGCCGGATCATCGGCAGCATCGCCGATGGTGCGGCGCAGATGAACGAGATTGACGCGCAGTACAGCTATCGCCGCAGGGTCGAAGCGGAGCGCCTGCGTTCGATCACCGCCGATGCCGGCAAGACCGATCCGCTCGGTGCGCTCGCCGATCTGACCGCGGCGCTCGCAATCGGTCTGATGCTCGAGGGCACGAACCTGATCGCGCCCGAGGACGGCGCCGACCAGCGGCCCAATGCATATGAGAGCCTGGCCTGGCGCCAGCTCAACGCACAGCTCGCCCGCGAGATCGAGCGCCTGCCCGAGCGCGAGGCGGCGATCATTCGCCAGCATTATGAGAACGGCGTAAGCTTTACCCAGATTGCCCAGCTGCTCGGGCTTTCGAAGGGGCGCGTCTCTCAGCTACACTCCCTGGCGCTGGCCAAGCTGCGGACCCGGATTGGATATCGATGACGGAAAGGATGGACATGACGCTTTGCAGTGACGAGGAGATGGCGCAGCTGCTGGGCGCGATGCACGCGAGCGCGGCCGACGAGGTCAGCCTGGCCGAGCGGCTGATCGAGGCATATCCCGACGACGCCCGGCTCCACTTCCTGCGCGGCTCGATGCTTGCCGGTTCGGGCCGCCCGATCGAAGCGCATGCTTCGCTCAGCCGCGCGATCGAGCTTGCCCCGGACTTCGCGCTGGCGCGCTTCCAGCTTGGCTTCTTCGAGTTGACCTCGGGCGAGGCGGCGCGCGCGCTTGCCACCTGGGAACCGCTCGATAGCCTGCCCGGCGATCATTATCTCGCGCATTTCGTCCGCGGCTTGCGCCACTTGATCCAGGACCATTTCGGCGAGGCGATCCGCGAACTGACCGAAGGCATCGCGGTGAACGCGGAGAACCCTCCGCTCAATCGCGACATGCAGCTGATCATCGACGAATGCAGCCGGCTCGTCGGGGGCGCTCCCGAACCGCAGGTCTTCGAGGAAGAGGCATCGGCAACGTCGTTCCTGCTCGATCAGATCGGGCGGGGCACGACGCATTGAGGATGCGCGCGGCATGACACGCGTCGGCAATGTCGATCAGGTGCTGCTGCTCCTGCGCGAGCAGTTGCAGCGGGCGGGCCGCAACCGCGAGACGTCGCGTACCGGGAAGGCGGCGAAGTCCGAGGCCAGGTCCGCGCGCCCGCTCGACCGGATCCGTGCGCTCGCCGCGCTCGATACGCTTGGCGAAGAGGAATTGCGCCGCGCCGTTGTGCGCGGGCTGCTCGCCGAGCAGTTCGGCGAGGCAGTCGGCAACGATCCGGCTCTGATCGCGATCGTCGACAAGGTCAGCCGGATGATCGGCGAGACGCCCGAAGGGCGCGAATTGATGGACAGGGCCTTGGCCCAGTTGAGGGAATCCCGAGAATGAACCAGAGCGCAACCGCGCAGAGCCGGCATGATCGTCTTGTGGCGCTGCTCAGCGAGGATCCCGACAACCTCCCGCTGCTTGCCGACGCCGCCGAAGCCGCGTTCGCCGAGGAGCGGTTCGATGCTGCCGGCGACTTGCTCACGCGCCACGCGCGGCTCGCGCCGCTGCCATTCCAGGCGCAGCATCTCGCCGGGCTGATCGCGATGCGCCAGCTCGACTGGGCGCGCGCCGCGGAGATTTACGCCGCGCTGCTGGAATCCGGTGCCGATGCGCCGCCGGTGCGCTTCAACCTCGCCTGGTCGCTCGCCATGGTGCAGCGCTTCGAAGACGCGCTTCCCCTGCTGGACGCTGCGACCAGCGATCAGCTGCCCCAGGCCGCGCAGCTCGAGGTACAGCTGCTCCATCAGCTCGGCCAGTTCGACCGCGCGGCGGAACGCGCGCGCGCGCTGATCGAAATCCATCCCGAGCATCGCGGGCTCAACGCGATCGTCTCGACACTCGCTATCGATATCGAGGATACCGATCTCGCACAGCGCACCGCGCGCGTCGCCGGCGATCATCCCGATGCGCTCATCACCCTGGGGACGCTCGCACTCGGCGAGGACGATCCGGAGGCTGCGACCAGCTTGTTCGAGGCTGCGCTTGCCCGCGCCCCCCAGGCGCCACGCGCCTGGATCGGCCTTGGACTCACGCGCATGCTCGGCGGCGATCAGGCGCTGGCCGCGCTCGATCTCGACAAGGGCGCCGAGATGTTCGGCACGCATCTCGGCTCGTGGATCGCCGCGGGCTGGGCCCATGTCCTGGCCGGCGACCGCGTCACCGCACGCGCCCGCTTCGAAAAGGCGCTGGCGATCGACGATACCTTCGGCGAGGCGCAGGGCTCGCTCGCGGTGGTCGATCTGCTCGACGGCCAGATCGAGGAAGCGCGTCGGCGCACCGCGGTTGCGTTGCGCCTGGATCGGGAAAGCTTCTCCGCAGCCCTTGCATCGGTGCTGCTCTCTGCAGGAGATGGGGACAAGGAGCGCGCGACGAAGATCTTCGAGACCGCGTTGCACACTCCGATCACCCCTGATGGCAAGACCCTGGCGCATTCGCTGGCGCGGCTGGGATCGCGGTAAGGCCGACGGGATCGCGGCTCGATCCGGCCCCCAGACTTGTGCCGGGGGTCGCACAAGGCCGGGGTAGCGCGCGTGAAAGAACCGACAAGGCTCGCCCAGGACTTCCCAGCCTGCCGTTCCTGGCGATGAATCGGGCCTGGCGGGCGGAGCGCCCGCCAGGCCTCATGCCTCCAGCCGCACCACGTCGAAAGACTTCAGGCTCACCCGCATCGGGATCTCGCTCACCGACAGGATCGAGAGCTTGGGGATGCTGCGGCGGGTGAGGTTCTTCAAGTGGCGGCGGATCTCACCGCCGCACAGCAGCACCGGTGCACGGCCCTGACGGAACATATCCTCGCTCATCGGCGCGAGGCGGCGGATGATCTGTTCGGCCAGCCGTGGCTCGACCGCGAGCGAGCCGTGTCCGGCATTGGCGCCGATGCTCGCGACGATCTGGTTCTCGACGCGCGGATCGAGGCTGAGCACCGCCAGGTCGCCATGGCTGCCGCGCAGCTGGTGACAGATCGCATAGCTCATTCGCTGGCGGATCTGCTCGGTAAGCTCGATCGGGTCCTTCTGGGTCCGTGCCAGATCGACGAGATGCTCGACGATCAGGTCGAGATTGGCGATCGACACGCCTTCGGCGAGCAGGTTCTGCAGCACCCGCTGAACATCGGAGAGCGTCAGCGTGTTCGGGACCAGGTCCTCGACCAGCCCGGGCTGGCGCTCGCGCACTTCGCTGAGCAGCCCGGCCACGGTCGCGCGGGTGAGCAGGGTCGAAGTCTCGCTGCGCACGATCTCGCCGAAATGCGTGACCATCAGCGTGATCGGATCGACGATCGTATAGCCGGCGTCGCGCGCAGCTTGCGCCTGGCCTTCGCCGATCCAGAATGCGGGCATGCCGAAGGCCGGATCCACGACCTCCTCGCCGTCCAGGCGGTTCTTGGCGCCGTGGCTGGCGATCGCGAGCATGCGGTCCGGATGGATGTCGGTCGCGCCGTAGCGCGCGCCGAACAGGCGGATCTCATATTCGAAGCTGCCCAGCCCATGGCCGTCGATCAGCTTGACTGCCGGGAAGCCGATGCCGAGTTCCTGCTCCTGCGCGCGGCGCAGGCCCGCCAGTCGCTCGAGGATGATCGCGCCTTCCTTCTCCCACATCCGGCCAAGCTCCGCGCCGAAGCGGATCTCGACGGCGGGCACCTGCGCGACGCCCGATGCGGTGGTCTCGCTCGCTGCGTCTTCGGCCGCGGCTTCCTCGGCAGCGGTGCGGCGGCGCAGGCGCCACCAGGTGACGGCGGCGAGCCCGCCGATCAGCAGGATCGGCCATTTGGGCATGCCCGGCATCAGCATCAGCGCGAGCAGCGCCGCCGAGACGATCAGCGGGATGCGCGGCTCGGAGGCGAGCTGGCGGAATATCTCGGTCGATAGCTGCTTGTCGGCCGCCGAGCGCGTGACGATGATGCCGGTCGCGATCGAGATGATCAGCGCGGGCAACTGGGTGGCGATGCCGTCGCCGATCGTCAGCAGGGTGAAGTGTGCGAGCGCCTCGGACCATTCCATGCCCATCTGGCTGACGCCGACGATCCAGCCGGCGATGATGTTGATCAGCAGGATGATGATCCCGGCGATCGCATCGCCCTTCACGAACTTGGAGGCGCCGTCCATCGCGCCGTAGAAGCTGGCTTCCTTCTCCAGCCCCTCGCGGCGGCGGATCGCTTCCTTCTGGTCGATCAGGCCCATGTTGAGGTCGGCGTCGATGCTCATCTGCTGGCCGGGCATCGAGTCGAGCGTAAAGCGCGCCGCGACTTCGGAGACGCGCTGTGCGCCCGAGGTGACGACGACATATTGGACCACGACCAGGATCGAGAACACCACCAGGCCGATGACGAAATTGCCCTGCACTGCGAAGGCGCCGATCGATCCGATCACGTCGCCGGCATTGCCGCCGGTCAGGATCAGGCGGGTCGCGGCGACGTTCAGCGACAGCCGATAGAGCGTCGCGACGAGCAGCAGAGAGGGGAAGGTGGAGAATTCGACCGGCTTGCTGACATAGAAGGTCAGCAGCATGATCGTCAGCCCGAAGCCGAAATTGACGATGATCGCCAGGTCGAGAAACGCCGGCGGGATCGGCACGAACAGGATCACGAGGATCCCGATCGTGGCGCCGACCAGGGCGAGGTCCTTCTGGTTGCGGAACAGCTTCTGGAACATCATGCGGCTTCCGGGTGATGCGAGGCGCGGCGGAGCTCGATGTAGAGCTCCGCCACGGCTTCGTAGTGGGAGGGGGGAACCGCACCGCCCGCCTGGCAGGCGCGGAAGAGCGCGCGCGCCAGCGGCGGCCGCTCGAGGATGGGAATGCCTAGGCGGAAGGCCTCGTCCTTGATCGCCAGCGCGAAGCGGTTGCGGCCCTTGGTCGAGACCTCGGGGGCGATCATCCGCTCGGGATCATAGCGTAGCGCAACCGCGAAATGCTCGGGGTTGACCACCACCAGGTCCGATCCCGGCAGCGCGCCCGACCCCTTGCTTTGCTTGACGAACTCGTTGTGGAGCTGCTTGCGCTTCTGCTTGATCCGCGGATCGCCCTCGCGGTCCTTGGATTCGCGGGTCACTTCGCGCCGGCTCATCCGCATCTGCTTGAGGAACTCGCCGCGCACCAGGATCTGGTCGAGGATCACAAAGCCTATGGCGATCGCGATGAACACGAACAGCAGCCGCAGCCCGGCGCCGGCAAGCGCCTCGGCCAGCCGCTCGCCATCGCTTGCGGCGATGGCATAGCGCGCGATGGCGTCGTGGAGGACGAACCAGGCGGCAATGGCGTAGACCGCCGACTTGAGCACCGTCTTCAGCGTCTCCTTGAGCATGCGCATCGAGAAGAGCCGCTTGAGCCCGGTCGCCGGGTTGAGCCGGCTGAAGTCCGGCTTGAGCGGCTGCGCGGTAAAGATCAGCCCGCGCAGCTGAAGGATCTCGAGGAAGATCACCACCGCGACGATCGTGCCGCCCAGCAGCGCGAGCGGCCGCACCGCCGCCCAGGCGAGGTCGCCGACCATCGCCTGGGCCTGTTCGGGATCGCCCGCGCGGTCGATCCCGGCTGAGAAGGCCTTGCGCATCAGCTCGGCGATCTCGCCGACCATCGCCGGTCCCGCCACCGCGCCGAAACCGGCGAGCGCGACCAGCCCGCCAAGGAAGCCCAGTTCGGCGCTGCGCGCGACCTGGCCCTTCTCGCGCGCCTTCTTCAGCTTGAAGGGCGTGGGCGCCTCGCTGCGATTCTGTTCCTGCTCGGCCATGTCAGATCAGCCGCGGCATGGTTTCGAGCGCGGTGCGCATCAGTTGCGCGAACAGCGCACCCGAGAAGGAGAGGGCGAGCGGCAACGCCGCCATCGTCGCGATCGCCTTCACCTGGAAGCCGAGCAGCAGCACGTTCATCTGCGGCAGCGTGCGCGACAGGAAGGCGATCATCAGGTCGAGCAGGAATAGGACCAGCAGCACGATTCCGGCCAGGCCGATCGCCATCAGGAACACCACGCCCATATATTCGATCATCGGTGCCGGATCGCCACCGAGCGACGCAGTGCCAAGCGGCACCTTCTCGACCGAGGCCGCCCATATCGCGAGCAGGTCTTCGGGCCCGCCGATCGCGAAGAACACCGCGGCGCCGGCATAGGCGAACAGCGTGCCGGCGAGCGGCATCTGCGCACGGGTCGTCGGATCGACCAGCACGGCCAGGCCGAACCCCGCCTGGATATCGATCGCGCGGCCAGCGGTGAGCAGGGCGGCGAAGGCGAGTTGCAGGGCGAGCGCCAGCGCGATGCCGAGGAAGAGCTCGCCCAGGACGGCCATCGGCAGGCCGCCATCCCAGAAGGGCGCGCGCCAGGTCGCGTCGGGGTTGCCCGCTACCATCCATGCGGACAGGCCGATGCCCAGCGCCAGCCGCACCGTCGCCGGAATGCGCAGCAGCGTGAAGGGCTGGGCGAAGCCGAGCGTCGGCGTGATGCGCAGGCTCAGCAGCAGCACCGCCACGGCCTGGTCGGTGAGGTCGCCCATGATCAGCCTGCGAGCGTCGGGATCACCAGGTAGAGCCCCCGCGCGAAATCGGTGATCCGCGCGATCATCCACGGCCCCAGCGTGATCAGCAACAGCGCGGCCACGAGCAGCTTGGGCACATAGCTCAGCGTCATTTCCTGCATCTGGGTCGCGACCTGCAGGATGCTGATCAAAACGCCGACCACGAGCGTGGCAACAAGAACCGGCCCCGCGACGATCAGGCAGTTCCACAACATATCGTCTAGCAAATTGAGCGCGCGGTCAGCTTCCACGAAATCCCCCCGGATTTTCTGATCGACCACGGCGAATCGACGATTCCCCGCAATCACGTTAACCATAATCCGGCATAGAGATCAGACAAAGCAAATAGCCGTGATTTCAACGGCTTTGGTCCCAATTTTTCAGCTGCGGAGAATTCGCCGCGTCGGGGCCGCGTTGCAAATCTGGCGCGGTATCGAGGAGCCAGATGCAGCGCGCGATCGATCCGGCGAATTGCTGGATTTCCCCGGCCGCGCCAAGTCCGCAATGCGCCGGGATGGAACCATAACGGATTAAAAGGTGAAGCGACGCGGAAGCCAGGATTTCAACGACTTCGAGGCCAATTGCTTCCACCGTCGTTTCGAATGCGGCGATCACGCTAAACTATCGCGAGATTCCCCCGACTTACTTCCGAACGGACGGTGCGCCCACTGTCCGCCATCGAGCTGGGGAATGGAATGGTTGCGATCTTCACTGGGGCCGGCACGGGTTTCGAGCGCGGTTCGGGAAGCACGCTGGGGTCGTCGGGGCTGCTGGGTTCGGCGGGGTTCGGGCGCAGCGGCGAGCAACTGCTGCTCAACGCTGCCAACGGCAACCTGCTGATCAGCCGCCAGGACGAGTATCTGGTTGGCCGCGGGCCCGATGCGAGCGTCGGCCGGACCTATAACAGCCTGGCCGCCGGCACGGACGACAATGGCGATAATTGGCGTCAGAGCACCCAGCGTGCGCTCAATCCCAACGGAACGCTCAACACTTGGGGCAGCTCGATCACCCATCGCCTCGGAGATGGCTCGGAGGTCACTTATTACTGGAGCGGCTCCGCCTATGTGACCACCGAGGGCAGCGGCGTCCATGACAAGATCACCTGGGACGGGTCAGTCTTCCGCTGGACCGATGGCGATACCGGCACGGTCGAGACCTATGAATATGACGGCGTGACGCAGTGGCGGCGGCTGAAGACCGTCGCCGATACGAGCGGCAATACGCTGACCTATGGTTATACCGGCGACAAGCTGACCTCCATCACCACCGCGAATGGCGAGACGCTGACCTACGCCTGGAGCGGCAACCATATCACCCAGGTGAATTCTGGGGATGGCACGCTCACCCGCTATTATTACGACGGCTATGATCGATTGAGCCAGGTCGATGTCGAGCTGAGCGGCGGCGGCAGCGTCTATTCGACCACCTATACCTATCATGGCAGTTCGAAGCTGGTCGCGACGATCAGCGAGACCGACGGTTCCTATGTCTCGATCGCCTATGACGGATCGAACCGCGTCACCAGCCTGACGCAGACGGTGTCGTCGGGCGTCACGCGCACGACCAGCCTGGCCTATGGCTCCGGCTACACGACCGTGACCGACCCGGCCGGGCTGGCGACGACGCTATATTATAACTGGCAGGGCGCGCTCACCCAGATCACCGCGCCGCCCGCCTATGCAGGCGCCGCACAGCAGACCGTCCAGTTCGGCTATGACGAGGACGGCAACCTCTCGGCCATCACCGACCCCGCCGGGCAGACGACGAGCTACACGCGCAATAGCTGGGGCAATGTGGTTTTCGAGACCGATCGGCTGGGGAGCACGATCGAGCGCACCTTCAACGCGGCACATCAGGTGCTGACCGAGACGCGCGTAGGTTCGGACAAGGACTCCGCTGCGGCCAGCCATACCACCCGCTACGTCTATGACGCCGCTGGCCGGCTATGCTTTACGGTCAGCGCCGAAGGCGACGTCACCGAATATCTTTATAACAGCTTGGGACAGGTCTGGCTGACGAGCCAGTATCGCACGAAATTTGATCTAGCCGGCATCGGCTCGACCACCGAGCTCGACCTGACGCAGATGGTGAGCTGGGCAGGCAGTATCGCCGATCAGACCCAGATCGAAAGCGTCCAGTTCGTCTATGATGCGCGCGGCAATCTGCTGCAGCGGATCAGCTTCGGCGCGTCCTATGGCCGGGGCAATCCTTCGGTCGCCGATGGCTATCAGCACGAGTTTTTCACCTATGACACCGCGGGGCGCCTGCTGACCCAGGTCGCGGCCTGGCAGAACCAGCAATCCTATATCTATGACGGTCTGGGCCGGATCACCGCCAGCACCGACATCAACGGCGGCACGACCAGCTTCGTCTTCAACGACGCCGCGACCACCACGACCGTCACGCTTGCCGGCGGCGCTACCCAGGCCTCGACCTACAACAAGGCCGGCGAGCTGGTGAGCTATATCGAGAGCGGTGCCTTCGTGCAGAGCGGCACGCAGCACTATAGCTATGACAGCGATGGCCGGCTTCGGGCGTTCACCGACGCGACCAACCGGACATTCTATTATCTCTACGACAATCTCGGCCGGAAGACCGCCGAGATCAACGACAATACCGAGGTCACCGAGTATCGCTACGACTTGGACAATCGGCTGGTGGCGACGGTCCACTATGCCTTGGGCACAACCGGGCTGGGGCAGGTCGCCGCCAACCTGAATGCCAATTTCGACGTCGCGACGATCCGTCCGGCCAGTCATCCGTACGACGTCTGGACCTGGCAGGTCTATGACAGGGAAGGCCGGGTGATCGAGGCGATCGAGGGCGATGGCTCGGTCACCGCCTATGAATATGACGCCTCGGGCCGGCTGGTGAAGACAACCGGCTATGCCAACAAGTTGGCTGGCTGGCAGATCGCGAGCTTCCAATCCTCCGCGCCGACGACTGTCGTGTTGCCGACGAGCGATGCCAAGGACAGCGTCGCGCGGGTCTTCTATGACAAGGCCGGCCGCGTGATCGGTGCGCTGGATGGCGAAGGCTATCTCACCCGAACGGTCTATGACGGCGCCGGGCAGAAGGTGCAGGAGATCGCCTATGCCAATGTCACCAATGCAGCCTATCGCGCGTCTGGCAGTTTCCAGACGCTGATCAACAGTGTTGGCGCCAACGCGAGCGATCGTTCGGTGCGCTATGTCTATGACCAGCAGGGTCATCTGCGCTTCACCATCGATCCGCTCAACCACGTCACCGAATATGTCTACCAGACCGGCACGGTGTATGATTCCTATGGGATGGTCCGCCAGTCCGTCCAATATGCCGGGGCGATCCCGGCGCTTGGCAGCTACACCTATGCCTCGGTGAAGAGCGCGGTCGCGGCGCTCGCCAGCGATCCGGCCAATCGCCTCAGCTTCGCCATCTACGACGACGCGGGCCGTGTCGCCTATACGATCGACGGCATGGGCGGCGTGGTGGGCTTTATCTACAACGCCATGGGCCAGGTCGTCCGCAAGACCGAATTCGCGAGCACCAACGCCGTGACCGCGCTGTACACCAAGGCCGATTGGGACAATTGGGCCGCAGCCTACCCATCGTCGAACGATCGCATCACCCGCTATTACTACGCTGCCAACGGGGACCTGCGCTTCACGATCGACGCCGAGGGCTTCATCACGCGCACCGATTACGACGCGGAAGGCCGCGTCGCCGTTGTCGTGCGCTGGGACACCGCCGTTTCGGCTACCAATAGCTGGACGATCGACACGGTCAGTGCTGCGCAAACCGGCACCGAGACCACCACGAGCACTTATTATGACTCGCAGGGCCGCGTCACCCTATCCATCAATGGCGCGGGGAATACGCACCGCTATTATTATTACGCCACGGGCCTGCTCGCCTGGGATATCCTCTCCGAGGGCGGGCAGGACGATAGTCGCACCCTCTATGTCTATGACGCCGCCGGCCGCAAAATAGCGGAATACGCCGCCTACGATACGCCCGAGCAGGCGATCACCACCTACAATTACGACGGCCTGGGCAATCTGATCGCGATCAACGATCCCAATGCGCACACGACGTCGTTTAGCTATGATCATGCCGGCCGCGTGACGCGGCAGACGAACGCGCAAGGCTCGCCCACCGATTTCGTCTACAACGCGTTCGGCGAGCAGGTCGTCGTCACCAACGCGCTCGGCTTCGCCAGCTACAGCTATTACGACAATGCTGGCCGCGTCATCGCCACGCGCGATGCGGAAAGCTACGTCACCGAGACCGGCTATAACAGCTTCGGCGAAGTCATCTGGGTGAAGCAGGCCAGCAACAGGGCATATGCTGCAGCCGGTGCGTCTACCTGGCCCGCTTACACGGCGGATCCGGTGCATGATGCCGTCACCCAGTTCGAATATGACAAGCTGGGCCGGCTGACGAAGGCCATCGATGCGCTCGGCTATTACGAGCAGTACACGCTGGACGCCTTCGGGCAGCGCACCGCGGTGCGCAACAAGGTCGGCGGTACCGTCACCAACGCCTATGACCGGCGCGGGCTGCTCGTCTCGGAGACGCTGCCCATGGCCTCGGTCGACATGTGGGGCAGCACCGTCTCGGCGACGGTCACCAACACGTTCGGCTATGACGCCCGCGGCAACCGCGTGTGGATGCGCGAAGCGGTCGGGCTCGCCGAGCAGCGCTACACCGCCTACACCTATGACAGGGCCAATCGCCTGACTGAGAAGCGGGGCGACACCGTCCTCTATCTCGATCAGTCCAATCATGCGGGTGCGCTCTACACCAACCTGATCGAGCGCTTTACCTATGACACGCGCGGCAACCTGATCGAGACGGTCGATGCCAATGGCGCGCGGACGCTGCTCTATTATAACGATCTGGACCGCAAGATCGCCGAGATCAGCGCGACCGGCACGCTATCGACCTACAGCTATGACGTCGTCGGCAACCTCACGCTGTCGCGCACCTGGGGTGCGGCGATCTCGCAACCGTCGACGGCCGGCGGCACACCGCCCGCGGCGCCCGGCGGGGAGTATCGCGAGACGAGCTTTACCTACGACCAGGTGAACCGCATGCGTACCTCCACGGTAAGCGGGGTGCGCACCGGTAGCTGGAACGGCTCCGTATTCGTCACTACCACCGCTGCGATCACCACGACCTACGCCTATAACGCGGTGGGCGATGTGGTGAGCATCACCGATGCCAATGGCGGAGTGACGATCAACCGCTTCGACGCGGTCGGGCAGAAGATCCGGACGATCGATGCCGAAGGATATATCACCGGCTGGATCTACGACGCGCAGGGCAATGTCGTGCACGAGCGCCGCTGGACGCTGAAGGCGATCGACGGTTATTGGGATCCTGCGGTCTTGAGTGACGACCGGGTCACCAACTTCACCTATGACCGCAACGGCCGCCGCCTCACCGAGGAGCGCTCGACCGTCGATTCCTACGGCGTGTACGAGAACGGCCAGCTTTACGGCACCTATGGCACCGCGACGGTCAGCTATAGCTATAACGAACTCGGCCTGGTCGTTCGGAAGACCGAGGCAACCGGCGACTATGTCGATTACAGCTATGATGCCAGCGGCCGGCTGATCACCGAGCGCCGCAGCACCTTCGACGAAATGAACGTCTATGGCGCGGTCCGGCCGACGGTTCGCTACTATTACAACGGTCTCAACAACCTGACGCGGACCGAGCAGGGCGTCGAGGATGCCGGGCAGGGCGGCCGCGTCACGCGGTACGGCTATGGCATGGGCCAGAGGCTCGACTGGATGGTCGACGCGAACGGCGCGACCACGGCCTATTACTATGATGCCATGGGCAACATCGTCCGCCAGAACTATACCCGCGAACATTCGGATACCAGCACCAGCTACGAAGGCGTGCTCTACACGCGCGACGTGCTCGGCCGTGTGACATCGCAGACCATTGGCGTCTGGAACGGCTCGGTCTGGAACAAGGGCGATATCCAGCAGACCGCGTACAACGCCTATGGCGACGTATCGCAGCGCGGCCTCAACGGCGGCTGGCAGGAGCAGTTCGCCTATGATGGCGCGGGCCGGCTCTATCGCTCCAATTCGGGCGACGGCGTGTGGCGCTATTACGTCTATGACGGCAACGGCAACCAGACCGCGACGATCGAAAGTGAGGGCAGCTGGATCGGCGCGAACTCGCTCGATGGCGCGATCTCGGCGGCGACCTATGGCTTCGCCTATTATCTGGGCCAGGCATATGTCGACGGCGTCAACGTCACGATCAACGCCTATGACCGGCGCAATCAGGCGACCGCGACGATCCAGACGCAGCGCCAGCTCGGCGGATCCGGCGGTATCGTCAATGTCAGCACTGCGCGTGGTTACAATGCGTTCGGCGAAGCCGCCTGGGAACGCGACGCTCGCGGCAACCAGACCAACTACACTTATAACAGCATGGGCCGGGTCACCTCGATCCAGCGGCCCTCGGTGATCGTCACCACCGAAACGGGCTATAGCTATTGGACCAATCCGACCGAATATTATTACTATGACATCTCCGGCCGCACGGTTGGCGTGCGCGATGCCAATGGCAATCTGACGACGCGTCGCCTGCTCGCCGGCACCGGCTATGGCCAGAGCGAAGTGCTGGTCGCCCGCGAGTTCCATGCCGACGGCGGCGTGGTCACCAACGGCTATAACCGTTACGGCGATCTGCGCACCGTCACCGACGAAGTCGGCCGGCAGACGGTCAACTCCTATGACAATATGGGCCGGCTCACGCAGGTCACGCGCCCGAGCGGCCAGTGGGAAGCCTATGCCTATGACGTGCTCGGCCAGCGCATCCGGCACTGGAACTCCTATTATAACACGTCGAATGTCGAGCGGACCGACTATGACCAGCAGGGCCGCGTCATCAGCCAGGTCGCCTATGGCGGCGATACCACCACGACCAGCTATGTCTGGTCCTGGCAATCGACCAACGGGCTGGGCAGCTATGGCGGCTGGTACCAGACCACGACCTACACGAACGGCCGCAGCTCGGTCGAGCAGGAGGACATGTTCGGCCATGTCCTCTACACCTCGGACCTGGGCGGACACGGCACCTGGTACAATTACGACTATGCCGGCCGGATGATCCAGCGCACCGGCGGCGAGACGGTCAACTACGACTATCTCAACACCGGCTTGGTCAACGCGATCACCAGCGGCCATGGCTCGCCGACCAGCGCGCAGAACAATTTCGGCGAAACCTATCAGATCAACAAGACCAGCTACGCCTATGACGCGGCCGGCAACAAGTTGAGCGAGACGTACACGGTCGAGAATGGCGGCTGGTATGACAATGGCTGGTACGAATATGGCTATGACTATGGCTATTACGACCAGTATTGGGTCTCCAACTGGGAATATTCCAGCGGTGTAACCACCTATCAGAACGGCAGCGCAAGCTACGATGCGCTCGGCCGGATGGCGAGCTGGAGCGAGAGCGGCAACGGCACCACGCCCGCGGCCAGCATCGCATACAGCTATGACGCGAACGGCAATGTCCGCCGCTCCTACGCCACTTACTACATCCTGGATCAGAATGGCGGTGCGTCGTACCAGACGACCCAGGATTACTGGTACCGCTATGACTCGATGAACCGGGTCGTGACGTCAAAGGGGCAGCAGTCCGGCGGGGTGGTGCGCGGGTACCAGGGCGTCGACATCGCCTATAACGCGGCCGGCGAGCGCGTGCAGACCACGCGCACCACGACTGCCTATGGCCAGGTCTATTGGGAATATTACGACCCCAACATGTATGGCGGCTGGGGGGGCTATAATTACGGCTATCAGGACGTGCCCTATGAGGCGGAGAGCCGCGAGAGCTACACCTATGACGCCGACGGGCACCTCTCGACGGTGCGCATCGCGCAGAGCGGCTATTACGACAATGGCGACGGCACGCTGACCGTCACCGCGCCGCCGAGCACCGGCGCGCTCAAGGCCAATTACGATTATGACGGCGCCGGGCGCCTCTATCACCAAGTCGACTGGCTGGGTGACGGCAACACCGCGGCCTATGACCATACGCTGAGCTACAACGACAAGGGGCAGGTCTACTCGGACGTGACGGTCCAGCGTCAGGGCGCGGATACGATCACCACCTATAGCTCGACCGATTTCGGCTATGGCTCGAACTATGCGCTGGGCTCGGCGGTCAGCGTCTCGACGACGACCTACAAGAACGGCGGCTACCAGTCCTCCTCGACCACTTCGAACAGCTTCGCCTGGTATGCCGGCGCGGTGCAGGCGAGCACGAGCTACAGCCAGTCGGGGCAGGGCACCCAGACCTCGACCTATTATTACGGCGCCAACGGCCAGCTGCTGTCGGTCTATGTCGGCGACGGCCGTCCGCACTCGATCGCCTTCACCAACGACATGAACGGCCAGACGATCCGGCGCGACGAGACCGACAACAACTACAGCCAGGGCGACCCGCACGAAGTGTGGTACCGCTTCAACGGCAAGCAGATGGGCTATACCGGCAACAACGGAACCCAGAACACCGATTACCAGAGCTCGATCAACCAGCGGACCTGGACGCCGGGCAACGGCGCCTTCGCCAATGGCCAGACCTATGGCTCGGCCTATGCCGATTTCGACCAGAGCTTCAGCGGCATCACCAGCTACAGCCAGGGCGGTAGCGGCGGAAGCTATACGGTGCGCACCGGCGACACGCTGCAATCGATCGCGGCGCAGCTCTGGGGCGACAGCTCGCTCTGGTACCAGCTGGCCGAAGCCAATGGCATGGGCGGCGCGGGCGGACTGGTCCAGGGCCAGACGCTGACCATCCCCTCGGGCGTGATGCGCTCGTCGAACACGGCAGCGACGTTCAACCCCTATGATCCGGCGAGCATCCTGGGCGACACCAGCCCGACCACGCCGCAGCCGCAAAAGGCGAGCCCGAAGAAGAACAAGTGCGGCGTCTTCGGGCAGATCCTGCTTGCGGTGGTGGCGATCGCAGTGACGGCCGTGCTGACGCCCGTCATCGGGCCGGTCGGCGCTGCGATGGCCGGCAACGTCGTCAGCCAGGGCGTTGGCGTGGCCACCGGCATCCAGGACAAGTTCAGCTTCAAGAGCCTCGCGATGACCGCGATCACCGCGGGCGTGGCGCAGGGCCTGGATAAGCTCGGTATGGTCGTCAATACCGGCAGCAAGGTCGCGAGCGCCGCGATCAACGGCGTGATCTCCAGTTCGATATCCCAGGGTATCGCGGTCGTAACCGGGCTACAGCCGAAATTCGACTGGGCTGGTGTGGCGGCTGCCGGCGTGGGAGCCGCTGCCGGGGCGGCTGTGGGCGGTGCCCTCAAGTTCGATGGGAGCCTGAAGGGGTTCCATCTGGAGAACTCGCTCAAGGGCTTGGCCGCCGGCATGGCGGGTGGCATCGCTAACGCCGCGACGCGATCGCTGATCGACGGCAGCGACTTCGGGGACAACATACTTGCGGCGTTGCCGGACACGCTGGCGCAGTTCGCTGTCTCGCTTGGGAAGGGGGCCATCGAGGAAGGCAGGATCAACAAGATCCTGCATAGCGCCGGCATCACCGGCAGTCGGGAAGACACGCAAGTATCGCGAACCTTCGTTGGTGCTCTTCTCGGCAAGAGCATGACCAGCAACGAAATCCTGGATATGCTTGCCGTTCCAGGCATCCATGCCTCTCTCGTTGACTATGATGCAACGCGGTCGGGCGGGATATCCGAGGATGCCGCCGTCGAGCGTGCCGAGAGTTTCCTCGACAGCATGGTGCCTGTGCCCAGCGATAGTCATGCCGGGCTACCTGACGGGTTAACCTTAGATGCTAATGGGAACTTGCTTGATAAAAACGGCAATCAGGTCCCCATGCTTAGCGCAGTATTCGTTATGGATAGTGCGCCAGCGGGGCCCAGTGGCGAAACCATCGTTTCCAAGACGATCTCTGGCGGCATCCAAGCCCTGGATGGATTTACCGAGTATTACAACGATCATCCAATATTGGCGAATATTGGCTTCGGTGTGTTGTCGGTTATTGTTGGAGGGCCGACCAAAACCATCGTCAAGCGCGCTTTGGGCGCAGTCGGCGACCAGCTTGAGGGTATGGCAGCCGACTTTGTAGCCCAGAAAACCGAGACATTCGTATCGATGTTGGCGAACGCGAACGGCTGGGCTTTCAACATCAATCTCGGCGGCGCCGTACTGAATATCGGCGCCCCCGAAATCGGCTTTGGTGGAGGACAGGTCGGCGGCGCGCTCGTCGATATGGTAGCCGGGGGGGCGTCGGACGTTTTCGAACGCGGCCTGGATGTCAGGAAGCGCCTAGCCTATCGCGCCAGGGTCGGTGAGAAGGGCGAGTTGCTATCGACCTTCGCGCACATCAAGCCTGAAAATATCGGTGCGGGCACCCCGACCAACGCGGCGTCGCGGGCGTTTGCCCGTAAGCTCGGCGATGCCGGTGACGACGCTGGCCATGGCTGGGGGCAGTTGCTCGGGGGCGCTGGTGGCGCTAGATCAAAAAACATCTTCCCGCAGAAGCCTTCGGTTAATCGCGGGGCGTATCGCGAGTTTGAAAAGGCAATTGCCAAGCGTGTCCAGGCAGGTGACGAAGTATTCGGTCGCATAGTGCCGCGGTATCGGCCGAATGAAACTCGACCATACGAGCTGCTCTACCAGGTCAGGATAAACGGTAAGACGACGTCCAGAGTATTTGGGAATTAAGATATGAATAAGAATTTTCTGAATGTTTTGGAAGTTCCGCAAGGCAAGCAAATCTCCTTCGTCGGCGGTCGTCCCTTGGTTCCTGTGAATTTCAATCCCCCTAAATGTTCGCTTTGCGGAAATCCTGAGACTTTCTTCTTTCAGTTGGAAATGCCCGAAGGTTGTAGCAGGGCGGGAGGGATTGTTGCGCTGTTTCAATGCACGTCGTCGTTACATGAGGATAATCTCATACCGGATATGATCGATGGGGAATTGAAGGGAGCGGTTGTCCCAAGGGATTTCATTCGATCCTATCAGAAGAATTTTTCCGTTGAATTCTTCGAAAACGAGAATCTCCATATTCTGGAGGAATATAAACCCCTGATCTCTTTCAAGGAGATCGATCTGGGTTCCGCGGAGCAGGGGCTTGTGCTGGGTGCGGTAGGAGGGGAGCCTGTCTGGCGGATGGAAGATGAGACTCCGTCGGCTCTTGACGACGGCCAGAAGCTAGAATTCCTTTTCCAATTGAATATGAACTTTGAATACACATTGGTAGATGGCGCGCCGCGCGAATTGGTGATGGACTTATTTGAAGGCGCCGCTGAATCCACGGAAAACTATTATCGGTTATTTATCGGTAACGAAATATATGTTTTCGTGAATGCGGCGGGTGAGCCCTATCCGTATGTGATTACGCAGGTGGATTGATTGGCGGGCGCCTGAAGGCGGGCTTCCAGGTCACGAAGCGCTACATGGCCAGGCACGATTTGACATGTGCCGATCTGGAAAACGGCGGCGACCCACGAGAGGCCGCCGCCGATAGTTCAGGGCAGATTGTCCGATCAGAAGCGGAAGGACGCACCCGCGCGGAAGGTGCGGCCGATCAGGCCGGCATAGTGCCAGCTGACCAGGCGATTGGGCGCGCTCGGATAAGATGCCGGCGCGATCGGCGCGCGCGCGTTGAGCACGTTGCCGACATTGCCGAACAGCGTGATGTTGTCGCCCAGGTTCGCGGTGGCGTTCAGATCCACGTTGATGAAGCTGCCGACATAGCAGAACCGCTCGCCCAGCACTGCGTCTCCGGTGCGGTACTGGTTGCCGGTCGCGCAGTTGCGCTGCACGCGTTCGTCCGGCGCGATGCTCTTAATGCGGCCCACCCAATAGGCGGTGGCGCTGATCGAAGCTTTGCCGAAGTCGAGCGTGTTCTGCCAGTTGCCGCGCCATTTCGGCGTGCCGTTGCCCGACGAGAGCTCGTACGGCCCGAGCGTGCCGGCGAACTTCTGCACCCGCGTCTCTGTGTGCAGGTCATACTGGATGACGTCCGTCACTTCGACCCGGCTGGTCCACTTGATGCCGCTGGAAAGCGGGACCGTCGCGGTCGCCGAGAAGTCGATGCCCGATGTCTGCGAGTATTTCGCGTTCACATAGGGCGCATTAACGATCAACAGGCGTGGCAGCGCGTTCGGGAAGAGCGGGTCGACGGCATCGACCAGGTTCACCGAATAGCCTGGCCCGATCGCCGCGACGGCCGCGGCCGCAGCCGCCAGGGTCGATTGCGAATAGTAAGCGGTGCGTGCCTCACCGGTCTGCGCGCCGGCGATGATCAGGTCCGACTTCTTCACATTGTAATAGTCGATCGTGAAGCTGAACCAAGGCGCCGGCTGCATGATCAGGCCCAGCGTGAAGCTGCGCGACTTTTCCGGCTTCAGGTCGGGATTGCCCTGCACCGCCTGACCCGCGCCATAGGTCTGGGCATAGGGGTTGGTCGATCCGCCATGCGCCGCGACGAAGTTCGCCGGCGGGGTATAGCTCGAGAAGCCGGCAAAGCTGCTCAGCGGGTTCGATTCGGCGAAGGTCGGTGCGCGGAAGCCCTGCGAATAGGTGCCGCGCACCGCCACCTGCTTGATCGGCGTGAACTTCGCGCCGAGCTTCGGCGAGAAGTGGCTGAACCCTTCCGAATAATGGTCGAAGCGACCCGACACGTTGAACTCGAGGCTCTTGGTGACCGGTGCGTCGAGCTCGAAATAGCCAGCCGACACGGTGTGCTTGCCGAACGCCGAGGAGGTCGTAAGGCCCAGCGTATCCAGCCTGGCATTCTGGTTGCGATTGGTCAGCGTCTCGCGGCGAACCTGTCCGCCGAGCGCGAGTTGGAGCGGCCCGCCCGCGAGCGTCCCGAGCGTCTTGGTGACGGACGCGTCGAGCGACACAAGCGACGATTCCGACGGCGTGACGATATCCGGAGACACCAGATCGCGCACCGCTTGGCTGTTCTGCGACGGATTGACGAAGTTGTAGGCGCCGGTGTTGATCGCCTGCTTCAGGCCGTTCACATTGACCCAGCCGTGCTGCGTGATCTCGAGCTTGTCCTTCGCGCCCACGCCTTCGACGCGCCAGTTCCAGTCCTCGCCGATCGTGCCGTTGAAGCCGATCGTGCCGCGGAACACTTCGTTGGTGCGCTCGCTGCCGGCATGGATGTCGCCGAACAGATAGTAGATGCGCGCGGCGCCATTGGCCGGATCATTGGCATAGGCGGCGGCATAGGCGTTGTTCGGGTTAAGGCGACGATCCGCCGCAGTCGCGCAGTTGGTGCCGGCGGCGCAGACATAGACTGGGAGCACGACGCCAGGGTTGTTGGTCGACAGCGCCGGTGACGCACCGAAAGGCTGGTTGTTCTTGATCGAGCGCGGTGCATCGATGATGCTGACGAAGCTGTTCGAATAGCTGCCCGTCACATAGCCTTCGATGGTGTCGCTCAGGCGGAAGCTGGCGCGACCATTGACCGACCAGCGCTCCTGCAGCGGCTGGATCTGGCTGTACATGTCGTTGAGGTCGTATTTGCAGCCGGTGCCGCTCGCACCTGCCGTCGTCGAGGTGAAGGTCCCGTTCGGGCAGTTGAGGTTGAGCGCCTGATACTGGCCCGTCGGTGGAGTCCCGGCTGCTCCGGCGAACGGATCGTTGAGATTGGTCTGGGCGACGCGAGTGACATAGGCGGTCGGCGACGCCACGGTCATCGAGGCGTCGGCATTGTTGCCGTCGAAACCGCCGATGCGCGACAGGTCGGCGGTGTTGAACGGGAAGCCGCGGCTGTGCGCGCTGACCCGGCCGTCGCGCTGATATTCGCCGTTCAGATAGACGTTCCAGCCGGCCTCTTCATAATTGCCGGTGCCCACGGTCAGGTTGCCGCGCAGGCGCTTGGCGTCGTTGTGGCCGCTGATGCCGCCTTCGGCCAGCCCCGCGACGCCGTTGAACTGCTTCTTCAGGATCAGGTTGACCACGCCGCCGATCGCATCCGCGCCGTAGGTGGACGAGGCGCCGTCCTTGAGCACTTCGACGCGCTCGATCAGGCTGAACGGGACCGAATTCAGATCGACATAGGCGTTATGCCCGTCGTCGTTGATCGGGAAGTTGGCCGAACGAAGCCCGTCGACGATCACCAGCGTCGAGGAAACGCCAAGGCCGCGCAGCGAGACTGCGGCGCCGCCGGCGCTGAAGCCGCTGGTGAAGCCGGTGCTGATCGAGCCGGCATTGTCGGCCGAGATCGAGCGGACCGCGTCCGTGATCGAAGTGATGCCGGCCTTGGCGAGCGAGTCCGACGTCAGCACGGTAACCGGCGACGGCGTCTCGGCATCCGCGCGGCGGAACAGCGAGCCGGTGACGGTGATGGATGCGCTGTCCTCGGCGACGTCAGGATCGGCCTTCGGTTCGGCGGTGGCGGGTGCTTCCTGCGCGTGGGCGGGGGCGGCGATCATGCCCAGCGCGAGCGCAAGCGGGGCCGCGCTGCGGGCAAGATGCCACAGCTTCGAATTCTGATTCAAAGTCATTTCTCCCTGGTTATTCTTCAGGCGGTTGCCTGGCTTGGTATGGAGAAGGATTTCCCCGAATATGCCTTCTCGCGTGCAAGACTGTTCGGCTCCGATTTGGTTGTAAAGAAGCTGAAATGTTTTGAATGTCGTTCGAAATATTTTCAGGTCTATATGTGTTGCTTGCGCAACAGAAATCTAACCTTGATAAGACGAGGATGGACTTCGTCGCGACGAAATTGGACGCTTGATAAATTCCGCCATGCGCGTCCGGCGCGTTGCTTCGCGAAAAGCCAGCCGAAATGCCGCGGAATCGTTAGTCGAGCCGGCGGTTCGTACATGATTCGGCCTGCATGATCGCCGCCGGGCGCGACCGGCGAACGCCGTTCGCATCCTTTCACCGGAAAATTCCAATCCAGGCCTAAACGATCGCGAAATTCCGCTGACAACTCTCTCAAACGGGCGGGCCATCCTGCTGTCCGTGTTGGGTTGTGGGGGGACAAATGGTTGCCATCTTCACCGGTGCGGGCACGGGTTTCGAGCGTGGTTCGGGGAATGTGCTGGGCGGATCTGGGCTGCTGGGTTCGGCGGGGTTCGGGCGCAGCGGGGAGCAGCTGTTCCTCAATGCGGCGAACGGCAATTTGCTGATCAACCGGCAGGACGAGTTCCTGGTCGGCCGCGGCCCCGATGCCGGCGTTGGGCGCACCTATAACAGCCTGGGGGCGCAGACCGACGACAATGGCGACAATTGGCAGCAGAGCACCGATCGGCGCGTCTTCGACCTGACCGGCACCGCGAACAGCTGGGGCAGCACGGTCAAGCGCCGCTCGGGGGACGGCAGCGAGATCACGTACAGCTGGAACGGCTCGTCCTATGTCACGTCCGACGGGGCGGGCAGCTACGACAAGCTCAGCTATGACGGCTCGGCCTGGACCTGGACCGACGGCGACAGCCAGGTCACCGAGACCTATGCCAGCTATGGCAGCTATTGGCGGATCAGCACGCAGGCCGACACTTCCGGCAATACGCTCAGCTATGGCTATACCGGCGACAAGCTGACCACGATCACCACCGCGAACGGCGAGACGCTCAGCTATGTGTGGAGCGGCAACCATATCAGCGAGGTGATCTCGGGCGACGGCACCTCGACCGTCTATAACTACGACAGCCAGGGTCGGCTCTCGCAGGTCGCGGTGCAGCTGGCGTCGGGCGGCGGCACCTTCTATTCGACCTGGTACAGCTATGTCGGCAGCACCGACCTGATCTCGCGGATCGAGCAGACCGATGGGTCGACGATCGTGATTGGCTATGACGGCGCCAACCGCGTCACCAGCTGGTCCGAGACCGTGAGCGGCAGCACCACCCGCACGACTTCGATCGGCTATGGTGCCGACTATACCACCATCACCGATCCGCTCGGACAGGTCACGCGCCTGGACTATGCCTCGGGCGACCGGAGCGGCGAGATCAGCACCTGGCCGACGGGCAATCTGACATCGACGCCAGGCACCATCGACGGCCGTGCCGCGACGCAGTTCATCGTCCAGAGCACCGGCGCATGGGCGGGTGTCTCGCAAGGCTATGTCTCGGCGCCGGCGGGGGGCACGGTGACGTGGAGCATCACGTTGCAAGGCGTTGGCTCATCCACCACGCAGTCGCTCGGCATCTATTCTGCCGATGCCTGGGGCTTTGATGCGCTATCTTCCGCCAGGATCGTCTCCGGGCCGGGCCAAGTCGTGCAGGAGGTCGGCGGCCTTTGGTACGTCACCGGCCTTTCGACCACCACCGGCACGCGCATCGAGATCACCCGCGTAGTTACCCACGCCGACCAGCTCTCCTTCTACCTCTATCCGGACCGTATGTCGGGATGGCGCGCGGGCGAAGGCGTGCTCGCTGCGGATTCGGAGATTTATGAGAGCGACACGGCCAGCAATCTCTCCCTGATGGATCAAGCCAATTGGTCCTATTACGACACTGCCCGGCAGGGCGCTGGCAACATCCAGAACAGCACAGCTTATCAATATACCATCCAGCCTGGTGCGACTTGGCCGGTGGTCTATGGATCGCTCACCGCCGGACGGGGAGACACCTTCACCTACACGGTCAGCTTGCTGGGCGTTGGCGATAGCACGGCGACCTCGATCGGCGCCTATGGGGATATAAGCGGGTGGGGCGACAATAGCTGGGCCTCCGCTCGCATCATTTCCGGGCCAGGTACCATCTCGCAGGAAGTGGGCGGCCTGTTCAATGTCACCGGGCTTTCCACGACCACGGCGACCCGCATCCAGATCACTCGCACTTATGATCGGCCGGAAACAGGCGGAATATACACCTATATCGACCGGCCCCTTGGACTTAGGGCTGGCCGCTCGCTGATCTTTGGCGGGCCGAAGCTGACTCGCGACATCTCCACCGAGCGTGCCAGCCAGCTCACCAGGATCACGACCGCCTATGGCACTGCCCAGGCGCAGGTCATGCAGTTCGCGTACAACGACAATGGCGACCTGATCAGCGTCACCGATCCCGCTGGCCAGGCATCGACCTATACATACGACGCCAACGGCAACCTGCTGACCTCGACCGACCGGCTCGGGAACGTGGTCACGCGGACCTACAACGCCGCGAACCAGGTGCTGACCGAGACACAGATTGGGTCGGATGCGGATAGCGCCGCAGCCTATCACACCAACCGCTACACCTATGACGGCGCCGGGCGGCTGGTCTACACGGTGAGCGCCGAGGGCAATGTCACGCGCTATTGGTACAATAGCTATGGTCAGCTCTACTTCACCAGCGAATTCCCCGATAACCGCTACGACCTGAACGGCGTCGCGCAAAACCAGGCGTTCAGCCAGTCACAGCTCGACAGCTGGTGCGCAGGGCTGGGCGACACATCGAGCGCGCAGCTCAGCTCGATGGCGTTCGATGCGCGCGGCAACGTGATCCTGCGCCAGACCGCTTCGGCCAACACCGGCTATGCCTGGTACAATGGTGCGGGGGGCGAAAGGAACGAGCGCTTCGCCTATGATTCCGCCGGTCGGCTGCTCAGCCAATATGTAGACGGTCAGAATCCGCAAAGCTTCGTGTACGACGGCCTCGGACGCGTGATCGCCAGCACCGACGTCAACGGCAACACGACCAGCATCGGCTTCAACGACGCCGCGACGCAGACCGTCATCACCTTGACCAACGGCTTCGTCCAGACGTCGACCTACAACAAGATGAGCGAACTGGTCAGCTTCCTGGAGACAGGCGCCTATGTTCAGCAGGGCACGACAAGCTACGCCTATGACCAGGATGGCCGCCTGCGGGTAATGACCGACGCGACCAACTTTCGGACCTTCTATGTCTATGACAAGCTCGGCCGGAAGGTCGCCGATGTCGATGAATATGGCCGCGCCACCGAATATCTCTACGACGTAGACAATCGGCTGGTCGCGACGACGCACCACGCCATCGCCGTGAGTGCCGGGGTCGTAGCGCAGCTGGCCGATCCCAATTCGAACATCGACATGGCGTCGATCCGTCCGGCCGTGAGCGGCTCGGATCTGTGGACTTGGTCGGTCTACGACAAGGAAGGCCGGGTGATCGAGGCGATCGAGGGTGATGGCTCGGTCACCGCGTACGAATATGACGCGTCGGGCCGGCTGGTGCGCACGACTGGCTATGCCAACAAGCTCAGTGCGGGGCAGATCGCCAGCTTCCAGGCTGCGGCGCCGACCTCACCGGTGCTTCCAGCGACAGACGCCAAGGACAGCGTCGCGCGCATCTTCTACGACAAGGATGGCCGGACGATCGGCACGCTGGATGGCGAGGGCTATCTCAGCCGCACGATCTATGACCGGGCCGGGCGCAAGGTGCAGGAGATCGCCTATGCCAATGCGACCAACGCCGCCTATCGCGCGAGCGGCTCGCTCCAGACCCTGATCGACAGCGTCGGCACGAGCGCGAACGACCGCTCGGTGCGGTATGTCTATGACGGGCAGGGGCTGCTGCGCTTCGCGATCGACGCGCTCAACCACGTCACCGAATATGGTTATGGCAGCGGTTCGGATGCCTTTGGCCTCGTGCGCCAGACCACCCGTTATGCGGGCACGCTGCCCACGCTCTCGAGCCATAGCTATGCCAGCGTGAAGAGCGCGGTGGCGGCACTGGCCAGCGATACGGCCAACCGCACTAGCTGGGCGGTCTATGATACCGCGGGCCGGGTCGCCTATTCGATCGATTCCGGCGGCGGCGTGACCGGTTTCGTCTATGACGCGTTCGGCCAGGTAATCCGCAAGACCGAATATGCCACGCTCAACGCCGCGACGGCGCTGTACACCAAGGCCGATTGGGACAATTGGGCGGCCGCCTATCCCACTTCGGACGATCGCATCACCCGCTATTATTACAATGCGGGCGGCCAGTTGCGCTTCACCGTCGACGCCGAAGGCTTCATGACCCGCACCGATTATGATGCCGCCGGGCGCATCATATTCGTCGTGCGTTGGAATACTGCCGTTTCGGCCAATAATAATTGGACGATCGACACGGCAAGTGCCGCGCAAACCGGCACTGAGGTCACCACGAGCACCTATTACGACGCAAGCGGCCGCGTCACTCTCACCATCAACGGCGAGGGCAATACGCGGCGCTTCTATTATCATGCCAATGGCCTGCTCGCCTGGGACATCCTCTTGGAGGGCGGTCAGGACGACAGCCGGACCTATTACGTCTACGACGCGGCGGGCCGCAAAGCCGCGGAATACGCCGCCTACGGCACGCCCGAGCAGGCGATCACCACATACACCTACAACGGCCTGGGAGACCTGATCGCGGTCAGCGATCCCGACGGGCATACGACGTCGTTCACCTACGACCATGCCGGCAGGGTAGTCCGCCAGACCAACGCGCTCGGCTCACCCACCGATTTCACCTACAACGCGTTCGGCGAGCAGATCAGCGTCACCAACGCGCGCGGTTTCACCAGTTACAGCTATTACGACAATGCCGGCCGCGTCATCGCCACGCGCGATGCGGAAAGCTATGTTACCGAGCGCGGCTACAACGCCTTTGGCGACCTCAGCTACGTCAAGCAGGTCTATAACAAGGCGACCAACACCGCCGCGGCGGCCAACTGGCCAGCCTATGTGGTCGATGCGCGCGACGCGATCACCCAGTTCAGCTACGACAAGCTCGGGCGCCTGCTGGTAACCACCGATGCCGAAGGCGGCGTCGAGACCAACTGGTACAACGCCTTTGGGGACGTCCGTGCCTTCCAGAACAAGCTGGGCGGGATTACCAACTATTGGAGCGATCGCCGCGGCCTGCTGCGCCATGAATATGTGAACGCGCCGGTGTATGACGCATATGGGAATCAGACTTCTTCGGGCTATTACAGCAACATCTACGAATATGATGCGCGCGGGAACCTCGTGCATCAGATCGAGGCTTACGGTCAGGCCGAACGGCGCGACACTTGGTTCACCTATGACAGGGCCGATCGCCTGACCTCCAAGTGGATCGATGCGGTTCCGGTGGGCTTGTCATCGACTCCGGTCACGCCGAGCGAGACCTATCGCTACGACACGCGCGGCAACCTGATCGAGAGCATCGACGCGGCCGGCGCACGCACGCTGTTCTATTATGACGACCTCGACCGCAAGATAGCCACGGTGACGCCAGCGGGGCTTTCGAGCGGTCCGCAGGGTGTGCTGAGCACCTTCACCTATGATGCCGTCGGCAACCTCTCCGCGAGCCGCACCTATGCGACGATGATCGCGATGCCCGGTACTGCCGGCGGCACGCCGCCCTCGCCGGCCAACAGCATTTACCGCGGGACGGGCTATGAATATGACGCCGCTGATCGCCTGATCTGGACCCGGGTTACCGACCAGACCATCGGCCATTGGAACGGCAGCTCCTACGTCTATTCGACCGGCGTCACGCTGAGCACCGCCTATGAATACAACGCGGTCGGCGACCTGGTGCGCACCACCGACGCGGCCGGCAAGAGCGTCTATTCCTACTATGACGCCAACAGCCGCAAGATCGCGCAGATCGATCAGGAGGGCTATCTCACCCGCTGGACGCTTGATGCCGAAGGCAACGTCCTGGGCGAGCGCCGTTTCGCGACCCAGACCAGTGGCGCCACCAGCAGCAGCTACATCACGCCGGCCCTTACGGCCGACGACCGGGTCACAGAGTTCGAATATGACAAGATGGGCCGGCGCACGGCGGAGCGCCGCTATGGTGTCTCGGCATGGTCGCTGAATACGTCGAACGGACAGCTGTACGACGCATCCGGCATCTCGTTGATCCGCTACACCTACAACGCGCTAGGCGAAGTCGTCACCAAGACCGAGGCACGCCTTGAGGTGAACGGTGTGCCCCAGGGCGCCGCGGATACGACTACCTATACCTATGACGATGCCGGCCGGATGATCCAGGAGAGCCGCCCGGCCTTCAGCGGCGGCACGCCGACGATACGCTATTACTATAACGCGCTCGGCCAGCTCACCATGACGCGGCAGGGGGACTATTATGTCGCCGGTGGCGATCGGATCAGCCGCAACTTCTACGGCGCGGCGGGACGCCTGATCAAAACCACCGATGCTGAGAATCAGTCCAAGAACTATCTCTATGACGCCGTGGGCCGGAAAGTCGGCGAATATTATACGCGCGAACTGGGCGACGGCAGTTACCAGGGCGCGGGCACCACGGCGGTCGAGGGCATTTCCTACGAATATGACCTGTCCGGCAACGTCATCCGCCAGGCGATCAACACGGTCAGCGGCAGCAGCTGGGTCGATAGCAGCTACACCAGGATGGTCTACAACGCATTCGGCGAGGTCACCGATCGCGGCACCAACGGCATCTGGCAGGAGCAGTTCGTCTACGACAATGCCGGCCACCTGATCCGCTCCAACGCGGGCGACGGGGTGTGGCGCCATTATGTCTACGATGCCGCCGGCCACCAGACGATGATCGTCGAGAGCGAAGGCACCGATATTTCGGGCTACAGCCAGTCCCAGGCCGTGGCCTACGGCACTACCGACGGGTTGAACGCCACCGTCATCCAATATGATGGGCGCGGGCTCGTGATCAACACGATCCTGCGACAGCGCGAGACCAGTGTCGGCAGCGCGCGGACCGACCTCTACAACCAGCGCGGCTATACGGCGTTCGGCGAAGTGACGTGGGAAACCGACGCCTATGGCCACCGCACCGACTATAGCTACAACACTATGGGCCGGGTCCTTCAGATCCAGCGCCCGACGGTGTGGGTCACGGCCGAGAATGGCGGCCAATCGACGGCCCGGCCCACCGAGAATTACTTCTACGACATCGCCGGCCGCCTGATCGGCACGCAGGACGCCAACAGCGTCTGGACCGGTTCTGGCGTCAAGACCACGCGCCAACTGGTCGCAGGCACCGGCTATGGCGATGGCGATGCACTGGTCGCCCGCGAATGGCATGCGGACGGAACCTCGGTCACTGCTAGCTACAATGTGTTCGGCGATCAGGTCGCGAGCTACGACGAGCTCGGCCGCTACACCAGCATGGCCTATGACCAGCTCGGTCGCCTGACCGTCGCGATGCACCCGGCGAACTCGACGGGCTCGGTGACCGACTATTACGCGTACGATATCCTTGGCAATCGCATCGGCCATTGGAACAATGTCACCGGCTATGCCGGTCGCGAGCGCACGCAGTTCGACCTGATGGGCCGGGCGACGCTGCAGGTCGCGTTCGGCGGCGACTACACCACGACCAGCTACAACTGGCAGGCCGGTATCTCGACTGGCGCCATGGGAACGTTCGGCGGCTGGCTCACCACGACCACCTATATCAACGGCCGCTATTCCGAGGACCGTAGCGACCTGTTCGGGCGCACCATCACGTCACGGGACCTGGGGGGGAACCAGACCAGCGTTACCTATGACATCGCGGGCCGGATGACGCAGCGCGTCTCGGGAAGCGCCGTCGCGAATTACAGCTGGCTCAACAACGGCAAGGTCGGCCTGGTAACGATCGGGGTGGACAGCTCGGCTTCGCAGATCGCCTTCCAGCAGGACCGCACCAGCTATACCTATGATCTGCTCGGCAACAGCGTGAACGAGGTGCTTACCCGGCTGAGCGGCGACTGGGTCGATTATGGCCATTACGAGTATAATTACGACTATGGCTATTACGACCAATATTGGGTCTCGGACTGGCAGTATCAGACATCGAATACCGTCCTTTCGAGCCAGTCGGCCAGCTATGACTCGCTCGGGCGGCTAACCTATTGGTCGGCGGCAGCGACCAGCATCATGCCGGCCGCATCGACGTCCTACGAATATGACGCCAATTCGAACATCCGCCGCAGCGTCGCCACCTTCCATGCGCTCGATCAGAACGGCAGCGCCTATTCCTTCACCGGCACCCAGGATTACTGGTACCGCTATGACAGCATGAACCGGGTGGTGACCGCCAAGGGCGTGCTTTCCGGCGGGGCGATCGTACGCGGCAGCCAGGGCGTCGACCTGCTCTACGATGCCGCGGGCCAGCGGGTCCGGGCGACCACCACGACCACGGCCTATGGCCAGGTCTATTACGAATATTACGATCCCAACATGTATGGCGGCTGGGGCGGCTACAATTACGGCTATCAGGACGTCGCCTACGAAGCCGAGAACCGCGAGGACTACACCTATTGGAACGATGGCCAGATCAAGGACGTCCGCGTCGCGCAGAGCGGCTATTCCGATAATGGTGACGGCACCGTCACTGTCACCGCGCCGCCGGCAACGGGCTCGCGCAAGGCGAATTACTGGTATGATGCCCAAGGGCGCCTCGAGCGGCAGATCGATTGGTCGACCGATCCGGATTATGATTCCAACGCGCTGAACTCGGCGACCTACGACCGGCTCATCCAGTACAACGCCAAGGGGCAGGTGACCTATGAAGAGGTCTTCCAGCGCCAGGGCGGCATCATCCAGGTTACCGATACCTATAACGACTACGGCTCTGGCAGCAGCTATGCGCTGGGCGCGCTGGTAAGCAGTTCCACCAATGTCTGGCGCTCGCAGGTGCAGTTCTCGGTCACGGGCGTCAGCAACACCTATGTCTGGTATGGCGGCGCCGCGCTCAACACCACGACGGTGACCGGCACGACCGGCGGCACCACTACCTACAGCTATAACGGCTTTGGCCAGCTCACCAGCGCCTGGATCCAGGACGGTCGCCCGCGCGGCGTGACCTTCACCAACGACGCCAGTGGCCAGACCATCCGCCGCGACGAGGCGGATTATGTCGCCCAGGGCGATCCGCATGAAGCCTGGTACCGGTTCGGTGGCCGCCAGATGGGTTATACCGGCAATAACGGCACGCTCGACACCGATTATCTGAGCTCGGTCGCCAGCCGCCCGCTCACCACGGGCACCGGCGCCTTCCGGGGCGGCTCGACCTATGGCGCGGCCTATGCCGATTTCGACCAGTTCTACAATCCGGTTACCAGCTTCAGCCAGGGCGGCGCGGGCGGCAGCTACACCGTCCAGGGCGGCGAGAGCCTCCAGTCGATCGCCGCGGCGCTATGGGGCGATTCCAGCCTGTGGTTCCGCCTCGCCGACGCCAATGGCCTGGCCGGCGGTTCGGCGCTTTCGCCCGGCCAAAGCCTGAAGATCCCCGCGGGCGTGATGCGCTCGTCGAACACCGCGGCGACGTTCCGGCCCTATGACCCCACCGAAGCGCTGGGTGACACCAGCCCGACGACCCCGACGCCGCAGACGCCAGCGAAGGCTAAGAAGAATTGCGGCGTGTTCGGGGCGATCATGCTGGCGGTGGTGGCGATCGCGATCACGCTGGTGATCAAGGCGCCGGTCGCGAATTTCTTCAACGGATTGTTCGGTGTGACAGCGACCACCGCAGCGGGGGCCACGAGCGCCATCGCCGCAGGCATCGCAACGGGCGCGACGGTCGGTGTCGCGGCGAGTGCGGGCAGCCAGATCTTCGGGCTCGCTACTGGTATCCAGGATAAGTTCAGCTGGAAGGCGGTAGCGATGGCCGGCATCTCCGGCGGCATCGCTGGCGGGCTGGACAGCATACCGGGCCTCGACAAGATCGCGGGCAGCAAGTTCTTGGGCGACGTGACCAAGGGGCTGCTCGGCAACGCTATCGGCCAGGGAGTTGGGATCGCAACCGGCCTGCAGTCGAAGTTCGATTTCGCGGGCCTAGCGGCGGCTGGCGTATCGGCGGGCGTTGGCAACGCGCTGGGCACGGAGTTCGGCACCGGCAACACCAAGCTTGGCCAGTTCGGGATACGCACCGCCGTCCGCACCGCATCCGCGATTGCCAGCTCCGCAACGCGCAGCGTGATCGAGGGCACCGATTTCGGCGACAACATCATCGCGGTACTGCCGGACATCATCGCGCAGACGATCGGGGATCTGGTGGCCAATGGCGTGGCTAGGAACGGTCGCAGATCGGTAGACGGATCTCCCGCACCCGGCAGGGAAGATGGGAGCGCAACGGAGCCTCAGGACGGCGAAATTGTCGTGACGGGCAAGCGGGCAGGTTCGACCAAGGTCTGGATTGGCGGCCCTCCGATGATGATGGCGTTCTCGGCGCAGGTGACCCTACCGGCCGGAGGGCAGGACCCCGAAAGACGGGTTAATGCGAATGGCCAGGTTGAAGTCAGAGTCCTGAATACTGCGACGGGAAAATATATATGGACGCCGGAGGGAAGCGGACCCGAATCCAGTCCCTATCGGTGGGCAGATGACAGTCACACGACGGTCGTGCCCAATACCCCTTCAGAACCGGAAAGCGGGGGATTCCTCGACTGGCTGTTTGGCGATTGGGAATGGCCGACCGTATCCCTGAATCGATGGTTCGCCAATCAGCCCAGTCTCGATGCCGGTATTCGCGTCAGAATGGCGGGCGGCGACTCTATGGAAGCGTCGGAGGCCCAGCGGCGAGGGACAAGCAATTATATCACACAAGGCTTTGGCAATCTGACCTTCGGGCTTTGGGAAACTAACCTCGGCTTCACAACCACCGCCGCGGCGCCGCCGACAATCCTGCTGACCGAACGATCCTCATCCCCCTACATTGTGACCGGAGGTCGCAACGGGTTCGTGTCTTCCCCCTGGTGGGGCGTGGCTGCAGAAGCCGCCTTCGCCAAGTTCGGTGGGCCATGGGCGGCAAAGGGGTTTGGCGCTGCCGATGAGGTGACGACCTGGGATCGCCTCAGTACCGTTGGGCGAACCCCCGGCAAATCATCCGCCACTGGTAGAGCTGTGATCAATCGAATGGAGGCCGAAGGGACGATCATGGATGATCCGTTCCTCGGGAAAATGTTCCAGGCCAGTGACGGGCAGTGGTATCCTCTCAAGCTTGGAGATATGTCTCACAACGTTGATGCCGTTACCTGGTGGAACTCGACCGGTCGAACCTACGGGGCGAAGGCGCCAGAGGTTCGCCAGTGGATGCTGAAATCAGATAACTATACAGTTGACCTATTCAGCATAAACCGATCGTCCGGTGCAAAATTGAGCAACTCCGGTGTAAGATACCTACCTCCAACAAAATAGGGACTTGTCATGGACGTTATGTCTGCGTTGAGGGGGCTCGCTCCTTTGATCGGAGCAGGTGAGTATAGCACCGTACTGGAGAATCTTCATGAGCTTTGGAACGATATTCCTGAGCCGAAGGTAGATGTATTAAACGCATATTTGATACTGGAATACGGCGTAGCAAGTTCCATAAAAATAGGCGATCTCGATGAAGCTCAAAAGTGGGTGGCACTGGCGCCCGCTTTTGCACAAAAACGTCAAGATCGTGGAGAGGTGGAATTTATGATCGGCAAGGTAGCTTTCGAGCGGGGCGATTTGCAAACTGCGCGAGAGAATTTTTTAATTTCGAATTTAAAATCGGAGGGGAGGATATTCGAAGGCGAGAACGTTAAGTACAGACAGCTAATTGCGTAATCTATTGCAGATCCTGGGATCACGAAATCGAGAGTGGTGTTTACAAGATCGCCGAGAATTACCGTGCGTTCCTGGAGGTGCTGGAGCCGTTCGATCCATCTCAGATCAAGCTTGCTACTGACCAGGTGGTGAGCGCCTGGATTTATCCCGATTTGTACTACGGTGTATTACGGCGACAGTTTGCTAAACCCCCAAACCGCGCCAAATTCTCGCTCATGGCTCGCCTTCCTCTCCTAGTCCTACCCGGCTATCCCTATCACGTCACCTAGCGCGGTAATCGGCGGCAACAGACTTTCTTCGAGGACGGCGATTTCGTGCTCTATCGCGACCTGTTGGCCGACGCGGCCCGTCGCGCGGGTTCGCAGATCTGGGCTATTGCCTGATGCCCAACCACGTTCATGTCATCGTGTGCCGGTCGACGAAGACGGCCTGCGCCGTACGTTCGCCGATGCGCATCGCCGCTACACCGGTTTCATCAACGCACGGGCGCGCTGGAACGGGCATTTGTGGCAGGGGCGGTTCGGCGCGGTGGTGATGGACGACGAGCGCCTGGCACATGCGATGCGGTATGTATCGCTCAATCCGGTACGCGCGCGGCTGGTCGATCGCGCGGAGGAGTGGGAATGGGCGCGCATCTGGCAGCGAAGGACGACGCGCTGGTGACGGTGGCGAAGCGTTGCCGGACCGTCCCGGGCTCCGTCGTCTCGCACTCCAAGATGGCGAACGTCTGCTATCCTTGCGCGGATGTGCCGTGAAGGTTTCCAGGCATGATTGTCCAAACCACGAGGGCCTCCTTCAAAGCGTTGCGTTTTACAGCGGCGAGGAGGACCCGATGAATAGGAAAAGAGCGAGGCGTTGGGTTTTCAATGGCGGTGTTCATTCACATCGAAAATCCCAAGGGTTCTCCGACGCTTTGATAAAGGAGACCAAGGCGGTTTGGGAGCCACTCTACGGGAGATGCCTATCGGATGAGAGGCAAGCGACATCATCCGGAATGCTTGCGAATTCTTCGGGGCATTTCATCGAGGACGTGCAACGAAATCTGAAGAGGCGCGCCGATTAGGGGCCATCCCGAAGCGTCGCCAGACTGCCCGATTTACTTGTGGCGCCGTTATTGCGGCAGGGCTTGAGCCGCCGCCATGATCGCGATTGGCCGACGACACTGTCGATTCGAACTACGGAGAAAATAATCTCTTTGGATTATCAATCGCTTGGTTCAAGGTTCGAGATACCCACCCATCGTGGATGAAATTCGAACTTTGGGTGCAATATACTGAAATTAAAAGGTAAATCGTGCCGACTCTGAGAGAGTGGCAGGGGCGCTCGGATTCGAACCGAGGGCCTTCGGTTTTGGAGACCGACGCTCTAACCAGCTGAGCTACGCCCCTGTGCGGGCACGCATCTAGCGCGGTGCGTTGGAGTGGGCAAGGGCGGTGTTCAATTTATCTTAAGCCTATGACATATAAACGGAAAACTGGATGTCGAGGGTCATTCCATCGATGCTGCGGTGGCTGCGGCAGGACCGGGGTGAGCCCTTTGGGATCGCCGTCGACAAAAACGGGTTTGCGCCCATGCCGGTCATTCCAGGCCGTCTTCCAGCACCACCGCCCAGATGTCGCCAGGATCGCGTTCCGGAAGCGCGCCGCCCGGCGCGACCTGGCTGGCAATTGCGATGGCGGGCGCATGAGAAGCATCCGATCCGGTGCGATGCCCTTGCCGCTACTTCCCACTGGAATAGGCTCCCCGCGTCCATGCCGGACGGGAGAGACACGATGGCTGAGGAAAATGCGGAAACGCTACAGGCGCAACAGGATCAGGTGGAAGCGCTTGATGCCCAGATCGCCGAACGCGTCCAGGCGGAGGGCGACGAATGGAGTCCGGAACTCCGCGCGCTCATCGGACAGCGCAACACGCTCCAGGTCGCCGCAGGCAAGCTCGACCTAGAGCTCAACCCGGGCAAGGCGCCCTGAGCAAGCCAGGGTAATCGATAGCGCGGGCGCCCGGCTCAGGCCGCGGCGCTCGCGCCGTCGTGCGGCCGCACCGCCAATATCCGCGCTTCCTGCACCGGCAGCGGCCGGCCGAAATAATAGCCCTGCACCTTCGAGCAGCCCAGGTCCTGGACCATCAGGTGCTCCTCTTCCGTCTCCACGCCCTCGGCCGTGGTCGCCATGCCCAGGCTGTCGGCGAGCGCCACCACCGCGCGGATGATCGCGATCGCTTCCTTGGTGCCCTTGGACGCGCCCTGCACGAAGCTGCGGTCGATCTTGATCGTGCTGAACCGGGTATGGGCGAGGTAGCCGAGCGACGAATAGCCGGTGCCGAAATCGTCCAGGCTCAGCTTCACACCGAGCTCCAGCACCTTTTCCAGCACCTGGATCGCCTGGGTGCCCTCGCGCATGAACACGCTCTCGGTCACTTCCAGCTCGAGGCGCTCGGCGGGCAGGCCCGACTGGGCGAGCGCCTGCGCGACCATGGTGACGAAGGCGGGCGAATGAAGCTGCTCCGGGCTGACGTTCACCGCCACGCGGATCTGCGAATCCCATCCCGCCGCCTCCTGGCAGGCGGTGCGCAACACCCATTCGCCGATTTGCGGGATCAGCCGGGCATCCTCCGCCAGCGGCACGAACTTGGCGGGGGAGACCACGCCGAACTCCGGATGCGTCCAGCGCAGCAGCGCCTCGAAGCCCATCAGGCTGCCGGTGCCCGCGTTGACCACCGGCTGATAGGCCAGCTGCATCTCGCCATTCTCGACCGCGCTGCGCAGCGCAATCTCGAGCACGCGGCGCTCTTCGGCGGCCATGTGCAGCTGCGGCTCATAGCTGTGATAGGCGCCGCCGCCGCTGTCCTTCGAACGATACAGCGCCAGGTCGGCTGAGCGGATCAGCATCTCGGTGGTGCGCCCGTCGCGCGGACCGACGGCGAGGCCGACCGATGCGCCGATGAAAAGCGTGTTCTGGTCGATCTCATAGGGGCGCGAGACCGTATCGATGATCGCCTGGGCCAGCCGTTCGATGCCAGCCGTATCGGTCGCGTCGCGCACCACCACGGCGAACTCGTCGCCGCCCAGCCGGCCGATCATCTCATTGTCGCTCATCAGCTGCTTGAGCCGCTCGGAAACGCGCATCAGCAGCCGGTCGCCCACCGGGTGCCCCAGCGTGTCGTTCACTGCCTTGAAGCGATCGAGGTCGATCATCATGAAGGCGCAGCGCGAGCCCCATTTGTCCGCCTCGGCCATCGCGCGCGCCAGCGTCTCGTTGAGCAGCAGGCGGTTGGGCAGGCCGGTCAGCGTGTCGAACCGTGCCATCTTGCTGATCTGGTCGGCCGACGCACGCGCCTCGGTCACGTCCGAGCCCACGCCGCGGAAGCCGATGAAGACACCGGCATCGTCATAGCGCGGGCTGGCCGACATCTCCCACCAGCGTTCCTCGCCACGGACGACCACGGGAAGCAGCAGATCGTGAAAGGCGTCGCGGGTCTTCAGCTTCTCGGCGAGTTCGCGCAGGCCGGCGGCGAAATTGCCATCCTCCCAGGTCGAACCGGCCAGCACCTGCAGGAATGGGGTGCCGTTGATCGTCTTGGGGTCGACGCCCAGCGACTTGGAGAAGCGCGGGTTGGCCCGGGCGACGCGGCGCTGGGCATCGATCTCCCACAGCCAGTCGGCCTCACCCTCGCGCTCGGTCTCGCGCAGGAGCAGGCTCAGCGTCTCGTCGCGGTCGGCAATGGCGATCTCGCCGGCGCTGATCACCACCAGCGCCTTGCCGCGGGCGAAGGTCGCCATGACGAGCAGCACGGTGAACAGCCCGGCGGCGGCGGCGAGCATCGGCGATGCGATCAGCGACAGGGTGACGACCAGCGCCGCGCCCACGATCGTGATGAAGGAAATGGTGGCGAGCGGCAGCGCTGCCATGGCGACTGCGCCGGCGGTCATCAGCAGCGACAGCACGATCCACAGGCCGAGTGCGGCATTGGCATCGACCAGGCTGCCGAAGGCGAGGGGCGGAATCGACCAGACCGCGCCCAGCGCGACTCCATCGAGCAGCGTGTCGCGTACATCGCTTAGCGATGCGGTGACGGCTTCGCGGTGGCGGCGGGCCAGGCGGCGAAAGGCGACGGCGGCGCCCACCGCGGCCACGATCGCGCTCCAGCTTGCCAGCTGCCACAGCGGCACCAGCGGGGCGAGGATCATGGTTACGAGCGAGGCGCCGATAACGTTTGCGGCGAGCATGAACAGCGAAAGCTGGCTGCCTGCATGCAGCTGGGCCGCGCGGATCGGTCCCCAGTCGGTGGTGTCCGCCGGGTCGTACAGGCCCAGAAGCGCTCGCGCATCGATGCGCGGCCGGGCGAATTGAGAGGTCGTCTGGCTGGTCACCCATCGGGTGTAGCGCGAGGTTGGTTGACGAGTGGTTAGGCGGGCAGGGGAAAGTGCTGATTTTTATCGCCGTACGGGCGGCTCCCGCGTCACTCCCAACGAGGACAGGGTGTGTGGCGAACCCGGCGCCGGCTCGCCTTGCAATGTAGGATTTCGCGTGTTGGCCTGAGGCAGCAGATTTACAGTCTGCCCGCTCTTTGACGCTGTTGGAAAGATAGGATCACGCGCACGCAAGGAACTTGCGAGATGCGCGGCGTTTCCGGGAAAATAGTCAACTTAAGCGCCGCAAAAACGCGCCATTAGCATGTACTTCGCGACCTTTGGCGAGTCGGCTCGGCGCGCGATGTTGGATCGGTCCAAGCCGTCATGCTGAACTTGTTCAGCATCCAAAGGCGCCGCGCGGGCTATCGCTCGTGGAAGGTTGGACCCTGGAACAAGCCAGGGTGGCGACCGAATTGAAGACAGGGATGGCGAGCCCCGACGGCGAACCGCCGGGCCTGAGCCTCACGCGGCGAGCGCGTACGGCTTGATCTCGCCGTTCAGGTAGAGGTTGCGGGCCTTGGCGCGCGAAAGCTTGCCCGAGCTGGTGCGCGGCAGCGTGCGCGGCGGCACGAGTTCGATCACGCAGTTCATGCCGGTCACCGAGCGGACGCGCTCGCGGATCTCGTCGCGCAGGCGCAGGCGCTCGGCCTCGTCCGAGGTGCGGCACTGGACCAGCACCGCCGGCGTCTCTTCGCCGCCCGGCGTGGTGATCGCGAAGGCGGCAACGTCGCCCTGCTTGAACGCCGGCAACTGCTCCACGGCCCATTCGATATCCTGGGGCCAGTGGTTCTTGCCGTTGATGATGATCATGTCCTTGGCGCGGCCGACGATGTAGATATAGCCTTCGCTGATATACCCCATGTCGCCGGTGTCGAGCCAACCGTCCTTCAGACAGGCGTCGGTCGCTTCCTGGTCGCGGAAATAGCCGACCATCACGCTCGGGCCCTTGCACCAGACCTTGCCGATCGCCTTTTCGGGAAGCGGCGTGCCGTCTTCCTCGCGGATTTCGATCGTCATGTCGCGTGCGGGCACGCCGCAATTGACGATCGCGCGGAAGCGCTGCGGGCGGTCGCCACGGGCGACTTCGCCGCCCGAGAGCTGGGTCTCTTCGACCAGCTCGACCATGATGCCTTCACCCGGCGGCATGATCGAGACGGCGAGCGTGGCTTCGGCCAGGCCGTAGCTCGGCAGGAAGGCAGTCGCCTTGAAGCCCGCATCGGCGAAGGCGTCGACGAACGACTGCATCACGTCCGGGCGGATCATGTCGGCGCCGTTGCCGGCGACGCGCCAGCGGCTGAGGTCGAAGCGGTCGCTGGCCTTGGTCTGGCTCGACATGCGGCGGGCGCAGATGTCGTAGCCGAAGGTCGGCGAATAGCTGAGCGTGGTGCCGGGATTGCGGCTGATCAGGTCGAGCCAGGCGAGCGGGCGCCGGGCGAAATCCTCGGTCTTGAGGTAATCGGTCGAGACCTGGTTGGCGACGACCGAGAGCAGGCAGCCGACCAGGCCCATGTCATGGTACCAGGGCAGCCAGGAGACGCAGCGGTCGCCTTCGGTCACTTCCATGCCGTGGCTGTGCGCCGCCAGGTTGTTGAGCAGCGCATTGTGGGTGATCGCCACGCCGTGCGGGAAGCGAGTCGAGCCACTCGAATATTGCAGGTAGGCGATGTCGTCGGTCTTTGCCTGGGGCAGCGCCGTCGGATTCGCCTCGCGCTGGCCGAACTCGGACCAGTCGATTCCCGGCACGTCGTTGGCGCGCGCGGCTTCCGCGCACATCGCGCCGATTTCCGGCGGGTAGATCAGCATCGACGGGTCGCAGCTCTGCAGTTGGACGCTGAGCTGGTCGATGTACGATTGCGCGCCGCCGAAGCTGGTCGGCAGCGGCAGCGGCACCGGCCAGGCGCCGGCATAGATGCAGCCGAAGAACAGCGAGGCGAATTCGATGCCCGTCTCCGCGATCAGCGCGATGCGGTCGTCCGGCTTCACGCCGGCGGCGATCAGGCGCTGGGCCTGCTTGAGGGCGTCCTCACGCAGTTCCGCGAACGGATAGGGGCGCACGAGATTCCCGCGCGCATCGTGGAAGTTGAGCCCGCGCTTGCCCTGGGAGGCATAGTCGAGCGCTTCGCCCAGCGTTTCGAAATCCGCGAGGCGACGCGGCAGGCTGTCGTCGGTAGGCGTAGGCGCGAGCGTTCCCGCTTCCTTTTCAGCCTCGAGCGATCCCGTAACGTCCAATACCATTCTTTATTCCGTGCCCCTGCGTGGTAGCCAACGTCGTGCCCCCACGACGAAATTTGAGGCTAGCCTCTGCTACGCACTGGCGTTCAAAATCGGTTGCCACTGTGGCACAATCATGGCGCATGACCGCCCCGAGACGCCCGCTGCCACCGCTGAACAGCGCCGATCTGGAGCGTTATGCGCTCCGCTATGTCGAACGTTACGCTACGACAAGGGCTAAACTTGCCTCCTATCTGTCCCGAAAATTGCGGGAACGGGGCTGGGACGGAGAAAAATCGTCCGATGTTGAAGGGCTTGCCCAGCGCATGGCCGAGCTCGGCTACGTCAATGATCGGCTCTATGCCGAATCCAAGGCCGGGGCGATGGCAAGGCGAGGGCTAGGCGCGCGGCGCGTACGCCAGGCGCTGCGGTTCGATGGCGTGGAGGAGGGGGACGCAGCGGCGCTGGCCCCCGCGATCGAGGAAGGTGCCCAGGCCAGCGCAATCGCTTTTGCGCGGCGCAAGCGGATCGGTCCCTATGCGCAAGAGGCGGCGGACCGGGTGCTGCAGGAGAAGTGGATGGGGGCGATGATCCGCGCCGGCCATGCCCCCGGTCTGGCCCGAGCGATCGTCCGCATGGCGCCGGGGGATGACCCGGAAGCCACACTTGGCGACGCTTGATACCGATCAGCAACAAAGGCAATTCCATTTATGGAAAATACTATGTTAATGTCGGCATCCGGGGGGCATTAAAAATGCGTGCTGACCAACAGGTTGCGCAGGACGACTATATAGACGCGCCGAACTTGGAAGAGGGGATTGGCGGGGACCAGGGGGATGACAACCAGGTCTTTGCCGGTGTCGTGAAATGGTTCGACGTCACACGCGGCTTCGGCTTTCTCGTCGCCGATGACGCACTCGTGGGCGACATTCTCATTCACTTCACGGTGCTTCAGGATCACGGCCGCCGCTCGTTGCCCGAGGGCGCGCGGGTGGAGTGCACCGCAGTCAAGCGTCAGCGCGGGCTGCAGGCGCGCGAGATCCTCTCGATCGACCTGAGCCAGGCGATCGAAGCGCCCAAGCGCCAGGCCGACCGCGCCGACCGGGTGAAGCTGATCGCCACCGCCGGCCCATTCGAGCCGGTCACCGTCAAATGGTTCAATCGCCTCAAGGGCTATGGATTCCTGGTGCGCGACTCCGACTCGGCGGATATATTCGTCCATATGGAGACGTTGCGCCGCGCGGAGATCGAGGAGATCGAGCCCGGCCTGCCGCTCAGCGCGCGCATCGTCGACGGCGAAAAAGGACCGCTGGCCGTGGCGGTTGAAAGGACGAGCTAGTCAGATGAAGTTCGTGCGTGGGTTGGAAGCGGCGCTTGCCGCTTCGGTGTTGCTCGTCTCGGGGGTGTCTCTGGGCGAGCCGGTGGCTGGACCCGTTGCGGCGCAGGCGGCGCAGAAGACGAGCGTGACCATCGACAGCGCCGGCGGCCCGCGCGTTTTCCATGCCGAGCTTGCCCGCAGCGCCGACGAGCAGGAACGCGGACTGATGTTCCGCACTAACATCCCCGAAGATGGTGGCATGCTCTTCGCGCCCTATCCGGCAGACGGACCGCCGCGAGAGGCGCGCTTCTGGATGAAGAACACGCCCACCGCCCTCGACATCCTGTTCATCCGCGGAGACGGCACGATCGCCCGAATCGCCGAGAATGCGGTGCCCTTCTCCGAGGAGACACTGGTGTCGGGCGAGCCGGTGTCGGCGGTGCTCGAGCTGAATGCCGGCGTATCGGCGAAGCTGGGCATCAAGGCCGACGACAAGGTGCGCTGGGACAAGCCGTAAAGCCGATCGCGGCGACGTGGGAATTGCCAACCGCGGCGACGCGGTAATTTATTGCCTCGCCCTGCGCTCCTCGCTAATCCGCGCCCATGGGTCTCAATCTCAATCCCTTCACCTGGTGGAACGGCGCCACCTTCGGCACCTGGATGGGCCTGCGCGGCAAGACCCGCGTGGGCGAAGACGATCTGGGCAACGTCTATTACGAGGGCGGCCAGGACCCCAACGGCATCGTGCGCCGCTGGGTAATCTACAACGGCTCCAACGACGCGAGCCGCGTGCCGCCGGAATGGTTCAGCTGGCTGCACCATCAGATCGACTCGGCGCCCGACCAGGCCCTGCCAGCGCCCAAGGCGTGGGAAATCCCGGCAGAGCCGAACCTCACCGGTTCGCAGCTCGCCTATCGCCCCAGCGGCGCGCTGGAGAAGGGCGGCCACCGCGCCGCCGCCACCGGCGACTACGAGGCCTGGACCCCCGGCGCATGATCATGCGCCCCGCCGGAGCGGCCGCGGCCGGGCTGCTGCTCGCCCTCGGCGCATGCTCGGGCGGTGGTGGCACGGCCAATAATATGGTGAGCGACGAAGTCGTCACCACCGGCGACTCAGCGGGCCAGCCTTCCGACGTGATCACCGTCGGCCGCGACGGCAAGACGGTCGAAGACGCGGGCGCGACGCCGATGAAGGACCGCATCGCGGTGCTCGGCCTGCTCAACAAGCGCAATGGCGAGGCCCGCGAGTTCAAGTTGAAGCCCGGCCAAGCCGTGCAGATCGGCGACGTCATCGTCCGCCTCAAGGCCTGCGACAGGACCGCGCCCTGGGAAGCGGACCAGCTCACCGGCGCCTTCGTCCAGGTCGATGTGCTCGAACTCGACAAGCAGTGGCACCGCGTCCATTCGGGCTGGCTCTTCGCAGAGCGTCCTGCGCTCAACGTCGTCCAGCACCCGATCTACGATGTGTGGCCCAAGAGCTGCGCGATGACTTTCCGCGACAGCGGGCCGGACACGGTTGCGGCACCTGCGGCGGGCGGTAGCGGGTCGGGCAATGCGTCGAGCGCGAAGAAGTCGCCGTCCACCGAAGGCGCGCCGAGCGAGAGCCCGGCGGCCGTCTCGCCCAGCGCCCCGGCCAGCAACGCGACATAATCGTCGCGCGGGATCTCGACCGCGCCCAGCGTGGTCAGGTGATCGGTGATGAACTGGCAATCGAGCAGCGTGAACCCGCCCGCCTGCAGCCGCGCGACCAGATGGGCAAAGGCGACCTTGGATGCGTTGGGCACGCGGGTGACCATCGATTCGCCGAAGAACGCCCGGCCCAGCGCGAGCCCATAGAGCCCGCCGGCGAGCCGCTCGCCGTCCCAGCATTCGATAGAATGGGCGAATCCGCGGCGGTGCAACTCGAGGAAGACGCGTTCGATCGGGCCGTTGATCCAGGTATCCGGCCGGTCCTCGGCGCTTTCGGCGCATAGCCGCAGGATCGGGCCGAACGCTGCATCGACGGTCAGGCGGAAGCGCTCCGAGCGGATCACCTTGCGTAGCGAGTGAGAGAAGTGGAACCCGTCGAGCGGCAACACGCCGCGCAGCTTGGGCTCGACCCAATAGACGCTCGCCGCGTCGCGGTGATCGGCCATCGGGAAAACACCCATGGCATAGGCGCGCAGCACCAAGTCCGGATCGAGTTCCTGCTGCGGGGGCTGGGCGCGGCTCAATGCTTCTTGCCCGCCAACCGCCGCTCGATCGCCTGCCACAGCTCGGCAAAGGCCTGGGCACCGCGCGTACGCGGTGCGAAGCTGCCCAGCGCGGCGCGGCGCACGCTCATCGCCTCGACGACGCTCGCCATCGGGATCACCGGCCAGTCGGGATGTGCGGCGACTGCCTCGGCGTGGAGCTTGCGCCGGCGATCGACCATCGAATGCACCGGCATCAGCGGCACCTTGCCACCCTTGCGGGCCAGGTGCGCCGAGACTTCCTCGAAAGCGCGCATGGAGAGCGGGGAAGGGATCACCGGCACGACGATCAGGTCGGCGGCGCGCATCACTTGTTCGCTCGTCTCGGTGAGGCCCGGCGGGCAATCGAGCAGCACCCGGTCATAGGCCTTGTCGAGTTCGCCGAGCAGCTTGGCCAGCCGCTTCTTCTTGTCGAGCTCGTGGAAAGTCAGGTCAAGACCACGCAACGAGGAGTCCGCGCCGATCAGGTCGAGCCGCTCGGTGCCGGTGTTCTGGACCAGCTTGGCGGGGGCGACGTCCTTGGTGAAGATCGCCTGGGCCTGGTCGCGGGTCTTGCCCTGTGGTCCGGCGAGGAAGGTGGCCGCGGCCTGGGGATCGAGATCCCATAACAGCGTGCGGCGGGCCGAAAGCGTGGCCGAGGCCCAGGCCAGGTTCACCGCCAGGGTAGTCTTACCGACACCGCCCTTCAGGCTGTAGACCGCGATCGTCGCCACCTGGATTCGCTCCCTTCGCGGCAAAGCCTCGCATGAAAAAGGGCCGGCGGGAATGCCCGCCGGCCCTTGGTGAATTCAGAATTTGGCGATCAGCCGTGGCAGACGCGTGCGCCCTTGCCCGGGATCTCGATCGTTGCGCTCTTCGCAGTGCCGGTGACCTTGTAGCCGCCGTCGGCGACGAAGGGCTGGCCTGCTTCGGGTGCCTTGAGCATGTGGCCCGGACCGTCCTTGGTCTCCTTGACCAGCACCTGCTTGGCGCCCTTGTAGAAGTCGGCGAAGACGATGCTGTTGTCCTTGCAGCGCATCGAAACCGAGGTCTCGATCGACGGCGGCAGCTCGACCTTGGGGGCGTTCTTCAGCGCTTCAGCCTGGGGATCCTGGCTGACCGAAGTGACTTCCTCCGGCTTCTGGTCACAGGCTGCAAGTGACAGGAGCACAGCGGCGGCGGCAAAAATGGGGGCTTTGTTCATAGCGGGCGGGAGCTTTCGTTTACCAAGCAAGAATCGTCAAGCGATTCGTGTTATAGAGTTACATACCAATTGTGCGCCGCAATAACGCATCCGTAATGTTGCGGATCAATGACATCCACCGGTGTCACTCATGAAATTCGCTCATTTCCGGGATACGTCCGAACGCGATTTTTGTGCCGACGCGATCGATTCTGCCGCCGTGCAGCGGCCCGACCGACACGGCATTGCGTCCGAACCGCTCGTTGATCCGGTCCATCGCCCGGCTGAGCGACAGGGTGCGGGTCTCGCGGGCAAGCGGATCATCGGGGTCGAGCGCGGCGAAGAGCGAGCCCTGTTCCCCCTCCACCGTCTCGATCTCGCACAGGGTGACGCCGACCATGCGCAGCCGGAAGCCGCCGGGCCGGCCGCGCCCCGCCTCTGCCAGGCGGGGGAAGAGCTGGTCGAGCGCGTGGAGCACGACGAAGCTGTCCTGCGTGGCGGGCAGCCGGATCGAGGCGCGCCAGCCCGACTTGTCGTCCTCGAACTTGCCGTGGAGCACCAACAGCCGGGCGCGATAGCCCTTGCGGCGCAGGCGGCTGGCTGCCTTGAGCGCGAGGCGGCGCGCGGTGAGACGGGTCGGCTCGAGGCCGCGCCGGGAGAGCGAGAGGACGTGGCTGTGCCCGATCGTGCGGCTCTGGCTGGGCTTGTCGGGCAGCTCGACGCCGTGGAGCAGGTACCAGAGCCGGTCGCCATTGACGCCGCCCCAGGCATTGCCGGCATCGCGGGGGCGGCGCTCGCAATATTGACGGATGTCGAGGATGCCGTCCTGCGCCAGGCGCTTCTCCATCTTGGCGCCGATGCCCGATATGTCGCGCAGGCGCAGTGGATACAGGCATTGGGGAAGTTTGCTCGCACTGAGCACCACCAAACCATCCGGTTTCTGCATGTCCGAGGCCAGCTTCGCCAGTAGGCGATTGGGTGCGATGCCCACCGAACTGGTCATGCAGATGCCGATGTTTGCGCGGATGCCCGATTTGATCCGGTGCGCGAGCGCCACGGCGGCCTCTTCGCTGTTCTCATTGTCGAGCAGCCGGCAGGCGACCTCATCGATCGAGCAGACATGGGTTACGGGGATGTGCCTCCAGATCTCGGCCAGGATCGCTTCATGGAACTCGACATATTTCTCGTGCCGCGCCGGTGTGACGAGGAGGTCGCGGCACAGGCGCTTGGCCTCCCACACCGGGGTGCCGGTGCCGATGCCGTATCTCTTAGCCTCGACCGAGGCGGCGATGGCGACGGTGGTGTCGCTGTCCACCGGCGCGACGATCACCGGACGCCCGCGAAGATCGGGGTCCAGTTGTTGCTCTACGCTGGCGAAGTAGGAATTGAGATCGAGATAGAGCCAGCGCAGCGGCCGGGGCGGGAAGGCGAGCAAGGGAACAGGGCGAGTCGCATCCGGCATCGCCGGAACAATATAGGAACACCGGTGCCCGCGACAGCCGTTCCGGGTCGGCAAATGTTTCTGTATCTTGACTGGCGCCGGGCTGGCCGTGCAGCGTCGCGCAAGGAGGATAGTTAATGCGCGCACTCGCCATTGCCTCGTTGCTGATGGTTTCCGCCTGCGGTTCGAAGGAAAAAGCGCAGGACCCTGTCGCGGCCACGCCGAGCCCGGCAGGGCCGCATCTCGGCGAGGTGTCGCTCGACCAGCCGCTGCGGGCGACCGACAATGCGCTGACCTGGTCACTCGAAGTCGCGCCCGGTTCGATCACGCTCACGCGCTTTGCCGGGCACGGGGCGGCAGGCAGCGTCACCCAATATTATCCGCTCTCGCCACAGGTCGATGGCGACAAGGCGGTATGGAACACCAAGGATCCGCTGGGCACGGCGGTGACGATCACCTTCACCAACATGCGTTGCACCGAAGGCGGCGATCCGGCGATCGACCGGCCGCTGACGGCGGAGGTGAAGATCGGCGACAAAATGCTCCACGGATGTGCCGGCGCGCGGCCGGCGGACGGGCTGAATTCGCAGCCGATCCCCGAGCCGATGCATGGGGCGGACAACGCCGTCGCCGGGAATGCGGTCGAGAACAGTCACTAAGCTCTCCGTTCTTCACACGGGCTGGTAACCGCGGCCCGGCCTCCGGGGGAACAGGCCAGGCCGCGGCGGCCGGCGGCGCCCTAGCTCGCCGCCGGATCTCCTGGCCTAGAGCGGGCGGTGTTCCTGCGGCACCGAAGCGGTGCGGTCCTGCGTGGCCGCCAGATCGACCAGATGCAGAAATTCACTCCGCCAGCGCGCCTGCTGGCTGAAGCCCCATTGACTGCCGGCGAGGCGCTTCACATCGGCGAAGCTCCACGCGCCGAGGAGATCGTCGCCGCGCAGCTTCTGGGCGAAGCCGGCCACCGCGACGGCAAAGGCGAGGTCGCCGCTCGGCAATGGCGCGCCCTGCAGCTGGCTGGCGGAGACGGGGCGGGTGATCAGCCGCGAGGCGCCGCCCTCGGGGAGCTTGTAGCGCAGCCGGACTTGCGCAAGGTCGCCGTTCGGCTCGCCGGCAGCGCCCTCGGGACGGCGATTGGCGGCAAAGTGGCGATCGGGCAGCCAGCCCCTGGAACCGGCGGGCACGATCTCGTAGATCGCGGTCACCTGGTGCCCGGCACCGATATCGCCGGCATCGACGCGATCGTTGCTGAAATCCTCTTCCCGCAGCGCGCGGTTCTCATAGCCGATCAGGCGATACTGGCTGACGATCGCCGGGTTGAACTCCACCTGGACCTTCACGTCCTTGGCGATGGTGAACAAGGTGGAGGCGAGTTCGGTATCGAGCACCTTGCGCGCCTCTTCGATCCCATCGACATAGGCATAGTTGCCATTCCCCTTGTCGGCGATCGCCTCCATCATCGCATCGTTGAGATTGCCCTGGCCGAAGCCGAGCACGGAGAGGGTTATGCCGTCGTCGCGGTTCTTCTCGATCAGCTTCTCGAGCTGGCCCTGATCGGTGATGCCGACATTGAAATCGCCGTCGCTGGCGAGGATCACGCGGTTGATGCCGTCCTCGCGGAAATTCTCGCGCGCCATCGAATAGGCGAGTTGGATGCCTTCGCCGCCCGCGGTGGAGCCGCCCGCGGCGAGATCGTCGAGCGCCTCGCGCACCTCGCCGGCGCTGGACGTCGGCTCGAGCACCACGCCCGCAGCGCCGGCATAGACGACGATCGAGACATGGTCGTCGGGCTTCATGTTGTCCGCGACCAGTCCGAGCGCCTGCTTGACCAGGGGCAGCTTGCCGGGCTCTTCCATCGAACCCGAGACATCGATCAGGAAGACGAGGTTGGCCGGCGGGCGCTGGGCGCGGGCGAGGTCATAGCCGCGCAGGCCGACGCGGAGCAGCCGGGTCTCCGGGTTCCAGGGTGTCCGGGCGAGATCGGTGGTGACGCTGAACGGCGCGCCGCGATCCGACGGGGCGGGATAGTCATAGCGGAAATAGTTGATCAGCTCTTCCGAGCGCACGGCGTCCTTGGGCGGAACCTGACCCTGCGTCAAGAAGCGGCGGACATTGGCATAGGCGGCGGTGTCGACGTCCACCGCGAAGGTGGAAACCGGCTCCTGCGCAACCGAGCGGACCGCGGCAACATCGTTCTTCGCATAGCGCTCGGCGTTGTCGGGCGCGGCGGCATAGTCGGCGGCCTCCGCCATCTCCTGCGGGCCGGGCTGGTAGCTGGCCGAGCTGCCGCCTTGCTGGCCGCACCCGGCGAGAAGAACCGCCGGAAGGGCGACCGAAACGAGGAATTTGACGCGCATGCATTCCCTCCTTGCCATAGTTTGCCTTAATCTTGCCATAAATGTGGCACGATTGGGGCGATCCCGGCAAGCGGAAAATACCTAGTGTTTCTATGGGATTAAGTCAGGTGCGCGGCGAGCGCCTCCCATTGCGGCAGCTTGTTTTCGAAGCCGATCGTGTGGAGCGGGCTCGAAGAAGGCAGGGCAATTATGGCATAAAGACGCGCCGCGTCGCCAAGCTGCTTCGTGCCGGTCCTGAAGGCAGTGGCGCCGTTGAAGGCGATCGCGCGGAGACCGGGCAGGGTACCGGCGAGCGCGGCGATGTCATGGCCTTCGACATCGCGGAGCGCCGCGTCGGTGCTGCCGGTGCGATGCGCGCTGGCAACCACGTCCCACAGTCCGATGCGCGCGTGGCGGAGCGCGGTGAGGCGGGAATCATAGTCGAGCGCGGCCAGGTCGCAGCCGGCGGCGGGGGAAATCAGCCGCCAGAACTGGTTCTGCGGATGGGCATAGTAACGCTGCTCGGCCAGCGAGCGCTCGCCCGGCAGCGAGCCGAGGACGAGCAGGCGGGTGCGAACATCGGTGACGGGCGGGAAGCTGTGCTTGCGCATATCCATGTGCACGCGTTAGCCTGACGTCATGGCAGGCACCATCACCACCTATCGCGAGTTCTGGCTCTTCTACCTGCGCGAGCATGCGCGGCCGCAGACGCGGGCGATGCACTATATCGGAACCGTCCTTACGCTCTGGTTCCTGTTGCTTGCGCTGGGCGGGGCAGGCTGGTGGTGGTGGCTGGCGATCCCGCTGGCCGGCTATGGCTTTGCCTGGGCGGCGCATTTCGGCGTGGAGCACAACCGGCCGGCGACCTTCACCTACCCGCTGTGGTCGCTGGCGTCGGACTATCGGATGTTCTTTCTGTGGTTCGCGGGGAAGCTGGAGCCGCACCTGGAGCGGGCGGGAGTGCCGGCCTAGCCATCGGCGAGCACCCGGCCGCCGATCCGGGCGAGCGCCGCGCCGAGCGGGCTGGCGGGATAGGGCATCGGTTCGGAGAGCAGGATCAGGTCGGCGGCGCCGTCATGCTCGGCGGCGAGTGCGGCGATCGGCTCGGCGATGTCGAAGGTCAGGCTGGTCGAGGGATGGGCGTCGATCTCGGCCTGCCAGCGGGCGTGGCGGATGCCGGCGGTCCACAGGCTCACGCCGCGGCCTTCGATCGCGACGAAGCCGAGTTCGCGCGCCTTGGCTGCGGCGCGGAGCAGGCGTCCGCCATCAGCGCAGTCGAGGTCGAGCAGGCGCACCGCGCGGTGGCCGTGGTTGCGCAGCTCGGCGAGCGCCTTGGCAATCCGCGCGTCGCACGGTCCGTGGCGCGATCCGCCGGGTTCGGTGGTGCGACGGAGCAGGCCGCCGAGCGAGAAATGACTGGCAAGCATGTCGGGTCCTTCAGTGACAGAGAATGGAAGTGAGCGGCGCAGTGGCAAGGACCATCCGCGATCCGGGAAAGGCACGACATTCGGAAAGGGCGAAGCGGATCGCCGCATCCCGGGAGCGGAACAGGCCTTCGAGCAGGCCGTCCTCCTCCTGCACGACCCAATGGCCGTCACGATCCTGGCCGACGCGCAGGACATGTTCGCAACGCTGATCCATATGCACTCCCGGTTGAACAGGAGCGGGAGATAGGGCGCGGGGCCATTAAGCTTCGAGAGGGATTTCGGGAGCCTGCATAAGCATTTCGTAAAGGTGGAAAGCCCGGCTTGGCGCGCCCCTGCCAGCGCTTGCTTGCCCCGCGCGGGAAAGCACTCCATCTAGCGGCCATGCATTCCACATCCGATACGCTGGCACTGATCGGCAACACGCCGCTGGTGCGCCTGAAGGGCCCTAGCGAGGCCACCGGCTGCGAAATCTACGGCAAGTGCGAGTTCGCCAACCCTGGCGCCTCGGTGAAGGACCGGGCGGCGCTCTACATCGTCAACGACGCCGAGGAGCGCGGGGCCATCCAGCCGGGCGGGACGATCGTCGAGGGCACGGCGGGCAATACCGGGATCGGGCTGGCGCTGGTCGCCAATGCCAAGGGCTACAAGACGATCATCGTCATGCCCGAGACGCAGAGCCGCGAGAAGATGGACACGCTGCGCGCATTGGGCGCCGAACTGGTCCTGGTGCCGGCGGCGCCCTATTCGAACCCCGGCCATTTCGTCCACACCTCCAGGCGGATCGCCGAGGAGACACCGAACGCGATCTGGGCCAACCAGTTCGACAATATCGCCAACCGAAAGGCGCATATCCACGGCACCGCCGAAGAGATCTGGGCGCAGATGGACGGGCGGATCGACGGCTTCACCTGCTCGGCGGGCACCGGCGGCACGATCGCCGGGGTCGGCATGGGGCTGAAGGCCAAGGACGAGAAGGTGTGCATCGCGCTGAGCGATCCGCACGGCGCTGCGCTCTACAGCTGGTATGAGTGCGGGGAATTGAAGGCCGAGGGCAGCTCGGTGGCCGAGGGCATCGGCCAGGGGCGGATCACCGGCAATCTCGAGGGCGCGCCGATCGACGCGCAGTTCCGCATCTCCGACGAGGAAGGCCTCGAATGGGTCGAGCGGCTGCTCAAGGAGGAGGGGCTGTGCCTCGGCCTGTCCTCGGGCATCAATGTTGCCGGCGCCGTGCGGCTGGCGAGGGAGCTGGGCCCGGGCAAGCGCATCGCCACGATCCTGTGCGACACGGGTTTCCGTTACCTTTCAACGCTCTACAATGCGCAGTGGCTTAGCGCGAAGGGCCTGCCCGTTCCCGCGTGGCTTGCGCGCGGTTGAACGACACGTCTCGACAGCGGGGCGGTTCGGCGTTACATTTATGCAACAGATATGAGTGTGGGATCGCCTGATACCGCCCAGACGATGCAACGGGTCTACGTTGGTCTGACCGGGCTCGCCGTCGTGACGGTGCTGATCGTGCTTGCCAGCGCGGTCGTCGCCTGGCGTTCGAACGACGTCGGAATCTCGGCGATCGGCGGGGCCAATACCAGCGTCGTCGCCAATATCACCGGGGTCGGCAACACGCTGGGCGAGAAGACCAAGGAAGAGCCGCTCGCGGAACTGGGCGCGGCGCCGAGCACCACCTCGACCGAAAAGGTCGATGCCGCGGAGATCGCGCGGCGGCAACAGGCCCAGCAGCGCGCGCAGTAAGCAGGGCTCCAGGCGTGGGGTTTCGCCCCACGACGCCAATCCGGATTGAATCGTCAAAGGGATGGGCGAGCCGGGGCTATTCCATCCACAACTATTCGAAATCGGCGCCCGGAAAGCCTTGAACTCCTAACGGGCCTGGTTAACAGCGCACCGCTTTCGCGGCGACTCGCCGGATTTCTGCGTTTTTTCGCAGTCCTGCACCTGTCGGGCCCGAACCGCCTCTGCTACATGCCTCGCAAGAAAACCAGGGAAATTGCGCCACTTGGGCGTTTCCGGGGTCGCCGGGGATTTGCCCCCACTTTCAGGAAAACCCCGTAGCGATTGCGGGAACTACGGAGCCGGAGAAGAGAACAAATGCGAACAAAACACGATTCAAGCTAGAATATCTCCCAAAAATAGTGCTGAGTGGGGCAAATTCCCGCTCCATCCCCAATTCTCCCGTTGTATCCCTGGGCACTTGTTGGTAAAACGAGATGCTTAAGAGGGGGCACACCCTTTCCATCGTCATTTGAAACGCCGGCGCGGCCGTGGGGGTCGATTCCGGAGGCGGGAAAGCTGTGCCCATTGGGGTTTTTGGCGTGGCGGACAGGGAGCTCTTCGAGGGATTTGCGCTCCAGGCGGTGGACCAGAAGGGCCGCGTCGCCATCCCCGCTGACTTGCGCGCTGCCGCCGAGCGCAATTCCGACATCCGCCAGATCGTCGTGGGTCTTCACCCGTTCGACCCATGCCTCTCCGCGCACGACCTGAGCTGGTCCAAGGAAAAATACGACCGTATCGACCGCCGCGAGCAGCTCGACGCCGACCGTGGCGAGGAGGTGGATTACCGCGCCAAGCGCCGCGCCTTCGGCCAGGTCGAAAAGGCCCCCTATGACGATTCCGGCCGCTTCGTGATCCCGCCCTTCTTCCGCATGAAGGCCGGCATCCAGAAATGGGCGCTGTTCTATGGCAGCGGCGAGACCTTCGACATCTGGGCGCCCGAGCGCCTGATGAGCGATCCGCAGGCAGACCCCACGCTGCGCGAGATCTGCGAATATCTGTGCCAGGCCAGGGGAGTCACGCTGTGAGCTCGCGTCCCGGCACTCTGGCCGAACCCCATATCCCCGTGCTGCTGACCGAAGTGATCGACGGCCTCGCCCCTGTGCCCGGCGAGCGCCATGTCGACTGCACGTTCGGCGCCGGCGGCTACACCAGCGCCATCCTCGAGCGGGGTGCCGAGGTGGCCGCCTTCGATCGCGACCCCCGTGCGATCGAAGGCGGCCAAACTCTCGTCACCCAGGCCGATGGCCGCCTGATCCTGATCGAGGCGCCGTTCAGCCAGCTGGAAAGCGAGCTCGAGGCCCGCGGCCTGGTGCCGGTCGACGGCGTGACGATGGATATCGGCGTCTCGTCGATGCAGCTCGACCAGGCCGAGCGCGGCTTCTCCTTCCAGCAGGAAGGGCCGCTCGACATGCGGATGGCCGGCGAGGGGATGACCGCGGCCGAATGGCTGAACGAAGCGGATGAGAGCGAGATCGCCGACATCCTCTACCAATATGGCGAGGAGCCGCGCTCGCGCCGCGTCGCCAGCGCGATCGTCCGCGCGCGCCCGCTGGTCACCACCACGGACCTGGCCAACGTCGTCCGCAAGGCGCTGGGCTACAAGCCGCACGACAAGAAGGACCCGTCGACCCGGACCTTCCAGGCGGTGCGCATCTTCATCAACCGCGAGCTCGACGAGCTGGCGGAAGGCCTGGCCGCGGCCGAGCGCGTGCTCAAGCCCGGCGGCCGCCTCGCCGTGGTGACCTTCCACAGCCTGGAGGATCGCCTGGTGAAGCGCTTCCTGCGCGAGCGTAGCGGCAGCGAGCCCGCCGGTTCGCGCCATCGCCCGGCAGTCGGCCCGCGCGCCGAACCCAGTTTCGAACCTCCCGCCAAGGCCGTGAAGCCGGGCGACGAAGAGGTTTCCCGTAATCCGCGTGCCCGCTCGGCCACGCTGCGCGTCGCGCGGCGGACTGCAGCGGCGCCGTGGTCCAGTGAAGGAGTAGCGTGAGATGTTGGCCCAGAGCTTCAAGGGATTGGGGTGGTTCCTGTGCGGCGTCGTGGTCGCACCGGCATGCTACATGGTGAATTCGCACGGCGCGTCCGAGCAGACCCGGCTCAACGCGATGAAGGGCGCGATCCTGCAGGCGCAGAAGGATATCCGCAGCCTGGAAACCGAGTTCCAGACGCGCGCCAACCTCGCCCAGATCGAGCGCTGGAACGGCGACGTGCTGGCGCTTGCCGCGCCGGCGCCCGGCCAGTATCTTAGCGGCGAGACGGCGCTGGCCAGCCTCGACCAGCCTGCGCAACTCCAGAACGCTTCGCTGATCGTTCCGACCGGCGCGCCGGTGGCTCAGCCTGCCGCAGCGGTGGCGACGGCATCGGCCCAGCCGGTGCAGGCGGCCCCGGCAGCGGCGACGCCGGTTTCGGGCAAGAGCGTGGCGCAGCAGGACAGGGAGCTTCACGACCTCATGCAAAAGGCTGACAAGCGCGTGGCGATGGTGGACAAGGGCGTGCTCAGCACCTCCACTATCGACGACCTGAAGAAGCTTGCCCAGCGCGAGAAGCTGGCACTCCGTTGATCGTCGTCGTCGCCCCGCCGGCCCGCAAGGGCCGTACGGGCGACGCCCGGCAGGCGCTTGTCGCCACTGCCCAGATACGGCTGATGATCCTGTCGATCCTGTTCGGGTTCGGCATGCTGCTGGTGGTCGGCAAGCTAGCCTTCCTCGCGATCTGGGCCGAGCCGGCGACGGCGCGCGACATCGCAACGACTTTGGTGCCACCGCGCGGCGATATCACCGATCGCAGAGGAGCCCCGCTGGCCCGCTCGATCGACGCCTGGACGATCGCGATCCACCCGAACCAGGTGATCGGGGACAAGGCCGAACTGGCCAAGCAACTCGCCGCGCTGATGCCCGAACAGAGCGCCGAGCGCTATTATGCGATCCTCAAGTCGGGCACCGGCTTCGCCTATCTGAAGCGCAGCGCGATGCCCGAGCTGGTCAGCCAGGTGAACGCGCTCGGCCAGCCGGCGATCGAATTCCAGCGCGAGAACGACCGGCTCTACCCGCAATCCACACTCGCCGCCCATGTGCTCGGCTATATCGATAGCACCGGCCATGGCCGTTACGGCATGGAGCAGGTGCTCGACGCGCAGCTGAGCGACCCTGCCAAGCGCGGCGAGCCGGTGGCGCTCTCGCTCGACCTGCGCGTGCAGGCGGCGCTGGAGAATGAGCTCGGTACGGCGATGACGCAGCTCCAGGCGCGCGGCGCCGCGGGCGTGATCCTCGACGTGCAGACTGGCGAAGTGATCGCGATGACGTCGCTGCCCGCCTTCAATCCCAATCAGATCGACGGCCCGCCGCCGCGCAACAACGTGACGCAGAGCGTCTATGAGCTGGGATCGACCTTCAAGCCGATCGCGGTGGCGGCGGCGATCGATACCGGCACGATCACATCGATGTCGCGCCGCTTCGATGCGACGGTGCCGCTGCAGGTAGGCCGCTTCAAGATCCATGACGATCCGGGCGACGAGCAGTTTCGCTGGCTCAACATCCCCGAGACGCTGATCTATTCCTCGAACATCGCCACCGCGCGCATCGCCGACGAGCTGGGCGCGGCCAAGATGCAGGAAGTCTTCCGCCGTCTCGGCTTCGACAAGAAGCCCGAGATCGAGCTGGGCGCGGCCAGGCCGCTCTGGCCGGCGAGCTGGGGCCGGCTGACGGTGATGACGACGGCGTACGGCCACGGCATCGCAGTGACGCCGCTGCATCTCGCCACCGCCTATGCCGCGCTGGTGAATGGCGGGATCCTGCGTGCAGCGACGCTGCGCAAGGTCGATCCGGCGCATGTGCCCCAGGGCACGCGGGTATTCCAGCAGGCGACCAGCGACCGGATGCGCCAGCTGCTCCGCCTGATCGTGCTCAAGGGCACGGGCCGCAAGGGCGAGGCGATCGGCTACCGCATCGGCGGCAAGACCGGCACCGCGGAGGCGGCTGCGGGCGGTGGTTACGACAAGAGTCGCAACGTTTCGACCTTCGCGGCGGCTTTCCCGATCGACGCGCCGCGCTATGTGATGATCGCAATGCTCGATTCGCCCAAAGCCAACCCCTCGATCGGCGTCTACCGCACGACCGCCGCCTGGACGGTGGCGCCGGTGGTGGCGCGCGTGGTGAGCCGAACCGGCTCGCTGCTCGGCGTGGTGCCCGATGCCAATCGCGATATTGACGAGCGCGAGCTGCTGCCGTTGATCTGGGCCGGCCCGGACGCCGACAAGAAGGATCCCGAATGAAACTCGGCACGCTGACGGGGGGCGGGGAGAGCGCCGTCGTCACCGGATTTGCCATCGACCACCGCAAGGTCGCTCCCGGCACCATCTTCGGCGCTTTCGAAGGCGCGCGGTTCAACGGCGAGGACTTCATTGCCGACGCAGTGAAATCGGGTGCCGTCGCCATCGTCGCGCGGCCCGGCGTGAAGGTCGAGGGTGCAGTCCATATCGCGGACGACAACCCGCGCGAGAAGTTCGCCCGGCTGGCAGCGAAGTTCTTCGCGCCCTTCCCGGCGACCGCGGTGGCGGTCACGGGGACCAACGGCAAGACTTCCACCGTCGAGATGACTCGCCAGCTGTGGCGGATGCGCGGCTTCCATGCCGCTTCGATCGGCACGCTTGGCGTCACCACCGGCAACGACACGGTTTCGACCGGGCTGACCACGCCGGATATCGTGACCTTCCTCTCCAATGTCGCCGGGCTGGCGCGCGAGGGCGTGAGCCATGTCGCGTTCGAGGCTTCGTCGCACGGGCTTTCGCAGTACCGCACCGAAGGGCTGCCGGTGCGGGCGGCGGCGTTCACCAACCTGAGCCGCGACCATCTCGATTATCACGGCGACATGGAAACCTATTTCCACGCCAAGATGCGGCTGTTCGCCGATGTGCTCGACCTGGATGGCGGCACGGCGGTGGTGTGGGCCGACGACCCCAACGCGCTGCGGATCGAGGATCTGGCGCGGCAGCGGGGCAACAAGCTGGTCACCGTTGGCGAGCATGGCAGCACGCTGCGCCTGATCGATCGCGAGCCGACCTTGCTGGGCCAGGGGCTGACGATCGAGAATGACGGCACGACCTACAAGGTCAACCTGCCGCTGATCGGCGCCTACCAGGCCGCCAACGCGCTGGTCGCGGCGGGGCTGGTGGTGGCGACGGGTGGGGACGTTTCTCAGACGTTGAGCGACCTCGGCCGGCTGCAGCCGGTGCGCGGGCGGCTGGAGCGCGCGGTGATCACCAAGGCCGGCGCGCCGGTCTATGTCGATTATGCCCACACGCCCGATGCGCTCGAGGCGGCGATCTCGGCACTCAAGCCGCACACCAAGGGCAGGCTGATCATCGTGTTCGGCGCCGGCGGCGACCGCGACACCGGCAAGCGCGCGCCGATGGGGCAGGCGGCGACGGCCGGCGCGGATGTGGTGATCGTCACCGACGACAATCCACGCTCCGAGGATGCCGCGGCGATCCGCGCCCAAGTGCTCGAAGGCGCGCCGGGTGCGATCGAGATCGGCGGGCGGCGCGAGGCGATCAAGGCGGCGATCGACATGGCCGAGAGCGAGGATATCGTCCTCATTGCCGGCAAGGGTCATGAGCAGGGCCAGATCGTCGGCGACATGGTGCTGCCGTTCGACGATGTCGCGGTGGCGCGGGAGAGCGCGGCGTGAGGCTCTGGACTTCCGACGAGATCGCGCAGGCGACCGGCGGCACGGCTTCCGCGGACTTCGAGGCTTCGGGCGTCGCCTTCGACTCCCGCGAAGTGGGGCAGGGGGACCTGTTCCTGGCGCTCAAGGGCGAGAGCACCGACGGGCACAAGTTCCTCGACCAGACTTTCGCGCAGGGCGCAGCAGGCGCGATCGTCTCCGAACCGACGCCGAATCCGCATGTACGGGTCGCCGACACCACCGCGGCGCTCGATGCGCTGGGCGTGGCGGCGCGGGCGCGGATGCAGGGCAAGGTGATCGGGGTCACCGGCTCGGTCGGCAAGACCGGGACCAAGGAGGCGCTGTTCGCCGCGCTCGATCGCAATTCGCCGGGTGAGGCGCATCGCTCGGTCAAGAGCTACAACAACCATACCGGCGTGCCGCTCAGCCTGGCGCGGATGCCGCGCACCGCCCGCTACGGCGTGTTCGAGATGGGCATGAACCATTCGGGCGAGCTGGCGGCGCTGACGAAACTCGTGCGCCCGCATGTTGCGATCGTCACCACGATCGCGCCCGCGCATATGGGCTTCTTCTCGGGGGAAGAGGCCATTGCGGACGCCAAGGGCGAGATCTTCCAGGGGCTGGAGCCGGGCGGCACTGCAGTTGTGCCCTTCGACAGCCCGCACCGCGAGCGGCTGATCGCCGCGGCCAGGCCGTACGCGGCGAAGATCGTCACGTTCGGCTTGCAGGACGGCGCCGATTACCGTGCGGTCGAACAGATGCGCACGCGCACCGGCGGCACCTTCGTCACGGCGCGCTTCGGCCAGCGCGAGCTGAGCTTCACGCTGTCGCAGCCAGGCGCGCACTGGGTTTCGAATGCGATGGCGATCCTCGCCGCGGTCGATGCGGTGGATGGCGATCTGGAACTGGCCGGGCTGGCGCTCGCCGAATTGGGCGGGATCGCCGGACGCGGCGCGCGGCTGATGGTGCCGGCGGGCAATGGCGAGGCGCTGGTGATCGACGAGAGCTACAACGCCAATCCAGCCTCGATGCGCGCGACGCTCGACGTGCTCGCGCACGAAAAGGGCCGCAAGCTTGCGGTGCTCGGCGAGATGCGCGAGCTGGGCGCGCATTCGGATGCGTTCCATGCCGAATTGTCGGGTCCGATCGAAGCGGCCGGGGTTGATTATGCCATTCTCGTCGGCGAAGCGATGGAACCGCTCGCAGAGGCGCTTGAGGGTCGCGTCGATTTCGTCCATGTGCCCGACGCGGTGACTGCGCTGGGCAGGCTCGATGCCATGCTCCAGCCCGGCGACGCGGTTCTCATAAAAGGGTCGAACGGCGTGCGGCTTGGGTCGGTTGTCGCGGCGTTGGCGGAAAGGGCTCCTGCCTGATGTTGTACTGGATCGCGGAGACTCTGGGCTTTCCCGGCCTCCTCAATCTCTTCCGCTACCTCTCGTTCCGCACCGGCGGTGCGGTGGCGACGGCGCTGCTGATCGGCCTGGTGATCGGTCCTCGCTTCATCGGCTGGCTGCGCGTCCGCCAGGGCAAGGGGCAGCCGATCCGCGATGACGGGCCGCAGAGCCACCTTGCCAAGCGCGGCACGCCGACGATGGGCGGGCTGATGATCCTGACCAGTCTGATGCTGTCGCTGCTGCTGTGGATGGACCTGCGCAACCCCTATGTGTGGGCCTGCATGTTCGTCACCTTCGGCTTCGGGATGATCGGCTTCCTCGACGATTACGACAAGGTGCGGAAGCAGAAGACCGCGGGCGTTTCCGGCAAGGTGCGGCTGATCGGCGAGTTCGCCATCGCGGGCATCGCCGCGGCGATCATCTGCTCGCAGAACGGCACTCAGCTCTATGTGCCCTTCTTCAGCGGCTTCCACCCGGACATCAGCTATTTCTACATTGCCTTCGCCGCCTTCGTGATCGTGGCGTTCGGCAATGCGGTGAATCTCACCGATGGGCTCGACGGGCTTGCGACCATGCCGGTGGTGATCGCAAGCATGGCGTTCATGCTGATCGCCTATCTGGCCGGCAACAAGATCTACGCGACCTATCTGGGCATCCCGCATGTGCCGGGTGCGGGCGACCTGGCGATCTTCTGCGGCGCGATGGTCGGGGCGGGGCTTGCCTTCCTGTGGTTCAATGCGCCGCCGGCTGCGGTGTTCATGGGCGATACCGGCAGCCTTGCGCTGGGCGGCGCGCTCGGCACGATCGCCGTCACGACGCACCACGAGCTGGTGCTCGGCATCATCGGCGGCCTGTTCGTGATGGAAGCGCTGAGCGTCATCATCCAGGTGTTCTTCTTCAAGCGTACCGGCAAGCGCGTCTTCAAGATGGCGCCGATCCACCACCATTTCGAGCAGCTCGGCTGGTCCGAGCCCACCGTCGTCATCCGCTTCTGGATCATCGCCTTCGTACTGGCGCTGGCGGGGCTGGCGACGCTCAAGCTTCGGTGATCACGAGCAGCGCCTGGCGCGGCAGACGCTATGCGGTGCTCGGGCTTGCGCGCTCGGGGCTGGCGACGGTTGGCGCGCTTGTCGCGAGCGGGGCGGAGGTCGTCGCGTGGGACTCGAATGAGGCTGCGCGGACCAAGGCCGAAGGTGCCGAGCTTGCCGATCCCGCCGAAATCGACCTGACCGGTTTCGCAGGCGTCGTCGTCTCGCCGGGCGTGCCGCTCAACACCCATCCGATCGCGCTCAAGGCGGCGACTGCGCATGTCCCCATCATCGGCGACATCGAGCTGTTCGCCGAGGCGCGGGCCGAGATGCCCGCGCACCGCGTCGTCGGCATCACCGGCACCAACGGCAAGTCCACCACCACCGCGCTGATCCACCATATCCTCGAAACCGCCGGCATCCCCGCGCGGCTCGGCGGCAATATTGGGCTGCCGATCCTGGGGCAGGATCCGCTGCCCGAAGGCGGCGTCTATGTGCTCGAATTGTCGAGCTACCAGATCGACCTGACCCACAGCCTCGACTGCGACGTCGCGGTGCTGCTAAACATCACGCCCGACCATCTCGACCGCTATGCAGGGTTCGAGGCCTATGCCGCGTCCAAGGCGCGGCTGTTCGGGATGCAGACGCCCGGCCATGCCGCGGTGATCGGTATCGGCGACGCGCCCTCGGCGGCGATCGCGCGCCAGGTAGCGGTGGATGGCCGCAGCGAGGATTTGACCAAGATCGCCCCGGGCGTGTGCATGGACCAGTCGCGCTGGCCTGCGCTGCAAGGCCCGCACAACGCCCAGAACGCACTCGCCGCGATCGCCGCGTGCGAGGCGCTGGGGATCGACAACGCCGCGATCGACAAGGGGCTGGAAAGCTTCCCCGGCCTGCCGCACCGCATGGAGCGGGTGGCGACGAGGAACGGCGTGCTGTTCGTCAACGACAGCAAGGCGACCAACGCGGATTCCACCGCGCCGGCGCTCTCGGCGTACCCCAGGATCCACTGGATCCTCGGCGGCAAGGCCAAGACCGACGATCTCGACGCCTGCCGGCCCGGCTTTCCGCATGTCGTGAAAGCCTACACGATCGGCGATGCCGGCGAGATGTTCGCCAAGCTGCTCGAAGGCGAGATGCCGGTCGAACGCTCCGGCACGCTCGACGCTGCCGTGCGGAGCGCCGCCGCCCAGGCCCGGCCGGGCGAAGTGGTGCTGCTGTCGCCGGCCTGCGCGTCGTTCGACCAGTTCAAGGATTACGAGGCCCGCGGCCAGGCCTTCCGCGATGCCGTGGAGGCGTTGGGATGAGCGACGCCGTGCCGCAGGAAGCGGTGCCCGAGGCCCGCCGCCGCGGCCAGCCACAACTCGGCCGCGCGAGCAAGACGCGTGCCGGCATGTGGTTCTGGGAAGTCGACCGGGTGCTGCTCACGCTGGCGCTGCTGCTGATCGCGATCGGTCTGGTCGCAGTCGCCGCCGCATCGCCGGCCACCGCGCGCCGCTATTCGGACGCCAGCCACATCATGCCGGCGATGCACTATTTCTGGCGCCAGCTGGTCTGGGTCGGCATCTCCGTGCCCGTGCTGATCACGGTGTCGATGCTGCCGGTGACGCTCGCACGGCGCCTCGCGCTGATCGGGGCGGGGATCTTCCTCGTCTGCCTCGCGCTCGTGCCGATCATCGGCCATGAAGTGAATGGCGCCAAGCGCTGGATCGGTCCGGAATTCGCTGCCTTCCAGCCTTCCGAGTTCCTGAAACCCCTGTTCATCGTCTCCACCGCCTGGATGCTGAGCTTCCGCGCCAAGGATCCGCAGCTGCCGGTGTTGTTCCTCACCGGCGGACTGACCGCTTTGGTCGGCATACTGCTGATGCTCCAGCCCGACTTCGGCCAGACGATCGTGTTCGGCAGCGTGTGGCTGATCCTGCTGATGATCTCGGGCATCTCGCCCATGGCGATCGCCGGGTTGGGCGGAACCGCGGTGGCCGGCGTGGTCGCGGCCTATCTCTTCTACGGCACCGCGCGCACCCGCATCGACAATTTCCTGTTCCCCACCAAGGACGCCGCGCTCGCCGAGCGCTACCAGGTGGAGATGGCGCACGACACGCTGACCGCGGGCGGACTGTTCGGCACCGGCCCCGGCAACGGCCAGATGAAGTTCCGGCTGCCCGAGGGGCATACCGATTATATCTTCTCGGTGATCGGCGAGGAGTTCGGGCTGATCGCCTGCGCGGTGATCGTGACGCTCTATCTCGCCATCGTGATCCGCGTGCTGATGAAGCTGCTCGACGAAGACGACGCCTTCCGCCTGCTCGCCGCGGCCGGGCTTGCCGCGCAGTTCGGCGTGCAATCGCTGATCAACATGGCGGTGAACACCGGCATTGCGCCGTCCAAGGGCATGACACTCCCCTTCATTTCCTATGGCGGATCGTCGATGATCGCGCTGGCGATCGGCTATGGGTTGCTTCTCGCCTTCACGCGGCGAAACCCGTATCTGAAGCGCTCGCCCTATACCGGCCGCTGGAGCACCAACGCATGACTCAGTCCCGAAGCTATGTCCTCGCAGCCGGCGGCACCGGCGGGCACATGGTGCCTGCTGCCGCGCTGGCCGCGGAGCTGGCCGAGCGGGGGCACCACGTCGCCCTGGTGAGCGACGATCGCGGCGTGCGCTTCCCCGGCTTGTTCGAGGGCGTCGAAACACATGTCCTCCCCGCGGGGCGTCTTGGCGGCGGACCGCTCGGCTATATCCGCGCCGCCGGCAAGATCATGGCCGGGCGCTCGATGGCGTTGCGGCTCTACAAGGAAATGCAGCCCTCGGCGGTGATCGGGTTCGGCGGCTATCCGGCGCTGCCGGCACTGCTCGCCGCGTTCCGTGCCGGCGTGCCGACCGTGATCCACGAGCAGAACGCCGTGCTCGGCCGGGTGAACCGCTTCGTCGCGGGCCGGGTCGATGCGATCGCGACCTCGTACGACCAGGTCGACCGTTTGAAGCCGGGCTGGGAAGCCAAGACGCATCTCGTCGGCAATCCGGTACGCGAGGCGGTGCTGGCGCTGCGCAACCGGCCCTATCCGCTGCTCGAGGAGGACGGCATCTTCCGCGTGCTCGTCACCGGCGGCAGCCAGGGCGCGACCGTGCTGAGCCAGGTGGTGCCCGATGGCCTCGCGCTGCTCCCCGTCCATTTCCGCCGCCGCCTGCAGGTGACGCACCAGGCACGGCTCGAGGATATCGAGACGGTGCGCGCCAAGTACCAGAACCACGGCATTCCGGCCGACGTCTCGACCTACATCACCGACATGGCCGATACGCTCGCCTGGTCGCATATCGTGATCGCGCGCGCCGGTGCCTCGACGATCGCGGAGCTGACCGCGGCGGGCCGCCCGGCGATCCTGGTGCCGCTGCCGACAGCGACCGACGATCACCAGACGTCGAACGCACGCGAGATCACTGCAGCGGGCGGGGCGCGGACGATCTCGCAGAAGGGCTTCACCGCAGCGGAGCTCGCCAAGCAGATCCAGAAGCTCGGGCTCGACACGGTCGGGCTGGAGAACGCAGCGGCGCGGGCGCGCAGCGTGGGCCGTCCCAACGCCACGCGCGACCTCGCCGATCTCGTCGAATCGATTCACGCGCCGGAGGCCCCGAGCGGGCTTCGCCGCATCGCAATGCAAGGAAGGCCAGCGTTCGCATGAGGAATTTGGGCGCATGAAGGGCGTCGCAACCGACATCGGCATCATTCACTTCGTCGGTATCGGCGGCATCGGCATGTCGGGTATCGCCGAAGTGATGCACAATCTCGGCTATATCGTGCAGGGCTCCGACGTGGCCGAAGGCTATGTCGTGCAGGGCCTGCGCAGCCGCGGCATTCCGGTGACGATCGGGCATGATGCCGAGAATCTCGGCGATGCCGCGGTGGTGGTGGTCTCCACCGCGATCGTGCGCACCAATCCGGAGGTCGAGGCCGCCTATCAGCGCCGCATCCCCGTGGTGCGCCGCGCCGAGATGCTCGCCGAGCTGATGCGCCTCAAGTCGACCATCGCGGTGGCCGGCACCCACGGCAAGACGACGACGACGTCGATGGTCGCGGCACTGCTCGATGCGGGCGGGGTCGATCCCACCGTGATCAACGGCGGCATCATCAACCAATATGGCTCGAACGCGCGCCTGGGCGACAGCGAGTGGATGGTGGTCGAGGCCGATGAGAGCGACGGCAGCTTCCTGCGCCTCGACGGCACCTATGCCATCGTCACCAATATCGATCCCGAGCATCTCGACCATTACGGCTCTTTCGAGCGGGCGAAGGATGCCTATGTCGAGTTCGTCGAGAACGTGCCCTTCTATGGCGCGGCCTTGCTCTGCCTCGATCATCCCGAAGTGCAGGCGATCATCCCGCGCGTCCGCGACCGTCGGATCGTCACCTATGGCTTTGCCGCCAGCGCCGATGTGCGCGGCGTCAACGTGACGCCGCATCATGGCGGCAACCGCTTCGAAGTGATCATCCGCCACCGCGACGGCACTACGCGCTCGATCGAAGGCATCGAGCTGCCGATGCCCGGCCGCCACAATGTCCAGAACGCGCTCGCCGCGATCGGCGTGGCGCTGGAGCTGGGCATCCCCGACGCGACGATACAGCAGGGCTTCGCCAAGTTCGGGGGCGTGAAGCGCCGCTTCACCAAGGTCGGCGAGACGGACGGCGTCACGATCATCGACGATTATGGCCACCACCCGGTCGAGATCCGCGCCGTCCTCGCCGCCGCGCGCGAGAGCGCCGAGGGCAAGGTGATCGCAGTCGTCCAGCCGCACCGCTTCACACGCCTGAAGAATTTGATGGACGAGTTCGCCCAGGCCTTCAACGACGCCGACATGGTCTATGTGACCCCGGTCTATGCGGCCGGTGAACTGCCGCTCGACGGTGTGAGCTCGGACGCGCTGGTCGAGAATGTCCAGCGGCGCGGGCACCGCGCGGTCGCCTCGGTCGAGAGCGAGGACAGCCTGGCGCGCGCGCTTGCCGGCGTGATCCAGCCCAGGGACATGGTGATCTGCCTCGGCGCCGGCGACATCACGAAATGGGCTGCGAACCTGGCCGGCGCGATCGAGGACGCCCGGGCGGAGGCGACGGCGTGAGCCAAGTCTGCACCGCGCTTCCTCCCTTGCGCGGCTCGGTCGAGCATCAGGGCAGCCTTGCCGACTTCATCTGGTTCCGCACCGGCGGCCCGGCCGAATGGCTGGTGCGGCCCGATGACGTCCAGGGGCTGGCGGCGTTTCTGGCGGCGCTCGACCCGGAGGTGCCGGTGCTGCCGGTGGGGGTAGGGTCCAACTTGATCGTCCGCGACGGTGGCGTGCCCGGCGTGGTGGTGCGGCTGCCCAAGGCGATGGCCAAGGTCTCGATCGAACCCGGCACCAAAGAAGATTCATGGCGCGTACGCGCAGGCGGTGCGGCGATGGGGATCACCGTGGCGAGTGCTGCGCGCGATGCCGGTATTGCGGGGCTGGAGTTCCTGCGCGGCATTCCAGGTACGGTCGGCGGTGCGGTGCGGATGAACGCGGGCGCCTATGGCCGCGACACCAGCGATATTCTGGTCGAAGTCACGCTGGTGACTCGAAACGGGACGATCGAGACCTGGCCGGCGGCCAAACTCGGCTACACCTATCGCCATTCCGAGCTGCCCGAAGGGGCGGTAGTGGTCGAGGCGCTGTTCGAGGGCATCCCCGGCGACAAGGCCGTGATCGGCGCCGAGATGGACCGTATCGCTGCGGAACGTGAGGCTTCCCAACCGCTTAGGTCGCGCACCGGCGGCTCGACCTTCAAGAATCCGCAGGGCCATAGCGCCTGGAGGCTGGTCGATGATGCGGGTTGCCGTGGGCTTCGCCGCGGCGATGCGCAGGTCAGCGAAAAACACTGCAATTTCCTGCTCAATCTGGGCAATGCTAGCTCCGCCGACATCGAAGCGCTGGGCGAGGAAGTCCGCGCCAAGGTGAAGGCGCAGTCGGGTATAGAGCTGGAATGGGAAATCCAGCGTGTCGGCATGCTTGCCGACGACGCAGGCAAGAACGCATAGGGGTGGACAAGTGAAGGCGTTGCACGTTGCCGTATTGATGGGGGGCTGGTCGGCCGAGCGTGAAGTCTCGCTGATGTCCGGCGCGGGCATTGCCGACGCGCTGGAGAGCCTGGGCCACAAGGTGACCCGCATTGACATGGGCCGCGACGTCGCGACGAAGATCGCCGAGACGAAGCCCGACGTCGTGTTCAACGCGCTGCACGGCACCCCCGGCGAGGACGGCACGGTGCAGGGCATGCTCGACCTGATGGGCGTGAAGTACACGCATTCCGGACTGGTCACTTCGGTGATCGCGATCGACAAGCAGCTGACCAAGCAGGCGCTGGTGCCGCACGGCATCCCGATGCCCGGCGGCCGCATGGTGCGCACCGAAGAGCTGTACCAGGCCGATCCGCTGCCGCGGCCCTATGTGCTCAAGCCGGTCAACGAAGGCTCGTCGGTCGGCGTCGCCATCGTCACCGTGGAAGGCAATTACGGCAACCCGATCGCGCCCGACGCCAAGGGTCCGTGGCAGGAGTTCGACGAGCTGCTCGCCGAGCCCTTCATCCGTGGCCGCGAGCTGACCACCGCCGTGCTGGCGGGCGAGGCGCTGGGCGTGACCGAATTGAAGCCCAAGAGTGGCTTCTACGATTATGACGCCAAGTACACCGATGGCCTGACCGAGCATGTCTATCCCGCGCAGGTGCCCGACGCGATCACCGACGCCTGCAAGCGTATCGCGCTCGAGGCGCACAGGCTGCTCGGCTGCAAGGGCACCTCGCGCTCGGATTTCCGCTGGGACGACAGCCAGGGCGTGGAAGGGCTGTTCCTGCTCGAAGTGAACACCCAGCCGGGCATGACGCCGCTCAGCCTGGTGCCCGAGCAAGCCAGGCATCTCGGCATCTCCTATCCGCAGCTCTGCCAGCGGATCGTCGACGAGGCGATTGCCGGATGAGCCGCCAACCCGCCAAGCGGACGGCCACGCGGCGCGGCGCGAAGCCCGCGCCGAAGCGCAAGCAGGTCGCGCGCAAGAAGGGGCCCGGCCTGATGGACCAGGCGCTCGCCGCGCTGCCGTTCAGCCAGGCGACGCTCACCCGTATCGCGACCTGGGGCATCGTCGCGATGTTCTCGGTCGGCCTGCTGACCGTCGCCACCTGGTTCGGCGTGCCGCAGCTGATCGGCGTGGGTGCGGCCCAGGCGGTGGGCGAGGCGGGGCTGCGCGTCGACACGATCCAGATCAACGGGCTCAAGCGGATGGACCGCATGACCGTGTACCAGCAGGTGCTCGACCAGAATGCCCGCGCGATGCCGCTGGTCGATCTGGCCGATGTCCGCGACAAGCTGCTCGCCTATCCCTGGATCAAGGACGCGCGTGTCTCGCGCCGCCTGCCGGACAAGCTGCTGATCGACATCGTCGAGCGCGAGCCAGCGGCGATCTGGCAGAACCATGGCCAGCTGATGCTGATCGACCCCAGCGGCGTGCCGTTGGAGCCGGTCTCGCGTGAGGCGATGCCCGACCTGCCGCTGCTGATCGGCGACGGCGGCAATGCCCAGGAGCCGACACGCCGCGACCTGATGGACTCGGCGCCCGCGCTCAAGCCGCTCGTCCGCGCCGCGACCTGGGTCGGCAATCGCCGCTGGGACATCATCTTCGACACCGGCGAGAAGCTCCAGTTGCCCGAGGGCGACCAGGAAGCGAAGGACGCGCTGCGCAAGTTCGCGGAGAAGGACGGGTCGGCGCGCCTGCTCGGCCGCGGCTATCTGGGGTTCGACATGCGCGACACCGAGAAGCTGGTGGTGCGCAAGCCCGCGGCGCTCGCGGGGCCCGCGCCGACGGGCTTATGATGAAAACCGGAGTTGCGCTCGGGGCAAAAGACTGATTCATAAGGTGAATCGTCGGTTAAGCGTTTTTGGGGTATTAGGGGCACATGGCGAAGGCTGCACCGGAAGGTCTGATCACGGCTTTGGACGTTGGTTCGTCCAAGGTCTCGGCGCTGATCGCGCAGAAGGCGGATGACGGCACGCTGGTCGTGCTCGGCACCGGCCAGCGCGAGAGCCGCGGCGTCAAGCGCGGCTATGTCGCCGACATGCATGCGACCGAGCTGGCGATCCGCGAGGCGGTCGAGCAGGCGGAGCGCATCGCCGGACAGAACATCGAGGACGTCTGGGTGAGCTTCTCCGCGGGCGGCCTGATCTCCGACATCGTCCGCCTGGAATCCGATCTCGGCGGCCACCGTATCGAGCAGAACGATGTCGATGAGCTGCTCAAGGCCGGCCGTGACGCGATCGATCCGCAGGGCAAGATGGTCCTCCACGCGCAGCCGACCCGCTATACGGTGGACGGCCTGGCCGGGGTGCGCCGTCCCCTCGGCCTGCATGCCGAGCGCCTGGGCGTCGACATCCATGTCGTCGCGACCGACGGCGCGCCGGTGCGGAACCTCGATCACTGCGTCCGCTCGGCGCATCTCGAAGTCCGCTCGATCATCGCCGCGCCGGTCGCTACCGGGCTGGCCTGCCTCACCGACGAGGAGCGCGAGCTCGGCGTCGCGCTGGTCGAGATCGGCGCGGGCGTCACCAATGTCAGCGTGTTCGCGCAGGGCGTGCTGTCGGGCCTCGCCTCGATCCCGATGGGCTCGTCCGACATCACCGACGATATCGCCTCGTCCTTCGGCACCGCGCGTGCATGGGCCGAGCGCACCAAGTGCTTCCACGGCTCGGCGAACCTTTCGCCCCGCGACAATCACGAGATGATCGACGTCGTGCCCGCCATCCCCGATGACGGCAGCGAAGGCCCGCGCATCACCAAGGCGCAGCTCAACGCGATCATCCGCAAGCGGCTGGAGCGGCTGATGGGCGAGATCCAGAAGGAGCTGAAGAAGCTCTCGTTCGAGGATCCGGCCGGCCGCCAGATCGTCCTGACCGGCGGCGGCGCCGAGCTGAAGGGCGTGGCGGATTATGCCCAGCAGTTCCTCGGCAGCGCGGTGCGCGTCGGCCGGCCCAAGGGTCTGGTGGCGCTTCCGGAGGCGCATGCGGGGCCGGCCTTCGCCACTTTGGCGGGCCTGGCGCGCTTCGCGGCGTCCGATCCGATCGACCTGCGCGCGCTCGAGCCGAATCACCAGCTGGTCACCAAGGCGAGCCCCGGAGCCCTGATCCAGCGGCTAATCGCGGCGTTCCGGGCTAATTATTAGAAGAAATGCGTTGGTAACTTCGCGTTCCCTCTAGAGTCGCCTCCGGTGATCGTGCAGAACGGGGCCAAATTACGCGCCTGTGACAGCCACGCAGGCGCAGGGAGAACAAGGCGATGAGTATCGATTTCCTTCCGCCCGAAGTGGACGAGCTGACCCCGAAGATCACTGTGGTCGGTGTGGGCGGCGCGGGCGGCAACGCCATCGCGAACATGATACGCGCGGACGTGCAGGGCGTCGACTTCATCGTCGCCAACACCGACGCGCAGGCGCTCAAGCAGTCGAGCGCGGGCCACCGCATCCAGCTCGGCGCCAAGATCACCCAGGGCCTGGGTGCCGGCAGCCGTCCCGAGATCGGCCGCGCCGCGGCCGAAGAGACGATCGACAGCGTCCAGAAGGCACTCGAGGGCGCGCACATGGTGTTCATCGCCGCCGGCATGGGCGGCGGCACCGGCACTGGTGCGGCACCGGTCATCGCCAAGGCGGCGCGTGACATGGGCATCCTCACCGTCGGCGTCGTCACCAAGCCGTTCGCCTTCGAAGGCAAGCGCCGTGCGACTTCGGCCGAAGCGGGCATCGACGAGCTTCAGAAGTATGTCGACACCCTCATCGTTATCCCGAACCAGAACCTCTTCCTGATCGCCAATGCGAACACGACCTTCAAGGAAGCGTTCGAGATGGCCGACGAGGTGCTGCAGCAGGGCGTGCGCGGCATCACCGACCTGATGGTCATGCCGGGCCTCATCAACCTCGACTTCGCCGACGTCCGTTCGGTGATGCAGGAGATGGGCAAGGCGATGATGGGCACCGGCGAGGCCGAGGGCGACGACCGCGCGCTCATCGCCGCGCAGAAGGCGATCGCCAATCCGCTGCTGGACGGCGTGAGCATGAACGGCGCCAAGGGCGTGATCGTCTCGATCACCGGCGGCGAGGACATGCGCCTGCTCGAAGTTGACGAGGCTGCCAACCATATCCGCGAACTGGTCGATCCGGACGCGAACATCATCTGGGGTTCGGCCTTCAATCCGGAGCTCGAGGGCAAGATCCGCGTCTCGGTCGTCGCGACCGGCATCGATGCCGATGCGCAGCCGATGGCCGCACCCCGCGCCGCCGAGCAACCGCGCGTCTTCTCCTTCTCCACGCCGCGCCGCACCACGGCTGCCGAGCCGGCTCCGGCCGCTGCGGCGGAGCCCGAATATGCGGCTGAGCCGGTTGCCGAGGAAGCGCCGCTCTCGCCGCCGGTTCCCGAGGCTTATGAGCCCGAGCCGCTCTCGCCGCCCGTTCCCGAAGCCTATGAGCCCGAGCCGCAGCTCCAGCCCGAGCCGATCCAGGCGAACTGGGTCGATGACGGCAAGGACGAGGACGAGCTGGTGCTCGGTGCCGACAGCCTGGTTCCCGAGGCGCCGACCGCGCCGATCGACGAGCCGGCCCCCGCACCGGCCTCGCGCCGCCGCTGGCTGACCGGCGGCGACGATGAGGACGCAGCGCCGTCGATCCCGGCCGAGAAGCCGGCGAAGAAGAGCGGCGGCACGCTGTTCGAGCGCATGGCGATGGCCTCGCGCGGTGCTGCCAAGGCGGATGAGGAAGCGGACAAGGATCCGCTCGACATTCCGCGCTTCCTGCGCAGCCAGAACAACCAGTAAGCCATTCGTCGCCGGCCGGCCCCGCTTCGGCGAGCCGGCCGGCGCCGTCCATTGGCGGTTCAGCGTAATGATGCGCAGGCTGGCGGGGACATGAACCGGATTCGCTTTATCGGCGTCGCGGCACTGGCTTTGGCCGCTGCCCAGACTGCCCCTGCCTTTGCCCAGGCCGAAGTCGTCGCCCAGGCCAATCCCGATGCGGACCGGCTGGCGAACGACATCCGCATGCTCGCCGGCGATCCGCGCGACGTGCGCACGCTGCTCGATGCAGGGATGACCAGCGCGCGGCTGGGCGACACTTCCGCCGCGCTTGCCTTTTTCCAGCGTGCCGAAACGATCAGCCCGGGCGATCCGCGCATCGCGGCGGGGCGCGGCATGGCGCTCGTGCGGCTGGAGCGGCCGGGCGAGGCGCTCCGCCTGTTCCAGGAAGCAGAGGCGCGCGGCGTCAATCCGCGCGAATATGCCAGCGACCGCGGCTTCGCCTATGATCTGCTCGGCCAGCCGGCGCTCGCCCAGCGCGACTATAAGCTCGCGCTTTCCGCCGGCGAGCGCGACGACGAGACACTGCGCCGCTATGCGCTGTCGCTCGGCATCTCGGGGGATCGCGAGGACGCGATGCGCACGCTCGAGCCGCTGCTGCGCCGTAGCGACCGTGCGTCGTGGCGCGCCCGCGCCTTCATCCTGGCGATGAATGGCGACACGGCGGGCGCAGAGAAGATCGCCTCCTCGATGATGCCGGGTACGATGGGGCAGGCGCTCTCGCCCTTCTTCCGCCGGCTCGCGATCCTGGCACCGGCCGACCGCGCCTTTGCGGTGCATTTCGGCGAGCTCTCGCCGACCCAGGCGCGCCTTGCCGATGCGCGCCTGGCGCCCGAACTCCCACGCTATGTACCGGCGCCGAAGCCAGTCCAGGTCGCCACCGCCCAGCCGCTGCCGCAGCCCGCGCCGGCGGGCAAGGACCGCCGCTCCAGGAAGGAGCGCGAGCGCGACGCCAAGCTCGCCGCCATCGCCGCCGCCCGCCAGCCCGCACCTGCGCCCCAGCCGGCGCCCGACGCCGACCTGCCGCCGCCGCCGCGCTTCGTGCAGCCTGCGCAGGAAATCGTGCAGCCGATCCCGGTGCCCAGGCGTGAAGAGGAGCCGGCGGAAGTGGTAGAGCGCAAGCCGCCGCCTGCGCCGGTACGTGTCGCTGCCGCTCCAGTGCCGGCGCGCGCCGCGCCCACCCCGGCGCCGGCGCCGACCCTGGTGCGTGCCACGCCCACGTTCACGCCAACCTTGACGCCTCCCGCCGTCACGCTCGCTCGGGCCGAGCCGGTCGTGCAGCCGGTGCCGCGGCCCGAGCCGACGCCGCCAGGGCCGGTCAAGGTCGGACAGGAGGATTCGGTGCTGGCGTCGATCGTCGGCAACATCACCATTCCGGCCGACGAGCTCGCCGCCGTCTCGGCGCCGCCGCCCGAGGAGCCGGTCGCCGAGCCGCAGCCCGCGCCGGTGCGCGTCGCCGAGGCCAGGCCGGCACCGGCGCCCAAGCCGAAGCCCGAGCCGGTCGCGGCCAAGCCCGACCCCAAGAAGCCGGACCCCAAGGCCAAGGCTCTGGCCGAGGACCCCAAAAAGGCTGGCAAGCCAGATCCCAAGGCGAAGGCCGAGGATGCCGGGAAGGGCGCCAAGCCCGATCCCAAGGCGAAGAAGCCCGATCCCAAGAAGCCCGATCCGGCCAAGGCCGACCCGTCGCGCATCTGGGTGCAGGTCGCTGGCGGCGCGAATGCGGATTCTCTCGCCAAGGCCTGGAAGGGTGTCGTCGCCAAGGCGCCCGCCGCGATGAAGGGCAGGAGCGCCTGGACCGCGCCGCTACGCGCCACCAACCGCGTGCTCACCGGCCCGTTCAAGACCAGCGCCGAGGCCCAGGCCTTCGTCAACACGCTGGGCAAGGCGGGCGTGTCTGGCTTCGTGTTCACCAGCGAAGCCGGGCAGAAGGTGACGAAGCTGGCACCTTAGACAGGGTGCCGCAAATATCGTCACCCTGAACTTGTTTCAGGGTCCAACTCTCCGCGGGCGATATCGCTGGAGACGCGTTGGATGTTGAAACAAGTTCAGCATGACGAGGAAGGATGAGGCTGATAGGAGCCGCCCGGTGAAAGCAATTGCCTCCTGGGCCTCCACCCCCGAAGCCAGCCGCGGGCGTCTCCATCCCGAGCCCGGCGGCACCGCCCGCGGGCCGCGCGATGCCTTCCAGCGCGACCGCGACCGGATCATCCACTCGATCAGCTTCCGGCGCCTGCGCCACAAGACCCAGGTGTTCATGGCGCCCGATGGCGATCATTTCCGCGTGCGCCTTACCCACAGCCTCGAAGTCGCGCAGATCGGCCGGGCGATCGCGCGCACGTTGGGGCTCAACGAGGACCTGACCGAGGCGCTGTGCCTGGCGCACGATATCGGCCATCCGCCCTTTGGCCATGCCGGCGAGAAAGCGCTGAGCGAGGCGCTGGCGGGGCAGGGCGGGTTCGATCACAACGGCAACACGCTGCGTACCCTGACCGCGATCGAGCGGCCCTATCCGGCCTGGGACGGGCTCAACCTGACCTGGGATACGCTCGAGGGTCTGGCGAAGCACAACGGTCCGATCGTCCAGCCCGAATGGGCGCTGGCCGAGGCCGACCGGCAATTCCCGCTCGAACTGGAGAGCTGGGCGTCGCTCGAGGCGCAGGTCGCCGCGATTGCCGACGACATCGCCTATGACAATCACGATATCGACGATGGCCTGCGCGCCGGGCTGCTCCAGCTCGACCAGCTGTTCGAGGTGCCGATGATCGAGCAGGGCTGGCGCCAGGTCGAGGCAAAATTCCCGGGCTGCGAGCGCCGCCGCCTGATCGGGGAGCTGATCCGCGCCCAGATCGGCGCGATGGTCAACGACCTGATCGACGCCACCCGCGCGCGCATCAAGGAGAGCGGCGTCGAGACGGTGGCGGACGTGCGCGCAGCCGGCCAGGTGCTCGCTCATTTCTCGGCGCCGATGCGCGACGCGGAGCGTGGCCTGAAGCGCTTCATGTACGCCAATCTCTACCACCATCCCAGCCAGCTCGCCGCGGCGGATGCGGCGAGCATTGTGGTGGCCGGCCTGTTCGCGCTCTACCGCGCCGATCCGGCGCAGATGCCGGCCGAATGGGCTGATGCGCTGCCGGCGGCGGAACCCGCCCGCAGCCGCCACATCGCCGATTTCATCGCCGGCATGACCGATCGCTATGCCGTGGCGCGCTACCGCGAACTTGTCGGAAAGATCGACCTGCCCGAAGGTTTCTAGGGCAGAGGCAATCCTTCTTCGTCATGCTGAAACGAGTTCAGGGTGACGGCTGGCGGAAAGGTCCCTCCCCTTACGAGAAAAGGCCGAGGCGTCGCCGCCCCGGCCTCTTCTACCCCTTGCGGGAAATGCTCAGCGCGCTGCGAGCTGCGCCGGCGTCTTTTCCTTGGGTGCGCGGAACGAGACGCGGGTACTGTTGACGTAGCCGTCGACCCAGCCGTTCTTCACGTTCAGGCGGAATTCGCCACCCTGGCTGGTCTTGCCTTCGAGGACCTGTGCCTTGTCCTTGCTGGTCACCGAATAGGTGTAGGTCACGCCTTCATGGGTGAAGGTGCGCTCGCCGGCGATCGCGGCGGTGGCAGTGAAGGTCAGTGCGGCGGCAGCTGCCGTGAAAAGGAATTTCGTCACGATCTTTCTCCTTGTTGGTAAAGAGCCAGATCGGCATCCAAATTGTTCTGTTCTTGCGTCAACTTATGTTGCGATGCAGCAAATCCAGCAACCGCAAAGCGCGGCCTCGGCGAGTGCAGGAAACGCAAGCGACCAGGCGGGGCGGGCTGGCGGTGAACCGAATCTATGGCAAACTTCTGCGACAGTTTAGGTCTAGGCCTGAAATATAAGATCGCAGGGGAGTCGCATGACGGACGCCAGTATCGCCCTAAATCGCTTCGGACTCGGCGCCCGCCCGGGTGAGGATGCCGGGAGCGATCCCCGCAAATGGCTGGCCGCGCAGATCGCGGCCTTCGATCCCAGGCCCCAGGCGATCACCTCGCAGGTGCCGAGCACCCAGGTGGCGCGGGATCTCGCCGATTTCTACGAGCGCCAGCGCCTGCTCCGCCTGGAAAACCCCAAGCCGAAGGGCCAGCCCCAGCCTGCCCTGCCTGCCAAGCCTGCCGCTGCTCAGCCCGCGATGGCCGAAGGTGCGGCGACGATGCAGGAGGGCATGCAGCCGGGGGCCTCGATGCAGCCCGCGGCCAAGCCGCTTTACCAGGGCGAGGACGCGGCGATGCTCGCCCGGCGTGAGGCGCGGCGTGTCCAGCAGCAATATTATGTCGGCATGGTCTCTGCCCGTGCGTTGACCGCGATCACGTCGCCGACGCCCTTTGCCGAGCGGCTGGTCCATTTCTGGGCGAACCATTTCGCTGTCTCCGCCGACAAGCTCGAGCTGGTCGGCCTCTCCGGCACGCTGGAGTTCGAGGCGATCCGCCCGCATGTGATGGGCAAGTTCGGCGACATGCTCAACGCGGTCGAGCGCCACCCGGCGATGCTGCTCTATCTCGATCAGGCGGTGTCGGTCGGCCCCAACAGCCCGGCGATGCAACGGCAAAAGGCGCGCAAGGGCGGGCTCAACGAGAATCTCGCGCGCGAGATCATGGAGCTCCACACGCTCGGCGTGCGCAGCGTCTACACCCAGGCGGACGTGACCGAATTCGCCCGCGCGATGACCGGCTTCACCCTGGCCGGGATCGGCCGTGCGCGCGGGGCCGGCAATCTGGGCGGCGAGCCCGGCAGCTTCGTCTTCGCCGACCGGGTGCACGAGCCGGGCACGCGCACGATCCTGGGCAGGCAATGGGGGCAGGAGGGCGAGGCCCAGGCCGCCGCGGTACTGAACTTCTTCGCCACCCATCCGGCGACCGCGCATCATATCGCCACCAAGCTCGCCCGCCATTTCGCCAATGACGATCCGCCCCCGGCGCTGGTCGCCAGGCTCGAAAAGGCGTTCCTGTCCTCGGGCGGCGACCTGCCTACGGTCTACCGTGCGCTGATCGCGGCGCCCGAATGCTGGTCGCCGGTGCCGGCCAAGTTCAAGTCACCCTGGGAATGGTCGATCTCGGCGATGCGCGCGCTCGGCACGCAGCAGGTGCAGGCCAATGCGGTCAACGGCCTGATGGGCCAGCTCGGCCAGCCGACCTGGAAGCCGGGCTCGCCGGCGGGCTGGGACGATGTCGCCGGCGCCTGGGCCGGGCCGGACGCAGTGATGCGCCGCGTCGAGGCGGCCGAGCGCATGGCCCAGCGCACCAAGAACCTGATCGACGCCCGCGCGCGTGCGACGGAGCTCTTCCCGGGCGCGCTCAGCCCCGGCACCGCCCAGTCGATCGCCCGTGCCGAAAGTCCGGGCCAGGGCCTCGCCCTGATGCTCGTCTCGCCCGAATTCATGCGGAGGTAAGTCCGATGACTGCTCTTTCCCGTCGTACCTTCGTGGCGCTGGGCGCCTCCGCCGTCCTCGCCACCAGCTTCGGCTCGAACCTGGCCTTTGCCCGGGCGAAGACCGATCGCCGCTTCGTCTTCATCATCCAGCGCGGTGCCGCCGACGGCCTGCACACCGTCGCGCCGGTGGGCGACCCCGCCTATGCCGGCCAGCGCGGCCAGCTCGCCGAGGATTTCGCTACCGCGCCCAAGCTCAACGACATGTTCGCGCTGCATCCGTCGATGAAGAACATCTACGGGCTCTACGGCGCCAAGCAGGCGCTGTTCCTCCACGCCGTCGCCTCGCCCTATCGCGACCGTTCGCATTTCGACGGGCAGAACGTGCTCGAGACCGGCGGCACCTCGGCCTATCAGGTCAAGGACGGCTGGCTGAACCGGCTGCTCTCGATGCTCCCGGCCGACGACAAGGCGATCGCGCTCGCCGCGACGGTGCCGCTGGCGCTGCGCGGCCCGGTCGAAGTCGCGAGCTATGCGCCCTCGTCGCTGCCCGACGCCTCGGACGACCTGCTGATGCGCGTCAGCCAGATGTACCAGGGCGACCAGCAACTGCACGGCATCTGGGAACAGGCGACCGCGACCAAGGTGCTGACCAGCGACCTGGCCTCGAACAACGGCAAGAACGCCGCCGATACCGGCGCGCTGGCCGCCAAGATGCTCTCGGCCGAGAACGGCTCGCGCATCGCGATGATCGAGACCGGCGGCTGGGACACGCATGCCGGGCAGAAGGGGCGCCTGGCGGGGCAGCTCAACGGCCTCGACCAGATGATCGGCGCGTTGCAGACGGGCCTGGGGCCATTGTGGAGCAACACCGTGGTGCTGGTCGCTACCGAGTTCGGCCGCACGGTGAAGGTCAATGGCACGCAGGGGACCGATCACGGCACCGGATCGTGCGCGATGCTGATGGGCGGCGCGGTCAACGGGGGCAGGGTGCTCGCCGACTGGCCGGGCCTGGCCGACGCGTCGCTCTACGAGAATCGCGATCTCAAGCCCACCACCGGGCTCGACACGGTGATCGGTTCGACCGTCGCCGCGCATTTCGACCTGATGCCGCAGACCGCGACCAGGAAGCTGTTCCCGGAACTGCAACTGGCCAAGCCGATGCAGGATCTGCTGCGCGCCTGATGCCCTTGTCCCCGGCGCTCAGTCGCCGGGGGGACCCCCGCTAGCGGGTGGATTAGTGCAATTGATCCCCGTCGAGCATGTCGTGACCTGGCGCGACCTGCTGGAGCAGCGCAGCGAGGACCTTGGTCGGCCGGGCGGGCTTCATGACGAGGGGCAGGTCGGGATGCCGCGTCGCCAGTTCGTCCGGCAATCCCTTTCCAGAGTAGATCACGAACGGCACCGCCTGCTCGATCAGCGTGAGCGCCAGCGGCGTGACGTCCCGATCGGCCAGGTTCGCATCGAGTATCGCGGCCTTGACCGGCACTTCCTTGACCAGTTCCAGAGCGGCCGCGACGGTTTCGACGGGACCTACGGGCCGGCCATCCAGCTCGACGATCGCGAGCATGAGCTCGAGGGCGACGATCGGCTCGTCTTCGACGATGAGAATGGGGAGTCCGTTGAGCATGTTCGTCCTCCGTCGAGCGAGAGTACAGGGCCTCCCAGCCGCGGGCGCTCAAGGACGAAACCGGCGATCGATGACGCATAAGATAATATGGATTAGCTTCCTAGTTTAATAATGCAGCGACACGTCAAAGGTTGTGGTCTAGGATAAGCTCACCATCGGCCAGACACTTGGCTGTCGATGGCTGAGAGATGCGATGCGCTCCCGTCAGAAAGGAGCGAATCGTGACATCTTCTGCTCTCGCGCCGATGCTGGAAAAGCTGCAGCTCTGGCTGTCGCTGGACACGCGGGAGCAGGCCGCGATCCTGTCGCTTCCGCATATCGTCCGCACGCTGCGCGCCCATGAATATATCGTGCGTGAGGGCGATCGGCCCACCCATTGCTGCCTGTTGATCTCGGGCTTCGCGATCCGGCACAAGATCGCCGGCAATGGCGGCCGCCAGATCTTCTCGATCCACATGAAGGGCGATGTGGTCGATCTCCACAACTCGATCCTTCGCCGTTCGGATCACAATATCCAGGCGCTGACCTCGGTCGAAGTCGCGATGATCCCAGTCGCCGCAGTCAAGCAGCTCGCTGCCGACTATCCGCTGGTCGGCCAGGCGATGTGGTACGAGACGTTGGTCGATGCCGCGATCTTCCGGGAATGGACGCTCAATGTCGGGCGCCGCGATGCACGGGCGCGGACCGCGCATCTGCTGTGCGAATTCAATGTCCGCCTGTCGGTTGCCGGGCTGGGCTCGGCCAGCGACTTCACGCTGCCGATGACGCAGGAGCAGCTGGCCGATGCGCTCGCGCTGACCAGCATCCATGTCAACCGGACGCTCAAGGCGCTCGAGCAGGAAGGGCTGATCGAGCGCGCCAAGCGCGCGGTCCGTATCCTCGATTTCGATCAGCTGGCGCGTATCGGCGATTTCGATCCGGGCTATCTCCACCTCGACCGAGTCGTTCCTCCGCGAAGCTGAGGCGCCGCGAAGATATCGGGCGCCATCGCGGGGAAGTCCCCGCGATGGCGCCCGGATAGGTCAGGGTGCCGGGTTCCAGCCGACCGTGCCGTTCCACTGCGCAAAGGCCTTGGCGCGGGTGTTGATCCCCGAAAGGTTGGCGGTGCTGCTGCCATAGGTGGTGTTGCGGCCGGTCATCGACAGCGCGGTGCCCGCGGCATTGAGCGAACCGCTCTCGCGCCAGCCTTCGCTCGCGCTCGGCAAGAGGTTCGGGATCGGATTGATCCACCAGCCCGCCGTGGCGACATGGGCACCCATCTTCACGCCGACATAGGCGACATTGTCACAATATTGCGTGCCGTTCGCCGCCGATCCGCCGCCGAGCACCAGCATCGTCTGGCAATAGCCGCCCGCCTGGTACACGCCGCCCGAACGCGCGAGATAGGTCGATCCGGCGGGCACGGTGCCATCGGCGGTCAGCGATCCGCCGAGCACCACGAAGCCGGGATAGCCCTTTGCCGAGCGCGCCTGGAAGACATAGCCGCCCGAAGTCGGTGCCGACGGGTCATAGACCGTGCGCAGCTCCGAATTCTCAAGCACCATCGCATAGGGATACCCCCAGATGAAATCGACATCGCCGGCGACCAGGCTGTTGTAGATCCACACCCAACCCTTCATCTGCAGCGTATCCTGCGTACCCAGGAAGTTCATGTCGGTGCCGATGAAGCGCGATCCGTTGATGTTGGCGGAGTTGTAATAGATCACCTCCGCCTGACTGTTCTGGGTCGCGTCCTTCACATGCGTGTTCTGCATCGTGAAGTTGCTCACCTTGATCAGGTCGCCGCCCTCGACGAGGAACACTGCGCGGCCGCCGCCCAGCGAGAGCCGGTTGCCCAGCGCCGACGCGCCGCCGATGTTGGTGAAGGTGGTGTTCGCCGCCGCGCGGCTGCCGCCCACGCCGGGATTGAACGCTTCCCAATTGTTGTTGGTCACCACCGTGCCGGCACGGCTTTCGCCCGTGATCGTCAGGTTGCTGACGTTGCGCAGGAACAGCTGCTCGTCATAGGTGCCGTTCTTGATCGCGATCGTCTTGGCGGCGGCGTTGCCGGCGCCGCACGAACTGCAGCCCACGGTCATCATGTAGTTGAGCGCGCCTTGCACCGAGCGGAAGTCCGCCGCGCCGTCGTCATCCACCGTGACGGCGGTCGTCGAGGTCGGCGCCGACTTGGTCTTGAAGGTCCACGCGGTCGCGCCGCTGATGCCCTGGAAGGTGCTCGAACCGTTGAACGAACCGTTGAACGCCGCCTTGTCGACGGTGACGTAGTAGGAGGTGTCATAGGCCAGCACATTGTCGTGCAGCTTGATCGACACGGTGTTGCCCGCGATCTTGACCGGGCGATAATAGGTGAAGCGATACTGGGTCAGGCTGGGCACGCCGTTGCCGATCTTGTCGATCTCGGTGTTGCCGTTGCCGAGCGCGACCTGGGTCTCGCCGCCGGCGACGACCACGTCCGCCGAGGTGTCGATCGTGTCGACCAGCGTGCCGTCGTTCTTGTAGACTCGGATCTTCCCGCTGCCGGTCGCCACCGGTGCGCCGGCGAAGGTCAGCTTGAGCAGCGTGTCCTTGTACGCGGCTGTCTCGCCATTGGCGGGCAGGACGCCCGTAACCGCGGCGCCGGGCGTAGGTGTGGCACTCGGGCTCGGCGTCGGCGTCGCGACCGAGCCGCTGTCGCTTCCGTTGCATGCCGACAATGCCAGTATAAGTGCGATGCTCGCACCTGTGGCGCGCAGTTTCATTTCGCCTCTCCCCATATGATGGTCAGGTTTGTCCTGATCCATTCTCCACCATCTATCTTGATACCGGTGTCAGATGCAGTCAAGGCGTAGATTGTGCTGGTATGACGTCAGTCCAGGATATTGGAACTACGCGCTATTTTCCTCGGTGCGTCCCGTTTTCGACGCCGCAAAGCGCGCCGCCGTGGCCGATAAGGTGATATCGGTGTCATCCGCGGCGAGGGAAACTGGGTAATGCGCTGATATCGCAGGCAAGCCCGCCAACCCGTCCTTAACCAGCAGCCGCTATGCTGCGCGGATTGCAAGTTGAGGGTCGTGCTTGTCCACGCAACCAGTATTGGCAGCTCCCTGGCGCACGGCGCTTGCCGCATTCGGCAAGTGCATGCTCGCGCTCGCGATATTCGCGGGGATCTTCGGCACCTATATGTGGATGCGGGCCCGTGAGCCGCTGCCCGGCGCCTCGGCGCGCGAGGGCGCGTGCGTGCTGTGGTTCGTCGGCAGCTCGTCGATGAGCCGATGGACCTCGCTCCAGGAGGACCTCCAGCCCTGGACGGCGCAGAACCGCGGCATCGCCGGGGCGACGATGTCCGAGCTCAATCTCCATTTCGCGCATGACGAAGCGAAGCACGCGCCCCAGGCGATCGTCTATTACGCCGGCGACAACGACCTCGCCTTTGGCCGCAGCGTGGACGACGCGGTGGCCGATCTGCGCGAATTCCTGGCTATCAAGTCGCGCCTGTTCGGCAAGACGCCGGTCTTCCTGATCTCGCTCAAGCCCAGCCCGACGCGGTGGGACCAGCGCGCGGGGCAGGAGCAGTATAATGTCGCGGCCAAGGGTATCGCGCTGGAGCGGACGGACATCGCCTATGTCGATATCGTGCCGCTTCTGCTCCAGAACGGCCGGCCGGGACCATTCTTCAAGGAAGATGGGCTGCACCTCAATGACGAGGGATACCGGCGCTGGAAGGTCGCGTTGCGCCGAACGCTCGATGCGCGCTTCACGCCCGCCGTACTGGAACGCTGCAATCCGGGCAGGACCTGAAAAATCGCGGTGTCCGCCAATTCGGTGCGAAACCGGAACAACTGATTAAGTAGTTTAACCTAGATCAGCCTCGCCACGCTGCATTTCGCGGCACCTGGGGGATGATCTTGCAAGGCGAGCGTATAGCCGGGCTGGATAACTGGCGGGCATTGCTGATGCTCGCTGGAATCTTTCTGCATGCGACCATGGTGCAGGAAGTCGACCTGCCCCTGTTCGATCTGATCGCCCGGATATCCGCCAACTTCCGCATGGGGGCCTTCTTCGCGGTGGCGGGGCTGCTCAGCCTGTACGCGGTCCGCAAGCATGGCGCCGATGCCTGGCTGGCGCGGCGGCTCTTCCAGATCGGCTTCCCCGCGATCGTCGGGCTGTTCGTCCTCGCGCCGCTGATGAGCATGTGCCTCAGCTGGCATTGGTATGGCAGCGCGGTGCCGGGCCTGCCGGCGCTGGGCTGGTGGCATTTCTGGTTCCTGGTCGATCTGCTGCTCTACGCGCCGCTGACCGTCTGGCTGTATCGCACCGATCGGGAAACCGGGCTGTTCGCCGCGATCGATGCCTGGGTCGAGGACAAGCGTCCCTCGGTGACGATGATGATCCTCGGCGTGGGGCTGGTGACGACCATCCTGGTCCAGTCGATCGTCGCGCTGGCGGCGTTTGCCGGGCCGTATCGGAACGCCGTCTGGACGCTGCACCAGATCGTCAGCTTCGCGCCGCTCTATCTGTTCGGCCTGGTGCTGGCGGGGGCGCCGGCACTGCTTCGCCGGGTGACGGCGCGCACCGGGCCGGCGCTCACCGTCCTCGCGTTGGTCTTCACCCTCTGCCTTGCCTCGCGCATGTTGCCTGGCGGGAGCGACGGCCTGTTCGCCACGCCGATGAGCCCGCTCAACGTGATCACCGCCGGGCTGTGTCCGCCCGCGGTCACCGTGCTGATCCTGCGTTCGGCGCTGGGGATCCGCGAGACGCCGGCGCTGTTCCGGCGCGTCGCCGATGCAAGCTTCACCATCTACATGCTGCACTTCCCGATGATCCTGTTGCTCGACATGCTGCTCGATCCGCTGCGGCTCGATCCCTATGCCGCCTATGTGCTGACGGTGGGGCTGGCGGGATGGCTTTCCTATCTGGCGCACCGCCTGATCGTCCGGCGGTCGCCGCTTGCCGCGCTGCTGCTCAACGGAGTCCAGCCGAGCAAGGCCCGCGCCGTCGCCGCGGCCGAATAGAGGCTGTCCTACAGGCCCGGAACCTGCCATAGCCGCATGGAACATAGTAGGAACTTCGGCTGCTGTTTTTATACCCGGCAAGCGCGAGCTTAGGGAAGTTTGGGCGGGGGCTGTGAAGTTTCAGCCGCATCCGCTAAGGCGCGCGCTTCCTTGATTGCTGGAACCCTGAATGACGCTCTACGTACGCTTCACCGCGCATCTGAACCTGGCCCTCGATGCGCTCGTCCTCGCCGGCGACCTGCCCGCGGGGCTGGAGCGACGCGCGGTCACGGTGGAGCCGCCGCGCGACGCGTCGCATGGCGATCTGGCGACCAACGCCGCGATGGTGCTCGCCAAGCCGGCCGGCACCAATCCGCGCGCACTTGCCGAGAAGATCGCCGCCGAGCTGGAGAAGCTGGACGAAGTGTCGGCGGTCTCGATCGCCGGTCCGGGCTTCATCAACCTCACGCTCACCGATGACACCTGGCGCGGCGAGCTGACCACGATCCTCGACGCCGGTGACGATTATGGCCGCTCGACGGTGGGCGCGGGGACGACGGTCAATGTCGAGTATGTCTCGGCCAACCCGACCGGCCCGATGCACATGGGCCATTGCCGCGGCGCGGTGGTGGGCGACGCGCTGGCGACCCTGCTGGAGTTCGCCGGGCACAAGGTGATCCGCGAATATTACGTCAACGACGCCGGCGGCCAGGTCGACGTGCTCGCGCGCTCGGCGCAGCTGCGCTACCGCGAGGCGCTGGGCGAGACGATCGAGATTCCCGAGGGACTCTATCCGGGCGAATATCTGAAGCCCGTCGGCGCGAAGCTCGCCGCCGAGTTCGGCGACAAATATGTCGGCGCGCCGGAGAGCGAGTGGCTGGGGATCTTCCGCAAGGAGGCCGTCGCTGCGATGATGGACATGATCCGCGCCGATCTGGCGCTGCTCGGCATCCATCACGACCTGTTCTCGTCCGAGGCGGAGCTGCAGGCCGCGGGCAAGCCGGAGCAGGCCGAGGCGTGGCTGCGCGAGCGCGGCTATGTCTATGACGGCGTACTCGAGGCTCCCAAGGGCGAGACGCCCGAGGATTGGGAGCCGGTCGAGCTGCCGCTGTTCCGCTCGACGCAGTTCGGCGACGACCAGGACCGCCCGATCAAGAAGTCGAACGGCGCCTGGACCTATTTCGGCGCCGATCTCGCCTATCACTTCCAGAAGGCGCAGTCGGCCGACGCGTTGATCGACATCTGGGGCGCCGATCACGCCGGCACGGTGAAGCGCATCGTCGCGGCAGTGCAGGCGCTGACCGGCGGCGAGACCAAGTTCGACGTCAAGCTGGTCCAGATGGTCCGGCTGCTGCGCGATGGCGAGCCGGTGAAGATGTCGAAGCGCTCGGGCAATTTCATCACGCTCGCCGACGTGGTGAACGAAGTGGGCAAGGACGTGGTCCGCTTCACCATGCTGACTCGCAAGGCCGACGCCCAGATGGACTTCGATTTCGCCAAGGTCGTCGAGGCGTCGAAGGACAATCCGGTGTTCTATGTGCAGTACGCGCATGCCCGGGTCGCCTCCCTGCAGCGGCGGACCGTCGAGGCGGGGATCGAGTGTCCCGATGTGGACCTGTCTCTGCTTGATACACAAGAGCTTCGGCTGGTGCAGGCGGCGGCGCAGTTCCCGCGCATCGTCGAGGCTGCGGCATCGGCCCGGGAGCCGCACCGAATTGCTTTCTATCTCTACGACTTGGCGGGCGAGCTCCACAGCCTGTGGAATCTTGGGAAGGATGATGCGAGCCGTCGATTCCTGATTGTGGATCAGGCGGGGTTAACGTGCGCGCGGCTTTATCTGGCGCGTTCTATCGGGCAGATTATCCGCAATGGCCTCCGCATCATGGGCGTAGAGGCCGTCCAGGAGATGTAAGGAATGAATATGCGTGGGGGGGAGGCCGGATTCGGAGACGATGACCGCCTTCCCTGGCTCGAGACGGTGGAGGAGGACTATCGCGAAGGCCCGTCCTTCGGCCGTATTCTTCTGCTCGTCCTCCTGCTCCTCGCCGTCATCGGCGCGGTGGCGTTCGGCTATTATTGGTATCAGAAGCAACGCAGTCTGGTCGGCAATGGCGAGCTGATCGCCGCGCCGGCGGGCGAGTACAAGGTCAAGCCCGACGAGCCGGGCGGCATGAAGGTGGAAGGCGAGGGCGACACCGTCTTCGCGACCAGCCAGGGCAATGCCGGTAATTCGAGCATCGACACCAACGCGCTTCCCGAAGCGCCGGTGGATGGCAGGAAGGTCGCCGACAAGGCACCGTCGCTGACCGGCGAGAAGGCCGCCAAGGTCGCCATCCCGTCGGGTACGACTGCTGCGGACCAGCCCAAGCGCGTCCCTGCGCTTGCACCGGCCGCTACGTCGGCGGCGGGATCGGGCGCGCTGATCCAGCTCGGTGCCTTCCCGGACGAAGGCGGCGCCAACGCCGCCTGGGCGCGGCTCTCGAAGCGCTTTTCCTATCTGGCGCCGCTCGGCAAGTCGGTCGAGCGCGGCGAGAAGGACGGCAAGGCCGTGTTCCGCCTGCGGGTGAACACGGGCTCGAACGGCCAGGCCAAGGAGCTGTGCGGCAAGCTCAAGGTTGCCGGCGAGAACTGCTACGTGGCGAACTGAGGTCGAGGCCATGCCGCGCAGGCATGGCCAACCAGCTCGGAGGGGCTTATCCGGCGGCTCCCGCTTCGCTAGGAGGGGCGCATGAAGCCAGTAATCTTCGGCGTATCCGGCCTGTCGCTCACGGCCGAGGAGCGCGATTTCTTCCGTGACGCCGATCCGCTCGGCTATATCTTCTTCAAGCGCAACTGCGAGAGCCGCGACCAGATGCGCGCGCTCACCGAGGAGCTGCGCGAGCTCAGCGGCCGGGCCGATCTGCCGATCCTGATCGATCAGGAGGGCGGCCGGGTGAGCCGGATGGTGCCCCCCGAATGGCCGGCCTTTCCGGCAGGCGAGGTGTTCGGCAGGCTCTACGATATCGCGCCGATCTCGGCGATCGAGGCGGCGCGGGCGAATTACCACGCGCTTGGGCTGATGCTGGCGGAGGCGGGCGTCACCGTCGATTGCGCGCCCTTGCTCGACGTGGTCACGCCCGAAGTCACCCAGGCGATCGGCGACCGTGCGTTCGGCGCCGAGCCGATGCGGGTCGCCGCGCTCGGCCAGGCCTGCATCGAAGGGCTGCGTCGGGGCGGCGTGGTCGGCGTGGTCAAGCACATGCCCGGCCACGGTCGCGCGCTGGTCGACAGCCATCTCGAACTGCCGCGCGTCAAGGTCGATGCCGCCGCGCTGGAGCAGGACATCGCCCCCTTCCAAGCGCTGAAGAACGCGCCGATGGGCATGACCTGCCATGTCGTGTTCGAGGCCTGGGACGCCGAGCGCCCGGCGACGCTCTCGCCCAAGGTGATCGGCGATATCATCCGTGGCCGGATCGGTTTCGACGGGCTGCTGATGACCGACGATATAGACATGAAGGCGCTCTCGGGCACGCCCGGCGAGAAGGCGACGCAGGCGCTGGCCGCGGGCTGCGACGTTGTGCTCGATTGCTGGGCGCGGATGGACGAGATGATAGAGATCACCGGCCTGCTGCCCGATACGACGCCGGAGTGCATCGAGCGGCTCGATCGCGCGATGGCGACTACGGGGGCCGACGAACCCGACACCGATTTCCGCGAACTCGTGGCAAAACGGGACGAATTGCTCGCGCTGATTTGATTCAGTTCATTGCCGGGACAGGAGCCGGCCTGCATGCTCTCTCGCGGGGATTGTTCACTCGCGGGGGAGCGAGCATGAAGCTTCGTAGTTATGCGTGGCGCCACGTCGAGGAAGGCGAGGCGAAGAAGTTACTTGGAGCGGTAAACGATCAGGTTCGGCCGTCGCCGCTGGATCCCAAGACGGTGCAGGTCTGGTCCGCGCCGCTACTCTTCCATGCCGATACCGATCTGGTGAAGATAGTTGATCAGAGCCGGGGGGTACCCAATTGCCGGTTCGCATTGATGGCGCGCGGCGAAGCGGTGCTTCTCGATCACAGCAACAAGCCGATCTATGCGCACAATGCTCGGTTCGGCATAGACGTCGATCCCGACAATGCGCCGGCCTATGCCGCCTTCTTCTTCGATCATGTCGGCGGCCCGCAGGGGCGGTTCCGGATCGTTGAATCGGGTCAGGACCTGGCCTGGCACGCCGATGCCGGTCCGGCCGAGATCGCGGCCGCGGCGGTGGAGATCCGGCCGGTGCTCTATTGCGGAATCGACAAGGGCACGATCCTGCTAACGGCATCAGTCGTTTTCAAGACCAGTCTGTTTCGCTCCGACATCTGCATCGCCGCGAACGGCAATGTGGAGATGCGCGACACCGAACTGCTGGTCGAGCGGCTGCCCATCCGGCCCGATTGCACGCCGGGCACCGATCCCTTCCATATCGCCTCCGAAGGCCAACTCTATTGAGCGGGCGCGCCGGGACTGCTTAAGTCCGGCGATGGACGTCGAAACACCCGACATTCTGAAGATCGATATCGACGGCTGGGAAGGGCCGCTCGATCTGCTGCTGACGCTGGCGCGTACGCAGAAGGTGGATTTGCGCCAGATCTCGATCCTCCAGCTTGTCGAACAATATCTCGGCTTCGTGAACCAGGCGCGCGAGCTGAAGCTCGAACTGGCCGCCGACTATCTCGTGATGGCCGCCTGGCTCGCCTATCTGAAGTCCGCGCTGCTGCTGCCGCGCAATCCCGAAGAGACGCCGAGCCCCGAGGAACTGGCGCTGCGCCTGCAGCTGCGCCTCGAGCGGCTGAACGCGATGCGCGAGGCCGGCGCGCGGCTGGTGGCGCGCGACCGTACCGGTCGCGACGTGTTCCTGCGCGCGGCACCCGAGGGGCTTCGCGTGCTGCGCAAGGCGCGCTGGGAAGCCGAGATATACGACCTGATCGCCGCCTATGGCCGGATCAGCGCGCGCACCAGGCCGGTGATGCACGTCGTCGCCCACCGCGACGTGATGACACTGGAGGCGGCGATCGCGCGCGTCTCGTCGCTGATCGGCACGCGGATCGAGTGGAGCACGCTCCAGTCCTTCCTGCCCGAGGACGCGAGCGGTCCGTTCGCCAAGTCGGCGCTCGCCTCGTCCTTCGTCGCCGCGCTCGAACTGGCCAAGCAGGGCAGGGTGGAGCTCCGGCAGAAATCGGCCTTCGCCCCTCTCTATCTCAAGGCCGCCGAATGACTCCCCAGGATGCTGCCTCGCGCGCGGTGGAAGCCGTGATCTTCGCCGCCGAGCACCCGCTGAGCGTGGAGGAGATCCGCGCGCATGTCGGCCCCGAGCTGGACGTACGCGCGACGCTGGCGGAGCTGGAGGCGCTCTATGCCGGACGCGGCATCGAGCTGGTCCGCCGCGGTGACCGCTGGCATTTCCAGACTGCCGCCGACCTCGCCCATCTGCTGCGCCGCGACCGCGAGGAGAGCCGCAAGCTCAGCCGTGCCGGTATCGAGACGCTGGCGATCATCGCCTATCACGAGCCCGTCACTCGCGCCGAGATCGAGGCGATCCGCGGCGTGCAGATCTCCAAGGGCACGATCGACGTGCTGATGGAAGCGGGCTGGGTGCGCCCCGCCGGACGCCGCGAAGTGCCTGGGCGACCGCTCATGTATGCCACCACGCCGGGCTTCCTCACCCATTTCGGCTTGTCCAGCCGGCGCGATCTGCCGGGGATGGACGATCTCAAGGCCGCCGGCCTGCTCGATCCGGTCGATCTCGCCATCGAAGCGCTCGGCGAAGGGAACGAAGACCCAGAACCCGCCGAAATCGAAAGTGTAACAGACGACGAATAGGGGCCGTTCGGCCATTGCCGCAGGTTCCGTCGGAGCCTAGATAGGGCTTGAATCAAGGAGATTTCGTTATGGGTATGGGCAGCATCTGGCACTGGCTTCTGCTGGGCCTGGTCGCGATCCTGCTGCTCGGCGGCGGCCGCTTCTCGAACATGATGGGTGACGTGGCCAAGGGCATCAAGCAGTTCAAGAAGGGCATGACGGAGGACGACGACGACAAGCCGGCGACCCGTATCGAAGGCAAGGCCGCGCCCGAGCCGCCCGTGCAGCGCGAGGCCGAGCCCGCGCGCGACGAGAAGCTCTGATCTTCCGCTCCCGGCCTGCGTGCCGGGGGCCGCTTCTGGCGAATTAATCGATGCTAGATTTCAACGCGCCCGAATTCGTGGTGGTCGCCATCGTGGCGCTGCTGGTGATCGGGCCCAAGGATCTGCCCAAGGCGATGCGCTTCGTGGGCAAATGGTTCGGCAAGGCGCGCGCCGTTGCGCGCCAATTCCGCTCGGGCTTCGACACCATGGTCCGTGAAGCCGAGCTGGCCGAGCTGGAGAAGCAATGGGCCGAGGAAAATGCGCGGATCATGTCCGAGCATCCGCCCGCGGCACTTCCCGCGCCTGAGGCTGACGTGCACCTCGTTACCGAGGATGCGGCGCCCGTCATGGTCGAGCAGCCGGCGATCACCGGCGAGACGCCCGGTGTATCCGCGCCCAAGCCCAAGCGTACCCGCAAGGCGCCTGCCAACGCCACCGAGGCGGCAGAGGCGGTCGCCAAGCCTGCGCCGAAGCAACGCGCGCGCAAGACATCCGCTGCCGCTCCGTCCGAGATTGCGCCCAAGCCCGCATCGAAGCCGCGCGCCCGCAAGCCCAAGGCCGAGGCAGCCGAATGAGGGACATCGACGACACCCAGCAGCCGCTCCTGGAGCATCTGATCGAACTACGCCGCCGCCTGCTTTACTGCGTGGCCGCGCTGCTCGTGACCTTTTTCGTTTCGATGTATTTCTCGAAGGAGATCTACAGCGTCCTCGTCCATCCGCTCGCAGCGGCGGGGCAGAACAAGATCGTCTTCACCCAGATCTTCGGTGCCTTCTTCGTGCAGCTGAAAGTGGCGTTCTTCGCCGCGATGATGCTGTCCTTCCCGGTGATCGCGACCCAGCTCTGGCAGTTCATCGCGCCGGGGCTCTACAAGCAGGAGAAGAAGGCGCTGCTGCCCTTCCTGCTCGCCACACCTTTGCTATTCATTGGCGGCGCGTCGCTCGCCTATTTCGTTGCGATCCCCACGGCGTTGCACTTTCTGCTCGGCTATCAGGGCAATCTGGGCAACAGCGGCGTCACGCAGGAGGCGCTGCCCGAGGCCGAGAAATATCTCGATTTCGTGATGCAGTTCCTGTTCGCCTTCGGCATCACTTTCCTGTTGCCGGTGCTGCTGATGCTGCTCGAACGTTCGGGGATCGTCAGCTATGAGCAGCTCAAGAGCGCCTGGCGCTATGCCGTGGTCGCTGCCTTCGCGATCGCCGCGGTGCTGACGCCACCCGATATCGGCTCGCAGCTGCTGCTCGCCTTCCCGCTGGTCGGCCTTTATTTCCTGTCGCTGGTAGCGATCTGGTTCACCCGCCGGCGGCGGACTGCCCAGGAAAAGACGGAAGCGGCCGAGGTCGCCTGATACGAAAAACCCCTCCCGGGCAGGGGAGGGGCCTTCGTAGCTTCTTGCGACTGGCTTACTTGGCGTCGTCGGCCGTCTTGGCGACGGTGGAACCCGCCGAGGAAACGTCCTTGCCCACGCCTTCGACCGTGTTGCAGGCCGAAACCAGCACCGCGCCCGCAAGGGCGGCACATGCGATGATCTTACGCATAACTCTCTCCAAAATACCGGACCGCAAAGGGGTCGGGAATCAAATGCGCGGCGCCGCGCAAACGTTCCGTCTGCGGAGCAAATCGCCGGCCCCTGGCGGAGCCAGGCACTGTGATTTGGGAGATTGGGAGGCCCCGAAAAGTTTTAGGCCCGGAAGCGTCACCGGGGGGGGAGGGTTGACGCTTCCGGGCCCATGTCTTGGATAGCGAGAGCGGGGGGGCAAAAGGTCACTATCCGAAGTACAAAACGGACCATCCGGTCTGGGGTTCCACGCAGTTCGAATTTTTTTCGAACTTTTTTATCCGGGGTTTTGCCTCAGGGACGGCCGGTGATCGCGATCGCCGCTTCATAGGCGCCAGTCAGCGGATCGTGGTGCAGCTTGGTGCGTAGCTGACGGGCAAGGCCGCCGATCACTCGGCCATAACGGCTCTCCACCAGGCCCTCGAGCATGGCGCTTTCCACCAGTGCAGGCGAAGTCACGCGCAACAGGGCGCGGGTATCGTCGTCGTCGATCAGCTTGATCGCGATGCGGATGTGCGCGGCTGGATTGCAGTTCATCGCCAGCTCGACGATCTCGGTGAGCAGGAAGGCGACGGCGATCGCCACATCCTGGTTTACCAGCACGGGCTGGATTTCGAGCACGACGCTCAATCCCTGGGCCCGCTCCGGCGCGGTGGCACGGATGTTCGCAGCCAGCTCGCCGATCACCGAACGCAGGTCGAGCCCGCGATTTTCCTCGAGCTCGGCATAATGGTGGCGATGGACCACGGCGAGCGCATCGACGCGGCGCTGGATCGAGGCATAGGCCTCGCTCGCTTCCTCGCTCTTGGCGCTGCGGGCGTGGAAATTGATAAGGCTCGCAATCACCTGCAGGTTGTTCTTCACCCGGTGATGGACCTCGCGGGTCAGTTTGGTCTGGCGCAGCAGGCCCTCGGCCAGGTCCTTTTCATGCTCCTGCACCGTGCTGGTGATCTCGCGGAACGTGTCGCCCAGCTCGCGGATCTCGACGGCGGGCATGTCGCTCAGGCGCTTGATGTCGAGCACTTCGCCGGGCTTGTAGGCGCCCACGCTGGTGCGCAGGCGACGTAGCGGGCGGATCAGCAGGATATCGACCACGAGCCAGCTGATCCCGGCGGCCGCGAGCCACATCAGCACCAGCACTATGGTATTGATGATCATCGGCGAGGTGATCGGGGTGCCGAGCATCGACATTTCGAGCGATACGCCGTCGATGCCCAGATCGTTGGGGATCGTCTCGCGCCGGGCGAGCGGACCTGCGCCTTCGAGCTTGCGCAGCGCCAGCCGGTCGCCATGGCGGACCAGCGCCGCGCCATAGTCGGGCACGAAACCGCTTGGCTGGGTGATCGTCGCCAGCGCGCTGACCGGATAGAAGGCGGTGGCGGTGCCCCCGGCCTTGCCGCCGATGCGAAGCGTCATCCCGTCGTCGGTGAGCGCGGTGCGAACCTGGCGCGGCTGGAGCACCTGCTTGCCGGCAATCGCGAAATTCTGCCCGCAGATCAGCTGGCCATTGCTGTCGGTGATGGCGAAACGTGCGCCCGCAGCGGTGGCGAAGGTGCCGGCGAGGCGGGTGCAGGCGGGAGCATCATGCGGATTGACTTCCAGGGCCTCGATCGCGCTGGAGAGCTGACTGACGTGATTGACCAGCAGGTCTCGCAGCACGCCCGAACTCTCGCTCGCCGCGGCGCCAAGGCGCGCGCGTGCCTCGGTATCCGAATTGCGGGTGCTCTGCAGGGTGGTGAACAGCGCGATCAGCGCCAGCGGCAACAGGCTGAGGATCAGGTAGAAAAACACCTTGGCGCCGGTAGGCATAGCCCCCAGCGCCGCGGCCGGGCGAACGCCGGCGCGTGTTTCGTCGTCCGTGATTCCCATCACCTCCGGACTAATCGAGCTTCTTGAGCAGGTCGAGCAGATCGTCGGGCACGGCTTCGCTCAAGGCCTCATCATAAGCCTGTTGCAGCGCCTGGCCGACATTGCGACCCGGGCGACCGGTTTCCTTCCCGCCATCAGACTTGGGCGGCTTTTTCATATTGTCATCCGCGGAACGCACCAATTCCCCCCTGTGCCATGGCCCCAGCCACGGCCCGGACTAAAAGCGACCTCTTCCGGATGCAATGTCCGGAATTGAACGAAAGACACCGGTCGCATGGCGCCGACGTCTGAGCAGCAACACTACGCAGCATCCGCCATGAAACCAAATAGCCCGTCGTTTGTTCCACAGGCGATGCATATTCCGGGGAGGGGCTCCTACGGGTAGCATAAATTGAAGTTTGCAAGGTTGGAACGGGGATGAAACAACCCCGTTCCGCACTCGTATGGAGAATGACTCTACAATGTCGCTTGGACAGCAACTCGCGCCGCACCTTCCCTTGCTCCGCCGCTATGCGCGTGCGCTCACCGGCAGCCAGGCCGATGGCGACCGCTATGTGCGCGCGGCACTGGAGGCAATCGTCGCAGCGCCGGATCAGTTCCCCCGCGAAGTCGATCCGCGGCTTGGCCTGTATCGCACCTTCCAGGCGATCTGGCAGTCGACGCACCTCGAGGAAGAGGACGTCATCGAAGACACCACCAATGAGAATGAGGCGATCGCCCGCAAGCGGCTCGCCCAACTCACTCCGCTGTCGCGCCAGGCGCTGCTGCTCACCACCGTGGAGGGCTTCAGCATCGAGGACGCGGGCTATCTGATCGAAGAGGATGCAGGACAGGTGCAGAAACTCGTTGGGGAGGCCGTGGCCGAGATCGAGCGTCAGACGCGTACCCGCGTGATGATCATCGAGGACGAGCCGCTGATCGCAATGGATCTCGAGCAGATCGTCCGCGACCTTGGTCATGAGGTGACTGGCGTCGCCGTCACGCGCGACGAAGCCGTGGCGCTGGCGATGGAGGACCGGCCGGGCCTGGTGCTGGCCGATATCCAGTTGGCCGACGACAGCTCGGGCATCGATGCGGTGAAGGACATCCTGGCCGAATTCTCGGTGCCGGTGATCTTCATCACTGCCTTCCCCGAGCGCCTGCTCACCGGCGAGCGCCCGGAGCCGACCTTCCTGATCACCAAGCCGTTCCAGCGGGAGACCGTGAAGACGACGATCAGCCAGGCGCTGTTCTTCGATCAGGCGACCGTCCCCGCCTGATATCCTGCGAAAAAACCGGCGCGGGTTCCATATGGTACGGACCCAAAACGGATTTCGTTGGTTGAGATGGCATGGCTGAGAACGAAAAATCCGTCCATCTCGACACGGAAGACGCCCGCGCCGGCGCCACGCCGCATATGACGCGCTATGTACTGGGCATCGGCCTGGTACTGGTTATCGTCGCGTTCGCGATCATTCTTCTTTTCTGAGCAGAACGAAAGCGAGGGGCATGCTATGCTGGCAATCGCTGCTGCAACACCTATTTCTGGAAAGGGCCGGTTCCATCCGGCCCACCTAAACAAGCGGGATCGAATGAGTCAGTCGGAAGAGCCTGAGGACACGGGGACCGAGGCGCCGTACGAGCATGTTTCGCTCTCGGATCCCGAGTTCAAGAAGCAGCTGGCAACGGTAATCCCGCATCTGCGCGCCTTCGGGCGCTCGCTGTCGGGAAGCCGGGACCTGGCCGACGATCTGGTGCAGGAGACGCTGCTCAAGGCATGGGCGGCGCGCAAGCGCTTCCAGGCCGGCACCAACATGCGTGCCTGGACCTTCATCATCCTGCGCAATCTGTATCTGAGCCAGATGCGCCGCGCGCGCTTCAAGGGCGAGTGGGACGATCTGGTCGCCGACCGGCTGCTCGCAGCCCCGGCCAGCCAGGATCGCCATGTCGAGCTTTCCGACATGCAGCGCGCCTTGCTTCATCTTCCCCAGCCGCAGCGCGAAGCGCTGATCCTGGTCGGGGCAGGCGGCTTTGCGTACGAGGAAGCGGCCGAAATCTGCCAGGTGGCGGTCGGCACGATCAAGAGCCGCGTCGCGCGTGGCCGAGTCGCGCTCGAGCATCTCCTGTCCGAAGGCCAGCTGCCGTCGCGCCGCATCGAGCCTGGCACCGCCGAGGGGAAGACTGCGCTCGACACGATCATGGCCGAGGTCGACGATCTCAGCCGAGATCGCGACCTGCCGGCGAAATAGGCCGGCTTTCAGCCCCAAGGTTCAAAGGCCGCGTTCCCCAAAAGGGAGCGCGGCCTTTTCACTCCTCCGAACTTGAAATTCAGTTGGCGTACGATTCGTCGCGATTGAGCTGCCGGAGCATCGCGGCCATGTCGTCGGGCAATCCGAGCTCGCGCGCATAGGCATCGCGCAGCGAGAGCGCGATTGCGTCGCTGGCGCGCGGCGCCTCGACCCGATATGCGGGCTGCTGGGCGTCGGTGGCCGATGAGGTCGAGTGGCTCATATTGCTAGAACAATTCAGTTCTCTTTTTGTTGCTTGACAGATTGTAACGCATCGTTTCGCAGGTGACTGATTCCGTGACGGAAACTTCTTCTTCCGCTGATCTTGCCGATGCCGTCGCCCGGGCGCAGGCACATGCTCCCTTCCTCGAGAACCTGCTTGGCCGTGAAGCCGAGCTGGTCGGCAACCTGGAGATGGCACTTGCCGATCCCCTCGCCGCGGCGCGAAATTTCGAAGGGGAGCGGACGCCGGGCGCGCGCCTGAGGATCGAGCGGCGGCGGCTCGCGCTGGTCGTCGCGCTCGGCGATCTGTCCGGCCGGTTCGACCTCACGCGCGTCACCCACCTGCTCACCGATTTCGCGGACGATGCGCTGGACCGTGCCATTCGCACGGCGATCCTTGAGCGCACCCCCGATGCCTCCCCCCAGGGCTTCGCCGCTATCGCGCTTGGCAAGCAGGGCAGCCGCGAGCTCAATTACTCGTCGGATATCGACCCGATCCTGCTCTTCGACCCCGAGACCTTGCCCTGCCGCCCGCGCGAGGATGTGCAGGAAGCCGCGGTGCGCATCGGCCGCCGCGTCGTGGAGCTGCTCCAGGCGCGCGATGGCGACGGCTATGTGCTGCGTGTCGATCTGCGCCTCAGGCCCTCGCCCGAAGCCACCCCGATCGTGCTGCCGGTAGAGGCGGCGATCTCCTATTACGAAAGCCAGGCGCTGCCTTGGGAGCGCGCCGCCTTCATCCGCGCACGCGCCTGTGCCGGCGACCGGGCGTTGGGCGATTATTTCCTGGATGCGATTCGCCCGTTCGTGTGGCGCCGCGCGCTCGACTACGGCACGATCCGTGAGATCCGCGACATCAGCCGCCGCATCCGCGACCATTATTCGCAGTCCCAGCTGTTCGGCCCGGGCTATGACCTGAAGCGGGGCAGGGGCGGCATCCGCGAAGTCGAGTTCTTCGCGCAGATCCACCAGCTCATCCATGGCGGCCGCGAGCCGGCGCTGCGAGCCCCCGCCACCCGTGATGCGCTTGCCGCGCTGGCCGAGGCAGGGCGGATCGGCGAGGACGAGGCGCGCGACCTCACCAACGCCTATGTCACGCTGCGCACGATCGAGCACCGGCTCCAGATGGTCGACGATCGCCAGACCCACCAGCTGCCCGAGAACCCGGCCTCGCTCGACAATGTCGCGCGCCTGGCGGGATTGGCCGATGGCACCGCTTTGACCGACCTGCTGCGCCCGCATGTCGTGCGGGTCGGCACGGTCTATGACAGCCTGGCCGGCGAGGGCGAGCAGCGCCTGCCGAGCAAGACGGAGGCGCTGGAGGGGGAACTGGGGACCGCCGGCTTCGAGCATCCGGTCGCGGCCGCGCGGATCGTCCAGGGCTGGCGCGGCGGCACCTATCCGGCGCTCCGCACGCCCGCGGCGCGCGAGGCGCTGGAGTCCGTGCTGCCCGGGCTCATCCAGGCCTTCGCCAAGGCGCCCGACACCGTCCACGCGATCACGCGGTTCGACGCGATGCTCTCGCGCCTGCCGAGCGCGATCAATTTCTTCCGCCTGCTCGAAGCCCAACCTGGCCTGGCCGAATTGCTCGGCCAGATTCTCGCGCTGGCGCCGACGCTCGCCGAGCAGCTGGGTCGCCGTGCCGAACTGCTCGACGGGCTGATCGACGCGACTGCGCTGGAGCCGGTTCCCGATGTCGAAGCGCTCGCCGCCGGCATGCGCGGCTGGGAGCCGGGGTCGGACTATCAGTTCCAGCTCGAGTTCGTCCGCCGCTTCGTAAACGAGAAGCGTTTCGCCCTGGGCGCGCAAATCGTCGCGGGGGTCAGCGATCCGCTGGAAGTCTCCGGCGGCTATGCCCGCGTCGCCGAGGCGGCGATCGAGACGCTGGCCGCGGCGACGGTCGAGGAATTCTCGCGCAATCATGGTGCGGTGCCGGAGAGCGAGCTGGTGATCCTCGCGCTCGGGCGGATGGGCGGGCAGGCGCTCACCCATGCCTCGGACCTGGATCTCGTCTATCTCTTCACCGGCGATTATGCGGCGGAGAGCGACGGCGCCAAGCCGCTCGGCGCGGTGATGTATTACAATCGGCTCGGCCAGCGCGTCACCGCAGCGCTTTCGGTGCCGACTCCCGCCGGGCCGCTCTACGAAGTCGATACCCGCCTGCGTCCCTCGGGCGCGCAGGGGCCGCTGGTCGTCTCGCTCGAGGGATTTGAGAAATACCAGCGCGGAGACGCCTGGACCTGGGAGCATATGGCGCTCACTCGCGCTCGCCCGGTCTATGGCTCGCCGGCGGCGCGCGGCAAGGTGCAGGCGATCATCGACGCGGTTCTGGGTGGCGCCCGGCCCGATCGCGACATCCCCGCCGAAGCGGCGAAGATGCGCGCCGACATGGCCGGCCACAAGCCGCCCAAGGGGCCGCTCGATGCCAAGCTGCTCGATGGCGGGCTGGTCGATCTCGAATTCGCGGTGCACGTGACGCAATTGCTTCATCACACAGGCTTCGAATCGCGGCTAGGGCCCGCAATCGACGAACTGGTGAGGAAGGGGCTGCTGCCGGCCGCGATGCGCCCGGCGCATGACTTCCTGACCCGCCTGCTGGTGACGATGCGCCTGGTCGCGCCCGATGCGCAGCCGCCCGGCCTCGCCACGCAGGCGCTGATCGCCCGCGCGCTCAAGCTCGAGAGCTGGGACGCGGTGGTTGCGCAGCTGGAGCAGACCCGGCAGGAGGTCCGCGATTGCTGGGCAGCGGTGCGCGGCGGGTCTTGAGGAGAAGCAGATGGCAATCGAGGAAGGCGACAAGATCCCCGCGGTCAGTCTCGACGGGACCGAAGGCGAGGCGATCGCGCTGGCGGACAAGATCGGAAAGCCCTTCGTCCTCTATTTCTATCCGAAGGACGACACGTCGGGCTGCACCCGCGAGGCGCAGGATTTCTCGGCGCTGCTGCCCGAGTTCGCCGCGCTCGGTGCCGAGGTGGTCGGCGTCTCCAAGGATCCGCCGATCAAGCACCAGAAGTTCATCAACAAATACGACCTGACCGTGCCGCTCGCCACCGATACCTCGGGCGCGGCGATGGAGCAGTTCGGCGTGTGGGTGGAGAAGCAGCTCTACGGCAAGCGCTATATGGGCATCGACCGCTCGACCTTCCTGTTCGACGAGGAAGGCACGCTGTTCCGCGCCTGGCGCCGCGTGCGCGTGCCCGGCCATGCAGTGGACGTGCTCGAATCGATCAAGGAAATGCAGGCTCGGCGATGAAGCGTTTCCTCGCCCTGATCGCATTGTTGGCCGCTCCGGTTGCCGCGCACGCGCAGAAGCTCCCACCGATCCCGGCCAGCCTGCAGGATACCGCGGCGATGGTCTGCGCGAAGATCGATGTGGCGGGTAACGTCGATGCCTTTGTGCTCGATTCGACCGGCGACACGGCGCGGGATGCCACCGTGGTCGCCTGGGTCCGCCAGTTGCACTGGCCCAAGGCGAAGCGCGGCGAGGGCGGGCGCGACAATTGGTTCCCCATGCCGCTGCAATTTGGCAACGCCGCCCCGCCGCCGATGCCGGCAAGCTGCGCGCCGCCCGCAAAGCCCTGATGGCCGAGCGCAGCATCGCCCAGGCCTGCCGCGCGGTGCTCGGCGCCGCAGCGCCGGCCGAAAAGGTAAAGGCAGCCCGCGCCGCCGCGCGCGACTGGCGGCGGGGCCGGCTCGCGTTCGAATTCGATGTCTCGATGCCCGACAGGCCGGCGCGTCCCGACCAGCCCGAGCTACTGGCGCCCACGCGCATGCCGCGGCGCGGCAAGGGCGGCTCCGAGCGCGGCCGCATCGCACTGATCCATGCGATCGCGCATATCGAGTTCTCCGCGATCGACTTGGCCTTCGACATGGTCGGCCGCTTCGGCGGCCAGTTCCCCCGCAGCTTCACCGACGACTGGATGCATGTCGGCGCGGACGAGGCGATGCATTTCGCCTTGCTCGATCGGCGGCTGAAGACGCTCGGCAGCTTCTACGGCGCGATGCCTGCGCATGACGGATTATGGGACGCTGCCGCCGAGACCTCGCACGATGCACTCGCGCGGCTGGCCGTGGTGCCGATGGTGCTGGAGGCGCGCGGACTGGACGTCACGCCGGCGATGATCGAGCGGTTTTCATCGATAGATGATATAGTTACACGCAGCATCCTCATGCGCATTCTCAACGACGAGATCCGCCATGTTAGGTCCGGAACGGTGTGGTTCGAATCGGCCTGTCGCGAAAAGGGACTTGCCCCCGAAACGACCTGGCAGGCCCTGGTGACGCGCTACTTCCACGGGGTGATTAAGCCACCGTTCAACGACTCGGCGCGCAGTTCAGCCGGTTTGTCCCGACATTATTACCAAGCCCTTGCCGTGGAGTGATCCCTCGGGTCACAAGCCACCGTCCAGAGGCGGAGGGGCTGCTTGCTGAGACACGGGATAATTGAAGTACGGCAACCGGGTCGCTTTTCGGTGCTTGCTTCCATGAACTGGCCGGGGACTCATGGCTAAGGCGTCGAACAACAAAACGGTTACGCTGGGACGACGGTTCCGTGCTTTTTTCACCACCCGTGATTTTATCTTCCATGACGGTCGCGATCTGAAGCGCTTCAGCATCGCCGGGCGCACCCAGGCGCTGCTCGCCGGCGTGGCGGGGGTCACCGTGGTGTTCTCGGCGTACGGCGTGGCCCAGGCTGCCGTCGGCGCGATCGCGATCAGCGGCGTGGCCAGCACGCCTTCGTCGCCCGAGGCGCAGGTCGCCCAGATGCGCGATCAGGTCGAGAAGATGCAGGCCGACGTCACTGCCGCCAAGGAGGCAGCCCGCCTCCAGGCCGCGCGCGTCGAACAGCATCAGGCGCTGATCAGCGCGACCTTCACCGGCAAGGGCGACCGCGCCGTGATCGAACAGCCGCTGCCGAACGCTTCCGGCCGCACCAGCGCCGTTGCCAACGAAGTGCTCGCACCCCTCAAGCAGGTCGAGGCCCGCCAGGTCGCGATGGCCGGCAAGGCCCGCGCCGCCGGCGAAGCCCGCTACAACCAGACCGCCGGCGAACTCCGCCGCCTGGGCCTTTCGCCCGAGCGCTATGTGAGCGTGCCGGCGATGGGCGGCCCCTATGAGCCGATCGACAACGACAATGCGAACGGCAGCGATGCCTCGGCCGAAGCCGCCGATGCCCAGTTCCGCGCGCTGTTCGTCACCTGGAAGAAGCTCGACATGCTCGAGCAGACGGTGATCTCGGTCCCGTCGATGCAGCCGGTCGACAAGCTGACCTTCACCTCGCAATACGGCGTCCGCTCGGATCCGTTCCGCGGCACCGCGGCGATGCACGCCGGCGTCGACATCCCCGGCGCGCTCGGCACGCCGATCTATGCGACCGCCGACGGTATCATCAGCCATGCCGGCCGCCAGGGCGGTTATGGCAACCTCGTCCAGATCAACCATGGCCGCGGCATCGAGACGCGTTATGGCCACCTCTCGAAGATCCTCGTTGCCGACAACACCCGCGTGAAGCGCGGCCAGCTGATCGGCCTGATGGGCTCGACCGGCCGTTCGACCGGCAGCCACCTCCATTATGAGGTGCGCGTCGACGGCAAGGCGGTGAACCCGATCCCGTTCCTGCAGACCGGCGAGTATCTCGTCGCGGTGCAGGATCGCGTCCAGGGCGGCGTCGGCGGCCCGGCGACCAGCAAGTAAGCTTTTCCGAGGTAGGAGAGGAGAGGGGCTGCCCGCGAAGGCGGCCCCCTTTCTTTTGGAGCGCCTCGGCGATAAGCCCATGACGCGCGCAGCCATTCCCGGCCGCGTGCCCAGGAGAACGCCTTTGCTCACCGTCCGCTTCCGACCGCTGCTGCGGCCGAGCGTTGACGTGCGCGAAGCGCGCGCGATCCCGATCGGCTGAAGCGGATCCGGCGCCTATGCCGCGCCGCCCTTCATTCGAAAGACACCAATGATCGTAGAGATGAATAGCGAGGATTTTGCCTCGCTGCTGCTCGGCCGCGCGCCGAGAAACCACGCCCTCGCCGACACGCCGGTCGCCGCGCCCGAGATCCTCCGGATGCTGGCCGATCTCGCGGCGCGCATATCGCAGGACTTCGTCCCGGCATCCTGGCTGATCGTCGAGCAAGGCGAACTGGTGGGCCTGTGCTCGGTCACGCGGACGCCCACGGAAGGCGTGATCGACATCGGCTATGGCATCGCCCCGAGCCGGCGAGGCCAAGGCTTTGCCGGCCGGGCAGTGCGCACCATCGTCGCCTGGGCGCGCGAGGACCCGCGTGTGCAGGCGATCACAGCCGAGACCAGCACGGAGAACCTTGCCTCGCAGCGTGTCCTCGCCAAGGCAGGTTTCACGCAGCTGGGCATGCGTATCGACGAGGAGGATGGACCGCTTCTCTGCTGGAGATGCGCGACGAACTAGACCCAATTCCGCCGGAGCGGGTTGTTCGCCCGCTCCGGCCACGCGCTATACAGTGAGCACGATACGCGCGCCGCCCTCCAATGCCCAAGCCTGCTCCACCTCCGCCAGTGGCACCGCGCGCGCCGGAATGCCGAAGCCGTCGCTCGCCGCCGCCTGCAGCATGCCCCCGATCGCCGCGACCAGCCGCTCCAGCGGGATGCTGCCGAGGCCACTGCCCATCAGTTCTATCGCCGAAGCGCGCAGCACTGCACCCGGTAGCGCGATTTCGCCGCCGCTCACCGAACCGACCTGGACGAAACGGACCGGCACCGCGTCCAGCCCAGCCTTGGCGCCAGCGATCAGCAGCCGTTCGGCGCTCGACCCCCAGAGATAGTCGATCACCACGTCGATGCCCTGCGCGAATGCTGCCTTGAACTGCATCTCGAGCGCATCGAGGTCGTCGCCCAATATTATGGTTGCATCGGCGCCCAGGGCCGCAAGCGCCGCCGCGTTGCGCCCGGTCGCGATCACCCGCGCCGCGCCGAGATGCCGCGCGACATGCACCGCCAGCTGGCCCGCCGCGCCGGTTGCGCCGTTGACCAGAACCGTCTCGCCGCGCTGCAGCCGTGCCCGCTCGGTCAGCGCCGCGAAGGAGGACATGCCCGGGTTGATCAGCGCCGCCGCGGTCACGTCGTCGAGCGCGTCGGGCAGCGGAACGATGTGCGATACCGGCACTGCCACCCGCTCGGCCATGCTGCCGAACGGCGAGCGGGGCAAGGCGAAGGCGACCCGGCGCCCGTCGTCGAGCTTGCCGACACCGTCCACGCCCGCCACGAAGGGGAAGGCACCGCCGCTACTGTAATGCGTTCCCGCCGCCCGCCCGCGCACCAGCGGGCTGATCGCCGCCGCGGCGACATGGACGATAGCCTCGCCCGCGCCTGCCACCGGTTCTTCGAAATCACCATAGGCCGGCGCGTTCTGCCCGGCCTGGGTCACCATCGCTGCCTTCATCGCCTGTTCCCTTCGACACGAATATGTGTATTATGCACATATATTGGAAAGGGTATCGAGTGCCGTCAAGCAATAATGTGCAAAATACACATATATCCTCGCAACTGGCGGTGCTGCACAGCGCCCTGCTAGACATTCTCTCGGTGATGAACCGCCCGCAGCGCGATGCGCTGCTGATCCGGGCAGCTGGTATCAAGCTCGATCGCGCGCTGTTCCCGCTGCTCGTCGGGATCGAGCGCTTCGGCCCGATCGGCGTGGTCGAGGCAGCGGACCGGCTGGGGAGGGACTATACCACCGTCAGCCGCCAGGTCGCCAAGCTCGAGAGCCTCGGCCTGGTCGAGCGCCGCGCCGGCGCTACCGACAAGCGTGTGCGTGAGGCGGTGGCGACACCCGCGGGCAAGGCGATGACCGACCGTATCGACGTCGCGCGCGAACGCATCCTGGGCGGTGTGTTCGCGGATTGGAGCACGGAGGAACTTGACGCGTTCACCCGGCTCACGCGCCGTTTCGCCGATGCGATCCGCGGAGAGCCGGCGGACGGCGCCTGACGCATTGCCACCCGCCGCCCGCGCCACTATCTCCACCCCATGGCAACGCTCACCCAGTCCGAGATCGGCTTTACCCCCGCCGCCGCCGCGCGCGTCGCGGCGATTGCGGCCAAGCAGGGCAAGCCGGCGATCCTGCGCCTCTCGGTCGAGGGCGGTGGCTGTTCGGGCTTCCAGTACAAGTTCGGCTTTGCGGACGCAGTGGAAGGCGACGACACAGTCGCCGAGCAGGACGGCGCGCGGCTGGTGGTCGATTCGATCAGCCTCGATCTCGTCCGCGGCGCCAGCGTCGATTATATCGACAATCTCGGCGGGGCGCATTTCGCGGTGACCAACCCCAATGCCGCCTCGGGCTGCGGCTGCGGCACCAGCTTCTCCGTCTAGAGCGAACCGCCTTGCCCAAGATCGTCACTTACAATGTCAACGGCATCAAGGCGCGCATGGAGCGCCTGCTGGAGTATCTCGCCGAGGAGCAGCCCGATGTGGTCTGCCTCCAGGAGCTGAAGGGCGCCGACGAGACGCTGCCGGTGAAGGACATCGAGGCGGCCGGCTATGGCGCCGTCTGGCACGGGCAGAAGGGCTTCAACGGCGTCGCGGTGCTCGCCAAGGGCCAGCAGCCGGTGGAGCGCCAGCGCGGCCTGGCCGGCGATCCTGAAGATGCGCACAGCCGCTATCTTGAGGCCGAGATCGGCGACCTGATCGTCGCGTCGATCTATCTGCCCAACGGCAATCCGCAGCCCGGCCCCAAGTTCGACTACAAGCTGAAATGGATGGAGCGCCTCGCCGACCGCGCCCAGGCGCTGCTCGCCGAGGAGCGGCCGGTGGTGCTCGCCGGCGACTATAACGTCATCCCCAATGACGACGACACCTTCTCGGTCCGCGCGATGGCCAGCGACGCGCTGATGCAGCCCGAGAGCCGCGAGCGCTATCGCGCGCTGCTCGCGCAGGGTTGGACCGATTCGCTGCGCACCCGCTTCCCGAGCGGCGGCATCTGGACCTTCTGGGATTACCAGGCCGGCGCCTGGCAGCGCGACGCGGGATTCCGCATCGATCACCTGCTGCTGAGCCCGATCGCCGCCGACCGTTTCCTGGGCGCCGGCGTCGACAAGCCCCATCGCGGCCGCGAAAAGGCCAGCGATCACGCTCCCACCTGGGTTTCCCTCCGCTAGATCCTGACCGGTTCCGGACACTCGCAGTGTCCGTTTTCGGACGGCCGTTCCGCCTGCGCACCAACATTTGGTGTGTATTGCCGTGTTATGGCACGTCATCACTGTGTCATAATGCGCTAAGTCATTGAATTCCCGTAACTACCGAAACTGGCACGCCGATTGCGAAGCAGGAGGCAACAGGCGGAATGAGCGCCTGTCCTGTCCGAGTTAGAGGAGTTTAGGATATGAACAGCAAGCCCATCCAGTCCGCGTTCCTGGCCGCTGCAGCCGCCACCATGCTGGTCGCCGGCGCCGTCTCGCCCGCCATGGCGCGCGCCAATGATCCGGCGAAGGAAGCCAAGGCCAAGCAGGACGACCAGGCCGACAAGGCAGCGCAGAAGAAGTATTGCGTCCAGCAGGGCGCGACCACCGGCACGCTGATGCCCAAGCGCGAGTGCCACACCCGCGCCGAGTGGATCGCCCGCTTCAACTACGATCCCGCCAAGAAGAACTGATCCCAGCTGCGGCGGCGAACGGCGGCATCCCCCAGTTCGCCGCGACGCGCTCCGTCCTCCCAAGGAGTCCCCCCGCCATGAACCGCAAGACCCTGTTTTCCGCCGCTGCCGCCCTGCTGGCCGGTGTCACGCTCGCCGCCGGTGCCGTCTCCCCCGCCGCCGCTGTCGTGAATGACCCAGCCAAGCCCAGGCAGGAGCAGCAGTCGCCGAAGGCCGACAGCCGCAAATACTGCATCGACACCGAGATCACCGGAACGCGGGTGCCCAAGCGGGTATGCCGCACCCGTGCAGATTGGCTCAATGAGGGCGTGGACCCCCTCGAGTTGATGAAGCAGGCGCGCTGAAAGCCCAGGGAGGGCGCCCGTGGCGGCTTGTAAGCGTTCGCCGCCGCGGGTGTTTTCCCCCGGTTCCCTAGGCCGGCACCGGCCTGCTCCCATTGCAACCGGGAGCAGGCCGGTCGTGGCCGTGCAGAAGCCTCAGAGCGGCTTCTGGTAGATCACATATTCGCGGTTGATCTTCGATTCGATCGCATCGGCGATGGCGTTCATGCCCTGATTGTCGTCCAGGACCCAGCCGATCTCGCCGCGCGTCGCGCCATAATTGGCCACTGCCGCGCGGCGGATATATTCGATCATCATGAAGGCCAGCTGGCTCGCCATCCGCGACGACTGCAGCCGCTTGACCACGCCCATCAGCGGCACGCGCATCGTCCGCGCCTTGGGCTTGTGCAGCCACCAGAGCAGCTTGGCCCAGCCGAAGGGGAGGAGCGAGCCGTTCAGCGGCTTCACCGCTTCGTTGAGATCGGGCAGGGTGACCATGAACGCCACCGGCTCCCCCTCGAGCTCGGCGATCATGATCAGGTCCTCGAACACCAGCGGCTTCAGTTTCTTGCCGACATCGTCGATCTCGGGCTGGGTCAGCGGCACGAAGCCCCAATTGTCCGACCATGCATCGTTGAGGATCGCCAGGATGATCGCGGCTTCCTCGGCGAATTTCGACTTGTCGACCTTGCGGATGTGGATCTTGGGGTTCTTCTCGCCATTCGCGACGATGCGGTTGATCAGCGGCGGGAAGCCGGTGTCGACGCGCAGGTCATAGGTGAGCAGCTTCTTGGCTTCCTTGTAGCCGGCCGCCTCGATCCACTTCTGGTAATGCGCCGGGTGGTGGCCCATCAGCACGGTGGGCGAGTGGTCATGCCCCTTCACCAGCAGGCCGGGCTCTTCCCAGATCGACAGGCTGACCGGGCCGAGGGCCTTGGTCATGCCCTTGCCGCGCAGCCAGTCCTCGGCGGTGTTGATCAGCGCCTTGGCCGCATTCTCGTCCGCGGCGTCGAAAAAGCCCCAGAAGCCGGTGCCCGGGCCGAAACCCTGCTCGGCGGGCATCTCGAGCGCCAGCCGGTCGATATGCGCCGAGATGCGGCCCACCGCCTTGCCGTCGCGCTCGGCGAGGAAATATTGCGCTTCGGCATGGCTGAACCAGCCATTCTTCTTCGGGCTGATCGTCGAGGCGACTTCATCGCGCAGCGGCGGCACCCAGTGCGGGTCGCCGGAATTGAGCGTGTAGGCGACCTCGATAAAGGCCTTGGTGTCGCGCTTGGTCGTGACGGGACGGATGCTGAGCGGGCCGCTGGGCAAGGGGTAAGCCCTTTCTTGGGTTTGATTCAGCGCAATGCAGTCCTTCGCCGAACGTCCAGTGTCAAGCACGGCATTGCGGCGAGTGAGGTGCCTCCTCCTAACCCCTGGAATGCCACCATAAAGCCACTATCTCTCGCCAAATGGCAGACATCATGACGAAATCGCTTGCCCTGAATATCCACGACGCAGAGCCGGAAACGGCCACGACATCGGCGCGTATCAAGCTTTCCGGCGTGCCCGACGACCGCGCGATGCTGCGCGCCGCGGCCGAACTGACGCGCGACCTGCACACCCCCAATCCGCGCATCTACTGGACGGACATGCTGCTCTCGGCCGGTATCGGCTATGGCGCGCTTGCCACGGCCATCTTCGTGCCGAGCGTGCCGCTGGCGTTGCTCGCCGGTGTGGTGGCGGTGCTCGCGCTCTATCGCGCCAGCCTGTTCATCCACGAGCTGACCCATCTCAAGCACTCGCTGCTGCCGAACTTCCGCCTCGCCTGGAACGTGCTGGTCGGCGTGCCGCTGCTGCTGCCTTCGTTCATGTACGAGGGCGTGCACACCATGCACCATGCCCGCACGCGCTATGGCACGCTCGAGGATCCCGAATATCTGCCGCTCGCGCTGATGAAGCCGTGGACGTTGCCGATGTTCCTGCTCGTCTCGCTGCTGCTGCCGGTGGCGATGCTGATCCGCTTCGGCGTGCTCACGCCACTCTCGCTGGTGATCCCGAAGCTGCGTCGCCTCGTCGTCGCCAAATATTCGGGCCTGCAGATCAACCCCAAGTTCGAGCGCCGCGCGCCCGAGGGCGAGTTCCGCACCCAATGGTATTGGCAGGAAGCCGGCGCCAGCATCTTTTCGATCGCGCTGCTCGCTGCGGTCGCGACGGGGCTGGTCCCGCTGCGCGCCTTCGGCATCTATCTCGCGGTCGTCGCCGGTGCGGCGGTGATCAACCAGGTCCGCACCCTCGTCGCGCATCTCTGGGAGAATGACGGCGAGCCGCTGACCGTGACGGCGCAGTATCTCGACAGCGTCAACGTGCCGACGCCGGGCTTCCTCGCCTATCTCTGGGCGCCGATCGGGCTGCGTTACCACGCGCTGCACCATCTGCTGCCGAGCCTGCCCTATCACGCGCTCGACGAAGCGCACCGCCGCATCGCCGGCGCACTCGAAGAGGCGTCGTCCTATCACAAGGCGAATTATCCCTCGCTGCACGGGCTGATGCACCGCCTTGCCCGCAGCACGATGGGCGCCCGCTGAACTTCCCGCGGGAGGGAAACGGAAAGGCCGGGCAGCGATGCCCGGCTTTTTTTAGACTCCCCTCCCTGGAAGGGAGGGGGTGGGGATGGGTTGCTCTCCACGCGCCGCAGGGCCAGTTTCTTGCAATGCCCCGCGTGCCGCCCAAAATGACCGAACGCGCCCGCGCGTTGCGCAATAATCCTACTGAGGCTGAGAAGCTTGTTTGGCAGCGGGTCTCGGTCTTCCGACCACGCTTCACCCGTGAGCACCGGGTAGGTACCTATTTCCTCGATATCGCCTGCCGCAGCGTAAAGCTCGCTATCGAACTCGACGGCAGCACATCGATTCAGCGTATGACACCAAGCATACGGCTTTCCTGGAATCGCTGGGCTGGAAAGTAGTACGTTTCTGGAATTCGGAGGTGACGGCCAATCCCGATGGCGTGGCCCAGGCTATACTCGCGGAAGTCGAGGCCCGTGGCAGGCCGACCCACCGCCGACCCCTCCCTTCCAGGGAGGGGAGAAGAAGAGGAATACAGGCGTAGCCCGCTACTCCTCCGTCCGCAGAAGCACCGCTTCGCCGATCATCAGGAACAGCAGGAACGGCGCCCAGGCGGCGAGGAAGGGCGGGTAGGCGCCGAGGTTGCCCATCGCCAGCGCGAAATTGTCGGCGACGAAGTACAGGAAGCCCAGCGCCATGCCGATCACCGCGCGGAGGAACAGCTTGCCCGATCGCGCCAGGCCGAAGCCGGCGACCGCGCCGAGCAGCGGCATCAGGATCGCGGAGAGCGGTCCCGAGAGCTTGTGCCATAGCGATCCTTCCAGCGCGTCGGTCTGGCGGCCGGCGACCTTCAGGTCGCCGATCGCTTCGTTGAGCGCGAAGAACCCCATCGAATCGGCATCGACATGGGCGAGGGTGAACTGGTCCGGCCGGATATTATGGCCGATCACGATGTTGCCCACCTTGGTCTTCTGGCCGCTGGCGACGACGAAACGCTCGGCATTGTCCACGCGCCAGCCATCGCCGTCGCGCACGCCGTGCGGCGCGGTCAGGATGCCCACCAGCGAGCGGTTCTGCCGCTCGTACACGGTGATGCCATAGAGCTGCGCGGCCTCGCCGCGTCCGCGGACCTGCTGCACCTGGATCAGGTTGTTGTCGCCCTTCACCCACACATTGCTGCGATCGCCGCGATCGATGGGCAGCGGCGCATAGGATATTTTCTTCCACTGCTCGAGCGTCGCGGTGGAGCGGGTCACGATCCGGTCGTTGAACATGAAGGAGATTCCGGCGACGGCGACACCGGTCAGCAGCAGCGGCGCCAGGATCTGGTGCGCGGAAAGGCCGGAGGCCTTCATCGCCGTCACTTCGCTGTTCTGGTTGAGCTGGAAAAGCGTCAGGATCGAGCCCAGCAGCACCGAATAGGGCAGGAAGGTCGCCGCGATCTGCGGCACGCGCAGGCCGACATAGCGCCAGATCTCCGCATCGCCGTTTCCGGCATGGGCGAGGACCGCGCCGCTCTCGGTGAGCAGGTCGAGCGACTGGAGGATCAGCACCAGCGCTCCAAGGATGGAGAAGGTGCGCACCAGGAACATCTTGGCCATGTAGAGCGACATGGTCCGCGACGGGAAGAAGGAGCTCATCATGCGGCGGCCTCGTCGATCTGGCGCCGCTTGCGGCGGCGGCCCGGCACGAAGCGCAGGATCGCCTTGGTGAGCTTGGAGAAGACCTTCTCGAGCGCGCCGATCGGCTGGGCGCCGGGCACATAGGCGATCTGGTAATACATCCAGATCACCAGCGCGGCGAACAGCGCGAAGGGTCCCCATAGCGCGACGATGGGATCGATGCTTCCGCCGCTGCCGAACGACTGACCGAACTCGTTGATCTTGTGATAGGTCACGATCATCACGATCGACAGGAATATGCCCAGCGCCGAGGTCGAGCGCTTGGGCGGCACGCCCAGCGCCACCGCGAGCAGGGGCAGCAGGAACATCGACGCGACTTCGGCGAGGCGGAAGTGGAACGCCGCACGGCTGGTCTCGCGATCCTCCTCGCTCGATTGCGGATTGCGGCCGATCACCGCCAGCTCGGGCAAGGTGCGTTCGATATTCTTGCCGCCCCGGGTGCGGAACTGCTCGTATTTGGGCAGCGGGATCGGCAGATTATGCGTGGTGAAGGTCAGCACCCGCGGCACCGGCGAGCCCTTGTCCTGATGGACGAGCGTGCCGTTGCTCAGGCGGAAGATGATCACGTCCGGATCGTCGGAGCGCAGGAACTGGCCGCTTTCCGCCGTCACCGCCACCGGCGTGCCGTCCTTGGTCATCATTTGCACGAAGATGCCCGAAAGCTTGCGGCCCTCGTCCTTGCTCTCCTCGATGCGCAGCGTCATCTTCGCGCCGAAGCTGGTGAACTCGCCCACCTTGATCGAGGCGCCGAGCGCGCCCGAGCGCAGCTCGAAGCGCAACTGCTCGTAATTATAGCGCGAGGTCGGCTGGATATAGCCGACGATCGCCAGGTTGAGCAGCGCCAGCGCGAAGGCGTACATGTACGGCACCTTGAGCAGGCGCGTGTAGCTCATCCCCACGCCGCGCAGCACATCGAGCTCGGACGAGGTGGCCAGCCGGCGGAAGGCGAGAAGGCAGCCCAGCATCAGACCGATCGGGATGCCCAGGCCGAGATATTCGGGGAGCAGATTGGCGAGCATGCGCCAGACGACGCTCACCGGACCGCCCTCGGTCGCGACAAACTCGAACAGGCGCAGCATGCGGTCGAGCACCAGCAGCATCGCCGAAATCAGCAATGTGGATATCAGGGGCACCGCGATCAGCCGCGCCATGTACCGATCGATCGAGTTCATCTGCGCGCGACGGTTGCCTTGATTGCTTCTCGCCGGCGCGTCTCGGCGCCGTCCCAATGAACCGAAAGCCTATACTCCCGGTTCCGTGCGGCGCCAGCAGGAAAGTTGCGCGTCAGTAACGCGGGCGCGGATTCCCGGGCGTCGCATCGGCGCCCTTGGGGTCCAGCCGGCCCTTGTCGGGATCGATCATCGGGGCCGCTGCGGCCGATTGCGCCGCATGCTGCCGCATCTGCTCGTTCTGCCGTTGCGCTTCGGCATAGCTGGCGTTGGCATGCAGCTGGCGATCGAAATCCATGAACCGCTCTGCCGAGCTGATCGCCTTGCCATTCTCGATCTGGACGATGAACTCGTCGAGCACCTGCGCCATCGCCTCGCGCACCTTGGGATTGTAATTGGCCATCGCCGCCTGGCCCTTGAAGTCGGCGTCGAACGAAAGCCTGGTCTTGCGGCCATTCTCCAACGGTTCGAAGCGCAGCTTGAAGTGGATCGCCTCGGCGCCGTCCTTGCGCACGCTATAGTCGATCTCCTTCGAATCGACGCTCGTCACATTGGGCAAGCTCATGCCCTTGCCGGGCGTGCTGCCCTGCGGGCCATAACCGGTCCAGCTGCCCCTCGACTGGTTGAACACCAGATCGAAGCCGCGCCACGTATCGTGCGGGCTGGCGTTTACCGTGCGGACGATGTCCGCGCCCTGCGATGCCGACATCGCATAATAGCCACCACCACACAGCAGCGCGGCACCGATAATCGCTTCACGGATCATTTGCCCCAATCCCCGCAATGATTTCCGACGGGATCGTCTCCCTCCGCGGTAAATAGTCCGTCACCATGGGGTGACGGATTTGCGACTCTCGCCTATGGGGCGGCGATGCATTTTCTAGACCAGGCCAAGATTTTCGTCCGTTCCGGCTCGGGCGGCCCCGGCGCCGTGAGCTTCCGGCGCGAGAAGTTCATCGAATATGGCGGCCCCGATGGCGGCAATGGCGGCAAGGGCGGCGACATCATCTTCGAAGCGGTCGCTGGCCTGAACACGCTGATCGACTTCCGCTACACCCAGCATTTCCGGGCGCAGCGCGGCCATGGCGGCTCCGGCTCCAACCGCACCGGCGCCGGCGGCGAGGATCTGGTCATCAAGGTGCCGATCGGCACCCAGGTGCTTGCCGATGACGAGGAGCGCACGCTGCTGCTCGATCTCACCAAGGAAGGCGAGCGTGTCGTCTTCCTGCGCGGCGGCGATGGCGGCCGCGGCAATGCCAGCTACAAGACCAGCACCAATCGCGCGCCGCGCCAGCACGGCACCGGCTGGCCGAACGAGGAAGCCTATGTCTGGCTGCGCCTCAAGCTGCTTGCGGACGCGGGCCTGGTCGGCCTTTCCAATGCCGGCAAGTCCACCTTCATCAACCAGGTGACCAACGCCCAGGCCAAGGTCGGCGCCTATGCCTTCACCACCACCCGGCCACAGCTGGGCGTGGTGCGCCACAAGATGAACGAGTTCGTCGTCGCGGACATTCCCGGCCTGATCGAGGGCGCTGCGGAAGGTGCCGGCATCGGCGATCGCTTCCTGGGCCATATCGAGCGCTGCCGCGTGCTGCTCCACCTGATCGACGCCAACGACCCGGACGTGGCCGAAAGCTACCGCATCGTCCGCGGCGAGCTTGAAAACTATGGCGCCGGCCTCACTGACAAGCCGGTGATCGTCGCGCTCAACAAGATCGATACGCTCGACGACGAACTGATCGCCGCGCTCTCCGCCGAGCTGGAAGAAGCGAGTGGCGGCCAGGTTATCCCGATCTCCGGCGCCAGCGGCGTCGGCGTCGACTGGGTGCTCGACCTGCTGCTCGAAGCGATCGGCGTCGATCACGCCAAGGTGGCCGAGGACGACGAGGGCGAAGAAGCGATCGAGTGGTCGCCGCTCTGAGGGCGCTTTCGGGATAGTCTGCAATCGCATATAGTCTGCAAATGGCAACGCAGGCTCATTATCCGTCGCTGACCGCGGTTGAGTTTTTCGAGATCGATTTCGGCGAGCACAAGGCCGAACTCGACAATGGCGTGATCCGGATGATGGCTGACGGTACCGCGCGGCACACCAAGGTTCAGCTGAATATCCAGATGGCGCTTGCACAGCGTCTCCGTGGATCGGGTTGCACGCCCTATGGCTCGGACATGGCGACGCGGACCCGAGATGTCTCGGTGCGTTATCCCGACGTCTCCGTATTTTGCGGGCGGGATGGGGCGAAGGACGACGACGCCAAGTTCTTCGACGATCCCAGAGTGATCTTCGAGATCCAGTCGGCTGGCACTGCCCGTACCGATCTTATGATCAAGCAGCCGGAATATCAGGCATTGCCGAGTGTCGACACGATCATATTCGTCGATATCGCCAGCGAGCGCCTGCGGATCGTTCAACGCACCGGCCCAAAGGGTTGGAGCGAGACAAGCTATGACGATCCGGTTGATCTCGAACTGCCCTCGCTCGATATCACCATTCCCCACAAGGAAATCTTCGCGCGCGGCTGATTGGCGGCGAGGGCGCTAGCCGCTAACGCGGCTTCATGTTGCTCTTCCCGCCCGCATCCTGCCCGCGCATCGTCGTCAAGATCGGTTCGGCCCTGCTGGTCGATCCGGACGGCAGCGTGCGTCGCGCCTGGCTGGAGGGCATCGCCGCCGACATCGCCGAACGGGCGCGCGCCGGGCAGCAGGTCGCGGTGGTCTCCTCGGGCGCGATCGCGCTGGGGGCCCGCCGGCTCAAGCTCGCCAAGGGCGGCCGCGCCAGCCTGGAAGATGCGCAGGCAGCCGCTGCCACCGGCCAGATCGAGCTGAGCCGCGTCTGGGCCGATGTGCTCGGGGCAAACGGCCTCACCGCCGCGCAGATGCTGGTCACGCTCGGCGACCTCGAGGATCGCCGCCGCTATCTCAACGCCGCCGCCACGCTCGACCGGCTGCTCGGGCTCGGCGTCGTGCCCGTGCTCAACGAGAATGACAGCGTCGCCACCGAGGAGATCCGCTTCGGCGACAATGACCGCCTCGCCGCGCGCGTCGCCCAGGCGGCGGGGGCAGGGGGCGTCGTGCTGCTCTCCGATGTCGACGGGCTCTACGACCGCAACCCCGCGCTGCCCGGCGCTGTCCATATCCCGCGCGTCGAGCGGATCGACGGAGGCATCGAGGACATGGCCGACAAGGGCTCGGCCTCGGGCATGGGCTCCGGCGGCATGGTCTCGAAGATCGCCGCGGCGCGCATCGCCAATGCCGCCGGCGCGCATCTCGCCATCGCCTCGGGCCGGATCGAGCACCCGCTCGCCACCGAGGCGCGGCACACCCTTTTCGTCGCGGAGAAGTCCGCACCTGCGCGCAAGGCCTGGCTGGCCGGCGGAATCACCGCGCACGGCACCATTCATGTCGACGAAGGTGCGGTCAAGGCGCTGAAACAGGGCAAAAGCCTGCTCGCCGCGGGAGCAAACCGTATCGAGGGGGGCTTCGCCCGCGGCGATCTGGTCGTGATCGCGGGCCCCGACGGCAAGCCGCTCGCCCGCGGCCTCGCGGAATATCCCAGCGAAGACGCCGCACGCATCCTCGGCCGTCGCAACGAGGACCAGGCCGACCTGCTCGGCTATGCCCCGCGCTCGACACTCGTGCACCGCAGCCATATGGCGCTGCTGTGAGTATCATTGCCCTTACCGGCGGCACCGGCTTTGTCGGCACCCGCCTGATCGCCCTCGCGGTTGAAGCCGGCCACCAGGTACGCGCCCTGACGCGCCGTCCCCAGGCCGAGCGCGATCGCATCGGCTGGATCCAGGGGGACCTGAACAATACCGAAGCGCTCGCCCGGCTCTGCGAAGGCGCCGACGCTGTCATCCACGTTGCCGGCGTGGTCAACGCGCCCGATCGCGCCGGCTTCGCCACCGGCAATATCGATGGCACCCGCAACATGCTGGAGGCCGCCAGGGCAAAGGGCGTGCGCCGCTTCGTCCACGTCTCCTCGCTCGCCGCGCGCGAGCCGGAACTCTCGGCCTATGGCTGGTCCAAGGCGGAAGGGGACAAGCTGGTCATGGCCTCGGGCCTCGACTGGGCAATGGTCCGCCCGCCCGCCATTTACGGCCCCGGCGACCTGGAGATGCTCGAGCTGTTCAAGCTCGCCAAGAAGGGGCTCGCGCTGATGCCGCGCGGCGGCCGCGTCTCGCTGCTCGAAGTGAGCGACCTCGGCCGCCTCCTGCTGGCGCTCGCCACCACCGATGGCTGCAACCAGATCCTCGACGCCGATGACGGCACGCCGAGCGGCTGGAGTCACAAGCAGTTCGCCGAGGCCATAGGTGCCGCGCTCGGCAAGCGCGTCGCCTCCTTCGCTCTGCCCCGCCCGCTACTGATGGCCGGCGCGCATCTCGATCGGCTGGTGCGCGGCAAGAACGCCAAGCTCACGCCCGACCGCGTCGCCTATTTCTGCCACGAGGATTGGGTGATCGATTCCACCCGGCGCCCGCCCGCCAATCTCTGGACGCCCCAGGTCGAAACCGATGCCGGCCTTGCGGCCACCGCCGCCTGGTATCGCCAGCAGGGCCTGCTCTAAACCCGCTGCGCCGCGGAGCGTCCTAAAATGAAGGATGCTCAAGCTCATCATCTGGGACCTCGACGACACGCTCTGGGCCGGTACGCTCGCCGATGGCGACGCCGTGGCGCTTCACCGGCACCGCGCCGAGCTGGTCCGCGCCTTCAATGCACGCGGCGTGGTCTCGTCAATCTGCTCGAAGAACGACTTCGCCACCGCCCAGGCCCAGCTCGAATCGCTCGGCCTTTGGGAGGAGTTCGTCTTCCCGCACATTGCCTTCACCCCCAAGCCCGAGGCGATCCGCGCGATAGTCGAGGACATGCAGCTCCGCGCGGCCGACGTCCTCTTCATTGACGACAACCCGGTGAACCTGCGCGAAGTCGCCCACGCCATCCCCGATATCCAGCTGCTCGACATCACCGCTCCGGGCGCGGACGACCATCTCGCCGGCCTCCTCGCGACTACGCCGCCGGGCAAGAGCCGCGTCGCGCGCTACCGCATGCTCGAGCGCCGCAAGGCCGATCGCGCCGCCGTGCCTGCGCTGTCGAACCACGAGTTCCTTCGCACCTGCGGCATCCGTGCCACCGCGCCCTATCTGATGGACAATCTCGACTTCGCGGCGTGCATCACCGACCTGATCAACCGATCGAACCAGCTCAACTATACCGGCTCGCGCGTCGAGCAGGCCGCGCTGGAGGCCCAGATCGTCAACGTCATGGCCTATGACAGCTGGTCGATCTTCGCCTGGGACGATTATGGCCGCCACGGCCTAGTCGGCTTCGTCATGGTCGACCGTGCTGACGAACGCCTCGTTCACTTCACTTTCTCGTGCCGGATCATGCACATGGGCCTGGAAGCTTATGCGTTGTCAAAGGTTCGCGCGAAATGGCCGGAACTCGACACCAGCGCCTGGGACGGCCGTTTCGACCGCACCGACCCGGACTGGATCGCCGATGCCGACTTCCACGATCCGGAGATTCGCGGCGCCATCCTTGCCGAGCAGCTCCCCGCGGTGATGCAGGAGCCGGCCGTCCGGATCATGTTCGATTGCCAGTCCGGCGGCATCGCGCATTACAGCCGCTTCCGCCCGGCGATCGAGTTCGACCATTATCCTCGCGTCTTCATGATGCGCATGATGGACGATGGCAGCTGGCGGGATCAGACATTCCCACCCTTCCTCGTCTATGGCGCGGCGGTCGATTATCTCGACAATCGCTGGGGCGAGCGCTGGCCGCTGGTCGATCTCGGCCTCTACCGGACCTGCGTGATCCGCACGCTGATCATGCTGATCGAGCAGGAGCGTCGCATGCTGGTCGTCCTACCGCCCGAGGATGCGCCGGCGGACAAGTATCGCGCCGGCCTCAACCTGACCCCCGAGCGCTGCCGCAGCCTCAACGCGATCTGGCGCAAGGCCGCGCGCGAGAATCCGGAGCATCTCTGGGTGCTCGACGTCGCCGATCTCGCCGGTCCGGACGAGATGGCCGACGTCACCCATCTCCACGCCGGCCTGCTCCAGCAGATCGCCGGTCAGGTCGATTGCTGGATCGAGGCGGTGGCGCTCGGCGGCGGCGAACAGGCCGAAGCCGAAGCCGCCTGACTTCTAGGGAATGATGATGCCCGTATCGGCTTTCACCCGGTCGAGCGCGATCAGCGATCGATAGCTGGCGATGAAATCCTTCTCGGCGAAGAGCCGCTTGGTCAGCGCGGAATAGGCGCGCATGTCCGACGTCACGATCACCAGCACGAAGCTCACCCCACCAGTGACGTAATAGCATTGCTGCACCTCAGGCGTGTCGAGGAACAGGTGTCTGGCCTGCTCCACCGTTGGCGCGCGTTCATCGACCAGCTGCACCTCGACGATCGAGGTGATGGTCAGCGGCACTGCCTCCGGATCGACGATCGCCACGTTGCGCGCGATCACGCCCATAACCTCCATCGCCGCGATCCGCCGCTGCACTGCCGCCGCCGACAGGTTCACCGCCTCGCCGATCTTTCGTTGCGGCATCTTGTTGCCCGCCTGCACGAGTCGAAGGATCGCCCGATCGAAGGAATCGAGCGTCCGCGCGGGTTTGTCCTGTTCGCTGGCCATGCGACGAGTTTTTGTTGCATTTGAACGGGTAATCAAGAGCGCTCAGCCCGTTCGTGCGATGATATGCCCCGCTTCGAAGGGAAGGCGGCATGCCGAGCGAACGCGGATCGACGATATTGGGCATGCTGTGCGGCGCCGCAGCCGGGGCACTCTGGGGCCTGGTGTTTCTCGCCCCCGAACTAGCCCGCGCCTTCAGTCCGCTCGAACTGACCATTGGCCGCTATCTCGCGTACGGCCTGCTCTCGGCCGCGCTGATCACCCCGCGCTGGCGCAGCGTCGTCGCGCATGTCGGGACAGGCGAATGGCGCGCCCTCGTCTGGCTCAGCCTCGCCGGCAACACGCTCTACTATCTCCTGCTTGCCAGCGCGGTGCAGCTCGGCGGCGCGGCGATCACCGCGCTGGTGATCGGCTTCCTGCCCGTAGTGGTGACGATCGCCGGCAGCCGGGCAAAGGACGCGGTATCGCTCGCCCGGCTCGCCCCTTCGCTGCTGCTTTGTGCGGGTGGGGTGCTGTGCATCGGCGGGCAGGCGTTGTTCCTGCCCTCGACGCGCCCGGTGGCCGCGCAGCTCGCCGGCCTGCTTTGCTCGCTCGGGGCACTGGCGTCCTGGGGCGCGTTCGCCGTCGGCAACAGCCACATGCTCGGCCGGGTCAAGGGCGTGTCGGCGCACGACTGGAGCCTGCTCCTCGGCATCGTCACCGGCGCGCAGAGCCTGGCGCTGGTGCCGCTGGCGCTGCTGCTGGGCGTCGGCCGCCATGGGGCGGGGGAGTGGGCCCTGTTCGCCGCCGTATCGATCGGCGTCGCGCTGTTCGCCTCGGTGATCGGCAACGCGCTGTGGAACAATATGAGCCGGTTGCTGCCGCTTACGCTCGCCGGCCAGATGATCACCTTCGAAACGCTGTTCGCGCTGCTCTACGCCTTCGCCTGGGAGCATCGCGGTCCTACGGTGCTGGAGGCAGTCGCCTTCGTGCTGGTGGTGGCGAGCGTGATCAACTGCCTTGCGGCGCATCGGCGGCCGAGTGCCACCGCCGATACACAACTACTATCGTCACCCTGAACTCGTTTCAGGGTCCAACGTGCCGCAGGGGATATCGCTGGTGGAGAGTTGGATGCTGAAACAAGTTCAGCATGACGAACGAAGAATAGGTTGGTCAGCTCCCCACCAAACTCCGCGCCACGGCCTCGGCCGTCTTGATCCCGTCGATCGCGGCGGAAAGGATCCCGCCCGCATAGCCAGCCCCTTCCCCAGCCGGGAACAGCTGCGCCACATTCAAACTCTGGTGATCCTTTCCCCGCGTGATCCGCACCGGCGACGAGGTGCGTGTCTCCACCCCCGTCATGATGGCATCGGGATGATCGTAATTCGGGATCTGCCGCCCGAACACCGGCAGCGCCTCGCGGAACGCCTCGATTACGAAGCCGGGCAAACACTCCGAGAGATCGGTCATCTTCACCCCCGGCTTGTACGAAGGGATGACTTGGCCCAGTTCGGTGGAGGCGCGGCCGGCGAGCAAATCGCCCACCTTCTGCCCCGGCGCATGATAGTTGGAGCCGCCGGCGATATACGCCAGGTCCTCCCAGTGCCGCTGCAGTTCGATGCCCGCCAGCGGCCCGCCCGGATAATCCTTCGCCGGATCGATCGCCACGACGAGCCCCGAGTTCGCATTGAACTCGGCGCGCGAATATTGGCTCATCCCGTTGGTGACGACGCGGCCCTCCTCGGAAGTCGCGGCCACCACGCGCCCGCCCGGGCACATGCAGAAGCTGTAGACCGAACGGCCGTTCGAGGCGTGATGGACCAGGCTGTATGCCGCCGCGCCCAAGTCCGGATGCCCCGCGCATTGGCCGAAGCGCGCCCGGTCGATCCAGCTCTGCGGATGCTCGATCCGCACGCCGATCGCGAAGGGCTTGGCCTCCATGTGCACGCCGCGCCGATGGAGCATCTCGAAGGTTGGCCGCGCGCTGTGCCCCACCGCGAGCACGACATGGTCGGTCTCCAGGAATCTGCCCGCGCTCGTGGCAAGGTCATGCAGGTGCAGCCCGCGCACCCGCTGGTTGCCGTCCGGCGTGCGCGCCAGCTCGATATCGTCGACCCGCGTTTCCCAGCGATATTCGCCGCCCAGCGCCTCGATCGTCGCGCGCATGCTCTCGACCATGGTGACCAGGCGGAACGTGCCAATATGCGGATGCGCCTCCCACAGGATATCGTCGGGCGCGCCGGCCTTCACGAACTCCTCGAGCACCTTGCGGCCCAGGAAGCGCGGATCCTTGACCCGGCAATAGAGCTTGCCGTCCGAAAAGGTGCCTGCGCCGCCCTCGCCGAACTGGACGTTCGAGTCCGGGTCGAGCTTGCCCTGGCGCCAAAGGCCCCAGGTGTCCTTGGTCCGCTCGCGGACGACCTTGCCGCGGTCGAGGATGATCGGGCGAAAGCCCATCTGGGCGAGGATCAGCCCGGCAAACAGCCCGCACGGCCCGGCGCCGATCACCACCGGGCGCAATCCGCTCCAGCCCGTGGGCGCCATCACCGGGAAGTCGTAGGCCATGTCGGGGGTGGGGCGCAGGTCCTTGTCGCCAGGAAACCGCGCCAGCACCGCCGCCTCGTCGGCCAGCTCGACATCGACGGTATAGACCAGCTGGATCGCATTGCGCCGACGCGCGTCGTTGCCGCGGCGATAAACCTTGTGGCTCTTCAGCTCGGCGGGTTCGATGCCCAGCCGCGTGGCGATCGCCGCGGGCAGGGCCTCGGGCGCGTGGTCGAGCGGCAGATAGAGTCCGGACAGTCGAAGCATCGCGAGCCTCTAGCGGGGAATGCGCCGGGGCTCAAATCCGGACCTCAATCCCGTCATCCCGGCGCAGGCGGGGATCCAGAGTCACAAGCCGTACGTCAGAGAAACCCCGGATCCACGCCTGCGCGGGGATGACGACAAGCTTGCAATGTAGGATTTCGTCTGGTTTCGTCTTCCCATGATCGGGTGCGGGCCCCATCGCTTTGGGAAAAGCGCTTTCGCGCCACCGGGGATTGCCCCAAAACAAAGTGAAACGATTTCCCCAGACTCCCTTCACTTTGCGCCGCGCATTGCCCCGTCGGCGGCCCGTTTCCGCCGCAATCGCTTGGCACTGCGAAACGATACCAGTAGAGGGACCCCATGACCGACCGCGCTTCCGTCTTCGAGACCATCGCCGCCCAGATCGAGCCCTTCAACAAGAAGGGCGTCGCGCTCACCGACAGCACCACCTTCGCGGGGGATCTCGAGTGGGACAGCCTGACCGTGATGGATTTCGTCGCGGCGATCGAGGACGAGTTCGACATCATCATCACGATGAACATGCAGGCCGAGATCGAGAATATCGGCCAGCTGGTCGACGCGGTACAGAAGCTCAAGGGCTGATTTGACGTGACCGATGGCCTGAACACCCCGGACGCACTGCCCGTGAACCCCGCTGAGGTCGCCCCTGAGCGCGATCTGATGAGCAAGTTCGACGCAATCATCGGCGAACGCGAGCGCCTGCTCGCCAGCGGCGTCACCGATCCCTATGCGGTGGTGATGGAGCAGGTGAAGTCGCCCACCGAGGCGGTGATCAAGGGCAAGGACACGATCCTGCTCGGCACCTATAATTACATGGGCATGACGTTCGATCCGGACGTGATCCGGGCCGGCAAGGACGCGCTCGACGCGTTCGGCTCCGGCACCAACGGCAGCCGCATGCTCAACGGCACCTTCCGCGACCATATGGAAGTCGAGCAGGCGCTGCGCGACTTCTACGATGTCTCCGGCGCGATCGTCTTCTCGACCGGCTACATGGCCAATCTCGGCATGATCTCCACGCTGGTGGGGAAGGGCGAGTATGTCATCCTCGACGCGGACAGCCACGCCTCGATCTATGACGGCTGCAAGCAGGGCAATGCCGAGATCGTCCGCTTCCGCCACAACAGCGTCGAGGATCTCGACAAGCGTCTCGGTCGCCTTCCTCCGGAGGCCGGCAAGCTGGTCGTGCTCGAGGGCGTCTATTCGATGCTAGGCGACATCGCCCCGCTGAAGGAAATGGTCGAAGTCGCCAAGAAGCACGGGTGCATGGTGCTCTCGGACGAAGCCCATTCGATGGGTTTCTTCGGCCCGAACGGCCGCGGCGTCTATGAGGAGCAGGGACTCGAGGGCCAGGTCGATTTCGTCGTCGGCACCTTCTCCAAGTCGGTCGGCACCGTCGGCGGCTTCTGCGTGTCGAACCACCCGAAGTTCGAGGCGATCCGCCTCGCCTGCCGTCCGTACATCTTCACCGCCTCGCTGCCGCCGTCGGTGGTCGCCACCGCGGCGATGTCTATCCGCAAGCTGATGCACGCCCACAACAAGCGCGCGCATCTGTGGGAAAATGCCCGCACGCTGCATGGCGGTCTCAAGGAAATGGGCTTCAAGCTCGGCACCGAGAACCCGGATTCGGCGATCATCGCGGTGATCCTGGAGGACCAGGTGCAGGGCGCGATGATGTGGCAGGCGCTGCTCGAAGGCGGCCTCTATGTGAACCTCGCCCGCCCGCCGGCGACGCCGGCCGGCACCTTCCTGCTGCGCTGCTCGCTCTGCGCCGAGCACACGCCCGAGCAGATCCAGCGTGTGCTGGGCATGTTCAAGGCGGCGGGCCAGGCCGTGGGCGTTATCGCCTGAGGGCGCTTTCCTACACTGCCCGGCTCGACTAGAATCGTCGGCGTAATGAGTGAGAGTAACCCCGCTCTGGAACGCGCCATCCGGGCGACCAACTGGCGGTTCATGCTGCTCGGCGCGCTCGCGCTGCTCGGCATCGCCGTGCTCGCGTCGGTCGCTGTGCTCCAGCAGCGCAGCGATGCGGCGCGCGACCAGGCGATCGCCCGCCAGCAGCACACGTTCGACGTGATCATGCGCGCCAGCCAGCTCTCCGGCGCGATTGCGGGGGCGGAGGCGGCGCTGGGCCGCTATGTGGTAAGCGCCGACAAGGGGCTGGGCCGCCAATATGGCGACCAATGGAGCCGCGCTGCCGAGCAGCTTGCCCGGCTGCGGCAGATCACCGCGGACCATCCCGGCCAGCGCACCCGCATGACCGAGCTGCAACGTGCGTTCGACGCCCGCGGCAAGGAGCTTTCCACCACCGCGCTCTACTCGGCATACAAGCGCCACGGCGATGCCTGGGGCAGCTATTACCAGGTCCGTCAGAGCCCGGCGCGGGCGCGGCTGGAGACGCTGCTCAACGAAGTCGCCGATTCGGAGCGCGTCCAGCTGAACGAGCGCGCCAAGGCAGCGGCGGACTCGCTTGCCAATTCGGGCACCGCGTCGCGGGTGCTGACCGGCTTCGGCATATTGATCGTGCTCGGCGCAGTGCTGCTCGGCTGGCTGGCGATCGAGGCACAGGGCGAGCGCGCCGTCGCCGATGCCAATGCCGATGCCGAGCGCGAACGCTCGCAGGAGCTGCAGCAGGCGGTGGCGGAGGCGACCGAGCAGCTGCGTGCCGAGGGAATGCAGCGCGAGGCGGCGCAGGAGCAGCTTCGCCAGGCGCAGAAGATGGAAGCGGTCGGCCAGCTCACCGGCGGCATCGCCCATGATTTCAATAACATGCTGGCCGTGGTTCTGGGCGGGTTGGAGCTTGCCAAGCGCCACCTTCATCGTGGCGGCCCCGATGCGCAGAAGCATATCGAGAATGCGATGGAGGGCGCCAATCGCGCTGCCGCACTCACTCGGCGCCTGCTCGCCTTTTCCCGTGCCGAGCCGCTGCTGCCCGAAGCGGTGGCAGCCGGCACGCTGATCGAGGGCATGGCCGAGCTGCTCGACCGCACGCTGGGAGACGGGGTTGCGGTGGAGACGCGCGACGCCGGCGTCGGCTGGCGGATCTGGGTCGATCGCCACCAGCTCGAAAATGCGCTGCTCAACCTGGCGGTGAATGCGCGCGACGCGATGGAGGGGCAGGGCACGCTCAGCATCGTCACCGGCGGCACCAGCCTGGCCGAGAACCAGGTCGGCGAGAGCGTTGCCGGCGACTATGTCACGATCGAAGTCGGCGACACCGGCATGGGCATGACGCCCGAAGTGGCCGAACGCGTGTTCGAGCCCTTCTTCACCACCAAGCCGGTGGGCAAGGGCACCGGGCTCGGGCTCAGCCAGATCTTCGGCTTCGTTCGCCAGTCGGGCGGCGAGATCGGCATCGATACCGCGCCGGGCAAGGGCACCCGCGTGACACTCTACATGCCGCGCCACATGGGCGAACTCGCACCCGAGGTAGCGCCGGTGACGGAAGAGGCCTCCGCGAACACCGGTCGCGCGCTTGAGATACTAGTGGTGGAAGACGATCCCCGCGTCCTCACTGCGACGCTGGGCGCGCTGCAGGAACTCGGCCACCATGCCACCGGCTGCGACGACCCTCTCGCCGCACCTGCAGCGATTGCCGGGCGGTCTTCGCTCGATCTGATCGTGTCCGACGTGCTGATGCCCGGCCAGACCGGGCCGGAGATGATCGCAGGGCTGGCGGGCCGGATAGACGGTGTCGCGGTGCTGTTCGTCACCGGCTTCGCGGGTGAGGCGGATGCGGCGATCTTCCAAGGCCGCACCGTGCTGCGCAAGCCCTTCACGATCGCCGGACTGGCGGCGGCAGTGGACGAAGCGGTGGCGCAGCATGCGCGCAGGACTGGGCGGGAGGCGACGGAATAGTCGCTACAGGCTGAGGATCGCCTTGGCGACTTCGCCCAGATCGTCGCTCAGTTGGTGATCGCGACGTGGCAGAACGGGATTTTCGCCTGCGGAATCGCCTTTCGCATACAGCCCGGCATGGGTGGATAGTGCACCGCATAACCAGGCCCGAGCGCGCGCTCGAGGCTCAGGACGAGCCTATCGTCCCATTCGTCATGCACGCCTTCGCCGACGCCCTGGATGTCGCTGGCCATGGAGCCATAACGGCCCGCACCGGCTCAGCGTTGCGAAGCGGCTGGTGCGGATGCGGGCGGGGTCGCAAGCGGCGGAGCAGGTTTGTAGCTCACCACGCACCAGTCCGGCGTGCAATTGGCGGCCGCCTCGATGATCGCGGCATAGTGCTCGACTACCGCGCAATTCGGCTCGGCGGCGTAGAGGACGATGGGGCGGTGCGGCGTCTCGCGGCCGGCACCGCTGGCAAAATCCTCCAGCGACGTGTCGCTGGCGCGGATGAAGCCCCACAAGGCCTGGCCGTTCTGGTCGCGCACCTCATAGGCATTGGCGCCCTTCTTCGGCGCCTTGGTGCCCCATTGCGCCGAGAGGTTGCAGCTCTTGTCCGGCGCCGTGAGCATGAGCAGGGCCAGCGAGAACAGGATCATGTGTGGCGTTCCCCGTCTTGATGATGCTCGCCCATGGTACGCGAAAGCTGCGCCGCCGCGATCTCGCGCGCCTTGTCGCGCGGCAAGCCGAGCGCGCGCGCCATCGGGGCGCCGAGCAGTGCGTCGCCCAGCGCCATCAGCACCAGCTGCAGCGTCTCCTCGTGCAGCGAATGCGTCTTGTCGTCATGGCCTTCGGCCAGCTGATCCATCAGCCGGTGGATCGCCTCGAGGATCGGATCGAGCGCGTCCTGGTTGCCGGTCAGGATCATCCAGCTCGCCAGCGCTCCGGCGCCGCCCTTGTCGAAAGCATCGAAGGTCATGTCGACGACTTCGCGATCGTCATGGTCCGTTCCGGCGCGGGCGCGCTGCACCGCGGCGCCGATCTTCTCGGTCACGCCGTCTGCAATATTGGCGGCGAGCGCCTTTTGGAGCCCGGCGGCCGAGCCGAAATGGTGGAGCAGATTGGCATGGGTGCGGCCGATCTTCGCGGCGACCGCCTTGAGCGTCACCGCCTGCGGACCGGCTTCGAGCAGCAATTCGCGTGCGGCTTCCAGTGCGGCGTCGCGGGATTCTTCGGGAGAAAGGCGTTTGCGTGGTGCGACGGTCATCTTGTGTGGTGTTGCCCCTGTAAACCCACGGCTTAGGCCAGGTTTTGCAAAGGCGAAAGCACAGACATCAGGCGGTCCTCCCCGAGGCGGGCCCGGGGAGGATGATCACGCCGCCATTCGGTCGTCCGCATCGCCGCCGCCACAATCGCCCTCCGAAAGGTCGATCTCGTAGCGCGCCGTCGCAGCTTCGCAGGCGCGACCGCGCGAATAGATCGGGACGAGCTGGCCGGTCGGGCGGAAGCCGAGCTTGCGCAGCACCTTGCCCGAGGCCGGATTGTCGATGAAATGCCCCGCGGTCACTCGGCGGATGCCACGTGACCGTGCCGCATGCAGCGTGGCGCGCGCGGCCTCGGTGGCGAATCCGCGGCCCCAGGCATCGGGGGTGAACCAATAGCCGAGTTCGTTGGGCTCGTCCTTCCACGCGCTCAGGCCCACGCCACCGACCAGGCGGACGGCGCCGCCCTGGTGCTCGAACACCAGGAACTTGGGCTCCAGCGGGTCGCCGAAGCTGGTCAGGAAGGTTTCGGCCGCTTCCATGTGATAGGGCCATGGCGCGCGCGCCAGGTTGCGCACCACGCTTTCATGCCCGATCGCCTGGGCCAGGGCAGGGGCGTCCTCGGGCCAGCCGGGCCGCAATGTCAGTCTCTGCGTTCGCACGAACATGACCATCTCCTCGGTCCTGCGACGCCCCACGCCACGCTAGTGTGACGAGCTTGTTGCGTCGTGGTGTCAGGGAGGAAATAAAAAAGGGAGCCGGGGTGACCCGTCTCCCTTTTCAGCTGGTTCGTTCGCCGAACCCGGGTCACCCTGGTGGGCAACCCGGCCGGTTACCCGATGTTATTCGGCAGCTTCCGCAATCATGTCTACCGAGCAGAACTTGCGGCCAAGCTTGCCTTCCTTGAACGACACGCGGCCGTCCACGAGCGCGAAGAGGGTATGGTCCTTGCCCATGCCCACGTTCACGCCCGGATAAATCTTGGTGCCGCGCTGGCGCACGATGATGTTACCGGCGACGACTGCTTCGCTACCGAACTTCTTCACGCCAAGACGACGACCGGCCGAATCACGACCGTTACGCGAAGAACCGCCTGCCTTCTTATGTGCCATGGTCTATACTCCTCGTATCTTCGCTTACGCTTCTGCGGCCGGGGCTTCAGCCTCGGCGGGAGCGGCGGCCTTCTTCGCCTTGGGCGCGGCCTTCTTCTTCTCTTCCTGCGCACCGATGGCGGTGATCTTCAGGATGGTATGGTTCTGGCGATGGCCGTTCTTCCGGCGATAGTTGTGCCGGCGGCGCTTCTTGAAGACGATGACCTTCTCGCCCTTCGCCTGCGCAATGATCTCTGCCGAGACGGTGATGCCGTCCGTCGACTGCAGATCACCACCTTCGCCTGCCAGAAGCACGTCGCCCAGCGTGACCGTCGAACCGGCCTCACCGTCGAGCTTCTCGACTACGATCTTGTCTCCCGCGGCAACGCGATACTGCTTGCCGCCCGTGCGCACGATAGCGAACATCGGGTCTCTTCTCTGGTTCAAAAGCTTGTGCCCGCCAAAGGTTGCACCCCGGCAGGAGGAAGGGCGCAGCTAAGGGAGGGCGCCGCGGAAGTCAACCGGGTTTCCACCCAATAAGGGCGGTTTAGTGACGGTGCGTGCGCTTCAGCGTGTAGCGGCCGGCAGTATAGCCGTCGAACAGGCCGTTGATCGCCGGATGGTCGATCGGCTCCTCGCTGTCGTCGGCCACCAGATTCTGCTGGCTGACATAGGCGATGTAGCTCGATTCGGCGTTTTCGGCGAGCAGATGGTAGAAAGGCTGGTCCTTGCGGGGGCGCACGTCCTCGGGAATCGCCTCATACCATTCGTCGCTGTTGGCGAAGACGGGATCGACGTCGAAGACCACGCCGCGGAAATCGAACTGGCGGTGGCACACCACGTCGCCGATGGCGAAACGCGCGGTGGCGACCGGGGGCATCGGAACTCCGGGTTCGAAGGGAGGAGGCGAGGCACCAGGCGTTTGAGTCATGGCTTCAATCTAATATCTCTTCGTTTAGGTACAAGGACGTGCTTGCGGTATCCGCAACGCTGCGCTAGTGGCCCCCGCTCACAGCGACCAACACGGGCTAGCCCGCGTAAGAATCGCCTCGCGGAGAGGTGGCAGAGTGGTCGAATGCGCCGCACTCGAAATGCGGTTTACGGGAGACCGTAACGTGGGTTCGAATCCCACCCTCTCCGCCAACTACGCTTTCTCATAGTGTCTCAAGCAGCTTGAAACGTCTCATATCTTGAGCGTTTTCAGAAGCTTGCTCAAATTCATTGGCTTGCATAATCTCAAGCCGGATCGGGTATCCCACTGCCCCTATTTGCAAGGCAGGAGGAGCGTTGCAGCTCCGATCCCGACATAAAGGGCTATGCTCCTAAATATCCCCGAGTGACGTCTGGCGGGAGCTTTCGTCCCCCAGCGCGACCTCCAGCAATGCAACGGTGCCAATCTCGCCGCCTCGAATATGAAAAACACCGTCGAGCAGGGCCGCGCGCCGGGCGCTGTTTGTCAGTCCGTTTCCCCAATCTGCCTCAGCATCCAGGCCAACACCGTCGTCGCTAATCTGCAATTGTAGCCGGCCGACATTGACGACGGCATCCACCGAGACCCTGGACGCCTGTGCGTGCCGTGCCACGTTGCTCACGAGCTCTCGGACGATCGAGGTCAAATGCCGAGCCGTTGCGTAATCAATGAAGTGGCTCGGTAGCAGCCCGGAAAGGATCGGCCAGTCCAGCGCGATGTCGTGTGCTTCCAAGCGGTTCATCGTCTCAAACCGCATATCGGCGAGCACGTCTTCCAAGGGGCGCCATGTCTCTGCGGTGCCGGCAACGATGGCCCGGATATCCGCCATTGCTTCCCGCACATCTTTTCGCATCATGTTCGCGTTGCGGCGATGTAGGCTGGTCAACAGGCGCGCGCTGACATCGTCATGGAGATCCTGCGCAATGCGGGCCCGTTCTTTCGCCACGCCCCGCATATAGGCGTCGCGCGCCTCGGTCAGCGCGCCCACCGCATCGATGAGTGCGCACGCTTGGTCGAGGTCGATCGTGTCGAAATCGCGCGCGCCGCGCTGCGCATAGCGCAGGATGATGCCCTGCATGTCGCTGACGGGCGGCAACCTGAGGCCGATGCCGTCTTCCACGATGCTGGGGCGATCGACGGCTGCGGCGTCGGGTCTCGCCTCGAGCGCATCGAACAACGCGGCGAGGCCCGACTGCCAGCGCTCTGCGCGCGATTCCGGGCTGAGCGCGAAGGCAATCTCACTCGCTAGCCCCAGGCTGTGCCGCGCCGTGGCATCGCGGCGCCGGTCGGCGCGACGGGAGAGCGCCAGGCGGATCGGCAGGTAGATCAGCCCGACCGCCACGATCGCGATGGGCAATACCGGACCGTGCGACCCCGCAGCCATCGACAGGATGGCAACATCGGCCGCGGCCACTGCGATCGCGGCGCCCACCGAAAGCAGCAGGCCAGGGGCCCAGCCGTCCACGGAGAACAGGCGCGTGCGCGCTATGGCCGCGCCCAATCCGACATAGATGACCAACAGCAGCGGCAATGCGATCGCCTCGCTCAGCAACGGCGCTCCGGCGAACAGCATCGGCAGGATGACCGTGCAGATGAACAGCGTGGACGACAGGATGGCGGAAGATCCTATCAGCCGCATCGCGGCGGAGCCCACCGGGTTGTTGCGCACCGCCCAGGCTTGCGCAATCAGCAGCAGGACAAGCGCCACGAACTCCACTGCGATCGCAACGAACAGTGCCTGGATGGCGTCGGCCGGCATGTCGAACGCATCGGCGACGGGAACGATGGCAGCAGCGATTCCGATCAGCCAGGTCCAGCGGCGCCCGACAAGCGCTGTCGGAAAGCGGCAGAACAGCATCAGGATCGCGGCGGCGAAAAGCTGGGCGCAGGCATGGTCCAGCAGCATCAGCCAGCGATAAGTGCCGCCCAGCAGCAACGGATCGTTGCCCGCAGCCAGGGTACAGCCGGCGCCGAACAGGCCGATGCTCATTACCGCGAAGGTCCGCGCCGCGCTGTTGCGGGGACGCAGGACCAGAATCCATATCCCGCACAGCAACGCCGCGAAGCCGGTGGCTAGAGCGGCCCAGAAGCCGCCGGTCAGGTCGTCCAGGCGCCGCGGGCGGATCGTGGCCGGGATCGTCCGACCGTCGGGGAAGCGTAGCGTGACACTGCCCGCGCGCAATGCTTCGGCAATCGCTTCGCGTCGGGCCCACCAGGCTTCCTTTTCCGCCCGGCTACCTTTGGCGCCGATCCCGTCCATCAATGCATCGATACGCAGTGCCAGTGTCCGGCCATCAGCCCGGACGAGCTGCACGGGCGTTTCGCGAGGCAATATGGCAGAGGCATTGCCCACGTGCAGCGTGACCCGCGCGTTGTCATAGCGGGTGATCTTGATGTCGGCGATCGGCAGACGCAGCGTCGTGATCAGCGCGACGGCGATCGCGAGCAGCGAAAGCAGCGACAACTCCAGGAGCCGACGTTGCGGTCGACGGATCGGCCTATCTACTGCCTCGACAGCAATTCCCCCCATGGCCGGACTTTGTGCCCGTCGGCACGCTCCTTGTCTACGACGATCGCTTCTTCACCTTGCCGCGCAACATCTTCTATTGCTTGGCGAAGGCAGCCACGCCGGAGATCGTCGTCGTCGCCGCGCCATTGCTGGTGGTCGGCAGGAAATAGCTCATGCCCGCATGGCTCGCGCCGTCTCCGGCGAGAAAGCCATAGGCGCGTCCGCCGATGCCGCCAACCGGCGCGGACGAACCGATCCAGCGGCCATCGGTGCCAAGCTTGACCGAGGGTGCTGCGAGGCCGCCGGTCGAATTGAACACATAATTGGCGCCGCCGATCGCGATCGTCGATTCCCAGCCAACCTTCATCTGGGCGAACGACACGGCAAGGGCGCCAGTGAAGGTGCCAGGCGCAACCGATCCATTGCCCATGGTCGGACTGGTGGCGCCAACCAGCGCGTAGGTAGCGCTCCCGGAGGTAGGCATGTTGGTGAGCGCCTTGCCCCAGACGCTGTGGATGCCCTGGTCGCCCGCGAGCGGGATCGGCGAGCTGGAAAACGTCACGGTGCCGTTGCCCCAGCGGCTCCAACCGATCACCCCAGCGGCTCCGCCATGCTCGATATCGGTGGCGGTGCCGCGCTGGGTGGATTGTGGCCCGGTCGCCGAGGTGAGCCTGCCGTCGGTGGTCGAGACAATGCTGGCGGTGACGACTGCCATCTGAGCGTAGGACCCCTGCGCAGTATAGCTCGAATTGAAGCCGGTCGGTGCGTCGGCATTGGCGAGCAGTCCGCTCGAACTGCCCATCCGGAACCCCGCCGCACCGCTCACTGCCGTGCGCAGGCCGGCAGACCCGCTTTCGCTGAGCAGATAGTCGAAGGCGAGGTGGGAGGCGCCCGCGCCCGCAAGCGTTCCCATGACCCCGGCCGTGCAGGTCCCGTGCGGGCAGACCGCGCCGGTACCGGTGGTGGCGATGTTCGAGAAGTTCTCGAAGCTGCCGTCACTGTTGATGCTCACCTGGCTGGTCGAGGGGCTTGCGACACCACCGGTGGTGATCGCGCGATAGTCGACGCCGCCGATATTTACCGTGAAGTCGAGGCCCAGCCTGGGCGAGGTTCCGAACGCCACCGCGGCGCTGCCGCTGAAGGTGCCTGGCGTCAGCGACCCGTCGATGATTGTCGGCTTGGTGGCGCCGGCCAGCGTGTAGGTGGCGACTCCGGCGGAAGGGATCGCGCTTACCGCCGTACCGTAGACGAAGTGCCAGCCCTGGTTCGCCGAAAGATCGAAGCCCGAGGATCCGTTGAAGTCGCCCGCTGTGGTGCCGCCGGCCCAACGCGCCCAGAATACGACATTGTCGGCGCTGCCGCTTTCACCGCCGGTCGCGGTGCCGCGCTGCGGGCTTTCGGCCGTGGTCGAGTTCTTCCGATATGCGGCCAGGCCCGAACTATCGGTAACCGCGGTCACCGGCCCCGAGGACGCGATGACGTTGCGCGGATCCACGCGGACCAGGAACTGGTTGGTCGAACGGGTGCCGGCGACATTCTCGAAGGCGATCACCGCAGGCGGCGTCGGCACGGTGACCGTGCCACTCCTGCTCAGGATGGCCGCGCCGTTTAGCAGCGAGGTGCCGCCGGGCGCGGTTACGATGCCATAGGCAGCCGCGAAGGTCGCCGCGCCGTCGCCGCCCGCGATGAAATTGGCGTTGATCCGACAGGCGGACGGGGAGGCGCACAGCGGGCCGCTCGCCGCGGTGAGCGGTGCACTACCGTAGAGGCCGAGACGCGCCGTGGCGCTGTCGACCGTGGTGAGCGACGGCGCGGCGCTGCCGCCCGTGGTCGAAAAGGCGACCAGCGATTGCTCGCCGCCCGCGGTGACAGATAGGGAACCGTCGAAGCCGAACTTCGGCGCGCTGCCGAACAGCACGCCCAGATTGAGCACGAGCTGGTTCGCAGTGATCGCCGGCGCCCCCGTTATGGTCAGCGTCGGAATGGTGTTGGCGACCACCGAATAGAGCACGCCTCCGCTTGCGGGCTGATTGGTGAGCGGCTGCTGCGCAGCGAAATGCACGCCCTGGTTGGGCCCAAAGCTCTGCGCGCTCGCGCCGGCGCCGAAGGTGCCATCGCCGAAGCGACCGATCATCCACCCGTCGCGCGCCGTGTATTCGATCAACCGTGCTGTTCCCGGCGCACCGTAGAAGCCGAGATCGGCCGGGCGCCCGTCAGCGGCCAGTCCGATTGTCAGCTGATTGGGATCCGACGGGCCGCCGGAGAATATGCCCGACGGCGCGACAGTCAGGGTTGCGGTGGGCGTGGGCGTGGGTGTTGGAATGGGCGTTGGCGTTGGCGTTGGCGTTGGCGTTGGCGTTGGCGTTGGCGTTGGCGTTGGCGTTGGGGTTGGGGTTGGGGTAGGCGTGGGCGCCGGAGTAGGTGTCGGACTTGGCGTAGGCGAGGGGGGCGGAGCCGGCGTTGGGATGAAGCCTCCCGCTGTCCTGATCGGAATCACCGGGTTCTGCCCCAACGGCACGCCGCCCGTCCCGATCAGTCCCGGCAGCAGTGCCGCATTGGCCAGCACCTGGGCAAGCGTGGCCGGCTGATCGATCAGCGTGCCTTGCCCGGCGCTCAACGGCTGCACCCCGGCCGACACCACGGCCTCCGGTGTGCTGCCCGCTTGCGCCGAAAAGGCACTGCCGCCGGGGAAGCTGCGCTTTTCCCCACCCGAAGAGACGCTTAGCGAGCCCGAGAGCGAAAACCCGCTGATGTTGCCCTTCGAATCGACCTGCAGGCCCGCCACCGAACCGAGCGTGGGGAGTGCCACGGTTCCGCCATTCGGCGTGAGGATCGTCAGGGGCTTGCCGCCGACCCCCACGGTGAAGCTGCCTGAGGTAACGACCAGCCGGCCATCGCCGTCGACGCTGAACTCCGCGTCGCCGACGAACGAGACGATAGCGCCGTCATCGAGCCGCAGTTGGGTAATGCCGCCCGTGACTCGCATCGGCCCGTTCAGTGTCCCCGCCGCGAGCGCGGTGCCGTCGCGCGAGGCGGTGGTGAAGATGATCTGCGGGGCGGCGAACACCGGCGACGCAAGCGCCAGCGACGAGACGGTCGCGATCAGGATTTTCAGCGAGGTGCGCTTCATGTCGTTTCCCCTCAAAACTCGAAGCGGATGCCGGCCGAGCCGGTCACACGCGAATAGGCATAGAGCGATATGTTGCTGAAATTGCGGGTGAAGGTGACGCGCGGTCGCAGGCTCAGCTGCTCGGCGAGCTTCAGCCGCAGCCCGATCGAGGCGTCGAGCTGGGTGTCGATGCGCCCCTTCAGGAACAGCGGCTCGGTGCCGCGATAGTCGCGGTGCTCCACGCTGGCGCCGGCAAGCAGCGCGACGCCGTGGCCGAGCGGCGCCTCGGTACCCGCCTGGCCGGCCAGGAACCAGTAACCGAGATTGCGCGCCCCGCTGCGCACCGTCTGCTCGATGCCGCCGCCAAGCCCGGCAAAGGTCGAGCGATCGGCATAGGTCAGCGTTGCGGCATAGCGATCGGCGTCGCGCAGCGGATCGCCGTCATACTTGCTGCGGAAATATTGGAGCTGCCCGGACAGCGCGCTGCCGCGGGACAGGCGCGTGGTATATTGCGCGATCGCGCCCAGGCTGGTGCGATAGCCGTTCCGGTCCAGCCAGAAGCGCTGCACCTGTCCCGAAAGCGAGAGCACGTCGTGATTGGCGAAGCCGTGGCTCATGCCCGCGGTGCCGGTGATGCCTGCCTGGTCGAACAAGTCGCTGGCGAAATTGTCGCGCCACGATCCGAGTGCCGAGGCATAGAGCTTGGTCTGGCGCGAGACGGCGGTCGAGCCGCTCAGCCCGGCCTGGAGCTGGTAATAGCCGTCATCCATCCGCGTCGCCGGGCCGGTCAGCGCCGCCGGCCCCAGGAACGCGAACACCGGCAGCGTGATCGAGCTCAGTCCGGTGGCGGTATTGATGTTGCTGTCATAGCCGATCTCGGCGTCGGCAAAGCCGGTTACGTCACTGCCACCGCCTGCGATCTGCTTCTCATAGTCACGCACCAGCTTGCCGATGCGTTGGCGCACCGGATCGGGGACGGTCGGGTCGTTGTTGACCGTGTCGAACTCGGCGCGCGCAGTGTCGATATCACCGGCGAGTGCATAGACGCGCGCGATCTCGGCACGAGCCTGGGCATTGGCCGGGCGTACCGCCAGCACGCGTTGGAGCGCCGTGATCGCCTCCGCGTAGCGCCCGCTGTCCGCCGCGGCGAGACCCAGCACATAGTCGAAGTCCGGATCGCCGGCGCGCGCGTCCGCCTGGGGCGCGAGTAGTTGGTAGGCGGCCTCCGCCTTGCCCTGCGCCTGCAGTGCCATCGCGTCCTGGAGGAGCGCGTCCGATTGCGCGAGTGCCGGCGCGGAGACGCATGCGAGCGCGGCGGCCAGGCTGATAGAGACGATTCGCAATTGGTTGCCCCCCAAGGTTTGCGAGTGTCTCGCACTCCCTCGAAAAGGGCGGCATCCCCTGTTCGGGGTATCATCGTGCAATCCGGAAAGAAGCTATCATGCGTCAACGCGAATGAAGGGGAGCGGGCTATGGGCCATTCCGGCTACCGAGATATAGGTGTGCCGGTGATGAGCCGATCGCCCCGCAGCTATCTCGTCGTCGAGGACATCGCCGAGACGCGTGCATGGCTGGTCGGCAGCATCGCCGAGGTATTCGGCGCGACCGCGCATGACGCCGCGTCGCTGCGCGAAGGCCGTGCCTGGCTGCGCGCGCGCGGACCGGGTGAGAATATCCTCGCGCTGGTCGATCTCGGCCTTCCCGATGGCAACGGCGCCAAGCTGATCCGCGAGATCGTCACGCGCTATCCCGACGCGCTGGTCGTCGTGACCACCGTGTTCGACGACGATGAGTCGCTGATGGAGGCGCTCGCTGCCGGCGCGCAGGGCTATCTGCTCAAGGATCAGGATGGCCCCGGCATCGAGCATCGGCTGGCGATGATCGAGCATGGCGAAGTGCCGATCTCGCCCGGGATCGCCCGCCGCCTGCTCCAGCGCTTCCGCGGCGACGAGCCGAGCGACGCGTCGCTCTCGCCGCGCGAGACCGAGGTGCTCCGGCTGATCGGCCGCGGGCTCAAGGCGGCCGAGGTGGCCGAGATGCTGTCGATCAGCCCGCAGACCGTCACCACCCATGTGAAGACCATCTACCGCAAGCTGGAGATCACCTCGCGTGCCGAGGCCGCGATCGAGGCGCGCAAGCGCGGCCTGACCTGATCTGCCTACCCTGAACGGGGTATCCTCCGCTGGTCTTCGGCGCCCTAGCGACAAAGGGACGCCGGTCCGCCGGGCCGGCCCGCCAGAGGGGAATCATAATGCGCCTGACCATGATACTCGCCGCCAGTCTGCTGATGCTTCCAAGCGCGCCCGCCATTGCCGGCGACAAGACCGAGGGCTGGGCCCGGTGGGTCGCTCGCGCAGAACGCATCGAAGCGGCGATGGATTCCGGCGAAGCGAGCTTCAAGACCGAGATCAAGACCGCCTGCACCGGCGTCACCGGCAGCGTGGTGGGAATGGGTTTCGCGGTCCCCTATTGGGCGCAGGGACTGATCCAGGTGTGCACCGTTCTCAAAGAGGAGTGGATGTACAAAAGCGGCAAGGCCCAGTGCAAGGACGTCAAGCGCGTGATCGGCATCGTCAGCAAGGCGACGCCTGTCCCCGAAGCCCCCCGCGCCGAGCCGATTGCCCGGCATATCGTCGCGATGTTGCAGTCGGCGTATGATGGGCAGTGCAGGCGATGATTGGGCTGCATCTCTGAAACTACCTCCCCCGTACAGGGGATAGGCCGTTTCGCGCGATCGCCTAATTGGTCACCTCCACGATTTTTCAGGAGGGGCATCTTGTACAAGACAGGTTTGGCGATCGTCGCGGCGGCCGCGGCAGCATGGGGAACGGTGCCGGCATCGGCGCAGACGGTCGAGGCGCGCTCGCCGGCCAGCGTGCAGGCGGCGCTGGAGAGCAACGGCTACAAGCCCGAGATGAAGAAGGACAATAGCGGCGACCCGCTGATCCTGATCGATTCTCAGGGCTACAAGATGATGGTGATGTTCTTCGGTTGCAAGAACAACGCCGATTGCCGGTCGGTGTCGTTCCTGGCCGCGTCCCGCGCCCCGAAAAAGCTGGACCTTCAGGTGATCAACAGCTGGAACCAGAAGCGCCGGTTCGGGCGTGCCACGCTCGATTCCGACGGGGACCCCACGCTCCAGTTCGATATCGATCTCGATGATGGCGGGATGAGCCCCGCCTTGTTCATCGACAATCTGGAATGGTTCACGGTCGCTTTTGATAATCTCAAGACCGAAGTCGCCAAATAGGATCCCCTGGCACTGGCGGCATCTGCATTCAGGTGCCGCCGGTGCCGATATTGGCTGGGTTCGCCGCCGCCGCCAGGGCTGCCTGGCCAGCGCCTATCGGCACCTGACATATCCCGTGATGCCGATTTCATTGACGACCGGGGCATTTGTCCGTGATTTTCCAGGGATTTTCCAGGAAAGGCACACGGCGTACCCGCGCGCCGGACGGAATGCGCAGCGCCACCTCGATCATATTTCGAGCCCGAGGACGCGAAACGTGAGCAAAAGGGCCGAGGATATTCGAGGGCTTCCGGCCAAGTCTCTGAAATCCGAGTTTCAAGCACGTTTCACTCGCGATGTCGTGTCTCTGCCAGATCGAGCTCCCGAGTGAGCTTGCGGGCGGTCTCGCTACCGATCGCGCGTTTCCTGCCGAGTTCGAGCAACTGGGTGCGTTCCGCCCGGATGCCGACAAGCCTGAGTTCGCTGGCGAGACGTTCCTGCATACGGGCTTCGTCCGTTCCGCTGTCGCTCAGCCCTTCGATGCGCTCCCGATAGAAACTCATCACCCTTACACCCGCTGCGGCGTATAGGTCCGGATGGTCGTGCGCCTCGCCAAGCTCGTGCTGGTGCCGTTCGACGGCGCGGATCGCCGCCTCGGCCGTGGCTTTGCGGGCGGCTTCTTCTTCCGCTTGGCGCGATGGCTCGGGCGGCAGAGCAAGTCCCTTGAGCAATATCGGCAGCCCGACGCTTGCGAGGATCAGCGACACGATGATCACGCCCGCGGCCAGGAAGATTGCCAGGTCGCGCGCCGGGAAGGGCGTGCCGTCGCGCAGCACGAGCGGCAGGGTCAGCACGCCGGCGAGCGTGATGGCGCCGCGCACACCGGCAAAGGATGTGGCGGCGACGAGTCGCCAATTGGGGCTGCGCGCCTGCGGGCTGCCCGTGCGGTTGCGCAGGATCGTGAGCCGCAGCGAGGTCCACACCCAAGCGAAGCGTAGCGCCGCGAGGCCTGCGACGATTACCACGACATAGACGCCCAGCCACCAGGGCGAGTGGTGGCCGGTCATCAGCACGGTCTCGCTGGCACCCGCCACGATCCCGGGCAACTGCTCGCCGAGCAGCACGAAGATCACGCCATTGAGGGTGAACTGCAGCGTATCCCACACCGAGTTGCGCCGCATGCGGGTGACTGCCATCGCCTGGCGGGAGATTTCGGCGAAGGTCATCGTTACGCCCGCCGCGACAGCGGCCAGGATGCCCGAGGCGTGGAAATGTTCGGCGAGCAGGTAGGAGCCGAAGGGGATCAGGAGGCTGACGAGGATCTGCGAGCCGGTATCCTCGCCCCAGCGCCGCGTCACCCAGGCCTTGGTGGCCGAGACCGCGAGGGTGACGAACACACCGATCGCCAGCCCCGCGCCCGCGACCCACGCGAAGGTGAGAGCCGCTTCGCCAGCGGAGAAGCTGCCGGTCAGCACAGCAGCGACGGCGAAGCGCAGGCAGACCAGCCCCGATGCGTCGTTGAGCAGCGATTCGCCTTCGAGGATGTGCATCATGCGCTTCGGGATCGGCACGCGTGCCGCGATCGCCGATACCGCGATCGGATCGGTCGGGGAAATGACGGCAGCCAGGGCGAAGGCCACGGCGAGCGGCATCGCCGGGATCATCCAGTTGATCAGCAGCCCCATGCCGACCACCGTGAGGAGCACCAGCCCGAGGGCGAGCTCGACCACGGTGGGCAGGTCCTTGAACAGTTCATCCTTGAGTATGCGCCAGCCGTCTAAGAACAGCAAAGGCGGCAGGAACAGGAAGAGGAACAGGTCGGGATCCAGCTCGACGCGGTGCGCGGTGGAAAGGCCGATCACCGCACCCAGCAATATCTGCACCAGCGGTACCGGCATGCCGAACGGCAGCATCCGCGCGAATGCGCCGCTGACCACGACGGCGAGCAGCAGGAACAGGATGATCGATACGGTTTCCAAGGCTCAGTTCCGTTTTTGATGCGACTATTTGGTCGCCCTATATTGGATGCCCTGGCGGGCGCGCGGGATTCCGCGCAGATCAGCTCGCGCTGGCGAGCCGATAGCCAACCCCCGGTTCGGTCACGAGGAGCTGGGGAGCGCTCGGGTCTTCCTCGATCTTCTGGCGGAGCAGCCCGATATAGACCCGAAGATACTGGCTGTCCGCGGTATCGCTGCCCCAGCCCACGGCGAGGAGCCGCTTGTGCGTCACCACCTGGCCAGCGCTGAGCGCGAGCGTGCGCAGCAGGTCATATTCCTTGGGAGAAAGCTTCACCGTATCGCCCCCCAGTGATACCCGCCGCGCCGGGAAGTCGATCTCAAGTGGCCCGCTACGATACGTGCTGGGCGCGTTCTTCAGGCTCGAGCTGCGACGGATCGCTGCGCGGATACGCGCCATCAGCTCGCCGATCTCGAAGGGCTTGTTGACATAGTCATCGGCGCCGTTGTCGAGGGCTGCGATCTTCTCGCCTTCCTGGTGGCGGGCGGAAATGACGATGATCGGCACGGAACTGGTGGCGCGCAGCGTGCGGATCACGTCCTTGCCGTCGATGTCCGGCAAGCCGAGGTCGAGTAGCACCACGTCGGGCTTGATGTCCTCCGCGATGCGCAGCGCTGCCGCCCCGCCAGAGGCGATGGCCACACCATAGCCTTCGGCCCCGAGCACCGGCTGCAGCACGGCAATCAGTGCCGGTTCGTCGTCGACCAGAAGGATGTTCGTCATGGTTGCGATGTCTCGGCGACCGGAAGTCGGATGGTGATGCGGGTGCCACGGCTGTCCAATCCCGGAATGGTCGCGTCGATCGTGCCGCCCAATACCTCGACGAATCCCCTGGCGATTGCCAGCCCGAGACCGTTGCCGCGCCCGGCGGTCTCGCTTTTGCCGGCGCGGTAGAAACGGTCGAACACGCGCCGCAGCGCATGTTCGGGAATGCCCTGGCCACTATCGGCGATATCGATTCGGCATGCGCCATCCTCCGTCGATATGAGGATCTCGATCCGTGCATCCGCCTCGCTGTAGAGGATCGCATTGTCGAGGATGTTGATCAGAACGAGCTCGAACAGGGCGGGATTGGCGGCGACGAGCAGGTCCGGGCCAGGCGCCTGGAGCGTCGCTTGCCTCGCCCCGGCGCGCGGGCGCACGCGGTGCAGCGCCGCGGCGGCCATTTCGGCGACGCCCAGGATCTGGAGCGGCTGGGCAAGCCCGCCGGCTTCCATTCGGCTCATCTCGAGCAGGTTGGCGGTGTAGCGGTTGAGCCGCTCGCACTCTTCCACCACGCCGCGCAGCAGCCTCGCGGAGGTTTCCGGATCGAGCTTGTCGCCATAGGCGATCAGGCTCGAGGCGGACGCGCTGATCGCGGTGAGCGGCGTGCGGAAATCATGGCTGACCGAGGCGAGCAGGGCGGTCTTCAGCTTCTCGGCGCGCGCGATGGCCCGGCGCTCGGTAATCTGCTCGGACAGTGCGGCGCGCTCCAGCGCGAGCGCGACGATGTTGGCGACCGCATCGACAAAGGCGGGCTCGATCTTGCCTGGTCGCAACGGTTCGAGCACCAGCACCGCATGGGGCGCGTTCGCGGGCTCGAGGCGTCGGCCGATCAGCGCGCTCTCGACCGGTAGCGGCGCGTGCGCGGCGACCCCGTGGGCAAAGACCCGCCAGTCCGATTCCCCGGGGGAAACCGAGAGATTGCGCAGTGCGGTGTCCTCGAAACGGAACAATGCCGCACGAGCGCCAAGGATGTCGTAGACAGCGCGCTCTACCGTTACGACGATATCGGGCAAGCGAATGGCGGATTGCAGCTCCTGGCTCAGCGCGAGCAGGCTGTTGAGCTGCAGATTGCTGGAGCGTGCCGCCTGAGCATGGTCCTTGAGCCGCCCGGCAAGCACTCCGGATACGAGCGCGCACAGGTTGAACACGATGAGCGGGGCGATGTCGCCGCCGGTCGCGATGCGGAACGTCAGTGCCGGCTCGGTCAGATAGAAATTGTAGATCAGGAAGGCGGCGAGCGCCGCGAGCAGCGCAGACGCCAGGCCGCTCAGGGCGCCTGCAATGGTAATGCCGAGCACGAACACCAGGGCGGAGGCGACTTCGCCCAGCGGATAGACGACAAATGCGGCAAGAGCGGAAAGCGCCAGTACGATCGCCGTGCGCAGCATGTCGGCGCGCTCCAGGTGCAGGCGCGCTGCGAGCAGGCGGGCGATGGGTTTCGGTCTTCCGGGTGTCATCAAGCTCGTTGCGGTGCCTCTGGCTGGTCCGGGCGGCGGGCCTGGGCCGGGGGACGACCATCCTGCCCGCCGCCGCGGTGGGAACGCGCCTCTTCCAAGGAAGATCTGCAAGAGGGGCTGCAGGATACGCGTTCTTAGGGGCCGGGACTATGGCCGTGGTGTGCGGCGGTCCATGCATAAAAAACCTATAGTAACGCCGATAGTCCAAGCCTCTCTAGGGATGTTTCCGAAACATTTCTCGGAGAGCGTATGCGCAGGAAATTGATGCTGGCGGTGGTGATGGGCGCGCTTGCTATCGGAGGCTGCACCAAGCGACAGGTGCCGGCTAACGCTTCGGATCTGCCTAGCGGCGGCGGTGGCGGCGATCCCTATGCCGAAAACGGCGAGGATCCCGCGCTGGCGCGGCTCCAGGCCGATCTGGCGGCGCAAGCGGGTGACCGCGTCTTCTTCACCTTCGATGCCTATACGCTGTCGGCCGACGCACGCGCCACATTGACCCGCCAGGCGCAGTGGCTGCGCCAGCATCCGCGTGCCGCCTTCCTGGTCGAAGGCCATGCCGACGAGCGTGGCACGCGCGAATATAATCTGGCGCTGGGTGACCGTCGCGCGCGGGCCGCGGCCGAATTCCTGACGCAACAGGGCATCGCACCGGGCCGCATCACGACGATCTCCTATGGCAAGGAGCGGCCCGAAGCACTCGGCTCGGACGAAGCCGCACACGCCCAGAACCGCCGTGCCGTGTCAGTTGTAATTCATCTGCAGTGATCGATCGGGGCCGCATCGTTTCACAAGCGAACCGTTGCGGTCCGATTTTCGATGAGGCTATCCTGCGCCGCTTATCGCCGCGCCGATGCCCCGAACCTCGCAGCGGAGCGCGACCTTGCAGCCCGCCCGATCGGGCCGCCTTATGGAGCGCCCAACTTTCTGAAATCAATTGGCTCGCTGCCAAATAGCTGAGGCCGAACAGACAGGGGCTGTCCCCGATCAACCGCGACACCTCGATCTATAGTCACGGAAACAGAGTCTATTGTCCCGAGTATAAACCGACCAGACTTACGGCATGGATTGAACCTTTGATTGAAGTCTCGATTGCACGCGCCGCTTCGGACGCCGCTTGACGGCCTTCCATTCCCCGAAGCGCATCGCGAAGAGCGGCAGGTTCCTCAGCGCTGGCAATAACGACGATATGGTCGGCGCCATAGGGCGGCTGTACGCGCAGATCGCGCTCGATGGTGAAATCTGGCGCAATGGTGCCGGCTTCGGCAGGGCGGCCTGGAAAGGGGTAGAGATTCTGCACGGTACCGTCCCCAGCGATATCAACGATGGTCAGGTACCGTAGTTGCGGCAAAGGGCGAGGCCCCACCACTATTCGGACACGCCCACCTATATAACGCGCACCAGCACCCCGCGGCCCGATATCGAGTGGAATCACCGGGCCCGACGAAACGAGCTGGCGTAGGTGCGGCATCACGCGCCATTTATCGATCGTTCCGGCTATGAACGCCGCTTCATTCTGCTGCGCGCCCTGTTCGGCGACCACATCGCCATTGGCGTTTGCAACTACCTGTCGCGCTACTTGGTCCCAAATGAGATCCGCGGTGTTACGCGTCGTGGCAGCAACCGCGCCGGGGGGAGGTGCTCTCCCCCCCGTCGTCCAGACCTTGAGCATCGGCAGGCTTGCTGCGTCAGGCATTCTCGTCGCCGACACATCCTGGATCGGAAAACTATCGAGCCCACGCGATGGGCCATAATGAACCGTCGGCGTCTGGCGGCTCTCTGCGATTAACCGCGCGCGATTGACCAGGTAGGTACGAAACTCGGCCAGTGTGGTGTTGCCGTCCCCGTCGGTATCCGCCGCACCACTCAGGGCCTTGGCGAAATACCAACTGACCGCGCCGTGCCAATTGCCTTCTATCATCAGTTCGGGGGTTACTTCGCTGTCCAAGGCGGAGGCAACGAAAACGACATTCGGCAGGTCCTCAGCTTCCTCGCCTTTACTCGCCAACGGAGGCGAAGCGAGCTTGTCGTCGACGATCGGCCCGTACTTCGCCAAGCGAGTGCTCTGTTCGCCTGCACGCGGATCGGCCGAGCGGGTGAGCGTGCCGCTGTGGCAGGCATCGGCGACGAATAGGACCTCGACATTCTGCGGGAGTGCCTTCAAGGCAACATAGAGGTCATTGTCGCGGATGCGCTGAACATTGTCCGCCGTGTTTGGGCGAAAGCCGGCGAGCACCAGAACCTCGTCCATCCCGTCGACTTCGTCACCTGGTATCTTCTCGGGTTCCTGCGCGCCGTGCCCGGCATAGGTAATAACCAGCGCGCCCGATTCACGCGATGCCTGTGCGCCGAGTTCACGGATATTGTCGAGAATGCGCTGCCGCGTCGCGTCGGCATTGAGCAGCACCACGACTTGGCGCGCACCGGATTTTCGCAGTGCATCGGCGATGCTGCGCGCATCGTTGACGGCCCCCCTCAGGGGTTGAACCCCCACATACGCGTCGATGCCGATCACCAGGGCGAACACGGGCCGCGCTGGCGTTGCCCAGGCTGTCGGGAGCGCGACCAACGACGACAACAGCGTCAGTGCGACGGCGCATCGATGCGACAGGCTCATTGGCGGCGCAGTTCGACCCGGCGGGACATCTGGTCACGCTCGGCCTGGCTGTAGTGGCCGGCGTCGTCGGGCTGATATGGCTCGCTTTCGCCGCGTCCTTCCGCCTGGATATCCACGCCAATTCCATGTGCGCGCAGATATTCGCGCACCGCCTGGGCGCGGCGGACGGAAAGGAGTCGATTATACTCGGAATCGCCGGTCGCGTCGGTATGGCCGACAAGGGTGATCCGGCCTAGCTTCTGCTGATCGGCCTTTAGGATGTCGCAGAGATCGGCAACTGCGGCGAGCCCCGCTTCGGTGAATTCCGTGCTGTCGAACTTGAACTGAATCGGCAACGCCACGGCTGAGATTTCAATTCCGCGGATCCGCATCGCGGCAAGGCCGGCATTGGCGCCATCGCGGCCGCGTGCGCTGGGCACATAGTTGGGCGACAGCAGTGCCGCCTGTTCCGCTCGTCGACGGATCGCCAGGATGACTTCTGCCGGCGGGGCCTCGGGTGTGGCGTTTGCATCGGCTATTTCGACCAGCGCTTCCTGATAGCGACCCGCGGCGACAACGTAATCGTGGCGCCCAATGGCGAGGTCTCCCAGCGTCGCCAGCGCCTGCCAGCTACGGCCATATTCGAGCGAGGCGAGCAATTGTCGCTCGTCGGTGGGATCGCGGACAGTTGCTTGATTGTAGATCGCGTCGGCGGCGCGCTTCCCGATCCATTTACGCAGCGCTGCGCAATTCTCCGACTCGCTGTCGCGATAGAGCTGTCGCAAGGTCTCGATATCGCCGTTCTCGGACGCTGCATGGGCGCGTACGGCTATGGCATCGCAATCGGCGAGCGCCGGCTTGGGCCAAGTCGCGAGGAGGACGATCGCAAGGAGCAGCAGGCGCGTCATTCGATTACATAGTCGATGAAAGCGGCACCCCATTTGCGCACGCCGTCGCTCGTCGCAGGCACCGGGCGAACCGCTCGTTCCAGCTGAGCGAGCGCCGCGTCGGGATTCTCCAGGGTCCGGAACCCGTCGCCAGCCTTGATCCCGTTCAGCATCGCCGGATCGGAGACGACCAGCGCCAAGATGCGCCCGCGCCCGCTAGGATCGGCCGCGCGGAACTCGAAGCCATAGGTCGCGTCGGGCAAGCGGACGACGGCGCCGCCGCGGACAAAACCCTTCTTCGCCAGAACCTCCGAGCGTGGATTGGGGAAGAGCTGGGTCAGCTGATTCTTCGCATTCAGATCGAAGAGAGCGAGATAACCGTCAAAGCTGCTGCGCACTTCGAGCACGAAGCTGTCGCCGATACGAAGATTGCGTCGCGACATCGAGATCGACAGGTCACCACGCTCCTTGGCCGCTTCGGCCATCAACGTCGGCGCGGCGGCTGGTGCGCCAAGCATGGGCGTGGCCGCAGGCGGAGGCGAGGGCGGCACGGCCATGCCGATGCTGCGCCCGATCCAGTCCGCGAAGCTGGAAACGCGCGTGTAGATACCAAAGGAATTCGGCGCACCGCATTGCGGCTCCCCGTAGCTGACCACGCCTACTTGGGCCCAACCGCCGTCGCCATCGGAGATAAGCAGCGGGCCGCCCGAATCACCATTGCACGAGTCTACGCCGCCCTCGGTCAGCCCCGCGCAGACCCGCCGCTGGTCGATCGCGCCATAGCGCTTCAGGCGAGGCGAAAGCGATTGGTTACAGCGTTCGGCATCCACCAGCGGCAGCGACGCCTGTTGCAGCACAGTCGCGATTCCCCCTGTGATCGGCACCATCCGGCCCCATCCGATCACGGTCGCCCAAGGGCTGGCATCAGCCTTCACTTTGCGGCCGCCTTGAACCGGGAGCGTCACCCCTTCCAGCGGCACTGGGCGTTTCGCGGACGGGCTGTCGAGCTCAATCAGCGCAATGTCGTTGTTCATGGTGAGGAAGGCGAAGCCCTCATGCGTGATCACGCGGCGCGCCGAGTGCGTCTCGCCGCCGGTTTTGGGATAGATGGAGCCGATGCGTAGCGTGAAAGCTTCGGCGGGGATCGGACGATTGGTCTTATCGTCGGTCGTGCAGTGTGCGGCGGTAACCACCCAATTCGGGGCCACCAGGGTGCCGCCGCATACGCCCCTGTCCGACACTACCAGAGCCTGGAACGGCCAGTCGCCTTCGTTCGCGTTGTGCCCGCCGATGACGCGGGCCACTTGCGCTTGCGCCTGGTGCGCGGCCACGACGCACAGCGCCAGGCAGAACGGCAGGAGGCGAATCGGTCGCTTCACCGTCAATTCTTTCGCGGAGCGGCTTGCCGGGCTTTATTGATCGCCCTGGCCTCGCCAACCATCGCCTTGGTGCGCACGAACGCCCCGGAAACGAGCTTGTCCGGCCGCTCCAGCAATTGATCGGCCTTGGCGTAGAATTCCAGCGCCGCGGCCGGCTCGTCCGGAAGCAGCACCTCCTGGCAGACGCCCATGTTGTAGAGGAGGGGCACATTCGACTTGTTCGGATCTACATAGAGCGTCTCGAAGATGCTGCAGGCGCGGTCCATTCGCCCCGCATTGGCAAAGGCGAGCGCGTTCTCGAAACTCTTTGCATCGGGTTTGGAAAGGCCGGCGCCCTTGTCCTTCATCGTGACGTTGATTGAACGGCTGAAGGGGGCGACCTGTTGACGGATCATAGCGGCGGCGTCGTTGCGCAGCCGATTGAGCAGCGCCTCGGGCGTCGAGACGGGGGGCGGCGCATTCTTGTCCTTCTTGCCGAATAGGCCGAAAAAATTGCCGGTCTGGCCTTGGAGCTCGCCATTGCAGACCGAATATTCGCCCTGCGTCGACACCATTTCCGAATAGACGACCGCGCCGGTATCGACGCGGATTGCCTGAGGCGTGACGGTGTAGGAGCCGCCGATTTTGCTGCACGGAATCCGCTTGGTCTCGGATCGCTTGCAGGGTTTCAGAAAGCCGGCGCTTTCGACGCAGACGTTCTCTTCGCGGACATAATCAGTCTGGCGCACCGAGGCCGCGGCGACGACGCCGGTGAAGACCAGCTTTACGCCGAGCTTCTGCCCCAGGCGGATCGCTGCAGCGACTTCGGACTTGGAGATCGCCGTTTCCGACTTGAAGTTCAGGCTGTCGAGCGTGCGGATATCGAATATCTGGGCGCCGTCGATCTGCGCTGCCTGCAGCTGCGACGTCAGGGCCGAGGTAAAGTTGCCGCCGTCGTTACCGTTGAACTGCAGAATGCCGATCGTGCCAGCTTTCTCCACCTCCGGATATTTGGCTCGGAAGCGGGCGTCGTACTTCACTTCCTTCTGGGCCAGCGCTTGGGGCGCGGCGCAGATAGCGAACAGCGCAGACAACATTAAAGTATAAGCCCTGAATCGCATTCCCGTGCCCCCTGAAATCACTGCGCTCGCAGGATCACCAATGTCGATGTTGGTCCGCGCCTAACCAGTAGCTTCACCCGCCCGCCCGCCATCGCATCGCCGAGCTGCTTGCCGGCCGAGACGTCGCGCTGGAGGCCGTTGGAATTGATCGCGACGATCAGGTCTCCGGCCAGCAGCTGGCCATAGGCGACGCCCGACGAGGCGACCGATTCGACGCGGATGCCGGACCCGTCGGTCGTCGCACGAACATTGATGCCGAGCGTGTTCACCGTCTCAAGCGCAATCGGCACCGCTGGCGGTCGTGCTACGGCCGCCGCCGGTACAGTTGCGTTCGAGAAGTCGCTCATCCGCGTGGCTGCCAGCGTCATGAAGCGGCCGTTCTTGGCATAGGTCTTCAGATAGCTTTCGCACGGTGCCCGGGTGGCGCCATCGCGACACAGTCCCCAAGCCTCGGCTTCCATATCGATGGCAGCCAGCGGTCCCTTGGATGGGGCGACGAAATAGAATTCCTCGCTCGACAGCGAACCATAAGTGAAGGGCTCCTGTGCCCCTTTCGTTTCCTTCAGCACGTCGTCCCGGACCTGGCGGAACAGAATGTTGAGCTCACGTCCCGGCTGAACGATCCGACGTGACAGCGATACGGCGAACGGGCTGTTTTGACCGGCGCCGTCCGCTGCCGTGGTGCCCGCCTTCGCGCTGTAGACGACGAGGCTGTCTCCCTCCGGCTCGACCGGCGCCAGCCCCCGGCTGATGCTGCGCGAGGAGGCGACGCGCTTCATGCCGGAGGGCGGTGTACGGCAGGCATCTAGCACGATTATGCGCAGACGCCTGGCCCCTTCGGCCATGCGCACCAGCGTCGAGAGCTTGACCGCTTCGATCTCGAGGTCGCGATCATTGGCCAGCCGTGCATCGACGGGGATTAGATAGTTCTCACCATTGGCTTCGATCCCGTGCCCGGCATAATAGATCATCGCGACATCCGCGCGCTCCGCCTCGGCGGCGAAATCGCGCAAGGCGCGCTCCATGCCGATGCGATCCTGATTTTCCAGCAACATGACTTTCTGGAAGCCGGCAGCCTTCAACGACTTGGCGACGAGCCGGCCGTCGGCGACCGGATTGGGCAATGCGGGTACGGAGGCATAGGCGCTGTTGGCGATGACGAGCGCGACGCGCACCTGAGTACCCTGCGCCGATGCAGGAAGGAATGGCCAGCACGACAGCGCCAGCAGCGCCAATAAGCATGCCGCCGCGCGCACCACGCCAGATTGCAAGGCCGGCATCGGGAATTTGCGAATCATCATGTTGCCCCCGAAAAAGATGGATAACGCCTTGGCAACGACAAAGCCATACGTGCAGATTGAGGGTCTGCATTCTTGCGGTGACTTTGTACCGGGGGCCTATCGACTCGAACCGTTGAGGGTTTTAACAACAGGAGCGTTGCGAGCGACGTTGTTCTTTGGGGGGCTTCTATGAGAATCCGTGAACTTGGCTGGTTTTTTCTTGGGGCGTTGGCAGCGGCCACTCCGGCCGCCGCGCAGGAAATGTCTCCGGAGGAAATCCGTGCGCGGATCAACGCGCAGATTCAGACGCAGCGCCAAGCGGATCCGGCCGCGCGCTCGCTGTGGCTGAACAACGGCCAGGATTACAACAAGCCGCTCTATCCCAACAACGCGCAGCCCATCCAAGCTAAGCCTGCTGGCCAACCGCTCGAGTTTCGATCTATCCAATTCGGATATGATTCCGACCGGTTGACTCCAGAATCGCTCCTCATGATCGGCCGCATTGCCCAGGTGCTGAGCGCACCGGACTTCGCGCAGAACATCTTCGTGATCGTCGGTCACACCGATTCGCGCGGTAACGACGACTATAATCTCAAGCTGTCGGGCAGGCGCGCAATGAGCGTTGTTACCGCGCTGCGTACTGCCGGCGTGCCGGCCGAACGGCTTCGAGCGGCAGGGATGGGGGAGCGCCAGCCGAGCCCGGGCATTCCGTCAGACGACCCGGCCAACCGGCGCGTTGAGATCGTCGTCGCGAAGTAACCGATCACCGCCCGCGTCAGCTGCAACGCGCCAGATAACCCTGAGTCTCCGGATTCACGCATTTGGTAAGGAAGCGCAGCGTGTGCACCGAGAGGTCAGGGGCGCCCGTCCGGCGCAACGCCGCTTCCAGACTCTCTGCGTCCTGCACCGGTAGCGGCGGCGCGCTGGGGGCAAAGTCCGTCTGGAGCCCAGCAGGCAGGAAGCGCTCGACCGGTTGACTCGAGGCGGCACAGGTGACGGTTTCGATCGCGTCTTCGACTTCGGATGCGATCACGAAAACATCGCTTGGTCCGGGTATCTGAAGCGTGTCGCCCGGCTGCAGGACTGCGGAGCGGCGTTGGGGATTGGGGAACACCTTGGTCGCGCGCTTTTGGGCGTCGATATAGAAACAAGCGACATTCGCCGGTCGCGCCACCGTGATCGCGAAACTGGCGCGATAGCCCTTGCCGATCACGAAAACGCCGTTGCTAGCAGCCTTGAAATAGGGCCCTGAAGGTGCGACGCGAATGCCCAGCGGGTTGCTGTCCGGCGTGCCCGCGACCACCGGAACCGGCGCGGTACCGGGGGTGCCGTAGGTGGACCCGTAAAGCGAATAATAGACTTCGAAAGTGGGCAGGCCCAGCGCGGAGATTCGCGATTGCGCCTGATATTCGGCGATCGCGGCACGCAGGTCGGGGGTAAGCACTTGGGTGAGTGGGCCGCGATAGATGCCGCGCTGGGCGAGCGCGGCGGCGATCAGCGAGATCTGTTGGGCTGGCTTCATTCTGTCGAACGCCTTGCGCGCGTCGGCGACGGCGCGCGGGTCGGTCTGGCTGAGCGTAAGGCAGCGCTGATACGGCACCTGCGCATAGGCGCCCACCGCCTGGATCAGCCCCAGATCGATCAGCGCGCGGATCGCGGACAATGGTCCGTCGGTGCGCGAGAAGCCCATCTGGAAGAAGCCGCCGCCGACCTTCACGTCGCCGCTCATGTCGCCGCTCTTATTGCGGTTGGTCAACACCATCGACAGGCTTTGCATGGTGGAGGGTAGGACCACGCCCTTGCCATCCTGAAGATAGACGGTGATCGACATCACCGATCCGCTCTTCACATTCTGGAAGCCCAGCCCGATCGGGCCAAGCGTTATCCCGGCACCGGAATTCTTCCCGGTCACGTCGCGCTCGAACGCGGTGACCGATCCGCCGACCACCAGCGAGGTGGAAGGAAGGCTTGCCAGCACCTCGGGACTGGGTTCGACACCGATGGCGAAGAAGCGGCTCTTCTCCGTCATCCGCGCCAAAGCCGCGATGATCATGTCGCGGGTCTGGGCCCCGCTGGGGGCGCCACCCTCGTCCCATGTGCGCGCATAGATCGGTACGCCGCGGGTATATTGGGTGCGGCTGAGCAGTTCGTCCATGCAGCGGAGCGAGGCTTCGAAGTTGGTGGAGGCATTCTCCGGCACATATTTAGGTCGGGCGGAAATAGCGGCGCCGCTATCCTGGGCCGCTGCCGATGTCGCGAGCAGGCCAAATCCGATCGCGCAAGCGAACAGCCGATGCAGTTTACTCTCGATCATCCGATTTCCCCCGTCCTATTTCTGCTGGCGATTGCTGCCCGTGCAAAAGCCGCCCGAATAGACCTCGATATTATCGACATAGGTATCTTTGCGACGCGACGTCAATTGCGGACCGCGTCCATCCTGGGTGCCATAGGCGATGTCGGTGTCGCAGGTTTTCACAGGGCGATACTGGCTGGCGCCGGCGCCGGAGCGGATGCGGTTTATCCGCGCGCCTTCGGATGCGCCGATTGCCGTCGCCGAACTGGGCGCATTGGCGAAGCTGCCGGTGCCGAACCGGGGTTTGTTGAAACCCGAGAACTGTGCGCAGGCGGGGCTCGCGGCGAAGATCGCGGCGAGGGCGAGCGGGATGCAAAGCCTCTTCATGTTCATTCTCCTGGTTCGATTAGGTCAGCAAACGGCGCCGGAAGTACCGATGCGCACCCGCGTGTGACGGAAATACCCGAAATTGTAGACGGCGACGTGGCCGGCCGAGCCCGAGGCGTGACTGCCGCCGGGCCCCACCGAGCCAACTGCCGCGCAGACGGTGGAATAGGGCATGATGTTGATCGCGGTGACCGATTTGGCGCTGCCGCGCGCACTCACCGACCCACCGGTGCGGGCGCCGTTGATGCTGCCCACTGACACTTTGGCGGAGGAGCCATAGCCAAGCGCGGCGACGACTTGCGTTCCGGTGCTTCCTCGCGCGCTCGCCGATCCGCCAGCGCGGGTGTTGGTGATCGATCCGGTGTTGCTGCTAGCGGTTGTGTTCCCACCCAGTGAGACCACGGTGATGCTGCCGGTCGTCGCACTGAGTGTCGCTCCTCCGCCGATGTCCACTCCGGCGCCCGCCGTCTGCGCCGATGCCAACCCCGGCAGCGCCGCTAGCGTGCCAAGCGCCAGTCGAATTCCTATCCCGTACATGCCGTCCTCCTTTTCTTTCGTGACGGTATTGGGTGGGGAATATCGCTTTGTGCGCGCGGAATGGCGCGGGGCGCGATTTTTGCCTGCATTAGGATATGCGCACCCGCCGCGCTCCGATGCCGATATGGGCTTGGTGGCAGCTGTGGTCGGAAATGGTCCCATAGGTTCCGATGGCGCCGTCGATCGACCGGGAGCGCCACCCAAGCCCCGCCGCGGCGACGCGAAATATGGTGAAGACCGAGGTTGAGTGGCGTTCGGCGCGCTCCGGACAAAGGTTGTTCGCGTCGGATGGTCGCTGCCACGTTATGGCCGTTTGGCCTGGCCCGGACGCGCTGGAACAAGCGGGTCCAAAATTTTTTCCGAAGGCCCGCACAGCGTCGGAAAGCCCCCACCCAATATCCTGTCAGCGGGAGGACAGGCCTCCGCCGTCAAGTCGAGGAAAGAGGGAAATCATCATGCGCACCAAGATCATCATCGCCGCTGCCGCCACCATTGCTTCGCTGGGCTTTGCCGGCGCAGCCAATGCCCAGACCGCCGGCGCGGGCGTGGATATCGGCGGCAAGGCGACCCTGACCGTCAAGCAGGATAAGGCTGTGACGAACACCGTAATCGGCCAGGACGTCCAGGGGCACATCTGGACCGGCGCGGTACTTGGCCAAGTCAAGACCAAGGGCGATCTGACCATCGACGTCCACCAGAAGGGTGCTGTCACCAACACGGTGATTGGCCAGCGCGCCTGCGGGAGCATCGTAACCGGCACGATTTCTAGCTACTCGCCCTGCAAGTAAGCTCGGGGGTTGCTGCGTCCCTTGCCAGAAGGCCCGTCGCTCCCGCGGCGGGCCTTTTGCTTTATCCAGAATTTTCTCCACGCGGGAGCGCACAATCGCGCGGACGTCCCACCCATCACAATGACGAGGGGGAATCCACCCGCCCGGAACGCGAAAGGGAGCATCGATGCACGGCACCGCGAACCCGGATGCGATAGAATTCGCTGTGGATGGATCGCCACTTGACTCAACCGAAGGGGTAAAGGGAGTGTCTCCCGAAGGTTCGTGGGGGGCGATATGCGTGCGACGGAAGAAGAGTTGGAGTGGCTGGCAAATCGCTGGCCCTATTTGCGCGATACGGTTCGCGTCGTCGTCACCCGGCATTTTGCGGCGATCATCGCTGCGGCGGCCGAACACGGCGAGATTGACGATGAAAGCTGGAAGGCGTTCCAGCGCGCGGTTGCGCGTGAGCTGATGGAAAGCCGGTCGCGCAATCCGCGTATGTTCGACACGGCGCTCAGCTTCTTCGGGAGTGCCGAGCCGCTGCGCCACGCGATCGGCACGGCGGGCAGCGACCTGATTGGCGAACAGGGACCGGCGGTGCGCATGGTCGTGGTCAAGCGCGGGCTGACGCGGATGCGCGATGCATGGATCGGCGGCAGCGAGCACCGCGGCAAGACATGGGGTCGGCTCGACGCAATCAGCCGAGAGGTGGAGCGCGGGTCCGATCGGCCGCTCGGCGCGGGCGGGCGCTGTTCGCTGGAGCATTTCGAAGATCTGCTCGGGCATCTGCGCGCCCATCACGGCGCCGATCGCAACCTGCCGCGCACGATTGAGAGCATCGAGGAATATTTCCACGAGTTCTGTTCTGAGTGCCGCCCGGTGGCGATGCCAGAAGGCTTCGAACCCGTCGCGCTAGTACTCGAGGCGGATGATGCAGAGGGCAGCGAGGCGGCCGGTGCGGCGTTGCAGGATTGCCTGGATGCGCTGCCGGAAGAACCGCGCTCGTTCGTGCTCGTCCACTACAAGATGACCGATCCGGTCGAATTCAGCACCGCCGGCTATTGCCAGCGCAACGGGCTGGATCGGCGGCGTTTCCACCGGGTCCTCGACCGCGCGCTCGAGGCGCTGCGCGATTGCCTGGACCCCAAGCTCTCCGAAGGAATGACCGATGCGATTTGAAAGCCTGCCACGATGAACCCCGCGATGCGACAACTGCTCGACAATGTGTTGGAGCGGCAGTCTGAGCCAGAGCATGGGTTCGATGAGTTGGCGTTCATCGCCGATGTTCGCGAGACCTTGAGCCGGGGGGCGCCGCTCTCCGCTGCCGCGAAGCAGTTGGTATGGGCTTCTCCTACCGCGCGCGGCCTCTATCAGCATCTGCGCCGCGATGCCGCTGCGGCCGCGCGCCGACGCTGGACGGAGCGGGGCCGGGATACCCGGATTGAGAGGCGCGCTGCCGACAGCAAGGAGGAAAGTTCGATGTTCGCGGCCTCCGGCTTCACAGTACGGTTGTCGCACAATGTCGCGACCGGCAAATGGCTCGTCACTTTGCAGCTGACGCCCGATGCGATGGAGGACCTCCCCCCCGGCATTTCGGTGAGGCTGCGTGACAAGGGCGGGCGGATCTGGATCGAAGGGCCGCTCGACCGCTTTGGCGGCCGCGATGCATTTTGGGAAGACGACAGCACCACGCCCAGCGACGAGCTTGGCGGGCAGGGGCTGTTCATCGAATTCTACTGAGATGGCCAGTTCGAGGCCCCAGCTGCGCAGTGTCCTGTTTCCCGTCGTCGCCCCCAGTGGCGTGACCTTCGAGACAGTGCATGTCGAGCGCGTCGCGATGCTCGATCGCGCGGATCGCTTCGTCCAAGGCCCCGGCCTGGCCGATACTGCGATCGAAATACTGATGGACGCACGCAGCGGCGAACCGAAGGAGGCGCGCCTTGAGGGTGTATCGGTGGTCGTCACCGGCCGCGGGTTCAGTGGGAAGAGCTATGGGTTGGCGTTGGCGATCGCGGACCAGCGCGCGCGCGCGATCGGGTCAGCGGAAACGCCGGTGATCGCGACCGGCACGGTAATCAATCGCGGACGTGGCGTCGTGGGGCCAATCGAAGGCTTTGCAGCGAAGGCGCAGGCGGTGGTCGACCATGCCGCCACGCTCGACATACCAATCGATTTCGCGTTTCCCGAAGCCAATTGGGATAGCACCGATCCGGCTGTGCGCGATCTGCTGAATGCCGCGCACCGCGAAGGCACGCTGCGGCTGCGGCCGTGCCGGGAAGTGAGCGACGCGCGGACGCTGTGGCTTGTGCGCCGTCGCATCGGTGCCGGGCGCATCGCGACAATCGCCGTGATTATGGTCGCACTGCTTGCCGCCGGTGGCGCAGGTTTTCGGTATTGGCAGGGGCGTGATGCGCGCGGATGCGAAGCCGCGATGACGCCGCAGCCTCCCACCGAGCGCGAGGCCATCGCCCTTGCGGTCGAGCTTTGCGACCAAGCCAGCGCAGCGGCGCCGCGGAACGGTCGACTACACTATCAACTCGGCCGCGCGCTGTCTTTGAACGGCAGCGATGCGCAGGCACGAGTGGAGTGGCGCAAGGCGGCGGAGGCGGGGGACGGGGACGGTATGGCCTATCATGGCCGGGCGCTATGGCAGAGCGATCCGGCTGACCCAAAGCGCGTGAACGAGGCTCTCGGTTGGCTCGAACGCGCCTCTGCAACGGGCTCGATCGATGCCACGAGAGACGTCGGCTATTTGCTGCTCGACGGTGTTGCGCTGCCGGCCAGCCCGGAGGAGGCGCAGAAATGGTTCGCCAAGGCCAAGGCGATGGAGGAGGCCGACACGGCTGAACATGGAAAGGCGAGCAGATGAACGGATTTCTGTCGGCTGTCCTCTTGGTCGCAGCCACTGGCGTTGTAGGAATCCAGGACGGGCCCGAACGCGACCTGAAGGTTCAGGCCGGCGATGGCGAACGCAAAGGTGCGCTCGGCCTGCGCGCCGCGTTTGACAGGCCAAAACCGGTCTATGTGCCCGGTGAGACGCTGGCGCTCACGGTCTCCACCGACCGCGACGCGACGATCGAGATATGGGAAGTGGGAAGCAAGGGCAGGCTGACTCGGATACTGCCCGGCATATCGCTACATTCCGGTCCCGGCCGCCCGCTGCGCCTGCCCCTCCGCGGCCAGAAGTTCGAGGTCGACGACGAGGTGGGAACCAGCGAGCTGCTGATTATAGCTCGGACTGCGGTGCCGACGACGCGCAGCGTTTCGGAAGTCGCCGCCGATCCGTCGCGCGCAGGAAGCAGCTCGCGCCAAGAGGTGCAGCTGCGTTACAGCGTCGTCCGACCCTGAATTTCATTACAGCATGATACCTGCGCAGTCGGCTGCGAAGCCCCCAGGTCTGTTCCAGCTTTTCCGGAATTTGGATCCGAGGGTGAGGCCATCCAGCGAAGGACGGTGGACAGGCGCCACGATAGCTCTCGATCCGATGCGCTCCTGACGCGGGAACCCGTACGGCCCGACCGGGGCCGCCGGATTATCGTGCCAGGCGGACGGTGACGGTCGTCGAAAGCCCCGGCCGCAGCCGCGCAAGCGCCGGCTGGTCGCGGTCGAGCGCGATGCGCACCGGCACGCGCTGGACGATCTTGGTGAAATTGCCCGACCCCGGCTCGAAGGGCAGGAGCGTGAACTCCGATCCCGATCCCGGCGCGAAGCTTTCGACATGGCCGGTCAACACGGTATCTCCCAGCGCGTCCACATGTACCTTGGCTATCTGGCCGGCGAGCATGCGCGCAGTCTGGGTCTCCTTGAAATTGGCGATGACATAGAGCTGCTGGCTGGGCACGAGCGTGAGCAGGCGCGTGCCGGACTGGACCAGGTCGCCCGGCTGGGCACGGCGATTGCCGATCACGCCGGCGATCGGGGCATGGATCAGCGTATAGCCCTCATCCTGTTCGGCCAGGCGCAGCGCCGCGCGGGCCTGTTCGGCGCCGGCGCGGGCGCGCTCCAGATCGGCGAGCAGGCTGTCCTTGCGCGCGATCGTCACGCCGGCGCTGTCCTGCGAGGCGGCGAGGTTGGCACCGCTCTGGCGTGCCTTGGCGCGGGCATCGAGCAGCGTGGAGCGGATGCGCTCGGCATCCCGCCGGGTCGCAAACCCTTGCGCGAGCAGCGCCTGGTAGCGCACGTCATCGGCCTCGGCGCGCTGCAGTTCAGCGGAGGTCGAGGCGATCGAAGTGCGCACCACGGCCACGTTCGCTCCGGCAAGCCTCGTCTCGGCGCCATGCGACTTGATCGCGGCGAGCGCTGCGGCGACGCCTGCGTCGGCATCGCGCACCGCGGCGCGGGCGGCATCGAGCCTGGCCGCGAACTCGCGGTCCTCGATCCGGATCAGCGGATCGCCGGCCTTCACTTCCTGGTTGTCGCGGACGAGCACCTGCGCGATCTCGCCGCTGATCCGGGCCGAGACGATGGTACTGTCGGCGCGCAGATAGGCGTTGTCGGTGGTTTCGCTGGAAGCGGGACTGGCGATCCACAGGGCGCCGGCAGCGGCGACCAGCACGGCGGCGCCGCCCGCCAGGGCGGCACGGGGCAGGCGGCGGCGGGGCTTGGTCTGGGATTCGATCTCGGCGGGCGCGTTCATTGGCTGATCACCAGTAGAGTGGAGGTGGCGGAGGCGAGCAGGCGCCCTTCGGCATCGGTGAGCCTGGCTTCGGCAAATGCGACGCGACGGCCGATCGAGAGGACCGTGCCGGTCGCGCGGACGAGGCCGGTCTGTTCGGTCATCGCGCGGTGATAGGCGACCTTGAGCTCGAGCGTGGTGTAGCTCTGCCCCTCTGCCAGCGCGCTATGGGTGGCGATGCCGCACGCCGAATCGAGCAGCGTCGCCGCATAGCCGCCATGGACGGTGCCGAGGGGGTTATAGGCGCGGCGATCGGGCACGCCCTCGAACACCGCATGCCCCTTGGCGACTTCCACCAGCGCGAAGGCGAGCGTCTCGCCGATCGGCGGCTGCTTGCCCGCGGCGAGAAGCGCCTCGACCTGTTCCAGCCCGGTCATGCTGCTGCCGCGAGCTGGTAGCGGGTGCGGATCGCCAGAGCGGCATCGGCGAGGATGGCGTCGGATTCGGCCGGGTCGGCGACGGCGCGGGAGAGGAGGAGCGCGCCGACCAGCTCGGAGAGCATCGATCGCCCGGCCGCCTGCGGTTGGGGGATGCCGTGCCGCGCCAGCGCCTCGCCGAGCCAGCCTGCGAGGGTGCCGATGCCCTTGCCGAAGCGCTCGCGGGCGCCGGGCTCCAGCCGCGCCATGTCGCCCGAAAGGGCCGCCACCGGGCAGCCGCGACCGCGGGCGTCGCGGTGGCCGGCGGAGAGGTAGAAGGCGACATAGTTGGAGAGGGCGGCGGCGGGGTCGGTCTCGGCCATGGCGCGGTCGAAACGGTGGCGCGCCTCCTCGAACATCACCCCGATCGCCTCGGCCACCAGCGCGTCCTTGGAGGCGAAATGGGCGTAGAAGCCGCCATGGGTGAGCCCGGCCTGCTTCATCAGCGCCGCCACCCCCACGCCCTCGGGACCCTTTGCCCGGATCGCGCCGGCGGCTTCCTTCAGAATCTTCGTACGGGTTTGTTCGCGATGTTCGCGCGCATAGCGCATTTCGAAGGCGCTCCTTGTTTTATATGACGTGCATCATATAAAGGATGCCGGACAGTTCGCAAGAGGCAGGCATGGCGCAGAGTATCGACCCCCAGGCGCTGCCGACTTCCACCAAGTTCCTGATCTTCGGGGTGATGGCGTTCGGCCAGTTCATGGCGCTGATCGACATCCAGATCGTCGCGGCCTCCTTGAACGAAGTGCGCGCGGGACTCTCGGCCAGTTCGGACGAGATCAGCTGGGTGCAGACCGCCTATCTGATGGCCGAGCTGGTGATGATCCCCTTCGCCGCCTTCCTTGCCCAGGCGATGTCGACGCGCTGGCTGTTCGCGCTGTCCGCCGGGCTGTTCACCCTGGCGAGCGCGCTGTGCGGCCTCGCCTGGAGCATCGAATCGATGATCGCCTTCCGCGCGCTGCAGGGGTTCGTCGGCGGAGCAATGGTCCCGACGGTGTTCGCCACCGGCTTCGCGATGTTCACCGGCAAGCAGCGCGCGATGATCCCGGCGATCCTGGGCATGGTGTCGGTGCTGGCGCCGACCCTGGGCCCGACGCTGGGCGGGTGGATCACCGACGCCGCGGGGTGGCGCTGGATCTTCTACGTCAATATCCTGCCGGGCGCCGTGGTGGCGACGCTGGCAGTGACGATGATCCGTGTCGACCTGCCCAATCCTGCGATGCTCAAGCGGATCGACTGGACGCATTTGTTTGCGATGGCGATATTCCTGGGCGGGCTGGAGTATGTGCTGGAGGAGGGGCCGCGGAACGACTGGTTCCAGGACCGCGCCATCGCCACCGGCGCCTGGCTGAGCTTCGTCGCACTTCTGCTGTTCCTCGAGCGCTCGTTCCGATCGGAGAACCCGATCGTCAACCTGTCGCCCTTCCGCAAGCCGACCTTCGTCTTCGCCTGCGTGTTCAACCTGGTGATCGGCTTCGGCATCTACTCGGCGACCTACCTCGTGCCGGTGTTCCTGGGCACGGTGCGCGGCTACAATGCCTCGGAGATCGGCTCGACCGTGTTCATCGCCGGCATCGTCCAGATGCTCGGTGTGCCGATCGCCGCGGGCCTGTCGCAACGGCTCGACCCGCGGATCATGATCACCTTCGGGCTGAGCCTGTTCGCCGCGGGGCTGTGGCTGTTCAGCTTCATGACCCCCGAATGGGGCTTCCACGCGCTGCTGTGGCCGCAGGCGGTGCGCAGCTTCGCGATCATGCTGTGCATCGTGCCGAGCGTGAACCTGGCGCTCGCCGGCTTCGAAGGGCCCGAGCTACGATACGCGTCCGGACTGTTCAATCTGATGCGCAACCTGGGCGGGGCGATCGGCATCGCGCTGGTCAATACCTGGCTGCAGGACAATGCCCGGCTCCACATGCTGCGGCTGGGCGAGGCGCTAGGGGTGGCCGGGCGCACCGGCGCGGAGCTGATCAACAATCTCGCTGCGTATGCCGGCAGTTACACGCCCGACCGCGCCGAGGCGCTGCTGATGGCGCAAAGCGTGGCGGGGCACCTCGTCCAGCGCGAGGCGATGACGCTGGCGTTCAACGACGTCTTCCGGATCATGGCGATGATGTTCCTGGCGGCGCTGGTGCTGGTGCCGTTCTGCCGGCGGCCGAAGCTGGGGTAGGGTGCCCATGATGGCCCCCGAATTACGTCCGTCATCCCCGCGAAGGCGGGGGATCCAGAGCCACGGGCAGAGCGCGCCGGGCTCGCTTCGGCACATCCGGTTGGGTTGTTCTCTATTGCATCGCTTATCCCGAGCTACCCTGGATCCCCGCCTTCGCGGGGATGACGGTAGGGGGGCGTACGAGGCTCGTCCCTACGCCGCCGCCCGCGCGTCGAAAGCCTGCCGCGCCTGCTCGACCACGCCGATATGCTCATAGGTCCACAGGTGGAGCGCCTTGAACGGGCCCTGGAGCGAGCGGCCGAGCGGCGTGATCTCATACTCCACCGCGACCGGAGACATCGGCAGCACCCGGCGCAGGACCAGGCCGTTGCGCTCCAGCCGGCGCAGGCACTGGGTCAGCGCCTTCTGGGTCACGCCCTCGAGATGCCGCTTGACCGCATTGAAACGCATCGGCCCGCCATCGAGAACGGCGAGCACCATCATCGACCATTTGTCGGCAATCTGGTCGAGCAGCTGGCGGCTGGGGCAGTTCGCCTGGAAATGCTGGGGGTCGCAGACGGGCAAAGTATCCTCCGATATACCTAGGCGATCCAAGGTGCGTTCTTGCGCCTAGGTTTACATGATATACCTTAGCGCGTCCAACCATCACGGATTCCATAGCCCATGCCCGACAGCGATATCCTGTTTCGTCCCTTCGAACGCGGCAGCCTCAGCCTCAAGAACCGCATCGTCATGGCCCCCATGACGCGCACCTTCGCGCCCGAGGGAATCCCCGGCGAGCACAACGCCGCGTACTATCAGCGCCGCGCCGAGGGTGGCGTCGGCCTGATCCTGTCCGAAGGCACGGTGATCGAGCGCCCGGCATCGCGCAACGAGGGCGGGATACCCTTCTTCCATGGCGACCAGGCGCTGGCCGGCTGGCAGGGCGTGATCGAGGCGGTGCATGCCGCCGGCGGCAAGATGGGCCCGCAGATCTGGCACACCGGCTCGACGATCAGCCAGAGCGGCTGGGAGCCGGGCACCGAGGTCGAGAGCCCGTCGGGCTTGCTCGCCCCGGGCAAGCCGCGTGGACAAGCGATGAGCGAGGAAGCGATCGCCGATACCGTCGCCGCCTTTGCCCGCGCCTCGGCCGACGCCAAGCGGATAGGCTTCGACATGGTCGAGCTGCACGGCGCGCATGGCTATCTGATCGACCAGTTCTTCTGGAACGGCACCAATGAGCGCACGGACCGCTATGGCGGCGCCTCGATCAGGGAGCGCGCACGCTTCGCCGCCGAGGTGGTCGCCGCCGTTCGTGAAGCAGTCGGCCCGGACTATCCGCTCGCATTGCGGGTGAGCCAGTGGAAGCAGCAGGACTTCGCCGCGCGCCTCGCCGAGACGCCGCAGCTCATGGAAGACTGGCTGCAGCCGCTGGTAGATGCCGGTGTGGACATCCTCCATTGCTCGCAACGCCGCTTCTGGGAGCCGGAATTCCCCGAGATCGACGGCGAGGAAGGCCTGAACTTCGCGGGCTGGGCCAAGAAGCTCACCGGCGCCGCGACGATCAGCGTCGGCTCGGTCGGCCTGTCGGGCGAGTTCATCGCGGCGTTCGGCGGCGAAGCCTCGACCGGCACGGGCATCGAGAAGCTGATCGCGCGGATGGAGCGCGACGAGTTCGACCTGATCGCCGTCGGCCGCGCGCTGATCAGCGACCCGCATTGGGTCGAGAAGATCCGCACCGGCGATGTCGCCAGCCTGAAGGGCTTCGACCGTTCGGCGCTCGCCGAGCTGGTCTGACGCGTGGGGGCCGGCTCCGGCCGGCCCCTTTCCCATCACCGCGGCTTGCGCGCCCATTTGGCGAGCCAGTCGGCCAGGCCCTGGGGCGACAGGCTGCGGGCATCGGCCAGTGCCGCGACGCTGGTGGCATTCAGCAGCTTGTCGGTCTTCGGATCGACGATCAGCAGGGCGGGGACGCCCTCCAGTCGGTTCTTGATGCCGTAATGCGCGGGGATCTGCAGGTTCTTGTCGAACCGGCCAATATCGACGGTGACGATCTCGAAGCGCCGGTCGAGCCAGGGCTTGAGCGACGGCAGCTCGATCGTACCCGCGAGCAGGCGGCAGTCGAGGCACCAATTACCGCCCAGATCGATGAGCAGCAGCTTGCCGCTGCGCCGGGCGCTTGCCTTGGCGGCCGCCACCGCCGCATCCGCATTGGCATTCGCGTCATAGGGCAGGGGAAGCGGCTTGGGCAGCTGCTCGAACGAGCCGACCGGAAGGTGCGGTGCCGTCTCCGGGCCTGGGGCGGCGGCGAGAAGGGCGACCGGCAGCGCTGCGGCGGCGAGGAAGCGGAAAGGGGACATGAGTTGCTCCTGCGAGAGCCCAGGGGCTCGGGAGGAACTATAATCGACTCAATTAGTGGGAATTGTATTCCGCAATTTCTTTCGCGCTGGCAAGGCGGGGTTTGTCGTTTCGCTTAGCGGCGCGCCGAGCGATTCTTGTGGGCGATCGCGGCAAGGATGATGAGGAAGGCGGCGAGGCGCAGCAGATAGAGCCAGCTGCGCTCTTCAACGGGCGCGCCGCTCAGTGTCAGCGCCGCCTGGCCAAGGCCGAGCAGCCAGAAGGCGATGGCGAAGGAAAGGAACAGGCTGTCCTCGGTGCGGCGCCAGAAGCGCAGGAAGAACAGGCCTGCGAGCGCAAAGCCCATGGCGGTCGCGCCGGAGAGGAAGACGAGCAGCATCAGCGTTCTTCCTCCAGGTTCCAGACGAAGCCGAACAGCAGTACGCTCACCGCGGCCAGCCCGAGCAGCGAGCGGACGATACGGAAATCGATCTCGCGGATGACGAGCAGGTCGATGATCAGGAACAGGTTGTTGGCCGAAAGCAGCACGAAGCAGAGCGCGCTCCAAAGCAGCAGGGGCGAGTGGCTGCGACGCCAGGTCCGCCCGAGCAGCCAGGCACAGGCCGTGCTGGTGACGAAGCACAAGATGTAGACGATGGCAGGAGCAAGCGTGCCCAAGGGTCAGTCCTTTCGCACGCGGAAAGCGTCCGCGAACGCACTCAACCCGCCATCCCCGCTGACGATCAGCCGGCGCACCTTGTCCGGACTGCTGGCATATTGCGCTTCGGCCTCGCGCGCCAGAGCATCGAGCGTCGGGCTGGCCGGCTGATATTTCGCCTGATCCTCGGACAGCATCACCACCAGGCCGGCGGCGGCGAGCGCGGCGAGGCTCTGGTCGATCACCAGGTCGCTGGCGCGCAGTGCGGCGACCAGTTCGGCACGGTTCCAGGCACGGTCGGGCGCCTTGCGCAGGAAGCACAGCAGTTCAAGCGCCCAGACCGAGCGGAAGGTAGAGCGGATGAAACTGGATAGTTCGCGGCGCGCGGGCATGGCCCGGGAGGTCTCCCTGGTCGTCGGCCCCCACCGGCAACGCGTTCCTAGCCATTGATCTGGATTAGGCAACCCCTGGCCAAGGGCGGCACGGCGTGTTGCGATTTTTCGTGCGACGAAGCGAATTGCTCTGCTATGTCAGCGGCTAGCGGCCGGGGGGTCGTTCCAATTGCAAGCGGGGTGGGAGATGCCTGGAGCCTTGGGTGCACGAAAAATCCTCGGAGATGCTGGATCGCCGCCGACTCGTATCTGCGCTTCGTAGCCTAAGGCGCGGGGACTTCTCGGTTCGGCTGCCGGAGGATCTTCCCGGCGCCGATGGCGAGATCGCCATGCTGTTCAACGAGGTCGTCACCCTCGAGGAACAGATGACCAACGAGTTCGAGCGGCTCTCGCGGGTCGTCGGCAAGGAAGGCAAGATCACCCAGCGCGGCCATGTCCGTGGCGCCACGGGCGGCTGGGAAGCGAAGCTGCGCGCGCTCAACGAGCTGATCGAGGACATGGTTCAGCCGACCGCCGAGGTCGCGCGCGTGATCGGTGCGGTGGCCAAGGGCGACCTTTCGCAATCCATGACCGTCGAGATCGACGGGCGTCCGCTGCGCGGCGAGTTCCTGCGCATGGGCAAGGTGGTGAACACCATGGTCGAGCAGCTCGCCTCGTTCGCGGCGGAAGTGACGCGCGTGGCGCGCGAGGTCGGCACAGAGGGCAAGCTGGGCGGCCAGGCGCGGGTGAAGGGCGTCGCCGGCACCTGGAAGGACCTGACCGACAACGTCAACGCGATGGCGACGAACCTGACCGGCCAGGTGCGCAACATCGCCGAAGTGACGACCGCGGTGGCATCGGGCGACTTGTCCAAGAAGATCACGGTGGAGGTGAAGGGCGAGATCCTCGAGCTCAAGAACACCATCAACACGATGGTGGACCAGCTCAACGGCTTCGCGTCGGAGGTTACGCGCGTGGCGCGTGAGGTCGGCACCGAGGGCAAGCTGGGCGGCCAGGCGCAGGTGCCGGGCGTCGGCGGCACGTGGAAGGACCTTACCGACAACGTCAACCTGATGGCGGCGAACCTGACCGGGCAGGTCCGCAACATCGCCGAAGTGACGACGGCGGTGGCCAAGGGCGACCTTTCCAAGAAGATCACCGTCGACGTGAAGGGCGAGATCCTGGCGCTGAAGGATACCATCAACACGATGGTCGATCAGCTCAACGGCTTCGCATCCGAAGTGACGCGCGTGGCGCGCGAAGTGGGCTCGGAAGGCAAGCTGGGCGGCCAGGCGCAGGTGGAGGGCGTGGCCGGCACCTGGAAGGATCTGACCGACAACGTCAACCTGATGGCCGGCAATCTGACCGGCCAGGTCCGCAACATCGCAGATGTGACGACCGCCGTGGCAAAGGGCGACCTGTCCAAGAAGATCACGGTGGACGTGAAGGGCGAGATCCTCGAGCTCAAGAACACCATCAACACGATGGTGGACCAGCTCAACGGCTTCGCATCGGAAGTGACGCGCGTGGCGCGCGAGGTGGGTACCGAGGGCAAGCTGGGCGGCCAGGCGCAGGTGCCTGGCGTGGGCGGCACCTGGGCCGATCTTACCGACAATGTGAACCTGATGGCGGCGAACCTGACCGGCCAGGTGCGCAACATCGCCGAAGTGACGACCGCGGTGGCCAAGGGCGATCTCTCCAAGAAGATCACCGTCGATGTGAAGGGCGAGATTTTGGAGCTGAAGGACACCATCAACACGATGGTCGATCAGCTCAACGGCTTCGCTTCGGAAGTGACGCGCGTGGCGCGCGAAGTGGGTACCGAGGGCAAGCTCGGCGGCCAGGCACAGGTGGAAGGCGTCGCCGGCACCTGGAAGGACCTGACCGACAACGTCAACGCGATGGCGACGAACCTGACCGGCCAGGTGCGCAACATCGCCGAGGTTACGACCGCGGTGGCGCTGGGTGACTTGTCCAAGAAGATCACCGTCGACGTGAAGGGCGAGATCCTCGAGCTCAAGAACACCATCAACGTGATGGTCGATCAGCTCAACGGCTTCGCGTCGGAGGTTACGCGCGTGGCGCGTGAGGTCGGCACCGAGGGCAAGCTGGGCGGCCAGGCGCAGGTGCCGGGCGTCGGCGGCACGTGGAAGGACCTCACCGACAACGTCAACGCGATGGCGGCGAACCTGACCGGCCAGGTGCGCAACATCGCCGAAGTGACGACGGCGGTGGCGCTGGGCGACTTGTCCAAGAAGATCACGGTGGACGTGAAGGGCGAGATCCTCGAGCTCAAGAACACCATCAACACCATGGTGGACCAGCTCAATTCCTTCGCGTCGGAAGTGACGCGCGTGGCCCGCGAAGTGGGTACCGAGGGCAAGCTGGGCGGCCAGGCGCAGGTGCGCGGGGTCGCGGGCACCTGGGCCGATCTAACCGACAATGTGAACCTGATGGCGGCGAACCTGACCGGCCAGGTGCGCAATATCGCCGAGGTGACCACCGCCGTGGCGCGCGGCGACTTGTCCAAGAAGATCACGGTGGACGTGAAGGGCGAGATCCTCGAGCTGAAGAATACGATCAACGTGATGGTCGATCAGCTCAACGGCTTCGCTTCGGAAGTGACGCGCGTGGCGCGCGAAGTGGGTACCGAGGGCAAGCTGGGCGGCCAGGCGCAGGTGCCCGGCGTGGGCGGCACCTGGAAGGATCTGACCGACAACGTCAACCTGATGGCGACCAACCTGACCAACCAGGTGCGCGGCATCGCCGACGTCGTCACCGCGGTGGCGCAGGGCAATTTGAAGCGCAAGCTGACCCTCGACGCCAAGGGCGAGATCGCGGCGCTGGCCGAGACGATCAACCTGATGATCGAGACGCTTGCCACCTTCGCCGACCAGGTGACCAACATGGCGCGCGAAGTGGGTATCGAAGGCAAGCTGGGCGGCCAGGCACGCGTGCCGGGCGCGGCTGGCCTGTGGCGCGATCTCACCGATAACGTCAACCAGCTTGCGGCAAACCTAACCAATCAGGTCCGCTCCATCGCCGATGTGGCGACTGCCGTGACCAAGGGCGACTTGACCCGATCGATCGCCGTGGAAGCCTCGGGCGAGATGGCGGCGCTCAAGGACAACATCAACGAGATGATCCGCAACCTGAAGGATCAGACGCTCAAGAACGCCGAGCAGGACTGGCTCAAGACCAACCTCGCGCGCTTCTCGCGCATGCTCCAGGGCGAGCGCGACCTTTCGACCGTGTCCAACCTGATCATGTCCGAGCTCGCGCCGCTGGTGAACGCGCAATATGGCGTGTTCTACGTCACCAACCGCGACGGCGAGGACACGGTGCTCGAACTGGCCGCCAGCTATGGCGCGGAGCGGCGCGAGGCGCTGAAGCCGGCCTTCCAGTTGCGCGAGGGCCTGGTCGGCCAGGCCGCGGCGGACAAGCGGCCGATCCTGCTCGAGGACGTGCCCGCCGACTTCCTGCGCATCGGCTCCGGCCTGGGCGAGGCGCGGCCGGCAAACGTGACCATCCTGCCGGCGCTGTTCGAGGACGAGGTGAAGGCGGTGATCGAGCTCGCCTCGTTCAGCGAGTTCAACGAGACGCACCAGAGCTTCCTCGACCAGCTGATGGAATCGGTGGGCATCGTGCTCAACACGATCGCCGCAACGATGCGTACCGAGGGCCTGCTCAAGCAGTCGCAGCTGCTGACCCAGGAGCTGCAGGCGCGCCAGACCGAGCTGACCACCAAGCAGGAAGAGTTGCACAACACCAATGAGGAGCTGGAGGAGAAGGCCCAGCTGCTCGAGAACGAGAAGAAGCAGGTCGAGGCCAAGAACCTCGAGATCGAAATGGCGCGCCGCGCGCTGGAGGAAAAGGCCGAACAGCTGGCGCTCACCTCCAAGTACAAGTCCGAGTTCCTGGCGAACATGAGCCACGAGCTGCGCACGCCGCTCAACTCGCTGCTGATCCTGTCGAAGCTGCTGACCGACAATCCGCAGGGCAACCTCAACGACAAGCAGGTCGATTTCGCCCGCACGATCAACTCTGCCGGCTCGGACCTGCTCAACCTGATCAACGACATCCTCGACCTGTCGAAGATCGAATCCGGCACGGTGTCGATCGAGATCGGCGAGATGCCGATGCACAGCCTGCGCCAGCACATGGAGCGGACCTTCCGCCAGCTCGCGGCCGACAAGAACCTCGATTTCAACGTCGAGTTCGATGCGCTGCTGCCCTCCACCATCCGCACCGATGAGAAGAGGCTGCAGCAGATCGTGCTCAACCTGCTCTCCAACGCCTTCAAGTTTACCTCGCAAGGCTCGGTCACGCTGGCGGTGCGCACCGCCGAGGGTGGGTGGAGCACCAACCACCCGGTGCTGCGCACCGTCGATCGCGCGATCGAGATCGCGGTGACCGACACCGGCATCGGCATCCCCAAGGAAAAGCAGAAGCTGATCTTCGAGGCTTTCCAGCAGGCCGACGGCACCACCAGCCGCAAATATGGCGGCACCGGTCTTGGCCTGTCGATCAGCCGCGAGATCGCTCGGCTGCTCGGCGGCGAGCTGCAGGTGCGCTCGACGCCCGGCAGCGGCTCGACCTTCACGCTGTTCGTACCGCCCCAGGCGATCGCGCCGGTGTCGCTGCCGAGCGAAGGCGCAACCCAGGCGCGCTACGACAATAGCGGTGCGATCGCGCCGCCCGCGCTGCCCGCCGCGTTCGAGCTCAGCGACGACCGCGACGCGCTGGAGGAGGCGCCCTTCGTGCTGATCGTCGAGGACGATCCGACCTTCGCCTCGATCCTGCTCGACATCGCGCGGGGTGCCGGGCTGAAGGGCGTGATCTCGGCGGCGGGCGCGGGGACGCTGGCGCTGGCGCGCAAGCTCCAGCCCAATGCGATCACGCTCGACCTGGGCCTGTCCGATATCGACGGGTTCGTGCTGCTCGACCTGCTAAAGCATGATCCGCAGACGCGGCACCTGCCGGTGCACGTCATCTCGGGCGCCGACAAGCTCGCCCACGCGATCGACCTGGGCGCGGCGGGCGTGACCGAGAAGCCGGCGGGCGCCGAAGCGCTGGCGGCGGTGTTCAAGCAGCTCGCCGATACGATCGAGGGACGCAAGACCGTGATCGAGCTGCTGCCCGATGCGGAACTTGCGTTGCGCACGGTGCCCGAACTGGCCGGCTCCAAGATCCTCATCGTCGATGACGACATCCGCAACATCTATTCGCTGACCAGCGTGCTGGAGAGTTACGGCGTCGAGGTGCTCCATGCCGAGCGCGGCATGGAAGGCATCACGATCCTGGAGGAGACGCCGGGCATCGACATCGCGCTTATCGACATCATGATGCCCGAGATGGACGGGTATGAGACGATGCGCCAGATCCGCCAGCGGCCGCAACTCGCCAGCCTGCCGCTGATCTCGGTGACGGCCAAGGCGATGAAGGGCGACCGGCAGAAATGCCTGGATGCGGGCGCGTCGGACTATATCGCCAAGCCGGTCGACATCGACCTGTTGCTGGCGCTGCTGCGCGTCTGGATCGCGCGCTCGCGCGAAGCCAGGCAGTCCGCCGACCTGATCGTCGTGGAGAATGGCTGACATGACGCGACGGGTCGTTCCGATCTCACCGATGATCATCATGGAACCGCTGGAGAACACGACCACCTTGGAGCCGCTGCCGGTCGATCCGGTGCGCGTGCTCGTGGTCGATGACGACGAGCGCAACCTCATCGCCATTGCCAGCGTGCTGGAAGATGTGGCGGAGATCGTCGTCGCCAAGTCGGGCGAGGAGGCGCTGCGCCAGCTGCTGCGCCAGGAATTCGCGGTGATCCTGCTCGACGTCTACATGCCCGGGCTCGACGGCTATGAGACTGCGCAGCTGATCCGCGAGCGCGAGCAGACGCGGCGCGTGCCGATCGTCTTCCTCTCCGCGGTCAACAAGGAGATGGAGCATCTGCTGCGCGGCTATGCGATGGGCGCCGTCGACTATGTGTTCAAGCCGGTCGAGCCGACCGTACTGCGCTCCAAGGTCGCGGTGTTCGTCGACCTCTATGCGATGCGCAAGGAAATGCAGCGCAATGCGGAGGAGCAGAAGCGCCTGCTCGACGAGAATCTGCGCGCCAATGCCGAGCGGCTGCATGCCGAGCAGCAACTGCGCCTGGCCGAGCAGCGCCAGGGCGCGATCATCGCATCGCTGCCGATCATCCTCTATCTCGAGGACGTCGGTACCGATGTGCGCGTTCCCAAATATGCCAGCGGCAATTTCGAGGCACTGACCGGCTACACGCTCGACGAAGTACGGCGCACGCCTGGCCTGTGGAGCGATCGGCTGCATCCGGAGGATAGCGAACGCGTGCTGGCGGCACTGGCGACGCGCGCGGAGGGCGGGGCGCATTCGGTGGAATATCGCTGGCGCTGCGCGGACGGCGACTATCGCCATTTCCTCGACCAGGCGGTGCTGGTGCGCGACAGCAGCGGCGCACCGCTCGAATATGCCGGTACCTTGCTCGACATCTCGGATCGGCGCGAGCTGGAGAGCCAGCTCAACCATATCCGCAAGATGGACGCGATTGGCCAGCTGACCGGCGGCATCGCGCATGATTTCAACAACCTGCTCGCCGCCGTGCTGGGCGGCATCGGCATGATCGAGCGGCGCATCCAGCTGGAACCGGACCAGAAAAGGCTGGTCGAGATGACGCGCCACGCCGCCGAGCAGGGCAGCGAGCTGGTGCGCCACCTGCTCGCCTTTTCGCGACGACAGAAGCTGCAGCCGGCGGCGATCGACGTGGCCGATCTCGCCAATGCGGTCGGCAGCTTGCTCGCGCATACGCTGGGCGGGCTGGTGGAGATCGTCTGGCAGCGCGAGGATCCGCTGCACCACGTCTTCGCCGACGGGGCGCAGCTCGAGCTCGCGATCATGAACCTGGTCATCAACGCCCGCGACGCGATGCCCGAGGGCGGCACGGTCACGATCGAAGCCGCCAATCGCGAAGTGCGCGCGCGCGAGGATGTCGCCGGCATTCCGCTCGCACCCGGGCAATATGTCGTGCTCGCCGTGTCGGACACCGGCTGCGGCATCGCGGCCGACCAGATCGACCAGGTGATGGAGCCGTTCTTCACCACCAAGGCAGTGGGCAAGGGGACCGGCCTGGGCCTCAGCATGGTCTATGGCTTCGCCAAGCAATCGGGCGGCGCGATCCGGCTGACAAGCGACGTGGGTACCGGCACGCGCGTGGAGATATGGCTGCCCGCGGCGCTCGATGTCGCGGCGCCCGACGCCGGCGCGGTCGAGGCTGTGTCGAGCGGGCCGGCGCGCCGGCTCAAGATCCTGCTCGTCGATGATCATGAGGGGGTCCGCGCGACTACCGCCGCGATGCTGGAGGATCTGGGCCACAGCGTATGCGAGGCCTGCGAGGGGGCCGCGGCGCTCGAGATGGTCCGCACGCGGCCCGACGCGTTCGACCTGGTGCTGAGCGACTATGCGATGCCGCGCCTCTCCGGCACCGATTTGGTTCGTCAGCTTCGCGCGATACGCCCGGCGTTGCCCGCGGTGATCATCACCGGCTATGCCGAGCCCAACCTCCAGCCGGGGGATGAGACCGTGCCGGTGCTGATCAAGCCGTTCACGCCCGGCCAGCTGGAAGCCACGCTGGCGGAAGCCGGGCGCGAGGCCGACTGAGTGAGGGGAGGCGGCGCGCGGAACGCGAACCGGCTCCCCACTGGCTTTACGGGAAGGCCATGTAATCCCAGACCGGCTCGTATTTGGGCGTGCCGTCGGTGTTGCACGGCATCTTGTCGTCATCGGCCATCGACAGATGGATGTTGGTGCCCCCAATCGAAGCGAGCGACGTCTTCAGCTTGTGCGAGCTGCCATAGGGCGCGGCGACGCCGTCGGTCGCGATGAGCGCGCCGAAGCTCGCCAGGCCGATGGCGTTCCAGCTGTTCTCGGCGGTGGCGATCGCCACCGTTGCATCGGCGGTGTGCGAGAAGCCATATTGGTTGGCTGCCGGGGTGACGTTGGTGTTCGAGAGCCAGGGCGCAACGGCGCCGGCGGAGGTCTTGTCGGCGACGCCCGAGATCATCGTCGCGCGGTAGAGCGAATGGAGCTTGGCGAGATAGGCGACATGGCCGGCGCCCTGCGAATGCCCGATCGCGCTGATCATCGACCAGTTGATCGCGGTGCCCGACAGGAAGCTGCCCCAGCCTTCGGAAGGATAGGTGGCGTTCAGATAGGTGAGCAGCTTCTGCAGCCGCGTCTCCAGCGCATCCTTGGTCGCGACGGTGACCTTGGTGCTCAGGTCCACGCCGGTCAGCATCTCCTGGCGCACCTTCGCTGTGCAGGCGGTGTCGGCCACGCCCGCGCAGAGCACCGCCACCGCATCGTAATTGGGATAGGCCAAGGCGATCGCATGGTAGCCGCGCTTGGCGCCGGCATAGACGATCTCCTGTTCCTTGGTCTCCGTGCTGTTGGTGCCCATGATGAACAGGGCAAGCCGGCCGACCCGGGCCGAGGGGCTGGTGGGAACCAGGGTGAGGTTCTTGTTGGGCACCCCGGTCTGCGAATTGTTCTTCTGCGCGGCGGTGGAGTCGACCGTGGTCGCGGCGATGTCGTGCCGGATCGCGTCCACCTTGGTTGCGAGCGATGAAGTGGTCGCGGACGTGGCGGGCTCGGCGGAACGCGGGCTGGTGAATCTGGTCTCGGCCTGCTCGCTCAGCGGGGTGACGACCGAACCGGCGCTGTCCGCCTGGCCTTCGGCTTGCCATGCCGTGGCGCCCGCCGCTGCGATCGCCGCAAGCAGCGCGAGCGCGAAGATGCCTTGTCTTTTCATTATAACCCTCTCCTCGTTTTGATTTTTACGCACGCTCCAGTCTGGAGTTGGCCAGCTTGGATCGGTGCGTGCCCGGTCGGCGCGGACGCCGGCAGCTCGGGCTCGAGGGAATGGCTTTGCGCAATCGCGGTCCTCTCGCGGATGTGTCTCGCGCGCGCAGGCACGGCCATCTGTCGGAAGCGATCCTATGGGACAGGCGCGCGTGGGGCAATAGTTGTTGCACCGTATTTGATGCATTGTCGTACAATTCTACCACCTCACAGACTGTCGCCTGCGCCGGGCATTTCGCCGCAAATGCGAAAAGATTCCTGTGGAAATGCAGGTGTCGGTCGCGCCGCAATTGCTGCGAAACGGGCCAAGAGGCGCGCTTTACTGCGAAAAATGCGCCGTGCAGGCGTTCGCCGACGCCGCCAATCCGGACCGGCCGGGATGGGTGACAGGCGCAATTACGCTGTCATACTCGCTAGTTAGCAGGGCCGGTCGTCGCGGCAGACCGACTACCGGCACGCGCTTCGCTATCGAGGGGAATATCGATGCCGACCAATGTCTTCATCAACGAAGTCCATTACGACAATGACGGCACCGATAGCGGCGAGTTCGTCGAGATCGCGGCGCCCGCGGGTACCGATCTGACCGGCTGGAAGATCGTCCTCTACAATGGCAGCCCCACCCAGCGCTCCGCCTACACCACCACCAATCTGAGCGGCATCGTCGGCGACCAGCAGAACGGCTTCGGCACGATCCGCGTCGCCTATGCCGCCAACGGCATCCAGAATGGCGGCAGCGGCGCCAATGGCGAGCCGGACGGCGTCGCGCTGGTCGATGCCGCGGGCAATGTCGTGCAGTTCATCAGCTGGGAAGGCACCTTCACCGCAGCCAGCGGCCCGGCCGCAGGCATGACCAGCGTCAATGTCGGCACCGGCATCTATGAGGACGGCACCCAGGCCAACACCTCGATCGGCCTGGTCGGCGCGGGCACGACTGCCGGGGATTTCCACTGGGCGCTGATCTCGGGCCAGACGCCGGGTGGCGTGAACAACGGCCAGAGCTTCGCCGGAACCGTGCCGCCTTCGGCCGGCGCGCTGAGCATCGCCGATGCCACCACCGCGGAGGGCAATAGCGGCACGCACGACATCGTCTTCACCGTCACGCGTGCGGGCGGCAGTGCCGGCGCGGTCTCGGCGACCTGGACGCTGAGCAACGGCACCACCGACGCCGCGGATTTTGGCCCGGGCGTGCCGACCAGCGGCACGGTGATCTTCGCCAATGGTGCGACCACCGCCGAGGTGCGCATCGCCGTGCAGGGTGACACGGCGTTCGAGCAGAATGAGAGCTTCACCGTCACGCTCAGCAACCCCACCGGCGGCGTGACGCTGAGCGATGCCAGCGCGGTCGGTACGATCAGCAATGACGATATCGCACCGCCGGCGCCCCCGGCGAACGTCTTCATCAACGAGATCCACTACGACAATGCCGGCACCGATGTCGGCGAGGCGATCGAGATCGCCGGCGTCGCGGGCACCGATCTGAGCGGCTACAAGCTGGTGCTCTACAACGGCACCAACACGCCCGATGCCGCGCCGACCTACACCACCACCAACCTGACCGGCGTGATCAACGACGAAGGCAATGGCTTCGGCGCCGTCTCGTTCGCCTATCCGGTCAACGGGCTGCAGAACGGCCTGATCGACGGCGTCGCGCTGATCGCGCCCGATGGCACGGTGATCCAGCTGCTTTCCTATGAGGGCACCTTCACCGCCGCGGCCGGCACCCCGGCGGCAGGCGTGACCAGCACCGATATCGGCGTGTCCGAAGAGCCGGCCCCGGCCATCGGCCTGTCGCTCCAGCTCGTCGGCACCGGATCGAGCGCGGCGGACTTCCACTGGATGGAGGGCAATGCGCAGAGCTTCGGCAGCGTCAATGCCGGCCAGGGCTTCCTGCCGGCGACCGGCGACAGCCATTTGCGCGTCGACGATGCCCGGGTGGTCGAGGGCGACAGCGGCACGAGCAACCTGGTGTTCACCGTCCATCGCTCGGGCGGCCAGGCATCGGCCGCCAGCGTCAACTACACCGTCAATCTCGACGGCACTGCGACGGCCGACGATCTCGGCACCGGCGCCGCGCTGTCGGGCACGGTCACCTTCGCGGCGGGCGAGTTCACGCGGACGATCACCATTCCGGTGAACGGCGACACGCTGGGCGAGGGCAATGAGACGCTCTCGGTCACGATCGCGCCCGCCTCTGCAAACGTCGTGATCGACGATGCCCGCGCCACCGGCACGATCACCAATGACGATCCGATCGCGCTCAGCATCGGCGCCATCCAGGGCGAGGGGCATCTCTCCGCCTATGTGAACCAGACGGTGATCACCACCGGCATCGTCACTGCGGTCGACAGCAACGGCTTCTACCTTCAGTCGGCGGTGGGCGACGGCAATTCGGCGACGTCGGATGGCATCTTCGTCTTCACCAACACCGCGCCGACCGTCCATGTCGGCGACGGCCTGTCGGTGCGCGGCACCGTCTCCGAATATGCCGGAGACGATGCCGGGCTGACGGTCACCGAGATCGTCAGCTCCGCGATCAGCGTGGAGAGCATTGGCAATGCGCTGCCGGCTGCAGTGCTGATCGGGGTGGGTGGTCTCCTCCCGCCAAACCACACGCTTGACGACGACCACCTCACCAGCTTCGATCCGCTGCACGACGGGCTCGACTTCTGGGAGTCGCTCGAAGGCATGCGCGTGACGATCGACACGCCCCAGGCGGTGTCGAACACCACGGCGTTCGGCGAGACCGACGTGGTCGCCTCGCACGGCGTCGGCGCTACCGGCATGAACGATCGCGGCGGCATCACCATCTCGGACGGAGACTATAACCCCGAGAAGATCCAGATCGACGACGACAGCGCGATCTTCTCCGGCTTCCACCCGGGCTACACGATCGGCGACCAGCTGAGCAGCGTCACCGGCATCGTGAACTATTCGTTCGACCAATATGAAGTGCTGGTCACCGACGCCGTCACCGTCACCAACGACACCACGCTGACCCGCGAGACGACGACGCTGGCAGGCGACGCCAATCATCTCTCGATCGCCAGCTACAACCTCGAGAATCTCGACACGTCGGACCACAAGTTCGACATCCTGGCGAGCGACATCGTCTACAATCTCCGCGCGCCGGACATCATCGCCGTGCAGGAGATCCAGGACGCCGACGGCGCCGGCAGCGGCTCCGACCTGTCGGGCACCGTCACTGCCCAGGGGCTGATCGATGCGATCTACGCCACCTCGGGGCTCCATTATGCCTATGTCGAGATCGCGCCGACCGTGGCCGGCTCGACCGGCGGCGAACCCGGCGGAAACATCCGCACCGGCTATCTCTACAACATCGACCGGGTCGATTATGTCGAGGGCAGCGCGGCGCTGATCACCGGCCCCGCCTATAACGGCACGCGCAACCCGCTGGTCGCGCAGTTCAGCTTCGCCGGCGAGACGATCACCACGATCAACGTCCACCTGACCTCGCGTCTCGGCAGCGAGCCGCTTCAGGGCGACAACCAGCCTGCGGAAAATGCCGGCGACGCCGCGCGCACCGCCCAGGCGGCGGGCGTGCAGGCCTATGTCCAGGCGCATCTCGCCGACGATCCCGCACTCAACATCGCGGTGCTGGGCGACTGGAACGGCTTCTATTTCGAGGCCGCGCAGACCCAGCTCACCGATCCGGCGCAGGGCGGGGTGCTGACCAACCTCAATTCGCTGCTGACCGCGGGCGAGCGCTACAGCTACATGTTCGAGGGCAATGCCCAGCAGATCGACAATATCCTGGTCACCAGCAGCCTGATCGGCGGCGCGGGCTATGACTCGGTCCACCTGAACTCGCAGTTCGGCGGCAGCCGCCCGACCGATCACGATCCGCAGGTGGCGCTGCTGTATCTCGGCCGGGCGCCGAGCGAAGTGACGTTGAGCAACGCCAGCGTCGCCGAGAACCTGCCGGCCGGCAGCGTGGTCGGCACTGCGGCGGCGAGCGACACGGCGAACGATCACGTCACCTACTCGCTGGTCGACAATGCGGGCGGCTTGTTCGCGATCGACGCGGCGACCGGCGTGGTCACCTCCACGGCGGCGCTCGATCACGAGGCCGCGGCGAGCTATGCCATCACCGTCCGCGCTACCGATACCGGCGGCCTCACCAGCCAGCAGGGCTTCACCATCGCAGTGACCGATGTGAACGAGTCGCCGACGACCCTGGCGCTCAGCGGCGGCAGCTTGAACGAGAACCTGCCGGCAGGCACGGTCGTCGGCACGCTTTCGGCGAGCGATCCCGAGCATGGCACGCTCGCCTATGCGCTGATCGACAATGCCGGCGGGCTCTTCGTGGTCAACGCGGCGACCGGGGTGGTCACCACCACTGCGGCGCTCGATTACGAGACCGCGGCGAGCTACGCGATCACCGCGCGCGTCACCGATGCGGGCGGGCTTGGCACGCAGCAGGGCTTCACCGTCGCAGTCGGCAACGTCGCCGAAGCGCCGGTGGCGCAGGGCAATGCCGTCGCCGTCAACGAGGACGCGACCACCGCCAACCTCTGGGCGACGCTGCTGGCCAATGATCGCGACCCGGACGGGCAGCCGCTGACGATCACTGCGGTGAACACCAGCGGCACGCTTGGCCATGTCGTGTTCGATGCGGCGCACCAGTCGCTGCAATATGTCGCCGATGCCGACGCGTTCGATGCGCTGGCCACCGGCGCCACCGCGGTCGATCACTTCACCTACACCGTGATCGACGCCAATGGCCTGACCAGCACCGCCACGGTCGATGTGACGGTGAAGGGCATTGCCGACGGGATCACCCGCACCGGCACGATCTTTGCCGACACGCTGAACGGCACTGCCGGCGAGGACAATCTGTCGGGCAGCTGGGGCAATGACACGCTCTACGGACTGGGCGGGCATGACCTGCTCAACGGCGGCCTGGGCAACGACAAGCTCGATGGCGGCGACGGCAACGACGTGCTGTTCGGGGATCTCGGCAACGACGTGCTGTGGGGCGGCGCCGGCCGCGACACGCTGTTCGGCGGGCTGGGCGACGACACGCTCTATGGCGGCGCGGGAGCGGACAGCTTCCATTTCGGCCGGCTCGACGGCAACGACCTGATCGCCGATTTCAACACCGCGGAGGACCAGATCATCCTCGACGACGGCGTGTCGATCCGCAGCGCCAAGATCTCCGACGTCAACCGCGACGGCATCAAGGACCTCGTCCTGACGCTTAGCGCCGGCGGCACCGTGACCCTGCTCGGCGTGGCGGATGCCAAGCTGGTCAAGTACGGTTCGCCGGACTATTATTCGGACCATCAGCCGGGTGTCGGCGGGGTGCTCGACACGATCGGCGATTTCCTCGACGATCTGTTCTCCCACGGCAGGCTGCTGGACCTGGGCCACGGACTGTGACGATTTGAACCGCTTCGAACCTGCACCCTCCTCGATGCCGCGCGATCCCTGGGGTCGCGCGGCTGTCGGTTCGGGGCTGGCCGCATGAAGGACGCCGGCTCGCTCGGGACGATGCGCGCGGCGCTCGCGCTGTGCCGTCGCCATTTCGTGGCGGCCGCGGGCTTCAGCGCGCTGGTCAACCTGCTCTACATCGTGCCGACCCTGTACATGCTGCAGGTCTATGACCGCGTCGTGCCCACCCAGGGCTTGCAGACTTTGCTGTTCCTCACCTTGGTGCTGCTGTTCGCGCTCGGCACCCTCTCGCTGCTCGACCGGATCCGCAGCCGGCTGCTGGTGCGTGCGGGCGTGCAGCTCGATGCGGCGCTGGCCCCGCTGATCCTCGACGCCACGCTCGGCCGGCCCGAGCTGCCCTTCGCCCGCCAGGCGCTGCGCGAGTTCGACACGTTGCGCGGCGCGCTCACCGGCGCCGGTATCCTGGCGCTGTTCGATGCGCCCTGGATCCCGATCTACATCCTGGTCTGCTTCCTCGTGCACCCATTCATCGGCCTGATCGCGATCCTTGGCTGCACCGTCCTGCCGCTGCTCGCCTGGGGCAATGAACGCGCGACGCGCAAGCGGCTCGACCGCGCCCAGGCGATCGCTTCCGCTTCCTATGCCAGCCAGGATGCGGTGCTCGCCGCGAGCGACAGTATCCGCGCGCTCGGCATGCGCGAGGCGATGGTGCGCCGCCAGCTGCGCCAGCGCGAGGCGATGCTGACTGCGCAGACCGAAGCGAGCTTCGCCGCGGGCGGCTATCTCACCGCGACCAAGTTCGTCCGGCTCGCGCTCCAGTCGCTCGCGCTGGGGCTGGGTGCGCTGCTCGCGGTCGACAATCTGATCTCCGCCGGCGCGATCTTCGCCTCGTCCTTCCTGATCGCGCGCGCGCTCGCGCCGATCGAGCAGCTGATCGGCACCTGGAAGACGATCGTCCAGGCGCAGCAAAGCTATCATAGCCTGGGCGCGTTGCTCGACGGCGTGGTCGGAGCTGGCGAGCCGACGCGGCTGCCGGCGCCGCGCGGAATGATTACGCTCGAAGGCGTCACGGTGCTCAACGACACGCGGGACGGCGCGATCCTCAATGCCGTGTCGTTCAAGGTCGAGCCGGGCGAAGTGGTGGCGATCGTCGGCCCCAGCGGTGCGGGCAAGTCGACGCTCGTCCGAGCGATCGCGGGTGCGATGCTTGCCGATCGCGGCACGATCCGCTTCGACGGCGCCGATGCGCGCGACTGGAACCCGGAAACGCTGGCCCGTCATCTCGGCTATCTGCCGCAGGATGCGGTGCTGTTCGCCGGCACCGTCGCCGAGAACATCGCCCGCTTCGCCGGCGAACGTGGGGAAGATCGCGCGACGATCGATGCCGCGGTGATCGCCGCGTCGGGCAAGGTCGGCGCCGATGCGTTGATCCGCCGGCTGCCGAACGGCTATGACCACCCGCTCAAGCTCGGCGGGCGCGGCTTGTCGGCAGGGCAGGCGCAGCGCATCGGGCTTGCCCGCGCCGTCTATGGCGATCCGGCGATCCTGATCCTCGACGAGCCCAATGCCCATCTCGACCAGGAAGGCGACCAGGCGCTGGTCGCGGCGATCGCCGCGCTCAAGGCCGAGGGGCGCACCGTGCTGATCGTCTCGCACAAGCTCGGCATCCTGCCGGTGATCGACAAGATCCTGGTGCTGCGCGAGGGTCGGATCGACATGTTCGGCACCCGCGACGAGATCCTGCCCAAGATCGCGCCGCAGACGGTGCGCCGCGTGCCGGCCACGGCGGGGGGCAAGGCATGAGCATGACGCTGCTTCCCGTTGCAGGCGAAACGCGCATGGCAGCCGCGCCGGCGGGTGCCGATCCGCGTGGCGATATCCGCGCGGGGCTGATCATCGCCGCGCTGTTCTTCGTGCTGTTCCTCGGCTGGGCTGCCTTCATGCGGCTCGATGCCGCCGCCTATGCGCCGGGCACGCTCGTCGTCTCGGGGCAGCGCCAGTCGGTCCAGCACCGTGACGGCGGGGTGGTCGGCAGGATCTATGTCCGCGAAGGGCAGCGCGTCGAGCGCGGGCAGCTGCTCGTCCAGCTCGCCGCCGCCGAAGTGAGTGCACAGGAGCGGGCGCTTGCCTCGCAGGCGATCCGGCTGCTCGCCCAGCGTGCACGGCTGGAGGCCGAACAGCTCGGCCGCACGACCATCGTCGCGCCGCCGCAATTCGCTGCGCTGCAACCCGAGGATCGCGCCGAGGCGGAACTGGCGCTTCGCCTGCAGCAGACCGAGCTTTCGGCGCGCGCCGCCGTGCTCTCGGCGCAACGCGGAGCGCTCGGCCAGCGCGTCGCCCAGTCGGGCGAGCAGGGCCGCGGCTACGGCCAGCAGGCCGTCGCCACCAGCGAACAGCTGCGCATCATCAACGATCAGATCGCCGCGCTGAAGCCGCTCGCCGACAAGGGCTTCGTCTCGCAGACCCGGATGCGCGATTTGGAGCGTGCCCGCGCCCAGCTGCAGGGAGAGGGCGGCCAATATACCGCGAGTGTCGCCCAGACGCGCGGCGCCGCGCGCGAGAGCGAGCTCCAGGTGCTGGAGGCCGAGCGGACCTTCCGCGAGCGCACTGCGTCCGACCTGCGCGAGGTGGAGACCAGCCTGGGCGAGATCCTCCCCAAATGGACTGCCGCGCGCGACCAGCTCGAGCGCACCGCGATCCGTGCGCCGGCGACAGGCGCAGTGGTGGGCCTGTCGGTGTTCACGCCGGGCGGGGTGATCGCGCCTGGGCAGAAGCTGATGGACGTGGTGCCCGAGCGCGCGCCGCTGGTGATCCAGGCCCGCGTGGCGCCCGACGATGCCGACGACCTCCATGTCGGCCAGCGCGCGCTGGTGAAATTCTCCGGACTGCACGAGCGGACTTTGCCCAATCTCGAAGGCAAGGTGACCCGGCTCTCCGCCGACAGCTTCAACGACGAGAAATCGGGACAGAGCTATTTCACCGGCGAGATCGTCGTGCCCTATGAGCAGCTGCAGATCATCCGGGGCGTGCGCGGCAAGGACTTCGCGCTGCGTGCCGGCATGCCGGTCCAGGTGCTAATCCCGCTGCGCAAGCGCACTGCGCTCGACTATGCGCTGGAGCCGCTGCTCGGAAGCTTCTGGTCCTCGTTCCGGGAACACTAGGCCTGGCGTTCGCCGGGTCGGCGGCCTGGCTTGCAATGTAGGATTTCGTCTGCTGGGCTCGCGCGGTCGGGGCTATGTTCCGGCCGCTCTTTGACTTGTTGGAAAGATAGGGTCCCGCACGCGCACAGATCTTGCGGACCGCGTCGAACTTATCGCGCGCTTCATGCCTGTATTGCACGAAGATCGAGAAGTTTGGGCGGCTCCGGCGTGGCCTTTCGTGAACTTTGACGAGTCGGCGCTGCGCGTGATGTAGGGGGGCTAGATCTCGATGAACCCCCGCCGCGCCGCGACGATCACGGCGTGGGTGCGATCGGCGACGTCGAGCTTGGCGAAGATGTTCTTCAGATGCGCCTTCACCGTGTCGGTGGAGAGCGTCAACCGCCAGGCGATCTGCTTGTTGGGATGCCCCTCCGCCACCAGCCGCAGGATATCGGTCTCGCGCTCGCTCAGCCGGTCGTCGAACGCATGGAGCGCTATTTCCTGGGCGACATCGGCGGCGATCGCGCGGCGGCCGGCATGCACGGCGCGGATCGTGTCGAGCAGGTCCTTGCGGATGCAGCTCTTGAGCAGATAGCCAGTCGCACCCGCGCGCAAGGCCCGCAGCGCATGGGTGTCGCCCGGATAGGTGGTGAGCACCACGAATTGCGCGGCGGGGAAGTCGCGGCGGATCGCCTCGATCGTCTCCACCCCGTCCATGCCGGGCATCTGGATGTCCATCAGCGTCACATCGGGCTGGAGCGTGCGATACAGCTCCACCGCTTCGGCGCCGCCCTGCGCCTCGCCGACGATCTCCATGTCCGCCTGGCGCTCGACCACGGCGACGATGCCTTCGCGCAGCATCGGGTGATCGTCGACCACCATCACGCGCACGGTGCGGGTTGCCACTGCTGCTTCAGCCAATTCTGCCTCCAGTCACCAGGCCGCGCCACTTGCTGCGCCGCGTGGTGGAATAGGCGATCGTCGCGGGGACGATCAGGTTCACTTCGGTGCCGCCCCCGGGGGCGCGCTGCACCACCAGCCGCGACTGGATCTTGCGGGCACGCTCCTGCATTCCGGGCAGGCCGAAATGCCCCTCTCGCCTGCCCTCGCGCAAGACCTGTTCGGGTATTCCCACGCCATCATCGCGGAATCGCACCGAAAAGCCATCGGGCTGGAAGCCGATCCGGATCGCGACCTGCCGCGCCTGGGCGTGGCGCCAGATGTTGAACAGCGCTTCGTTGGCGATCCGCGCGACTTCGTCCCACACCAGCGGATCGAGCGGGCGCGGCTCGCCTTCGGTGACCACGGCGATCTGCGTGGTGGGCGAGAAGACCTGCTTGCGCGCGATCTCGAGGATCATGTGCTCGATATCGTCCGAGCCGCCGATCATCCGCAGGTCGCGCACGCGGTCGCGCCCCTCGGCGAGCACCGAGTCGGCGCGATCGAGCGCTTCCTCCAGCGTTCGTCGCGTCGGATCTTCCGGGGAGATGTCGTCGGCGACGATCTGGAAGCGCAGCACCAGCGCCTGCACGCCCTGGAGCAGGGTGTCGTGCAGCTCCCGCGCGATCCGCTCTCGCTCGGCGAGCCGCTCGCGCATGCGTGCCCGCATATGCCCGGCCATGGTCCGCACCTTCACCTGGTAGAGCAGCAGGAAGAATGCCGCCAGCACCACGGCGCAGAGCAGGGCGAACCAGGGGCTTTGCAGGAAGGTAGGCGGGATGGCGAATTCCAGCGTGGCCGGATTTGGGTTCCACACCCCGTCATTGTTCGATGCCATCACCCGGAAGCGATACGTGCCGGGATCGAGGTTGGTGTAGAATGCCTGGCGGCGCGTGCCGGGATCGACCCAGCCCTTGTCGACTCCCTCCAGCATATAACGGAAGCGCACCCGGCTCGGCACCGAGAAGCTGAGCCCGGTATAATCGATCGACAAATTTGTCTTGCCGCTGGGCAGGGTGATCCGGGTCGGATCGACATGGCGCTGGCCGTCGACGGTCAGCGAGCGGATCGCCACCGGCGGGACGACGGCGTTGCGGAACAGGCGGGCGGGGTGGATCCGCATCACGCTCTGCCGGGTAAGGAACCAGAGCCGTCCGTCGCCGCCGGCGTCGATCTGCAGCCCGTCGTTGCGCTGGGTGCGGCTGGAAAGGCCGTCCTGCTCGTCGAACAGGTCGTGCGGGATCCGATCGCGCGGATGGTCGAAGGCGCGGTCGAGATCGGCGGTGCGCAGCTTGATCAGCCCGGTATTGTTGACCATCCAGGTCTCGCCCGCAGCAGTCTGCACCATGCCGCGGACGCCGCGCAGCCAGGGATGGTCGGCGATGACCAGGCGTTCGAAGTGGCCATTCCGCAGGCGCGCCAACCCGTTGCCACCCGCCACCAGCATGCCGCTGTGCCCGCCAAAGACGCCGGTGAGGCCGGACACGCCGATCTGGTCGTTGGTCCAGCCGCGCGCGCTGCTGCCGATCACACGGACGATCGACTTGCGATCGAGGATGATCACCGGATTGCCGTCACGGTCGATCACGATGTCCTGCGGCCGGCCGGGCAGGGGCAGGGGTGCCTCGTGCCAGCCATTGCCGCGGCGCACGAGCACGCCGTGCTGGAAGCGCGCCACCCAGAGCCGGCCAAGCCGGTCCTCGGCACAGCCAAAGGTCGCGCCGGCACCGGGCAGGGCAAGCGTCTCCACTGCCTGCCCGCCGCGCAGCCGGATCATCCTGTCGGGCGTGCTCAGCCACACCGAGCCCTTGCCGCCCCGGCACAGCGCCTGGATTTCCTGATAGCCGTTCGAGACCAGGCTGGGTTCCTGGCCCGGTGACGCGCGATAGAGCGACGGGCCGCTCGCCAGCCAGACCGTACCGGCATCGTCTGCCGCCACCAGATAGCCTTCGGCCGCGCCCGCTGCCGGCGGCTCGATGCGGAACAGGTTGGCGGGGCGGAACTGGTCGAGCCCTAGCTCGGTGCCGATCCAGATATTGCCCTCGCGGTCCTCAAGCAGCGACACCGCCTGGTTGGAGGTCAGGCCCTGCTCGGTGCGATACTGGGAAACGGCGCCCTGGGCGCTGGCCTGTTCCGCGGCGTGGTCGATCTGGAAGATGCCGCTGGTGAAGCTCGATCCCCATAGATTGCCCTCCCGGTCGAACAGGATTGCCGTGCGGCGCACCGGGCCGGCGAAGGGGAAGACCACGGGATTACGCGCCTGGCGCGCGCCGGCGGGATAATCGGGCAGCATCCGGGTGCCGTTCGAATCCGCCAGCCACATATTCCCCTCGGGATCGCGCGCGAGATTAGCGCCGAAGCCGAGCTTGAGGCCTGCCGGCTCGAAGCGCTGCGCGCCGCGGCGCAGGATGAAGAGCTCCCTTTCGGAGGCGACCCACACCGATCCGTCGCGCGCAACGGCCAGGCTTGAGATGAAATCGCGGTTGGGAACGCCGTAGCGCTCGTCGATCGCTTCCCAGCGACCGTTCCGATAGCGCTTCAGCGCCTTGTGGGTGCGACCGCCGACGGCCCAGATCGCGCCGTCCGAATCTTGCCGAAGCTCGGTGATCTCGCCCGGAGCGTCGGGCATCCCGGTGCGGACCATCTGCCCGCCGCGATAGACCTCCACGCCGCCGCCGCCGGCATAGGCCGCCCAGACCTCGCCGGAGCGGGTGACCAGCAGCGCGCTGACCGGTATCGATCCCTTCGGATGGTCGGCGGCCGGCGAGACATATTCGAAGGTCACCCCGTCGAACCGGTAGAGCCCGTTGCCGGTACCCACCCAGATATAGCCGTCCGGTCCCTGCGCCAGCGCCTGGACCATGGCGGGCATGCCGTCCTTGCTCGTCCAGGTGGCGTGGAGATAGCGCGAGATGCCCTGGCCCGGCGCGTCCGCGGTGGCGGCCCCAGCGCAGCAGGAGAGGAGGATGGCAGCGATGAGCAAGGCAAGTCGCAAGACGGTCCCCTCTCATGCGAAACTCGGGAAAGCGGAAGGTTAGCACGAAAGCGCGGGCGGCTGGAGTACCCCGAAAGAGTAGGCTTTGGCTACCGGCGCGGGATTTCCGGCGATCCCCGGTCATGGGAGGGGTAGAAGCAGATTTGGCGGGAGAATCACCGATGGACGAACGTCTCGAAGCCACGCGCCGCGAGCTATTGACGGCAGCCGCCGCGATCGCGGCGGTCTCGGCATTGCCTCTCCCGCTCCGTGCCAGCCCTTCCCCCAACGCAGGAGACAAGAACGTGGGTATTCTCAAAGTCGCGGACGGCACCGAACTCTTCTACAAGGATTGGGGTCCCAAGACCGGCCAGGTGGTCTGGTTCCATCATGGCTGGCCGCTCACGTCGGACGACTGGGACAGCCAGATGATGTTCTTCCTGCTCAAGGGCTACCGCGTGATCGCGCATGATCGGCGTGGGCATGGCCGCTCGACCCAGACCGACACGGGCAACGAGATGGACACCTATGCCGCCGACGTCGCGGCGCTGGTCGAGCATCTCGACGTCAAGGGCGTCACGCATGTCGGCCATTCGACCGGCGGTGGCGAGGTCGCGCATTATGTCGCCCGCGCCAAGCCGGGCCGCGTCGCCAAGATGGTGCTGATCGCCTCGGTGCCGCCGCAGATGCTCAAGACCGAGAAGAACCCCGGCGGCCTGCCGATCGAAGTGTTCGACGGTATCCGCGCCGGCGTGCTCGCCAATCGCGCCCAGCTCTACATCGATTTCCCGACCGGCCCCTTTTACGGCTTCAACCGGCCGGGCGCGGTGATCAGCCAGGGGACCATCGACAACTGGTACCGCCAGGGCATGATGGGCGGGATCAAGGCCCATTACGACTGCATCAAGGCGTTCAGCGAGACCGACTTCACCGACGACCTGAAGAAGATCGACGTGCCGTCGCTGGTGATGCACGGCGATGACGACCAGGTCGTGCCCTATGCCGATTCCGGTCCGCTCTCGGCCAAGCTGCTCAAGAACGGCACGCTCAAGACCTACAAGGGCTATCCGCACGGCATGGCGACCACGCATGCGGACGTGATCAATCCGGACCTGCTCGCCTTCATCAAGGGCTGACCGGCACGGCCCCTCTAGTCTGGAGTACCGAATGGCCGATACGGTCATGCTCATCCACGGTGCCTGGCTGACGCCAAGCTCGTGGGACCGCTTCCGCCAGCGCTTCGAAGCGGCGGGCATGACCGTGCTGGCGCCGCCCTGGCCCTATCTCGATCGCCCGGTGGACGAACTCCGCCGGGCGCCCGATGCGGCGCTGGGCAAGCTCGGGCTCGGCCAGATCGTCGATCATTATGCCGCGCTGATCGAAGCGCTGCCGCATCCGCCGATCCTGATGGGGCACAGCTTCGGCGGGCTGATCGTCCAGCTGCTCGCCGATCGCGGGCTGGGCGCCGCGGCCGTGGCGATCGACCCGGCGCCCCCGTTCGGCGTGCCGGCGCATCCGCTGGCGGTGTGGACCTCGCTGCCCGTGTTCACGGCATGGAACAGCTGGAACCGCGCACTGCGCATGAGCCTCAAGGGTTTCTCCACCGGCTTTGCTCAGACCCTGCCCGAAGCCGAGAAGCCCTATGCCTGGGAAAAGTTCGTGGTGCTCACACCGGGGCGGATCTTCTTCCAGGCGCTGCTCGGCATCGGCAGCAAGCTGCGCTGGGACAATCCCGATCGCCCGCCGCTGCTGCTGATCGCCGGCGAGAAGGACCGCACCGTGCCCGCGCCGATGGTGCGTATCAACTACCGCCGGCACCTGCGCTCGCCGGTGGACACGATGTTCCACGAATTCCCGGGCCGCTCGCACTGGCTGTGCAACGAGGACGGCTGGGAGGAAGTCGCCGACCGGGCGCTATCCTGGGCGCGGACGGCGGCGGGGCGATAGTTCCTACGTTGCGTGTTGCGACGACTCGGCAAAGGGCCCGAAGTACACGCGAGAAGCGGTCCAAACTTCACGAACATCGCGCAGTGCAGGGACAAATGCGGTGAGAAGTTTGGGTGTTTTGCAACATCCTTGCGGGTGCAGGATCCTATCTTTCCAACAAGGTCAAAGAGCGGCCGGACTTGGAGCCGGCCGCGTGAGTCCAGCAGGCGAAATCCTACATTGCAAGTGGCGCGTAACTTTGGCGGAGAGGTGAAGCACATACACCGTCATTCCCGCGAAGGCGGGGATCCAGTGTTACTTCGCGCATCGCTCTGCGACTCTGGATCCCCGCCTTCGCGGGGATGACGATGGAAGGGGCGGGTGTTGCCCGTCACGCGAACTCCGGCATCCCCGCGAGCAGCTTGTCGAGCGTGACCGGATAGTCGCGCACGCGCACGCCGGTGGCATTGTGGACCGCGTTCGCCACCGCCGCCGCGACGCCGCAGATGCCGAGCTCGCCGACGCCCTTGGCCTTCATCGGCGAGGTGGTCGGATCGGTTTCCTCGAGGAAGATAACGTCCTGGTGGGGCATGTCGGCGTGGACCGGCACTTCATAGCCGGCCAGGTCATGGTTGACGAAGAAGCCGAAGCGCTTGTCGACCACCAGCTCCTCCATCAGTGCCGCACCGGCGCCCATCGTCATCGCCCCGATCACCTGGCTGCGCGCCGAGGTCGGATTGAGGATGCGGCCCGCCGCGCACACGGCGAGCATGCGGCGGATGCGGATCTCCGCAGTGGCGGCATCGACGCCGACTTCGACGAAATGCGCGCCGAAGGTCGACTGCTGGACCTTCTTGGCGAGGTCGCCATATTCCATCGCGTCCTCGGCGACGAGCTCGCCGGCCTTGGCCGCGTCGGCAAGGGGCACGCTGCGCTTGCCACTCTTCACCTTGCCGCCGGCGAATTCCGCGTCGGCCGAGTTGAATCCGAGCTTCTGCGCTACCGCCTCACGGAGCTTCACGCAGGCGGCATAGACGCCCGCGGTCGAGCTGTTCGCGCCCCATTGCCCACCCGAGCCGGCAGAGACCGGGAAGCTGGAATCGCCCAGCTTCACCACCACCTTGTCGAGTGGCACGCCCATCATCTCGGCGGCGGTCTGCGCGACGATCGTATAGCTGCCGGTGCCGATATCGGTCATGTCGGTCTCGACCGTGACCACGCCCCTGGCGTTCAGACGGACGCGCGCGGCGGACTTCATGTTGATGTTGTTGCGGAAGGCCGCGGCCATGCCGATGCCGATCAGCCAGCGGCCGTCGCGGACCTGGCCGGGCCGGGTGCCGCGCTTGCTCCAGCCGAACTTCTCGGCGCCGGTGCGCATGCACTGGATCAGCTGGCGCTGCGAGAAGGGACGGTTCGGCTTTTCGGGATCGACCTGCGTGTCGTTCACCGCGCGGAACTCGATCGGATCCATGCCGAGCTTCTCGGCCATTTCGTCCATCGCGATCTCGAGCGCCATCAGCCCGGAGGCTTCGCCCGGTGCGCGCATCGCATTGCCTTCGGGCAAGTCGAGCACCGCAAGCCGCGTCGCGATCAGGCGGTTGGGGCTGGCGTAGAGGAGGTGCGTCTGGGCGGTGGCGTTCTCGGGCCCGCCGCCGGGCAGATCGCCCGACCATTCCTGGTGCCCGATCGCGGTCAGCTTGCCGTCCGGCCCCGCGGCCATGCGGATGCGCTGGATCGTCGCGGGGCGATGCGTGCCGTTGTTGAAGATCAGCGGGCGCTGGAGCGCGACCTTGACCGGGCGCCCGACCTGCCGCGCGCCGAGCGCCGCCAGGATCACGTCCGCGCGCGGGAACAGCTTGCCGCCGAAACCGCCGCCGATGAAGGGCGAGATGACGCGCACCTTCTCCTTGGGCAGGCCGAGCGTCTTGGCGATGTCGCGCACCGCCCAGTCGATCATCTGGTTGGCCGTCCACAACGTGACCTTGTCGCCATCCCATGCGGCGATGGTGGCGTGCGGCTCCATCATCGCATGGCTGTGATCGGGCGTGGAATAGGTTTCGTCGAACTGGACCGGGGCGGCCGCGAAGGCCTTGTCGAAATCGCCGAGCTTGCTGTCGGGCTTGCCGCCGGGGCTGGTCGCCGACTCCATCGAGCGGGCCAGGTCGAAGCTGCCCTTGGCCCGGCTATACTCGACGCGGATCAGCGATGCGGCGGCGCGGGCCTGTTCGAAGGTTTCGGCGACGACCAAGGCCACCGCCTGGTGATAATGCTCGACCTCCGGACCACCGAGCAGCCTGGCGGTGTTGTTCTCGCCCTTGCCCAGCTTGCCGGCATTGTCGGCGGTGACGATGGCGAGCACGCCAGGAGCTGCCTTGGCGTCTCCGAGCTCCATCGACGTGATCCGCCCCTTGGCGATCGCCGAGCCCAGGACGAAGCCATAGGCCGGGTTGGGTACGTCGTGATGCTCATAGGCATAGGGCGCCAGGCCGCTGGTCTTGAGCGGCCCGTCGATGCGCGGGGTGGGCTTGCCGACGAACTTGAGCTGGTCGATCGGATTGGTGCCGGCGGGCGTGTCGAACTTCATGGCTCAGCCCTTCGCTTCGGCAATGGCGGCGGCGAGCGTGCGCTCGGCCAATACCAGCTTGAACTTATTCTCTTCGGTCGGCTTGGCGCCGGCAAAGGCGAGCGCGGCCGCCGCCTTCGCACCTTGGGCCAGCGCCGCTTCGGCTGCCTCGACCCGCCAGGGCTTGGGCGCCACGCCGCCGAACGCCACGCGGCCGCTGCCGTCGTTGTTCAGGATGGCGCCCACCGAAACCAGCGCGAAGGCGTAGGACGCCCGGTCGCGGACCTTGTGATAGATATGCGTGCCGCCGATCGGCTGGGGCAGGGTCACCGCCGTGATCATCTCGCCGGCCGCAAGGCTGTTCTCCACGTTCGGCGTATCGCCCGGCAAGGTGTGGAAGTCGGCGATCGGGATCGCCCGGGTCGCGCCGTCGGCGCGCACCGTCTCCACCACGGCGTCGAGCGCGCGCATCGCCACCGCCATGTCGCTGGGATGGGTGGCGATGCAGGCATCGCTGGTGCCGATCACGCCCAGGCTGCGACTGACCCCGTCGATCGCCGCGCAGCCGCTGCCGGGCTTGCGCTTGTTGCAGGCCTGGTTGGTGTCGTAGAAATAGGGGCAGCGGGTGCGCTGGAGCAGATTGCCCGCGGTCGTCGCCTTGTTGCGCAGCTGGCCCGATGCGCCGGCGACGAGCGCGCGGGAGAGCAGGGCATAATCCTTGCGCACGCGCTTGTCGGCGGCGAGATCGGTGTTGCGCACCAGCGCGCCGATGCGCAGCCCGCCGTCCGACGTCGCCTCGATCCGGTCGAGCCCGAGATGGTTTACGTCGACCAGATGCGTCGGCGTCTCGATCTGAAGCTTCATCAGGTCGAGGAGGTTGGTGCCGCCCGCGATGAAACGCGCGCCCTGGGTGCGGCCGACGATAGCGGCGGCTTCGGCGGGGCTGTGCGCCCGCTCATAGCTGAACGCCTTCATGCCTTCCTCCGGGCGGCGACTTCGCCGATCGCCTCGACGATGTTCGAATAAGCGCCGCAGCGGCAGATATTGCCGCTCATCCGCTCGCGGATTTCCTCGGGGCTCATCGCCGGCTTGCCCGCGACGTTTCCCGTCACATGGCTGGGGATACCGGCGCGGATCTCGTCGATCACCGCCACCGCCGAGCAGATCTGGCCCGGCGTGCAATAGCCGCACTGGTAGCCGTCATGCTTCACGAAGGCTGCCTGCATCGGGTGAAGCTTCTCGGGCGTGCCGAGGCCTTCGATCGTGGTGATCGCATCGCCTTCGTGCATCACCGCGAGGCTGAGGCAGCTATTGATCCGCCGCCCCTCGACGAGCACCGTGCAGGCGCCGCACTGGCCGTGATCGCAGCCCTTCTTGGTGCCGGTGAGCTTGAGATGCTCGCGCAGGGCGTCGAGCAGCGTGGTGCGCGTGTCGAGCTCCAGCGTGCGCGGCTTGCCGTTCACCTGGAAGTTCACCTTCGCCAGCACCTGCGTGCCGGCGCCGGCCGAAGCTGCATCCTGTGCGGCGCTGGCCCCCGGCGGGGCGGCGGTCACCGCCACCGAGGCTGCTCCGCCGACGAGCACGCCGCGCCGCGATAATTCGAAATCACCTGGTCCATGCATATCGGCCTGTGCTCCCGTGAAGCTGGCGCGTGCCCTGAAATTGCCGGGTCATGCCCTGTCCTTCGTCGTTCTAGCGCGAACAACGATCCACGCAAACTTTGGCTCACCTATAATAAAGTTGATGTGCATCAAGTGGATTCGGCTCTCAAGCGGTGCTAGCACCGCGTTGGAAAAACTCGATAAAGGCCGGCGAACGGCTTGGTCGCAAATCTTCGGAAACTCATGAAGCCGCCACGCGGGATTCGAACCGGCCACTATACGACTGCGGGATTCCCGCCTGCCGACCGTCACGAGCTGTGGGCGGCGCGTGGGTGGCCGAGCGTGGCGTCGCTGTTCGATTCGATACCGATAGGCCCGTTCCACACCACGGCGGAAACCGTCGTGCTCGACGGCGTGCCGGTATCCTATGCCCGGGGCACCGCCCGGCGGTTCGAGCGCACGCCGGAGCGCATTGCCGAGGACGGGATCGATGTGCTGGGCGTCAGCGTGTTGCTCGAAGGCAGTGCCGAGGGCGACGCGGCCGGCGTTCCGTTCCTGGCCGAGGCCGGCGAGATCGTGATGCTCGACATGAAGCGAGTTTCGACGGTGATGCTCAGCGAAAGCCGATCGATCCAGTTCGCGGTGCCGCGTGCCCGCGCCGAGCGCGAGATCGGCCTGGTCAAGCGCCTGCACGGCCGAGTGATCGGGCGCATGGAGGCGGCATTGCTCCACAGCCATCTCCTCCAGCTTGCCGATCGCCTCGGATCAATTCCCGAAAGCGATTCCGCGCGGGTTGCCCGGACGCTGATCGACATGCTCGCTTTGTCGATGCGCGCGGTGGGGGAAGGGGCCAGCGCCAACGCGGAACGCTCGACGCAGCCGCTGGCGCTGCGTGCCCGGGGCGAGATCGAGCAGAATCTCGGCTCGATCGGGCTCAACAGCACGAGCCTGTGCCGCCGCCTCGGCGTCTCGCGTTCGACGTTGCATCGCTTGTTCGAAGAGGAGGGCGGCGTGCAGGCCTATATCCGCAAGCTTCGGCTCGAGGCGGCGCATGCGGCACTGGTCGCGTCGCCGGGTACCGAGCGGATCGGCGACATCGCCGAGCGGCTCGGGTTCAGCGACGCGGCGCATCTCAGCAGGCTGTTCCGCCACCGTTTCGGCGAGAGTCCCAGTGCATGCCGGGCACGGGCATTCGAGCAGGGCGGCCAAGGCCAGTAGAAAAGGCCGGGCTTTCGCCCCGGCCTTCCCTTTCCGTCTCCGGCCTGGCGATCACTGGCCGGCCAGCTCCTCCTCCAGATCGAGATTGGTCTCGTCGAGCTGGATGACGATCGCGGTATAGCCCTGGCGGAGCAGTTCGCCGAGCCGCTGGACATTGTTGACGACCACCGCCGGGCGCTGGCCGCTCTGGCCGGCGCGATCAAACCCTCAATTAACCATAATTCCTAACCATAATCAGTGGCTTGTACTTAGGTCTTCGTTAGTCTGGCCTTAGGAGTGCCCGGCCTATTCCTCTCTCTGGTTTCAACCGGGGGTGGGGTGTTGCGTCGCGTATCAACAGCGCGACTGGTGCTGTCTTGCGCGGCGCTGGTTGTGGGGCAGTCTGCGTTTGCCGCGTCGAAGGATGCCGGCGATTCGGCGAATCGAGAAGTCGCGCTGCGGCTCGCCGATGCCCCGCGCTGGACCGATGTGCTCGCCCGCGAGGCGCGCGAGGCTGTCGCGGCCACAAGGCCTTCTGTCCATTGCATGATGCCCGCCGACGAGATGCCGGGCGATTGCGGCCGCCCGGATTGGCGCGTCGGCTTCCAGTCGCTGCGCGGGTTGCCCAAGGGTGAGGCCGTCGTCGCTGTGCAGGCGCGGGTGAACAAGCTTCCCTATGTCTCGGATCTCGCCAATTGGGGTATGGCGGATCGCTGGGAGACGCCCGCGGAGATGTTTGCGCGCGGCGGTGATTGCGAGGATTACGCGCTCACCAAATATTTCGCCCTCCGCGACCTCGGCCTGCCCGAAAGCGCGATGCGCATCGCGATCGTGTGGGACAATGCCGATCAGGAGCAGCATGCGGTGCTGTTCGTCGATGTCGATGGGCAGAACTGGGTGCTCGACAACAAGTTCGCCGTGCCGGTGCCGGCCACCAGCATGGCCGCGCGCTATCGGCTGATCTGGTCGGTCAATCGCGACGGGGCCAAGCTCTCAACAACCACCGCCGAAGGCGAGGGCGGTCCGCGCCTGCGCGTCGCGCGCGGGGGCAAGATGCTCGTCCTGCACACCCGTCCGATCCGCCGCGGCAGTGCGATGCCGGTGGCGCAGATCGAAGTTGCCTCGGACGGACAGGGCGGGGCGCAGGTCCCCGCCGACGTCGCCGAACTTGGCAATTCGATCCTCCCCGTCGAACTTGGCCTGGGCGTGCTGGTCGGGGCATTTCCGCGGGCCTTTGTGCCGGTCTGGCGCGCCCGCGAAGCTGCGCTGTTCGGCGAGCTTGCGCGCGCTGGCGAGACCGCCGTCCGCTACGCCGGGAAATAACCCGTTTCGGGGGTAATTGTCCCATTCTCCCAAATGGTTGCGCTAACATCCCGTTTCCCATGTAACAAAATTGAGAACGTTCTTGAGAACGCTCTCAATCTGTGCTTTAAGCCCATCATTGGAGCGTAAGACTCCGCGGACAGAGGGGTGTTGGAACAGGCTGCCGTGCGCGCCATGAGGCGTCGTGGGCTTGTCTTGTCGCTGAAACCGACAGCGTTGTCGGAAAAGGCTCCCTCAGGTTGGATCGGATGAACTGGCGCGCCTCGCGGCGTGCACGGTGCCTTTGCGCGCGCCGAAGGGGAGAAGTTGATGCTGGTCAGTCTGCGGTACGTGGCGCGCTATACGGCGTTGCTCGCCAGCACCGCGCTCGTGGGGGCCATGGGAGCGCATGCGCAGGGCATCGTCGCACCCGCTGTGTCGAACCCCGCCGATCCCACGGCCAATCCCGCTCGTCCCTGGTCCGATCCCAAGCTACCCGCGGCCGCCCGCGCGGAAATGCTGCTCGCGGCGATGACGCTCGAGGAGAAGCTGGCGCTTGTATACACATGGTTCCCGCCGCTCGCGAAGGATTCCGCGGCACCGACCGACATGATCCCTTCCGCCGGGCAGCAGCCGGCGATCCCGCGGCTGGGCATCCCTGCGCTGCGCGAGACCGATGCCAGCCTCGGCGTCGCCAACCAGGTCGAGCAGCGCAAGGGCGACACCGCCACGGCGCTCCCCTCCAGCCTGGCGCTCGCCGCGACCTTCGACCCCAAGATCGCCTATGAAGGGGGCGCGATGATCGGCAGCGAGGCGCGGGCCAAGCGCTTCAACGTCATGCTCGCCGGCGGCATCAACCTGACGCGCGATCCCTGGGGCGGCCGCAACTTCGAATATCTGGGCGAGGACCCGCTGCTCGCCGGCATGCTGGCGGGCGAGTCGATCCGCGGCATCCAGTCGAACCACATCGTCTCGACGATCAAGCATTTCGCGCTGAATGCGCAGGAGACCGGCCGCTTCGTCAGCGACGGCAAGATCAGCGAGGCTGCATTCCGGGAAAGCGACCTGCTCGCCTTCGAGCTGGCGATCGAGCGCGGCAAGCCGGGCTCGGTGATGTGCGCCTACATGTCGGTGAACGGCGACTTCGCCTGCGAGAACGCGTTCCTGCTCAACACGGTACTGAAGCAGGACTGGGCCTATCCGGGCTATGTGATGTCCGACTGGGGTGCGGTCCACTCGACGGTAAAGGCGGCGCGCAACGGGCTCGACCAGCAGTCGGGCGGAGAGCTCGACACGCACATTTTCTTCCGCGGCGATTTGAAGAAAGCCGTGGAGAGCGGCGAGCTGCCCCAGGCGCGGCTCGACGACATGGCCCGGCGCATCCTCAACAGCATGTTCGCGACCGGCGTGATGGATGCAGCCGTGGTTGAGACGGTGCAGCCGATCGACAATGCGAAGAATGCCGAGGTCGCCCAGCGTGCGGCCGAGGCGGCGATCGTGCTGCTCAAGAACGACAGGAACCTCCTTCCGCTCGCCAAGTCGGCCAAGCGCATCGTCCTGATCGGCGGTCATGCCGATATCGGCGTGCTTTCCGGCGGCGGCTCGTCACAGGTCCGCTCTAACGGCGGTATTCCACTCGAGATACCCCTCAAGAATGGCCCGGCCGCGTCCTTCGTGCGCGTGACGTGGCACGCTTCCTCGCCGCTCGCGGCGATCCGCGCGCTGGCCCCCAAGGCGCGTGTCGATTTCGTCGATGGCAGCGACCCGACCGCTGCTGCCGCGGCGGCGAGGAACGCGGACCTGGCTATCGTCTGGGCCACCCAGTGGACGACCGAGGCAGAGGATCCCGAGACGATCGAGCTGCAGGGCAACCAGAACGCCGTGATCGCCGCGGTCGCCGCGGCCAATCCGCGCACCGCCGTGGTGCTCAACACCGGCGGCCCGGTGCTGATGCCCTGGCTCGACAAGGTGTCGGCGGTGCTCGCCGCCTGGTATCCCGGGCAGCGCGGCGGCGAGGCGGTGGCGCGCGTGCTGTTCGGCGAAGTGAACCCCTCGGGCCGCCTGCCGATCACCTTTCCGGCATCGATCGACCAGGCGCCGCGGCCGACCGTGCCGGGCTTCGACCAGGTCAAGGCTTCACCCGATCGCGGGCAGGATGCGCGTGCGATCAAGCCCTTCGTGATCGACTATAAGGAAGGCTCGGACGTCGGCTATCGCTGGTATGCCCGGCAGGGGCACAAGCCGGCTTTCCCGTTCGGCTACGGCCTGAGCTACACGCGCTTCGCCTATGCCAACCTCAAGGTCGAGGGCGGGGCCTCGCTGACGGTGCGCTTCGACGTCACCAATCGCGGCAAGCGCGAAGGCGCCGACGTGCCCCAGCTCTACGTGACGCCGGCGAGCGGAAGCCGTCCGCTGCGCCTGGCCGGCTTCGAGCGGGTGACGCTCAAGCCTGGCGAGACGCGCCGCGTCACCCTGATCGCAGAGCCGCGCATCGTCGCGGACTACGACACCGCCCAGCCGGGATGGCACCTGGCGGCGGGAACCTATCGTGTCGCGATTGCGCGAGATGCCGGTCAACCGGTGCTCACGGGCGCGGCGGATTTGCAGGAACGCCGACTGGCGCCCTGAGACAAGCACCGGGTGAGGCGCGCGTAGATGCGCCGGGGTGTGAAAACAGAGTGGGAGGACAAGGGAATGAAGGGATTTTCCAGTGTGATGGCCGGCTTGCTGGCGTCGACCGCGTTGGTCGCGCCGGCCTGGGCCCAGGATACGGCGGTGCCGCAGGACGCGCAGGACCAGGGCGAAGAGATCGTCGTCACCGGCATCCGCGCCTCGCAGGCGAGCGCGATCAACATCAAGCGCACCGAGACCGCGATCGTCGACGCGATCTCCTCGGAAGACATCGGCAAGCTGCCGGACGTCACCGTGGTCGACGCGCTGCAGCGCATCTCGGGCGTGCAGATCAAGCGTGACGCCGGCGAAGGCTCGAGTGTCAACATCCGCGGCCTGCCGCAGGTGATCACGCTGCTCAACGGCGAGCAGTATCTGAGCCCGGGCAATCTCGGCACCGCGCAGCCGAACCTGAACGACATTCCCGCCCAGCTGATGAACGCCGTGGTGGTCTACAAGTCGCAGGACCTGCGCAACGCGCTGTCGGGCATCTCGGGCACCGTCGACCTGCGCACCCGCCGTCCGTTCGACCTGAAGGAAGGCCTGACGCTGGCCGACCAGGCCGAATATTCGCGCGGCGACTATACCAAGAAGAACGACTATCTGATCAGCGGCCTGTTCAGCTGGCGCAACGATACGATCGGCGTGATGGTCGGGGCGACGCAGAGCCAGTCGCATCTCGGCAACAACTATGCGGGCATCGGCGGCAGCGCGTTCGGCAACAACGACTGGGGTGGCGCGGGCGCCAACTGGATCGCGCCGCACGGCTATGAGCTGTTCAGCCGCGAAGTCGAGCGCAACCGCTTCGGCATCAACGGCGCCGTGCAGCTCAAGTTCGCCGAAGGCTGGACGCTGACGGGCGAAGTGTTCCACACCGAGCTGGTCGAGCACAACCGCGCCTCGGGCGTGAACATCTCGAACCGCTGGAACGGCCTGACCTGGACCACCCCGACCCAGTCCGCGCCCTCGGGCCAGACCGGCGGCAACGGTCAGCCCTGGCTCGACGTCGATCAGTATGACCTCAATGTCTGGTGGTTCAATTCCTTCTCGGTGAACCGCACAGCGCACGAGGAATCGACCAACTATAACCTCGAGCTCGAATATGACACCGGCGGTCCGTTCAAGTTCAGCGCGCGTGCGCTGCGCTCGGACGCGCACCTGCGCAGCATGAACGGCCAGGTACAGGGCGACCTCAGCAACTGGCGCGCGGGCAACCGGGCCTTCACGCTGTTCCGCAACCCGAACGACCTGACCCGCGGGCCGTTCTATCCAGCGAACATCGCGGCCCAGTATCCGGCGTCGCGCTACACCAATGGCGTGGTCGGCTCGAATGGCGGCCGCTACGTCGATCCGAACCCGCTGGGCTATGGCCAGGACCCGCTGCTCCATCTCGACCTGCGTGGCGGCAACCCAACCTTCAGCGGCTTCGACACGCCGATCTCCGGCGGCCTAGGCGCCGGCAAGTCGCTCAAGGACTATATGGCCAATCTCAACAGCTATGCTGTTGCGGCCTTCTCGTCCGAGGGCAATCAGGACAATAGCTCCGATCTCGGCGTGTTCCGCGCCGATGGCAGCTACGAGTTCCAGGACGGCGGCTTGTTCGGCCTGCTCGGCCGCGTCGATGTCGGCGTGCGCCGCTCGGATCGCTCGACCCAGATCAAGAACTTCCACCTGTTCTCGAACTTCTATGGCGGCAACGGCGCAGCCACGGCCGCAGGCTGTTCGGCGCAGTGGAAGGCGATCGACGTGGTGATGGACAACCCGCAATGCTCCGCGGGCGAGTTCGTCTCCAACCCGGGCTATAATGCGGCACTGCCCGCGGCGGCTTCGCCTTCGCCTTGCGGCGCCTCGGCGGCAAACACGCCGACCTGCTTCCAGGGCTATACCGTCAACCGCCCGACCGCGCTCAATGCCTATAACAATGTCAGCTTCCAGACGAACTGGGGCGGCGTGGTCAACGGCATGCCGGGCCTGTGGGTGGTCGATCCCAAGGACTTCGACGACATCAAGTCGTTCATGACGCGCGTGTTCGGCGGTGCCGACGAAGTCATCGTCCCGGGCAACACCTATGACGTCGATCTCATCGAAGAGAGCGCCTACATCAACACCAACTGGAAGAGCGGCGGGTTCAAGGCCGATGTCGGCGTGAAGGTCATCAAGACCAGCATCGACGTGAAGCAGAACCTGACCGGCGATACCCGGGCATATGGTGATACCAACCTCGATGTAGGCGATAACGTTACCCGCCGCAGCTACACCGATTGGCTGCCGACGGTGACGTTGTCCTATGACGTCAGCGACAAGATCCGCCTGCGCGCGGCCTTCGCCAAGACCATGATCCCGCTGGATCTCGGCAATTATGGCGGCGGTCTCACGATCAGCACGGCGGACTCGCAGGGCCCGACGCCGACCAACCCGACCGCGGCGCCGCTCGGCGTCCGTCAGGTCACCGGCGCCAGCTCGAGCGGCAACCCGTATCTGAACCCGTGGCGCTCGAACAACTACGACATCAGCCTGGAATATTATCTGGGCCGTGCCTCGATGCTCAATGTCGGCCTGTTCAAGCTCGACATCGAGAGCTTCGTGACCACTGCGACCACGATGACCGGCCGCTATCCGGATGCCGACGGCGTGATCCGCCGCACGGTGCCTGTGACGCAGCCGGCACAGGGTGCGGGCGGCAATCTGCAGGGCGTTGAAGTCGGCGCCAAGCTGGCCTTCACCGACCTGTTCCCGAACGCGCCGTTCCTGCGCAACTTCGGCATCGATGCCAACTACACCTTCTCCGACTCCTCGCAGTCGGCGCGGGGGCTCGATGGCGGGAAGCTGCCGTTCCAGGATAATTCCAAGCACCAGATCAACCTGGTCGCCTGGTATCAGGACGACATCTTCCAGGCCCGCGTCGCGTGGAACCACCGTACGGACCGCCTCGCGAACATGGGTCTCGGCTATGACGTCGATCCGGGGCCCGCGGTCGATCAGCGCAACATCCCGGTGATGCAGCAGGCCAGCGACTATGTGGACGTGAACCTCACGGCCAATGTCACCGAACAGTTCGCCCTCTACGGCAACGTCTCGAACCTGCTAGGCGAGCGCGAGCGCTATTACTTCCAGTTCGACAAGGACTCGCAGCAGTTCCATTCGCAGAACCGCTTCGAGCCGCGTTACTCGGTGGGTGTGCGCTACCGGTTCTAAGAGCCAACCCTCCTGGGCCGGCGGTCTCCCAGAGGCTGCCGGCCCATTTTTCTTCAAGGAACGGGACCACGTGGTTTCGCTTGCGAACCCGCCCGAGACGATCAGAATGACGCAATGACTAATGGGGGTATGGCCAGCGGCGCGATCGAGCGCGTCGTCATCGTCGGCGGAGGCACCGCAGGCTGGATGGCGGCGGCGGCGCTGGGCGCCTATCTCGCGGGGACGGGCACCCGGATCACCCTGATCGAAAGCTCCGAGATCGGGACGATCGGCGTCGGCGAGGCGACGATCCCGACCATCCGCCGCTTCTACGCTTCGCTCGGCATGACCGATGCCGAAGTCATGCGTGCCTGCGAAGCGACCGCCAAGCTCGGCATCCGCTTCGTCGACTGGAAGCCGGGAGCGAGCTTCGTTCATCCGTTCGGCCGCTTCGGGCAGGACCTGCGCGGCGTCGATTTCCATCATTATTGGCTCAAGGCCCGCAACGCCGGCCAGGCTGCGCCACTGGAGGAATATTCGCTCGGCGCCATGCTCGCGCGCGAAGGCCATGCCAGCGTGCCCGTGCCCAATCCACCGAGTCAGCTCTCGGTGTTCGACTGGGCGCTCCATTTCGATGCGTCGCTGTTCGCGGCGCATATGCGTGCCTTTGCCGAGCGCACGGGCGTCCTGCGCATCGATGCGCGGATCACCGATGTCGGGCTGAACGGCGAGACCGGCTTCATCGAAGCGGTGACGCTTGACGGTGGCGAGCGCGTCGAGGGCGACCTTTTCATCGACTGCTCGGGCTTTCGCGGCCTGCTGATCGGCGAGGCACTGGGTGTCGGCACTCAGGACTGGTCGCACTGGCTGCTCTGCGACGGCGCCTTCGCAGTGCAAAGCGAGCGGGTAGGGGAGCCACCGAGCTGCACCACCGTCACCGCGCGCACCGCAGGCTGGCAATGGCGGATTCCGCTGCGTAGCCGCGAGGGCAATGGCATCGTCTTTTCCAGCAACTTCCAGAGTGACGAGGATGCGCGCGCTGAACTGCTCGCCAATGTGCCCGGCAAGCCGACCATGGAGCCGCGGCGCCTGCGCTTCACGCCAGGCCGCCGCGACGTCGCCTGGGCGAAGAACTGCGTCGCGCTTGGCCTTGCCTCGGGCTTTCTCGAGCCGCTTGAGTCGACGAGCATCGCGTTGATCGAGACGGGCGTCGAGCGGTTGAAGCAGCTCTTCCCCGACAAGGGCTTCGATCCGGCGGTGATTGCGGAATACAACGCGCAATCCGCCGAGGAGATGGAGCGCGTCCGCGACTTCATCATCCTCCATTATCGTCTGAGCACGCGCGAAGGCCCGTTCTGGCAGGCCTGCCGCGACATGAGACTGCCCGACAGCCTGAATGCCAAGCTCGACCTTTGGCGCGCGCGCGGCGCGTTCCTGCGCTATCGCTGGGAGATGTTCTCGCCTGCATCCTGGCTCGCCATCTATGGCGGGTTCGAGCATCTGCCCGAACGGATCGATCCCGGCGTCGCGGCGGTCGATCCCGCCGAGCTGGCGCGTGCATTGGAGCAGATGCGGGCCGCGATCCGCGGCACCGTCGCCGACACGCCTACCCATTCCGAATTCCTCGCAACGGTCGATGGTGCCGCTGCCGAGCCCGTGAGGACATCCGCATGAACAACCCCGACGCGCTGCGTAAGGTCTGCATCGTCGGCGGCGGCACGGCCGGCTGGATCGCAGCCGCGGTGATGGCGCATCACATGAAGGGCAAGCTCTTCGAGATCGAACTGGTCGAGAGCGACGATATCGGCACGATCGGCGTGGGGGAGAGCACGATCCCGCCCTTCCTCGAGCTGATCGCCAAGCTCGACATCAACGAGCAGGATTTCGTCCGCGCGACGCAGGCCAGTTTCAAGCTCGGCATCGAGTTCAACGACTGGCACAGGAAGGGTGAGGGGTATTTTCATCCGTTCGGCGATGTCGGCCAGCGGATAGAGCTCAGCGACTTCTACCAATGCTGGCGCAAGGCGACGCTCTCCGGCCACGACTATCCGCTCCAGGATTTCGCGCCCGCGACCGTGATGGCGCGCGAGGGGCGGTTCATGCTGCCGTTCAAGGCGCGCAACACCCCGATCGCCAGCGCCGCCTATGCGCTCCACGTCGATGCCAAGCGCGTCGCCCAGTTCCTGCGCGGCCATGCCGAGGCCCGGGGGGTGAAGCGGACCGAGGGGATCGTCACCGATGTCGCGCTCGACGATCGCGGCTTCGTCTCGACGCTGACGCTCAAGGACGGGCGCACGGTCGAGGCGGACTTCTTCATCGATTGCTCGGGCTTCCGCGCGCTGCTGATCGAGAAGGCACTGGGCACCGGCTATACCGACTGGTCCAATTACCTCTTTTGCGACCGCGCCATCGCCGCGCAGACCGAGAATGTCGGCCCACCGCGACCCTATACGCTCGCCGAGGCGCAGGACGCCGGCTGGCGCTGGCGCATCCCGCTGCAGCACCGCACCGGCAACGGCCATGTCTTTTCGTCGGAGTTCATGAGCGATGAGGAAGCGACACGCATCCTGCTCGACAAGGTGGAAGGCGAAGTCGTCGCCGGGCCGATGGTCGTCCCGTTCAAGACCGGCGTGCGCCAGCAGATCTGGCACAAGAACGTGCTCGCGCTCGGGCTGGCCTCGGGTTTCATCGAGCCGCTGGAATCGACTGCGATCCACCTGATCTATCGTGGCATGGACTTCTTCTTCCGCTTCCTGCCCGACCGCCACTGCGATCCCGCGCTGGCCGACGAATATAACCGCCGGATGGTGGCGGACTATACGGAGATCCGCGACTTCATCGTGCTCCACTATTCGGCCAGCGCGCGTGACGACACGCCCTTCTGGCGCAAGGTGCGCGACATGGAATGGCCGGACAGCCTGAAGGAGCGCGTCGAGCTGTTCCGCACCAACGGGACGCTGCGGGAAGGGCTGGACGAGCTGTTCCGATCGGTCAGCTGGTTCTCGGTGCTCGACGGCATGGGTATCCGCCCGCGCACCTATCACCCGCTGGTCGACCGGATCGACGAAGCCGCGCTCTGGGCCGGGATGGAGAAGGGTCGCGACCAGCTTGCCGCCTTCGTCCAGCAGCTGCCGACCCACCAGCAGTTCATCGATGCGCATTGCCGCGCCGACAAGGTCGATCTCGCGCGACCTGCCCATGCAGCCGCGTAAGCGCGCGATCACGATCAAGGACGTGGCGGCGGAGGCGGGAGTCTCGCTGCAGACGGTGAGCCGCGTCATCAACAAGGGCCCCAATGTCACCGTCGGGGTGCAGGCCCGCGTCCAGGCCGCGATCGACAAGCTCGGCTATGTCCCCAGCCTCGCCGCGCGGCGGCTGGGCGGATCGCGCTCCTATCTGATCCTCGCCTTCAACGACGAGCGCCCGACGGTCGAGGGCTGGCAGTCGCGGCGCGGCAATGACTGGGTCGATCAGATGCTGTTCGGCGGCATGCTCAAATGCGCCGAGCATGGCTATCGCATGCTGTTCGAGCTGGTCGATTCGCATTCCGACCAGCTCGAGGCGCAGGTCCAAGCCGCACTTTCCGCGCTCCATCCGGACGGCGTGATCCTCACGCCGCCGCACAGCGAGGATGATCGGATCACCGATCTCCTCCACCGCGGCGGCATGGTCTTCGCGCGGCTCGGCTCGCACCGCGAGGGCGAGGGCTATGCCGTCTATATGGACGACGAGGCGGCGGCGCGCCGCGCGACCGAGCATCTGCTCGACCTCGGCCATACCCGCATCGCTTACGTCCAGGGCCATCCCGAGTACGCTATGAGCCCGGACCGGCTCCACGGCTTCACCAGCGCGATCGAGGCGCGCGGGCTGAAGGTCGCACCCGAATATCTCCAGCCTGGCGACTTCACCTATGAGGCCGGGGTGACCGCGCTCCAGGCGCTGGCCGGGCTCCCGGTGCCGCCCACGGCCATCCTCGCGAGCAGCGACGAAATGGCGCTGGGCGTGCTCCATGCCGCCGGCCAGCTCGGCCTGGCGGTGCCCGGCGACATCTCCGTGGTCAGCTTCGACGATACGCCGACGGTGCGGATGAGCGTGCCCGCACTCACCGCCATCCGCCAGCCGATCGCCGCGATGACCGCCAAGGCCGCAGAGCTGCTTATCACGAGCAAGGCGCGCGGCGAGGGGAGCAATGGCCGCCACCTGCTGCCGTTCGATTTCGTGGTGCGTGATTCGACCGCCCCGCCGCGGCGTGGACTTGGTCCTGGCCGCAGACGTTGACTCGGTTCCCGCTGGGAACGATGGTCCGCCGCCCATGCGTTTCGCTTCCCCCGGCCGCGGCTTCATCCTGCTCTATGCGCTGGCTTATTCGGGCATGTTCGTCAGCTTCATGCCGTTCGTCATGGTGCTGCTGCCGCTCAAGGCGGCGCTGGCAGGCGGCGGCCATGCGGTGCAGCTGCTCAGCGCCGGCGCACTGGGCGGCGCGGCAGTGGCTAGCGTCGCCAATATCGTCTTCGGCGCGCTGAGCGACCGTACCCGGCGCACCCGCGGCACCAGGCGGCCCTGGATCACCGTCGGGCTGGGCGTGCTCAGTGCCTCCTACGGCCTGCTGCTCGTCTCCGCCGATCCGGTGAGCCTGCTCGTGGCGGTCACTTGCATCCAGATCGGCATCAACATGATGTTCGCGCCGATCGCCGCGGTGATGGCGGATGAGATCCCCGACGAGCAGAAGGGCGTGGTCGCCGGCCTCACCGGCATCGCGCATCCGATTGGAGCGATGTCGGCGGTGCTGGTCACGCTGCCGGGGCTGGGCAGCGACGCGGTGCGCTATGCGCTGCTATGCCTGTTGTTCACGGCGATGACCGCGCCCTTCCTGCTGCTCGCCCGCGAAGGCGCTGCGCTGCCCCCGCCGCCGCCCGCGCCGCAGCGCGAGTTGCGCCGCTTCGATTTTACCCTCGCCTGGGCCTCGCGCATCCTGTTCCAAGTCGCCGGCAACGGCCTCGCCACCTATGGCTTTTTCTATTTCCTGGCGGTGCTCGACCGCGAGGACATCAGCAAGACCAGCGTGGAGGCCAGCCCGATCGTCGCGACGATGACCGGATCGACGATCGTCGCGGTGATGCTGACCCTGCTGGCCGGCAAGTTCTCGGACCGGATACTGCGCCGCAAGCCGTTCCTTGCCGCCGGCGCGGTGGGCATGGCGGCGGGGCTCACCACCATGGCCTTTGCCGACAGCTGGGGCGTGGCGGCGATCGGCCATGCGCTGGCGATGTCGGGATTGAGCGTGTTCCTCGCCATCCATTCGGCGATGGCGATGCAGCTGCTGCCCACCCCCGAGCATCGCGGCCGCGACCTGGGCATCCTCAACTTGACCAACACGCTGCCGGCAATGGTCGCGCCGCTGCTGGCGCTCGCGCTGGCGCCGGAGAAGACGGGCTATATGATCTGGCTGCTGATCCTGGCGGGCGGCACGCTGGCCGGCGGCGCGGTGGCGCTCTGCATCCGGACCCAGGATTGAATTATTCCGTCATCCTCGCGAAGGCGGGGATCCAGAGCCGAGCAGGACGTCGCTCCGTTGCCCTGGATCCCCGCCTTCGCGGGAATGGCGGTGAGGGTTAGTTCGCCGGCTGGCCTTCGCTGGCGTTGCGGTCGACCTTGGCGGTCATGCCCGTCGCGTCGGCATCGTCCTGAGTCTGCGCGTCGGGAGCAAGATCGGCGACCGGCGGCGGCGTGGTGGCAGCGTTGCTCGTCACCGGCGGGGCCGGCTCGCTGATCGTCACATTGGTGTAGTTGTCCGGCTCGCCGATGTTCGCGACGATCGTCTCGTTCGCGGTCGTGTCCTCGGACTTTTTACCGGAGCAGGCGGCGAGCGCCAGGCCGGCGGCGCCCAGCAGCGCGAAAGTGCGGATCTTCATTGCTATTCCCCTTTTCTCAACGTGCGGAAACGGCAGCCGCAGTAATCGCGGAGCGTTTCTCGATCTTTGCCGCGAGATCCTTGTCCCAGCCATAGGGATCGCCGCGGAAGTTCATCGTGCCGTTCGCATTGGCGAAGGCGGTCCAGTAGAGCAGATAGACCGAGACCTGGTCCTGCTCCTGCAGGCTCACGCGCAGCGTGTCGCCCTTAGCGAGCGCGGCGTTGATCTGATCGGGCTGCCAGTTCGGATCGTTGCGCAGCAGCAGCTGGGCGAGCGGGCCCGGTTTCTCCAGCCGCACGCAGCCGTGCGAGGCCAGCCGGCTGAAGCTCGAGAAGGTCGATTGCGACGGCGTGTCGTGCAGATACACGGCATAGTTGTTCGGGAAGTCGAACTTGTAGCGGCCGAGCGCGCTCTTCGGGCCGGGCTGCTGCTGCAGGCGCCGGTTCGCGCCGGTGCCGATGATCTTGTAGCCCTGCGCCTTCAGCGCTGCCTCACCCTTGGGCCACAGCTCCTTCTGGGCGATGCCGGTCGGCACGTTCCAGGGCGGATTGAGCACGATCGAGTGGATCTTCGACTGGAGCATCGGCGTCTCGTTGCCGGGGCGGCCGGTGACGGCCTTCATCGATGCGATCGGGGCATCGCCCTCGAACACGGTGAGCACCGCGGCGGCGATGTTCACCTGGATGCGCTTGGCCGGCAGCTCGCTCGGCAGCCAGCGCCAGCGCTCCATGTTCGCCATGATCTGGCCGACCCGGTCCTGCGCCGGCACGTTGAGCGCGGCGAGCGTCCCCGACGAAACCACACCGGTGGGGTTGAGCCCGTAGCGGCGCTGGGCGCGGACTACGGCATCCTTCAGCTCGGCATCGAAGGCGGCGCCGGTGGCGACGACCTGCGGGTCTTCCACCGCGAGGCGCGTGCGCAGCGCAGCCACGCGCGCACCGCTGGCGCCGACGGCAAGGTCCGGACCCGCCCCCTGCTGCTTCCATCCGCCATTCGCGACGATCTTGCGATAGGTGGCGAGGCCGGCCTGGAGCGTGTCATATCCCGCCCAGGGCGGCGGCAGCTGGCGCAGCCACGCGCCCAGCCGGTTCTGCTTCACCGCTTCGGCAAAGGCGGGCAGGGGATCATATGCGGTGGGGCGCAGGCCCCAATTGGGATCGAAGTCGGCCTCGGCGAGGCGGCCCGAATGCACTGCGCGGGCATAATCGAGCGCGGCGCGGACCAGCGTCTCGTTGTCCTTGAAGCTCGGGGTGGGATCGCCGACGCGGCGCAGGCCCTGGGCGAAGCCGGCTTCGGTGAGGACCGGCGCGAGCTCCGCCGCCTGCGAAGCGGTGAGCACCGGCAGCACCACCGGCGGGTTGGGAACGAACGGCGGCACGGGGACGGCCTGGAGCGCGGGCGCAGGGCTTGCCTGCGGCGCAGGCGCGACCTGTTGCGCAACGACGGGCGCCGCAATTCCGGCCAGCAGCGCGGTCCATGCAGCCCGGCGAGCCGTCCGTCCCGAAAACACCTTGATCACTCGCAAATCTCCTTCGCGGCCGCCCATGGGCCGGGCGACCTGAATCGCCGCTTGCTATTATGCCAAACCAGGCCCGGCTGGCGAGCGCCGAATTCAAACCTTTCGTCGCAGCGCCTTGACAGTGGCAACGTTGTCGGACCACCCTAGTTCAAACGCTCGCCATCCGAAGGAGCGGGCGAAGTCCGCAGGGAGAGATATCTTGGCATCCGCACGTTCGACGCAGACGACGCTGGCTTTCGCCGCCGTCACCACGCTTTTCTTCGCCTGGGGCTTCATCACCTCGCTGGTCGATCCGCTGGTCGCCGCGGTGAAGGGCATCTTCACGCTCACCGATTTCCAGGCCCAGGCGAGCGCGTTCGCGTTCTTCTTCGCCTATTTCGTCGTCTCGCTGCCCGCCGCCGCCCTGGTCAGCAAGCTCAAGGCGGTGCCTTCGATCATCGCGGCGCTGGTCACGATGATCGCGGGCTGCCTGATCATGCTCACCGCCGCAAACGCCGCCAATTACTGGCTCGTCCTGCTCGGCCTGTTCGTGCTGGCGAGCGGCATCACCATCCTGCAGGTGGCGGCGAACCCACTCGCCGCGGCGCTGGGCGATCCCAAGGGCAGCCATTTCCGGCTGGTGCTGAGCCAGACCTTCAACTCGGTCGGCACCTTCCTGGGCCCGCTGCTCGGCGCACACCTCTTCCTCAAGGGCGTCGAAGTGAAGTCGGGCACGGTGATCACGCCCGAGATTCGCGCCGACGCGCTGGCCGGCATCGACTCGGCCTATTTCTGGATATGCGGCCTGATCGCTGCGCTGGCGGTATTCTTTTATCTGAGCCGCCGCGTCGTCACCGAAGCGGCGCCGGCGCCGGCTTCGAGTGCGGGCCTGCTCTCCGCCTTCTCGTCCAAATGGGCGTTGCTCGGCGGCCTTGCCATCTTCCTCTATGTCGGCGCGGAAGTGTCGATCGGTACCCAGATGGCGCTGTTCCTCAACGCCAACACGATCTGGGGCCAGTCGGATGCGGCGTTCAACGTGCCGCTGCTCGGCTATCTGATGGGTAGCGACGGCGTGCCCGGCGTCTCGCTCCAGGAAGCCGGCAAGGCAGTCGCCTTCTATTGGGGCGGTGCGATGGTCGGCCGCCTGATCGGCTCGGGTCTGCTCACCCAGGTCAAGGCGCACAAGCTGCTCGCGCTGTTCACGGCGATTGCCGCGGCGATGTGCCTCTATGTCGTGGCGGTGGGCGGTGTCACCGCCGGCTTCGTCGCGCTGGCGATCGGCCTGTTCAACTCGATCATGTTCCCGGTGATCTTCACGCTGACGCTGGAGCGTTCGAGCGCGAGCGCGGAATCGACCTCGGGGCTGCTGTGCACGGCGATCGTCGGCGGCGCGGTGCTGCCGCTGCTGGTCGGCCTGATCTCCGGCGCCCATGGCTATGCCTTCGCGCTGATCCTGCCGGCGGCCTGCTATGTCGCGCTGTGCGTGTTCGCGATCGCGGCCGGTCGTGCGCCGGTGGTCCGTGCCGAGGGCGAGATGGCCTCGGCCCACTGAGAGAGAAAGCCGTTCACTTGCCGCCGGACCCCCGGTTTTACCCGTCCGGCGGCAAGGAAACGAACTGGTGCGCGGTACGCTTTCGAACGCGATCCGGTCATTCGCGCACAATGCCGGGTCGTTCCCCTAAACGGCCCTGTCTGCGATAACTTGCGGGCTTTTGTTCGGAAGGGCAGGTTGCCGGTAACCGTCCGATGCCGGAGACGCCGTGATGCCGATCGTTCGCCGTGGATTCCTTGCCGGGATGCTGTTCTTCCCCGTCGCTTCCAGCACCGCCCGGGCGCAGGAGAGCTGGGAGGACAAGCGCCAGCGCCAGCTCAAGGAAGACTGGCCCTGGCTCGGCCGCTACGCCAGCGACAACAAGCTGCTGACCGCCTCGGGACGCAAGGTCGACATCGTCTTCATGGGCGATTCAATCACCGAGGGCTGGCAGAGCAAGCGCCCTGCCTTCTTCACCTCCGGCCGGGTCTGCCGCGGGATCAGCGGGCAGACCACGCCGCAGATGGTGCTGCGCATGATGGCCGACGTCATCGCGCTCAAGCCGCGGCTGATCCATATCATGGCCGGTACCAATGATATCGCCGGCAACACCGGCAAGATCACCGTCAGCCAGAGCTGCGACAATCTGCGCATGATGACCGAACTCGCCCAGGCCAACGGCATCAAGGTGCTGCTTGCATCGGTGCCGCCGGCGGGGCGCTTCCCGTGGCGGCCCGGCGTCGAGACGGTCGAGCCGATCCGCGCGATCAACGCCTGGCTGGCCAGCTATGCCCGCCGCGCCCGCGCGACCTGGGTCGATTACACGCCGGTCCTGGCCGATGCGGCGGGCGCGATGAAGCCGGGCCTGGCCTATGACGGCGTCCACCCGACCGAAGCGGGCTATGCCGCGATGGAGAAGCTGCTCGCCCCGGTGCTGAAGGCGCACAAGGCGTGAGGCTGGTCCTTGCCGCGCTGGCGCTGCTCGCCGCGGTGCCCGCCTCCGCGCAGCAGGTGCTGACCGCGGCCTCGCCCGACGGCAGCAACCGCATCTCGCTCCAGCTGAGCGGCTCCGGCACGCCGGTCTATGCGATCTCGCGCGCCGGCAGTATCGTCATCGCCCCGTCCCCGATCCTGCTCGATCTCGATGCAGACACGCTCGGCTATGGCCTGGCGATCACCGGCTCCGAGACCGCCGCGGCCGACACGCGCTACCCGATCGTCGCCGGCAACGCCTCGGAAGGCCGCGATCACTACAACCAGCTCACCGTCCATTTCCAGGAAAAGGGCGGGGCGAAGCGCAAGCTCGATGTGGTGCTGCGCGCCTATGACGACGGCGTCGCCTTCCGCACCGTCGTGCCCGTCCAGCCGCAAACCGCGGCGGCGATCGTGCGCTATGACCGCACGGGCTTCTATTTCCCGCCCAGCTACAAATGCTGGGGCTTCAATGTCGGCAAGTTCGGCTCGAGCCATGAAGGCGAGTTCGACCCCGTCGATGTGCCGCACCTGCGCGAGCACAATCTGTTCGATGTCCCCTTCGCCTGCGAGACCGGCAAGGCTGCCTTCGTGATCGCCGAGGCGGATTTGCTCGACTTCGCCGGCATGTACCTCACCGGCCGCGGCGATGGCGGGCCTGGGCTGCAGGTCAAACTCTCGCCCTCGCTCGACGACTATCGCATCGCGGTGCACACGCGCATCGGCAGTCCGATCGTCACTCCTTGGCGCGTGGTGATGCTCGCCGACCAGCTCGGCAAATTGAACGAGTCCACTTTGGTCTCCAACCTCTCCACCCCGAGCCGGATCGAGGACACCAGCTGGATCAAGCCGGGCCTGACCAGCTGGGACTGGTGGAATGGGCCAGTGATCGCCGCGCTCCCTGGTCAGCGCAGCACCACTGCGGTCGCCAAGGCGCTGATCGACTTCGCCTCGGCCAGCGGGCTGCCCTACACGATGATCGACGAGGGCTGGTATGCCGGCGCCGGCGGCGGCGGGGTGCGGCGCCCGGGTGTCGACATCACCAAATGGTCCGAGACCATCAACCTCCAGGAAGTTTCGGACTATGCCAGATCCAAGAAGGTCCGCCTCTGGCTGTGGACGCACTGGCAGGCGCTCGACGAGCAGATGGAAGATGCGCTTACCGAGTATGAGAAGCTCGGCATTGCCGGTATCAAGGTCGATTTCATGGACCGCGACGACCAGTGGATGGTCAACTGGTACACCCGCCTGCTCGGTGCCGCTGCACGCCACCACCTCATGGTCGATTTCCACGGCGCCTATCCGCCGCGCGGGCTGATGCGCACCTGGCCCAATTTCATGACGCAGGAAGGCGTGATGGGCGCCGAGTACAACAAGTGGAGTCGGCGCGACACTTCGCGGCATAACGTCACGCTCGCCTTCACCCGCGGGCTGATCGGCCCGATGGACTATACGCCGGGCGGTTTCCGCAACGTGACGCCCGAGGCCTTCCGCATCCGCAATGACCTGCCCTTCGTCCAGACGAGCCGCGCGCATGGGCTGGCGATGTACGTCGTCTTCCTTTCGCCGCTCGCCGCGGTGGCGGACAGCCCGGACACCTATGCCGCCAGCCCCGCCGGCTTCGACTTCATCAAGGCGGTGCCGGGGAGTTGGGACGAGACCCGCTACCTCGCCGGCGAGACCGGGGAGTATATCGTCCTCGCCCGCCGCAAGGGCAGCCGCTGGTTCCTCGGCGCGATGAACAGCGAGACCGCGCGCAAGGTCACCGTGCCGCTCGAGTTCCTCGGCAAGAGGGGTGCGGCGATGCGGCTGTGGACCGACGGGGCCAAGCCCGATGCGCCGGTCTTCACCGAGAAGCGAGTCGCGGACGGGCAGACGCTGACGCTCGACCTCGCCGCCAATGGCGGCGCAGCGGCGGTGTTCGAGAAATAGGACTTCAAAACTCGTACAATTGATATAGGCTCTCCAAAAAGGAGAGGGACATGCGGATCACGCGCAGGGATTTCGGCATCGCCGCGGTCGCGATGCTCTGCGGCTGGGGCGCCAGCGCGCTCGCCCAGAACCAGGCCGTGCTCGGCCCGGCGGTGTGGGACTGGAACAAGCTCGCGGTCCAGAAGACCGACGTCGGCGCGCTCCGCACCCTCGTCCGCCAGCCTACCGCGACGCTCGTCGAGCTGGAGATGCACGTTACCACGCTCGACCCCGGCCTCGCCTCGCACCCGCCGCACCAGCATCCCAATGAGGAGCTGGTGATCATCGACCAGGGCATGGTCGAGACGCTGTCCGGCGGCAAATGGGAGCGTCTCGGCCCTGGCTCGGTGATCTTCAACGCTTCCAATTCGCCGCATGCGCTGCGCAATGTCGGTGACACGCCGGCGACCTATCACGTGATCAACTGGAAGACCGCCGCCACGCCGGCCAAGTGAGGGAGCGCGACATGGACCGCCGTTCGATCCTGGGCATTGCCGGCATCGCCGCGATGCTGCCGCCCGAAGTGCTTGCCCAGTCGCAAAGCTCGGGCAACGCTCCGTCGGAGAATGCCGCGCCGATCGGCCCCGAGCCGGGGGTGAGGCACAAGCTCGATTTCGGCGTGATCGGGCTAGACCACGCCCATATCTATTCGATGACCGACGCGATGCTCCGCGGCGGCGGCGTGCTCAAGGCCTTTTACGCGGCCGATCCCAAGCAGGTCGATACCTTCCGCAAGCGCTATGGCAATGCGGTCAAGCTCGCGCGCAGCGAGGATGAGATCCTCGGCGACAAGTCGATAGAGCTGATCGTCGGGGCCCCGATCCCGGACCTGCGCGCGCCGCTCGGCATCCGCGCGATGCGAGCGGGCAAGGACTATCTCGGTGACAAGCCGGCGATCACGTCGCTCGACCAGCTAGCGGAGGTCCGCCGAACGATCGCCGAGACGAAGCGCAAGTTCGCGATCATGTATTCCGAGCGGCTCGAAGTGCGCGCCGCGGTCCAGGCCGGCCTGCTCGTCCAGCAGGGCCAGATCGGCAAGGTGATCCAGACGGTCAACCTCGCCCCCCACCGCGTCGGTGCGGGCCGTCCGGACTGGTTCTGGGACAAGGCGCGCTATGGCGGCATCCTCACCGATATCGGCAGCCACCAGGCCGATCAGTTCCTGTTCTACACCGGCTCGAAGACCGCGCATGTCGTCGCGTCGCAGACCGGCAACCTGAAGTGGCCCGACAAGCCGGGGTTCGAGGATTTCGGCGACATGATGCTCACCGGCGACGGTGGCACCGGCTATGTCCGCGTCGACTGGTACACCCCCGATGGGCTGCCGACCTGGGGCGACGGCCGGCTCTTTATCCTGGGCGCCGAGGGCTATATCGAGCTGCGCAAATACGTCGATGTCGCCGGCCGGCCCGGCGGCAACCACCTGCTGATCTGCGACAAGCAGGGCGTGCGCTACATGGACTGCTCCAAGGTCCATCTGCCGTTCGGCCCGCAGTTCGTCGCCGATGTCGTCGAGCGCAGCAGCGTGGCCCAAGACCAGGACCAGGCGCTGCTCGCCGCCGAGCTGGTGCTCGCCGCACAGAAGAACGCCACGCGGCCGGTCACGGCCTGACACGAGGAGGAGAGGGGCATGCGGCTTTCCAGACGCCAGACCTTGGGGGCCATCGCTGCGCCGATGATCGTGCCCGCCAGCGTGTTCGGCCGGAACGCGCCCTCGAACCGCGTGACGATCGGCGCGATCGGGGTGGGGCGGATCAGCCGGGCTCACGACATGAAGGAGATCCACAAGCACCCCGACGCCCAGATCGTCGCGGTGTGCGATGTCGACACCAAGCGGCTCGGCGCCGGCATGCAGCTGGTCGACGACCGCTATGCCGCCAGCACCGGCAAGAGCTACGCCGGCACCCGCGGCTATACCGATTATCGCGAGTTGCTCGCCGCAAGCGACATCGACGCGGTGCTGGTTTCCACCCCCGATCACCAGCACGCCCCGCTCGCCGTGCGTGCGGTACAGGCGGGCAAGCATGTCTATCTCCAGAAGCCTGCCTCGCTGACCATCGCCGAGGGTCGGCGGATGGCCGACGAAGTGAAGAAGTCCGGCAAGATCCTCCAGATCGGCTCGCAGCAGCGCGGGCAGGACCCCTGGCCGCAATTCCACCGCGCCTGCGAGCTGGTCCGCAACGGGCGGATCGGCAAGCTCGAGCATGTCGAGATCGGCCTGCCCGGCGACCCTTCGGGGCCCGCGGCGCCGTCGATGCCGATCCCGTCCAACCTCGATTACGACGCCTGGCTCGGGACGACGCCGGAGATCCCCTACACCGAGATCGGCGTCCATCCGCAGGCCAGCTTCGAGGATCGCCCCGGCTGGCTGCGCATAGAGCAGTTCGGCGCCGGCATGATCACCGGCTGGGGCGCGCATCATGTCGATATCGCCCATTGGGGCATGGACATGGAGCATAGCGGCCCAGTCGAGATCTGGGGCAGCGCCGCGTTCCCCAAGTCCGGCCTGTGGAACGTCCATGGCCCGTTCGAGACGCATGCCCGTTATGCGAACGGCGTGACGATGACGATCTCGGGTGCGCTGCCCAACGGAGTGAAGTTCATCGGCGACAAGGGCTGGGTCTTTGTCCAGCGCACCAGCCAGGTCTCGTCCTCCGATCCTTCCAAGCCCGCGGACATCCCGCTCACCGCCAGCGATGCGAGGATACTCGACAGCGTGATCGGCCCGAACGAAGTGCATCTCTACAAGGCGCCGGAACAGCACCGGAACTGGCTCGATGCGATCCTCGAGGGCGTGCCGGTCAGCGCCCCCGCCGAGATCGGCCACCGCGCCTGCTCGACCTGCCTGCTCCACCATATCGCAATGAAGACCGGCCGGCGGCTCAGATGGGATCCGGTGGCCGAGCGCTTCCTCGGCGACGAGGCGGCCAATGCGATGCTCAGCCGGCCGCAGCGGGCGACATACGCGATCTGAACATCCTCCTTAATCCCGGCTTTCTGGTCGGGATCACGCTTCCTCTTCCTGTTTCAGCTGCAGGCCCATATTGACCTCCGTCACCCCGGCCTGGAGCCGGGGTCCCGCGGCATTCGCCTGCAGAAGAAATGGGATCCCGGCGCAAGGCCGGGATGACGTAAATGGCTTGGCAGAAGTATAAAGGAGTATCGCCATGATCCGCACCGGAGTGATCGGCTATGGGCTGGGCGGTCTCGCTTTCCACGCGCCTTTGATCGATGCGGTCCCTGAGCTGGAGCTGGCCGCCATCGCCACCTCGCGCGCCGGCCAGGTGCACGAACGGTATCCGGATGTTGCAGTCACCACCGCCGACGCACTGCTCGCCGATCCGAGCATCGCGCTGGTCGTGGTCACTACGCCGAACGACACCCATGTCCCGCTCGCGCGCCGCGCGCTGGAAGCGGGCAAGCATGTCGTGATCGACAAGCCCTTCGCCACCAACACCGCGGACGGTGAAGCGCTGATCGCGCTGGCGAAGGACAAGCGCCTGCTGATCAGCGCCTTCCACAATCGCCGCTGGGACGGCGATTTCGTCACCGTACGCAAGCTGCTCGACAGCGGCACGCTGGGCGAGGTGATGCTCGCCGAACTGCGCTGGGACCGCTTCCGCCTCGAAGTCGCGGACGTGTGGAAGGAAGACCCCGAGGCCGGTGCCGGCATCCTCGCCGATCTCGGGCCGCATCTGATCGACCAGGCGCTCCAGCTGTTCGGCGCGCCCGAGGCCTTGTTCGCCGACATCGCCGTCCAGCGGCCAGGCGGGCGGGCCGACGATTATTTCGAGCTGACCCTGTTCTACGGATCGCGCCGCGTGGTGCTCTCCGCCGGCCGCACCTTCGTCACGCCGCGCCCGCGCTTCTGGCTGCACGGCACCAGGGCGGATTTCGTCAAGCACGGCCTCGATCCGCAGGAGGTGCGGGTGAAGGAAGGCGCGCGCTACTCCGATCCCGGGGTCGGCGACGAGGAAGCGCAGTTCCACGGCAAGCTCACCCGCGCCGACGGCGGCAGCGAGATCGTGCCGACCGAGACGGGTGATTATCGCGGCTTCTACACCGGCATCGCGCGGGCAATCGCCGAGGGTGCGCCGGCGCCGGTGAGCGGCGAGGACGCGGTGCTGGGCTTGCGGATCATCGAGATGGCGCGGGAGAGCGCGCGCGAAGGGCGGCGCCTTGTTCTTTAGCCGTCATCCCCGCGAAGGCGGGGATCCAGGGTAACAACGCGATATCCTGCGTGACTCTGGATCCCCGCTTTCGCGGGATGACGGAATGGAGATCGAGCCAGGCCCGTTTAAGGCCGCCACCCCACCGAAATCGTCCGGGCCTCGAGCGTCACCGCCACCGTCGCCACCACATCGCGTGCCGAAGTCCCCAGCACCACCTGATAGGTCCCGCCCGCGATCTTCCAGCTGTTGCTCACCCCGTCGAACTTGGCGAGCAGTCGCGGATCGACGGTCAAGGTCAGCTTCTTCGCTTCGCCCGGCGCTAGCGCTACCTTGGCAAAGGCGCCCAGCCGCTTCGGCGCTTCCCAGCCAGTACCCGCCACATAGAGCTGCGGCACGGCCTTGCCCTTGCGCGCGCCGGTGTTGCGGATCGTGAAGCTCGCCTCGATCGTGCCGCCCTCGGCACGTGCCGCCAGCCCCGAATAGGCGAAGCTGGTGTAGCTCAGGCCATGGCCGAAGGGGAAAGCCGGGGTCAGTCCCTTGGCGTCATACCATTTGTAGCCGACCGTCGCGCCTTCGCCATAGGTCGTGTCGTCCTTGTTAGGCGCGCTCGGCTTGGGCAACTGGTCCACGCTTGCAGGGAAGCTCGCGGGCAAATGCCCGGAGGGGTTCGCCTTGCCGAACAGCAGGTTGGCTATCGCACTGCCGCCCTGGGTGCCCGGATACCAGGCGGCGAGGATGCCGGCGACCTGGTCGCGCCACGGCGTCAGCACCGGCCCGCCTGTTTCCAGCACCACCACCGTCTTCGGATTGGCCTTGGCGACCGCGGCGATCAGCTTGTCCTGGCCGTCCTCGAGCGTCAGCGACACGTCGAATGCTTCGCCTGCCCATTGCGTCGCGAAGACGATTGCGACGTCCGCACCCGCTGCCAGCTTGGCAGCATCGCCCGTGCTCTTGCCATCGGCGAACACGACTTCGGCATTCGGCGCCTGGCGCTTGATCGCGGCCAGCGGTGCGTCGGGATAATACATTACCGGCCCCGGCCAGCTCGTCGGCTTGATCCCGGGCACGGCATTGCCGGCAACCGGATAGACCAGCGACGAGCCGCTACCCGCGAGCACGCCCTTGTCCGCATGCCCGCCGATCACGACGATCTTCTTTATGGCCGGCGAGAGAGGCAGGATCGCGCCCTGGTTCTGGAGCAGCACCGCGCCGCCCTCGGCATCCTTGCGGGTCACTTCGGCGCTCGTCGCGAGCATCGCCGGGGTGAGGTCCATCGGCGCCTCGGTCACCGGCTTGTCGAAAAGGCCACTAGCGAACATCGCATGCAGGATCGCGCCCGCCATCGCATCGAGGCGGGCCTTGGAGACGTCACCCTTCGCGATCGCGGCCTTCAGCGGCGCGCCGAAATAGGGTTCCTTGTCGAACGGGAAGCCCGAATCCTGGTCGAGCCCGGCATTGGCCGCAGGCGCGGTCGAATGCGTCGCGCCCCAGTCCGACATCACGAAACCTTTATAGCCCCAGTCGTGGCGCAGCACGTCGGTGAGCAGCCAGGGGTTCTCGCAGGCATGGGTGCCGTTCACGCGGTTGTACGAGCACATCACCGATCCGGGATCGCCCTTCTCGATCGCGATCTGAAAAGCGAGCAGGTCGCTGGTCCGCGCGGCCGATTGGTCGATGATCGAGTTGCCGGTGTCGCGATCGGTTTCCTGATCATTGATCGCATAATGCTTCACCGTCGAGATGATGTGGTTCGACTGGATGCCCGCGATCTGCGCGCCCACCATGGTGCCGGCGAGCAGCGGATCCTCGCCGCCATATTCGAAGTTCCGCCCGTTGCGCGGCTCGCGCATCAGGTTGACGCCGCCGGCGAGCATCACGTTGAAGCCCGAAGCGCGCGCCTCCGCGCCGATCATCGCGCCGCCCGCGGTGGCCAGGCCCACGTCCCAGCTCGCCGTGGTGGCAAGGCCGGAGGGCAGGGCAGTCCGCCCGCGCTTCTTCGCCGCACCGCCCTGGGTGGCGACACCGACGCCCGCATCCGTCTGCCACTGCGCGGGAATGCCCAGCCGCGGGATGCCGGGGATGTAGCCCGCGGAACCGGGGCGTGCCTCGGCGGGGGCCTTGTAGCCGTTCTTGGGCGGGAAATCGGTGCCGAAATAGCCGAAGACCAGGGTCAGCTTCTCGTCGTCGGTCATCTGGGCGAGCACGGCCTTCACCCGCTCGTCGGGCGCTCGCCTGGCGTCGAGCCAGGTCCGGGGCTGGTCCTGCGCGGCGGCGGGTGCCGCGGCGGCAAGGGCAATGCCCAGGGCGATCAACGAACCCGCAAATTCGTGGCGGTGCAGCTTCATATTCCCTCTCCCGCTATTTTTGTCAGCGTTGTCGGGAAGGATATACAGGTCAAGCAGTGGTAACGCTATCACTCAGATAGTCGCAATTATCCCGCTGCGCGCTGGTGTTGCCAGCCGGGATTCTCATCGCGCAGCAATTGGGTCACTGCGCGCGGGTTGATCGGTCGGCTGAATAGATAGCCTTGCACCGATGAACAGCCATGATTGCGCAGTTCGGCGAGCTGGTCGCTCTCCTCCACGCCCTCGGCGGTCGTCTCCATGCCCAGCGCCTGCGCCAGGTCGGTGATCGCGCGGACGATCGCCGTCGCTCCGGGCCGGGTCAGCAGGTCCTGGATGAACGAGCGGTCGATCTTGATCTTGTCGAACGGGAAGCTCTGCAGATAGCTGAGCGACGAATAGCCCGTGCCGAAATCGTCGAGCGCGATCCGCACGCCGAGCGCCCGCAGCGAATGCAGCACCTTCAGCGTCGCGTCGGTGCCTTCGAGGAAGATCGATTCGGTGATCTCCAGCTCCAGCCGCCGCGGATCGAGCCCACTGGCGAGCAGTGCCTGGAGCACGACTTCCGAAAGCCCCGGCCGGCGGAACTGCACCGACGAGACATTGACCGCGACACGGACATGCTCGGGCCAGCGCACCGCGTGCGCGCAGGCCTCGCGCAGCGCCCAGGCGCCGATCTCGACGATAAGCCCGGTGTCCTCGGCAGTCGGAATGAACTCGACCGGCGAGACCATCCCGCGCTCGGGGTGGTGCCAGCGCAGCAGTGCCTCGAACGATCCGATGCGGTTGCTCGACAGGTCGAACAGCGGCTGGAAATACAGCTCGAACTGCCCCTCCTGGATCGCGACGCGCAGGTCGCTCTCCATCTTGCGCCGTGCCTGGGCGCGTTCGTTGAGCGATTCCTCGAAGAAGCTGAAGGTCCGCCGGCCCAGCTCTTTGGCACGATACAGCGCCATGTCCGCATTCTTGTGGAGCGTGCGCGCGTCCTCGCCGTCATGGGGGGCCAGGGCGATGCCGATGCTCGCGCCCGTCGTCACGCTATTGCCTTCGATCACCACCGGCATCTCGATCGTCGCCAGCGCCTTGCGGGCAATGCGCTCGACTTCCTCGGCATCCTCGGGTTCGGCGACGATCACGAACTCGTCGCCGCCCAGCCGCGCGATGAAGCATTTGCTCATCGCGGCGGCGAGATTCTCCGAGACGCGGCGCAGCAGTTCGTCGCCGATCGGATGGCCGAGCGTGTCGTTGATCGACTTGAAGTCGTCCAGGTCGACGCAAAGCAGCGCAATCGTGCCGCCATTGCGCTCGCGGCTCTTGAGCTCGAGCTCGAGATGCTCCTGGAACAATGCCCGGTTGGGCAACCCGGTCAGCACGTCGTTGAAGGCGAGATGGGTGATGCGCCGCTCGCGCTCGGCGATGCCGGCGGCCATGCGATTGAACGTCTCGGCGAGTTGGCCGAGTTCGTCATTGTCTTCCACCGGAACCACCGCCTCGGCGCCTGCCGCGAGCCGCTCGGCCGCCGCGCTCAGCAGCGTCACCGGCCGGGTGATCGACTGGGCCATGCGCCAGGTGGCGAGGATCGTGATCAACAGCCCGAACAGGCCGGTCAGCGCAATGGCGAGCTGGAGCTGGCGATAGGACGCGAGCGCCTTGTCGAGCGGATAGCGGATCACCAGCACGCTCTGGGGCGCACCGGCCAGCACCGGCAGCGGCTTGGCGAGCGCCACCGAAGTACCCTGCGGCGTCGTCACGTTGGACGGCTTGTCGCCATCGTCCACCGCCTGGGCGATGAACGACGCGATGGCGGCATCCGCGGGCGTCCGCCGGCTGGCGTTGAACCAGCCGTCGGCGCGGTGCTGGAACACCGCCGCCTCGATAGGGATCGACGAGAGGCGCTGCAGCCCCTGCATCTCGGCCGCATCCAGGTTGGTCGCGAATACCACCCAGCCGAGCAGATCGGGCGCCAGGATCGGCGTCGCGATGACGTGGCGCGCGGCGCCGTCCAGCTCCACCACGCCGGTCATCTCGCCGGCATCGAACGCCTGCCACAGCTTGCCGGCATCCGCGACTGCCCTCGGATTGGACAGGCCGACCACGTGGCCATCTGCGCGGATCAGGAACGCGATCGGCACGCCCATGCGCTGGCGCAGGTTGTCGAGTGCCGATCCGATCGTCTCGCCGTCATTGGTCGCCACCGCCGAACGGAAGCCGAAGTCGCGTGCCACCAGCCCCGCGGCACCGCCCAGCTGCGCGGTGCGCTGGGCCCAGAGCCGGTCGAACACCGTGCCGCTCGCCACCAGTTCGCTTTCCACCTGCCGCGTCGCATTGCGCTCGACGATCGCGAACAGCACGATCGAGGCGCACGCCATCGCGAGCCCGAACAGCCCGGCATAGAGCACGGTCAGCTTGGTCCGCAGATGGCGGAAGCGAGGCAGGCGGAGCTTCATCTCAATAATGGCTCGACCCGGTCATCCGCGGCGGCGTGCGCAGCGTGACGTTCACCGTCTGGCTTCCGCCCGCCGCGACCTGGCTGGAGACCATGTTGCCCGGCGCGCGCAGATAGGGATGCCACACGTCGAGCTTCACCTGGCCGGCGGGCAGGTCGGCAAACACGGCATTTCCCGTCGCATCGGTCTTCACGACATAGGCCGTGTCGACCACGTCGATGAACGCGCTCATCTGGTCATGGATATTGCAGCCCAGCGCGACGATCCCGGCCTTGTCGAAGGTCACGGTGCGCGCCTGTTCCTTGGCATAGAGCTTCAGTTCGAACTTCTTGGCCGGCGAGAAGGAATAGACATGGTGCCGCACCGGGTCGAGATTCGGGAAGGACACGCTCGCGCCCACCGGCACCACCAGCACGAAGGGGTGGAACTGGATGTCCTTCTGATCGACCTGGAAGTCGCCTCCACCCTGGGCCGGCGGCGTCGCGCGTCCGACCAGGTGCAGCGTCACCACCGCGTCGCGGATCGGCTGGTTGCCCGGCCCGCGCACATAGACGGTGAGCCCCGCGGCCGGCGGCGGGGCCGGAGCAGCGGCGCCGAGAAGCGCAAGGGCGGAACAGGCAAATAGCGATCGCATCAGCTTTCCCTAGCAAGCCCGCGTAAACAAGCCGTTGTTCAAAGGTGGACGCGGAGCGCGAGCTGGAACTGGTTCTGCCGCTGGCGGGCGGCGAGGCCCAGATTGGTGCGATATTGCCGGGTGCTGTCGACGTGCAGGAACTCGGCGAGCAGGCTCAGGTGCCTGCCGATCTCGCGCCGGCCGCCCAGCGTTACGGCCCAGCCATCCTCCGAGCTCGGCGCGCCCAGCACGCTGCCTTCGCCGCGCGTCCCGAACGCATCGAGCCGCGCCGACACCGAACCGCGCGCGAAGGCCCAGGTCCCGAGCAGATAGGCCGCACGGAAGCTGGTATCGACCCAGCGCGCATCCGGCCTGGGAAAGCCCATCTCGGTGCGCCCCTGCATCGCCTGCGCCTTCAGCGTGAGCGGCCCGGACGTGAACAGCGCACCGAGATTGTCGAACCGCGTCCGCCAGCCCCATTGCAGCGTATCGGTTACCGCCTCGGGATCACCGCGATTGTCATAGTGGAAATATTCCAGTTCGAAGCTCGAAGTCGGCGACCAGCCGAGCTTGGCATACCAGCCCGGTCGGTTGTCGATCTCGATCACCGGGCGCGTCACCGGCGCCTGCACCGATGCCATCATGCCGCGCAACGGGGGCAGGGGCTGCGTCCCGAAGGCGGTCGCCTTCTCGTCGTGCAGCGCCCAGCCGCGAAAGGCGAGTAAGGTGCCCGAGGTGTCGTTGAGCCCGAACACGCCGAAGGTCGCCGCGACGCGCTGGCCGCCGAGCGGCGCCGTCACCGTCGCCTCCACCCCGCCGGTCTTGATCTCGTCGCCGATCCAGCTGTTGATCGCCGACGGCGTGATCGTGTCGGTCACTGCCCATTCGGGCCCCGAATGCTCGAGCGAGATCGCAGGCCAATAGAGCCCGGCGCGCACGGTCAGCCTGGCCGAGCCGGGGAGCATCGGCTTGAAGGTGAGGGCGGCCTCGCTGAGGTCCACCGCATGCTCCTGCCCCTGCTGTGCGATCGCCACCACCGTGCCGCTGAGCGACCAGCTGAAGCGCGGCTGCCAGATCAGGTCGGCTTCGGCGAGCCGGGGTTCGACCTGGAGGTCGCGGTCCGCGCTGCCGTCGAAACGCGTCTTGCCCAGACCGCCGCCAATCCAGCTCGTCTCGCCGTCCGCCGCGACGATGCGCGCATCGCCCGTGATCGAGACGGTCTCGCCGGAAAATATCTGGGCGCGGGCAGGGGCCGTCGTCGCGACTAGCGCGGCGCCGCAAAATGCCAGCAGCAGGCGGATCCCCCGGATCATGCGCGCACCCTAGGCGCGCAGTGGTTAAGGAAGCTTCAGTGATGCCTGGTTTTCAGGGGATTGGCAGCCAACGGTCGCGCATCCAGCGCTGGGCTGCAGCCGCCACCAGCGCGGCATGGCCGGGATAGCCGGGCCCGACCAGCGGCAGGCCGAAATCGCCGATCACCGCTTCGATCCCTTCGGCATCGAGCGCGCGCGCCGCCGCGCGGGCACGGCGGGCGATCTCCAGCTCCTGTCCCCAGAAATAGATCGCTTTGGCCCGCACATTCGCCTGCATCCGGCGGACTTCCTCCACCCGGCCGTCGCTCACCAGCGGCAATCAGATATCGGGCATCAGCAGGTCGACCGGCACATCCGCCCGCCATTCCAGCGCGTCGCCCTGGAGGATGCGCAGCTTCGCCCGCGCCTGCTCCGGCAGCTGGGCGAACAGGTCGAGCCTCTCGTGGAGCGCCAGCACGTAGCTGTCGCGCTCGATCACGGTGACGCGAGTCACTTCCTCGCTCAGCGCCGCCGCGGCAGCGGCCCAGCCCATGTCCAGACCCATGATCACCACATGCCCGCGCGCCAGCGCCAGCCCGATCGTCTGGCTTTCAACCTCCAGTGGCGTGCACGACATCCAGGTCTCGCTGCCGCGCAGCAGCACCGGCATCTCGGCCATGAACACGGTCGGGCCCCAATAGCCCTGCGCGATCACGCCGCGAGCGATCTGGATCTGCCTGTCGCCGCAGCGCACCGGCCGATAGTCCGGCAGGAACCAGTCTGTTTCGAACGGCGCCAGTCCCAGCGCCGTGCCTGCATTCCCGTCCAACGGTGATCCCCCTTGCCAGCACGCCAGTCTTAGAGCTGCGCAACAGGCCGTCGAGCGGGGATCGCACCGTTTAGGGCAGGTTGCTCTTCAACTGATCGATCCACGGCCGCGCCACCCCGTCCGAAGGCGCGCGCCAGTCACCCCGCGGGCTCACCGCGCCGCCGGCCGAGACCTTCGGGCCATTCGGCAGCGCGGATCGCTTGAACTGGCTGGTCTGGAAGAAGCGGAACAGGAATTCCTCCAGCCACTTGGCGATCGTCGCCAGGTCGTACTGGTGGCGCCCATCCTCGGGGAAGCCGATCGGCCATTGTCCCGCCTGGGCATCCTTCCAGGCATGCCAGGCCAGGAACGCGATCTTGGAGGGCTTCAGCCCGTGCCGGATCGTGTAATGCAGGAAGAAGTCGTGCAGCTCGTACGGGCCGATCCGGTCCTGCGTGCTCTGCATCTTGCCGTCAGCATCGGCGGGCACCAGCTCGGGCGAGATCTCGGTGTTCAGGATGCTGGTCAGCACCTGTGCGGCCTCCCCGGCGAACTGGCCGGACTGGACGCTCCAGCGGATCAGATACTGGATCAGCGTCTTGGGCACGCCGGCATTGATGCCGTAATGGCTCATATGGTCGCCCACGCCATAGGTGCACCAGCCGAGCGCGAGTTCGCTTAAATCGCCGGAGCCGAGCACGAAGCCCTGGCGCTGGTTGGCCAGCCGGAAGAGATAGTCGGTGCGCAGCCCCGCCTGGACGTTCTCGAAGGTCACGTCATAGACTGGCTCGCCGTCGGCGAAGGGGTGGCCGATGCCTTCGAGCATCGTCATCGCGGCCGGCCGGATGTCGATCTCGGCGCCGGTCACGCCCAGTGCATCCATCAGTGCCCAGGCGTTGGACTTGGTCTCGTCGCTGGTCGCGAAGCCCGGCATGGTGAAGCCGAGGATGTCGGTGCGCGGCCGGCCCAGCCGGTCCATCGCCTTGGCCGCGACGATCAGCGCATGGGTGGAATCGAGCCCGCCCGAAACGCCGATGACGAGGTGCTTCGATCCCGTCGAGGCGAGCCGCTTGCGCAGCCCCTCCACCTGGATGTTGAAGGCCTCGTAGCAATCCTCCTCCAGCTTGGCAGGGGTGTTGGGCACGAAGGGGAAGCGGCGCAGCGTGCGGAGCAGCCCTTTGTTGGCAAAATCGGGCTGGTGCTGGAAAGTGATGCGACGAAAACGCGTCTCGGGATCGCCATTGGCGGCGGCACAGTCGTTGAACGTGCCCATGCGCATCCGTTCGAGCCTGAGGCGCTCCAGGTCGATGTCCGCGCACACCACTTCGGTGGTGAGCTCGAAGCGTTCGGTGGTGGCGATCAGCTCGCCCAGCTCGTGGATCATGCCCTGGCCGTCCCAGGCGAGATCGGTAGTGCTCTCGCCGGGCCCCGAGGCGGAATAGACATAGGCCGCTACCGCCCGCGCCGATTGCGCCGCGCACAGCAGCGCCCGCTCGCGGGCCTTGCCGATAGTGATGTTGGAAGCGGAGAGGTTGCACAGCACCAGCGCGCCTGCGAGCGCGCCTTCGGTCGAAGGGGGCAGGGGCGCCCAGTAATCCTCGCAGATCTCGGCGTGGAAGACGAAGTCGGGCAGCTCCTCGGCAGCGAAGATCAGGTCGGTGCCGAACGGCGCGGTCTGCCCGGCCACGTCGATCTCCAGCCCGGCAAGGCCCGCGCCCAGCGCGAACCAGCGCTTCTCATAATATTCGCGGTAATTGGGGAGGTAGGACTTGGGCACCACGCCAAGGATGCGCCCGCGGGAGATCGCGACCGCGCAATTGTACAGCCGCCCGCTGCGTCGAAGCGCCGCGCCGACCAGCAGCACGGGCGTCAGGTCTGCGCTGGCCGCCACGATCGCTCCGATCCCCGCTTCGGTCGCGTCGCACACCGTGTCCTGCAGATGCAGGTCGTCGATCGCGTAGGAGGTGACATTGAGTTCGGGAAAGACGAGCAGGTCGGCGCCTTGCGCATCACCCTCGCGCGCCAGCGCTATGGTCTGCTCGGCATTGGCGCGCGGATCGCCCACCGTAGTCACCGGCGTGCAGACGCCCGCACGGATCATCCCCTGGCGGTGGATCGAATAAAAGGGGTGGGACTTGCTCATCGTCTCCGTCTTGCAGCCGGATATGTTTCGATCACGTCACACCCCTAGTCGCTCCGGTCGGCTTGTGCCAACCCCGCACAGCCTCTACCGGCGCCCGATGCTCCACTGGATCCGCCGCCAATTCGACGATCGTCCGGTGCGGGCCGTCATGGTCGTCTTCGCCGCCTATACGGTCTTCAAGATCAACCTGAAGTTCTTCGCGCCCGCGGGGCCCTGGTGGCGCGGCTGGCATGACCAGCAGCAATATCTGAAGTCGGCCAAGGCGCTGCTGCGCTTCGATCTAAGCCCGGACCTGCATTGGTACCCGCTGCTGTATCCGCTCGCCGGTGCGCCCTTCGCTTGGGCGCCGACGCCGTTCGTGCCGATCAACCTGCTCTGTTACGCCGCGGCCTTCTGGGGCTTCTGGCGGGTCTGCGCGCGCTTCGGGGTGGGGAGCTTCGCCGCGGGACTGCTGTTCCTCGCCGCGACGATCGGCGACCTGCGCATCTCCAAATTCTGGCTCGAGCCGTGGACGACGACGATGTCCGCCGCGTTCATCTGGCTCGCCTTCGCCGAGGCCGCCGACATGATGTTCGGCCAGCGGCGCCGGCCCTGGCTGCTCGGTACGCTGCTGATGGCGATCGCGCTGGTCCGTCCGGCGGACATCGTGATCAGCGTCGTGATCGGCGGCTTCGCGCTCTGGCGCCCCGTGCTGATGGAGAAGCGCTGGCTCGACCTCGGCAAGGCGATCGGCGGTGCGGCCGCGGCGTTCGTGCCGTACGCGGCGCTCTATCTCGCAATCTATGGCTGGCGCCTCACCGACTATATGATCCTGTCGGGCGATTACGGCTTCGCCTTCGCCGATCTCGGCTGGAAGGCGAGCATCCTGCTCGTCGATCCGTCGCCCTGGTTCCCCGGCGAGACCGGCCTGCTGCGCGAACTGCCCTGGCTGCTCACGGGTGCCGCCGGGCTGATCCTAGGTGTGTGGCGTCTGCAGGGACCGGCGCGCTGGCTCGCCCTCGGCATGGCGTTGTCCGCGTTGATCTACACGACAACGATGCTTGCCTATGTCGATCTGGTGCCCAGCGGCATGTGGCGCTTCTTCAACGCCCATTATTTCAAGTGGCTGTTCCCGATGGCGGCCCTGTTCACCTGGCTGCTCTTCACCTGGCGCGACCTGCGCGGGCTGGTGGTGGTGGTGGCGCTGGTCCTGCTCGCCAGCTTTCGCATCGTGCCGCGCCCGGCCGAGCCGCAGGAACCCGCCAAGGCGCTCGCCTTTGTCGCGCCAGATGCGCCCTGGCAGGACATCTATTTCGCCCGCTCGGCTGTGGTGGATGCAAAGGGTGCCCAGCGCAGCCCGGCGGACTATCACCAGCTGTGGATGGGGGACCGGGTGACGGCGATTGCCTTCAAGCGGCCGTTCGAAGGCGATGCGCAATGGTACGGCGTCACGCCGCCCAGCATCGCCACCTGGCCCAAGGGCAGTGGAAAGGCGGAGGTGATGCTGCCGGGCACATGGCCGCAAAAGCCCATCGCGCGCTACGCGACGAAGCTCAGCTTCGGATATCCGTGCTGGGCGCCGCCCTTCCCGTGCGGCACCGGCCCGGGGCCCGGTCTGCCGAAGAACTAGACCTTGGCGGAGTAGATCATCCGGCCCGGCCCGAGCCGCTCGAACAGCTTGGCCAGTTCGGTCTCGCCCACTGCGAAGCAGCCCTGGCTGCGGCCGAGCTTGCCGTGCTTCCCGATCATGTCGGCATTTGCGTACCAGGCCGAGTGGACCACGATCGCGCGGTCGAGCGCGTTGTTGTTGGTCGGGTCGAGCCCGAGCAGGCGCTGCGAGTCGCCATGCTTGCCGACATAATAATCGGCGGTCAGGAACGCGCCTTCGCAGGTCGCTTCCGAATTCACTTCGTTCGAGAAGCGCTGGAGCAGCCCGGTGTGATTAGGGTCCGAACCGACGCCGTGCGCGACCAGGAAGCGCTCGACCTGGCCCGAGCCCATGTTCACCACGAAGAAGCGCGGGCTGTACGAGGGCGAGGCGAAATCCGCGATCGCGATCCGGTCGTGCGAGGGGATGCGCATCGAATGGCGGTTGAGCGCCGCCACGGCCTTCTTGAACAGTTCGGGGCGGATACCCGCTGGCACGCCCGGCGTGCGGGCGGCGAGCACTTCGGGTGCTTTGGGGATCGCCGGTACCGGAACGGGAGCCGGCAATGCCGGTGCCATCGCGGTTTCGATCGTGCGCGAGGCGCAGGCTGAAACCACCGCGCCACTCGCCATTACCAGCGCCGTCTTCAACAAGGCGCGACGCGACTGAATCGTCTCGAGACTGTGCATAGAATTCAAAATGCCCGCTACTTTGCCCCTGAGGGAGTTTTATATCAGACAGATGGTGAGCGCGTTGCTTAACATCTGTCCCAAGTTGAGCGACTCGCCGCATCCTCTGCCCGGTTCGCCGAAGGCTCGCCAAAATCCGGAACATTGCCAGCGATTTGCACACCCGAATTATCTCCGATTCGGCAGCGGCACGAAATTAGGTTAATTTCGTTAAGGAATCGCCCTGAGCCGTCCTGGCTCGTGATTCGGAGAGCTGTTTGATGCGTTCCGGCACCTTTGCCGTCCTTCTCCTGGCCTCGGCCTCGATTCTTCCCATCACTCCTGCCGTAGCCCAGGTCGCCGCATCGGACACGATGCAGGTCGCGCCCGAAGCGCTGCGCAACGGGCAATGGGCGTGGTACGAGCAGCCGCAGCTGATCAAGGCGAGCACCAGCGAATGGGATCCGGTCTCGATCGTGGTCAGCATCCCGGACCAGCGCGCCTATATCTATCGCGGCGGCAATCTGGTCGGCGTCAGCACGGTCTCCACCGGCTCGAACGGACACGAGACGCCGGTAGGCGCCTTCACCATCCTGCAGAAGAAGATGTTCCACCGCTCGAACCTCTATTCGAACGCGCCCATGCCTTACATGCAGCGGCTGACCTGGGATGGGATCGCGCTGCATGCCGGCCATTTGCCGGGCTATCCCGCCTCGCATGGCTGCATCCGTTTTCCCGCGGCCTTCGCCAGGCAGCTCTACACGCTCACCGAGCTGGGCGGCGACGTCATGGTGACGGACGAGCCGGTGACGAACCCCGAGCGTTCGGGCCCCTCCACCCCGCTGCTGATGGCCGATGCCCGCAATCTTGGCGGCGAGGCGTTCAACATGGTGACGCTGCCCGGCGACGCCCCGCGACCCGAGGTGCAGCCCGCGACCTTTGTTACCGGCCCGGCGCGTGAGATCGTCCAGCCGATCGGGCGTCGCGGCTCCAAATAGGGAGCCTGCACGCACCCCATTCAATCGTCATCCTGAACGTGTTTCAGGGTCCAACGTGCCGCAGGCGGCATCGCTGGTGGTTGGTTGGATGCCGAAACAAGTTCAGTATGACGAAGTCTGAGATGGCGGCACCCGAATAAATCTGTTGTCTCCCTGTCACATGGATCGGCTAAGCCCGCTCCCATGACGATGTCGTTCGAAGATGCTGCCCAGGGCCTGGTCGAAGTCGGCCGCCGGCTGGACGCGCGCGGCTGGGCGCCTGCCACCGCAGGTAATTACTCGATCCGCCTCGACGATGGCAGCGTCGCGGTTACCGTGTCGGGTTGGCACAAGGGCCGCCTGACGCCCGATGGGATCATGCGGGTGGACCTGGAAGGTAAGGGGCTCACTCCCGGCAAGCCTTCGGCCGAGACCGAGCTTCACCTCGCGATCTACCGACTGTTCCCGCACGTCGGCGCCGTCCTCCACGGTCATTCGCCCGAGGCTGTCGGCATGAGCCGCGCGACGGATGCCCACGAATGGGTATTCGCCGGCCATGAGATGCTCAAGGTCTTCCCGGGCAACACCACGCACGAGGCGGAGATCCGCCTGCCGATCGTCGACAACAGCCAGGACATGGCAGTGATCGAGGAAGCGATCCGTCTCGCGCTGCTGGCGCCAAACGCCGCACCCGCCTATCTCATCCGCAGCCACGGGCTCTACGCCTGGGGCAAGGACTTGGCCGAGGCCGAACGCGTGCTCGAAGGCACCGAATGGCTGATCGCTGCCGAACTGGCCGAAAGGGCATGGAAACGATGACCCATCTGCGGATATTCGACGAAGCGGGCGGCGCGCCGCGCATCGATACCCGGGACGCGGCGGAGATCGCCGTTGCACTTGCGCCGATCGGCGTGCGCTTCGAGCAATGGCCCTCGCGTCCGCTTGCCGCCGATTCGGACCAGGACGCCGTGCTGGAAGCCTTCGCGCCCGAAGTCGAGCGGTTGAAGGCCGAGAATGGCTATCAATCGGTCGACGTCATCCGCATGGTCCCCGATCACCCGGAGAAGTCGAACCTGCGCGCCAAGTTCCTCTCCGAGCATCGTCATTCGGAGGACGAGGTCCGCTTCTTCGTCGAAGGCGAGGGGCTGTTCACGCTGCGCGAGGGCGAGAATGTCTACGCAGTGCTGTGCGAGGAGGGCGATCTGATCTCGGTACCGGCAGGCACGCGCCACTGGTTCGACATGGGGCCTTCGCCCCGCTTCACGGCGATCCGTCTGTTCACCAATGCCGATGGCTGGATCGCCAACTTCACCGGCGACCAGATTGCCGAACGTTTTCCGCGGCATGAGCCGGTTGAGGCCTAACTCTTCCCCGTCATCCCCGCGAAGGCGGGGATCCAGAGCCAAAAACGACGTCGCCCGGAACCCTGGGTCCCCACCATCGCGGGGATGACGACAGGAAAAAGATGACCCACACCCCCAAAGCAATCCTCCTCGACATCGAAGGCACGACCAGCAGCATCAGCTTCGTTGCCGACGAACTCTTTCCCTATGCACGCACGCATTTGGCGGATTTCGTTGCGGGCAATCCCGAAGTCGTCGCACCGATCCTGACGCAAGTGCCGGGCGATGACCCGGCCGCGACCCTGATCCGCTGGATCGACGAGGACCGCAAGGAAACCCCGCTCAAGACGCTCCAGGGGCTGATCTGGGAGCAGGGCTATGTGGACGGCACGCTCAAGGGCCATGTTTACCCGGACACGCCTGAGGCGCTACGCCGCTGGACCGGGGCCGGCCTCAAGGTCCACATCTATTCTTCCGGCTCGATCGCCGCGCAGAAGCTGATCTTCGGCCATTCGGTCGCCGGCGACCTCAGGCCGTTGCTCACCAGCTATTTCGACACCACCACCGGGCCCAAGCGCGACAGCGATTCCTATACGAAGATCGTCGATGCGCTCGATCTCGCGCCGTCCGACCTGCTCTTCGTCTCCGACATGCCGGCCGAGGTCGATGCGGCGCGGGAAGCCGGCCTCCAGGCGCTGCTGATCGACCGCGAAGGCGGATCGGCCGATATCCATTCTTTCGCGGAAGTGTTGCCATGATCCTCGAAGGCCATTCCACCCGCTCGATCCGCCGCACCGAAGACGGCACGGGCGTGGTGATCCTCGACCAGCGCAAGCTACCCTGGGAAGTGAAATGGGTAGAGCTGCGTGACGTCGATGCCGCCGCCGTGGCGATCCGAGAGATGTGGACACGCGGCGCCCCGATGATCGGCGCCACCGCTGCCTATGGCTATGCGATGGCCCTCGCGATCGATCCGAGCGATGCCAGCCTGCAGGCAGCGTACGAAAAGCTCCATGAGACCCGCCCCACCGCGATCAACCTGCGCTGGGCGCTCGATGCGGTCCGCACGGCAGTCGCCGATCTTCCGGAGGGCGAGCGCGCCGAAGCCGCCTTCAAGCGGGCCGACGCAATCTGTGACGAGGATGCCGAGCTTTGCCGTTCGATCGGCGAGCACGGCCTTGCGCTGTTTCGCGAGCTTCACGCCAAAAACCCGGATCGCCCGCTCAACATCCTCACCCATTGCAACGCCGGCTGGCTGGCGACGGTCGATTACGGTACCGCCACGGCGCCGATCTATCTCGCACACGATGCTGGTATCCCGGTCCATGTCTGGGTGGACGAGACCCGCCCGCGCAACCAGGGCGCGCTGCTCACCGCGTTCGAGCTGCGCAACCACGGCGTCCCGCATACGGTGATCGCCGACAATGCCGGCGGCTTGTTGATGATGAAGGGGCAGGTGGATGCAGTGGTGGTCGGCACCGACCGCGTCACGCGCAACGGCGATGTCTGCAACAAGATCGGCACCTATCTGAAGGCGCTCGCCGCCGCGGACAACGATGTGCCCTTCTATGTGGCGCTGCCCTACACGACCTTCGATCCGAACACCGAAAGCGGCGCCGACATCCCGATCGAGGAACGCAGCGCCGACGAACTTACCCAGCTGAGTGGACCTGGCGGGGACGGGGAAATCGTAACCGTTCGGGTCACCGATTCCCCCGCCGCCAACCCGGCATTCGACGTGACCCCCGCGCGGCTGGTGACGGGGTACATCACCGAGCGCGGGGTGATCGAGAAGATCTGACCGCGCTTAACGCGGCGCGGTCGTCACCGTCGTCTTGGTCGTGGTGGTGGCCGTCGGCTTCGAGACCGTAGTAGTGCTGGTCTTCTTCACCGGCGCGGCCTTCTTCACCGTCGTGGTCTTGCGCGTCGAGGAATAGCTGCGCGTGGCGACCGGCTGGGTCGTCGTGGTCTCGATCGTGGTCGCGACCGGCTGGGTCGCCGCCGCCGCACGCACCGCCGCTGCATCGGCTGCTGCCGACTGCGCCGCCTGGGTCGCCACATCGGCGCGCGCATTCGCGGCCTGGGCGTCGGTCTGCGCCGCCACCGCGGCATCCTGCGCCGCTTCCTTCTGGCTCGCCTCTACCGCCGCGCTCGCCTGGGCATCGCGACGCGCGTCGCGCTCGGCCGCAATCTGCGCACCCTTGTTCTGCTCGGCCTCGGCGAGCGCCGCGTCGGCCAGGCTCGAGGCACGGCGCGCTTCGTTGATCGTGGAATCGCGGTGGTCGCGCGCCAGCTGGTCCTTGGCGGTGCGGAGCGATTCCTCGGCACGCGCATAGGCATCCGGTGCATATTTGTCGGCACCGGCAGTCTGGGCAGCTTCCACCTTGGCAGTGGCTTCGGTGACGGCGGTGCGTGCCCGGTCGATACGGCTCTGGGCAAGCGACGGCGTCGCGATCAGGATGGCGGCAACCGCGGCGCCGCGCATGAGAAACTTCATATTACGCATGGTACAACTCCAGTATGTCCCGCGGCCGGCTAACGGGCAGCGATCCTCCGAAGTTGCCTGGTTGCGCCGAAGCGGGGCTATCTATCGGCCAAAGGAGCCGCGCGCTGCGACGATCCGGTCGATCGCCGCGTCCAAAGTCGCGTCTTCCTTGACGAAGCAGAAGCGCACCACGCTGGTCACCGCGTCCTCGGCATAGAAGGCCGAAACCGGGATCGAGGCGACGCCCGCTTCGTCGATCAGCTTGTTGGCGAAGGTCACGTCGTCCAGGCCGATGCCCGATGCGGTCAGGTCCACCGACAGGAAATAGGTCGCCGCACTCGGCAGCACCGCGAAGCCTGCGCCTTCCAGCCCTGCCTTCAATCGGTCGCGGCCATGCTGGAAGCGGTGCCGCGCCGCCTGCACCCAGCTATCCTGCGTCGCCAGCCCTTCCGTTACCGCCCATTGCAGATTGGGGGGCGTGGTGAAGGTCAGGAACTGGTGCGCCTTGGAGATTATGCGGGCGAGGGCAGGGGCTGCGCAGATCCAGCCCAGCTTGAAGCCGGTCAGCGCGAATATCTTGCCCGCCGACCCGATCTTCACCGTCCGCTCGCGCATGCCGGGAAAGCCGATCAGGGGGAGGTGCCGCGCGCCGTCGAAGGTGACGTGCTCCCAGACCTCGTCGCAGATCGCGATCAGGTCATGGGAGACGCAAAAGTCGGCCAGCATCGCGAGCTCGTCCGCGCTGCACATCGTCGCGGCGGGGTTGAGCGGGTTGTTGAGCAGCAGCACCTTGGTCCTGGCCGAGACGGCGGCCTCCAGCGCTGCCTTGTCGATCTTCCACTCGGGTGGGCTCAGCCGCACGAACCTGGGCACGCCGCCCGCCTGGCGGATCAGCGGCACATAGGCGTCGTAGAGCGGCTGGAAGCAGATCACTTCGTCACCGGGGCTCACACAGGCGAAGATCGCCGCGGCCAGCGCCTCGGTCGCGCCCGAGGTGACCACGACTTCCTCGGCGGCGAGGTTCAGCCCCTGGTGGCGCGCATAATGGTCCGCCACTGCGCCGCGCAGCTCGGGCAGGCCGATCATCGGCGGATATTGGTTCGATTTCTCGATCACCGCCTTCCCCGCCGCCTCGAGCACAGCCTCGGGCCCGCGCCCGTCGGCAAAGCCCTGGCCCAGGTTGATCGCCCCGGTCGCGCGCGCCCGTGCGGACATCGCTTCGAAGATGGTGGTGCCCATTTGAGCGTAAAGCGGGTTCATTCCCGGCTTGTGACGGCTTGCATCTTTGGGTGCAACCGCCGCATTAGCCTCGCGTTCAGGCTTGCGCCACTAGAGGAAGATCATGAGCAAGACCCCGCCCAAACCGCCGGAAGCACAGTCGCCCTATCCGATCGAGGAGGCCCCCCACGACCATCAGGAGGGGAGCGAGGCGCTGCAGGCCGTGAAGGACATCGTCGAAGCCACGAAGCGCTGGAAGCCCGATGCCAAGCAGATCGGCATGGGCGCCGCGATCGGCATCGGCTCGGCCGCGATCGTCGCCGGCCTGCTTTATTGGCGCGGCGGCAAGAAATAGGCCCTGTGGCCAGCGGGCGGCCTTCGTCGCCCGATCCTCGGCCTCCGTCGCACCCCGCTCGCCTCCACACGCATGTCGCGCGCAGATCGCGCGGTGCCGGCGTGACCTCAACCCGACAGTCGCGCCGGCATATATCCCTGTGCCGCTTGGATTCGACGCCCGAGCTGGTGCCTGACGGGCGTCCTGGCAGCTGGGGCGCCCGTTTTGGGTTCAGACAAGCCGGGCAGCGATCGTCCAGAACAGCCCGATGCCCGCGAGGGACATCACGAGTGCGATCACCAGCACCGGCCGTCCCAGCCGGAACTTATCGATGCGCTCCAAGTCCCTGAGCGTCGTCCAATAGCCGATCGTGCCCATCACCATGGTGAAGGTGCCCATCCCGGCGAGGAACAGGCCGACGCGCTGCGGGCTGTTCGAATTGGCGATCTGGTTATGGTCCGCCAGCGCCTGCAGCACCTTGTAGATCGTGAAGCCGAAGCTCAGCATCGAAAGCGAAGTGCGGATCCACGCCATCAGCGTGCGGTCCGCGGCCAGGATCGTCCGCTTCTGGCCGAGATCGCTTGGCAGGAGGGGAGTGCGTGCCATCCGGGCTTTTTCCCGCTCCGGACCCCGAACGCGCAATCGGGGGAAACCCCCAAGCGCTCAAGGGCGATCCCGCACCCAGGACACGATCCGCAGGAGCCCCCGCGGCGTGTTCGTGAACGCTCTCCTAGCCGGTTGAAACACTCTTGAAAGGAGGCCGGCCGCGCCCGTGACTCAGAACCTCAAGCTGAGTGTCGCGCGCGCGCCATGTTCGCGGGCATTGCCGCCCAGCACGCCGCTATAGCCAAGGCGCAGGCTCATCGTGTCGCTGAGGTCCGCGGTGAGGTTGAGGTCGGCCGCCGCCGCGAACCGGTCGATCGCCGCCGAATGGACGTTAAATCCCAGCGTGGGCGCCGCCGCCAGCGCAATGACCGGATTGACGGTGCGGTCACCAAAGGCAGCGCGCAGGCCGATATTGCCGCCCAGCCGGATCCCGCCCTTGTCTCCGCCGACCAGCGGGAGCTCGCCGCGCATGCCCAGCTCAGCGATGCCGAGGACAGTCTTCTGGCGTTTGACCATCAGCGCCACCGGTCCCGGGTTCTCGGCGAAGCGGCCGAAGCTGACCCTGCTGACGCTGCCGGCGAGATAGGGCTCAACGAAGCCGTGGGTGCCGGCCTCGATCCGATAGCTGAGCTCGGCGAAGGTCTGGAGCATCACGCCGCGCGCTTTGCCGCGCTCGCTGGTGTCGAGCCCCGGCACCGCGATCGTGCGCCGTGCCTTCAGGTCGAGCACCGACAGCGTGGCGCCGGTACGGATGCGCAGGCCGCCGATCGCCGCGCCGGCATAGAAGCCGCCGCCTGTCCGGTCGATCGTCGCGCGGCTGCCGCGGGCGGAGGCGGGCACCGTGATACGGGTATATTGCCCCAGCACGCCGGCGCGCCACGAGCCTTCTTCGGTCGCGTCGCCCGCATCGATGCCCATCAGGAAGCCGGTGCGGTTCACGTCATAACCGGCGACATTGCCGTCGCTGTCGACGCTCCCCCAGCTGCCGATCGCCTGGCCCCAGCTGCCATTGCCGGCAAGGCCGAGATCGGCGGCCTCGGCGAGCCGTCCGATCACCGCTTCACGCACCAGCCGCTCGTCTTCCAGCGCGGCGCGCGTGGCGTCCGCATAGATTTCGCCCGAGAGCTGGTCGAGTGCCGCGGGGATCGCCGCCGGCGCCAGACTGTAGAGCGTGCCGAGCGGCGTCGGGTCATAGCCGCCGGTGACGACGGCGGCGTCCAGTCGCGCAATCGTGCTCGTCTGGTTGTAGGTCAGCGGCACGCCGGTGCCGAGCACGGCGGAGAGCTGGTTGGGCGCGAGGAGCAACTGCACCTCGTTCGCCGTGTAAATGATCTTCGGGCGATAGGCCAAGCCGAAGCTGGCAAGGTTGGTGGTAGCGAAGGTGCCGCTCACCCCGCCGTCGGCATGGAGCAGCACGAAGGTGCTGTTGATGCCGTAATTGCCGCCTAGGTTGATGACCTGCAGCGTGCCGGCCAGCTGCGCCGTGCCGGTGGCCTGGATCCGGTCCGCGCCGCTGGCCTGAACCTCGGCGAGGTAAAGCGAGCCGGTCATGAACTGGAAATTGCCGGCGACGTTGAAGGTGCCCACGCTGTTGCCCGGCGCGATCGTCGCGCCGCTCTGCAGGATGACGCCGCCCGCCGTGCCGGTGCCGCTCAGCGTCGCGCCGTTGCTAACCGTGATGACCGAGCGCGACAACAGGCCGTTGAGCGCTAGGCCGCCGGCGATCACATTGGTCGCGCCGGTGAAGGTCGCGTTGTTGCCGGTGACGCTCAGCGTGCCGATTCCGGTCTTGTCGAACAGGCCGGCGCCGGAGAGGCTGCCGGCATAGGTCCCAGCGCCCGCCTGGGCGAACTCCAGCGCACCGTCGATCCGGATATTGCCCTGGAGCGACGCGGTGTCGCCGCGCAGGCGGCCGGTCGAGACGAGTGTGCCGCCGGAATAGCTGTTGGCGCCGGTCAGCGTGGTGGTGCCGGTGCCCGCCTGGACGAAGCCGCCGGTGCCCGACATTGCATTGGCAAGCGTCACCGCGTCGCTGCGGCTGATCGCGAGGACGCCATTGTTGGCGACCGCACCCGAAAGCGAGCCGGTGGTCGCGCCATTGCCGATCTGGAGCGTGCCGCCCGCGATCGTCGTGCCGCCGGTATACGTCGCCGCCCCGGTGAGTATCAGCGTGCCGGTGCCGGTCTTGGTCAGGCTGCCGGCGCCCGTGATCGTGCCGCCAAAGGACGAATTGCCGCCCGCCGAACCTACGCTCAGCGCGCCGCTTCCCAGGGTGATCGCACCCGCACCGCTCAGCGCGCCGAGCGACACGCCGAAGCCGGCGAGGTTGAAGCCGCCGCCTGCGCCCTGCTGCAGCGTTGCGACCGTCGCAGTGCCAGTGAAGGTGACAGTGCCGTTGTTGGCGAGTCCCGTGCCGACAGTGCCCGCGAGCGACGCGGCGCCGTTATTGTTCAGCCCGCCGGCGAGCGTGCCGGTGCTGGTGAGCGTGGCGTTGTTCTGCACGGCTCCGGTTACGGTGCCGCTGTTGGTGAAGGTCCCGTCGTTCTGCACCGCGCCGGTCACGGTGCCGGCATTGGCGAAGCTCGCCTGGTTGGCCACGCTGCCGGTGATCGAGCCGCCGGCGAGCAGGTTGAGCGCGCCAGCCGAGACCGTGGTGGTGCCGGTATAGCCGTTCACCCCGCCCAGGCTGAGCGTGCCGGTGCCGGTCTTGGTCAGGCCGCCGGTGCCCGAGATAGAAGCGTTGATGGTGGCGCCCAGGCCGGTGGAGACATCGACCACCGAGAAGCCGCCCGTCGTCGCCAACCCGTCCGCCGCGGTCGTCCCCGTGATCGTATACCCGCCTGTGGTGAAGCGCAGCTCCTGGAAGGCCTGGGCTCCCTGCACGGTCACCGCGCCGCCCGAGGCGCCGCCGAACACTGCGACCTGGCTGCGCCAGCTGCCGTTGACGCCATAGCCGGTCGGTGCGGTCCAGTTGGTGCTGGTGCCGCTCCAGTTGCCCGAGCCTCCATCGCCGCCCGTGGCTGTGGATCCGCCGGCCAGGTCGCTGCCATCCCAATATTGGATCGACTGCGGACTGCTGGCGAACAGGATGTTCACCTGCCCGCCGATATTGGTGCGCAGCGTGGCGGCATAGCCGGCGGGCAAGCCGCCCATTGCCAGCCCGTTATCCGTGAGCGAGCCGCCATAGTTGAACAGCCTGTAATAGCCCTCGCCGAAGCCGGCGAGCGCGGTCACGTTGAGCGTGCCGTCGAGCGTCAGATTGCCGCCGACATTGACCAGATCGTTCACGCTGCCGCCAACCACGCCGGACTGGCTCAGTTCATAGTTGAGGGTGGTGGCCGCGCTCAGCGTCAGATTGCCGGCGATGTCGAGGGTGCCGGGGCTGTTGCCCGGATTGAGCGAGGCACTGCCGAAGCTGACATTGCCATGGAAGGTGCCGCTGCCACCGAGCATGCCACCGTTGAGCGTCAGGTTCGCATCGTTGGCGACCACATCACCGAAATCGCCGTTCAGCGCGAGCCGGCCGCTGTTGACCGTCACGGTGCCCGTGAAGTTCTGCGTTGCGCTATTCGAGGCCGACAGGGTCAAAGTGGCGCCCGCGGCGACGTTCACGCCGATCTGGCCATTGCCCGAGATCACGCCCGCATGGGTGTAATTGCCGCCATTGGCGAAGTTGAGCGTCGAGCCTGCGGATTCGAGCGTCACCTCGCCGCTTCCCAGCGTTCCTCCTGCGATATTGAGCGTCGCACCGGTGCCGATCGCCGTCGCGCCATAGCTGTTGGCGCTGCCCAGCGTGAAGCTCGCCGTGCCTGCGCCCGAAACCGCGAAGCGGACATCGCCGCCACTGATCGCGCCGTTCAGCACGGTGCTCGATCCGCCAACGCCTTCGAGCGTGGCGGCGCCGGCGCTCACCGTAATGGCGTTCGCCAGCGCCGACGCGCCGCCTTGGTTGCGCAGCGCAGTGCCGTCGGCGAGCTGCACCTGGCCGCTGCCCAGCGCGGAGCCGTTGTCGAAGCCCAGCGTGCCGGCATGGACCTGCGTACCACCGCCATAGCTGTTGGTGCCGGTCAGGCTCAGCAGGGCGCTCCCCGATTTGATGACGATGCCGGTATTGCCGGTGATCATATTGCCGAAGCTACGGTCAGCCATGCCGTCAAAGGCGAGCGTGCCGCTGTTCGAAATTGCGCCGCCGCCGATCGTCGCGCCGTCGGCAAGCATCAGCGTGCCGCCGGTGATCACGGTATTGCCGCCATAGTTGCTGGCGCCGACCAGCGTCAGCGTGCCCGTGCCGGCCTTGGTCAGCCCGCCGCTGCCCGATATCTCACCATCGAACGAAGCGGCAAGGGCGTTGTCCACGGTAAGCGTGGCGTTCCCCAACTGGATCGTGCCCGCACCGCTGAGCCCACCGACCGTCGTGCTGAAGCCGCCGAGATCGAACAGTGCGCCCTGTACGCCCTGATAATTGGTGATCCCGGTGACCGCCGCCGTGAGCGTTACCGTCGCACCAACCTGGAAGTTGCCGATCTCACCATTGACCTGGTTCTCGACCAGGGCGGTGGAGAAGTTGCTGATCGAACCGTTGATGATCCCGGTGCTGATGAAGTTGGCGAAGGTCTGGACGTTGCCGTTGATCACGCCGGTGCTGTAATTTGTCGCGGTGCCGCCGTGCGACTGCAGCGAACCCATCGTTCCGTAATTGTCGAGGGTGCTGAAATTCTGGACGTTACCGTCGATCACGCCGGTGGCGTTGTTGGTCAGGGTGCTGAAGGCCTGGAAATTGGAATAGGCAGTGATCGTGCCGCTATTCTCGATCGTCGATAAATTCTGGATCAGGTCCGCGCTCAGGCTGCCGGTGCCGCCGATCTGCAGCGTGCCGGCATTGACCTGTGCGAAGGAGCTCGAGACGCCGCCGCCATTGCCCAGGACGATGGAGCCACTCACGGTCAGCGTGCCGCTGCCGTTCTTGGTGAAGGTGGACGTGCCGCCGTCAGCGCCCGTCACCGTGCCGCCGAAGATCGTCGAGCTGTTGTTGTAGCCGATGTCGAGCCGCCCGCCGGCGAGGATCACGGCGCCCGTGCCGGCGAGCGAGCCGATATGGGTCGAGAAGCCGTTGAGGTCGAGCGCGGCGCCGGACGAAATGGTGAGGGCGGTCGGATCAGTCAGCGCGTCGTCGATGCCCAGCCGCAGCGTGCCCGCGGCGATATCGGTCGCACCGCTATAGGCGTTGGCCGCCGAGAGAATCAGCGTGCCGGTGCCGATCTTGTCGATGCCGGCGCCGCCCTGGATCACCACGCCGATATCGGCGGTGACGCCGCTCGCGACGTCGACGATCGAGAAGCCGCCGGTCGTGTTCAGCCGTGCGTTGCTATCGATCGGGCTCAGCACATAGCCGTCGGTCTCGAAGCGTAGTTCCTCGAAGCTCTGTGTGCCGTCCACGGTGACGGTGCCGCCGGCGCTGCCCGCGAACACACCGACCTGGCTTTCCCAGCTGTCATTGATCGCGTAGCCGGTCGGGCCGGTCCAGTTGGCGCTGCTGCCGCTCCAGGTGCCCGCGCCGCCGGCGACGCCGGTGGTCGTGCCCATGTCGGCGCCATCCCAGTACTGGATGGCCTGCGAGCCGCCCAGGCGCAGGTTCACCTGCCCCCCGATATTGGTGAGCACCTGCGCCGACAGGCCGTCGGCGATTGAGCCGATGTCGAGACCGTTGTCGGTCAGCGACCCGCCATAGTTGAACAGGCGGTAATAGCCCGGGCCATAGTCGGCGCCGGAAGCGGTGGTGTTGAGCGTGCCGTCGAGCGTCAGATTGCCGCCGACAGTGACCAGGTCGTTGCTGGCACCGCCCACCGTGCCTGGCGCGCCGAACTCGTAATTGAGGATGGTGGCACCGCCGAGCGTCAGGTTTCCGGCGATGGCGAGCGTGCCTGGGCTGTTGCCGGGATTGAGCGCGGCATTGCCGATGGCCACGCTGCCATGGAAGGTGCCGCTGCCGCCCAGCGTGCCGCCATCGAGCGTCATCGTTGCGGCGTTGGCCACCACGTCGCCGAAATTGCCGTTAATCGCCAGCCGGCCGCTCATCACTTCGACGGATCCGGTGAAGCTGGCGGTGCCGGTGTTCGATCCGTTCAGGGTCACGCTCGCAAGCGGATCCGCTTCGATGCTGACGATCCCCTCGCCGGAAATCGTGCCGGCATAGCTGTAATCGGCGGCGTTCTGGAAGACGAGCGCGGCCGGGAGGCCCGGGTCGGACGGCGTGGCGTCGAACACGACATCGCCGGTGCCCAGCGTGCCATCATGGACGATCACCGCGGTATTGGCGCCGATCAACGTCCTGTCATAGCTGTTCGCGCCATTGAGCTGGAATGCGCTGCCATAGGTGGGCGTGGTTTCGCTGTTGATGAAGTGGACGTCGCCACCGCTGATCGCGCCGTTCAGGTTCACATTGGCATCGGCGCCGTCGATCGTCGCAATGCCGCCGAGCGCGATCTGGATCGCGTTGTCGACGTTGAGGTCGAAGCAGCCGCACGATGCGTTCTGAAGCGTGGTGCCGTTGGCGAGCCGGATGATGCCGGCGCCGGCCGCGCCGTCGCTGACCAGCGCGAGCGTGCCCTGGTCGACGTTGATGTCGCCGCTGCCGGTGCTGGAGCCGAAGGCGTTGACGAGGACCAGCATGCCCGAGCCGGTCTTGGTGAGCGCGCCCTGGAAATCGAGGTCGCCGAGCAGCGCGATGAAATGCGAGCCGGTGTCGATCGTGGCGCCGCCGGAGAGGATCGTCATATAGAGCGCGTTGACATCGTCCAGCGCGGTGAGCTGCGCGCCGTTGTCGATCTCGATCGCGCCGAATCCGAGCCCGGTCTGGGTGGTGGCTACCGTGCCGGCGAGGATCGAGATCACGCCCCCATAGCCACTATTGTCGCCGCTCAGCGTCAAGGTGCCGGCGCCAAGCTTGGTGACTAGGCCGTTGCCGGCGATGTCGTCCGCGACCGCGATGTCGTCCGAACGATTAAAGACCAGCGTGCCGCCGCCCATGACGATCTGGCCGCTGCCGAGCGACCCGGTAGTGCCGCCGGTGCCTACCTGCACGGTGCCGCCAGGATTTTGGAGGATCGTGCCGCCGGCATAGTTGTTGTTCGCGGTGAGGATCAGCGTGCCGCTGCCGAACTGACCGAGGAAACCGCCGCCGGTCACCGCGGTGGCGAGCGTCACCGTGTCCGAGCGGTTGAAGGCGAGCATGCCGAGCGCATCGACGGTGATCGTGCCGGAGCCGAGCGTGCCGGTAGTGCCGCCATTGCCGACCATCAGCGTCGCGCCGCCGGCGACATGCGTAGTGCCATAGCTGTTGGTGCCGGTGAGATAGGTGGTGCCCCCGCCGATGGTGTCGGTGAAGGCCAGGTTGCCGCCGGTGATATTGCCGGCGAGCACCGTCTCGTAGCCGTCGGTGTCGATCGTCGCTGTGCCGCCCGAGGCAATCTGGATCGCGTTGGCAAGCGTGAGTGTCGTGCAGCCGCACGATGCGTTAAGGAGCGTCGTGCCGTTCGCCAGCTGGATCGCCCCGGTGCCCGCGGCGCCGTCTAAGGCAAGTCCAAGCGTGCCCGCAGTGACGATTGTCGCCCCGGTGTAGCTGTTGGCCGCGCTCAGGATCAGCGTGCCCGTGCCGATCTTCTCGATCCCGTGCGTGCCTGCGCTCGACGAGATCGCTCCGCTCTGCGTCGCCACGCCCGTGCCGAGCACGTCGAGCCTGGTCGGGTCGGCCGAAAGCAGGATCGCTGCGGCGCTGGTAACATTGTCGGCATAGTCGATCACGGCGCCGGAACTGGTGATCGTGTTGCCCGATCCGCCTGCCGCGCCGCTCTCGCCGATCACCAGCCGGCCGGAGAGGGCGATGCCGCCCGTCAGGTTGTTGTTGCCTAACAGGGTCAGGGTGCTCGTGCTGCCAACGCTGAGGGGAAGGTTGGAGGTGATCGCGCCGCCGGCGCTGCCGAAGGTCACCGACGCGCCGGGACTGATGGCCAGCGCGCCGCTGCCGGACGCGCTGACGGTGCCGGTTCCAGTGATTGCGCGGCTCAGATTGACGGTCTGGCTGCCGATGTCGAGCGTGCCGCCGTTGAGCGTGACGCTGCCCGTGCCCATCGCATTGGCGCTCCCCATGGTGAGCGTGCCGCCGCGGATCTCCGTGCCCCCGGCATAGCTGTTGTTGCCGCTTAGCGTCAGGTTGCCGATGCTGCTTTTGATCAGCCTGCCCACGCCCAAGATGTCGTTCGACAGCGTCTGGTTGTTGCCCTGCACGAATTCGAGGCTGGTGCCGGCGATCTCGATGCCACCGACCAGGCCCCAGCCGCTGGCAAGCGCGATCTGGTTGGTGCCTCCCAGTCGCATCGCCAGGGCACGGGTGACGCCGTCGCCGCCCAGACCACCGCCTACAGTGGCGTGGAGAACGATGGCCACGTTGCTGCCGATAAGGCCGATACCGCCGGCGCCGTTGCTGCCATTGGCGCAGCAGCCGGAGGCGACGAAGTTGCCCGCGGTGCCGCCATTGCCGCCGGTGACCGCGCCGCTGATCGAGACCGTGGCGCCGGTGCCGGTGAGCAGCAGGCCGATGCCACCGTCGCCACCGCTGCCGCCGTAGAAATAGCCATAGCCGCCATTGCCGCCATTGCCGCCGGTGATCGCATTGTTGAAGAAGATCGTGCCGGTGCCAGTCGTCACTGCGCCATAGCCGCCCGCGCCGCCCCCACCACCATCGCCGTCGCTCGAGCCGCCGCCATTGCCGCCATTGCCGCCAGTAACTGCGGTGCCCGGCCCGCCGGAGAGTACCGCGCCGTGTGCGCCGCCGCCGCCGCCGCTTGCCCGGCTGCCGATCCCGCCACCGACACCGTCGCCGCCCGATGCGCCCGCCGTCGCGCCGCCGGCGCCGCCGGGGCTGCCGTCGGAGGCGTTGCCGCCGGCCCCTCCGGTCGCGCCAGCGCCGCCGCCGCCCGCACCCTCATAGCTTTCGCTGGTGGCGCCGCCCACGCCGCCCGCGCCGCTGGTGCTGCTCGTGCCGCCCGCCGGTGATCCGCCGGAATTGCCCTGTCCGCCGCGCCCGCCATGCGTGTCCTGCGCTGCTGCGGGGGTTGCGAGGAGGATCGTCGCGGCCAGGCTCCCGATCAGCGCGGTCGCCGCACGATGGCGGCCGATCATCCGCCTGAGACCATGCGAACGACCATTGGCCGTGCAGAGAACAGCGGACGACTTGGCAGTACCGACCATGTAGAATCCCCCTTGATTCGACACAAAACGCATCGCGAAACTAAGTCAATATACATTGGGGTGATACCGCGCTTGGCCCAAGGCGTGCCTTGGAAAACCGGCCAAGCCAGCTGGCGACGGTTTGCTTTCCGACGGAAGGGCCAAAAAAAGGCAACCAGTGAGCTGCGCTTGCTCACTCAGGGACTTGACCGCGATCATGTCCATCTTGTCCGACTGGATGAGGAGCTGCATCGATTTCTGATTTTTCTGCCATGATATGTCCTTGTTCCCGGCACGGCGATGATTGGGCGGTGCCCCGGGCCAGATAGCCGTGACAGGACGAGATCGTGCAGGTCCGGGCCGGGATGGTCGGAATTGACCACGAACCGATGCGCCCGGATATCCGCCAGGAGAGCCGGTCCTGGCGTGCGAGGGTCTTAACGGCCGATAGTCCGGGATCGCTCTTGGATACGGCGCCCGGGCGCAGCGGCGGACAACGTGGCCATTAGAAGGCGCGGTTGCCAGCCGTTCGCCCCGGTTCGTCGTCAATCGGGACCGCCGCTCCCCAGTTCTTCGAGCAGGTAGCGAACCCGATCCAGGCGCGCGTCCGCGTCCTCGATCCGCTCCGCTAGAACAAGGCGGCCATTACGGTCCTCGAGCGAGGTTCCGACCGTTGCGATATTCGTGCCGGCGCGTGGGGTGAGCGCAATCGCGGCCGGCCCCGCATCGACCCGCGCGATCCCAACATCGCGCGCCAATAGCCTTGCCCTCGTGAGGTTGAGGAGTTGCCGCGCTTCATCCGGCGCAATACCAAACCGATCCTCTATCTCGAACTCGAACGCGTTCAGGGTCGCGCCGTCGATCAGGCGCGCCAACCGCCCGTATAGGCCGATCCGAGTATCGATCTCCGGTATCCAACTCTCGGGGAGCCGGCCCGCGACGCCGAGATGGAGCTCGGGTGTCCAATTGTCGACCGTCTCACCGCTTGCGGTGCGGAGCGCACTGCCGAGCAAATGCTGGTACAGGTCGACACCGATCAACTTCATATGTCCGATTTGCGCGTCGCCCAACAGGTCGCCGGCACCGCGCATGTCGAGATCGCGGGCGCTGATCGCAAAGCCCGCGCCCAGTCGGTCGAATGCCTGGAGCGTGCGCAGGCGTTTCAGGGTTGCCTCGGCGATGGTGGCATCGGGATCGGTCAGCAGCAGGATTTGTCCTCGGCGGCTGCCGCGTCCGACGCGACCGCGCAACTGGTGCAGTTGGGATAGCCCGAAGCGGTCGGCGCGCCAGACGATCATCGTGTTCGCGCGCGGAACGTCCAGCCCCGCTTCGATGATGTTCGTGGCAAGGAGCACATCGCCGCCTCCGCTCGCGAATGCGACCATTTCCTCATCGATTTCACCGGCGGGCATCTTGCCGTGCGCCTGAACGAGGCGAAGGTCCGGCACCAGCGCTGCCAGCTTCTCCGCCATCTGCGCCATGTCCTCGATCCGCGAGACCACCACGAAGCTTTGCCCGCCTCGGCCCTTTTCTCGCATCAATGCCGTACGGACGGTCGCCGGCTCAAATCCGCCAATGCTGGTACGGATCGGCTGACGGCGTGCCGGCGGCGTGGCGATTACCGACACCTGCTGCAAGCCGACCAGCGCGGTCTGCAGCGTGCGCGGGATCGGCGTCGCCGTGAGGGTGAGGATGTGGCAATCGGCCGACAGGCCGCGTAGCTTCGCCTTGTCGGCGGCGCCAAAGCGCTGCTCCTCGTCAATCACGACAAGCGCAAGGTCGCTATATTCGGCACCGGCCACCGCGCCGGTGCCGATGACGATATGGACCGAGCCGTCGGCCAGCCCGGCCTTGACTGCCTTTTTCTCCGCCGCGCTCGACAAGCGCGAGAGGCCGGCAACGACGATGGCCGTGCCGTCGAAGCGGCGGCGGAAGCTCTCCAGATGCTGGCGGACCAGCACTGTCGTGGGCGCGGCGACGATCGCCTGCTTTCCCGCCAACGCCGCAAGCGCGACCGCGCGCATCGCAACCTCGGTCTTGCCATAGCCGACATCGCCGACGACGAGGCGGTCCATCGGCTTGCCGGACGCCAGCTCGTCGCGCACTGCGGCGATCGCGCGCGCCTGATCGGGCGTCTCGGTGAAGGGAAAGCCGGACGAGAACCGCTCATAGGCGGCCGCTTCGGGGGCAAGCATGGGCGCCGATCGTCCGTCGCGCTCCGCTGCGAGGGCAGTCAGCCCGCGTGCGCTTTCAGCAATGGCGAGATCGATCGCGCCGCGGCGTTTCTCCCAGCTCGAGCCATCGAGCTTGTCGAGCGTCACTGCATCGGCGTCGGCGCCATAGCGCCACAAGCGATCGGCATCGCCCACCGGCATCATGCGGCGTGCGCCGCCGGCATATTCGAGCACCAGCGCATCGCCCAGATCCTCGCCATCGGCTTCCATCGGTTCCAGTCCCACGACGATGCCGATACCAAAGTCCTCGTGCACGACGACGTCGCCGAGGCGGATCTCACCGCCTTGGTGGCGCAGCATGTCCAAGTTGCCGCGCGACACATCCGTCACGATCGCACGGCTCCCAAACAGATCGCCGGCAGATACAGCGAGCACGCCTGGAGCGGTCCACCCGCGTTCGACGGGCATTTCCAGTAACGCGCAGGTGCCCGACGGCACCGTTTCGAAGTCGCACCACTGCGACAGCACCACCGGGGCATGCCCCAGCGCCTTGGTGAGGCGCGAATTCAGGAAGCGCAGGTCACGTGGAGCGCCCAGTACGATGACGCGACCGCCTTCGGCAAACGTCGCTGCGACTGCACGCGCGAAGGTACGCAACGGCACCTTGCCCTCGACGAACCTGGGCGCTTCGGCGATGCCTGCCGCCTCCAGGTCGATGATCGACCGGCCCGAAAGCGCTTTGTCCCAAGCGGTGCGATCTATCACGGGGCCAGCGCGGCCGGTACCGGCCGGATCACGTGCCAGCGCTATGAACCGATCGCGGCGCTTCTCCGCGTCCGGATCGCCGGCAATCGCGGCGCCTGGCAGATGGTCGAACAGGGAGGTATAGTCCTCGCCGAGCGGGGGCTCGGTGACACGGCCGATCTCGAGCGTATCAAGCGTGTTGCTGCCAAGCTGGGTTGCCGGGTCGTACGCGCGGATGGCGACAATCCGCCCATCCTCGATCTCGATGCGCGCTGGGAGCGCCGCATCGGCCGGAAACAAGTCGATTACCTGTCCGCGAACCGCCATCTCCCCAGGTTCGTCTACGCGGTCGTCGGGGAAATAGCCGATCTCCTCCAATGTCGCTGTGAGGGCCTCAACGTCGAGCGCTTCGCCGACCGTGAGCGCAGGCGGTGCTGCATCGAATCGGGAAGGCGCGGAGACGACATTCGCCGCAGCTTCCGCAGTGGTAATGAGCGCGATGATGCGCTGGCCGTCGAGGTTCGCTTGGCGCAGGCGGCGCAGCGCGGCCACGCGGCGGCCGACATTGGCGGGTGAGGCGGGTGCGGAATCGCCAGGCAGCGCGTCGCTCGACGGGCAGTGGATCACTTCGGCATGCGGCGCTGCCCGGTGCAGCGCGGCAGCTACGGCCTCCGCCCGCTGTTCGTCCGATGCGACGAACATGACCTGGCCGGCATCGAGCGCCTCCGCCAATATGGCCGCTACCGCGCCAACGGGCACCAGGGCGCGCGTCGCAGCGCTTGCGAGAGACTCACCCGGCTTTGGAATGTCGATGCGCATAGTCCCCCTGGCGCCGGATGCGGCAACTGCCAGCAATCGCGTCTGGCACGGGCGCTCAACAGCGTCGGGAGCGGTTCGTTCCGCTGTGTACGTTCGTCCCGACTTGTCCCCCAACTCCTTGAGCAGCGACCGAAAAATCGTGTTGATCCAGATTATGTGCGCGTTCTTATCGCTGAACTGAGCCTTCCGGCGCGCGTTGGAAGGGGCATGAACAAAGCTTCGAATGACGTCGACCATCCGCTCGCGCTTGCCTTCCAACAATTCGTCAGAGCATCCGACTTTCCGTGCGTCGGTGCGAAATCTGCGCTGGCGAAGCAGCAGATGCGCTTCGTAATCGGGAACGACATCCGCTCGGCATGGGACGACCTGCGAATCATGCCGAGCCTGCTCGACCTTGCACAATCCTATCGCGCCGATCCGATCCTGTTTCAGTCACTGGTCGTGCTGTTCGAGAAAGATGCAGGGCTTGACGAGGTTGGATTTGAGAAGAACCTGTGGGCACGAGTTCAGTCGCTGACCGACAAGGACGAGTGGCTTGGGCAGCAGCCCGACCCGCGTGTCAGCTCGTCGCCCGACGAGCCTCATTTCTCGCTGAGCTTCGGCGGCGAGGCATTCTTCGTCGTTGGGCTGCACCCGCAGGCGAGCCGCCCGGCGCGTCGGTTCGAGCGGCCCGCGCTGGCGTTCAATCTGCACGACCAGTTCGAACAGCTTCGCGAGCAGGGCCGCTACGAGAAGCTGCGCGCGTCGATCATGGATCGTGACATCGCGGCGGCGGGAAGCGAAAATCCCATGCTGGCGCGGCACGGTACGATCTCCGAAGCACGGCAATATAGCGGGCGCGCAGTGGGTCCTGACTGGGTTTGCCCATTCTCGGGCCGTGGGAGGATCCGCGATGCTGCATAGGATCGCACCGCGCTCGGGTGTCGCGTTCGAAGTCGCCAGGGGTCAGACGCTGACGGTCATCGATCCGACAGGGGAGCAGGTCGCCGATCTGCTCGCCTTTCGCCGCGACGATGTGCGCGAGGTGATCTCGTCGGGACGGACGCTCGATTATGCCAGCCGCATCTACCTGACCACCGGCGACAAGCTCTATTCGAACCGGAGCAATGTGCTGCTCGAGATCGTCGAAGACGATGTCGGGCGGCACGACTTCCTGCTTACGCCCTGCTCGAAGGACACCTTCCGGATCATCTATGGCGACACAAATCCGCACCGGGGCTGTTTCGGCAATCTCGCGGCTGCACTGGCGCCCTATGGTGTTGTGCCGGACGACATCCCGATTGCATTCAACTGCTTCATGAACGTGCCCGTGGACGGGACCACCGGCGAGCTGCGCGTCGAACCGCCCTTGAGCAGGGCAGGGGATCGGATCGTCTTCAGAGCGGTCGAGGATCTCGTCATCGGTCTGACGGCATGCTCGGCGCTTCAGTCGAACAACGGGTCGTTCAAGCCGATCGATTATCAGGTTGATTGATCCTCGGGCTGCTGGGCGAAGTCCTTGCCGCATTGTGTCTTCATAAGTGAAGCGACCGGGCATGATGCCGTTCCAGGGAATGCGGCACTGCAACGCTTTTGCATGTGAAACCGCGAAGGTGCGGGCAGGTTCGGTTTGGCATCAGCGATTGAATGGCCGGGGTTTGCCTCGACCGGCATCGCGGGGCTGGACGATCCGAAAACCTCCGTCTCGGCACTCGCTTCCTAGGCAGGCTAGAGACGCGGGTGGCCTATGGTCGGTCGAACAAGGGTGCCTGAACGCCGATGTCGATCTTGCGGAGAGCGCCAAGGATGCCGGTCCGCCCATCGCAACTGGAGCTCGCCTGGATGCTGCGCTTGCCCGGCATGATCGCCGTTCCCAGACGGAAACTGCCGCCTTTGTCCAGGAGAATCGGGCTTTCGCCGAGGTCTTCCTGCCTGCCGAGATCCTCGGTCGTCTCGGCGAGATACTCTCGGTGCGGCCAGGCTGCGTCGCGATCGAGATGCTATAGGCGTGTGTCGGCTGCCGGCGGGCGCGGTGCCCCGATTTATTTCGTGCCGCATGCGTCCGCCTTCGATTTCAAAGGGTTATAGCTCCACAATCCGCCGCATGGGGAACGCGCTCGTCGACTTCGATCGAATGATGGCGCGTGCCCGCCGCCGCGCGGCGCGCTGTCCATCGAAAGGAATCCCCATGAAGCTTTATCTTCTTGCCGTGCTGGCCGCCGCCGTCAGCACTGGCGCGATCGCGCAGGACCGTCAGTCCTCGCCGCATAACCCCGCCATCAAGGACAGCCGCGTCCATGCGGTCGCAACGCCGGCCCGTGGACATAGCTCGTTCACCCAAAGCCAGGCTCGCGGCCGCATCGCCAAGGCAGGGTTCACCAACATCAGCGGTCTTCGCAAGAACGACGATGGCGTCTGGCAGGGCCGCGCGATGAAGCGCCGCCATGCCGTGAAGGTGATGCTCGACTTCAAGGGCAACGTCACTTCGCGCTGATCCACCGCATTCAGGAGTATTGAACATGACCAGGACCATCACACGCCTGTTCGACGATTATTCGGACGCCCAGACCGCGGTTACCGAACTCGAGCGTATCGGCGTTCCCCATGACGATCTCAGCATCGTCGCGAACAATGCCCATGGCACCCATGGCGCTGACCGCGCCGACAATGACGGCATCAACGACAATGGCGATGTCACGCGCGGCGCCTCGGCCGGTGCGGCGATCGGCGGCGTCGGCGGCCTGCTTGCCGGTCTCGGCCTTCTTGCAATTCCTGGACTCGGACCGATCGTTGCCGCGGGTTGGCTTGCATCGACCGCAGCCGGCGTTGCCATTGGCGGCGTCGGCGGCGCGGCGACCGGCGGTATCGTCGGCGCACTGAAGAATGCGGGCCACAGCGATGAGGAAGCCGGCGTCTATGCCGAGGGCGTACGCCGCGGCGGCACGCTCGTCAGCGCGCGGGTCGAGGATGCGCTGGTCGGCGAGACCGAAGCTGTGCTCGACGGCAATCGCGGCGTCAGCGCGGACACGCGCGGCAGCGATTATCGCCAATCGGGCTGGACCAGCTTCGACGAGAAGGCCGAGCCCTATGGCGTCGACCAGATCGACCGCGACCGCGCGGCGTATCAGCGCGAGCCGAGCGCCATCTGATCGCGCGGAGGCCGGCCGTCCTTGGGGTGTCCGGCCTCCCTTGCCATGGCGCGAATAGCAGGCCTTCTATCCTCGCCAACGCCGCCCTAGAAGATCCCTGATGAAGACGTTTCTCCTGGCAGGCGCCACTGGCCTGGTCGGCGCCGCGATGCTGGAGCGCCTGCTGGCGGATGCCAGCGTAACTAGAGTGGCCGCGCCGACGCGGCGGAGGCTTCCCGAGCATCCGAAACTGTTCAATCCGATCGTCGCGATCGATAGGGTCCAGCCCGATGCCGACTGGTGGACGGTCGATGCCGCGCTCTGCGCGATCGGCACGACCCGCGCGCAGACGCCATCGGTTTCCGCCTACCGTGCCATCGACCACGACTTTCCGCTCGCCATCGCGCGCCTCGTCCGTGAACGCGGCGCGACCCGTTTCGGATTGGTTTCCTCGGCGGGAGCGAATGCGCGGTCGACCTTTCGCTACACGTGCACCAAGGGCGAGCTGGAAGATGCCATCGATGGCCTCGGCTTCGCTTCGTTGACGATCGCGCGCCCGGGCTTTCTCGGGGGAGATCGCAGCGGGCATCGTCCGATGGAGCAGGGGATCGCTACATTGTTGCGCATCGCCGCGCCAATCCTGCCAGCAAGCGCCCGCATCAACCCGGCGTCGATCGTCGCCGCGCTGCTGGTCGACGCGACGTTCCAAGGCATGCCGGGCAAGCGCATCATCGGTTCCGCCGAGATCGCGCGCGCAGCCAAAGGCGGGTGCTGATGCCGCGCAATCCCTATTATCAAGGACCCGTCACCGACCATTTCGACGGACTGCGCTTCTTCAATCCCGGTGAACCCGATACCGACCGCTCTCTCGGCGGATATGCTGCGCTGGCGGAGTTCGATCCCGGACAACCCCTGGCCGCGTATGGTCCCGGTCACGCCCATCGTTCCCGATGCGAGGATCGAGGGGCTCCGGGTAACGATGATCGGGCACGCGACACTGCTCATCCAGCTGGCAGGCCTCAACCTCCTGACCGATCCGGTATGGTCTGACCGTGCCAGCCCGCTGGCCTTTGCCGGTCCCAGGCGGGGCACCGCGCCAATCGTGCGGCTCGAGGACCTGCCGCCGATCGACGCGGTTCTTTTGTCCCACAATCATTACGATCATCTCGATATCGCGACGCTCCGGGCGCTGCACGCACGCCATCCTCCGCTGATCGTCACGCCGCTTGGCAACGATGCGATCGTGCGCCGGTACCTGCCCGGCGCGCTGCTCGCGGCGGGGGATTGGGGCGACCGGTTCGAAATCGGGCCTGGGGCCGAGGCGCATATCGTGCCAGCCACCCACTGGTCCTCGCGAGGCATCCTCGACCGGCGCATGGCGCTGTGGGGCGGGTTCATGGTGCGAGCAGGGGAGAGCCTCGTCTATTTCGCGGGCGACACTGGATACGGTACCGGCAACATCTTCCGCGCGATGCGCGAGCGCTTCGGTGCGCCCGATCTCGCACTCCTGCCGATCGGCGCCTATGACCCGCGCTGGTTCATGGCGGCGCAGCACACCGATCCCGAAGAGGCCATCCGCATCATGGGCGATCTCGGCGCGCGCGCCGCCGTCGGTATCCATTGGGGCACGTTCAAGCTCACCGACGAGCCACGCGACGATCCCGCCTTGCGCCTCGCTGCAGGGCTCGCGGCGCAAGGCATAGCGTCGGGGCGTTTCGTGGCGATGCTTCCGGCGGACACCGCCGATTTTAGCTGACATCGGGCGCGAGCGAGCGTGAAACGCAAAGCGCCGCCCCGTCAGGAGCGGCGCATGATTGATTGCGACGGAGGTCCGGTCAGGCGTCGGTGCCAGGCTCCGTGGTCTTGGGCGCCTTGCCGTCTTCGATGCGGCCCTCGTTGCGCAGGTCGCGGCCTTCCTGGGCCTTTGCCTTGCTCTCGGGTGAAGTGCCGTGCTCGTAAATCTCTTCCTTCACGAAACCGGCGGCTTCCTTGATCTGCCCTTCGATGCTCATGTCGTTCTCCTTCGTGCAGGGGGTGCCGGCTCTCAATTCGCGGCAGGCCGGCGCGTTCCATGGGCGTTTCAAAATCCGCAACTCCCCGCACGGCCAGCGTGCCCCGCGCGCGGCAACCGTGATTGCAGCGCTGCATCGCCGATCTTCCCAGCTTCATTCGGTTGTTGGCCGGACCGGCTCCTGGTTTCCGCCCGTCTCGATGTAGAGCGTCACGACGCAGTGCGATTCCGCCCATGCGAGGCCTGCCGCCTCCGCGGCTTCATAGGTCGCATAGGGCTCGCTGCTCACCAGTGCGACGGACTCCGGACTTTCGCCATCGCCGCAATCCATCAGCGCGGACGCGACGAGCGAGAATCTGCCGTCAGGGGTCTCGTTGATCTTGATGCAGTCCGTGTCGTCGTCCGCCAGGACGCCAGGCGCGAGCTTTATGATCTCCACACGCGATCTCCTTCGCCAATCCAACGGATGATCGGGCCATTCGATGCGCGACGGCAGAGCGGCGCAACTTCGGGCACATCGAATTCGACGGACCTGCAATCGCTGTAGCGCGTTGAGGGCCTGACCTTTTCTGGAGAGGTATTTCTTTGGCGCGATATCATCCTGGTGCGGCGCGCGTCTTCGTGCCGCTGCACGGCATCCTCGCCGCTTTCCCGCTGGCCTTTTTCGTCGCTGCCTTTTTCAGCGACTGGGCCTATGCCGATAGCGCCAACATGCAGTGGGCCAATTTCTCGGTCTGGCTCATCGTGGGTGGCATCTTCATGGCGGTGGCGGCGGGTATAGCCGGTATCGTCGATGTGCTTGTGATCGGGCGGGGCGCGCGTCGTCGCTCCGCGCTGCATTCGGTCCTGACGATCGTGATGCTGGTGACGGCGATCGTGAATGCGTTCGTCCATAGCCGGGACGCCTGGACGTCCGTGGTGCCGACCGGGATCATCCTATCCGCGGTCACCGCGGTTCTCGTGCTGGTCGCGAGCTGGATCGGCTACTCGGTGCGCGCGGAGGTGGTGGCATGAAGGCCCAGGCGCTCCTCCCGGTATCCGGGCTCTTGTTGCTGGCTGCGTGCAGCGGCGGCGGCGGTAACACCGACGATCAGCTCGGTCCCAACCCGAAGCTGCCGGCGATCAACCAATATCTGGTTCCGCCGATGCACGTTGCTTCCGTCGAGCCCTGGGCTAACGGTGCGAAGCCGACAGTCTCAGCGGGCTTGAGGATTTCGGCTTTCGCCTCGGACTTCCACAATGTCCGACAGGTCTACACGCTGCCCAATGGCGACATCCTCGCCGTCGAAGCCAAGGCACCCGAGGGGCCGGTCAGCCGCCCCAAGGATATAGTGGTCGGCTTCATCCAGAGCTTCGGGCATTCCAAGGTCAAGGGTGAGAGCCGGATCACCTTGCTGCGTGACGCAGACGGGGACGGGAAGCCCGAGCTGCGCTCGGTCCTGATCGATCATTTGAACGCGCCGTTCGGCGTGGCTCTGGTCGGAAGCGACCTCTATGTCGCGAACACCGACGCGATCCTGCGCTTCCCGTACCAAGCCGGCCAGGCCAGTATCACCGCCAAGCCAGTGGTGCTGACCGAGCTACCCGGCGGCCCGATCGACCATCACTGGACCAAGAGCCTGGTCGCCAGCCCGGATGGCTCCAAGCTCTATGTTGGCATCGGCTCGAACAGCAACATCGCGGAGAATGGCATCGAAGCCGAGCAGGAGCGCGCGCGCATCTGGGAGGTCGATCGGCTGAGCGGCGCGCACCGGCCCTATGCGACGGGTTTGCGCAACCCCAATGGCCTGTCGTTCGAGCCGTCTACCGGCCAGCTCTGGACCGTGGTCAACGAGCGCGACGAGCTCGGGCCCGACCTCGTCCCAGACTATATGACGTCGGTGAAGGATGGCGCCTTTTATGGCTGGCCATACAGCTATTACGGCCAGCACGTGGACCCGCGGGTCCGCCCGCAGCGGCCCGATCTCGTCGCCCGAGCGATCGCGCCCGATTATGCGCTGAGCTCGCATGTAGCGCCGCTCGGCATGGCCTTCACCGCCAATGCCACGGCCATGCCCCAGCGATATCGCAGCGGTGCCTTTGTAGGCGAGCATGGCAGCTGGAACCGCGGTCACCTCAATGGCTACAAGGTGGTCTATATCGCCTTTGCCGGTGGCCGCCCGGTCGGCAAGCCAGTCGACGTGGTGACGGGGTTCATCGGCAAAGACGGCAAGGCGCAAGGCCGGCCTGTCGGCGTCGCGATCGACAGCAAGGGCGCGCTGCTCATCGCCGACGATGGCGGCAATGTCGTGTGGCGCGTGACCGGCGGCTAGTGCGCCAAGTGCGGCGGGAAGGGCGTGAGAGGCCTTTCCAGCTTGCGGTGCCGTCGTGCGGAAGCCGCCGCATGCGCCTTGGCCGTCCGGAATGAACAAAAGCCGATCTCGCCCGCTGAACGCGAGGCGAGGCCGCTTGGAAATATCGACATCGAGAACCGCATGACTCAGTCAAGGACGCGTTCGGGCGCCCGAACCCGGCAGCTCTATTTCACGGTCTTCATTGTCGCGCTCGCCACTTGGATCGCCTTGCCGTTCCTCACGCCGATTGCCTGGGCGTTCATCCTGGCGATCGCGGAATGGCCGCTGTTTCGACGGGCACTCTCCCGCTGGCCGCATCGCCCCGGCGCCATCGCTGTCGGGTTCGCGCTTGCGACCGGCCTGCTCGTGGTCCTTCCCCTTTCGTTTGCCGCTCTCTCCCTCGCGCAGGAGAGCCAGGCTGCCTTCGCCTGGCTTCAGCATGCCCAGCATTACGGCGTGCCGGCACCGAGTTGGCTCGGCGGGCTACCGCTGATCGGCGGCACGGTAAGCAAATGGTGGCAGGCGCATCTGGCGAATGCGAGCGGCACGAGCGCGATCGTGACCATGCTGAGCAGCGGTTCGGCGCTAGCCTGGATGCGCTCGGCAGCCGCCGAGGTCGCGCGCGATTCCGTGCTGTTCCTGATCACCCTGGTCCTGCTGACGGCGATTCTGGCGCGCGGCGAGCAGCTTGCAGCCAAGGCGCAGACGCTTGCCTGCCGGATGTTCGGAGGATTTGGCGAGGATTTCGTCGATCGCATGACCCAGGCCGTGCGCTCGACGGTCAATGGCACGCTGCTTGTATCCTTTGGCGAAGGTGCGCTGATCGGCTGCGGCTATGCCATCGCCGGGGTCCCCCAGCCGTTGCTCTTCACCATCCTCACCATCACCTTGGCACTTGTTCCGTTTGGCGCCTGGGCAGCCTTTGGCTTGGCCACGCTTATCCTGATCGGCAGCGGCGCCACCGCTGCGGGCCTGTTGCTCTTTGCCGGGGCGACGATCGTCATGCTGCTCGGCGACAATATCGTGCAGCCGGCGGCGATCGGCTCGGCAGTGAAGCTTCCCTTCATCCTCGCGCTGATTGGAGCCTTTGGCGGACTGGCGGCGCTTGGTCTTGTCGGCTTGTTCATCGGCCCGGTCGTCATGGCGGCTCTGCTCTTGGTGCTCCAAGAATGGCTCGTCCCAACGCCGGCCGAGGTTCGCGTCCCATCATCCGCGTCCGGGCCGCGAGCATAGAAGGTCGGGCGGCCATGGGCCTGCTCCCCGCGGCGTGAGCATATGGCGAGGGCAGGGGACGGAGACGGGAAAGCCAATGGGCCGCCTCTTGCGAGGCGGCCCATCAACTGCCCACGCTTGTGGAAGGATCAGAAGCGGAAGCGAACCCCGGCGCGGCCGCCATAGCCCTCATAGTCGCCGCCATCGGCGTAGCGACCTTCGAAGAAGCCGCTGATCGCACCGTGCTGCGAGCCGATGTTCAGGCCCAGAAGCCCTTCGCCATAGTCGCTCAGCCGCTGGTTGCCGAACCGGACGGTCTGGCCGCCGCTGGTGAAGGTGACTTGGTCCTGGCCCTTGAACTCATGGACGTAGTTGCCGCCGCCATAGAGCGTCATCTTGGCCGGGCCGATATCGCTGGTGAAGCCGATCCGCGCGCCCGCGCGGCCGCGCACGCCGTCCTGATCGTTGAAGGCGAAATTGCCCGACGTGCCGCCGAAATCGTCGAAATCGGAATGCGTGTAGGAGACGCTCGCCGCCGGCTCGAACCAGAGCTTGCTGCCGAAGCGGAAGCCCGCCTCCGCCTTGCCGCCGTAGATCGCGCCGTTCAGCTTCTGGGTGTAGCGCCCCGAGATGCTGACATTGTCGCCCCAGTAATAGTCGTACTTGCCCAGCGCGTTGATGAAGAAGATGCCGGCATTGAGGCTGGCATAGACGCCACCATTGACCGCATCGAAATTGATCCTGTCGGGCGAGTTGGCGAAGTTCAGGTTGGAGTTGAGATAGCCTCCGGTCAGGCCGAAGGCGAAGCCGCCTTCACCGGCGGAACCGCCCAGATCGATGCCCATCTGGCCACCGAAATAGTCCTGCTTGTAGCTCAGATCGACCGGGGTGGTGACGCCATTGAACGCGAAGCTGCGGTTGCTGCCCCGCTGCTCGACCTGCCCGAGCACCTGGGCCCAGACGCGACCACCGGCACCGCCCGGGCCACTGGCCGCGATGTTGTCGCGCAGTTCGCGCATATGGCCCGACCAGCTGTCGCCAGACTGCAGCCAGAGGTTGCGAACCCCTTCGGCGAACAGCGAGGCGCGGTAGACGCCGACACCCGGCGTGGCGACTAGGCTGTAGGCGAAGGTCGCCGGGTTATAGACGATACCGTACTGGATCAGCCCCTGATCTACGCTGCCGCCATCCAGAGTGAAGGCGGTTGCGGACGACGCCGCGCCGGCCTGCGCCACCAGCGCGCCCGCGCCGGTGCTGAGCACCGCCGGCGTCGTGTTGAGCGCCGCGATCGAGACAATGGTGGTGCCCGTCGCCGCGCCGCCGATACGCAGTTGGTCGCCGGTGAAGGTGGCGAGGTTCACGTCGACCCCGAGCTGCGCCGCGCCGCTGCCCGCATAGCTGCCCGGCAGGACCAGCACGTCGCCGACATGGCCGTTGCGCAGGTCGATGAGGCCGCTGTTGTTGAACGTCTCCAGCCCGGTCAGCGTGACCGTGCCGGCTGTCGTCGCCAAGCTGAGCACGCGCAGCGTGCCGCTGTTGTTGAAGACGTCGGCACCGGCGCCGAAGTCGCTGTTGCTGTTCGCGTTGAAGGTGCCGCTATTGTTCACGGTGTCCCCGTTGGCGGTCAGCAGGATGCGGTCGTTGATCGTGCCGCTGTTGTTGAGCGTCGCTGCGCCGCCTGCGACCGAGAGGGCATAGTTGGAGCCGTTGATCGTACCGGCATTGGTTACGATGGTGCCCGTGCCGGAGGTGATCGTCGCACCGTTGTTGAGGCCCGAGAGCGTGCCCGAGGTCAGCGCGAGATTGGCCGTGGTCGCCGCCGTGATGTTCACGCCGTCGAGGCTGGCCGAGCTGATGGTGCCGCTAAGCGACACGCCCACCGAACTCGCCGTGCTGTTCGCCACGATCGCATTCGCGGTGGCGCCCGTGGTGGTCACGCCGGCACCCGAGACAGTGACTGCGCCGCCGCCATTGGCGACGATGCCGCGGCTGTTGGCTCCGGTCGTCGATACCTGGCCGCCGGTGATGCCGATCGTCCCGGTCGTCGCGACGTTAATGCCGTCGGAATTGGCGCCGGTGGTGGTGATCGTGCCGCTGTTGGCCAACGTCACCGGGCCAGTGCCGGTGATGACGACCGCCGTTCCGGTCCCGGTGGTTGCGGCTCCGGCAACGGTGGCGTTGATCGCGCCGGCACCGCCGGTGATGCGAAGCGCATTGGCGCCGTTGGCCGCCTGCCTGCCGCCGGTGAAGTTCACCGCGCCGGTGGCGTTTACGACCGTACCGGTGGCACCTACCGTGGTCGCGGTGACTGTGCCCGTCGTGAGCGTGACGGCGTTGGTGCCGGCATTGACGGTCAGGCCGTTGCCGGTCGTCCCCACGGTGCCGACGGTCAAGTTGACCGGCGCTGTCGAGGTGATGATCGCGCCCTGCGAGCCAGCACCCGTCGTGGTCACGTTGCCCAGACTGCCGGTGACGCCTGCGCCGGTGACGACGGCGGCGGTCACGCCGGCGCCGTTGGTGCGAAGCGTCGCACCGTTACCGCGCAGGTTGATCGTGCCGGTAGAGGCGAGATCGAGCGCGCTGGCGCTGTTGGCGCCGGCGGCCACGCCGGATGTCGTGATATTGCCGTAGCCGGCGTCGATCGCCCCCGTAGCCGCACGGACGTAGAGGCCCGTGCCGCCATTGCCGGTGGTGGTGATCACGCCTGCATTGGTGGTCACGGTGCCGGCGCCGATCGTGTTGGCAGTGACGCCATAGGATCCGACCCCGGAAGTCGTCGCCGAAGTGATGTTGACGGCCATGTTGCCGCCGACGGACGTCGCGAACACGCCGTTGCTGTTGAGGCCGGTCGTCGAGAGCGCGCCGCAATTGACCGTGACCGATCCGGTGCCCTGGGCTTGGGCCGAGACTGCGGTTGCGTTGTCGCCGGTGGTGCTGACGCTCGGGCAGCCGCCGATGTCGATGGCGCCAGTCGGGCTGAAGGCGTTGGCGATGATGCCAGCGCCGTTGACCGTGCTGATCGTGCCGGTGCGGACGGTGACGTTGCCGGTGAAGCCCTGCGCTGCGATGCCGTAGCCGCCGGGCGTGGTGGCGCCGTTGGTCGAGGTCGTAATGTTGCCGCTCGTGACCGAGACGGTGCCGCCATTGGCGAGGATGGCGCGATCGCCTGCCACGACATTGCCGACGACAATGGTGTTCGTGCCGTTGGTCGTCGACACCGTACGGATGCCGCGGCCGGTCGCGGTGATATTGCCTGCGGTGGTCGAGATGTTGCCGGTCTGGGCGCCTGCGTCGATCGCGGTGCCGTTCGCGCCGGTGAGGGTGATGTTGCCGGTGCGTAGCGTGAGGTCGCCGCCTGCCGTCGACAGGACACCAAAGGAATTCGTGCCGCTGGTCGCGATATTGCCGACCGTGACGGCGGCGGGCTGGGCCGCAGTGTTGAGCGTGACGCCGTTGGCTGCTGCACCGCCGGTGACGTTGATGTTGACCGGCGTGCTGGCGCCGGCAGGGATGAAGGCGAGCGCCCCGCCCGTGGAGGTCAGGTTGACTGCGGTCACTCCGGTGGTCGAGATCGGGCCCGTCGCGGTATAGGTCGTCGTCGCCGGGCCTGTGACATCGGCGGTCACGAGGCCAGGGCCCGCAATCGTTGCGTTGCCCGGTGTCGTCGTGGCGGTCAGGACGGTGGCTGCGCCGTCAACGCAAGTGATCGTGGTGCCGGTTTGCGAGCAGTTGGTGGTCTGCGCTGCTGCGCTGTTCGGCAGAAGCAGCATTGCTGCGGCGGTGGAGACGCTACCAAGAAGCGCGAGCCGCTTGGTGGCACGGGTGGCGGACGCCAAGTGCGAAACGAACATTAGAACCGGTCTCCTGGAATCAGGTCCCCCCGGAATAGTTCGCGCTTAGCCGCAACCTTTTCATGCTGATACTCGTAGAACTACCAGTCCAAATATTTGATTCATCATCAAAAATGGAACTGGCGGACAGCTCCGCGGCTAGAGGGGATCTTTATTTCTAGTATTGCGCATTTACGCTTCGCGGCGCCTGCCGACTATTCTCCGGCTACGATCCTGCACGCGGCAATCACCTGTTCATCGATCGGCGTCGCGGTTTGCGGCGGGGACTTTCTCCTGCGCTTCTTCAATCCTGCAATCGCCGTGCTCTTCGCCGGGGACGCCGCCTGTGTGGCTGGCGTCACGCACGGCGTGACGATGCTCGGGGCGCTCGGGATCGATGCGCCTGCCGCCATGGCGGCCATCGCGTTAAATGGCAGCTGGAACGGCGTTGCCAACGCGGCCCCGGCCGGGGAGCTCGAGCTTCCGGTTGAAATGCACGTCGCGGTCGAGGCCTTTGAAGTCGAGAACGAGGCGGCCGGCTGGCTGATCACTGCGCGCGCGCATGCAACTCGGCCTCAGCCCGTAACCCTGACCGATCATCAGCTGATTACGCTGTCGTCCAGGCTTACGCCCCGGGAATGTGAAGTGGTGCTCGCCCTGCAGGAAGGCGAAAGCAACAAGGTTATCGCCCGGCGCCTCGACATCAGCCCACGCACCGTCGAGTTTCACCGCGCACGGATCATGCAGCGCTTCGCCGCCACGTCGGTTGTCGATCTCGTGCGAAAGGTCACCGGGGAGGCACGGGCGGCGATGTAACCGATTCGGGTGCTTCCATGTCGAAATCTCAAGGTTATCCGTTTGATTTTTCTCGTATTCTTGCGAGTCGTTAGCAGGGAACGTCGTGCGGTGCAGCCGGTTGAGTCTAAGCCGAATAATCGGCGCTGGAGGACGGAAAATGTCGATATTGGACAAGGCGATAGCGGCGATCACCCCGCCCGAAAGCGAAGAAGCCCGTGCCAAGGCACGCGCCAAGGCTGAGAGCTTGGCGAAGCCGGGCGATTGGCTCTCCCAGATCCTTTCGCACCATCGCCAGATCGAGGCGCAGTTCGCTGCCGTGAAAGCGGCCACCGACGCCAGCTCACGCCGCGCCGAAGAGGATAAGCTCGGCCTTTTGCTGACCGGTCACTCGATCGCGGAGGAGGCGGCGGTCTATCCGGCACTCGCGGCAGACCATCAGGTCGGACATGCCGAACTCGCCTATCAGGAACAGTCGGCCGCGAAGATGGAGATGGGCCTGCTCGAGCGCCTCGATCCTATGAGCGGGGATTATCTCGACAAGCTCGACCATATCCAGGGTGCGGTCGCGCATCATGTCTATTCCGAAGAGGGGACGTGGTTCAGCGAATTGGCGCAGTCGGCTGACGCCGAGGACCAGGCGCGCATCACGCGCCGCTATGCAGAAGAATATGCGCGTTATACTGGCGTCGCCAGCTGACCGGTAATGCCACCGTTCGGCTGCGCCGGGCGGCGGTAAACCAGCACTTGGGGTACAGCTCTCTAAGCAGTTTATTGGCGCGTGCAGCGCGTGCCAACCCCGTCAAGCGCGCGCGTTTCATCGGCTCTGGTGGATCATAACGACAGCTTCCATTTGAATGTGCTGCCAAGCACAATTGCGCTTGCAGCACACACGCACCCCGCTGCTTAGTTCCGGACGACGCGCCCGTGGACGCGCCGCCTGGGTCGCCGATTGTCTCCTTCGCGGGATCAACTCGCCGTAGCGGCATCGAGATCGACAGCGAGCTCCCGCGGCCAGAATCGCAGCGCTCGACATGCTTCGACGAACGTCACCGCGTCGCCGGCCTTGCCGAGCGGAAGGCAAGCCTCATCAAGATCGTCGGCGATGCCGGCGGCCACGAATATCGCCTGGGCATCGGGGCTGATCCCGATGAACTTGCAATGCGCGAATGCATCGGTGACGAAGTCCTTGGCTGCGGCATCGCGCGAGAGCAACGCCGCGCCTTCTGCCGAGACCAGTACCGCGACGGCGTCGAAAAGCACGGACGGGCCGCCATCGATCTTGTGCTTCGCCGCCACCGTGGTGCCGTCGGCAAGCGTTACGCCGGCGATCTTGGGCGCGATCACTTCATAGACTGCGCCCTCGGTCTCGACTGCCTTGAGCAGCGCCTTGAAGATCGCGGTGTCGGCACCGTCGCTGAGCAGGATGCCGAGCTTGCGGCCCTTGAAACTGGTAGGACCGTTCTTGACGATGCTGAGCGCGTCGGACGGAGGCAGGTCGGCGATCGGTTTGCGCGCGGCAACCGCGGCCTTGGGGAGCTGCAGGCCGAGCCCGTCCGCAACCGTGTTGGCGAGATCGGCATCGATATTCAGCAGGTGGGACACGACGCGTGACCGGATGTCCGGACGCTCGACCTTGCTCAGTTCGAACACCAAGGCATCGCCGATATGCTTTTGCTCGATTCCGGTCTGGCTGATGAGGAACTGGCGTGCCTGGCTGTAATGGTCGGCAAAGCTCTCCGAGCGGACGCGCTGCTTCGGACCGTCGGCGTCCTCGGCAAAGCTGGTGAAGCCGCGAGTCGGATCCTCCCGGGGACCGCCATCGGTGGGTCCCCAGCTGTTGGGCTCATAGTTCGCGCGGCCCTTGGGATTGCGCATCGCCATGTGACCATCCTGCTGGAAATGGGCCATCGGGCATTTGGGCGCGTTGATCGGGATATGGGTGAAGTTGGGCCCGCCCAGGCGCTTAATCTGGGTGTCGAGGTACGAGAAGTTGCGGCCCTGGAGCAGCGGATCGTTCGAGAAGTCGATGCCGGGCGGTACGTTCTGCGTCATGAACGCGACCTGTTCGGTCTCGGCGAAGAAATTGTCCACCACGCGGTCGAGCACCAGGCGCCCGATGACGCGGACCGGAATCAGCTCCTCGGGAATGATCTTGGTCGCATCGAGCACGTCGAAATCGAACTTGTCGGCGAAATCATCGTCGAACAGCTGGACGCCCAGCTCCCATTCGGGGAAGTCGCCCGAATTGATCGCGTCCCACAGGTCGCGGCGGTGGAAGTCGGGATCGGCGCCGTTGATCTTGACCGCCTCGTTCCAGACGACCGACTGCAGGCCTTGCTTGGGCTTCCAGTGGAACTTGACGAAGGTCGACTTGCCCTTCGCATCGACCAGCCGGAAGGTGTGGACGCCAAAGCCCTCCATCGTGCGGAACGAGCGCGGGATCGCCCGGTCCGACATGGTCCACATGATCATGTGTAAACTCTCGGGTGTCAGGCTGATGAAGTCCCAGAAATTGTCGTGCGCGGTCTGCGCCTGGGGAAAGTTGCGGTCGGGCTCGGGCTTGGCCGAATGGATCAGGTCGGGGAACTTGATCGCATCCTGGATGAAGAACACCGGGATGTTGTTGCCGACCAGGTCCCAATTGCCCTCCTGGGTGTAGAGCTTGACGGCGAAGCCGCGTACGTCGCGCGCCAGGTCGAACGAGCCCTTGGAGCCGGCAACGGTCGAGAAGCGGACGAACGCTGGTGTCCGCTCGCCGACGCGCTGGAAGATGTCGGCGCGGCTGACATCGGCGAGGCTGTCGGCCAGCTCGAAAAAGCCGTGCGCGCCATAGCCGCGGGCATGGACTACGCGCTCGGGGATGCGCTCGTGATCGAAGTGGAAGATTTTCTCGCGGAAGTGTGAATCTTCTAGCAAGGCGGGGCCGCGCTGGCCTTGCTTGAGCGTGTTCTGGTCGTCGGCGACGGGGATTCCGTGCTGGGTGGTGAGTGTCGCGACATCAGCTCCCGCACTCTGGTGGGTTTCGCCGCCATCGCCCTGTGCTTCGGCATAGCTAGCGGTTACCATTGCGTCGGCCGGCATGCGTGCGGCCTTTGGCAGGGACTCGCCGCCGATATCGGTACCCGTGGGAACAAGCGTCTCGCCTGCCGGAGCCATCGTGGTGGATGGAGCGGGTTTCTTGGCCATGCTGGAGATCCTTGTCGTTTGGGCAAGACGCAGCTCGCCTGTCGGGCAGGCCTCAGCGACGCCAAAAGCGGGTACGTGCAGCGGTAACCTTGGGCAGTCTGTGTAAGTTGCTCGTGCCTTGAAAAACTAACCTGTGTCAGCACGATTGTCGGGCGCGCGATCGCAACGCCTCCACCCCTTGCCCGTTTTAGGACACACGGGATCCAATCGCTCCCGCTGCGATCCGGACTTGCGGGAGACAGAATGTACACCGATCGCTTTCTTCGTAACCGCCGGGGAGTCCAACTGGAGCCCGCTGAGCGGGCGCGACTGGAGGCTTCGATTGCCAGGATTCGAACCGTCGACGCGCGCAAGGTAATCGTGCGCGCCGGGGAGAGGCTCCATGAGAGCACTCTGCTCGTCGATGGCCTTCTCAGCCGGCATGTCGACGACAATCAGGGCATGCGGCAGCTGGTCGCGGTGCATGTGCCCGGGGACTTCGTTGATCTCCACGCCTATCCGCTCCGCACGCTCGATCACGATGTCGCCACCATGACGGCTGCGAAGCTGGCGATCGTGCCGCATGCCGCGCTCGAAGCGATAGAGCGCGAACTGCCGCAAATGGCGCGCAAGCTTTGGTTCGCTACGCTGATCGACGCCGCGATCCACCGCGCCTGGCTGTTCCGGCTTGGCCGGCTCGACGCGATGGGGCGGGTCGCGCACTTCCTCTGCGAGATCAATGCGCGGCTCGTCTGCGCCGGGCTAAGTGACGGGCGGCGTTTTGCTCTCGGTATCACCCAGAACGACCTCGCGGAGATTTGCGGCCTTACCAACGTCCATGTGAACCGGGTCATGCGGGCGCTGCGTGAGCAAGGATTGTGCGTGTTCCGCTCCTCGCTGGTCGAGATCCTCGACCCCGAACGGCTGGCGACCCGCGGGCAGTTCGATCCCGACTATCTCTACATCGACATGACCTCCTCTCCCGCCTGAAGGGTCCCGCAATGACAACTGACGTCCCGAAGCCTCAGACCGAGCCTGGCACTGCGAGTGCGGAGGAAGGGTTGGTGATATTGGACGGGCCGGACGGCGTTGCGGTAACCATGACTGCGGATGCCGCTGCAAAGACCGCCAAGAGCCTGCTCGACGCCGCCGGAGCGGCGCAGGAACAGGCGAGCACGGCGTCGCCCGAGACTTGACGCGGCGTTTTCCGCTCCCGGAGGTGCTTCCCTGAGCACCGCAAGCACCCCCGGAGCGGGGCTCTGGATGCCTTGTCCGTCTGTCGGTGCTAGCGCATACGTCCCGCGGCGCGGGGCATCCTCGATGATTTTTCCGACATCGGAGCCATCTGTGGCGATTTTCAGCCCGATGTCGTGCGCATCGACCTTGGCTGCGGGCTGCGCCAGAAGGGCAGCGCTTGGCTGGGAACGGCCTCGGCGCGCGGCGGCGAGGTCGCCGTCGACCGTGCAACGTGCGGCCCAGTCCCCACAAAAGCCGCTCGCCTCGCTTGGTTGCGGTAGCCACGCATAAGGCCTGGAGCGAGGGCAGTAGCAGCTTGGGCAAGGACAAGCCTTGACTAGGCCTGTGCCGCGTCTTCGGTTCGGTGGCGGAACAATGCCGTCTCGTCAGCATTCGGAGGGGATGGCGACTGCATCTGCCCTCAACCGCGAATATGCAGCTGGGCTTGCACGCGCTTTCGCCGGGGCGGTGATCTTCGGCCTGCCGCTCTTGATGACCATGGAAATGTGGGCGATCGGGCTGTTCGTCGAGCCACTGCGCCTGCTTCTCTTCATCGCGCTCAACTTCGTCGTGCTTGTCTTCCTCTCGCGCTTCGGCGGCTTCGAGAGGACAGCCACGCTGATCGAGGACATACTTGATGCGCTCGCTGCCTATGCCGTCGGAATTGTCTGTGCCGGCATCGTACTCGCTGCCTTTGGCCTGCTGACCAATGCGATGCCGCTCGACGAATTGGTTGGGCAGATCGCGATCCAATGCGTTCCCGCCAGTTTCGGCGCGATGATCGCGCGCAAGCAACTGGGTGACGGGCGGGTCGAGGAGGATGCGGAGCGTGCGCAACGTTCGGCGAGCTATGGCGGCCAGCTCTTCCTGATGCTCGCAGGCGCGCTGTTCCTTGCGTTCAATGTCGCGCCGACCGAGGAAATGATGCTGATCAGCTACAAGATGACCGCTTGGCATGGGCTGGCACTGGTCCTGCTGTCGTTGGCGTTGCTGCATGCGCTGGTGTTCGCGGTCGGGTTGGCCGGGCAGGAAGATGCCCCGAAGGGCTATGGCCCTTTGCGGCTCTTCCTGGCGTTCACTATTCCCGGCTACGCCATCGCGCTGCTCGTCAGCGTCTATGTACTGTGGACCTTCGGCAGCATCGACGGTGCCCCTATGACGACGCTGTTGCAAACAGTGGTCGTGCTTGCGTTTCCCTCTGCGATCGGCGCTGCGATCGCGCGGCTCGTGGTCTGAAGGAAGCTGGGATGAATATGGCTGACGCGCGCGCCCGGACTTCCACGCTCGAATGGATCGCCGCCGCGATCGGCCTGGCGCTGCTCCTGTTGGTCACATTCGTGATCGGCCGCGAGGCATTGCAGGGCGAAAGTCACCAGCCACCATCGATCGTGGTGGAGGCGAAGCGGGTCGTCGCGACCGATCGCGGCTTCCTGGTCGAATTCGAGGCGGCCAACCGCACGAGCGGCACGGCGGCGGCCGTGTCGATAGAGGGCGTGCTTACCAAAGGGGCCGTTTCGGAGACGGCGACCGCGACGCTCGACTATGTGGCCGGAAATGCGGCGACGAGGGGTGGGCTGTTCTTCGCGCACGATCCGCGCAAGGGCCGGTTGCAGCTTCGCGCCCTGGGCTACCAGGCTCCGTGACAGTCACGGCCCTCCCGCCTGGCTCTCTTCGTGTGCGCCGTGCGTTCGGGTGCACTGAATCTCGGGGGCACTGCGGCGCGCAAAGGCGCGAGATATCTGCCTTGGGCGCGTCGGCGAGCGTTGCGGCCGCGGAACAAAGCTGATCTCTGCGGATTGCTCTTTCCAGTCTAGGACAGGGAGAGTTGCAGTGGGTTGGATTATCGCATTGATCGTCGGCGGCGTTGCCGGCTGGCTCGCGAGCATGGTGATGGGCCGCAATGCCTCGATGGGCATCGTCCTCAATATCGTTGTCGGCTGTGTAGGCTCAGTCATAGGCAATTGGCTGTCCGGTCCGCTCTTCGGCGTCCGGGGAAGCGTGCAGGAGTTCTCACTGACCGGGTTGATCATCGCGTTCGTCGGAGCCGTGGTGCTGCTCGGGATATTCAATCTGGTGCAGCGCAAGAGCGTTCGGTGAGCCTGAGCAGGCCGTCCAGATAAGTGAGGGGACTTCCCGCCGCGCCAGAACTCGGCCGTCGCGGGTGACGATCCCTCCGAGCAGGAAAGGGCCGACGATCACAGCGTCGATCCTTTCCCGGCTCACGAATCCAGGCGAAGCCCCCAGCTTGACCGCCAGCACCGGTGTCCGACCCCGGCTGGGCAGCTACCCATGCGTTACCTAGGCGGACGAGGAGTAGAACAGGAGGTCGTAGCCATTGAAAATTGGCGCGCCCGGCTGGATTCGAACCAGCGACCACGAGCTTAGAAGGCACGTGCTCTATCCAACTGAGCTACGGGCGCGCGCGGATCGCCCCTAGCGTGGATTGCAAGCCAGCGGAACCGCGATCATAAACGACGCATGATCCAGGGGGACCGGAAGCCGGCGCAGGTCGCCGCGAATTCGCTGCAGGGCGGCCAGTTCCGCTATTACGACTTCGTGATGGCCGCGTTCGTCGCGATCATCCTGCTGTCGAACGTGCTGGGCGCGGGGAAGGTCTCGCAGATATGGCTTCCCCTGTACAACGGCTATTGGCCGTTCGGCGCAGGCATCCTGTTCTTCCCCGTCTCCTATGTCATCGGCGACGTCCTGACCGAGGTCTACGGCTATGCCCGCGCCCGCCGGGTGATCTGGGCAGGCACCGGCGCGGTGCTGTTCATGGCGCTGATGGCTTGGGTCGTCGTCGCCCTTCCGCCTGCGCCGAGCTGGGGCAACCAGGCCGCATACGAGACGATCTTCGGCCAGGTGCCGCGCATCGTCCTCGCCTCTGTCTGCGCCTTCTGGGCCGGCGAGTTCGTCAACTCCTATGTCCTCGCGCGGATGAAGCTGTGGACCGGCGGCAAGATGCTGTGGACCCGAACCATCGGCTCGACGATCGCGGGCGAGGGCATCGACAGCCTGATCTTCTACCCGCTCGCCTTCCTCTTCGCCGAGGGCTGGACCACCACGCTCGTCATCCAGGTGCTCTTCACGCAATGGGCGCTCAAGGTCGCCTGGGAAGTGATCCTGACGCCCGTCACCTATATCGTCGTCGGCTTCCTCAAGCGCCGCGAAGGTGTCGACGTGTTCGACAAGGGTACGAACTTCACGCCCTTCGCCACCCGGGTCTGAACGCATGAGCCCGCTCCAGACGGTCAAGCTCTGGCTGGTGCATCACGTCGATCTCGCCAAGGATGCGCTCCACATCTATGTCGGGCTCGCGCTGTTCCTCGGCGCGGCGCTCGTCTTTCGCTGGCCGCTCCGGAGCTGGAAGCCCTGGGCCGTGGCGGGCGCCGTCGCGCTGCTCGGCGAGGCCTGGGATCTGCGCGACGCGATCGCCTATCACACGCGCATCGATCTGTGGGGCAATTGGAAGGACCTGTGGAACACGATGTTCTGGCCCAGCGCGCTGCTGGTCCTCGCGCGCACCACCCCCCTCTTTCCGGCGTGGCGCGAAGCGCCTGCGAATACCCGAAGGGGTAGCTGACGGCCCGCGCGAACGCTGGCATCCTTCCAGGCGAACCTTTGGGAGGGCAGCATGACCGCGACTACGGAAGAGACCTTCGGCAGCACCGGCCATGTGAACATCTTCCTGCGCGTCTGGCTGCCCGAGGACAGGCCGCGCGCCGTCGTCGTGATCTGCCACGGCTTCAACGCGCATGGCGGCCAGTATAAATGGGTCGCCGAACAGCTCGTCGCGCAGGGCTTCGCCGTATATGCGCCGGACTTGCGCGGGCGTGGGCGCTCGGACGGCGAGCGTTTCTATGTCGAGAATATCGGCGAATATACCGACGATCTCGGCGGCGCGGTGGCGATCGCCAAGTCGCGCCATCCGGGGCTCAAGACCTTCCTGCTCGGCCATAGCGCCGGCGGCGTCGTCGGCGCGACCTATGTGCTCGACAACCAGGCCGAGCTTGCCGGCTTCATCTGCGAGGATTTCGCGTATCAGGTGCCCGCACCCAGCTTCGCGCTCGCCGCGATCAAGGGACTCAGCCACATCGCGCCGCGTCTGGGCGTGCTCAAGCTCAAGAACGAGGATTTCTCGCGCGATCCCGCCCATGTCTCTGCGCTCGATGCCGATCCGTACATCAAGGACGAGGTTCAGCCTGCCGCGACCGTCGCCGCGCTGGTCCGCGCCGACGAGCGGCTGCACGACGAATTTCCGACGATCACCATTCCGTTGCTGATCCTGCACGGCACGGCGGATCGCGCGACTGTCTATCACGGCAGCGAGTTCTTCCAGAAGACCGCCGGATCGAACGACAAGACGCTCAAGCTCTACGAAGGTCATTATCACGATCTTCTCGCCGACCTCGGCAAGGAAAGCGTGATGGGCGACCTCCTCGAATGGGTCGAAGCACGAACGTAACGATTAGTTACGGACCATTTCGGATGCATTTGCGACTAATGGTTTCATTTTGATAGATAGTTGAGCTGGCGGCAAATTTTTCACGGGAAGACTCTATAAGGAGGGAATTGGCAACCATGTTGTTGCGCTCCCTGTGAGAGAATTTCCATGCAGTGGTTTACCGCCAACGCTCCCATCCGTCTCAAGCTGCTGATCGTCGTCATCGCGATGACCGTGCTCGTCGCGCTCACGCCGAATGCGCTGTTGATCGCGCCGGACAGCGCGATCTGGGTCGGCCTGCTCGCGACGCTCGTCGCGGCCGCCACGGGCCTGTGGTGCCGCCACGCGATCGCCACGCCCTATGTCACCACCGTTCTGCGCATGGAGGCACTTGCCGCCGGCGACCTCGACAGCCCGATCCAGTTCACCGAGTACAAGGACTGCGTCGGCCGGATGACCAAGGCGATGCACACCTTCCGTGACAATGCCCGGGCGCAGATCCGCGCGAACCAGGAAGCTGAAAAGCATGGCCAGATCGTCTGCGGGATGACCGCCAACCTGCGCAAGCTCGCCGAGGGCGATCTGACCGCCGATATCGCCGAGGACTATCCCGCCGCTTATGCCGGCCTGCGCAACAACTTCAACGACGCGCTCGCCTCGCTGCGCACGCTGCTCGGCGCGGTGACCGACAGCACCGCCGCGATCCGCAGCGGCTCGGGCGAGATCGCCCAGGCGTCGGAGACGCTCGCGCGCCGCACCGAAGCAAATGCCGCCAGCCTCGAAGAGACCACCGCGGCGATCAGCCAGATGAACGAGCGCCTGCGCGCCACTGCCGAAGCCGCGGGCCGCACGGTCGCGCGTGCCGATGGCGCCACCGCCACGGTTTCGGGCGGCCGCCAGGTCGTCGACGAGGCGGTGCAGGCGATGAACCGCGTCAATGACAGCGCCAAGGGCATCGACAGCGTGATCGAGGGCCTCGACAAGATCGCCTTCCAGACGCGAGTCCTCGCGATGAACGCCGCGGTCGAAGCCGGCCGCGCCGGCGAGGCGGGCCGCGGCTTCGCAGTCGTCGCCGACCTGGTTAGCGCGCTCGCGATGCGGGCGGAAGAGGAAGCCGGCCGCGCCCGCGAACAGCTCACCGCCACCCAGGTCGATATCGTCGCGGCGGTGGAGATGGTCGAGAAGGTCGATGGCGCGCTCGCCAACATCTCGGGCGATGTGAACGGCGTCCACGAACTGCTCAACCAGATGGCCGCCGACAACCAGGCCCAGTCGTCCGCGATCAGCGAGATCAGCAGTGCGATCGGCACGATGGACCAGTCGACTCAGCAGAACGCCGCGATGGTCGAAGAGACCTCGGCCGCCGCGCGCAACCTGACCACCGAAGTCGCGATGCTTGCCGAGCAGGCTGCGCGTTTCCGGACCGCGGCCGGCAAGCGGCCCTTGTCCTTCCCGGCGCCCGGCCTAGCCGCGTCGTCGCTCGGCGCCGCGATGCACTGATCCGGATTCCCGGTTGATTCCAACCCTAGTTCCGGTCCCGTGTCGGGTCCACCGCGCCGCGAGCACTTGTGTCGCGCGTGCGGCTGGGCGGGCCCCGGAGCGAGTCCGGGGCGAGGGATGTCGGAAATCCGAAAAGCCTGGCTTAAGCCACGGCCTCGAGCAGGCCCTCGAACATCCGGCGCCCGTCGGTGCCGCCATGCGCGGCTTCGATGCGGCGCTCGGGATGCGGCATCATGCCCAGCACGTTGCCGGCCTTGTTGAGGACGCCGGCGATGTTGCGGGCGGAGCCGTTGATATCGGCGGCATAGCGGAACGCCACCCGGCCTTCGCCTTCGAGTGCGTCGAGCGTCGCGTCATCGGCGAAGTAGTTGCCGTCGTGATGCGCCACGGGGATCGTGATCTGCTCGCCCGCGCTATAGCCCGAGGTGAAGATCGACTGCGAATTGTCGACCGTCAGCGGCACGTCGCGGCACACGAAGTTGAGGCCTGAATTGCGCATCAGCGCGCCGGGCAGCAAACCGGTCTCGGTCAGCACCTGGAAGCCGTTGCAGATGCCGATCACCGGCATGCCCTTTTCGGCCGCCTCGACCACCGCGCGGACCACCGGCGAGCGCGCCGCGATCGCGCCGCAGCGCAGGTAATCGCCATAGGAGAAGCCGCCGGGCAGGGCGATCAGGCCCAGCCCCTGGGGGAGCTCGCTCTCGCCGTGCCACACCATGGCCGGCTTGACGCCCGTCACCGCTTCCAGCGCGACTGCGATGTCGCGATCGCAGTTGGAGCCCGGAAAGACGATGACTGCGGTCTTCACAGCTTTTCCACCCGGTAATTCTCGATGACGGTGTTGGCGAGCAGCTTGCGGCACATCTCGTCGATGGCCTCGTCGCTGGTGCCGTCTGCGAGCTCGAGCTCGAAGATCTTGCCGGCGCGAACGTCCTCGACGCCCTCGAAACCGAGGCCGCCCAAAGCGTGCTGGATGGCCTTGCCCTGGGGGTCGAGCACGCCGTTCTTCAAGGTGACGATGATGCGGAGCTTCATGGGCAGGGCCTATGGCCTCGCCAGTTCATGATCGCAATCCGAAAATTGGCGCGTAGCGATGTTCGTATGGCGCTCGCTGCTCCCCTCCCTGCAAGGGAGGGGACATGCCGACATGTCGAACGGCAAGAAAGCTTACTTCCCGCGCCGCTTCCGGTGGCTCTCGAGGTCCAGCACCGCCGAATCCTCGCCCTCCGGGAACAGGCCGAGCCGGCGCGCGACTTCCTGATAGGCTTCGACTTCGCCGCCCAGGTCGCGCCGGAAGCGGTCCTTGTCGAGCTTCTCGCCGGTGGTCATGTCCCACAGGCGGCAACCGTCCGGGCTGATCTCGTCGGCCAGGATGATGCGGCTATAGTCATTGTCCCAGATCCGGCCGAACTCGAGTTTGAAGTCGACCAGGCGGATGCCGATGCCGGCGAACAGGCCCGACAGGAAGTCGTTCACGCGGATGGCCATGTCGGCCATGTCGTGCAGCTCTTCCTGGCTCGCCCAGCCGAAGCACAGGATGTGCTCGTCGGTGACCAGCGGGTCGCCGAGTGCGTCGTCCTTGTAGTAATATTCGACGATCGTGCGCGGCAGCGGGGTGCCTTCCTCGATGCCGAGCTTCTTGGCCAGGCTGCCGGCGACGACGTTGCGCACCACGACTTCGATCGGCACGATCTCGACCTGGCGGATCAGCTGCTCGCGCATGTTGAGGCGGCGGATGAAGTGCGTCGGGATGCCGATGCCGGCGAGCAGCGTGAAGATGTGCTCGCTGATCCGGTTGTTGAGCACGCCCTTGCCGTTGATCGTGCCCTTTTTCTGGGCGTTGAAGGCAGTTGCGTCGTCCTTGAAATACTGAATCAAGGTGCCGGGCTCCGGACCCTCGTAGAGGATCTTTGCCTTGCCTTCGTAGATCTGCCGGCGGCGTGCCATCGGGTGTTCGTTCCCCTGGAAAGTCATTGCCCCGGCGGCACGGGAAATCCGCGCGTGCCGGGGCGAGAGGCGCGCTATACCCAATGGGTTCCGGGGGCGCAATCAGGCATCCTCGTCAACCGGTGCCAAACCGGCACTTCGCCATTTTCGGACGAGCGGCCGGGCGAGCCACGCCGCGATCCCGCCAAGGATCAGCCAGGGCAGCACGAAGATCGCCAGCAGCAACAGGGTGCGTGCGGCGCCGGCGATCACCGCGCCCGATTGCACCACCGCGTCGCCGATCTGGCCGAAGAATCCCTGCCGGCTCGGCGCGGCCACCGGCGCGGTGACCGGCGTGTAGCCGAGAGTGAAGTCCGAATAGGCGACGCGGCCCTGCAGTTCGCCCATCCAGCCCTTGGCCTGGTCGAGCTCCTCCTGCGCCTGCGCCACGCTGCGCTCGGCCTCGACCAGCTCGCTCACCCGCCCGGCGCGCCCGCGCAGCATCTCGGTGAGGCGCGACACCAGGATCTCGCGCTGGCGGATCCGCGCGCCGGTATCGACCAGGTCCTTGGAGACGTCCTCCGCCGAGATCTGGGTATCGACCGCGCGCCCGCCCGCATCGCCGACCAGCCGGGTGAAGTCCGCCGACACCTTCTGCGCAAGCATGCTGGCCACCCGCAGCTTCAGGCTCGCCTGGGAAACGCCGTCATCGTTGCTCGCACGCTGCATCGAGACGAGCTGGCAGCGCGGCCCCAGCCTGTTGCACAAGTCCAGATGCGCCTGCTGCGCCCTGGCGATCGCGCCTGCGGGAAGCCGATAGCCGAGCGTGTAGCTGTACGCGATCTGCGGCACGCTGACCGGGATCGCGGCGGTCGCCGGCATCGGCTCGCTGACACTCGGTGGCTGGACCAGCGCCGGCGAGGGCGGTGGCTCGGGGATATCATAGGTGGCCAGCGGCTCGGCTTCCTTGCGGACATAATGCGGCTCCGATCCGAGCAACATCATGCATGCGCCCACCGCGACGATCGCCGCCAGGCTGCCGCTGCCCAGCAACACCCAGCGATTCGGCCTCTGCATCGCATCTCTCCCCGAATATATATATGTTATAACATTACATAATTGAGGCGAAATGCAAGCGGGGAGGCGGATGCCGTTCCCGCTTGCCGAAAGATCCGTGCGCACAAGCCCGTGCCGGGGCCTCAATGCGCGTGCTCATCCTCGTCGTCGCGGGAGAACCAGCGCTGGATCAGGTTGCGGTTGTCGCCCCGCGGCCGATGCTCATGCCCGCCATTGTGCACCTCGTCATAGCCGTCCTCGCGGCGCGGCTCGGCATCGGGGCCCACGGCGCGGCCATGGATGATCCAGCGCAGCAGCAGCACCACCGCCAGCATCAGCAGGCACCAGGGCCCGACGCTGGCGAGCACCTGGACGAGCTGGGCGACCGAATTCTCCAGCGTCGCGCCGGCGGTGTGGAAATTCGCCTCGGACGAACCGAGCCCGGTCAGCGCGCTGCTCGATTCATACGTGAACAGCATCGGCGCATTGGCCAGCGTCTGGCCCTGGCTGGCCTCGACTTCGGCGATGGTGGAAAGCGCGTTCTGCAGGCGGGCGGCACGCGCCTGGCCTTCGGGCGTGGCGCTGCTGCGGGCGTTCTGGAGCTGGTCCTGCAGCCGCTTGATCACGGCGACGCTCCGTGCCGTGGCCGTGGAATCGGTGCCGCTGATCTCGGTGTCGGTGAGCACGCCGTAAGCGGTCGCCACATTCGCGGTCACGGCATCGCCGAACTTGCGCGCAATGGACGGATCGATGCGGATGGTCAGCACCGCGCGGGTCTTGTTGCCGTCGTCGACGCGGTAGCGCATCGCCAGGATGCGGCAGCGTGCCGGGCCCATCCGGTCGCAGGCATCGGCATTGGACTGGAGCACGCCCTTCACCTTGGCGCCCGGCAGGCGATAGGCATAGCGATAGTCGAAGCCGGTGCCGGTCGAGGCAAAGGCCTCGGCATTGGCCGCCGACGTGAATTCTGACTGGCCCTTGGCATCCGCCGGAGCGCGATTGATGTCGTCGCATCCTGCGAGCAGCGCAAGCGCCGCCAATGCCCAAACGACTCGCATCGGTATCTCCCTGTTCCTTGCCCAAGGAGTAACCATTTTTTGTGACGGCCCCAAACTGTCAGGATTGCACCGGTCATCCCTTTTCGGGAAATCGCACAGGGGCATCAGCTCGGCTTATGGATAAAAGGAAATGGCGGGCGGCGTTGCAGGCCGCCCGCCTCTTCGCCGTCCGAGGGATCGATCAGGGATTGGCGGAGATCTGGACGGTAGCGCCGCCGCGCTGGGCCAACGCCTGCTGGCGGGCCTCGACGATCTGCTGGCGGACCAGCGCCTGGCAGCGCAGCGCTTCGGGCGCCGGAGTCAGATAGCCGGGCCGCTCCGCCGGGCAGACCTGGTCGACCGCACGGGCGAGGCGCTGGTCGAGCGTCGCGCGGTCCGCGGTGCGGGCCAGGTCGAGATCGGCATAGGAAACGCGTACGCTGGCTTCGGTCTGCTGGGCCTTGGCGGCCAGCGGGATCGCTGCCGGCGAAAGGATCAGGGCGAGGGCGATCAGGGACTTCATCATGGCCAATTCCTCTTGGGTCGACGCGCCATGTTCGGCACCCAGTCCATCTGCGCCCGAACCCGCCGCCGGGCCAACAAATCCTTGGCAATGACACATAAGCCATGCTTATAAGAAACAATGCGCCGCCTTCCGCCTCTCGCCGCCGTCCGCGTCTTCGAGGCCGCCGCGCGCCACGCCAATTTCACCCGCGCCGCGGAAGAGCTGGGGATGACCCAGGCGGCGGTGAGCTATCAAATGAAGCTGCTTGAGGAGCGAGTGGGAGCGCCGCTGTTCGCGCGCAGCGGGCGCGGCATCATGCTCACCGATCTCGGCCGCCGGATCGCGCCCCAGATCACCACTGCCTTCGATGCGATGGGCGATGCCTTCGCCGCGGTGCATGCCGAAAGCGAAAGCGTGATGCGGATCACCGCGCCGCGCACGCTGGCGACCAACTGGCTGGCGGCGCGGATCGGATCGTTCCAGCTCGCCTGGCCCGAACTGGCCGTGCGCCTGCACGTCGGCGACGAGATGGTCGATCTCCTTGCGGGCGAAGCCGATATCGCAATCCGTGGTGCGCCGGGGCCGATGCCCGGTCTTGTCTGCCATTTCCTGATGCGCATGCCGTTCGCGCCCTTCGCCAGCCCCGCCTTGCTCGCGAAACACCCGCCGGTACGCACGCCAACCGACCTGCTCGCGCTGCCGCGGCTATCTTCTCGCGACGACTGGTGGGATCTGTGGTTCGCCGCCGCGATGGGGAAGGCGCCCGAAGTTGATCAGAACGCCGGTATCCGCTTCGATTCGCAGATCCTCGACGGCAGCGCCGCGATCGCGGGGCATGGCGTCTCCATCCTCAGCCCGCCGATGTGGCTGTCGGCGATCGCCTCCGGCCAGCTTGTCCAGCTTTTGCCCCAGGCAGCGCATTATCGGAACAGCTTCTGGCTGATGTATGCCGAGAGCAAGCGCAACCAGCCCAAGATCCGCGCCTTTCGCGACTGGCTGCTCGCGGAAGTAAAAGCCTCGATGGGCGAGGACCCCCACGGCGCGCTGGTGCCGCCAGCGGGGTTCTGAGCCTCAGTCTCCGCTGGTGAACAAAGAAAGGATGGGGACGGGGGCAAGCCCGTCCCCATGCAGTGAATCAGAACCGCACGCCCACGCCGGTCAGCAACTGATGCCGATCCGTGTTCGGCTGATAGTCCTCGTCATAGCGCGTATAGCGATACTCGGCCTTGGCATAGACGTTGCGCGTAAGCTTCTGCTCGATGCCCGCGCCCACGCGCACCCCGGAATCGTTGTTGTTGCCGTAATAGGTGCCGCCACCGCTCGGCTGGACACGATAGGCTTGGTCCGCCCAGCCGGCCTTGGCGAAGATCAGCGTCTTCGGGCTCACCGCATAGCCGATCCGCGCCGACACATCCATGTCGTGCGCCGCGCTGATCTTGAAGGTGTCCGTAACCGCCGGCAGATAGGGTCCGACCCGGGTGTGGCCCGCGACCATCCAGCCCACGCCGGCTTCGAGGCCCAGCGTGACGCGCTTGCCGATGGCCAGATCATAGCCCAGGGCGCCGCCGACGCGCATGCCGGTCAGTTCACTGCCATAGACGGCATCGTCGCCGCTCTGGTCGACGCCGATGGTGATTTCCGCGCGCGGGCCGGCAAAGGCCTTGGCGGGCGCTTCCTGCTGGTCGGCTTCCTGGGCAAAGGCAGTGTTCGCGCCGACAAGGCAAGTCGCGGCGGCCAGGAGCAAAATAGTCTTGGGCATTTTTGCTTACTTTCGTTCGTGTTCCCCTGTGTTTCGGAGACGGAACGGTTCCGGCGATCCCGTAATAGCCTGTGAAAAATTATCGCGTCCAGGAAGGACTATCGGGTGGGCCGCGGCAGGGTAAGAATTAAGGCATGGATTGTGGCGGTATGGCGACCAGAAGGCGAGCGCCTGCCCTAATTCTATCTCGTCAAACCTGCCCAGTACCTGGATTGACCGGGAGGCAGGCAAGAGGCTCGAGGCTGTTCGGGATGCGCAGTGGACCCCGGCACAATAGGCCGGGGTGTCGATGATATTGTGTCGGGGAAGCCTGTGTCGCAGACTTACGAACGGCCCGTCGGCAAACGCGCCTTCAGTAATTTATATGCCGACGAATCCAGCGCTTCACGGGGTCGCGCTAGAGGCAACCTCCTAACGCGTGCCAGGATGAACGATATTTGTTAGGTCACCTTCGACAAGTTTCCTACCGTTATGGCAGGCAAAAATACTTAAATAGAAATCATGCTCTCCCGTCCATGGCATGAGCGTCATATCGATGCCCACCCCTCTAACTTTATCTTTAATTACATTTAAAATAGCCGAATCTTCTGGGTCCATTCCCGCCACAACGCCTCTGCCGTAATAAAGCTGATAATATGGCGATTGCACAATTTCTGGGCTAAGTTTTATAGTCCTGGTTCGATTTGCTAGGTGATTCTGCCGAATCACATTGGTGATCTGGTTGGCGATGGCACTGTTGATGCTATTCTCGGCCGACATTCCGTCGACGCTTTCACACCAAAAAACGTCGATGGCGTACGGTGAATTTGGGGACGATATGCCATTTCGCTTCGTATCCCGTAGCTGGGCCACTTTGCTGGCCGCCTCGCGACGTTTCTTATCACTCGCTTCGGCGACAGGGAGGTGCGCCTGTAGGCGTGCAACGCTTTCAAGCACCTTAGCAGCCAAATCATTTGAGATGCAGACGCGCTTCATCTCTTCAGAGAAATCAGGATAAATCCACTTAAGAAAAGTATTTTTTTCGCACCCTCGTCTTTCAACGCGCATTTTTAGCGCGCTAATGCGCTCGGTTACCCACGGCGCTTGCACGTCAAGGGAATTAAGATCGGCCTGCACCTTATCGATGTAGTCGCTCTCGGCCTTTGCCACACTGTCCTTGTACGTTGACCCGCAAACAATGGCAGTAAGTACTGCACACGCAAGAAGCAGTAGAGTGTTCAGCGAGCCAAGTTTGAACGGGAAACGCCGCCCCTTCACGTATGCGTCTTCGTCTTTCGCCCGCATACTCATTTAGATTCGCCCCCTCCGCCCCTCCGGGCTAATCAAACATCTTAACAAATGCCAGCTGAATGGTGCTACCCTGGTGCAAACTCCAGACAGGCATTGTGCAAAAAAGATCCAAGATCGCCTCAAGGCGCCCCATCGATAATTTATGTGCGCAACCCTATTGCCCATAATGTTGCACCGTCAGCTTTTAGGCGGCCGCCGCTTGCCAATGAATGTCAAGAAGAGGGTCGGCATCCATCGCGGTGCCGACTGCTATCAACGCAGCTATCGTGCTCGGCCCACCAAAACTGGTCAGTCCGTTTCCCACCCAATCTCGGCCGTTCAGCCTTCGTGCTCAAAGCGGCCGTCCATGGGGCACGCCCCAATATCGATCCGTCCTCAGGCGTCCGGAGATTCGATGATCCGCCTGAACGCCTCGGGCTCCTGCGCAGCGGCCTTCTTGACCGCCTCTTCGAAGGACGCGCCCATCTTGTCCTCCCGCTGGAATACCGCGCGCACTCGCGCGAAATCTTCCTTGTTCGCTCGCTTGGCCATATCGCCTCGGTAATGTTGTAAACCCGGGCTGGGCTGGAAATCGATAAAGTATAGCACTGGTAATGTAGGAAATGTTCTGCTTTGGTTCCGAAATGGCTCTTTGCTCCGAACCCGCGTCCCGATCCCTTGGCTGCGCCGGCCTCCTCACGCACGTAAGGGAGTCAAGGGATACAACTTTTTTCGGCGGACGCTTCACTAAAATCATGAAAAAGCAGCCGCTTAGCCATTCAACCCTTTGGTTGAATATCGGAATGCCCAACCATCTGGTTGAATGTCGCGATCGCCCGGCTTGGCGCTTTGCTTCGGCTGCTGCTATCCGGGGCGGGAAATGACCCTGGATACCGATCTCGCCGAGCCCGGCACGCCTTCCGACGTTCCCTTCGATAGCGCGCTTTCCGAGCGCTACCTCGTCTATGCGCTCTCCACGATCACGGCCCGCTCGCTGCCCGATGTCCGCGACGGGCTGAAGCCGGTCCACCGCCGCCTGCTCTGGGCGATGCGGCTACTCCGCCTCGATCCCGCCTCGGGCTACAAGAAATGCGCCCGCGTCGTCGGCGACGTCATCGGTAAATACCACCCGCATGGCGACCAGTCGGTCTATGACGCCATGGTCCGCCTCGCCCAGACCTTTGCGCTGCGCTACCCGCTTGTCGACGGCCAGGGCAATTTCGGCAATATCGACGGCGATAACGCCGCTGCCTACCGGTACACCGAGGCGCGGCTGACCCAGGTCGCCATCGACCTGATGGACGGGCTCGACGAGAATGCCGTCGATTATCGCCCCACGTACAACGGCGAAGACGAGGAGCCCGAGCTTTTCCCGGGCCTGTTCCCGAACCTGCTCGCCAATGGCGCCGCCGGCATCGCCGTCGGCATGGCAACCAGCATCCCGCCGCACAACGCCGCCGAGCTGATGAACGCCGCAGTGGCGCTGATCGACAATCCGGCGGCGAACGTCCTCGATTACGTCCAGGGCCCGGATTTCCCGACCGGCGGCATCGTCGTCGACAGCCCGGCCTCGATCGCCGAATCCTACACCACCGGCCGCGGCGGTTTCCGGGTGCGGGCGAAGATCGAGAAGGTGACCGAGAAGGGCGGCGGCTGGCACCTCGTCGTCACCGAGATCCCCTATGGCGTCCAGAAGGGCAAGCTGATCGAGGGGATCGCCGATCTCATCAACGACAAGAAGCTGCCGATCCTGGGCGACGTCCGCGACGAGAGCGCCGAGGATATCCGCATCGTCCTCGAGCCGCGCAGCCGCACTGTGGTCGCCGAGGACCTGATCAACAGCCTCTACCGCCTCTCGGATCTCGAGACGCGCGTGTCGCTCAACCTCAATGTGCTCGACAAGCACCGCACGCCGCGGGTGATGAGCCTGCAGGAGGCCTTGCTCGGCTGGATCGAGCATCAGTTCGTGGTGCTCCGCCGCAAGTCCGAGCATCGCCTTGCCAAGATCGCCGACCGGCTGGAGCTGGTCGCGGGCTATATCATCGCCTTTCTGAACCTCGACCGGGTGATCCACATCATCCGCACCGAGGATGAGCCCAAGCCGGTGATGATCGCCGAGTTCCAACTCACCGACCGCCAGGCCGAGGCGATCCTCAACATGCGGCTGCGCAGCTTGCGCCGGCTCGAGGAAATGGAGCTGAAGCGCGAACAGGACGCGCTAGAGAAGGAAAAGGCCGAGCTCGAGACGTTGCTGTCCTCCGAAGCCCGCCAGCGGACCCGGATGAAGCGCGATCTCGGCAAGATGATCGAGCGCTATGGGCCGGAGACGGTGCTGGGCAAGCGCCGCACCGTGGTCGAGGAAGCGGCGCCGGCGCGCGAGATCCCGCTCGAGGCGATGATCGAGCGCGAGCCGATCACCGTGATCCTCTCGGCGCGCGGCTGGATCCGGGCGATGAAGGGGCATGTCGAGGACCTGACGGGCGAGGCGCTGAAGTTCAAGGAAGGCGATGCGGCCTTCCTGGCCTTCCACGCCCAGACGACCGACAAGCTGCTCCTCGCAGCCGATAATGGCCGGTTCTACACGCTGGGGGCCGACAAGCTGCCGGGCGGGCGCGGATTCGGCGAGCCGGTGCGGCTGATGATCGACCTGGAGGGGGACCGCAACATCGTCGCCTTGCTGCCGGCGAGCACGGCGCCGCAACTGCTCGTGGCGGCGGACGATGGCCGCGGCTTCGTGGTCAAGGCCGAGGATGTGATCGCCGAGACGCGCAAGGGCAAGCAGGTGGTGACGCCGCGTGCCGGTGCGCATCTCAAGCTGGTCCGGCCGATCGGCGCGGAGGACGATGCGGTGGCGGCGGTCGGCGACAATCGCAAGCTGCTGGTCTTCCCGCTCTCCGAAGTCGCCGAGCTGGCGCGCGGGCAGGGGGTGCAGCTCCAGCGCTACCGCGACGGCGGGTTGAGCGACGTGCGGACCTTCAAGATGGTCGAGGGGTTGAGCTGGGCGATGGGCGGCGAGAGCGGCCGGACGCGTACCGAGACCGACCTCACGCCCTGGCGCGCGACGCGCGGTGCGGCGGGGCGGATGGCACCGAATGGCTTTCCGAGGGACAATCGTTTCTGATGCGGCACTAAACCGCTGTTGTTTCAGGCGGTTTTAACCAATCCGGGCTAGGGCCGAAGGGTGACGATGTTCGCCAGGTCGAGAAAGAGCCGAGTGGAGGCGCCGCTGCCCGTGCCGCAGCAGCCGGACCCGCTCGTCTTCGGCCCGGGCGCCTCGGCGATGATGCTCGACATGCTGCCGGTGCCGGCGGCGCTGATCGAGCTGCAGGAGCACGGCTTCGTCTTCGACGCGGTCAACCGCCCCTTCCGCCTCGCCGGGCTGGGCACCGTCGCCAGCGAATCGCCGCTGATCCGCCTGCTCGGGCCGCGGCTGCGCAAGTTCCTCGAATCCAACGACATGCAGTGCGAGATCAGCTGGCAGTTCGGCGAGGAAGTCGATTGCCGCCACTTCCGGGTGATGCTCGCCAAGCGCGCCGACCGCCGCGCCTTTCCCCGCTGCATGGTCACGCTGGTCGACCACACCTCCGAGCTGCGCACCGAGTACAGCCTGCGCCGCGAGATGGCGACCGACAGCCTGACCGGCCTGCCCAACCGCGCCGGCTTCTCCGACGCGCTCGAGCACGCCATTTCGCCCGACAACATCACCGATTTCGCCGTGCTGGTGGTCAATCTCGACCGGTTCAGCCGGGTCAATGCCTGCATGGGCGGCCTCGCCGGCGACGAGCTGCTGATCACCGTGGCCCGCCGGGTGAAGGGCGCGCTGCGCAGCCGCGACACGCTGGCCCGGATGGGCGGCGACGAGTTCGGCGTGCTGCTCACCCTCGACGAGGGGCCGAGCGACGCGCTCCACGTCGCCAAGCGCATCCAGGCGGCGCTCGCCAACCCGTTCCGCCTCTCCGACTTCGAGATCCGCGTCGATTGCTCGATCGGCATTGCGCTCGGTTCGGACAATGACGGCGATCCCGAAGACCTGGTCCGCAGCGCCCAGTTCGCCGTCAAGCGGGCGAAGAAGAGCGGCCGCACCGAGATCTACCAGGTGCACACCTTCGACATTGCCCGCGAGCAGTTCGGCATCGAGACGGAGCTGCGCCGAGCCATCGAGAATGGGCAGATGACGCTCTGCTACCAGCCGATCTGCGACCTCGCGACCGGCAAGATCACTTCGTTCGAGGCGCTGGCCCGCTGGACCAACGAGGAGGGCGTAGCCCTTTCTCCCAACGACTTCATCCCGGTCGCCGAGGAATCGGGCCTGATCATTCCGCTCGGCCGCTGGGCGATGGAAGAGGCGGCGCAAACGATTGCCGCCTGGGACCGGGCAGCGGGCGGCGATTGCGGCCTCAAGGTCGCGGTCAACCTCTCGGCGATCCAGCTGCAGCGCGATCATATCCCGGCGATGGTAAAGAGCGCGCTCGACCGGCACGGGGTGGAGGGCCGGCGCCTCACTCTGGAACTCACCGAGAGCGCCATCGTCACCGATCCGGACCGCATCGCCCAGACGATGAATGCATTGAAGGACCTGGGCGCCACGCTGGCGATGGACGATTTCGGCACGGGCTATTCCAATCTCGCCTACCTCCAGAAGCTGCCGATCGACCTGCTCAAGATCGACCGCAGCTTCGTCTCCGGCATGCTGGCCGACCGCGACAAGGTCGCGATCGTCCGCGCCATCCTCAGCCTCGCCCAGGCGCTCGGCATGCAGACCACCGCCGAGGGCATCGAGACCAACGAACTCGCCCAGACCCTTGCGGCGCTGGGCTGCACCTATGGCCAGGGCTTCCTCTATTCGCGCGCGCTGGAGCGCGAGGCAGCCTATGCGCTGTTCGCCGAGCGTAGCGCCTGAGCCACGGCCTGGTCGGCCAGGACCGACACGCGATCCTCGTCCGGAAAGCCCTCGGCGATCCAATCCCGTTCGACCTGCTTCATCAGCCGCGCCACTTCGGGTCCTGCCTTGACGCCGCGCGCGACGATCGCGCCGCCGTTGAGCGGGAAACGCGGGGGCTGCCAGTCGCGGATCTCCAGGGCATCGGCGATCGGGCGATCCGACAAAAGCAGCTGGTCGAGCGCAGTTTCCGCACCGACGCGATAGGCGACGGGGCGGGGCGCACCTTCGGGCCCGACCGCAGCAGCGACGAGGCGCCTGCGCTGGGCGTTTGACAATTTGAGCCGCGCGGCGATCCCGTCGGAAATCTCGGGATCCGGCGGTAGAAGCGCGGCGAGGCGGCGAATCGCACTGGGCGGAGCGTCCGCCTCGGCCTCACGCGCGGCGAGATGGGCAAAGCGGTCAGCCGAGGCGATCTCGGGCAGCACTGGCGCGAAAATGCCGCGCTCGATCATCAGCGCCACGACATCCACGGCGTCCCTGGTAACCAACAGCTTGAGCAGCTCGTCGGCGATGCGCTCCCGGCTGAGCGCCATCAGGTCCTTCGAGCGCGCCGTGCAGGCTTCGAGCGCCGCCGAATCGGCATGATCGCCGAAGCGCGCCAGGAAGCGGAAGAAGCGCAGGATGCGCAGGTGATCCTCGGCGATCCGCTGCAGAGGATCGCCGATGAAGCGGACGTGGCGCGCCTGGAGGTCGGCCAGGCCGCCGAAATAATCGAAGATCTCGCCCGTCTCGGGATCGGCATAAAGCGCATTCATCGTGAAATCGCGCCGCGCGGCATCCTCGCGCCAATCGTCGGTGAAGGCGACGGTGGCGCGGCGGCCGTCGGTGGAGACGTCGCGGCGCAGCGTGGTGACTTCGACCGGACCGCTTTCCAGCACCGCGGTGATCGTACCGTGCTCGATCCCGGTCGGCACGGCGCGGATGCGGGCGGCCTTGAGCAACTCGACCACGCGCTGTGGACTAAGCGGCGTCGCGACATCGACGTCGGAAACGGGAATGCCGAGCAACGTGTCGCGCACCGACCCTCCGACGAATCGCGCATCGCCCAGCACTTCGACCAGCTGTGCCAGCCCTTCGCGGTGGCGCCATTCGGCATCGGGCAGGATCATGCCGCCCATCGCAACCGCCGTGACAGATTGACCAGCATCGCCGCCGTTGCCCCCCATATCCGGCGATCCTGCCAGAGTATCTCGTAGTAGCGCCGCTCGTGGCCCTGATATTGCGCGACTTGCTGGCGCTGGTTGGTGGTGTCGAGCAGGAAGTCCAGCGGCACTTCGAAAACGCTGGCGACTTCGGCCTCGGACGGGGTGAGCTGCAGGTCGGGTGGGACCACGCCGATTACCGGGGTGACGACATAGTTGGTGACGGTGCGATAGCTGTCGGTCGTGCCGACGACCTGCACGGCGCTGGGCGGCAGCGCGATCTCCTCATGGGCCTCGCGTAGCGCCGCGCCGATCGGGCCGTCGTCCTCGGGGTCGATGCGTCCGCCCGGGAAGGCGACCTGGCCGGCGTGGCGGCGCAGCGTCTCGGTGCGCTGGGTGAGGATCACGCCGGGCGCGGCGCGATCGGTGACGGCGATCAGCACCGCGGCAGGATTGCCGATCACTGCGGGATCGAAGTCATAATGGTCGCCGGGAAGCAGCAACGGCGAATGATCCGCAGCGAGAGCGGTGCGCAGCCGATCGGCCAGGCTCATGCGGCGGGTTCCAGCGCGAAGAAGGCGCCGTTGCTCCACACGCCCGGCGGCACGCTGCCATTGGCGAGGGCGATCTCGGCCAGTTCATAATAGACACTGCGGTTGACCAGCGCCTCCAGGCCGGCGCGGACATGGAGATAGGGACGGGGGCCATCCTCGCGCTCCTCGAATCGCAACCCGTGCTCGGGGCCGGCGGTGACCAGGTCGCCGGTGTTGAGGCGGAAGGCCAGCTTCATCGCCTCGCCTTCGCCCTCGCGCTTCATCTCCACCGCGACGAAAGGCGCGTCCTCGATCTCGATGTCGAGCTTCTCGACCGGCGTGACCAGCACGAATCGGCCATCGGGTTCGCGGCGAAGAATCGTCGAGAACAGGCGGACCATCGGCAGACGGCCGATCGGCGAGCCCTGATGGAACCAGGTGCCGTCGCGGGCGATGCGCATGTCGCTATGCCCACAATGGCTGGGATTCCAGCTTTCGACCGGGGGCAGGCGATTCGCCTCGGCGAGTCGGGCGATCTCGGCGAGCGACAGGCTGGCGAAGTCGGGCGGGGGCGGGGAGGGCATCGATTCGCCTCAGTCTGCCAGCGCGGCGGGGCCGCGGAAGTTTACGAAACATACGCTACGGGGGGCCCGTTTTCCGGTTCCTGACAGTCCCTGCGAACGAAGGATGCGAAGGAAAGGCTGCGCGCGATCGGCCATGCCGAAAACCCAAGCAGACAAAATCCTACATTGGAAGGGGCTGCCGCTTATCTGTTCCCGGCAAAGGCCGGGAAGCCCGGCTTTATTCAGGCCGCCCGTCGAAGACGGGCTCCGACCATGCCCGGGCCGGCGGGGACGCCAGTGCCGCGGGCGAGCAGGCGGTGGGATTCGAACGGGCCCGGCAGGCGCCAGCAACCGGTCTTGTCCGCAGTGAAATCGAAGAAGCGGCCATAATATTCCGGATCGCCGATCAGCATCAGCGCATCGGCGCCCGGAAGGGACGAGCCATCGGCCGCTTCGAGCATGCGCTCCATCAGCATCCGGCCGATGCCGCCCTGCTGGCGATCGGGCTGGACCGCCACGGGGCCGACCATCACCATCGGCACGCTGCCTCCGCCATCGCATTCGAGCGCGACCGGCCAGCACTGGATCGAGCCGAGCAGGCTGCCATCCTCCGCCACTGCGGCGAAGCTGAGTTCGGGAACCGGCGAAGTGCCAAGGCGGACCTTGTACGCAGTGCGCGCGCGCCGGCTGGGTCCGAAAGCACGGTCGAGAAGCGTCTCGACGGCCTGGGGATCCACGGTTTCGAGCGGCAGCAATGCGATCACTTCATACATTCCCTTCATAACGCCCGACCGGCGGATCGGGGCCGCGCGAAATAGCGTCGATCGGCGCTTTCGCAACACTGAATATAATGCGGCGGGCCCCATGAGGGAGGGGCGGGGTTTCGCAGGCGCACGCATCTGCTATTGGCCGCGGCCTGTTTCCCCTGAAAGGCCCAGGCCACTTGCCCGATTCCCTGCAGCTCCAGGTGCACGACCTGGAAGTCGAACTCCTCACCGGCGTCTATTCGGAAGAGACGCACCTGCCGCAGCCGCTGCGCATCTCGGTGACGGTGGATATCGACCTGCCCGAGCGCTTCGAGCCGGACACGCCGCTCAAGGCGTCCAAGAACTATATGGACGTGAAGCACGCCGCGACCGACGCGCTGCCCAAGGACGTGCACTTCACGCTGGTGGAAGCGGTGGCCGAGCATATCTGCGACACGCTGTTCGTCGGCGACCCGCGCGTGCGCCTCGTCGAGGTGCGAATCGTCAAGCTGGCGATCGCGGAGCAGGGCGAATCGATCGGGATCACGCTGGTGCGCGGGCGAAAGGGCTGACCTTAAATCCTCCCCGAGCACGCTCGGGGAGGATTATTGAAAGTCAGGCACACGGCCCCAGCGCGCGCAGGACATAGGAATAGTCCTCCCGCGCCCGCGCGGCGTTCTGGGCATCATCCGACTCGACAGCTTCCGCCGGCAGGCTGCGCGGCAAGCCGCAGGCCAGGCGATACCAGAGGAAGGTGTTCGCGCTCGGCGCGCCGGCCGAATCGTCGACAATGTCTCCCAATGAGACACTCCAGCGCGGCGTCTCGCCCGGGCGGCGCAGGACCTGGAGCGACACCGGCACGCCGCCGGCGGTCTGCAGGAAGACCTGGGTTTCGCCTTCGCCGGGCAGCGTGCCGGGGACGTGGAAGGCATTGCCGATGCCCGTGATCGCCGGCGGCGCATTGGAGGCCAGTGCGTCCTTCGTGATCGCGCGGACCTGTGCGTCGAGTTCGGGCGCCCAGGGCATCTGGCTCTGCGATCCGGTGAGCTGCACCATGCTGGGCCGGCTCGGCACGGGGCGGGCGAACAGCAGCACGCGCTGCTTGGCGAGCTTGGGCGCCTTGCCCTTGGTATTGAGCGGTACATCGGCCGTGTAGGTGATGCGCGAGGCCATCGCCTGGGTGCCCCGAATCAGGGCGGAAACGTCTGCCTCGACAAGGAAACGGGCCATGCCGGCGGCCAGGCCGGGTGATTCTTCGGCGCTCAGGCGATCCGCTTTGCGGATGCGGGCATCGATAATGAGCGGGGCCGTCGTCACTTGCTTCGCCAGGGTGGCGTAGCTGGGTAAGACAGCGACGGTTTGTGCCTGTGTTTGCTGGGGTTTAGCGGCTGCACCTAAGGGTGCGGCCAGCGCAATCGCGCAATAAAATATGGCTGAAGGGGTCCGGTTCATGCCGTTCGGATTACCGGATTGTAGATGAACGATATAGAAATAATTCTGCCATCGCCCGATTGTACGCCCTGTTTGTCCGACAAAGGGTTTGCGTCCCCCCGGTCCGCGCGATAGAGACTCGCCCGCTGCCGACTAGGACGCAATTAGCGCACGGCGGGCAGACTTGTGCACGGGTCGCGTATCCGGTCGCATGAGGATGCATGTCAGGATTAGAGGAGTGACGTTGCCGAATGGCTTACGCTGACCGGAATGTAAGTGGCAGTCGGGTCGTCGCGATCGTTTTGGTCGCGGTGATTGTGGCTGGCATGGGATATGCCTTCGTCACCGGCCTTGCTTATCAATATATCAAGAAGCAGGCTGAGAAGCTGAACACGTTCGACGTGCAGGAACCGCCGCCTCCGCCGGAGGAGATCCCGCCGCCGCCGCCGCCGCCGGATACCCCGGTGCCGCCGCCGCCGACGCAGATCGTGGCGCCGCCATCGTTGGTTCCGACGCCGCCCCAGCAGGCGACGTTCCCGACGTCGCCGACTATCCCGCCGAATCCGCCCACCACGGCTCCGCCGGCCCCGCCTGCTCCGCAGGTTCCGCCGCAGCCGCCCAGGCCGCCTGCGGTCGCCAAGAAGCTCACGCCGCGCGGTTCGCCGCAGAGCTGGGTCACGGACGATGACTATCCTGCCGCCGCGCTGCGCGCCGAGCAGGCCGGTACCGTTCGCTTCCGCCTCGATGTCGATGCGTCGGGCAAGGTGACCAACTGCACCGTGACGGGTTCGAGCGGCACGTCCGTGCTCGACACCACGGCTTGCAACCTTCTCAAGCGCCGCGCCCGGTTCAATCCGGCCGAGGATGCTGAAGGCAACAAGATCCCGGCTCCCTATAACGGCAGCTTCACCTGGAAGATTCCGTCCTAAGGCCGTGTGTTTGGCTGGCGCTCCCCGCGGGCGCGCCGGCACCTGTGGAAAAGCGCTATTTAGTTAGAGGAAAGAACCGAAATGCTCACGACCATTCTCGCCGCAGCGGCGCCCAAGGGCGATAACCCGTACGGCCTCATCCCGGCGCTCAAGGAAGGCGGCCTGATCTCGCAGACCGTGTTCGCGATCCTGGTGCTGATGCTCTTCGTCTCGCTCTACATCTTCTTCACCAAGATTTTCGAGCAGCAGAAGATCATCAACCAGGCCAAGCGCGTGCGCGCCGGCTTCTGGTCGGCTAACAGCCTGCGCGAAGGCGCGGCGAAGCTCGAGAAGAACTCGGCCTATCGCCAGATCGTCGACGACGGCCTCACCGCCCAGGACCAGTACAAGGAGCTCACCGATCCGGTTGAAGCCCATGACTGGCTGCACGGTTCGCTGTCGCGCTCGGAAGCGACCATCAACTCGGCGCTCAACGGCGGCCTGGCCTTCCTCGCGACCGTCGGCGCCACCGCACCGTTCATCGGTCTGTTCGGTACGGTTATCGGCATCTACCGCGCGCTCATCAAGATCGGCGCTGCCGGTCAGGCCTCGATCGACGCCGTTGCCGGCCCTGTCGGTGAAGCACTGATCATGACCGCGCTCGGTCTGGTCGTCGCCGTTCCGGCGGTGCTCGGCTACAACTTCCTGCAGCGTCGTAACAAGTCGATCGCGGAATCGCTGAATGCGTTCTCGAACGATGTGCTCGGCTACCTGGCTTCGGACGGCCGCGTCCGTCCGGTCGTCGCCAAGAAGGGCGCTGCTGCCAAGCCGGCTGCTACCGCCACGACTGCGCCGCGCGCCTGAGTTTAAGGACTGGGCCGCGTGCCGGATCGGTGCGCGGCCCGCTTCCTCCCGGGGTTTTCCCGGGAGCGGATAAGGATAGGATAACCCACAATGGCGATGAGCACAGGTGGCGGTGACGAAGGCTCCGCGATCTCGGACATCAACACCACGCCTCTCGTGGACGTGATGCTGGTGCTCCTGATCATCTTCCTCATCGCGGTTCCCGTGGTGATTCAGTCGGTCAAGCTGCAGCTCCCTAAGGTCGCGTTCGAGCCGACCACCACCAAGCCCGAGAACGTTTCGCTCTCGGTCACTGCCGAAGGCGGACAGTGCAAGGTCTTCTGGGGCATGACCCCGGTGACGAGCAAGGAGCTGGTCGATCGTGCGGTGGAGAAGCTCAAGAAGGAAATCGAGAAGCAGGGCGGCGTCAACGCTGCTGGCCTCGAGCTTCCCGAAGTGCATATCCGCGGTGACGTGAACACCCCGTATCGCTGCATCGGCGGCACGATCTTCGCCATGCAGATGGCGGGTTTCGTGAAGGTGGGCTTCATCTCCGAGCCCGAACCGGGTTCGAATGGCCACGTCTAACGCGCACCGTTTGTAAGGAGTCACATAAATGGCAATGAGCGGTGGCCGCGACGACGGCGAACCGATGATGGAACTGAACACGACGCCGCTTATCGACGTCCTGCTCGTTCTCCTCATCATGTTCATCATCACCATCCCGATCCAGACGCACGCGGTTAAGGTCGACCTTCCTCAGTCGAACCAGCCGACGAACAATCCGGTCGAGCCGGAGAAGAACAAGGTCTATATCGATGCGCAGGGCCAGGTTTACTGGAACAGCGCGCCGATCGACGACGTGACGCTTCGCCAGTATCTGGATCAGACGCTGCAAATCTCGCCCGAGCCGGAGCTGCACTTCCAGCCCGACCCGCAGGCGCGCTACGAAGTCGTCGACCGCGTTCTTGCGATCATCAAGCGCTCGAACGTGAACAAGCTCGGCTTTGTCGGCAACGAGCAGTATCGCAACGACTTCTGATCTGCTGCCCTTCGGGGCCGGATACGGAAACAGGAAAGGCGGTCCTTCGGGGCCGCCTTTTCTTTTGCGCCACGGCATCGGCGACCCCTCCTGACTGTAACATATCTCCGCTTGTGAAGGAGTCACGGAAGTGTAACACTAGTGCCTTCGAAGCGTCACAAAAGAGTCTCCGTGACGTAACAGAAGGAGTAAGCGTCATGCGCACCGCGCTCTTTGTCCTTGTCGCCGCCCCGTTCGCGCTCGCCGCGCTTCCCGCGCAGGCCCAGCGTGACAACGGGGACCCCGTCGCCAGTGCCGCGATCGTCCGCGGCGACCTTGATCAGGCGGAACGCCAGCTCACCGCCGAACTGCGCAGCAATCCGGGCGCACCCGAACTGCTGCTCAACCTCGCCGCTATCTATGCGCAGACCGGGCGCACCGCCGATGCCCGCACCCTCTATCGCCAGGTGCTGACGCAGAAGGATGTCGAGATGGATGTCGCTGCCAATCGCGTCAGCATGTCGCACGCGATCGCGAGCCAGGGGCTTCAACGCGTCAACGCGTTCCAGCTGACCTCGCGCTAAGCGCGCAACGCCGCACGGCCGCGTCCAGGCGCGGCCGACAGCGACAGACAGGGCGCCGGAGCCTCCGACGCCTTTTCCTTTGGATCAGGAAATCAGAGCCGGGGCAGGGTGACGCCGCGCTGGCCCATATATTTGCCCGCGCGATCGGCATAGCTGGTCTCGCAAGGCTGGTCGCCCTTCAGGAACAGGAACTGGCACGCGCCCTCGTTCGCATAGATCTTGGCGGGGAGCGGCGTGGTGTTCGAGAATTCCAGCGTGACATGGCCTTCCCACTCGGGCTCGAGCGGGGTCACGTTCACGATGATCCCGCAGCGCGCATAGGTCGACTTGCCCAGGCAGATGACCAGCGTGTCGCGCGGAATGCGGAAATATTCGACCGTGCGGGCCAGCGCGAAGCTGTTGGGCGGGATGATGCACACATCGGTCTTGCGATCGACGAAGCTGTTCGCGGCGAAGTCCTTCGGATCCACCACTGCCGAGTCGACATTGGTGAAGATCTTGAACTCGTCGGCGACGCGCGCGTCATAGCCATAGGAGCTGAGGCCGTAGCTGATGCAGCCTTCGCGGCGTTGCGCCTCGACAAAGGGCTCGATCATCCCGGTGGCAAGGGCGTGTTCGCGAATCCAGCGGTCTGAAAGGATCATGGCGAGGTTTTCGCCGGAAGCGCGCGCCGGGGCAAGCTGCTTGTCGGTCCGGCTTGCGGGAAGCTGTGTATGTGCGCATAACACAGACAATAGAGCGGAGAGGGCGATGGTCCGGCTTGCGGTTGCGGCGATGATGGGTGCGATGTTCGTCACGATACCGGCGCTGGCATGCGAAGGCGCCGTGACGGTTTGCCCAAGCGCCAGCAAGGCTAGCTTCGCGCTGATCCAGGGCGGCAGGCCGGCGAGCATACTGGTCGATCCTGGGGCCGATCCGGCGGTCCGCCATGCTGGCGACGGATTCGCGGGCGATCTCGAACGCGTGAGCCGATCGAAGGCGGCGCGGATACAGGCGCTGGGCGGCGTGAAAGGCCCGGTGGTGCTGATCGGCGTGCTCGGCCAGAGCCCGGCGATCGACGCGCTGGTGGCTTCGGGCAAGATCACGGCGCGAGACATCGCCGGCGAGTGGGAAGCCTTCCGCCAGATCGTAGTCGATAATCCGGCACCCGGCGTGGCCCGCGCGCTGGTGATCGTCGGATCGGACCGGCGCGGCGCGGTCTATGGCGCCTATGACATCTCGGAGAAGATCGGCGTCTCGCCCTGGCACTGGTTCGCCGATGTGCCGGTGGCGAGGCGGGCGAATGTCTACATCACTGCTGGCACTCGGCGCGACCAGCCAAAGGTCCGCTATCGCGGCTTCTTCATCAATGACGAGGCGCCGGCCTTCTCGACCTGGGCGCAGAAGCAGTTCGGCGGGGCGAATGCCAGGGCCTATGCGCACATCTTCGAGCTCGAGCTGCGGCTAAAGGGCAATTACCTGTGGCCGGCGATGTGGGCGCCGCGCGCGTTCAACGACGACGACCCGCAGAACAAGGTCCTCGCCGACGAGATGGGGATCGTCATGGGCACCTCGCATCACGAGCCGATGACGCGCGCCCAGGACGAATGGCACCGGAACACCGCCGGCGGGGTGACCGGGGGCAAGTGGGACTATTCGAGCAACGCGGCGAACCTGCGCACTTTCTGGCGGGGCGGGATCGAGCGGATGATGTCGAAGGGCGACGGCCAGGGCTATGAAAGCCTGGTCACCGTCGGCATGCGCGGCGATGGCGACGAGCCGATGGCGGAGGGCACCGCGACCATGCTGCTCGAGGGCATCGTCGCCGACCAGCGCAAGATCATCGCCGAGGTGACCGGCAAGCCAGCCGCGGCGACCCCGCAGGTCTGGGCGCTCTACAAGGAAGTGCAGGAGTATTACGACCACGGCATGCAGGTGCCCGACGATGTGATCCTGCTGTTCGCCGACGATAATTGGGGGCAGGTCCGCCGGCTTCCCGATCCCGGCAGCGCAGCCCGGAAGGGCGGCTACGGGGTCTATTACCACTTCGATTATGTCGGTGGGCCGCGCAACTACAAGTGGCTCAACACCAACCAGATCGAGAAGAGCTGGCAGCAGATGGATCTCGCCTGGCAGCGCGGGGCCAGGGCGCTGTGGATCGTCAATGTCGGCGACCTGAAGCCGATGGAATATCCGCTGAGCTTCTTCCTGAAGCAGGCCTGGGACCCCGAGGCGATGACGCCCGAGGCGCTGGCGGCCTATCCGGCAGCGTGGGCCGCGGAACAGTTCGGTCCGGCGCAGGGCAAGGCGATCGGAGCGCTGCTGACGCGCTATTCGCAGCTGGCGACGCGGCGGAAGCCCGAGCTGATCGATGCGGGCAGCTTTGCGTTGGGCGCGGGGACAGGACCCCGGCTCGACGGTGGCGAGTTCGGCGCGATGGTGGCCGAATGGGACGTGTTGGAGGCGGCGATGCGCAAGGCCAGGGCGCGCGTGCCGGCCGAAGGGCAAGACGCCTTCTTCCAGCTGGCCGAGCATCCGATCGCAGCAATGGCGAACCTGTACCGACTCTACTACGCGGTGGCCTGGAACCGCCGCCTTGCCGTGGCGGGGGATGCGCGCGCCAATGCATTTGCGGACCAGGCCGAGGCCGCGTTCACGCAGGACCAGGCGCTCAGCGACCGCTATCACGCCATAGCCGGCGGCAAATGGGACGGGATGATGCTCCAGACCCATATCGGCTACACCAATTGGCAGCAGCCGGAGGCGCAGGCGATGCCCGAGGTGAAGCGGGTGGCCGGCACCGCGGGTGTGCTCCGCTTCGCGGGAAGGCCGGGTGCCGGCGATGCGGCGGCGATCGAGGCGAGCGACTATGTCCGAGCGGTGGGCGGCGAGGGGCTGGCCTGGCGTGCCATTCCGCATCTGGGGCGGACCAAGGGCGCAGTGCTAGCGCTGCCGCAGGGGCGACCCGCGACCACGCCGGAGGATGGCGTTCGCGTGGAATATGCCGTGCCGGTGGCGAAAGCGCGAGATCTAGGCGTGCGGCTGATCCTGGTGCCGACACTGGGGACGGGCGCGGATGGCAAGTTGCGGGTTGGCGTGTCGATCGATGACCAGCCGGTGCAAATCCTCACCGATTTGCTCACGCCAGCTCCCAATGCGCCCGACACCCAGGCCAAGCGGGATTGGAGCCGGGCGGTTGAGGACAATGCCCGCACCCTCACTGTGCGCTTCCCAGGCGTTTCGGCAGGCACGCATGTGGTGAAGGTCTGGCGGATCGACGACAATGTCGTTCTCCAGCGCATCGTGGTGGAGACGGGTGCGCTGCCTGAAAGCTATTTAGGAGGCTAGGCCTGCACCACGTGCCAGAGCTCGCCGGAGGGCCCGACGACAAAGGCGACGGTGAGGCCCCAGGGCATCAGCGTGGGCGGTTTGGGCGCCGACACGCCAAACTGGCCCGGCAGATCGAGCGACTGGATATGCTCCCACCACGCATTGAGATCCTCGACCACCAACTGCATCATGAAGTTGCCGGCCCAGCCTTCGTCATAATGGTTCTGGAGCAGGAATGCGCCCGAATCGCAGGCGAAGCCGGTGACATCGGCGCCTTCGAAGGTGACGCGGAATCCGAACGCCTGGTAGAAGCGCTTGGAGAGGGCGAAGTCCTTGCCGCCAGGGACGAAGGGGCGCAGCGCGGTCGTAGCGAGGCTGGTCATGTCGCGACCTTACTCACCCCGCGGTCCAGCCGCCATCGACCATCACCGCGCTGCCCGTCATCAGGCTCGAGGCGTCCGAGGCGAGGAGGAGCAGCGGGCCGCTGAGTTCGTCCATTCGCCCCAGCCGCCCGAAGGCAATGCGGCCCAGCACACGCTCGCGGGTGCCGGGCATGTCGAGGATCGGGCGGGTTAGCGCGGTGTCGATGAAGGTCGGGCAGAGCGTGTTGACGCGGATGCCGTGCGGGGCGAGATCGATCGCCATGCATTTGGTGAGCCCCTCAAGCGCGAATTTCGAGGCGCTGTAGAGCGAGCGACCAGGGCCGCCGACATGCCCCATCTGCGAGGAGACGTTGATGATCGAGCCGGGCTTGCCGGCGTCGAGCAGGCCCTGCGCCACCGCTTGCGCGACGAAGAGCGCGGCCTTGAGGTTGAGATCGAGGACGGCGTCATAATCCTCTTCGGTAACCTCGGTGATCGAGCGGATGCGGTTGGCGCCGGCGTTGTTGAGCAGGATGTCGAAGGGGCCGCGGGCGGCGATCTCGCGGCGGACGGCGGGAGTGTCGGTGACGTCGAGGGTAAAGGCGTCGGCCCGACAGCCGGCGTCGCGGAGTTCCTGGGCGAGGGCTTCGACTTCGCTGCCGGTGCGGGCGCAGAGGGTGACCGAGGCGCCAGCCTGGGCGAAGAGTGCGGCGCCGGCGGCACCGATTCCCCGCCCGGCGCCAGTGACCAGGGCGCGCTTGCCGTCGAGGCGAAGGCTGGGGAGCGGGGGCAGGGTCATGGGTCTCTCCGGAACACTTTGTTTGCGAAGATTAGTCCCATGCGCGGGGTGGCGGGGTCAATATTAGCTGACGGGTGAGTGAGTATCGTTCTCGCCTCTCCCTACCGTCATCCCCGCGACGGCGGGATGCAGAGTCGCAAAGGACGTCGCTCCGTTACCCTGGGTCCCCCCTTCGCGGGGATGACGGAAAAGGGGTTCAGGCCATGCCCAGGTCGCGCGGGCCGAACGCCGCCGGGAGTAGCTGGGATAGCGTGTATTCCGCGATCTCATCGCCGGTGGCGCCGCCGCAGAACACCGGAAGGTCGCGGCCGCCGAGCTGGGCGGCTTCGTTGATGATCTGGCGGCAGCGTCCGCAAGGGCTGACCGGGGAGGTGTCGGCATGGCCCATCCGGCCGCCGATCACGCCGATCGCGACGACGTCCTTGAGGCGTCCGTCGCTGCTCGTCTTGGCCAGCGCCACCGTCTCGGCGCAGAGCGACAGGCCGTAGCTGGCATTTTCGAAATTCGCTCCGGTCACAATGGACCCATTTGTTAGCAGCACCGCAGCGCCGACGGCGAAGTTCGAATAGGGGGCGTAGGCGTTTTTCGCCGCTTCCCGAGCGGCTTCGATCAGCGCCTTGGAGTCAATCTCGCTCATTTAACCATCACGTCCCAATTGACCGGTGCGCCGACGCCTTCGATGCGGCGGTGGCGCGTTGCCTGCCATATCGACCATGGCCGCGCGAAATACGAGGGGGGGAAGAAGGCCTGGCGCGCCCATAACAGGCGCGGGAAGGCGTCGCTGAGGTGATATTGGTCCTCGAACGCCGGAGAGACCATCAGGATCGCCGGCTTGCCGATATGCGTCTCGACGTCGTGCACGAAGCGACCGATCTCGCCGATCACCACCTGCCGCTCGGGCCGGGCGGGGCAATCGGGCTGGAAATCGATCTCCACCGCGGGCGGTAGCTGGTCGTCCGAGCGCGCCACGGTAGTCATGAAGTTGCCCGACTGGTCTGCAGCGAGCTGGCAGAGCGAATAGACGTGGAGCGCGCCGCGGCGGATGCCGGCCTCGAAGGTCCAGCGCCAATTCTCGGGGAAGCGCAGGTCGCGCTGCTGAGCGCCGCTGGTGGCGCGGATATAGGCGAATTCGATCCCCGATTTCTTGGCGGTCCACCACTCGATCGGACCGGTCTGTTCGGACACGTCGATACCCTGGACGGGGAAATCGCCGGGCGAGGGGCGCCAGCGCGAGGCGAACAGCCAGGCGCTCCAGCCGAGCATGGCCAACAGGATCAGCGCCGGCACGACGAAGCGCAGCCGGCGCACAAGGACGCGGAGATGCACTTCTAACCCTTGATATGCAGGACGCAGATCAAGGTGAACAGGCGGCGGGCAGTATCGAAATCCACCTCGATCTTTCCTTCCAGCCGTTCCTTGAGCAGCGTCGCCGCGTCGTTGTGGATGCCGCGCCGTGCCATGTCGACGGTCTCGATCTGGGCGGGCGTGGCGTTGCGAATCGCCGCGTAATAGCTGTCGCAGATCGCGAAGTAATCGCGGATCGGGCGGCGGAAGGCGGCAAGGCCGAGGATCAGCGATTCCTGGTGGGCGCCGTCCGCGCGCTTGATCTCCAGCGCGAGCCGGCCCTCCTGCACCGCGAGATGGAGCTTGTAGGGGCCGGCATAACCGTCCGCCTGCGGGCGCTGGGGGGCGAAGTGGTTTTCCTCGAGCAGGTCGAAGATCGCGATCCGGCGCTCCTGCTCGATGTCGGCCGAGCGCCACAGGATGGTGCGCTCGTCCAGCGTGACGTCGATGATGCGCGGATCGGCGGACATGTTGGCGATGCTTTGCGGCCAATCAACGCTTTCCACAAGCATGTGCATTGCCGGAAGTGCCGGGCCGCGCGCATAGGGTCCGCATGGCGCAACCGATCCCCCTTCCGATTCCCGATTCCCCCGAAGGCACGGTCCTGCCTGCTAACGTCGAAGCCGAGGCGGCACTGCTCGGCGCGATGATGATCGACAACCGGGTGGCGGAGGACGTGCTCCAGAAGCTGCGCCCCGAGCATTTCTTCGAGCCGCTGCACGGGCGGATCTATGACGCGATCTCGACTTTGGTGGGCGACAACCGCCTCGCCACGCCGGTGACGCTCAGGCCGCTGTTCCAGGCGGACGTGGCGATGAAGGAGCTGGGCGGGCCGGCCTATCTGGCGCAGCTGACCGGCAACCCGGCCAGCCTGATCGGCGCGCGGGCGTTCGCGGACCAGGTCTATGACCTCGCCGTGCTGCGCGCGCTGGTGACCGTGGGGCGCAACCTGGTCGACAGCGCGCTGGATACCAGTGAAGAGATCAATCCGGCCAAGCAGATCGAGCAGGCCGAGCTGAAGCTCTACGAAGTCGCCGAAAAGGGCGGCGAGGATACCGGCGCCAAGAGCTTTACCCGTGCGGCCACCGTGGCGGTGCGCCATACCGAGCGCGCGATGAACTCGGGGGGCAGCGTTTCGGGCATCACCTCGGGCTTGACTGACTTCAATGCGATGACCGGCGGCCTCAACCGCTCCGATCTTCTGATCCTTGCCGGCCGTCCGGGCATGGGCAAGACCTCGCTCGCCACCAACATGGCATTCAACGCGGCGAAGCGGTATCTGGACGATATCGAGGCGGGCATTCCGGAGGACAAGTCGATCGGCGCGCCGGTGGCGTTCTTCAGCCTGGAAATGTCGGCCGACCAGCTGGCGCTGCGTATCCTGTCCGAGCAATCCGAAGTTTCGTCGGAGAAGCTGCGCACCGGCAATATCTCCGGCCCCGAATTCATGAAGTTCGCGCGGGCGGCGGGCGACCTGGAGCGGCTGCCGCTCTATATCGACGATACGCCGGGCCTGACGATCGCCGCGTTGCGCACCCGCGCCCGGCGCCTGAAGCGCCAGTACAAGATCGGCATGGTGGTGGTCGACTATCTCCAGCTGCTTACCGGCTCGGCCAAGGCATCGGGCGATGGCCGCGTGCAGGAAATCTCGGAGATCAGCCGCGGCCTGAAGACGCTGGCAAAGGAACTGCACGTGCCCGTGCTGGCGCTCTCCCAGCTCAGCCGCGCGGTGGAAAGCCGCGAGGACAAGCGCCCGCAGCTCTCGGATCTTCGCGAATCGGGATCGATCGAGCAGGACGCCGACATCGTGCTGTTCGTCTATCGCGACGAATATTATCACGACTTCAAGGCGCCCAAGGGGATCGACGGCAATTCGACGCCGGACGAGATCGCCAAATACCAGGCCTGGCAAGACCATCAGCTTCAGGTGGCGAACAAGGCGAGCGTGATCATCGCCAAGCAGCGCCACGGTGCCACAGGCACGGTGGACCTGCGCTTCGATCGCCAGTTCACCAAGTTCAGCGATTTGGCGCCCGGCGGCTATTGATGCGGGTTTCGGTCGCGGGCCGAAACAAAATCGGGCACGAAGCGCTTAACTGCGCGGACAAGAGCGGTACCCGGGGCCAATGACTGAAACCACGCTGGAAGAGCGCGAGCGGCAACGCCTGCAGGCGCTCGAGGCTTATGACATCCTCGATACCGAGGCCGAGCCTGCGTTCGACGAGATCGCGCGGCTGGCGGCGGATATCTGCGGAACGCCGATCGCAGTGGTGAACCTGGTCGCCAGCGACCGGCAATTCTTCAAGGCGGAGGTGGGCCTGGGCGTGCGCGAGACGCCCCTGGATACCAGCTTCTGCGCGCATGCGCTGCTGGAGCCCGAGTTCCTCGAAATCCCCGACGCCACAAAGGACAAGCGCTTCGTCGGCAATCCCCTGGTAACCGGGGAGGCGCATCTGCGCTTCTATGCCGGTGCGCTGCTCAAGTCGGCGGAAGGCTGGCCGATCGGAACACTATGCGTGCTCGACACCGAGCCCAAGCAGCTGACCGAGCTGCAGCAGCGTACCCTGAAGGTGCTGGCGCGCCAGGTCATGGCGCAGCTGGATGCGCGGCGTGAGTTGAAGCGCCGCGACGAGGCGGACCAGCGCTACCGCACCTTGTTCGACACGATGGACGAGGGCTTCTGCATCATCGAGTTCTTCGACGGACCGCATGGTCCGCTGAGCGACTATGTCCATGTCGAGGCCAATGCCGCCTATGCGCGCCATGCCGGCATCCCGGACGTGGTCGGGCAAAAGCTGCGCGAGATGGTGTCGGACGAGGCGGACGACTGGGTCGAGCGCTATGGCGGCGTGCTGCGCACCGGCGAGCCGATTCGCTTCGAGCGCGAACTGGAGGCGACGGGTCATTATCTCTCGCTCTCGGCCTTCCGCATAGAGCCGCCGAGCCGCAATCAGGTCGCGGTGCTGTTCGAGGACGTGACCGCGCGCCGTGTTGCGGAACAGGAGCTGCTGCAACTCAACCAGAATCTGGAGACACGCGTCGCGGAGGCGCTGGCCGAGCGCAAGGTGTTCGCCGATCTGGTCGAGGGCACCGATGCCTTCATCCAGGTGGTCGATCTCGACGGCCGCTGGCTGGCGATCAACAGCGCGGCAGCGGACGAGTTCGAGCGGATATTCGGCATCCGCCCGCATGTGGGCGAGCGGGCGACGGACTTGCTCGAAGGGCAGCCGGAGAACCAGGCGGCAGTGCAGGCGGTGTGGGACAAGGCGCTCGCCGCCGACGCGCCGTTCACCGAGATCGGTGAGTTCGGCGACGATGCGCGCGACCGGCGCTTCTACGAGATGCGCTTCAACCAGATGCGCGGGCCAAGTGGCGAGAAGCTCGGCGCCTATCAGTTCGTGTTCGACGTGACCGAGCGGCTCGCCGAGCAGGATCGGCTGCACCAGGCCGAGGAAGCGCTGCGCCAGGCACAGAAGATGGAAGCGGTCGGCCAACTGACCGGCGGCATCGCGCACGACTTCAACAATCTGCTCGCAGGCATTTCGGGCGCGTTCGAGATGATCGGGACGCGGCTGTCGCAAGGACGCAGCCGCGACGTGGAGAAATATCTCGCCGCCGGCCAGGGCGCGACGCGGCGCGCGGCGGCGTTGACGCACCGGCTGCTTGCCTTCTCCCGGCGCCAGACGCTTTCCCCCAAGGCGGTGGTCATCAACCGGCTGCTGACCGACCTGGTCGAGCTGGTGCAGCGCACGGTGGGGCCGGGGATCGAAGTGGAGACGATCGCCGCGGGCGGCCTATGGCCTACGCTGGTGGACGCCAACCAGCTCGAAAACGCGATCCTCAACCTGTGCATTAATGCGCGCGACGCGATGCCGGATGGCGGCAAGATCACGATCGAGACGGGCAACAAATGGCTCGATCACCGCACCGCGCGCGAGCGTGGGCTGGATCCGGGGCAATATGTCACCGTCTGCGTGAGCGACACCGGCACCGGCATCGAGAAGGCGCTTCTCGACCGGGTGTTCGATCCCTTCTTCACCACCAAGCCGCTGGGTGAAGGGACGGGGCTGGGACTGTCGATGGTCTACGGCTTTGCGCGGCAGAGTCATGGCCATGTCCGGATCTATTCCGAAGTCGGCCAAGGCACGATGGTGTGCGTCTACCTGCCGCGGCATCTCGGCGACGAGGAAGCGCCGGCCTTCGAAAGCGGCGGTACGGCGGCGACGACCGGCCATGAAGGCGAGATCGTGCTGGTGGTCGATGACGAGCCCACCGTGCGGATGCTGATCGTCGATGCACTGGGCGAGCTGGGCTATTCCTGCCTGGAAGCCGCGGACGGCCCGTCGGGACTGCGCATCCTGGAAAGTGCCGAGCGGATAGACCTGCTGATCACCGATGTCGGCCTGCCGGGTGGATTGAACGGCCGCCAGGTGGCGGACGCGGCACGGGTGGCACGGCCTAACCTCAAGGTCTTGTTCGTGACCGGCTATGCCGAGAATGCGGTGCTCAACCACGGCCATATCGAACATGGCATGGAAGTGCTGACCAAGCCCTTCGCAGTGGATGACCTGACCACGCGGATCGAGCGGATCATGCGGGAAAGATAATTCCCTCTCCCCTTGTGGGAGAGGGAGGAAGCCGACGCAGTCGGCGGAAGGGTGAGGGGAAGTGTGGCGAAGGGCGTTAGTCCCCCTCATTCTTCCCACTCGCTTCGCGAGCGGGCCCCTTCCTTTTCCCACAAGGGGAGAAGGAGTTTGGGTCAGAAGCTCGGCTGGTTGGGGTCGCCGTCTTCGACTGCGGTGTGGATGCCGCATTCGGTCTTGTCCCAGCCGCGCCAGCGGCCAGAGCGCGGGTCTTCGCCCGGCTTGACCACGCTGGTGCAGGGCGCGCAGCCGATCGAGAGATAGCCCTGCGCCTCGAGCGGGTGGCGGGGCAGGTTGTGCTCCGCGAAATAGGCTTCGATGTCGTCCTTGGTCCAACTGGCGAGCGGGTTGAACTTCAACCGGTCTCCGTCGACTTCGAAGCGGGGCAGGGCGTTGCGGGTGCTGGCCTGGAACGCCTTGCGGCCGGTGATGCTCGTGTCGAAGGGGGCCAGCGCCTTTTCGAGCGGGATCACCTTGCGGATCTCGCAGCAGCCGTCCGGATCATAGGACCAGCGCAGGCCCGTGGCGTCGCGCTTCTCGATCACCTCGGCCTCGGGGCCGATGATCTGGAGGTTGGTGAGGCCGATGAACGCCGCGAGCTCGTCGCGATAGGCAAGCGTTTCGGGGAAATGCTTGCCGGTATCGAGGAAGATGACGGGCACGTTCGGATCGGCCTGGGCGACGAGGTGGAGCAAGGCCGCGCTCTCGGCGCCGAAGGACGAAACCAGGGCGACATCGCCGAGCATGTGGTTGCCCAGCACTTCGCGCAGCACCTCCGGCGTGTCGGTGCCGCGGAAGAGGTTGTTGAGGCGGATCGCATCGGCCGCGGTCCAGCGCGGGGCGACGTCCAGCCGGTCTACTTTGCGGGCGAGCTCAGCCATGCCTGCGCTTCCATACCGGCACGAACGCATCGGCGGCGGCCTGGTAGTGATAGTCGTAGCGGGCCAGCGACGCGGCGAGCACGGCTTCGTCCACCGGCGCTTCGGGCGCAAAGCTGTCGAAGCCGCAGCGGCGCATCAGCGGAATCTGGTCGACCAGCACATCGCCCTGGGCGCGCAACTCGCCGGTATAGCCGGCTTCGCGCAGGATGCGGCCGGTGGAATAGCCGCGGCCGTCGCGGAACTTGGGAAAGCTCACTTCGACCAGGGCAAGGCGATCGAGATGGGGTAGCAGCGCGCGCGCATCCTCGCCGCTCTCGATGCGGACGGCGGTGGCGTTGGACTGGCCGAGGAAGCTGTCGAGCGTGACCGCAGGCTCCTCATGCGCTTCGTCGTCGCGGTAGCGAAGGAAGTTGGTCATATGTCCCCCTTCCGCTTGCGGGAGGGGTTAGGGGAGGGGATGGCCTTCCCATTGGAATTTACAGGCCCTCCCCAGCCCCCTCCCGCAAGCGGGAGGGGAGCGATGAAGGCGCGGATCTGGTTTGGCTCACCCATAGATCGCCTCCTTGAACGGGGCCATGCCGAGGCGGCGATAGGTGTCGAGGAAACGCTCGCCGCTCTCACGCTGGGTGAGATAGACATTGGTGGCCTTCTCGATCGCATCGACGATGCCGTCCTCGGAGAAGCCGGGCCCGGTGATCGTGCCGAGCGACACATCCTCCGCGCCTGAGCCGCCGAACGATAGCTGGTAATTCTCCACCCCCCTGCGATCGACGCCGAGGATGCCGATGTGACCGGCATGGTGATGGCCGCATGCGTTGATGCAGCCGCTGATCTTGAGCTTCAATTCGCCCAGTTCGCGTTGGCGGCCGATGTCCGAGAAGCGCGTGGCGATCTTCTGCGCGAGCGGGATCGAGCGGGCATTGGCGAGGCTGCAATAATCGAGGCCCGGGCAAGCGATGATGTCGCTGATCAGGTCGAGATTGGGTTCGGCCAGGCCGGCGTCGCGCAGCTGCTGCCAGAGCGCGTAGAGATCGGCCTTGCGGACATGCGGCAGGACGATGTTCTGGGCGTGGGTGACACGCAGCTCGTCGAAGCTGAGCTTCTCGGCAAGATCGGCCATCAGGTCGATCTGGTCGGCGCTGGCATCGCCGGGGATGCCGCCGATCGGCTTGAGGCTGATCGTGACGATCGCATAGCCGGGCTGCTTGTGCGCCGAGACGTTCTGGTCGAGCCAGACGGCGAAATCGGGGTCGCTGCGGTCGAGCGTGTCGGGCGCGTCCGCATCATAGGCGGGCGCGGCGAAATAGGCGGCGATGCGGTCGAACTCGGCTTGGGGCGGATCGATGCCGAGCGCCTTCACCGCGGCGAATTCCTCCTCGACCTCGGCAGCGTATTTCTCGGCGCCGATCTCGTGGATCAGGATCTTGATGCGGGCCTTGTAGATGTTGTCGCGGCGGCCGTAGCGATTGTAGACGCGCAGGCAGGCCTCGAGATAGCTGACGAAGTCGTCGAAGGGTACGAAGTCCTTGATCAGCGGCGCGATCATCGGGGTGCGGCCCATGCCGCCGCCGACATACACGGCAGCGCCCAGTTCGCCGTCCCGCTCGACGATCTGCAGGCCGATATCGTGCAGGCGCATCGCCGCACGGTCTTCCTGGGCGGCGATCACTGCGATCTTGAACTTGCGCGGCAGGTAACTGAACTCGGGGTGGAACGTGCTCCACTGGCGCAGCAGCTCGGCCCAGGGGCGCGGATCGGTCAGCTCGTCGGCGGCCGCGCCGGCGAACTGGTCCGAACTGATGTTGCGGATGCAATTGCCGCTGGTCTGGATGGCATGCATCTCGACCGTCGCCAGCTCGGCGAGGATGTCGGGCGCGTCCTCGAGCTTGATCCAGTTGTACTGCAGGTTCTGGCGCGTGGTGAAATGGCCATAGCCGCGGTCGTACTTGCGGGCGATGTGCGCCAGCATGTGCATCTGGCGGCTGTCGAGCGTGCCATAGGGCACCGCGACGCGCAGCATGTATGCATGCAACTGGAGATACAGGCCGTTCATCAGCCGCAGCGGCTTGAACTGGTCCTCGGTGATCTGGCCGGCAAGGCGGCGTTGCACCTGGTCGCGGAATTCCTCGACGCGGGAAGCGACGATGGAGTGGTCATATTCGTCGTATTTGTACATTTCAGATCACCCAGCTGCCGGCATTGGGGTCGGCGGGCTTCAACGTCAGGTCCGGGCGGACGGTGGGGCCGAGGGCGCGGATGCGGTCCTTGATGTGGGCGGGGCGCGGGCCTTCGGGCGTCTCGGACGCGTCGATCACATAGGGGCCGTTGACGCGGCGGGCGCCTTCCTCGGCATGCGCGATCGCCTCGCCCTGGTCGCCGACATCGGCGGCATCCTCGACATGGCGCGACCAGCCGGAGCCCGTCCACCAGGTGACGTCGCCGGTGGCGAGATCGTTTCCGGTGAGCAGCTTCATGCGAGCGCCTCCGATGCTTTCGCCCAGGCGGCGAGCTTGTCCTGCGCGTCGGCGAGCAGCACGACTTCGCCGACGACGATGATCGCAGGGCTCTTCACCTTCTCGCGCTCGACCATCGGGCCGAGATCGGCGAGGATCGTGCGCAGCGCACGGCTGCCCTCCAGCGTGCCGCGCTCGAGCACGGCGACGGGCATGTCGGGGGCGACGCCATCGGCCATCAGCTTGTCGGAGATGTCCGGGCAGGTAGCGACGCCCATGTAGATCACCAGCGTGCGGCCCTTGCCGGCGAGGCCCGACCAGTCCTGGTCCTTGAGGCCCTTGCACTGGCCGGCGACGAAGCTGACCGCGCTCGACCAGTCGCGATGGGTGAGCGGGAGGTTGACTTCTGCGGCGGCGCCAAGTGCGGCGGAGATGCCGGGGATGACTTCGACGGGCAGGCCGGCTTCGCGTACGGCTTCTACTTCCTCGCCGCCGCGGCCGAAGATGAACGGGTCGCCGCCCTTCAACCGCACGACGATCGCGCCGGTCTTCACATGCGCGACGATGAGGGCGTTGATCGCCTCCTGCGGCACGGTGTGCTTCGAGCGGCTCTTGGCGACCGAGATGCGGTGCGCCTGGGGGGCGAGATCGAGGACGCGCGGATCGACCAGGCCGTCATGGACGACGACGTCCGCTTGCTTGAGCGCTTCGACGGCGCGCACGGTCAGCAGGCCCGGATCGCCCGGGCCAGCGCCAACGAGAATCACGCGCCCGCGCGCGGTGGGATCGAGGAGCGTTGCCATGGGTGGCAAATGGGCTCCGGGCGCGCGAGGGGCAACGGAAGGTTGCTTGGGAAGGGACTAGGGAAACTTTCCCGCGCGCGTCAAAGGTGCGTTGTGATCTGCGCGGTGAGGCCCGCCAGTGCCTCATAGCCGAGGAACGCGAAGAAACCGGCGATCACGCTGACGGCGAGCGCGAGGAAGACGAATTCCATGCTGCGCCCGGCGACGCGGGCATTGGCGTGTGCCCGGACGGCCGCGCCGCCGACCGTCATCCCGACGCGAGGCGCATCCTTGCCGCGCTCGATCGGCGAGGGGCGGCCGAGCATGCGCCAGACCGGCACCCGCTCGCGCGTCCTGATACCAAAGCGGCGGTCACTCGCCCAGATGACCTGACCGACCACCGTATCCTCGGGCAGGCGCACCTCGACATAGGTACCGCGCTGCGGGGCCCGTGGCGCCTGGAGCATCATGCCGTTCTTCGAGACGTTGCGGATGCAGACGTCGACAAAGGGGCCCTCGGCCCGCATGCGGCCGCGGATGAGGACGCTATGGCGTTCATCCCGCGGTCTCAAAATGCCCACCTGATATTCATAGCGGGGAAACATGTTCATATTCAAAAGGTTGCTAGTATAAGTTAGTTAACGCTGCGAGAACCATATTTGGAATGACTCAGGCAAGTGCCGCCGCATGTGCTGCTATGACCGCGCGCGTCGAGGCGTCGCTGTCGAAAACGCCGTACCAGCCTTGCGGTTCATGCGGCGGATCGCCGAGCCAGGCGGTATCGCCGGGGCGGAAGCGGTGGTCGCCGTGCACCGGGCGGCCTTCGCCGTTCCAGGCCCAGAAGTTCGAGCCCGCGACGATGCGGGGATTAGCCTCCACCGCGTCATAGATCAGCTTGTAATAGCCGTCCTTGAAGCGGGTCGCGCTTTCCGGGTCGTAGCCGCCGCCGTCGCGCGGATAGCCGAACTCCTCGATCACTAGAGGCTTGCCGAGATCGGCGGCGAGCGCGATGTGCTGAGCGATGTATTCGCGCACCTTGGCGAAGCTCGCCGCGTTGGTGCCGGCGATGTCCTTGGCATCGACCCAACCCCAGTTGAGCGGCCAGATATGGGCGGTGCAATAGTCGATCTCGGGAAAGGCGTGTGCCGCCTTGTAGACATCGGGGCGTTCGATCGAGCCCTTCAGGCCTTCGCTGCCTGTGGAGACGAGATGCCGGGGTGATAGCGACTTGATCAGCTTGGCGGTGCCCTGAATCCAGGCATCGTAGGGGGGGAGGAGCGGCTCGGCGGACTTGGGACTGCCGCCGGGGCGGGGTTCGTTGGCGAGCTGCCACGCCATGATCACCGGATCGCCGGCATGGCGCTTCACGGTAGCGCGAACATAGTCGTGGAAGAGGGCGACCGCCTCGCTGCTGGCGTAGAATTGCGCGGCCATGTCGGGGAATTCAGGCCAGGGATGGGCCGGGTCGTTCATGTCGAGATACTTCCCGCCATTCACCCAGGACAGGTAGGTCATCATCCCGCCCGACCATTCCCAGAAATTGGTGAGATAGAGCACTGCCTTCATGTCGCGCTTGCCCATCTCGGCGAGGGCGTAGGCGAGGCCATCGACCAGCGCAGGGTTCCAGGTACTGCCGCGCGTGCGGAAGGCGGGTTTCACCGAATTCTTGAGCGGCGAATCCTCGGCGGAGGCGGCGATACGGAGATTGCGGACACCCATTCGGGCGAGGGTATCGAGTTCGCGGCGCAGCCGATCGCGATTGCCCCAGGGTGCATCGGCCCCGAGCCAGGCGGCGTACCACATGTTGCTGCCGGCGAAGCGATAGGGCTTGCCGCCGAGCAACAGGGCCGTGCCCTTGCATGTGACGAAATCGCCGGGCGCAGCAGTCGCGGGGAAGGGGCGCGCAGCGCCGGCCAACGCGCCAGCTGCCGATCCGAGCACGGACCTGCGAGTGATCATGGTCTTCCTCCCCTGTTAGCGGTCACATCATAACCGCCGCATGGCGCGGAGAGGAAGTGGGTTGGACGGGTGCGGCCTCGCAAAAGGGGGGAGAGAAAGGCCGCACCCATCCGCCCGCGTGACTGCGCCAGCACGCGGGCCGGGAAGGGATCAGTCGAACAATTCCTCGAGGAACGACTTGCGCTTCTTGTGCGGATAATGGCCGCCATGGCCCTGGCGGTCGTCATGGCGCGGACGTTCGTCGCGATATTGCGGTGGCGAAGCCGAGGCGACGATCGGCGCCGTGGCGGCGTTGCGCTCGATGATCTTGTCGAGCTCGCCCCGGTCGAGCCACACGCCGCGGCAGCTGGGGCAATGATCGATCTCGATCCCCGAGCGCTCGACCGGCACCAGCACGGCGCCGTCGACGGGGCAGGTGAAGCTGGTCATGGCGCGTTACTCCCGTTCACCGGTCAGGTTCAGCAGCAGCTGGAACATGTTGATCAGGTTCAGGTAGAGCGACAGCGCGCCCATGATCGCGAGCTTCTCGGCGGCTTCGCTGCGGCCGTAATGGGCGTATTCGCTCTTCAGGCGCTGCGTGTCCCACGCGGTGAGCCCGGCGAAGACGACGACGCCAACGACCGAGAACAGCATCTGCAGCATCGTCGAGCCGATGAAGAGGTTGACGATGCTCATCAGCACCACGGCAATCAGCCCGACGAACAGGAAGGTACCCATGCCGGTAAGGTCGCGCCTGGTGGTGTATCCGAACAGGCTCAGTGCCAGGAACATCGCGGAAGCGGCGAAGAAGGCCATGGCGATGCTGGCGTTGGTGAACACCAGGAAGATCGCGGCCATCGACACACCCATCACCGCGGCGAAGGCGAAGAAGGCCGTGCGTGCGCCGGCTGTGCTCATCCGCTCGATGCGGAACTGGAAGAAGAAGATGAAGGCGAGCGGCGCGAACATCGCCACCCACTTGAGCGGGGTGCCGAAGATCAGCGCGACCAGGGCCGGCGTGCTCGCCACGGCAAGCGCGACGAGGCCGGTGATCGCCAGGCCGATCCCCATGTTGCGATAGATGCCCAGCATATGCTGGCGCAGCCCCTCGTCGAAGCGCGCCGCGGCGGCGCCGGTGCGGGGGATCTGGTAGAGAGGGTTCACGTGCGAAGACTCCAATCGAAAATATTCGATCGAGCGGCGCCCGGTTCAGTCTCGGTGGGGGAAGGGGGACTAGCCGTCCGAACCTGCACCGAGCGCGCTCGATGCGGTCCGACATCACGAGGGCTTTTGAAAGCCCTCGCCAGAGGGGCCCGGTCCGCGTCTGGAATGTAGGCGACCGGTTGTGGCGCTTCAACGCCCGGATTGTAACGAATTGTTGCTCGCCTTCAGAACCCTAGGCGTCGCGCAGGCCGACACCCATCGAGGCGCGGGCGGACTCGCTCTCCGACGAGACCACCGGATAGGCGCAGTAATCGGCGGCGTAATAGGCGCTGGGGCGGTGGTTGCCCGACCAGCCGACGCCGCCGAAGGGCGCCGCCGAGGAAGCGCCGTTGGTCGGCCGGTTCCAGTTGACGATGCCGGCGCGGATATTGGCCCAGAACTGGTCGTAGAGCTTGGGATCCTGCGACACCAGGCTGGCCGAGAGGCCGTAGCGCGTGTCGTTGGCCTCGGCGATCGCCTGCTCGAAGCTGTTCACGCGGAAGATCTGGAGGATCGGGCCGAACAGCTCGACATCGACCTTCTCGTTCGCGCCGGTCATGTCGATCAGGCCGGGCGTGAGGAACGGGCGGCCTTCGATCGGGCGCTCCATGTGGCGCAGCGGGCGACCGCCCATGGTGGAGAGGGCCAGGAAGCTCTCGGTGAGCATGTCGGCCGAATCATTGTCGATCACCGGGCCCATGAACGGGGCGGGATCGGCATGCGGCTCGCCGATGATCAGGCGGCCGATCAGCTTGTTGAGCTCCACCATCAGCGGATCGAACAGCTTCTCGTCGACGATCAGCCGGCGTCCGGCAGTGCAGCGCTGGCCGGCAGTGGTGAAGGCGGACTGCACGACGAGCACGGCGGCCGAGTAGAGATCGGGCGTGTCCCAGACCACGATCGGGTTGTTGCCGCCCATCTCGAGCGCGAGGATCTTCTCGGGCTTGTTGGCGAACTGGCGGTTGAGCGCGATGCCGGTATTGGCCGACCCAGTGAACAGCAGGCCGTCAATGTCCGGATGGCCGGCGAGCGCCTTCCCTTCGTCCGGCCCGCCGATCAGCAGGCGGATGCAGCCCTCGGGGATACCGGCGGCGCGGTAGCAATCGACCAGGAAGGCGCCCGAGGCGGGGGTCTTCTCCGACGGCTTGAACACCACCGCGTTGCCGGCGAGCAAAGCGGGGACGATGTGGCCGTTGGGCAGGTGGACCGGGAAATTATACGGGCCGAGCACCGCCAGCACGCCGTGCGGCTTGTGACGCAGCGCCAGGCGCGTGTTCATCGGCGCATCGATGCGGCGCTGGCCGGTGCGCTCGGAGAAGGCGGTGATCGAGATGTCGACCTTGGCGATCACCGTCTCGACTTCGGTGCGCGCTTCCCAGAGCGGCTTGCCCGTTTCGCGGGCGAGCAGGTCGGTAAAGGCGTCCGCTTTCTGTCGAACGACATTGGCGAAGCGGCGCAGCGCCTCGATGCGATAGGCCAGCGGATGGGCGGCCCAGGCGGCCCAGCTGGCGCGCGCGGCCGCGACTTCCGTATCGGCGTCTCCGCTCATCTGGCGCCACAGGACGGCGCCGGTCGCGGGTTCGGTCGAGATGATTTCCATGCCGGGCATCGATTTGGGAAGAATGGGGCTTTCAGGAATAGTTACGCGCTCTTGCACGAATTTTGGCGGCTAGGCCAGTGCCTCCCCCGGCGCCTTCTGACGATAGCTATGCACTGCCGGAACGGCGCAGAGTCTCCCCTCGGCACCCTCTCCGACGATGCTACGCATCGCTGGGACCTTGGCCGGAACCTTGGAGCGCCTCGCCCATCTGGCGGATCGCGGCGACCTTGGCATGGAGCGGCTCCCAATCGTCCGATTCGGCGATGGCCGCCCAGATCGCCTCCACCTCGTCGATCAGCATCGAGCAGGGTGCGCCCGACCAGTAAGCGTGATCGCGCGCCTTGCGGGGCTGGTAGAAGGCAAGCTGGCCGCGCAGATCGTCGAACGCTTCGCCATAATGGGCAGGAAGGTCGCCGCCGAACGCATCGAAGAAGAATTCGTCGAGCGGGACCAGCGTTTCCGCCAATGCCTTTTCGAGGACGTTGGCGAGGATGCGATCAGCCTCGGTACCGCGCGGGGTGACGCCTAGGCGCCAGAGCAGCGCGCTGGCGACTTCGCGCTGATAGACTTCGGGGAAGATGTCCATCGCGGCGATCAGCGGTTCCTCGTCGGCGATCTGGCGCAGCGAAATGGCGAGCTGCATCGCGTCCCAATAGATCGCCTCGGGCTGGCGGCCGAAGGCGTAGAGCCCGGCATGGTCGAAATAGGCGGCGGTGAACGTCTTTTCCCAAAAAGGGGCGAAGCGCCACGGGCCATAGTCGAAGCTCTCGCCGGTGACGTTGATATTGTCGCTGTTGAGCACGCCGTGGACGAAGCCGGCGGCCATGAAGCGCGCGGCCATTGTCGCCGTGCGCTCGACGACATGGGCGAGCAGGCGCGCGGGCCCATCCCCGCCGGGCTCCTCGCCATAATAGTGTCGCAGCACATAGGCGACGAGCTGCTCGATAGCCTCGGTCTCCTTGAAATGGGCGAGGCGCTGGAAGGTGCCGATGCGGATATGACCGTGGTTGAGGCGGACGAGCACGGAGGAACGGGTGGGCGAGGGCTCGTCGCCGCGGTGGAGCTCCTCGCCTGTCTCGATCAGCGAGAAGGTGCGGCTGGTCTCGACGTTCAGCGCCTCGAGCATCTCGGTGGCGAGGATCTCGCGGACGCCGCCCTTGAGCGTGAGGCGGCCGTCGCCGAAGCGGCTCCAGGGCGTCCGGCCCGATCCCTTGGTGCCGAGGTCCATCAGGCGGCCACGACAGTCCGTCATCTGCGCGAACAGAAAGCCTCGGCCGTCGCCGATCTCGGGATTGTACACGCGGAACTGATGACCGTGATAGCGTAGCGCCAGCGGGGTCTGGAGGCTGTTCTTCAGCGGCTCGAACCGGCCGAAATGGGCGATCCATTCCGCGTCGCCCAGACCGTCCAGCCCCACTTGCGCGGCGGCGCGACCGTTGCGGTAGCGCAGGATCGTCTGCGGGAAGCGCGCGGCAGCGACCGGGTCGTAGAACCGATCGCCAAGTTCGAGGATCGCCTGTTGCGGAGTGAAGTCCATGCGGCGATATGGGGACGGATGGCCGAGCGACGCAACTATTCCGACGGGTTCTGGTGGTCGCGGGACGGGATTCGTCTCCACTATCGCGAATATGCGGGCCCGGCGGACAAGCCGCCCGTGCTCTGCTTTCCCGGGCTGACCCGCAATGCGCGCGACTATGAAGCGCTCGCCGAGTGGCTGGCGGGCCAGTGGCGGGTGCTGTGCATCGAGTTCCGCGGGCGCGGCGAGAGCGGCTATGCAAAGGACCCGATGACCTATGTGCCGCTTACCTATTTCCAGGATGTCGAGGCGCTGCTCACCGAGCTGAAGATCGACAGGTTCGTCGCGGTCGGCACGTCGCTGGGCGGGCTGGTGACGATGCTGCTCGCCGCCACCGAGCGCGACAAGCTGGCGGGCGTGGTGCTCAACGATGTCGGGCCGGAGATCAATCCGGCCGGGCTGGCGCGGATCCGCACCTATGTCGGCAAGGCGGTGTGGTTCCCCACCTGGATGCACGCGGCGCGGGCGCTGGCGAGCGGCAACGCCGATGTCTACCCGAAGAACGGGATCGAGGACTGGCTGCGCATGGCCAAGCGGCTCTACCGGGTGAACAGCTCGGGGCGCATCGTGCTCGACTACGACATGAAGATCGCCGAGCCCTTCCGCCTGCCGGGGGGCGAGGCGGGGCCGGACATGTGGCCGACGATCGACGCCATCGCGGGGCGCCCGCTGCTGATCGTGCGCGGCGCGCGCTCGGACATCCTGAGCGAGGAGACGGCGGCCAAGATGGTCAAGCGGGTGAAGGGTGCCGAGCTGGTGACGATACCGGACGTGGGCCATGCGCCGACGCTGGACGAGCCGGAGGCGATGGCGGGGATCGAGCGGCTGCTGGCGAGGGTCGTCGCTTAGGCCATTCGTCATGCTGAACTTGTTTCAGCATCCAACGCGCCTCAAAGGATATCGCCTGTGGAGAGCTGGACCCTGAAACGAATTCAGGGTGACGAAGAATAAGAAGCGCGTACCCGCCGCCTGAGATCCCGGCTTTCGCCGGGATGACGGATTGGCTATCGAGCCTTCCAACGATGCCCATCCACATCCTCCACCTCCACTCGACCTTCAACCTTGGCGGCAAGGAAGCGCGTGCCGTTCGGCTGATGAACGCGTTCGGCGACAAGGCGCGGCATACCATCGTCTCGGCGATGCCCGACCAACTCGCCGCACGCGAGATGATCGCCAAGGGGATCAAGTACGAGATCGCACAGGATCCGCCGCCGCTTTCAGGCAAGCCCTCCGTCGGGCGGTATGAGGCGATCGCGCGCTACATGCGCCGCTTCGACCTGGTGCTGACCTATAATTGGGGCGCGATCGATGGGGTGATGGCGGCGCGCGTGTTCGGCAAGGGGCTGCCGCCGGTGATCCATCACGAAGATGGGTTCAACCAGGACGAGGCCGAGCGGCTCAATCCGGTGCGCAACATGTATCGCCGGATCGCTCTGCCTGCTGCCAATGCGCTGGTCGTGCCGTCCGAAGTGCTGGAAAAGATCGCGCTCAAGCAGTGGCGCCAGCCGCGCGACCGGCTGCTGCGCATCGCCAATGGCGTGCCGACCATGCTCTATGCCGGCAAACCCGATCCAAACCTGATCCCCGAGCTCAAGAAGAAGAAGCCCGGCACGCTGGTGGTGGGCTGCGTTGCGGGGCTCAGGCCGGTCAAGGACCTGCCGATGCTGGTCCGCGCGGTGGCGGGGCTCAATACGCGCTTCAAGCTAGTGATCGTGGGCGAAGGGCCCGAGCGGCAGAACATCCTGGACGCCGCCGAGGCGATGGCGATCGAGGACGATGTGATCCTGACGGGGTTCCTGCCCGAACCACATCGTTACATGGGCCTCTTCGACGTCTTCGCGATGTCGTCCAGGAGCGAGCAGGCGCCGATCTCGGTGATCGAGGCGATGGCCGCCGGCCTGCCGGTGATCGCGCCGATGGTGGGCGATATCCCCACCATGGTCGGCACGCGCAACGTGCATTATTTGTCGCCGGAACGCACCGAAGTGCTGCTGCGCGATCGGATCGAGATGTTCGCCAAGCACCCCGAGGAAATCGGGTATGTCGGCGAAGAGAACCGAGTGCGCGCCCGTGCGTTGTTCGACGAGGGTGAAATGATTGCCGCGTATGCGCGGCTCTACGGCGCCGCGATGGGACGGCCTGACGCATTGCAATAACGAATGTTGCTCGCTTGTTGTGTCTGATCCGTCTAGCGTCGCGCGAATTTTTGTTGGAGGTACTGTGTTCAAGGGTCTGTCTCCCATCCTGTACAACGGCCGCGAGGTCTGGCCGATCGTCGAGGGGGGGAAGGGCGTGGCTGCCACCAACCATGCCAGCGCAGGCGCCTGGGCCGCCGCGGGCGGCATCGGCACGGTCTCCGCGGTCAACGCCGACAGCTATGACGCCGAAGGCAAGATCATCCCCCAGATCTATCGCGCGCTGACGCGACGCGAGCGCCATGAAGAGCTGATTCAATACGCGATCGAAGGTGCCGTCCAGCAGGTCAAGAAGGCCTTCGAGATCGGTGACGGCAAGGGCGCGATCAACATCAACGTGCTGTGGGAAATGGGCGGTGCGCAGCGCGTGCTGCACGGCGTGCTGGAGCGTACCAGGGGCATGGTTGCGGGTGTCACCTGCGGTGCCGGCATGCCCTACAAGCTCAGCGAGATCGCGGCGTCTTACAACGTCAACTATCTGCCGATCGTCAGCTCCGGGCGTGCCTTCCGCGCGCTGTGGAAGCGAGCCTATTCGAAGGCGGCTGAATGGCTGGCGGCGGTGGTCTATGAGGATCCCTGGCTCGCCGGCGGGCATAATGGCCTGTCGAACGCCGAGGACCCGCTCAAGCCGCAGGATCCCTATCCGCGCGTCAAGGAACTGCGCGATGTGATGCGCGAAGGCGGGATTCCGGACAGCGTGCCGATCGTGATGGCCGGCGGCGTCTGGTACCTCCGGGACTGGAGCAACTGGATCGACAATCCCGAGCTCGGAGCGATCGCGTTCCAGTTCGGCACGCGTCCGCTGCTGACCCAGGAAAGCCCGATTCCGCAGGGTTGGAAATCCAAGCTGATGGAAATCGAGGAAGGCGAGGTGCTGCTGCACCGTTTCTCGCCGACCGGCTTCTACTCCAGCGCGGTGCGCAACCCGTTCCTGCGTAGCCTGGAGGCGCGCTCGGAGCGCCAGATTCCCTATTCGACGGAAGAGGCGGGCGACCACACTTTCCAGCTCGACGTGGGTGTGAAGGGCAAGAATTTCTGGGTGACGCGCAACGACCTGCTGCGTGCCCGCCAATGGTTCGGCAACGGCTTCACCTCGGCGCTCAAGACTCCCGACAACACGCTGGTGTTCGTCAGCGAGGAGGAGAAGGGCATCATCCGCAAGGACCAGGCGGATTGCATGGGCTGCCTCAGCCAGTGCGCCTTCTCGTCATGGGCGGACAGCGAGACCAACTCGACCGGGCGGCTGGCCGATCCGCGCAGCTTCTGTATCCAGAAGACGCTGCAGGACATCGCACATGGCGGCCCGACCGACGAGAATCTGATGTTTGCGGGGCACGCTGCCTATAACTTCAAGCGCGATCCCTTCTATTCGAACGGGTTCGTGCCGACGGTGAAGCAGCTGGTGGACCGGATCCTGACGGGCGACTGAGGGGTTTCCGGCGCGGCTTGGGCCGCATCTCGGGGATCGTCAGGAAGCTTTGGTCAAATCTGCAAAAGCGCGACAGCGGCACAGCCGCTGGCGAATAGAATGGTGATGCCGGCCAGCAGCCAGGCGGTGATGCCGGCGCGCGTGCTCGTGAAGGGCAGCGCGGCGGCGGTGGTTTCGGGAACGGGACCTTGGCTGGTCGCCGAAGCCTCGTTCGCCGCGCGGAACAGCGCGGTGAAGTTCAGCCGCTCGATCAGCTGGACGCCGAGTGTCTTGCCCTTCACCCACACGACCCGGCCGACCAGCGCCAGCGAGGCCTTGCGGACCTCTACCAGCGTGCCCGGCTTGGGCGGGAACGGTGCCAGCAGCATGATGCCGTGCGGCGAAATGTTGCGGATGGTGACGTCGCTCCATCCTCCCTTGCTGCGCATCTGGGCGGGAATGACGACCTCCCGCCGGGATTCTCTGGGTAGCATCGGATGTCCCCCGACTATGTGCCCCATCCTAGGGGGCATTGCGTAGGTGGAATTACGCAGCGGATCCCTTGTCAGGTCCTTACCGGGTCTGGTTAACGGACCGAAACCTGCTCCGGATCGGAGACATCGGCCAAGTAATGGCAAGTATTTATAAGATAAACGCTACAGCCAGCCGTCGAGCACCTGGTCGAGCGGACGATGGCCGTCGGACCAAGCGCGAATATTGGCGATCACCTTGACCCCCATATCCTCGCGCCCCTCGAACGTCGCCGAGCCGAGATGTGGGAGCAGCACGACATTGTCGAGCGCGATCAGGCGCGGGTCCACGGCGGGCTCGTTCACATAGACGTCGAGCCCGGCGCCGGCGATGCGGCGATCGGCGAGGGCGGCGATCATTGCTTCGGGATCGACGATCTCGCCGCGGGCGGTGTTGATCAGCCAGCCCTGGCGGCCGAGCAGGTCGAGCCGGCGCGCATCGATCAGGCCGGCAGTCGCATCGGTGTGCGGTGTGTGGATGGTCAGGATATCGACTGCCTCGAGCATCGAATCGAGATCTTCATGCCAGGTGGCGCCCAGCTGCGCTTCCGGCACCTGGGGCAGGCGGTGGCGGTTGTGATAATGGATCTGCAGGCCGAAGGCGCGGGCGCGCATCGCCACCGCCTGGCCGATCCGGCCCATGCCGAGGATGCCGAGCTTCTTGCCGCCGATCCGGTGGCCGCGCATCGAGGTCGGCGCCCAGCCCTTCCAGCCGCCGGTGCGAACCAACTCGTCGCCCTCGACCAGCCGTCGAGGTACGGCGAGGATCAGTGCCATCGCCATGTCGGCGGTGTCTTCGGTGAGCACGCCGGGGGTGTTGGTGACGACGATGCCGCGCTCGCGAGCCGCCTTGAGGTCGATATGACCGACACCGGCGCCGTAGTTGGCGATCAGGCGGAGGCGATCCGGTGCCGCTTCGAGCAGCTTCGCGTCGATCCGATCGGTCACGGTGGGGACAAGCACGTCGCAATCCGCCATCGCAGCGGCGAGCGCTTCCTGGCTCATTGGCGTGTCGTCGGGATTGGTCCTGGCATCGAACAGCTCGGCCATCCGCGCCTCGACACCGTCGGGCAGCGCGCGGGTGACGATCACCCGGGGGCGGGAGGGGCGCGAGCCTTGTGCCATAAAGGGCGGCTTGGCCGGTGCCGCGGCGCCAGTCAACGGTTGATGGCAGGGGTATGCTCGGGGTAAACGGCCGGCTCACGAATTGAAGGGGCGCGAATTGAACGGGGATCGCATGCGTTTTTGGAAATGGCTTGTGCTGGGCGTCATCACGCTCGGGCTGGCCGTTCCGGCGCTCGCCCAGCGCAGGACGCCCTATTTCGTCTCGATCAAGGCCGAGAAGGCGCGGATGCGCACCGGCCCGGGGCGCAACTACCCGGCGAACTGGCTCTACCAGCGGCGCGGCCTGCCGCTGAAGGTGATCGCCCTCTATGGCGAGTGGCGCAAGGTCGAGGACCCGGACGGTACCCAAGGGTGGATGCAGGCCAATCTGCTCGACGATGTGCGCACCGCGATGGTGATCGGCACCGTCACCGAGATGCGCGACGGCCCGCGCTTCAACGGCCGGGTGAGCTGGCGCGCGGCGCCTGGCGTGGTCGGCCGAGTGAGCCGGTGTTCGAGCGGCTGGTGCTGGTTCGACGTCGCCGGGCGCGGCGGCTATGTCGAACAGAGCCATATCTGGGGCACCGATCCGGGCGAAGCGGTGAACTGAGATTTGCCCAGATTGGGTACGGAAAGTCACAAAAGTCGCGACGCATGACGCTTCGCGATTGTGCCTTTCCGCGTGCCTGGAATTACCCTGAATGAGGCAACGGCATGCGACGTCCTTCGCGGGCCATTGTCTCGCATCTCAGCGTTAACCGGCCCGGCGGGCAGTGTGAGAATCTTCGCAATGAGAAAGAGCCTGACCGGCATGGAAAGGCAAAATCCACATCGGAAGCCCGGCAACAACCCGTGGGCGCGGGCGTTCGACGGGCGAGGAGACAAGAGAATGACCTTCCGATTTGCCGCGGCAATGCTCGCGGCATCGCTGATCGCGACTGGCGCCCATGCCCAGAGCGCCGGCGCGTTCATGCAGAACTCGACCTTCAAGGATCCCGCGCCGGCCAAGTGCGAGACGACCTTCGACATGCAGCATTGCGCGGCGCATGACCTGCGCGTCGCGGATGCACAGATGAGCGCGCGCTATTCGGCGCTGCGTGCCCGGCTAGGACCGGCGGCGCGGCAACGGCTGCTGGCCGACCAGCGCAAGTGGCTGGCCGAACGTGATCGCGGCTGCATCGCAAAGGGGGATCGCTATAGCGGCGGGACGATGGCGCCGGTGGTAATCGCGACGTGCTGGGTCGAGGTGACCAAGGCGCGGGCCAGGGTGCTGGCGAAGCGCTAGGCCAGCTTGTGGGGCGTCGGGTCTCCGCATTCGTCGATCAACTGTCGGCGGGCTTCGATGCGGGCGTTTTCGAACCAGGCCTGTGCGTTCTCGGGGAGCGTGACGAGGATTGCCTCGTCCGATTCCAGGGCGATGCGGCGGACCAATTGCTCGACTTCCACGCCAAGCAGCGGGGCGAGCAGGCGCATCGTCCTTGCCCGTAGCCGGAACTCGAAATCGTCGAGGCGCGCAGATTCTACTTCGGCCTTTTTGAGCAGCGCGCCTCGTAAGTCGAAGACCATCATTCGTCCCTTCGTTTCGTTTTCTCGTCATCTCCGCTTCGCGGGGATGACGGATTAAAGGGCGGGTGCGGGTGGTGCAGACGTCAGTCCAGCAATTCCACTGCCATCGCAGTCGCTTCGCCGCCGCCGATGCACAGCGAGGCGAGGCCACGGCGGGCGCCGCGCGTCTCAAGCGCCGAGAGCAGCGTGGCGAGCACCCGCGCGCCGCTGGCGCCGATCGGATGGCCGAGCGCACAGGCGCCGCCATTTACGTTGAGCACGCCATGATCGAGCCCGAGCTCCTTCATCGCGATCATCGCCACGGCGGCAAAGGCTTCGTTGACTTCGAACAGGTCGACATCGCCCGTCGCCCAACCGGCCTTGGCCAGCGCCTTCTGCATCGCGAACACCGGAGCAGTGGTGAAGCGCGCCGGGGCGTGCGCGTGCGCGGCATGGGCGACGACGCGGGCGACCGGCGTGAGACCCAGCTTCTCGGCGACGCTCATCCGCGTCATCACCAGCGCGGCGGCGCCGTCCGAGATCGACGAGGCATTGGCCGCGGTGATCGTGCCGTCCTTCGAGAAGGCGGGCCTGAGCGTGGGGATCTTGGCGGGGTCGGCCTTGCTGGGCTGCTCATCGAACGTGACGGAAACCACGCCCTTGCGGGTCTTCACCTCGACGGGAACGATCTCGCGGTCGAAGGCGCCGCTCGCCTGGGCGGCCTTGGCGCGCTCGAGCGAGGCAATGGCGAAATCGTCCTGGGCAGCGCGCGTGAACTGATATTCCTGCGCCACTTCCTCGGCGAAATTGCCCATCAGCTTGCCCGGCTCATAGGCATCTTCGAGCCCGTCGAGATACATGTGGTCCTTGAGCACGTCATGGCCGATGCGGGCGCCGGCGCGGTGGCGCAGCGACAGATATGGCGCGTTGGTCATGCTCTCCATGCCGCCCGCGATCAGCAGATCGACGGAGCCGGCGGCGAGTGCCTCTGCGGCCATGATCGCCGCCTGCATGCCCGATCCGCACATCTTGTTCACGGTCGTCGCTTCGATGTGGTTGGGCAGGCCGGCCTTGAGCGCCGCCTGGCGGGCCGGAGCCTGGCCGAGGCCGGCGGGGAGGACGCAGCCCATATAGATGCGCTCGATCGCATCGCCCTTCAGCCCGGCGCGTTCGACGGCGGCGCCAACCGCGGCGGCACCGAGATCGGTGGCGGTTGCATCGCTCAGCGCGCCCTGGAAGCTCCCCATCGGCGTGCGGGCATAGGAGGCGATGACGACGGGGTCGGCGGACATATTGGATCCTCTCATGTGTTGGCGCCGATCTAGTAACTGATGCGACGGTTTGCAAAAGTCGCGTGGCCCGGCATGAGGACGAATCATGACCCTGATCGATATTCTCAAATGGTATGCCTCGATCAGCGGAATCATCGCTGCCTTCCTGGTCTCGCTCGATCTCGGGCGGCGCTGGACCGGGCGAGGCTTCGCGCTGTTCGTCACCTCGAGCATCGCCTGGATCGCCGGCGCGCTGATGACCAAGGACGAGCCGCTGTGGACGCAGAACATCGTGCTGTTCGGGATCAACTGCTTCGGCGTCTGGCGGTACCTGATCCGCAAGCGAAAGCCGCATGATGACGATTGATCCGGCCTGGGGCTGGGCAGTGCTGCTCGGCGTGCTGGGGCTGGTCTTCGGCAGCTTCATCGCGACGCTGGCGATCCGCTGGCCCGCGGGGCGCGTGATTTCGCGCGGGCGATCGGAGTGCGACAGTTGCGGCAAGAGCCTGCGCGCGGGCGAGTTGGTACCGGTGCTGAGCTATCTACTCCAGCGCGGCCGCTGCCGAGGCTGTGGCGTGCCGATACGGACGAGCCATTTGCTGACCGAGCTGATCGGCGGCGCGATCGGTGTGGCGGCTGCTTTGGCCTCGCCCGATCCGGCTGGGGCGGCGGGCGCGGTGTTCGGCTGGCTGCTGCTGACGCTGGCGGCGCTCGACGTGGCGGCCTTGTGGCTGCCCAATGCGCTGACCGCCACGCTCGCCGCGACAGGGCTGGCGACGGGGTTGCTGGGCCTCAACCCGCCGCTGGACGAGCGGCTGATCGGCGGCGCGGCGGGCTTCGGCGTGCTGTGGCTGGTCGCCTGGGGCTATCGGCGGGTGCGCGGACGGCAGGGGCTGGGCGGGGGCGACCCCAAATTATTCGGCGGGATCGGACTGTGGCTCGGCTGGCACGCGCTGCCCTTGGTATTGCTCGCCGCTTGCCTGATCGGGCTGGCAGGCGTGCTGGGGTTGATGCTCGGCGGCCGGCGCGTGACCGCGACCGACAGGCTGCCGTTCGGCGTGATGCTGGCTGCGGCGGCGTTCGCCGTGTGGCTTGGCTTGGCGTTGGGGCCGATGCCGGTCTAGGCTCTGCTCCAAAGAGGGAGAGCGAGACATGCGGTGCTTGGTGCTGGGAACGGGAATCCTGCTCGGCATGATGATCGGACAGGGTGCGGCGGCGCAGGATCGCGAGCCCGAGACGATCCAGGTGCTCGCCACCGGATCGGTGGAGACTGCACCGGAGACTGCGACGATCACCTATCGCGTGCGGGGCGAAGGCGCCAAGCCGGATGACGCGAGCCGCGCGCTCGCCGGCCGCAAGACCGGGATCGAGAAGGCGCTGGCGAGTGTCGCGGGCGTGAAGCTCCAGAGCCATACCGGCGACCTCGAAATGACCGAGGTGCGCGGGAAGGATTGCGGCAACGGCGACCGCTATGACGCGCCACGGCTTTCCACCGGGCCGTGCGCGACCTTGGGCTATATCGCCGAGTTGGACGTCACGGTGACGGCGATGCCGGCGGACAAGGCGGGTACACTCACTGGGCTGGCGGCCCGCGAAGGTGCGACGGGCGCCAAGCTGGAGAGCTTCGATATCCTCGACCAACGCGCCGCGCACAAGCGGGCGACGGTCGCCGCCGTGGCCAACGGCACGGCGGAGGCCGAAGCGATCGCCGCTGCTTCCGGCGTGAAGCTCGGACGGCTGCTTCGCGCATCCGACAGTGATGCACGGGTGATTGGGGTGGACGGCATCGTGGCCGAGGACATCGGCAGGCTCCCGAATATGGCCACCCCGGTGACGATCGCCATCTCCCCCAAGGCAGTGGTGACCAACGCCCGGCTGGTGCTGACCTTCGAGGTGGTGCGATGAGCATCCGTGACCTGCTCGATGCGCAGCGCGTCGCCTTCATGGCCGAGCTGCCGGTGCCGCTGGAGACGCGGCGCGACCGGCTGGAGCGCGCGATCGCGATGGTATCCGAGAATGCCGACAAGCTCTGCGATGCGCTGAGCGAGGATTTCGGACATCGCAGCCGCGAGCAATCGATGATCACCGATATCGCCGCCTCGGTAGGGCCGCTCAAGCATGCGTTGAAGCACCTCAAGGCGTGGTCCAAGCCGGTACGCAAGCCGGTGATGTTTCCACTCGGGCTGCTCGGGGGGCGGGGCCGCATCGAATATCAGCCCAAGGGCGTGGTGGGTATCATCGCGCCGTGGAATTTCCCGGTGCAGCTGGTGATGAGCCCGCTGGCCGGTGTGTTCGCCGCGGGCAACCGGGCGATGGTGAAGACCAGCGAATATACGCCGGCGGTCGCCGCGCTGATGGAAGCGCTGGGCGCGCGGTATTTCGATCCCGCCGAGCTCGCCTTCGTCAGCGGCGGGCCGGAGGTCGGCAAGGCGTTCGCAGAACTACCGCTCGATCATCTGCTGTTCACGGGTGCGACCGGCATCGGGCGGCATATCCTGTATGCGGCGGCCGACAACCTCACGCCGGTCACGCTGGAGCTTGGCGGCAAGTCGCCGGTGCTGGTGGGTCGGTCGGCGGATATCGCCCAGGCGGCCGAGCGGGTGGCTTTGGGCAAGATGCTGAATGCCGGCCAGATCTGCCTGGCGCCCGATTATGTGCTGGTGCCCGAGGATAAGGAGGCGGCGATGGTGGACGGCCTCTTCGCCGCGGCTTCGCGTATGTATCCGACCTTGCTGTCGAATCCGGATTACACCGCGGTGATCAACGACCGGCATTATGAACGGCTCACCGGCTGGATCGAGGACGCCCGCGCCAAGGGCGCCGAGGTGATCGCCGTCAATCCGGCGGGCGAGGACTTCGGCACGTCCAATTCGCGCAAGCTGCCGCTCCATATCGTCCGCGGCGCCACCGACGACATGACCGTGATGCAGGAGGAGATATTCGGGCCGATCCTGCCGATACGCAGCTATGGGCGGATCGACGACGCGATCGGCGAAGTGAACCGGCGCGACCGGGCGCTGGCGCTCTATTATTTCGGGCAGGACAAGGCCGAGCGGCGCCAGGTGCTCGACCGGACGATCTCGGGCGGCGCCACGGTGAACGACGTGATCTTCCATGTCAGCCAGGAAGAGCTGCCCTTTGGCGGCATCGGCCCGTCGGGCATGGGTGCCTATCATGGCGAGATCGGCTTCCGGACGTTCAGCCACGCCAAGGCTGTGTACAGCCAGCCGAGGATCGACATCGCCAAGCTCGCTGGGATGAAGCCGCCTTATGGCAAGGCGACGCAGGCGACGATCAAGCGGCAGATGAAGGGATGAGCGCGTGACGCAGGGGCTGGTGGCGCTCGGGCTGATCGCGGTGTTCTTCGCTGCAATGCCGTGGACGCTACGCTGGGTGAAAAGCTCCGGCGGCAAGGGCCGCATGGGTGGCATCGCGCTGGGGCTGGGCCTGGCCTTCGCGTTCCTGCTCGATCCGGCCAAGGCCGACGCGATGGCGAATATCGAGGATCAGAAGCGGCGAGGAGGCAAGGCTGTCGGCCAAGGCGAATTGCACGATTGAATTCCGCCGGATCGCGCACAAAAAAAAGGCCGCCCCGAAGGACGGCCGTGAAAGTCTTAGGAGAGGATGCCTGAAAGGCCTGATCTTTGTGCATCGCAGCGGATCATATCGCAATTGCGTAATGTTACCGGTAGCATTGCATAAATTGCAACTGGTCAGCGTTGTCAGTTGCGCAACTCAACATCGTTGCCGAAGGTGAGCGTATGACCGCGTTGAAGCTCGACGATTTCCTGCCCTTCCGACTTTCCCTCGCCTCCAACGCGGTGTCAGATGCGGTGGCGAGCGCCTATCGCGCGCTGTTTGGGCTCAAGATTCCCGAATGGCGGCTGGTGACGATCCTCGCCGAGGGCGGGGCGATGAGTCAGCAGGCGCTGTGCGGGCGGACGCGGATGGACAAGGTGACGGTGAGTCGCGCCGCGATTGCGCTGTCCGAGCGCGGGCTGATCAGCCGGGCGAGTAATCCCGGCGACCAGCGCTCGCATTTGCTGGCGCTGAGCAAGGCGGGTTGGGAACTGTACGAGGAGATCGCTCCCAAGGCGATCGAACTGGAGCGCAAGGTCTTTGCCGGCTTCACCCGCGAGGAGCGGCTGCAATTGCGCGAAATGCTCGACCGGATCGAGGCTGCGGTCGAGGCGATCGAGGAGAAGCCTTGATCCTGGGCATGGCTATCGCCTAAGCAGGGCATGCCCTCCCCAGGCGAACGCTAGTAATGTGTCCGCAGGAGGATTTTCATGACCGTCATTCGTTCGGGCCTTTCCGTCGCCGAGCCGCTCGCGCGTTTCGTCGAGGAACAGGTGCTGCCGGGGCTCGACATCGCGGCGGATGGCTGGTGGGCGGGCGTGGCGGAGATCTTCGCCCGGTTTGCGCCGGAGAATCGCGCATTGCTGGCCAAGCGCGATGCGATCCAGGCAGCGATCGATGCGCAGCCGGGGCGGTCCGGGGAAGAGGCGTTCCTGCGCGAGATCGGCTATCTGGTCGAAGAGCCGGCGCCGTTCGCGATCGGCACACAGCATGTCGATGCCGAGATCGCGACGATGGCCGGGCCCCAGCTCGTCGTGCCGGCGCTCAACGCGCGCTTCGTGCTCAACGCCGTCAATGCGCGCTGGGGGAGCCTGTACGACGCGCTCTATGGCACCGATGCGCTGCCCGGGGCGGCGAAGCCGGCCGGTTATGACGCCGAGCGCGGCGCGCAGGTGATCGCCTATGCCAAGGCGCTTCTCGACAAGGCCGTGCCGCTGGCGAACGGGAGCTGGGCTGGGCTGTCGAGCGAACCGGTGCTCGCCGATCCTGGTCAGCAGGTCGGGCCTTGGCTGTTCCGCAATAACGGGCTGCACATCGAAATAGTCATTGATCGCGACCATCCGATCGGGCGCGACGATCCTGCTGGCATCGCCGATGTGGTGCTCGAGTCCGCGCTGACGGCAATCGTCGATCTGGAGGACTCCATCGCCGCGGTCGATGCCGAGGACAAGGTTGCGGCCTATGCCAATTGGCTGGGGCTGATGCGGGGCGATCTGGAGGAGAGCTTCGACAAGGGCGGCAGGACGCTCACACGGCGACTCAACCCGGATCGCGGCGACCTGCCGGGCCGTTCGCTGCTGTTCGTGCGCAATGTCGGCCATCTGATGACGACGCCGGCGGCGCGTCTGGCCGATGGCAGCGAGGCACCGGAGGGGGTGCTTGATGCGATTCTGACCAGCACGATCGCGCTCTACGACATTCGCGGCCTCGGCAGGTATCGCAACAGCCGGACGGGCTCGATCTATATCGTGAAGCCCAAGATGCACGGGCCCGAGGAATGCGGCTTCACAAGCACGCTTTTCGACGCGGTCGAGGAGCTGCTCGTCCTGCCGCGCCATACGATCAAGGTGGGCGTGATGGACGAGGAGCGGCGGACCTCGGCCAATCTGGCGGCGTGCATCCATGCGGTTCGCGACCGGATCGTGTTCATCAATACCGGCTTCCTCGATCGCACCGGCGACGAGATCCACACCAGTATGCACGCCGGGCCGATGGTGCCCAAGGGCGAGATGAAGGGCGCCGACTGGATCAAGGCCTATGAAGACCGCAATGTCCGCATCGGGCTCGCCTGTGGGCTCTCGGGCAAGGCGCAGATCGGCAAGGGCATGTGGGCGGCGCCCGACCGGATGGCGGACATGCTCGCGCAGAAGGTCGCGCATCCGATGAGCGGCGCAAACACCGCCTGGGTGCCGAGCCCGACGGCTGCGACCTTGCACGCGCTGCACTATCACCAGGTCGATGTGTTCGCGCGCCGGGCGGAGATTGCTGGCGAGGCGATCCCCGCCCTTGATCTATTGCTCACCGTGCCGTTGGCGATCGGGCGCAACTGGCAGGCCGAGGAAGTCGCGCTGGAACTCGACAACAACGCCCAGGGCATCCTCGGCTATGTCGTGCGCTGGATCGACCAGGGCGTCGGCTGTTCCAAGGTGCCCGACATCCATGACGTCGGGCTGATGGAAGACCGCGCGACGTTGCGTATTTCGTCGCAGCACATGGCCAATTGGCTGCTCCACGGCGTGGCGAGCGCCGAGGATATCGACGCGGCGCTCGAGCGGATGGCTGCGAAGGTCGACGGGCAGAATGCGCGCGATCCGCTCTACCGGCCAATGGCGGGGAACGAGGACAGGAGCCTGGCTTTCCAGGCGGCGCGGGCGCTGGTCTTCGAGGGACTGGAACAGCCGAACGGCTATACAGAACCACTTCTCCACAGATTTCGCGCCGAAGCCAAGGCGATAGCGCGCTGAAAACCTTGGTTAATCGCAAAAGACCGGACCCAAAGTGCGTTTGGGTCGTTACGCTTGCGAGAGGGCCGGGCTAGGACACGGCTCGAAAGGGAGCCAGTTGCGTAAAGGGGTGAAGCGGATTTGGCTGGCGGCGCTCGCCGGCACGGCATTCGTGCCGGGCATTGCGCACGCCCAGATTTCCGACCCCAAGCCGGGGCAGGGCGCGCCGCCCTCCGGCCCCGCGCCCGCACCTTCCGCTACCCCGACGCCGGGCAATACCCAGGAAGGCACAGTGGTCGTCGTTCCGCCGGTGGACGAGAGCCCGATCGTCCCGGACGAGCAGTTCGAGGCGGCGATGCCCAAGATCGAGGGGGACATCAACGCGCCGCTTGAAGCGCTGCCATCGCCGACGGGCGGCACACCGGCGCCGACGCCTGCCACCCAGGGCCAAGCGACGCAGCAGATCCAGCAACAGGCAGAAGAGACCTTTGCCGCTGCGCCCGCCGAGGATGTCGAGTTCGCGAAGCCGCTGCCGCCGCTTTCCGAGTTCAAGGTCGAACCGGCGGTGGAGGACAAGGTTTCCGACAAGAAGACTGTGACGATCCGCTATTCGACGCGGGAAGAGGGCCTGTCTGCGCTGGGGCTGGAGGACCTGTTCGAGGATCTTTCCGCTCTGGAGAATGGCGGCGGACGCGCGGCGAACACCGCGATGGTCGCGGCGCGCGCGCGCGAGGACGAGAAGCTGGCGGTGCGGCTGCTCCAGTCGCGCGGATATTATGACGCCACCGCGATCTCCACCGTCGAGCCCGATCCCCAACAACAGGGCAGGGTCCGCGCAACGGTGAGCGTCACGCCGGGGCCGCTCTACCGGCTGGGCGATGTGAAGATCGACAGCGATCCGACCGTGCCGCCGGGGCTGTTGTTGCGCGAATTGAACCTCAACCCCGGCGATCCGATCGAAGCGGAGCGCATCCAGGGTGCGGAGGCCAATGTGGCGCTCAAGCTGCCGCAACAGGGCTATCCCTTCTTCAAGGTCGGCCAGCGCGACATCCTGCTTGATGACGAGACCCAGATCGGCGATTACACGCTGCCGATCGCGTTGGGTCCGCGCGCGGTGTTCGGCGATATCCGCGCCGAAGTCGGCTCGACCAACATGGCGGGCCGTGGCGAGGGCAGCGCCGATCCTGCGGGCAGCGCGGACACCAGCACGACCGTCACCACCGAACGACGCACGCGCCGCCAGCGCCGCGTGCGTACGCCGGCGTTCGGCGCCGATCACATCCGCGTACTGCGGCGATACAAGCCGGGCGAGCTCTATGACGTGCGCGCGGTCGATGACCTGCGCGCGGCGATGATCGCCACCAGCCTGTTCTCCACCGTCTCGGTCGAGCCGGTGCGCACCGCCCAGCCGGGGCCGGACGGCACCGAAGTGGTCGATCTGCTCGTGCGCCAGAACCCCGGCCGCCCGCGCACGCTCGCCGCCGAGATCGGCTATTCGACGGGCGAGGGTATCCGCCTGACCGGTAGCTGGACCCACCGCAACCTGTTCCCGCCCGAAGGCGCACTGATCGTATCGGGTGTGGTCGGCACACAGGAGCAGGGCCTGACCACGACCTTCCGCCGTTCCAATGCCGGGCAGCGCGACAGGACCTTCCAGCTGAGCGCGGCGGCGAACCACAAGGATTACGACGCCTACGAGGCCTATACCGGTACGCTGGCGATACGCTGGTCGCGCGATTCGACGCCGATCTGGCAGAAGCGCTGGACCTATTTCTACGGCGCCGAGCTGATCGGTACCAATGAGGATCGCTGGAACTACAACACCAACCAGCGCGACCGCGGCACTTGGCTGATCGGCGCGCTGCCGCTTTTCCTGGGCTATGACAGCTCGGACAATCTGCTCAACCCGACTCGCGGCTTCCGGATCAAGGCCAATGCCAGCCCGGAGACTTCGGTGCGCGGTTCGGTGCGGCCCTATGCGCGGTTCATGCTGGAGGGCACTTATTACCAGCCGGTCTCGAGCAGCATCGTGATTGCAGGACGCGCTCGGGTCGGATCGATCGTCGGGATTGCGCGGGACGATTTGCCGCCTTCGCGGCGTTACTATGCCGGCGGCGGCGGGTCGGTGCGTGGTTTCGGTTATCAGGAGCTCGGTCCCCGCTCGCCCGACGACAAGCCGGTGGGTGGGCGCAGCCTCAACGAGTTCGCGCTCGAGGCGCGCTATCGCTTCGGTAACTACGGCATCGTCCCGTTCATCGACGCCGGTCAGGTCTATGAGGGCATCTACCCGACCGGCAAGAACATGCGCTTCGGCGCGGGCATCGGCGGGCGGCTCTACACCAATTTCGGCCCGATCCGCGTCGACGTGGCGACTCCGATCAACCGCAAGCCGAACGAGTCGAAGATCGCGCTGTACATCTCGATCGGGCAGGCCTTCTGATGGCCGAGGACACTCCCCAGGCGGCGGCCGAGCCCGAGGTCGTGGTGGTGCGCAGGCCGCTTTGGCAGCGCGTGGCGAAATGGACCGGCATCGCGTTGGCGGGGCTGTCGCTGGCGGTGAGCGCGCTGATGCTGGGGATCAACACTCAGCCGGGGCGGCGTTTCGTTGCCGACCAGATCGCCCGGCTGACGCTGGGATCGGGGTTGAATTTCAAGATCGGTCGGATCGACGGATCGCTCTACGGCGCGATGATCCTGCGCGATGTGCAGGTGCGCGACACGAAGGGCGTGTTCGCGACCTCGCGTGAAATTCGGCTGGACTGGCGGCCCTTCGCCTATCTTAAGAACCGGATCGACGTGCGCAGCGCCACCAGCCCCGAAGTGAAGCTGCTCCGGCTGCCCGCGCTCAAGCCATCGGGCGATCCCAATGCGCCGCTGCTGCCCGATCTGAACATCGATATCGGCCGGCTCGACATCGCGCGGATCGACATCGCCAAGGAAGTCGATGGCCGCGCGCGCTATCTCGGGCGGCTGGCGGGCAAGGCGCATCTGGCCGACGGGCGGGCGCAGCTGGTGCTCGATGGCGGTACGCTGAGCGCGCCGGGTGTGGCCGGCGGGGACAAGCTGGCCCTCACGCTCGACGCGACGCCGGACAAGAACAAGCTCGGTATCGACCTGAAGCTCGCTGCACCCGCCAAGGGGCTGGTCGCCGGGCTGGCCGGGCTCGATGCACCGCTTACGCTGGCGGTGGCGGGCAAGGGCGACTGGACGCGCTGGCAGGGCAAGGCACTGGGTACGCTGGGCGGGAGCGAGCTGGCCAATCTCGACCTGGTCGCGACCAATGGCCGCTTCCAGCTGCGCGGGCCGCTGCATCCCGGGCTGTGGCTCAAGGGGCCGGTCGAGCGGCTGGCTTCGCCGCAGCTCATGCTGGACCTCGACGCCAAATGGGCGGACCGGATGGCGGACGGTGTGGTCAAGCTCCACTCGGATGCGCTTTCGGTGGAGGCCAAGGGGCAGGTCGATCTTGGACATAACCAGTTCCACGACCTCAAGGTGGACGCGATCCTGCTCAAGGCGGGCGCGGTCGCGCCCAACCTGGTCGGGCGATCGGTGCGCGCCTCGCTGGCACTGGACGGCGCGTTCAACCGGCCTGTGGTCGATTACAAGCTCTCTGCCGCGGCTTTGGGCTTTGGCGAGACGGTGGCCGAGAAGCTGTATGCCGAGGGGCGGGCGCGGGTGGATGCGGATCGCATCCTGGTGCCGGTGCGGGCGCGGGCGGCCCGGGTTTCGGGGCTGAACGCGGCGGCGGGCGGGCTGGTGACCAACCTGACCGTAAATGGCGACCTGGCGATTTCGGGGCAGCAGATACTCTCCGACAATCTCCGCCTGCGCTCGGATAAGATCGATGCGACTGCGATCATCGCCGCCGATGTCGGCACCGGCCGCTATACTGGCGCGCTCAAGGGGCGGGTGAACGACTATCAGATCGACGGGGTCGGCATCGTCGATCTGAAGACCGACGCCCAGCTCTATGCAGCGCCGGGCGGCGGCTGGGGGATCAAGGGGCATATCGCCGGCAATACCCGCAAGATATTCAGCGATGGCGCGCGCGAGTTCCTGGGCGGCAATGCCGTCGCCTCGGCGCGGCTGGTGCTCGATCCCAAGGGCGTGATTGCGATCAGCGACGTGCGCATGAAGGCGCCGCAGTTCCGCGTGCTGCGCGGATCGGGGCGCTACGACCCCGCGGGGCCGATCCTGATCAATGCCGATGCGGTGTCCGACCAATATGGCCCGCTCACCGCGCGCGTGACGGGTACGCTCAACGCGCCGGTGGTGCTGCTCAAGGCGGCGAAGCCGGGGCTCGGCATCGGGCTGGTCAATCTCGAGGCGCAGGTCCGCGGGCGCGGCAATGCCTGGGCGGTACTGGCCATGGGCGACACCGATTACGGGCCGTTCAACGCCGATGTGCTGGTGCGCACGGGCAATCGGCTGGCGATCGACATCAATTCCGGGCGGTTCGCCGGCATGGATATCACCGGCAAGGTCGCGCAGACCGCCGCCGGACCGTTCGAAGGCGAGCTGGCGTTCAACGGATCGGGCGTGGTCGGTCGGGCGGCCCTGTCGGCGCAGGGAAAGCTGCAGCGCGCCGATGTGAAGGCGACCGCTTCGAACGCGAAGATTCCCGGCAATGCGGAACTCACTATCGGTCGCGCGCTGATCAACGGCAGCGTCGTGCTGGCCGACACGCCGGAGATCACCGGTGACGTGCAGGTCGCGAACCTGCGCCAGGGCAAGTTCGTGCTCAAGACCGGGCGGGCGAAGATCCAGTACGCCGGCGGCAGCGGCACCGCACAGGTCTTCGCCAATGGATCGACCGGAGTGCCCTTCCAGGTCGCCGCCAATGCCAAGCTTGCGCCCAACGAATGGCTGGTGGCGTTGCAGGGACAGGGGAGTGGGGTGAACTTCCATACCACCCAGCCGGCGCGTATCGCGATCCGCGAGGGGACCTATCATCTGCTCCCCACCAAAATCGAGTTCGACAAGGGCAGCGCGCGGATCGGCGGCAGCTATGGCAAGGGCATGGTGCTGCAGACCCGGCTCGACAGCCTGGACCTGGCGGTGATCAATGCCTTCGTCCCCGATCTCGGCATTGGCGGCACGGCGACGGGCAGCCTCGACTTCGCCCAGACCTCGCCCGCGGCATTTCCCAGCGCCGATGCGCGGCTGGAGATCAAGGACTTCACCCGCGCCAGCCTGGCGAGCGTATCGACCGCGGTGGACGTCAGCTTCGTCGGCAAGTTGCTGCCCGATGGAGGCGATGCGCGCGCGCTGATCCGGCGTGGCAGCGCGACGATCGGCCGTGTCGTCGCCACGTTGCGCCCGCTCGGCCCCGAGGCGGGGAGCTGGACCGAGCGCATGTTCGCCGCGCCGCTGGCCGGCGGCATCCGCTACAATGGTCCTGCGGCAGTACCCTTCTCGCTGGCGGGGCTCACCGGCCAGCAGCTCGACGGGCCGATCGGCATCGCGGCGGACTTCTCGGGCAAGGTGGAAGAGCCGCGGCTCAGCGGCGTAGTCCGCGCGACCAACCTCCACTACGAGAACGAGAATTTCGGCACGCGGCTGACCGCAATGCAGATCGACGGCAATTTCTCGAACGACGCGTTCATCCTCAATTCGCTCACCGCCAAGGCGGGCGACGGCACGGTGAAGGCGCAGGGCAAGATCAGCCTGTCGTCGGCAAACGGCTATCCGCTGCTGTTCACCGCCGATTTCGACAATGCCCGGCTGGCGCGCAGCGATGCGCTGGGGGCGACGGCGACAGGCAAGGTCACGATCACCAAGAACCCCGATGTCTCGAAGATCGAGGGCCGGCTGACCATCCCGGAGGCGCATTACCAGATCATCCGCCAGGGCGCCGCCGAAGTGCCTGAGCTGACCGGCGTGCGCCGCAAGAGCGATATCGTCGACGCCGACCAGAAGCCGACGCGGGTGCTGCGCTCGTTCGGCGACTTCGACCTCAACCTGCGCATCGATGCCGACAACCGGCTGTTCGTCACCGGCATGGGGCTCGAGTCGGAGTGGCGCTCGCGGATCACCGTGCGCGGCACCACGCTGGCACCGGACATCCGGGGCAACCTGGAGATCGTGCGTGGCACATACAGCTTCGCGAGCCGGCGCTTCACGATCACGCGCGGCACGATCCGTTTCCAGGGCGCGGAGTTCAGCAACCCCACCGTGGACATCGAAGGCAACACCACGGCGGAGGGCGTCACCGCGATCCTCACCGTATCGGGCACCGCGCAGATGCCGCAGATCGCGTTCAGCTCCTCGCCCAGCCTGCCGCAGGAGGAAGTGCTGTCGCGGCTGTTCTTCGGCACCAACGTTACCAATCTGAGCGCGACCGAGGCGATCCAGCTCGCCGCTGCGCTGCAGTCGTTGAGCGGCTCGGGCGGCGGGCTCAATCCGCTGGGCCAGCTCAAGTCGGCCACCGGAATCGACCGGCTGCGCATCCTCGGTGCCGACGATGTCAGCGGTCGCGGCACCGCGCTGGCGGCGGGTAAGTACATCACCAACGACATCTACGTGGAGATCATCACCGATGCGCGCGGCTTCACCGCCACCCAGCTCGAGATCTCGCTAAGCCGCACGCTCAGCCTGCTCTCCTCGGCGGGGACGTTCGGCGGATCGAGCGTCAGCCTCAAATACTCACGGGATTATTGAGCCCGCGCGTTTTCTGCTTACAGTGGTGTAAACAGAACCGCGGGAGAGGCACGTGGCCGAGCATTTCGACGTCGTGATCGTAGGAGCCGGCATCTCCGGCGTCGGTGCGGCCTGGCATCTCCAGGCGAACAGCCCGGACCGCAGCTATGTGATCCTGGAAGGACGCGAGCGGCTGGGCGGGACCTGGGACCTGTTCCGCTATCCGGGCATCCGATCGGACTCGGACATGTTCACCTTGGGCTTCTCCTTCCGTCCCTGGACCGACAGCAAGGCGATCGCCGACGGGCCCGCGATCCTCAACTATCTCGACGAGACGGTGCGCGATCATGGGATCGGCGACCATATCCGCACTTCGACCAAGGTCACGAGCGCGAGCTGGTCGAGCGAAGAGGCGCTGTGGACAGTCACGGCGGAGCGGGGCAGCGAGACGCTGACCTTCACCTGCGGCTTCCTGTTCCTGTGCACCGGCTATTATAACTACGAGCGCGGCCACACGCCGGACTTCGCCGGAGTGGCGGACTTCAAGGGACGGATCGTCCATCCGCAATTCTGGACCGACGATATCGACTACAAGGACAAGAACGTCGTCGTGATCGGCAGCGGCGCGACGGCGGTGACCCTGGTACCCGAGCTCGCCAAGCAGGCGAAGCACGTCACCATGCTCCAGCGCTCGCCGACCTATATCGTCTCGCGCCCGTCCGAGGACAAAGTCGCCAACTGGCTGCGCAAGCGGCTGCCGGCGATGACCGCCTATGGGCTCACCCGCTGGAAGAATGTGCTGCTCCAGCAATTCTTCTACCGCCTGGCGCGCAACAACCCGGAGAAGACCAGGGAGCGGATCGTCCAGATGGTCCGCGACGAACTGGGCGCGGACTATGATGTCGGCACGCATTTCACCCCAAGCTACAACCCCTGGGACCAGCGCGTCTGCCTGGTGCCGGACGCCGACCTGTTCGCGTCGCTGCGCGGCGGCAAGGCCGAGGTGGTGACCGACACGATCGACCATTTCACCGCGGACGGCATCCAGCTCGGCTCGGGCAAGACACTGCCGGCGGACCTGGTGATCACCGCGACCGGGCTGGAGATCCAGCTGTTCAGCGGGATGCCGATCACCGTCGACGGCAAGCTGTTCGAGACCGGCAACGCGATGACCTACAAGGGCATGATGTTCGCCGACGTGCCCAATTTCGCGATCTCGTTCGGCTACACCAATGCCAGCTGGACGCTGAAGAGCGACCTGACCGCCAATTATGTCACTCGCCTGCTCAACGCGATGAAGAAGCGGGGCATGCGCCAGGTAACGCCCCGCATCGCCGCGCCGGTGGAGGAAATGCCGTTCCTCGACTTCACCTCGGGCTATGTCCAGCGTGCCGCGGACAAGCTGCCGCGCCAGGGCAAGCGCAAGCCATGGCGGCTCAACCAGAACTATGCCCGCGACGTGATGGCGCTGCGGTTCGGCGGGATCGACCAGGAGATGGAATTCTCCAACCCCGTGCCGAAGGCGGCGAAGAAAGCGGCGTGACTTCCGCCTCTCCGGCAGCGGGCCGTAGCTGATTCGGGCTCTGCGCGGCGCGCGGAAGTTTACGAAGCATACACTACGGGGGGACCGTTCCCTTCCCGCACGGGTGCGCACGGCGCACGCGATCGGCTGGGCAAGGGAAGCGGGCCTGCATCCACCAGTATGGAGCAGGCGAAATCCTACATTACAAGCGTTGGTCGTCGATCCGTTCAGGCTTCCCCTTCGCGGGGATCAGGACAGCCACGCCTTCGCCGCCGCGACGCCGGTGTTGTACGCGCCATGGGCCGTGGAGAATTCACCGTCCGATGTGGCTTCGCCGGCGAAGCGGATGCGAGGATCCATGCCCTCGCGCAGAACCTTGCGGGCGCCGTGCTGGCCGGGGCGGGCGTGGCTGTAGCCGCCCAGGACATAGGTTTCGCGCCCCCAGGCCGAGCCCGCGACGAAGCGCAGCTTCCTGCGCCAGTCGCTGCCGAGCAGGTTCACCAGCTCGCCGATGGCGAACTCCGCGGCGCCGTTCAGCCCTTCCTTCTCCATCGCCCGCGCGCCGTCGCCGCCGAGCATGCACTCGACCAGCGGGCGGCCAAAGGGCTTGAGCGTGTAGGTGCCGGTGACGGCGCTGTGGGGATTGCCGAGCAGGTGGGCGTTGTCGTCCACCTCGTCGGAATCCTCCAGGGTGAAGAACAGCTTGTCGGCGAGGCCGAGGGGCAGTTGCGCGGCGGCGTGGAGGATCGCATCATGGCCCGGCAGCCTGATCGCACCGCTCGCCAGGACGTTGCTGGAGACGGTGACGATCACCGCATTGGCCGTGATGACCCCGCGCGGCGTCTCGATGCGGAGCTGCTTGGCCGAGGTGTCGATTGCCGTCACCGGAGTTGCCAGCGCTACCGGCAGCGCGGCGGCATGCGAGGAGACCAGCGCGCCATAGCCGTCGCAAATGCGCCAGTTGATGTCGAGCGACGCCTCTTCATAAGCCTGCCAGTCGGTCACCGACATCTCGCGCATCGGAGCACCGTTAATATAGCCCGAAAGCGCATCGAGCGCCGGGTTCCATTCGCTGTCCGGGGGCAGCAGGTCGGCGGCGCAGTCGTTTGGCGGCGGGTTGTGCATCGCCTCCATGAAGCTCTCGAACGCCGCCCAGAGCGCCTGCTGCTCTTCCTTGCTGGCGCCGAGCCCGCGCCACTGCTCGCCCCAGCGCGCCGGGGAGCGATAGATGGCGAAACCGCGCGCCTCGGCGATGGCTGCCCAAGGGTTCTTGGTCGCCGAATGGAGCCAGCCCGCGCCCATGTCGATCGGCATGCCGGCGATATGGACCGTATGGGCACGGCCGCCGAGTCGGTCCTGCGCTTCGAGCAGCAGCACGTCCTTGCCGGCATCGGCCAGCGTGCGCAGCGCGCCGACACCGGCCGCACCGCCGCCGATCACGACGATGTCGGCATGGTCCTTCACGCCGCCGGCCGGCTCTTGAGCAGGGCCGAGCGCAGGCACTCGCAGACCACTTCATCGCGCTGGTTGAGCATGCGGTGCTTCCAGGTGACGATGCCCTGGCCAGGACGGGACTTGGAGGGGCGCAACTCGGTCACTTCGCTCTCCGCACGCAGCGTGTCGCCGATGAAGACGGGCTTGGGCATGCGCAGCTCGTCATAGCCGAGATTGGCGACCAGCGTGCCGGCGGTGGTGTCGCCCACGGTGACGCCGACCATCAGGCTGAAGGTGAAGGTTCCGTTAACGAGGATCTGGCCGAACTCGCTCGCCCGCGCCGCCTCCGCATCGAGATGCAGCGGCTGGGTGTTGTGCGTCATCGTCGAGAAGAGGAGGTTGTCCGTCTCCGTCACCGTGCGGCGCAGTTCGTGGGCGATGATGTCGCCGACCTGCCATTCGTCGTAGAACCTGCCTGCCATTTTCTCTCGCCTCATACCTCGTCATGCTGAACTTGTTTCAGCATCCAATGCGCCACAAGCGGTATCCCCGGTGGAGGGTTGGACCCTGAAACGAGTTCAGGGTGACGGGTTGGTTTCGTTGTACCGTTCGACCTTCACCAGCAGCGTGCCTTCGCTCACCTGCGCGCCCGGCGTCGCGTTGAGTTCGGCGATACTGCCGTCGAACGGGGCGGTGAGACCATGCTCCATCTTCATCGCCTCGAGCGTGACCAGGCGCTGGCCCTTTGTCACGGTGTCGCCGGCGGCGACCTCGACTGCGGTGACGCGGCCCGGCATCGGAGCGAGGATCGCGCCGTTCGCAGTGGCGCCCGCGCCGGCATGGCGCGGCGCATCCAGTGAGAAATAATAGGTCCTGCCGTGCTCGACTGCGAGAATTCCGTCTCCCCGCGTCCAGTGCGCCGCGGAGCCGTCACCGACGCCGATCCGGCCCGCATAGCTGTTCGAGTCATCCCACAAGCGCACGTCGCGGCGATCGGGTGCGTTAAGCCGCAGCCCGACACAGATCGTCCATGGGCTGACAAGCGCATCGGGGCGAGACACATGCTCCAGGTCCGGCAACATGCCGGTGCGCTCCGCCAGGCTGCTCGCTGCGGCATCGAGCAAACGGCGCGATGGTTCGGGCGGCGCGGTCAGCGCGTCGAGATGCTGGGCGATGAAACCGGTATGGACGTCGCCTTCGGCGAAACTGCGATGGTCGACGAGACGGTACAGAAAGGCCGCGTTGTTACGAAGCGGCCAAGTGGTCAGCTTGTCGAGCCCCGAAAGAAGATCGGCGCGCGCCGACTCGCGATCGCCGCCTCTGCCGATTATCTTCGCGATCATCGGGTCGTAGAAGGGCGTGACCAAATCGCCGGCAACGACCCCCGCATCGATCCGCGGATAGCCGAAGGGGCGGAACTCGCCGACCACGCCGGTCTGGGGCAAGAAGCCATTGTCCGGGTTCTCGGCGTAGAGCCGCGCTTCGATCGACCAGCCGTTTATCTCCAGCTCGTCCTGCGCAAGCGGGAGCGGCTCGCCGGAGGCGACGCGCAGCTGCCACTCGACCAGGTCCTGCCCGGTGATCTCCTCGGTCACCGGATGCTCGACCTGCAGCCGGGTGTTCATTTCCATGAACCAGATGCGATCGGCGCGCAGGCCTTCGCTGGCGTCGGCGATGAATTCGATGGTGCCGGCGCCGACATAGTCCACCGCCTTGGCGGCGCGGACGGCGGCGGCGCAGATCGCCTCGCGGGTGTCCTCGTCCATGCCCGGAGCGGGGGCTTCCTCGATCACCTTCTGGTGGCGGCGCTGGAGCGAGCAGTCGCGCTCGAACAGGTGGACGACGTTGCCGTGGCTGTCGCCGAATACCTGCACTTCGATGTGGCGCGGCGAGAGGATGTATTTCTCGATCAGCACGCGGTCGTCGCCGAACGAGGATGCGGCTTCGCGCTTGCAGGAGGTGAGGGCGTCGAGGAAGTCCGCGGCCGCGTCGACGCGGCGCATGCCCTTGCCGCCGCCGCCCGCGACGGCCTTGATCAGCACGGGATAGCCGATCTTGTCGGCCTCGGCCTGGAGGGTTGCGGGGTCCTGGTTCTCGCCGAGATAGCCGGGGGTGACGGGCACGCCGGCGGCGATCATCCGCTCCTTGGCGGCATCCTTCAGGCCCATGGCGCGGATGGAGTCGGGCCTGGGGCCGACCCAGACCAGGCCGGCGGCGATCACGGCCTCGGCGAAATCGGCGTTCTCGGAAAGGAAGCCATATCCGGGGTGGATCGCCTCGGCACCCGTCTGCTTTGCGGCGGCGATGATCTTCTCGCCGACCAGATAGCTCTCGCGCGCCGGCGACGGGCCGATATGGACCGCCTCGTCGGCCTGGCGGACATGCAGCGCCTTCGCGTCGGCGTCCGAATAGACGGCGACGGTGCGGATGCCCATGGCGCGGGCGGTGCGGATGATGCGGCAGGCGATCTCGCCGCGGTTGGCGATGAGGAGCGACTGGATCATCGACATTCAACCAACTGGTTGTGCATTATCTTGAATCTCTTGATAGTCCCAACGCGTCTCGGGAGGCCGGCGCCGAGGGCTCCCGAGACGCGTTCCAGCATGGAAAATCCTACATTGCCAGTGCTCATGGGTGGCGCTCCGGAAAACCGTGGCGGGTGGCGAGGGCGGCGAGCAGGGCCTCGATCTCGTTGGCGAAGCCACCGTTCCAGATGAGCGCCGGCAGGTTCTGGTTTTCCGCGCCGAGCGCTTCGATCACTGCAGCGCGCGGGCGGGGCCAGGGGACGCGGACGATATCGATATTGGCGGCGCGCTCTGGGAAGGTGGCGAGCAGGCCCTCCACGATCATGCATTCCTTGCAGTAGAAGGTCCGCTCGCCGCCATAGGCGGGGTCGGCCCATTCGGTGTCGAGCAGGAAGAGCGTGTCGCGGCTCATTGGGTGGGGCAGCCCGTCTTGCGCTGGGTCCAGGTGACGCTGAGGACCTTCCACGCGCCCTTTTCACGGACGAGGTCGAAATGATCGACGCCGCAATGCTGCACCTTGCCGTCGATCAGGAAGACATAGGGCGACCAGACCATCGCGATGTCGCCGTCGACTTCGATGGCGGGCATGGTCAGGCGCTCTTCCATCTTCTCCGGACCGGGCTTGATGCCCGCGGTGAACTCGTCCCAGCTCAGATGGCGTAGCGTGCGCGCGCCATCGACCTGCTCGATCGCGACGGTGCCGCCGCCTTCGGGCCGCGTCTGGGCGAGGATCGCGGCGGCGTCCCGCGCGGTGAGACCGGCGAACATCGCATTGATCGGGGCAAGCACTGCGGCGGCTTCGGCGTCCTCGTAGGGGAGCGGGTTGGCGGGCGGGAGCTTGGGAGCGGTGGTGGTTTGCGCGAGGGCGGGGAGGGGGGTGAGGAGGGCGAGGGGCAGAAGGAGATTGCGCATGGGCTTTCCTTACAATTCCTCCCCGGAACGGGGAGGGGGACCGCCGGCCGCGAGGCCGGTGGTGGAGGGGGCCCGCGCGCGGCAGGCATGGACGATGCCGGTGATGACGTCATCGAGGTCTTTCAGGATTTCGGTCGCCGGGATGCGGAGCGTGTGGAAGCCGATTTCTGCCAGACGCTGATCCCGGATGGCATCTCGTTGCGGTCGGTCACCACGACCGTGATATTCGCCATCCACTTCGATGGCGAGGCGCGCCTTGAGGCACGCGAAATCGAGACGGTAACCGATTTGCGGGTTCTGGCGACGGAACAGGAAGCCACCGGGTTCCTTGCGGAGCTGTTGCCAGAGCAATGCTTCTGGAAGCGACATCTTCTTCCGGTCCGCGCGGGCCTTCCGCACGTCCTTGAAGGGGGCGCGCAGGATCTTGGGCTGGCGTGGGCCCCCTCCACCACGCGGCTTCGCCGCGCGGTCCCCCTCCCCGTTCCGGGGAGGAATTGGAGGCAGTACCGACGCGGCCATCACATCCGGAACACGCCGAACGCCGGGCGCTCGGGGATCGGGGCGTTGAGCGTTGCCGCCAGGGCCAGGCCGAGGACGTCGCGGGTCTGGGCCGGGTCTATGATGCCGTCGTCCCATAGCCGGGCGGTGGCGTGCCAGGGGTTGCCTTCGTCCTCGTAGCGCTGGCGGATCGGAGCCTTGAAGGCTTCGGCTTCCGCCGGCGTCCATTTCTCGGCGTCACGATGCACGGTAGCCAGGACGGAAGCCGCCTGTTCGCCGCCCATTACCGAGATCCGGCTGTTGGGCCAGCTGAACAGGAAGCGCGGCGAATAGGCCCGGCCGCACATGCCATAATTGCCTGCGCCGAAGCTGCCGCCGATCAGCACGGTAAGCTTGGGAACGGTCGCGGTGGCAACGGCGGTGACCAGCTTCGCGCCGTGCTTGGCGATGCCCTCGGCCTCATACTTGCCGCCGACCATGAAGCCCGAGATGTTCTGGAGGAACAGCAGCGGGATACGGCGCTGGCAGGCGAGCTCGATGAAATGGGCCCCCTTCTGCGCGCTTTCCGAGAACAGGATGCCGTTATTGGCGATGATGCCGACCGGCATGCCCCAGATATGCGCGAAGCCGCAGACCAGGCTGGTGCCGTAGAGCGCCTTGAACTCGTGGAACTCGCTGCCGTCGACCAACCGCGCGATGACCTCGTGCACGTCATAGGGCGCGCGGACGTCTTCGGGGATGATGCCGTAGAGTTCCTCGGAATCATATCTCGGCGGACGCGGATCGAGCAGGGCGATGTCCGGCGTGCGATCGGCGGGCAAGTGGCTGACGATGTCGCGGACGATGGTCAGCGCATGCTCGTCGTTCTCGGCCAGATGATCGACCACGCCGGACTTGCGGGCGTGGAGGTCGCCGCCGCCCAGCTCTTCTGCGGAGATGACTTCGCCCGTCGCGGCCTTCACCAGCGGCGGGCCGGCGAGGAAGATCGTGCCCTGTTCGCGGACGATCACGCTCTCGTCGCTCATCGCGGGGACATAGGCGCCCCCGGCGGTGCAGCTGCCCATCACGCAGGCGATCTGCGGGATGCCCTTGGCCGACATGTTGGCCTGGTTGAAGAAGATCCGGCCGAAATGATCGCGATCGGGAAAGACTTCGGCCTGGTGGGGCAGGTTGGCGCCGCCGCTATCGACCAGGTAGATGCAGGGCAGGCGGTTCTGCTCGGCGATCTCCTGGGCGCGGAGGTGCTTCTTGACCGTCATCGGATAATAGGTGCCGCCCTTCACCGTGGCGTCGTTGCAGACGATCATCACGGTGCGGCCCGAGACGCGGCCGATGCCGGCGATCATGCCGGCGCCGGGGACTTCCGGTGTTCCGTCTGGGCCTTCGTACATGTCGCAGGCAGCGAGCTGGCCGATCTCGAGGAAGGGGCTGCCCGGATCGAGCAGGCGCTCGACGCGCTCGCGGGGCAGGAGCTTGCCGCGGGCGGTGTGGCGCGCACGGGAAGACTCGCTGCCGCCGAGCGCGGCTTGCGCGACATCGGCCCGGAGCTTGTCCGCCAGGGCGCGGTTATGTGCGGCGCGGGCGCGGAAATCCTCAGCGTCCGCCGCAACCCTCGAATCGAGCACCGGGGCGCTCATAGATAGGGCATCCTTCCTGTCCTAGTTTTCCTCTCGATACACCCAGGAGACTGGCATGGGAAGGTGCTGGCGAAAAGCCCGAAGCGGGAGTAGCACCCCAGCCATACAGCAACACAGGAGAGTCGCCTTGAAGACCCATATCCTCCTTGTCGCGGCGCTGCTCGCGACCGCTGCCTGCACGCCCTCCGGTTCAGGCAGCGGCACCACAGCGGCGGCAGGCACCGGCGTCGGCGTCGACCTGGTCGGCCTGAACAAGCAGGTGAAGCCGGGCGATGATTTCGAGGAATACGCCAATGGCGGCTGGCGGACCAAGACCGGGATCCCGGCGGACCGCACCGCGACGGGCATGTTCCTCGACGTGTTCAACAAGGCCGAGGCCAACAACCGCGCGATCATCGATGCGGCGCTGAAGGCGAACGCGGCTGCCGGCACCGACCAGGGGCAGATCGCCGCCTGGTACAAGGGCTTCACCGACACGGGCGGCATCGAGGCGCGCGGGCTGACGCCGCTCAAGCCGCAGCTCGATGCGATCGCGGCGATCAAGGATCGGGCGGCGCTTTCCAAGGCGCTGGGCGGCAATGTCCGCGTCGATGTCGATCCGCTCAACGCGACCAATTTCCATACCGAGAACCTGTTCGGCCTGTGGGTGAGCCAGGCGCTCGACAAGCCCGATGTGACGGTGCCGTACGTGCTGCAGGGCGGGCTGGGGCTGGAAGACCGCGACTATTATCTCTCCGCGACGGACGAGATGAAGAAGGCGCGCGAGGGCTATAAGGCATATCTGCTCAAGATCTTCACGCTCGCCGGCATGAGCGATCCCGCCGCCCGCGCGGCGCGTGTCTTCGACCTGGAGACCAAGATCGCCACCGCGCATACCGACATCGTCGCCAGCCAGGACGTCCACAAGGCGGATAACTGGTGGAAGAAGGCGGACTTCGCCGCCAAGGCGCCGGGGATCGACTGGGACGGCTTTTGGGCCGCCGCCGGGCTTGGCGGGCAGCAGGAGTTCATCGTCTGGCATCCCGAGACGACGGTGAAGCTGGCCAAGCTGGTCGCCGGCGAGCCGATCGAGGCATGGCAGGACTGGCTGACCTTCCACCAGATCAACCAGGTCACTGCGGTGCTGCCGACCAAGTTCGACCAGGCGAGCTTCGACTTCTTCTCGAAGCAGCTGCGCGGCCAGCAGGTGATGCGCCCGCGCGACAAGCGCGCCATCGCCAGTGTGAACAACAATCTCGGCGACGCGGTCGGCCAGCTCTATGTGAAGGATTATTTCCCGGCCTCGTCCAAGGCCGACATCCAGAACATGGTCGCGAACATCAAGGCGGCGTTCGACAAGCGCGTCTCCGGGCTCAGCTGGATGGACGAGGCGACCAAGGCCGAGGCGCGCAAGAAAATCGAGACGATGCGCGTGGGGGTCGGGTACCCGGAAACCTGGCGGAATTACGGTTCGCTCGAAGTGAAGGCCGATGATCCCGTCGGCAATCTGCTGCGCGCCGACCTTGCCGAGACCAGGCACCAGCTCGCCAAGATCGGCAAGCCGGTGGACAAGGGCGAGTGGTGGATGACGCCGCAGACGGTCAACGCGGTCAACCTGCCGCTGCAGAACGCGCTCAACTTCCCGGCGGCGATCCTGCAGGCGCCCTTCTACGATCCGGCAGCGGATGCGGCGTCGAACTATGGCTCGATCGGCGCGACGATCGGCCATGAGATCAGCCACAGCTTCGACAATACCGGATCGAGCTTCGACAGCGCCGGCAAGCTGCGCAACTGGTGGACGCCCGAGGACCTTAAGCACTTCCAGGCGGCGAGCGCGGCACTGGCGGCGCAGTACAGCGCTTACGAAGTGCTGCCGGGGCTCAAGCTCAACGGCAACCAGGTGCTGGCCGAGAATATCGCCGATGTGGCGGGGCTGACCGCGGCCTATGAGGCGTATCACGCGTCGCTGAACGGCAAGGAAGCGCCGGTGATCAACGGGCTGACCGGCGACCAGCGTTTCTTCCTCGCCTTCGCCCAGAGCTGGCGCGAGAAGCAGCGCCAGGAAGCGTTGCGCGCCGAAGTGGCGACCGATCCGCACGCGCCGGGGCGCTGGCGCGCGCTGACCGTGCGCAACCTGGACGCCTGGTATCCGGCGTTTAACGTCCAGTCGGGCGAGAAGCTGTATCTGGCGCCGGACAAGCGCGTGAAGATCTGGTGATAGGGTCGGGTCCTCGAGCGTGTCTCGGGGAGGCGGTCCCGCGTTCGCTGCTCAGGTAGCGTGCCCGGCCAGCCGCGCGCAGACCTTGGCGGTGTGCGCATCGGCAGGGAAGGCGCAGTCGATACGGATCTCGTCGAGCGTGACGTCGCGCGGGGCGGCGAAGGTGGTGATCGTCTCGAAGAAGCGCAGCGGCCCTTCGGGGCTGGCAAAGGCAAGGGTCACGATCGGGGCGGGCTCGGCGGCGATGTCGCGGACCCGCCAGCCCTGCGGGACGTCGGGATAGGCGAGCACCTGGTCGAGCAGCGCGCGGGCGCGTGCGTCGAAGGGAGCGGCGACCAGCTCCTCGTGCAGCTGGCGGATGAAGCGCGCGGCGACTTCGGGCCAGTTGAGGATCACGCGGCGGAAGTCGGCGGGGTCGAAGATCTGGTGGAGCAGATTGGCGTGGACGCTGGGCCTGTCGCCCATCACCAGCGTGTTGATCCGCACCGCGGCTTCATTGGCGCCGAGCACGTCGAAATGCCGGTTGAGCACGAAGGCGGGATAGGGCTCCTGATGCTGGAGGATCAGGTCGATCGCCTGGCGCATATGCTCGAGCGCCGGGGTGGCGAGCGGGCTCTCCGGGTGATGGGGGGCATAGCCGGCGGCGAGCAGCAGGGCGTTGCGCTCGCGCAAGGGCACGCGCAGCGCATCGGCAAGGCGGGCGACGGTGTCGCGGCTCGGCCGGGACTTGCCCGTCTCGATGAAGCCGAGGTGGCGGGTGGACAGCCCCGCTTCGAGCGCGAGGTCGAGCTGGCTCATCCGCCGCGCGCCACGCCATTCGCGCAGCAGCACGCCGAGCGGGGGGCGGTCTTCCTTCGCTGCCGGTGCCATCCAACCCTCCTCCCCGCACGATAGCGGATGATGCGGGGTTTGGAACAATGACCTGCGAGGTAGTTGATCCTGCGCGCGGGCAGTTGCCAGATGCTCCGGCCTGTCGAGGAGCCGAGAATGCGCATTGCCCTGATCCTGCCGATCGCCGCCCTGATGCTCGCGCCAGCCCAGGCGCAGACCGCGCCCGATCCCGAGCACGAAGCGCTTGCCCGCCTGGTGGGTGAATGGTCGGTGCGCCAGTCCTTCTGGACCGCCCCTGGCGCCGCGCCCAAGGTCGACCTAGGCAGCGCCAGCTTCGCGGTGGTGCTCGGCCGCCAGCTGCGCCAGACCTTGCGCATTCCGGACCCGGCCAAGCCGTTCGAGGGGCTGGGCTATATCGGCTATGACAACGCCACCGGGCGCTATTTCAGCACCTGGATGACGTGAACTTCCCCGGGCTGATCGTCGCCGAGGGCGGGCGGGATGCCTCGGGTGTCTATGCGTTTCGCGGCAGCATGGCGGTGGGGCAGGGCAAGCGGGCGATCCCGGTGCGCGAAGTGCTGCGCATCGCCGATGCCGATCACTTCACCTATGAGTATTTCGAGCCGCGCGACGGCAAGGAGATGCTGATGGTGCGGCTGGAATATAGCCGGCGGTGAGAGCTTGCCCCCGCTTCCAAGGGAGCGGGAAGGGGCCCGCGAGGCGAAGCCGAGTGGGAAGGGTGAGGGTGATCTTGCCTCTCGAGCCTCAGCCTTCCGCGCCTTCGCGCTCCTTCCCTGTCCCAATGGGAGAGGGAATTAGTTTCCGATCAGCTCGCGGCCGATCAGCATGCGACGGATTTCATTGGTGCCGGCGCCGATGTCCAGAAGCTTGGCGTCGCGGGCGAAGCGCTCGACCGGCCAGTCCTTGGTATAGCCGGCGCCGCCCAGCGCCTGGATAGCCTCGAGCGAGACCTTCACGGCATTCTCCGACGCGAGCAGGATCGCGCCGGCGGCGTCGAAGCGGGTGGTACGCCCTGCGTCGCAATTCTTCGCCACCGTGTAGACATAGGCGCGAGCGCTGTTGAGCGCGACGTACATGTCCGCCACCTTGGCCTGCATCAGCTGGAAATGGCCGATCGCCTGGCCGAACTGCTTGCGCTCGCGGATGTATGGCAGGACCACGTCGAGACAGGCCTGCATGATGCCGAGCTGGATGCCGGCGAGCACGGTGCGCTCATAATCGAGGCCGCTCATCAGCACGCCGACGCCGCCGTTGAGCGGGCCCATCACCTGCTCCTCGGGCACTTCGCAATCGTTGAACACCAGCTCGGCGGTGGGCGAGCCGCGCATGCCCATCTTGTCGATCTTCTGGCCGATCGAGAAGCCGGGCATGTCCTTCTCGATCAGGAAGGTGGTGATGCCGCGCGAGCCTTCCCCGGTCTTCGCATAGACTACGAGGGTGTCTGCGTAAGCTGCGTTGGTGATCCAGAATTTCGTGCCGTTCAGCACATAGCCGCGGTCGGTCTTCTCGGCGCGCAGCTTCATGCTGACCACGTCGGAGCCGGCACCGGCCTCGGACATGGCGAGCGAGCCGACATGCTCGCCCGAGATCAGCTTGGGAAGGTATTTCGCCTTCTGCTCGGGGTTCGCCCAGCGGCGGATCTGGTTGACGCAGAGGTTCGAATGCGCGCCGTAGCTCAGGCCGATCGAGGCCGAGGCGCGGGCGACTTCCTCCTGCGCGACGACATGTTCGAGATAGCCCAGGCCCAGGCCGCCAAACTCCTCCTCGACGGTGATGCCGTGCAGGCCGAGCTCGCCCATCGCCGGCCACAGCTCGTCGCGGGGGAACCAGTCCTCGGCGTCGATCCTGGCGGCCAGCGGCTCGATGCGGTCCTTGGCGAAGCGCTGCGTGGTCTCGCGGATCATGTCGGCGGTTTCGCCGAGGCCGAAGTCGAGATTGGGGTCCATGGGCTCTCTCCGAGATAGTCAGTAGTGCTGACCTATTTGCGCTTCTAATCCCGCATTTCGAGTGAGGGCGCAAGGGCGATCAGGCGGTCACGATCCTGCCCTCGACCACCGTCACCGGCCAGGGGCGGAGCCGCGCGCCGGTGCACGGACCGCCGACGCAGACACCGTCCTCGATCCGGTAGAGCGCGCCGTGCCAGCTGCACTGGATATGGCTGCCATCGGGGGTGAGATAGTCGTCGAGCGTGTTGGTGAGCGGCAGCGCCATGTGCGCGCACAGATCGACATAGCCGCGCACGGCCTCGCCCTGGCGGACGACGAAGCCGTGGAAACGGCCGGCGCGCATCTCGAGGACGAAGTTGCGGGCGGTGCCGTCGGGGATCAGGTCGATCGGGCCGAGGGTTACGTTGGGGGGCGTGGCGGTGAGGCGTTCCACTTAATTCCTCCCCCAGCTCGCTGGGGGAGGGGGACCGCCGGCGCAGCCGGTGGTGGAGGGGCGCGGCGGGTTACCGCCGCGTTCCGCGCCGGCCCCTCCACCACTCGCTTCGCGAGCGATCCCCCTCCCCGAGGCAAGCTCGGGGAGGACTTTCATGGAAGCTTCGCCTTCGGGAACCCCTCCCAGGCCGCGTCGTAATCCGGCTGGGCGCGGTCGAGGGCGTAGCGCGTCGGTTTGTACGGCCAGCAGGTCTCCACCATGAAGGCCATCGTGCCGTCGATCTTGTGCGGCTTAAGGTCGGCGTTCGACGCGCCCTGCCAGCTGGCCACGTCGGGGCCATGGCCGGCCATGAGATTGTGGAGCGACAGGCCGCCGGGGGCGAAGCCTTCGGCCTTGGCGTCATAGGCGCCGGTGATCAGGCCCATTGCCTCGGACATGATGTTGCGGTGGAACCAGGGCGGGCGGAACGTGTCCTCGGCGACCATCCAGCGCGGCGGGAAGATCACGAAGTCCGCATTGGCGCGTCCGGGCCCATCCGATGGGGAAGTCAGGACGGTGAAGATCGAGGGATCGGGGTGGTCGAAGCTCACACTGTTCATCGTGTTGAACCGGGCGAGATCGTAGCGCCAGGGGGCCAAGTTGCCATGCCAGGCGACGACGTCGAGGGGGCTGTGGTCGAGTGTCGTGGTCCAAAGCGAGCCAAGATGCTTCTGGATTACCTCGAAACGCTCGTCGCGATCCTCGAACCAGGCGACGGGGGTCTCGAAGTCGCGCGGGTTGGCGAGGCCGTTGGCGCCGATGGGCCCAAGGTCGGGCAGCCGGAACAGCGCGCCATGGTTCTCGGCGACATAGCCGGAGCCCAAGCCATCGGGCAGCAATGCACGGAAGCGGACGCCGCGGGGGACGAGGGCGACCTGGCCGGGGGCGATGTCGATCTTGCCCAGCTCGGTGAGGAGCGTCAGGCGGCCGGCCTGGGGAATGAACAGCAGCTCGCCGTCCGCGTCGAAGAAGACGCGGGTCTCCATGTCCTTGTTCGCCGCGTAGACATGCACGGCGACACCCTCGAGGTCGGCGGGGTCGCGGTTGGCGAGCATGGTGGTCATGCCGTCGATCAGGTCGGTGCCGGGGGCGGGCGCCTCGACGGGGTTCCAGCGCAGGCGGTTGGGGGGCAGGGGATCGTCCACCGTGCCCGGGGCGAAGCGCGCGGCGCCTTCGTAGCGGATGAAGGGCGGATGCTCGGCGCTCGGGCGCAGCCGATAGAGCCAGGAGCGGCGGTTCTCGTGGCGCGGCGCGGTGAAGGCGGTGCCCGAGAGCTGCTCGGCATAAAGGCCGAAGGCGGGCCTCTGGGGCGAGTTGCGGCCGACCGGGAGCGCGCCGGGCACCGCTTCCGTCGAGACATGATTGCCGAAACCGGGGAAATAGTCGGGCATGCGCCGTTCCCTAGACCTTATTGGCTTTTCGGTGGAGTTGGATGAGGGGGCTGCCCTGCGGCGCCCCCTCATCCTTCTGCGGCTTTAGGGCCAGGTTGATCCCGGCTCCCCTCTCCAAACTCAATTTCGTCATCCCGGCGGAAGCCGGGATCTCAGGCTGCATGCGAGCGGCCCGTGGCACGAGACCCCGGCTTTCGCCGGGGTGACGGCTATGCGTCAACCTTAATTACTCCGCGGCGAATCTGGTCCAGCTCGATGCTTTCGAACAGCGCCTGGAAGTTGCCGTTGCCGAAGCCTTCATTGCCCTTGCGCTGGATGATCTCGAAGAAAATCGGACCAAACATGTTCTCGGTAAAGATTTGCAGAAGAATGCCCTCGTCGCCGACATTGCCGTCGATGAGAATGCGGTTCTTGCGCAAACGTTCCAGGTCCTCGCCGTGCCCGGGCACGCGCTTGTCTACAAGCTCGTAATAGGTCTCGATCGTGTCCTGCAGCTTGACGCCGCGGGCGCGCAGGCGCTCGACCGTGTCGAAGATGTCCGGCGTGGTGAGGGCGAGGTGCTGGATGCCTTCGCCCTTATATTCACGGATGAACTCCTCGATCTGGCTCTTGTCGTCCTGGCTCTCGTTCAGCGGGATGCGGATCGCCTTGTCGGGGGCGATCATCGCCTGGCTGAACAGGCCGGTCACCTGGCCCTTGATGTCGAAATACTTCTGCTCCTCGAAGCCGAAGAGCGTCTTGTAGAACTCCGACCACACCCGCATCTGGCCGCGGCGGACATTGTGGGTGAGGTGGTCGAGCAGGTCGAGGCCGACATTGTTGGCTGCTTCGGCGGCTTCCCAGCCGTCGAACGCCGCCCAGTCGGCATAGAGGTCGATGCCGTCCTGGATGAAATAGAGGTAGGAGCCGCCGATGCCCTGGATGACGGTGTCGTCCTCATCGGTGCGCTTGGCGCCGTGCGCGAGCGCCCATTCCATTGCCTTGGCGGGATCGGAGACGCGGAAGGCCATCGCGCTGGCCGAGGGACCGTGCTCGCCGCGGAAGGAAGCGACACGGCCGGCCTCGTCGCGGTTGAGCATCAGGTTGATGCGGCCCTGCTTGTAGCGGGTGATGTTCTTGGTCGGGTGGCGGTGCGTCGGGACGAAACCGAGCATCTCGAACTGCCTGCCCATCGCCTCGGGATCGGGCGAGGTGAATTCGACGAACTCGAAGCCGTTGAGGCCGAGCGGGTTTGCAGGATCGGTCATGGATGCACGCTCCGAGAATGGAATGCGCGGGCTAGTCCGAAGTGCAGTTAGTGTCAATTGATACTAGTTATCCGAGGCCTCGCCACTTCGGAGCGGATGGCCCGGCCAATCCTCCAATTTCGATCAGACTGCCGCCCAAAGGCAAGACCAATTCCGTTAGAAAATGCGTGACGCATGCGTCGATCAAGGGAGGGTGAAATGGACATCGTGAACGTGGACGCGCCGGCAAACTGGCAGTTCCAGATCGGACCGCAGGTCGAGGGCTTCCTCGAAGGCGTGGTCAACTCGAACATGGCTAGCTTCTATGTCTCGCCGTCGCAGAGCACGTCGCTGACGGTCGCGGAAGTCTCCACCAACGCAGGCGGCAGCTGGATCCCGCTGCCCAATGCGCAATGGGTGCGCGTCGCCGGCGGTGCCAACGGCATTCAATACCGGATCAACGTGCCGCGCGGTTTTCAGCTCAAATTCGTGACTGCGATCGACTAGATTAAAGTCCCTCGCCGCCCACCCAATGCGCATTCGACAGGCGGCGCGCGACGCTCCAGGTCTGGGTGCGGATGTCGGGGACCGCGACGATTTCCCAGAAGGCGCCGCGCGTCATCGGCCCGAGCGCATAGAGCGTGCCGTTGGGCCGGCCCAGCGCATCGATCGTCTGGCCCTGATTGTCGACATCGATGCCCAGATGCGCCGCGTCGGGGCGGATCATCCCGCGCGCGGCGAGCTTCTGGAGCAGGGGCTCCTCGGTGCGGGCGAGGTCGCCCAGGGGACCAGTGCAGTTGACGATGCGCTGGGCGCTGATCGTCTCGACCGTATCGCCGCCGCGACGTCGCAGCGTCACTTCAATCCCGTCGGGCTTTTCCGTGAAGCCGAGCGTCTTGCCGGCGATCACGTCGAGCTGGCCGCGCTCGATCACCGCCATCAGGCGCGCATGGACCTCCGGCGCGAGGCGGTGGCGGTGGACGTCCCACCAGGGGCGGAGATGGCGCAGGAAGCGGCCGCGCTCGGCCTCGCTGGCATTGCCCCACATCGCCTGGGTGAAGGGGCGTAGCTCGTCGACGGCGTTGCGCCAGCCGATCGCCTCGCCGCGTTCGCGTACCGCCTGGAGCAGTTTCGAGGCGGTGGACGCGGGGCGCTCGGCGAGCTTCTGCCAGTCGCTGCCGGGCGCATGGCTGCGGGGAAGCAGGCCGCGGCGGGAGAGAGCGACGATCTTGCCCTTGAAGCCGCGCGCATCGAGCAGGAGGACGACGTCGATCATCGTCAGGCCGGTGCCGATGACAAGGACGGTGTCATCCGGCCCCAGTCCCTCGGGCACGCTCGCGTCCCAGGGGTCGCCCTTGTAGCGCGTGGCGGAGAGCTTCTCGGGGTCGAGGCCGGGCGGATCGTGCGGGGGCAGGTTGCCCACTGCCAGCACGGCGGCGTCGGCAGTGATCGTGCGGCCCTTCAGGCGCAAGGTCACGCTCTCGGCGAACTCCAGGTCCTCGACTTCGTCACGCAGCAGCTTCAGGCGGTCCGGATGTTCGAGCAGCGCAGCGTCGAGCAGCTCGCGCAGATATTCGCCATAGGTGACGCGTGGGATGAAGGCGGCGGGCGCATTCTCCACGCCCCGCGCTTCAAGCCAGCGGACGAAGTGCGAAGGATCGTCGGGAAAGGCGCTCATATTCGCGGCGCGGACATTGAGCACATGGCTCGGATGCGCGGCGCCATAGGCGAGGCCGAGGCCCGCCACCGGCGCGCGCTCGATCAGCGTGGCGCGGGGGCCTTCGTGGCGGAGCAGGTTGATCGCCTGCAACGTGCCCGAAAAGCCCGCGCCGATAATGGCGACGTGCTCGATCATTCTCGCGACCCCCCGCTCAGATTTCGTATTCGATCTGCCACTCGGGCTGTTCATAGGCAGGGCTGCGCGTCGCCATGCCAGGCTGGCGGGCGAGCATCTGGCTGTAGAGCCGCTTCACTGCGTCGCTCGCCGTGCGGGCGAACAGGGCGGGAAAGACCGAATGCACGACGCAGGCCGCGCCGCCGACGATCATCGTGAAGCCGAATCGCGCGGCGGTGGCGGCGTGCTCGCCATAGCTTTCGCCAACGGCGCGCGGGTGGGACAGGAAGAAGCGGTCGAACATGGCTGTCGTTTACGCTGCAAGCGCGAGCGTGTGAAGTACAGCTTTTGCGCGCCCAAGCCTGGCTTTGTTTGCAATGCGCACGCGCATCGCCGAACAAGGGCCTAGGCGCGCCGCAGAGCACGCGAAGCGATGGGGGTTCCAATCACAGCACGACTGTGGTCGGTTAGCGCTAACAATATTAAGGGGAAGATCGCTTGAGCCAGGACCTGACGTCCGACACCTCGTCGGCGCCCGCGGGCGAACATCATGTAGCCACCGGCAAAGAGAAGATGGTGATCGCGGCATCGTCGCTGGGCACCGTGTTCGAATGGTATGATTTCTACCTCTACGGGCTGCTCGCGACGACGATCTCGGCGCAGTTCTTCGCCGGCGTCAACGACACCACTGCCTTCATCTTCGCGCTCGCCGCCTTTGCCGCCGGCTTCGCGGTGCGGCCGTTCGGCGCGCTCGTCTTCGGGCGGATCGGCGACCTGGTCGGGCGCAAGAATACGTTCCTCGTGACGATGGGCATCATGGGGGGATCGACCTTCGCGGTGGGCCTGCTCCCCAATTTCGCCACCGCCGGCGTGTTCGCGCCGATCCTGCTGGTGACGTTGCGCGTGCTCCAGGGCCTGGCGCTGGGCGGCCAATATGGCGGCGCCGCGACCTATGTCGCCGAGCATGCGCCCAACCATAAGCGCGGGCTCTATACGAGCTGGATCCAGACCACCGCGACGCTTGGGCTGTTCGCCTCGCTGCTGGTGGTGATCGGCACGCGCTCGGCGCTGGGCGAGGCGGCATTCTCGAGCTGGGGCTGGCGCGTGCCGTTCCTCGCCTCGGTGCTGCTGCTCGGGGTGTCGCTCTGGGTGCGGCTGCAGCTCAACGAAAGCCCGGTCTATGCCCGGATGAAGGCGACCGGCAACACCTCCAAGGCGCCGCTGACCGAGGCGTTCCTCCGCTGGGGCAATTTGCGCATCGTGCTGATCGCGCTGTTCGGCGCGGTCGTCGGCCAGGCGGTGGTCTGGTACACCGGCCAGTTCTACGCGCTGTTCTTCCTCGAGAAGACGCTCAAGGTCGACGGGATGACCGCGAACGTGCTAATCGCGATCGCGCTGGCGCTGGGCACGCCGTTCTTCGTGTTCTTCGGCTGGCTGAGCGACAAGATCGGCCGCAAGCCGATCATCCTGGCGGGCTGCCTGCTGGCGTCGATCACCTATTTCCCGCTGTTCCATGCACTGACCCAGGCGGCCAATCCGGCGCTGGCGGAGGCGCAGGTCAAGGCGCCGGTACTGGTCTATGCCGATCCGGCGACCTGCTCGGTCCAGTTCGATCCGATCGGCAAGAACAAGTTCGACAAGACCGGTTGCGATATCGCCAAGTCGACGCTCGCCAAGGCGGGCATTCCGTATAGCAGCCAGGCCCAGGGCGACGGTGCGGTCAGCATCGGCGCGCAAAGGGTCGAGGTGGGCGAACTGGCCAGCTATTCGAAGCGGCTGAGCGCAGCCCTTACCGACGCCGGCTACCCCGCCAAGGCCGACGACGCGCGCATCAACAAGCCGCTGGTGATCGCGATCCTGTTCGCGCTCGTCGTGCTGGTGACGATGGTCTACGGCCCGATCGCGGGGATGCTGGTCGAGCTCTTCCCGAGCCGCATCCGCTACACTTCGATGAGCCTGCCCTATCATATTGGCAATGGCTGGTTCGGCGGCTTCCTGCCGGCGACTGCCTTCGCGATGGTCGCGGCGACGGGGGATATCTATTACGGCCTCTGGTACCCGGTGGTGGCCGCGGCCTGCACCTTCGTCCTGGGACTGTTGCTGCTCCCCGAGACCTTCAAGAAGCGGATCGAGGATTGACCGTAGAGACGGTACGCGCCTGGCTTGCCGAACATGCGCCCGATCTCACCCTGATCGAGCAGTCGGCAAGCACCGCCACGGTCGCCGAGGCGGCGGCGACGCTCGGGGTCGAGCCCGGGCGCATCGCCAAGACGCTGGCATTGCGGGTGGGCGAGCGGGTGTTGCTCGTCGTCGTCCGCGGCGATGCCCGGCTCGACAATGCCAAGACCAAGGCAGAATTCGCCGGCAGGGCGAGCATGCTCGGCGCCGAAGAGGCAGAGGCGCGTACCGGGCATCCGGTGGGCGGTGTCTGCCCCTTCGGGCTGGCGACGCCGCTGCCGGTCTATTGCGACGTCTCGCTGCGGGGATACGCCACGGTGTTCCCCGCGGCGGGATCGCGCACCGCATCGGTGGAAGTCGAACCCGAGCGGCTCGCCGGGCTGGTTTCAGAGCGCTGGGTGGACGTCTGCAAGCTCGCCTAGCGCGGGGCCTATTCCACCCGATAGGGTAGCGTGACCGTGAAGGACGAGCCTGCGGCCAGCTTGCCGCGCGGTTTCAGCCGAACCTTCTTGACCAGGCGCTGCGATACCAGGTCGCCGGCGGTGGGCACATAGGCCCAGCCGGTGCCGTCGGCATAGAAATCGACATCGTCGGCGCCGTCGCCGGCATTGGTATAGCTGAAGGCGAGGGTGGAGCTGGGCGTGCCATCGGTGAACTTGATCGGTGCCCCGGCGCTGGCGCCATCGCCTTCGAGCGCGAGCGAGGTGCCCGCGAGGGTGGGCAGCTCGACGCGGACCGTGTTGAGGTCGGTCGCGACGATGTCGGGATTGGTGACGACCACCGTCACGCGCTTCTTGGCGCCGACGATCGCCTTGGGGAAGGAGGTGCCGGCGATCGGGTCCGAGGTGGTGAGTGAGCTCGTCACCACCGTCACCGGCTTGGGCGCGACCGTAATGGTGAAGGTGATGTCCGAAAAGCCGCTGCCCTGGTCGAGCGTGCCGAGCGTGCAGGTGCTGCCCACCCACACGCCCGAGCAGAATTTCCACGCCCAGGTGACCCGGAACGCGCCGCTATAGGTGCCCGGGGTAAGCAGGGTAGTGCTCGACGGCTTGATGAAGAGCGGGATGTTGCTAGGGCTGCCGCCGAGCAGGCCGAGGATGTCGAGCACCGCAGGATTGAGGAAATTGACCGCGACGCCCGAGGCCATCGGGGTCGTGTTCGTCGCGCTGGGAAAGAGCTGGAACGTGCCATCGGGCTGCCCCGACGAGGTCAGCTTGAAGCTGTTGGCGTTGCTGATCGTCGCAGTGAGCGTGTTGCCGCCCAGCAGCGTGATCGTGCTGTTGGCGCAGTTGATCCCGCCGAACTTCTCGATCACGGGGACGGCGCCGGCCTTGATCGCGTTGGGCGAATAGCTGCCGATATTCGCGGTGGCCGGGGTCGAGACGGTGCATGCAGCGGCGGGAGCCGACCAAAGGGTCAGCGCCAGGCACGCCAGGGCGAGGCGGCGGAGCAGCGTGGTCATCGGCAAGCCTCCAGTGCGCGCGACGCGCCGCACCGGACAGTCAGCCCCGCTTGCCCATCTGCTCCATGCACTCGCGCATATGCTCGGCTCCCTCTTCCGTCAGCGAGATGAACACGCGACGCTGGTCGCGCTCGTCGCGCCGGCGATGGAGCCAGCCGCGTCCCGAAAGCACGTCGAGCCAGCGATTGGTGGTTGCGGGCGAGGTGCTCGCAAAGCTCCCCAGATCGCCGACCGTGCGCTCGAGCCCGTCGAGATAGGCCTGATACAAGCGCAGCAGAATGTCCCATGCTGGGTCCGAGAACCAGTTCTCGGGCATGAACTTGCCGCGCGCCTCGCGGACGCGGATGATGCTGTCCACCTTCTCGCGATGCGCGATGCCCTCGCGCTGCAGCATGAGGTTCGCGATCTTGCTCGGCTCGGCGGAGCGTACCGGGTTCGATTTGGTATTCTGCTTCTTCGTACTCATAGCGAACCTGCGTGCATGAATGCAGACTTAGGCTAACATAGATCAAAACGCGTCGAGCACCATAAGATGTTCCAAGGCATTCCCGAGATGGAACACGCAACTTGATCCACAATGGACGAATTGAGCGACTCACTGTCTGCCTCCGAACAAATTACCTGCCGCGCGCAGTAACGACTGGTCGAACTTCGCACGCAGTGTGAGGTACGGACCTTGCCGCGTGTAGCGCGAATCTTCGAAATCACGGTCACGATAGCCGGCGATATTATAGCCCGCGCTGAACCACAGTCCCTTGCCCGGCGAGACGCCCAGGCTGGGGCCGGCGGAGAAGGATGCGGAGCCGTCGGTCCAGCTATGCTGGACGCTGGCCTGCACGCCGATGTCGAGGTTGCGGCGGAGATCCTTGCGGACCTCGATGCCGACCACGTCGATGAACCCCTCGAGCGTCTCGCCGGCATAGCGGCCGCGCACATATTTGGCGCCGTAGTAGAAAGTCGCCTCGAAGCCGTGCGATCCCCCTTCGTCGCCCGAGCGATAGCCGAGCGCGAGGTTGTTGATCGCGCGCAGCGTGGCGAGCGACCCCTGGGCGAAGCTGGGGACGGTGAGCACATTGTTCTCGCTCACGCCCTGGTCGGCGGTCTCGTGGCGCAGGGTGAAGCGCTCGAGCAGCGACCAGTGGCTGTCCGCCGGGCGCAGCGCCAAGGCGAGGTCGCCGGTGGCCGAAACCACGGAGCGGCCCCTGCTGTCGGTCGTGCGATAGGCGCGGATCGACGAGGCGAGCGTCTTGCCTTCGCCCAGAGTGCGCAGCAGGTTGCTGGTGAAGCCCAAGCGGCGCGATTCCGCCGAGGTGCGGTATTCGGCGCGGCTGTTCCACGACCAAAGCTCGCCGCGATAGCCGGCGCCCAGGGTCACGGCGACGAAATCGCCTTCGCGGACATTCTGGCCGAGGATCGAGTTGCCGATCACCGGGTTCGACAGGCTGTTCTTCGGTACCGCGCCCGAGATGGTCTTGCTCGAATCGAGCGTCGCGTCGATCGTCCAGTGCTTGCCCAGCGGCAGCGACTGGCTCAGCCCATATTGGGCGAAGGCGCGGCGACCATTCTCGCCCGTCGCCTGACCAAGCGCCTGCTGGTTCAGCGTCGACATCAGCCGCGCGCCGGACCAGGGTGAAACTTCGAAGCCGATGCGCGCATTATGCGCCAAATAGCTGTCACCCTTGGCAATTTCATAGCCGCCGATCAACCGGACACCGTTGCGCACGCGCCAGCTCGCGCTGATCTGCTGGCGCGCCGGGAAGTCCGCACTGTCATTGGCACCGCCGAGCGCGACCTGCGCCTGGGCAGTGATCTCGAGCTTGTTGTCCAACAGTGACTGGGTGCCGCCGACAGTGAGCAGCGTCGAGTTGCGCGTCTCGCCCGCGGCACCGCGGTCGGCGGCGAGCTGCGCGCCGGCGAAGACCAGGCTGGAGCCCTTGCGATATTCGATGCGCGCGTCGCCCGCGCTGCGGCTGGCGTCGCTGGTCAGGTCTTCCTGGTGCCAGGCGGTGAGCACTGCGGACAGGCCGGCACCGAGCTGAAGGCGCGCATCGACGCCGGCCTTGCTGGTGCCTGCCTCGCCGCCATTCTGCTGGCCGACGCCGAAGCCGCTCTCCTGGTGGCGCAGGTAGACAAGGGCATCGACCCCGCCGCCATGATGCTCGAGCTCGGCGGTGAACGCCTGGGCGGCGCGCAGCCCGTCGCGGCCGCCCGTGGCGGCTTCGGCGCGGATCTCGATGCCCTGGCCCGGCTTTGCACGCAGATCGATACCGGCAACGGTTGCGTCGGACTGGGCCTGGTCGTGCAGCACCGTTGCGCCGATCTCGACCTTGCCCTTGGCGAGCTTGACCGCGCCGCGCGCGCCCGCGGCCAGTTTCTTGCCGGCGCCATAGGTCTCGTAATCGGCGACGATGTAGATCGGGTTCAGCGCGGAATCGCGGCTGAGGATCGGCTCGCGGAAGCGCAGCGTGCCGGCGATCGCATCCACGTCATAGTCGATGTGGCGGGTGAGCAGCTTGCTATCCAGAATCCGCTCCGGGCGCAGCCGGTCGCGCGTCTCCAGCGTGATCTTGTCGCTGTTGGGCACGATGTCGCGCGCCGACAGGCGATAGGGCCCCGACAGGCCATTGCCCTGGATCTCGTCGCGGCCATAGCGATCCTCGTCGCGCGCGGCGAAGGCGCTGAACGTCACATGGTCGCCCGAAGCCTCGGCCTTCATGCCGTTCAGCGTGCGGCTGTAGCGGGTCAGGCGCGTGTCGACGAAGCCGGTCTCGAAGTCCCCGAACAGCGCGTAGAAGGTCTTGCGCTCGAGGCGCAGGTACAGCTTGCCACGGGTCGGCGCGTCATAGGCCTGCTGGCTGGCGTCGCCATAGACGGTGTAATAGCGATTGGGGTCGATCGTGCCGAGCAGCCCGCGGTCGCGATCGACGGCACGGTCGCTGTCATAGGCGAGGGTTAGCAGCCAGGAACCCTTGATCCGCCCCTTGGCGTAGAGCGCGATCTGGCCATCGGTCGTGAGGTCGTTGCGGTCGCCGCGCGGCAGGCTCTTGCTCTTCGAACGCAGCATGTCGAAGCCGGCGGTGCCGCGGGCGAAGCCGACGATCATCCAGTCGCGCACCGGGGCGGCGAGGAAGGCCTTGATCTCGCTGGTCTGGATGAGGCCCTGATCGGCGAGCTTGATCGTGATGCGCGCGCTGCCGGTCTGGGTGGTCGGCTGGAGCGCGACGAAAGCCAGGCCCTCGTCGCCGATCACGCGTGCGGTCGCCTCGGCGCGGTCGAGGCCGGCGAGCTGACGGCCCTGCTGCGCCTGGATCTCCTGCGCGGCCGCATAGGGCTGATCGACGCGGAAGGGCACGACGGTGCCGGCGCGGACCGGGCGGCCGTCGCGATCGGTGACGCGGACCGCGACCAGCGGCTTGGTCAGGCCGTCGGCGACGAGGCGCGACTTGGCTGCCACCAGCTCGGCGCGGAGCGGTACATTGGCGTAATGGACGGTGCGGGTGAGCGTGGCGACGGTCTTGCCGCCCGCGTCGAGCACGCGCGCCTCGAGCTTGTTGTCGCGCTCGGCAAGCGGGAGTCCGGTCCAGCGCGAGATCGCGACGCCGCGCTGGGCATCGGTGTCGGTGCCGTCGAAGCTAAGCGCGTCGACCGGCCTGCCGTTGACGCTGAGTGCAACGTTCTGGCCCGGCTGATGGCGGATGACTACGCGCAGCGCGGGCGAGCGCGGATTGTGGTCCATCTCGGGGAACAACCAGTCGATCCCCGGCGTGGCGCGCTCCAGCCAGTCGCTACGGTTGCCCGCCGCGATCGCGTCGTCGCCCTGGACGACGGGCAGGGCAGCGTCGGCGGCGGCCTTCTGGCCGGTCAGCACCAGCTGGAAGTCGGCGCGCTGCAGGCTGCCGCCCTGACCCTCGACGAAGCGCGAGACGTTGCTGCCGGCGCTGCGTGTGTCGCGGTCGCAGTTGGCGGGGGCGTGCGTGGCCGGGATGCTCGCCGTGTCGAGCTGGACGACGTGGGTGCCCGGGCGGATGCCCTCGAAATGATAATAGCCATTCGCGTCGGTGACGGTGAAGCTGCCATCCTCGATCACCACGCGGATACCGGCCACGCCCTTGCGGTGGCGCAGCGGATCGCCGCAGCCGCCCTCGGTCACGCGGCCGATCAGCGTCATGGCGTCAGTCATCAGCAGCTTGGTGATGCGTACCGAGGCGCTCGCCTCGTTGCTCGATCCGTTCGCGGTGGACGCGATGGCGCGGTTCACTGCTTCGCCCTGCGGCGCGCCGGGCGCGACCGAAAGGACATAGCTGACCGGCGCGCTCGCCAGCCCGGCGATCCGCGGCAGGGTGAAGACCAGCGAACGGCCGTCGCGCGAGACCTCGGGCTCGGACGCCCCGATCGTCGTGCCGGCACGGTAGCGCAGGCCGGTGGGCACGCGGTCCTCGATCCGGACTTCCCCCACGGTCGCGCTGCGCGATGTGTTGCGCACTTCGAGCCGATACTGGACGAACTCGCCCGGCGAGGCTTCGCGCACGGACGCCGTCTTTTCCAGGATCAGGCCTTCGAGCAGCCGTGTGCGCAGCAGCCGGGGATCGACGGGGATGTCGATATGCACGGGCTCGGGGTCGGCAAGCTCGAACTTGGCGCCATAGGAGGCGTCGCTGATGCGGAAAGCACCAGGCGGGCCGGTAAGGTGTGCAAGCGCATCGGGCTGGACGCTGGACGGGGCGGTATAGCCGGCCGGCGGCGTCACCTGCAGCCGATAGAAGCCCTTGGGCGCCAGCGGGAAGCGGAAATTGCCCGGCGTGAACGAATAGACCTGGCCGCTGGCGTCGGTCGCGCTGGTGCCGCTGATCACCGTGTTGGGATAGGCGCTGGTGCCGTCGTCGCCGAACACCGCAGCGGCGGGCAGGCCGGTGGCGTTGTCGATGAGCGTGACGGTGGCACCGTTGATCAACTCGCCGGTCAGCGAATCGAAGACATAGCCTTCGGGGTCGACTAGCACGTCCGCATCGGAGGAGAAGCTGTCCGCGCTGCCGTCGAACTCGACATGGATCTTCGATCCCGATGCGCGCTTGGCGATGTCACACGCCGCGAACTCGGGATGGGTGCCGGACGCGGAGACGCCGCCGGCGAATACGCCGGTGTTCTCGCCGGTCTCGGTCAGCGGCAGCTTGACCGAGAGCGCGCCGGCGGAAACGTCGATCCACGCGATTTCGCGCTTGGTCGCGTCGCGGTTCTCCGCCTGCGCGTCGAGTTCGACGATCAGCGCCTGGCCGCGCTGGATCGTCGCCAACAGGGGTGCCGCGGCGAGTTCCGCAGGCGAGACCATGCTCGGCGTGAACTGAAGGACCGGATCGGTCTGGCAGTCGAGACCGGTATATTGATAGCCGGCCGGAATTTCGTGGAACCGCATCTTGGTGGGGCGCTTGGCGAGATCTAGCGTCACGGTGTTGGACGCGATCGTCTGCGGGCCCGCAGCGGTCTGGAAGGACATGGACGCGGTGTTGCGAATCGTCTGCGCCCCCGCCGTCGGGATCGACAGCGCGGCGATGGCGAGTGCCATGGCGCGACCGAGTGCGCGCAAGGGGGAGGAGGTTCGCAGCATACAGCTTCCCGTCCGGCGCGCGGGGGTTGCCCGCGCGCCGGTGGTTGGGTCCTTATCTGGCTTCGTGTGGCGCTTAGTTGAGCGTCACGCGGAACGCGATCGACATGGAAGTGGACGCCACGATACTCGGGAGCGTCGCGTGCACCGTGGTGCCGTCGAAGGAACCGCCATACAGGTCGGTCTCGTCGGCGCCGGTGTTGTTGTCGTCTTCCGAGGTGCCGAGCAGGATGCAGGCGCCCAGGATGCCCGACGTGCCGACCGTGATCGAGCCGGGGACGAAGGTGCTGTTCGCCGGCACCACGTCGCTCAGCGCGATGTTGCTGGCCGTGCCGGGGCCGGCGTTGCTCACCTTCATGCAATATTCCACGGTCGCGCCGGGGATCGCATGCGGGTTGAGCAGCAAGTTGACCGGATCGCTGATCACGGTGGCGCTCTTCAGCATCGTCACCACGGCGGTTGAGATGTGATAGGCGTCGAACGCGCGGCCCTGGCCGTTGCGCGCAGCATCGACGAGGCCGCCGTCATCGGCGAACACGGTTTCCACCGTGCTGGGCGAATCCGCCACCAGGGTCGAGCTGGCGGTGAGGTCGGCGCCCAGGGCACCGGCGCTGCCGCCGGTGGCGACGATCGCGTTGAGCGAGACGATCGCCGTCTCGATGCCCGGCGTGTTGGGCACGTTGCCGACGAGGAAGACCGTCACGGTCGCGTCGGGCGCGAGCTCATCGATATAGGTCGCGACGTCGACACCCGCGTCATAGGTGCCGTTGCCGTTGCTGTCGACGAAGGCGCGCAGGTTGTTCATGTTGAAATTGTCGGTGCCGAGCAGCGGGATCGACACCAGCTGCTGGTCGGCCTCGAGGCGGAAATCCTGCGCCGAGTTGGTGAGGTTGGTGACGGTGAAGGTGGTCACCTGGTCGGTCGCGCCGACTGCGGTCTGCGTCGGCGCGCCGCCGACTTCGGCCACGGCCAGGTTGACCTTCTTGTCGACCACGAAGGTGGCGACGTTCGACGACACCGTCTGCGGCGTGCCGCCGACTTCGTAGCTGACGGTCGCCTGGTTGTTGACGCTGGTGCCGGCAGGGGTCTGCTGGGCCTGGGCGGTACCGGCGATGCTCACCACCGCGCCCAAGGCAGCGCTGCCGAGCAGCACGTTGTGCAACTTTATTCTATACATGACGAACTACCCTTTTGTAACTGATATCACTTGAGAATTGCGCGAAAGGCCATCTGACCCTTGGCGCCGGCGGCAACAGGCTGGGCGAGACGCCAGCGGACTACACGCACATCGGCGGCGATGGCGGGGCGAACCGAGGCGCCGCTGCGAACCTTGAGCGTGGAGAGCGGGCCGAAGGTCTGGCCATCGACCGAAAGTTCGGGCGCGGGAGAGCCATCGGCGGGACCGGCATATTGCAGCGCGGCGGGGACGGGGTTGGCGATCACCAGCCCGGTCGCGGCCTGCTTGCCGTTGTTGCGATAGTCGATGCGGTAGACGACGCGGTCGCCTGGCGTGACGCGCGCGGCGGGGACCAAGCTGACGCGCGTCGTGCCGTCGGCAGCCGAACTGCGCTTCTCGGCGAGAACGCTCGAGTGGATCTCGATCGGTGCGGCAGCGGCCGGCGCAGCGGCCAATAGGGTGAGCGAAAGGATAAGCGACATGGACATACTCCTCACTGGATCTTGACCTGGAAGCGGATGGTGCGGGTGGCGGCGCCGGAGACGTCGCCGAGGGTGACGGCGATCTGGCCGCTGGCGAAGCTGCCGGCATCGCCGTCGGCGGCGTCGGTCAGCGCCCTGTCGTCAAGCGACAGGCTGCCCGCGACATAGCTGGTGCCGGAGGGGATCGGATCGGCGACCGCGATCGCCCGCGCGATGCCGCTGCCTTCGAAGCGCGCGACGATGGCGTAGGTGATGACCGAGCCACGCACGATCATGGCGCTGCCATCGGGGGCGAGCACCGTCTGGCTCTTCTCGAGGCTGGCAGTCGGTGCGGCGCCGGCGACCAGCGAGACGCGCAGCGTCGCCTCGGCGGTGGTGGGGCCGACGATCGCGTCGGTGCCAAGGTCGCCGCGACCGGGATAAAGCGTGCCCGGCGCGCCCGAACCGGTGGCGGCGCGGGCGAAGACGCTGAGCGCCGCGCCGCTCGCCACCGCGCCGGGATCGAGCACCGCGAGCAGCGTCAGGCTCTGCTGGGGAGCGAGAAGGGGGGTAAGGCCGTCGAGCAGCGTGTCGCCGGCGTCGAAGATGCCATTGGCGTTGCCGTCGATCGCGAAGCCGCGCACCTGGCCGGAAATGCCCTCGAGCATGCCTGCCAGGACGAAGCGCTCATTGCCGTTGCCGCCATTTGTCAGCGTGAAGGGTACTGCGCTTCCCGCGCCTTCGACTGCAAAGACGCCGCCGGTAGCGGCAAGGCCGATGTCGAGCCGCTCGGCGATCCGCAGCGTTGCGGCGTTCGAGGCGATATGCGCGGGGGTGCCATCCACCTGCAGGTCGGCGCTCGCGATGTTACGCACTTCGCTGCCCGCGCGCTGCGCCATCGCCGTGCCCGCGCCGGCTAGCGTCAGGCACGCCGCGGCGACGCCCAGCGCAGGGCGGCTGAGCCGCGCGACGGGAGCGCGGAGCAGGAGGGGCGAGCCCGGGGTCATGACGTGCGGCTTCGCGCGCTCAGTGCAGCACGGCGGCGAGGCGGCGCGCAGGCTTGTGGGCCGGCGTAACCATGTCGCCGGTGCGGAAGCGCGTCGCTTGCTGGGCAAGCTCATTCACTTCGACATCGAGGTTGCGCGCGGCAGCCGAGGTCTCCTCGACCATCGCCGCATTCTGCTGCGTGGCAGTGTCCATCGTGCCCACGGCATCGGTGATCTGGCCGATCGCCAGCGCCTGCGCCTGGTTGTCGCTGGCCATGTCGCTGAGCAGCGCATGGACTTCATCGACATCGCCGGAGATCGCGGCGAGCGCGCCGTCGACGCGCTGGACCATGTCCACCGCGACCAGCACTTCGCTCTGCGTGACGGTGAGCTGCTCGCGGGCGCGCTTCGCCTCTTCCTCGGCGCGCATCGCGAGTGCAGAGACGAGGTCGGCGACGACCGCGAAGCCGCGGCCCGCCTCGCCGGCACGGCCGGCCTCGACCGCGGCGTTCATGGCGAGAACGCGCGTCTGGAAGGCGATCTTGTCCAGGCCCTCGATGACGTCATCGATTCCCTTGGCGCTCTCCGACACCCGGCCCATCGCCTGCACCGCTTCGCCGGTCACCGCACGGCCATTGCCGACCGTTGTGATGGCGCCATCGGCGCGTGCGACGGTGCGGCTCGCGGCGGCGGCGTTCGATTTCAGGCGGCTGTCGATCTGGGCGATCGCCGCCGAGGTCTGCTCGAGGCTCGCGGCATTGGCTTCGGTACGCCGTGCAAGCGATTCCGATGCGCCAGCGATCTCGCTCGATCCCGCGCGGATCGTCGCTGCGCTCTGCGTGACGGTGCCGATCAGCGCGCGCAGGCTGGCCAGCGCCTCATTGAAGCTGGCCTTGAGCGGGGCATAGTCGGCGGGATATTCTTCGGTGATGTCGGCGGTCAGGTCGCCGTCGGCGAGGCGCTTGAAGTTGGCCGTCATGCCGCGCACCAGGCAGGCGTGCTTCTCCGCCTCCTTGTTGAGCGTGATCTGTGCCTGGGCGGAGTCGCGGAAGGCGAACATCGCCTTGGTCATGCGGCCGACACAGTCGCGATAGTCGGTGAAGACGATCGGGCTGGCGAGATCGCCCGTCGCCAGCGCTTCCATGCGGAGCACGGTGGTAACATAGGGTGTCGCGATCGCCCTGCGGAACCAGGCGCCCAGCACGACGGCAGTCGCCGTCGCGACGAACCCGGTCACGAGCACGGACGAAGGGCCGGCGATCCATGCGGCGAGCGGCTGAACGGCCACCAGCGCGCACATCGCGCCGAAAGCGATCAGGAGCTTGAGCCTGATCGGAGCATGTGCGGTAAACCAGTCCATGGCAGCACCCCCGTGAAAGCCATCGAAATTCACGGTGTTGCTTGAATTGCCCCACAACACCGCGATTAAGTTGGATTATAGATACTAGGGGTCGTCACGATTCCAGTTGGCCGGCGGGATCGTGTCCATTTTGATTGGTAATTCAACTTTGCCGAGAGAGGATTCGGCCAAGTCTAGGTGTAATTACAGGGGGAGTATTTGGGCTGTATTTGCCCGGGGCGACACAGCGCGATGATGTCCCGCCAGGTTGCGGGCACGGCCATTCGGCGTCGCGCATGGACGCGGGGGAAGGACGGGTGGGCGCTGGGGAAACGGTTCGGGGAGTGCGACGACGGAATTCGTAAATCCGTCGTCGGTGGTGACCCCTACGGGAATCGAACCCGTGCTTCAGCCGTGAAAGGGCCGCGTCCTAACCGCTAGACGAAGGGGCCATGCCGAAGCGTGGAGGCGGCCAGTTAGGGAAGGATCGCCACGCGGTCAAGGCCCTCAATTGCCTCCCAGGCACGAACTTTGGGCTAGTCCGCCCAGGCCGCGTCTTCGACGTGCAGCTCCGCGGCGGGGCGGCTGCCCCAATCGTCGATCTTCGCCCGCCCGGCGAGCCACAGCTTGCGGTGGCGCGGGGCGGAGAGCAGGGCGGCGCCCAGCTCGGTATCGGCCTGGCGGAAGGCAACCGCCTTGAGACTGCGGCCATCGGGGCCGGCCACGATCAGGCGGACATGCCCGCCCGTGCCGACGATATCCGCCTTGATCACGCTCACCGGCCCGGCGACGACGCGCGGTGCGGGCCAGCCCATGCCATAGGGCCCGCCGGCTTCCATCGCGTTGACCAGGTCGGGGCAGACGCCGCCCGGTGCCACCACCGCGTCGAGCAGCAGGGCCCGCTCGCCCATCGCCTGCGTGACGCGCTCGGAAAGCCGCTCCTCGAGGAAGGTGGCGAAGGCATCGAGCTTGTCGGCTTCGATCGTCACGCCACAGGCCATGGCATGCCCCCCGCCTGCCTTGAGCAGCCCGGCATCCTTGGCGGCGAGCACCGCCGCGCCCAGATCGACGCCGGGGATCGAGCGGCCCGAGCCCTTGCCGATCCCATCCTCATCGATCGCGATGACGATCGCAGGGCGGCCAAGTTTCTCCTTGAGGCGCCCGGCGACGATCCCGATCACTCCGGCGTGCCAGCCCTGGCTGGCGATCACGGCGACGGCGTGGTTTGCCTTGCCGTGGCTCAGTTCCTCGGCTTCCGCCTGCACGCCCGCCTCGATCGCGCGGCGTTCCTCGTTGAGGAGGTTCAGCTCCTCGGCGATTGCGCGGGCTTCTTCGGGGTCGCGGGTGGTGAGCAGGCGCACGCCCAGGTCCGACCGGCCGACGCGCCCGCCGGCGTTGATCCGCGGGCCCAGCGCGAAGCCGAGATCGGTACAGGTCGGCGCGCGCGTGAGCCGTGAGGCCTCGATCAGCGCGTTCAGGCCGATATTGCGTCGCTGCGCCATCACCTTGAGCCCCTGCGCGACAAAGGCGCGGTTCAGGCCCTTGAGCGACGCGACATCGGCGACGGTGCCCAGCGCGACGATGTCGAGCAGGTCGAGCAGCTTGGGCTCGGCGCGGCTGGCGAAATAGCCGCGGACGCGCAGCGTGCGGATCAGGGCGGCGCCGAGCAGCCAGGCGACGCCGACTGCCGCCAGATGGCCATGCGCCGCGCCTTCGCCCTCATCGAGCCGATTGGGGTTCACCAACGCGAAGGTGATGGGCAGTTCGGCGGTGCACTTATGGTGATCGACCACGATCACCTGGGCACCCGCATCGCTTGCCATTTCAAGCGCTTCAAAGGCTTGGGCGCCACAGTCCACAGTGATTATGAGGTCTGCGCCTTCGCCCTTCAGCCGCACCAGCGCTTCCCCGGATGGGCCATAGCCTTCCATCAGGCGATCGGGGATGTAGGGGCGTGCTTCTAAGCCCAGGTCTCTAAGAAGCAGTATAAGAAGTGCTGCCGAAGTAGCTCCATCAACATCATAATCTCCGAAGACGGCAATCTGCTCGCGCTTTTCGACCGCGTCGGCCAGCCGTTCGGCGGCCTTGTCCATGTCCTGGAAGATCGAGGGGTCGGGCATGAAGGCGCGGATGCTGGGCAGCCGGTGCATCTCCAGATCCTCGCGCGGCACGCCGCGGGCGAGCAGGAGCTGCGTCACCAAGTCATCCGGCACCAGCCCGCCGCGCGAATCGCTGGCGAGCCCGCGCCAGCGCCAGGGCTGGCCAGTGATCGAACTATGGATGTTGAGAACTGCGGACATTGGAACAGCTATGGAACATGGGGGAGGGGGTGTCCATTCCCGTCGCCCCGGCGAAAGCCGGGGTCTCGTGCTCGACGCCGTGCGCTCGCGGCCTGAGATCCCGGCTTTCGCCGGGATGACGAGGCACTGGCATTCCCCCCGTTCCGCGCCTACATCGCATCGCCTTATGGCCCGTCCCCGTCCCGCCCAGGAAAAAGTGAAGACCGTCGCCGAGAACCGGCGCGCGCGGTTCGATTATTTCATCGAGCAGACCTATGAGGCCGGCATTGCCCTCACCGGCACCGAGGTGAAGTCGCTGCGCTTCGGTGAGGGATCGATCGCCGAAGCCTATGCCGAAGTGAATGACGGCGGCGTCTGGCTGGTCAACTCGAACATCCCCGAGTTCAGCCACGGCAACCGCTTCAACCACGAGCCCAAGCGCCCCCGTAAATTGCTCCTTCACGAGCGGGAGATAAACAAGCTTCATGGTGCGGTGGCGCGCGAGGGCATGACCCTTGTGCCGCTGTCCATCTATTTCAACGGGCAGGGCCGCGCGAAGGTCGAACTCGCGCTGGCAAAGGGCAAGAAGACGCATGACAAGCGCGACACCATCAAGGAACGGGACTGGAAGCGGGAGCAAGGACGAATCCTGCGCGACCGTGGCTGATCCCGCGCCCCAGGATCCCGCAAAGGCATCGCGCTTCCGTCGCTGGCTCGACAAGGCGACGCCCAGCCGCGAATCGGTGGAGAACAACCGCTGGCTACGGCCGTTCGCGCACCGAGTGATGCATTCGTCGCTGTGGCGCTTCACCCGCCGGTCGGTGCCGCGCGGCGTGGCGCTGGGCGTGGTGACCGGGGTGCTGGTGCCGATGGGGCAGATCCCCGCCTCGGCGATCCTGGCGCTGCCGCTGCGTGCGAACATTCCGGCGGCCGCGGCGACCACCTTCATCACCAATCCCTTCACCACCCCGCCGCTCTGGGTTGCCGCTTATTGGCTTGGCAGCTGGATGCTAGGCCCGGGCGAGGTCGTCACGACCCAGGCCAAGGTGATCGAGCAGGGCTGGGGCGACTGGCTGGTTCACCAGGCTGGGCCGGCGACGCTTGCTGGGCTGGTCACGATCACCGGCGCACTGGCGCTGGTCGGTTATTTCGGCACGGCGCTCGCCTGGCGGCTGTGGATCGCGCATAAATGGAAGCGTCGCGCGCATCGTCACGCGGCTTGAACGCCGGCAATCGCCCGGAAACGCATTCGGTCACGCGAGCGTAACAATGTTGCGTGGAGCCAATTGACGGAGCGTATCAACGGCGTAAGACAGCGCGCATCCAACCTATCGAGGGTTTCCCATGCGCCTGTCGCTCCTTGCCACCACTTTCCTCGCCGCCGCGCCCGTCCTGCTCGCCGGCTGCGCCCATAACGAGCCGATGCCGGTCGTCCCGGTCGAGGCCGCGCCGGTCGTCGATCCGGCCCCGCAGCCCGAAAAGCCCAAGCCCGTCTATGGCAGCTTCGGCTTCGACTCCGCAGGCATGGATGCCGCGATCAAGCCGGGCGACGATTTCTACAATTACGCCAATGGCGCCTGGGCGAAGAACACCCCGATCCCGGCCGACAAGTCCAACTATGGCGCGTTCAATATCCTGGACGACAATGCCAAGAAGCAGACGCACGGCATCCTCGAGGAAGCCAAGGGAGATCCCAATTCGAAGATCGGCGCCGCCTACGCGACCTATCTCGACACCGCGGCGATCGATGCCAAGGGGCTGGCACCCGCCAAGCCCTGGCTCGACCAGATCCACGGGCTGAAGAGCAAGGCCGGCTATCCGGCCCTCCTCGCCGCCGCGCGCCGCAACGGCGTCGGCACGCCGTTCGGTGCCTATGTCGGCCAGGATGACAAGAACCCGGACGTCTATGCGCTCAGCCTGATCCAGTCGGGCCTCGGCATGCCCGACCGCGACTATTATCTGTCGAAGGACGCCAAGTTCCTCGAGACCAAGACGGCCTATCTCAAGCACCTCACCAATGTGCTGACCCTGGCCGGCGAGCCCAATGCAGCCGCGCGTGCTCAGGCGATCGTCGATTTCGAGACCAAGATCGCCGCGGTCCAGTGGACCCGCATCGAGAGCCGCGACGCCAACAAGACCTATAACATGATGACGGTCGCCCAGCTGCAGAAGTCGGCCCCGGGTTTCGACTTCAAGGCGTTCCTGGCGGCGGGCAAGACTCCGGTCGACAGCGTGATCGTCGCCCAGCCCAGCGCGATCACCGGCATCGCCAAGCTGGTCGGCGCCGCGCCGCTCGGCGTCCTCAAGGATCAGCTGCTGGTCCGCACGCTCGACAATTTCGCCGATGTGCTGCCGAGCGCCTTCGACAAGGAGCAGTTCGCTTTCTACGGCACCACCCTGTCGGGCACGCCCGAGCAGGAAGAGCGCTGGAAGCGCGCGGTGGACTTCACCACCGGCGCGCTGTCGGACGATGTCAGCCAGGTCTATGTGGCGAAGTACTTCCCGCCCGAGACCAAGGCGGCGGCCGACCAGCTGGTCAAGAACATCATCGCGGCAATGGATGCCCGCATCGACAAGCTCGAATGGATGGCGCCCGAGACCAAGGTCAAGGCGCACCAGAAGCTCGCCGCCTTCACGCCGAAGATCGGCTATCCCGACCGCTGGCAGGACTATGGCTCGCTGGCGATCACCGCGGGCGACGCGTTCGGCAACAATGTCCGCTCGAACAACTGGCAGTATGACGACAATGTCTCGAAGCTCGGCCAGCCGATCCGGCGCTGGGAATGGGGCATGACGCCGATGACGATCAACGCCTATGCCAATCCCGGCATGGTCGAGATCGTCTTCCCCGCAGCGATCCTGCAGCCGCCCTTTTTCGATCCGAACGCCGATCCGGCGATCAACTATGGCGGCATCGGCGCGGTGATCGGCCATGAGCTGAGCCACCATTTCGACGACCAGGGCGCCAAGTACGACATGCACGGCCGCCTGACCGACTGGTGGACGCCGGCTGACGTCAAGGCGTTCAAGGAGCGCACCGACGCGCTGGTCGCCGAATATGACCAGTATGAGCCGCTGCCCGGCATGCATGTGAAGGGTGCGCTGACGCTCGGCGAGAATACCGCCGACCTGGCCGGTCTGACGGTAGCGTATGACGCGTACAAGAAGTCGCTGAACGGCGCCGAGGCTCCGGTGCTCGACGGCACCACCGGCGACCAGCGCTTCTACCTGGGCTGGGCCCAGGTGTGGCGCCGCAACTATCGCGAGGCGAATCTGCGCCAGCGCCTGCTGACCGATCCGCACTCGCCCTCGCAGCAGCGCGCCTGGGTCGTGCGCAACCTCGATCCCTGGTATGGGGCGTACAACCCCGATCCGTCGACCAAGCTGTTCCTGACGCCCGAGAAGCGCGTCCGGATCTGGTAAGCTTCTTTTCCCTCTCCCAGCGGGAGAGGGAAGGGGCCCGCGAGGTGGAGCCGAGTAGGAAGGGTGAGGGTTGAGATCAACCGACCCTCACCCTTCCGCGCCTTGGGCGCTCCCTCCCTCTCCCAATGGGAGAGGGATTCTGGTCCTTGACCCTCGCGCCACACCGCCTCACACGGGCGCATGGCCACGCTGCCCGCCCACACGCATAGTCCGATATCGCCGTCCCGCCGCTGGCTGCCCTTCGCGGCGGCGATCCTGGCGGGGTTCCTCGCTGCCGCGCTGATCCTGCTGACGCTCAACGACCGCGCCGTCGCGGTCGGGTTCGTCGCAGCGGGGCTGCTCGCCTCGGGTGCGCTCTGGGGCGCGCGCAAGCTGTTCGACACCGAGACCGCCGCCGAGCTGCCGATCGACTGGTCGGTCGCGCAGGCGCTCGCCGCCGCCAGCGACGACGCGCTCGCCGTAACCGATCGCGCCGGTCGCCTGGTCTGCGCCAATAGCCGCTTCGAGGCGCTGTTCGCCGGCTGGCCGACGCCGCCCAACCTGCCCGTCAGCGACGCCTCTGTCGTCGCGCTCGGCACTGCCGCCCGCACCGCCTGGCGCGATGGCGAGGCGCGCGAGGATGGCATCCAGGTCTTCGGCGCGCCCGTCTCCGCCCGCGTCCAGCGCGTCGGCGAGGAATCCCTGGTCTGGCGCTTCATCGGCGTGCAGGCGCTCGACCTCGCCAGCCAGGTCCAGTCGCTGATCGACGGGCATACCGGCGACCGGCTCGCTTCCGCCGGCATCATGGCCGCGATGGTCTCGCCCGAGGGCCGGGTGCGCGCCGCCAACCGGGTCTTCCGCCTGCGCGCAATGGGCAGCGGCGAGGCGGCGGTGGAGGGCCGCGACTTCGCCCGCTTCCTGATCACCGATTCGATGGGCCTGGTCCGCTTCGAGCGTGAGGGGCTTGAGGGCACGCCGCTGCGCGTGCTCCAGATCCCATTCCTCGACGGCGAGGATGCGCCCTTGCTGGTCGCGCTGCTCGACGAGGAACAGGGCAATGCCCCGACGCCCGCGATCGGTGCCAGTGCCGGCGCGCATGTCCGCTCGCTGATCGCGCTGCTCCCGCTCGGCCTGGCGCTGGTCGACCGCGATGGCCGCTTCGCTAGCATGAACGACGCATTCGTCCGCGCCACCCGCGTCAACGCCGCCGCGCCGCCGCTCTACCCCGGCGACCTGATGGTGCGCGAGGACAAGGCGGCGCTTGCCGATGCGATCCGTCGCTTTGCCGGCGGCGCGCCGCAATCGGCCGAGATGACCGTCCGCCTGGCCGACGCTCCCGAGGAGCCCGTCTCGATCGGCATCGCCGGCGCCCGCGGGCTGGGCGATGCCGCGGTGCTCATCAGCCTCAAGGACTCGGGCGAGGAGTCCAAGCTCAAGCGCCAGGTCGCCCAGGCCACCAAGATGCAGGCCGTTGGCCAGCTCGCCGGCGGCGTCGCGCACGACTTCAACAACATCCTCACCGCGATCATCGGCCACTGCGACCTGATGCTGATGCGCCATTCGCCCGGCGACAGCGACTATGACGACATCCAGCAAATCCGCGCCAATTCCAACCGCGCGGCCTCGCTGACCCGGCAGCTGCTCGCCTTCTCGCGCCAGCAGACGTTGCGCCCGCAGCTGCTACAGCTGCCCGACGTGATCTCGGAAGTCTCCAACCTCCTCAAGCGCCTGCTCGGCGAGACGGTGCGGCTCGAGGTCAAGCATGGCCGCAACCTGGGGCCGGTCCGCGCGGATCCCGGCCAGCTCGAGCAAGTGGTGGTCAACCTTGCGGTCAACGCCCGCGATGCGATGCTCTCGCAGAACCCGACCGGCGGCGGCACGCTGACGATCGAGACGATGCCGGTTTCCGCCTCCGAAGTCCGCCAGATGGATGACGACGTCCTTCCCGTCGGCGACTATACCGCGCTGCGCATTTCCGACACTGGCACCGGCATCCCGCTCGAGATACTCGGCAAGATCTGGGAGCCGTTCTTCACGACCAAGGAGATCGGCAAGGGCACCGGCCTCGGCCTTTCCACCGTCTACGGCATCATCAAGCAGTCGGGCGGGTTCATCTTCGCCGACAATGGCGCGCAGGGCGGGGCGGAGTTCACCATCTACCTGCCGGTCCATGCCGCGGCCGAAGCGCCGGTTCCTGCCAAGCTGCCCGGGGTGAAGGAGAAGCCCGCCGATACCTGGGGCACCGGCACGATCCTGATCGTCGAGGACGAAGACATGGTGCGCGCCATCGCCGAGCGCGCGCTCGCCCGCCAAGGCTATACCGTGGTCACAGCAGAAAATGGCGAGGCTGCGCTGGAATTGCTTGAGACGATCGATCGGCCCGATATGCTGATCTCCGATGTCGTCATGCCGGTGATGGACGGGCCGACCATGGCGCGCAAGGTCCGCGCCAGATATCCGGACCTGCCGATCCTGTTCATGTCGGGCTATGCCGAGGAGCAACTCCGCAAGTCCATTGATCTGGAGCAAGTTTCCTTCCTGCCTAAACCCTTTTCCGTTCAACAACTTGCGGAAGCTGCACGGGACGTGCTTGCCCTGAAATAAAGCCTTGGCGTTCGGCTTTTTTCCTGCAATGGAAAACAGCATGTCGGGGCCGCAGAAGATCCTCATCGTCGAAGACGAACCGCTCATCGCGATGATGCTCGAGGATTTCCTCGACGCGCTAGACCGTACCGCAGCCGGTACGGCTGACAGTGTCGCTTCGGCGCTGGAACTGGTCGAGGCCGGCGGCATCGACGCAGCGATTATGGACGTGAACCTGCGCGGCGGCGAGACCAGCTGGCCGATCGCCGATGCGCTGACTGCACGCGGCATTCCCTTCGTGCTCGCCACCGGCGGGGCAGGGGACATGATCGCCGAGGCCTATCGCGATCGTCCGATCCTCTCCAAGCCCTTCACGATGGACAGCGTCGAGCGCGTGCTCGACAGCCTGGTTGCCGCGGACTGAATGCCGCCGCCGCTGGCTTTTGCCGGCTAGTCCACCAGCCGCACCGTGTCGCCCAGCCGGATCAGCCCCGGCCGCGCCGGCCCCGCATAGACGCCGTACGCATTGCCGAATGCCTGGGCGACGGTGCGCAGCACGCGCGGCTCCTTGGCCCCCGTCACCGGATCGATTGTCACGATCACGCAGCGCTTGATCGGATCGGCGCATTGCACCACCGCGCCGTCCTCCTCGTTCCCGAACGCCAGCCGCCGCCCCTGCCATAGTGTCGCGGGCAGGTCGCTTTCCACGATCACGTTGATGCGAAAGCGATCGATGGCGAGGATCTCGCCATGCGCGGCCTCCAGCGCGGCATGGCCGGCGCTGCTCTGGATCGAGACCGGCATCGAATCATAGACGCCGCGCGCAACCCGGATCAGCGAAGCGGGCTCGCCCGCGGCCGTCTCCAGATGCGCCTTGAGCATCGGATCGTGCAGGGAGACCATCATGCCGTCGGGCGTCTCGACCATCACCGCGCTGGTCTTGGGCTTGTTCGGATCGGCGAAGCGGGCGTGATGCAGCACCATCGCCGGCACTTCGCGCGCGGTTAGCCAGGGGAAGCGCGTCCCGTTCGCTGCGCGGACGAACGCATATTGGCGGTCGCCCTCGATTCCCTGCCAATCCAGTTCGGCAATGGCGATGCTTTCCCCGGCCATCGACTTGACCGGATAGCGATTGAGCGCGCTGACATGGCCGACGATGCGGGTCATGCGCGCCGGGCTAGCGGCGCGCAGTCCCTATCGCAACTCGCTATGGGGCGCCAGGGCGTAGCGACATCCGGTGGATGGGCAGTCCCAAGCACTGGCCGGGGCTCAGTTGCGATGTCGTTGGTGAGGCGCATGTTTCCAACCAGATGCGCCGAGACCAGGCCCCGGCCTTCGCCGGGGAGCTGAATCGATGCATGCCGATACGCGCTAGTGCATCCCCCATAGCGACACGTTTGCGGTGCCGCGCCCGCGGCCGCGCGTGTCGTACCAGAAATCGACGCGCCTCAGGCTGCGCTTGCCCGCGCCACGCAGGTCGATGACCCGGCTCTCGCCATTCTGGGGTATGTTGTAGCGCACCGGGATATTGTCCGGCACGCCATTGTCATAGGTCACCGTCAGCCGCACGAGCTGCAGCGGCGCGTCGCGCACCTTGAACTTGATCCGGCGGAAATTGTCATATGGGCCCTTCACCCAGACCGTGTCGTGATCGGCGGTGAAGCGCGCGGTGGCGACGCCCAGCATCCGCCAGCTGCCGGCGGGGCCGGGGGCGGGGCGAGAGACCTGCTGGGCTTCGAGCGCGGGGCCGGCGGCCAGTACCGCCAGTAGCAGCAAGGGTACGGGTTTCATGCGCCGTCCTCCATCGGCTCAGCCTAGGGGTGCGGCGTGGGAACGGCATCGGGGATTGCCTTGGCCGCAGCCGGATTTTGTCCCTAGGCGTGCCTGCGGAAGCGGAGAAGAACGATTATGGAACAAAAAATTCCGTTCCGCTCTTGTTCCTTGAGAACAAACGCGATACACGCCGTTCCAACACAGGTTGATGCAGCGTGCTAAACCTTCTAGCGACGGGGACTTCCAATGGCAGCTTCGCTCAAGGTGATTGACGGCAACATGGCGATTTCTTCGGACAAGCAGAAGGCGCTCGACGCCGCACTCGCGCAGATCGACCGCGCATTCGGCAAGGGCTCGGCGATGAAGCTCGGCTCCAAGGAGACGATGCAGGTCGAATCGATCTCGACTGGCTCGCTCGGACTCGACATCGCACTCGGCGTCGGCGGCCTGCCGCGCGGGCGCGTGATCGAAGTCTATGGGCCGGAAAGCTCGGGCAAGACGACGCTGGCGCTCCATGTGATCGCCGAAGCGCAGAAGGGCGGCGGCGTCGCGGCCTTTGTCGATGCCGAGCACGCGCTCGATCCGGTCTATGCCAAGAAGCTCGGGGTCAACATCGACGAACTGATCGTCTCGCAGCCCGATACCGGCGAGCAGGCGCTCGAGATCGTCGATACGCTGGTCCGCTCGAACGCGATCGATGTGCTGGTGGTCGATTCGGTCGCAGCGCTGGTGCCGCGTGCGGAAATCGAAGGCGAGATGGGCGACAGCCATGTCGGACTCCAGGCCCGCCTGATGTCGCAGTCGCTGCGCAAGCTCACCGGCTCGATCAGCCGCTCGCGCTGCATGGTGATCTTCATCAACCAGTTGCGCATGAAGATCGGCGTGATGTACGGCAATCCGGAGACCACGACCGGCGGCAATGCGCTGAAGTTCTACGCCTCGGTCCGCCTCGACATCCGTCGCACCGGCCAGATCAAGGACCGCGAGGACATCGTCGGCAACTCGACCCGCGTGAAGGTCGTCAAGAACAAGGTCGCCCCGCCGTTCAAGCAGGTCGAGTTCGACATCATGTACGGCGAAGGCATCTCGAAGATCGGCGAGATCCTCGATCTCGGCGTCAAGGCCGGCCTGGTCGAGAAGTCGGGCGCCTGGTTCAGTTATGACAGCGTCCGCATCGGCCAGGGCCGCGAGAACGCCAAGACCTTCCTCAAGGAGAATGGCGAGCTGCGCGACCGCCTCGAAAAGGCGATCCGCGCGCGCACCGACAAGGTCGCCGAAGGACTTATGACGGGTCCCGACGCCGATGACGGCGACGACGATCTATAATGGAACTACAGGCCGCGCCCGCGTGCGACGCGCGAGGCGGCGGTCACGGGCTTAGACCCATCGGAAGACCCGGCGCGTTGCCCCGCGCCGGGTCTTTCCCGTTCGGGGGCTCGCGCGCCCTTGCGTAGGTGTCGCAACCTTGTGACTTTCCAGCGCCGCAACCGGCTCGCAGGCGCTCGCTGGCGAAGCGGGCTTTGGCGTGTACTTCGTGTACTTTTCAGCGCTGCCGGGGCCGCTAAGGTGTCGCGATGAAGGCAGTCCTCGATCCCGACCGCGTCCTCGCCGATGGCCTCGCCGCGATTCGCAACCAGTTCCAGGTCCCCCGATCCTTCCCGCAGCCGGTCCTGGAAGCCGCCGAAGCCGCGGCCCGGCGGGCACCAACCGGGCATGTCGACCGCACCGATATCCCCTTCGTCACGCTCGACCCGGCCAGCGCGACCGATCTCGACCAGGCGCTGGCGATTGAGACCAGCGGCAACGACTTGCTACTGCGCTACGCCATCGCCGATGTCGCCTGGTTCGTGGAGGACAGCGATCCGGTGGATGTCGAAGCCTGGCACCGCGGCACGACGCTCTACCTGCCTGACGGCAAGGCAAGCCTCTACCCGCCGGTGCTCAGCGAAGGCGCCGCCAGCCTGCTCCCCGACGGTCCACGCCCCGCAGTGCTGTTCACCGTTCGCGTTGCCCCTGATGGTGCAGTAAAGCTCGACGGCGCCGAGCGCGCTCTGGTCCGCAGCCGCGCCAAGCTCGCCTACGAAACCGCCGCCGACACCGACCTGCCGCCGCAGTTTGCCGAACTCTCCCGCCGCATCGCCTTTGCCGAGGCTGCACGCGGCGCCTCGCGGGTCGATCCGCCCGAGCAGGAAGTCGCGCGCCGTCCCGATGGCGGCTATGCGCTGGCCTTCCGCGCCCGCCATCCGTCCGAAGATCGCAACGCCGCCCTGTCGCTCGCCGCCAATCTCGCCATCGCCGATGTGCTGCGCGCGCACCACACGGGCCTGTTCCGAGTGATGGCCGAGCCGGATGCGAATGCAGTCCAGCGCCTGCGCAACAGCGCCCGCGCCTTCGGCATCGCCTGGCCCGAGGCGCAATCGCTGGCTGCATTCCGCGCCGGGCTCGATGCCGCCGATCCCAACCAAGCCGCCTTGATGCTCGCGATCCGGCGCGCAGGGCAGGGGGCGAGCTATGCGCCCTGGCGTTTGGATACGCTGCCCTGGCATGCCGCCGTCGCCGCGCCCTATGTCCACGCCACCGCCCCGCTTCGCCGCCTCGCCGATCGCTATGTGATCCGCGCGACGCTCGCCGTCGCGAACGGCCAGCCGGTTCCGGATGCCGTCAACGACGCCTTTGCACGTCTGCCCAAGGTCATGGCCCGCGCCGATGCGCTGGGCGGCCAGATCGATCGCGCAGTGATCGACCTCGCCGAGGCCGTGATGCTCGATGGGCGTGAGGGCGATGACTTCGCGGCGGTGGTTACCGATGTCGATGTCCGCGGCGCCCGGATGCAGCTTGCCGACCTGCCGGTCGTCACGCGGATCGACGCCCCCGGTGCCGCGCCGGGCACTGCATTGCAGGTCCGCCTGGTCGATGCCGATCCGTCGCAGCGTTCGATCCGGTTCGAGCAGGTTTAGCCATGGAGGAAGCCGAAGCGCAGCTCGAAACCTTCATCGCCCGCTTCACACCGGAGATTGCCGGACGCGTCCGGGCCGCTCGTGCTGTCCTGCGCGAACGGCTGCCCGGCGCGACCGAGCTGGTCTATGACAATTACAACGGCCTCGCGATCTCCTATACCCCGGGCGAGAAGGCCTCGGAAGCGGCGTTCAGCCTGGCAATCTATCCGCGCAACGTGCTGCTCTATTTCCTCCCCGGCATCGGCCTGCCCGATCCCGAGGGACTGCTCCAGGGCGAGGGCCGGCAGGGCCGCTATGTCTGCCTCAAGGATGTAGCGCTACTCGACGCGCGTGCCGTCATCGTCCTGATCGACGCAGCGCTCGACCGGGCGAAACGCCCCTTGCCGCCGGCGGGCGGACGGACCATCGTCAAGTCGGTCGCGGCGCGCCAGCGACCGCGCCGCCCGGCACAGGAGCCTGCATGACCGTCATCGTCCACCATCTCGAGAACTCCCGTTCGCAGCGCGTGCTCTGGCTACTCGAGGAGCTGGGACTGCCCTATGAGGTCATGCGCTATGAGCGCAACAAGGCTACGATGCTCGCCCCGCCCGAGCTGCGCCGCATCCATCCGCTCGGCAAGTCACCGGTGATCGAGCATGGTGGCAATGTCATCGCCGAGACCGGGGCGATCATCGAATATCTGGTCGAACTCGGCGATGGCCGCCTCGGCAAGCCCGGCCACCGCGAGGATGCGCTGCGTTGGCGCCAGTTCCTCCATTATGCCGAGGGCTCGCTGATGCCGCCTTTGTTCACCAAACTGGTACTGAGCCGCGTGCCCCTGTTCGGCAAGGCGGCGCAGAAGAAGTTCCAGCCGATGATCGACGTCCATCTCGACTATGTCGAGGCCGAGCTGGCATCGCGCCCCTGGTTCGCCGGTGACGAGTTCACTGCCGCCGACGTGATGATGAGCTTCCCGCTCGAAGCCGCGGTCGCCCGCGCCAACGCCACCCAGGGCCGCCCGCACATCGCCGCCTGGATCGAGAAAATCCACGCCCGCCCGGCCTACAAGGCAGCGCTCGCCGCCGGCGGGCCCTATGCCTATGCCTGATCCCGGAAGGGGAGGTCGTCGCATGCAGGGCAGGGGCCGTCCTCGTCGGCGATGAGGCCCTGGCAGCGCTTGCACAAGGCACGGTTGCCGGGCTGGAGCGCGTGGTCGACGGTGACGCGCTGGTCGAACACGAAGCACTCGCCCTGCCAGCGGCTTTGTTCTGGCGGCACCTGCTCGAGATAGGCGAGGATGCCGCCCTTGAGGTGATAGACTTCGTCGAGCCCCTCTGCCTTGAGGAAGGCGGTGGACTTCTCGCAGCGGATGCCGCCGGTGCAGAACATCGCGATGCGCGGCATCGGCCCCTCCGCCTCACGCTCGGCGCGGAAGCGGCGGAACCAGTCGGGGAACTCGCGGAAGCTGCGCGTCTCTGGATCGAGCGCGCCGTTGAAAGTGCCGAGCGCGACTTCATAGGCGTTGCGCGTGTCGATCACGATCGTGTCCGGCGCGTCGATCAGCGCGTTCCAGTCCTCCGGCGCGACATAATGGCCGACGCCGGTGAGCGGATCGATATCGGGCTCGCCCATCGTGACGATCTCGCGCTTGAGCCGCACCTTCATCCGGTCGAACGGCAGCGCCGGCGCGCGCGATTCCTTCACGTCCACGCCCGTACAGCCGGGCAGGGCGCGGACATGTGCGAGCACTGCGTCGATCGCGGCATCGCTACCCGCGATCGTGCCGTTCAGGCCTTCATTGGCGAGCAGCAACGTGCCCTTCACGCCCAGCGCGCAGCACAGCTCGGCGAGCGGGCCCTTCAGGCTGTCGACATCGGGGAAGCGCGTGAACTGGTAGAGCGCGACGACGCGGACCGGCAGCGCCGGGTTATAGTCAGGACTTGCCATAATCCTCGAAGCTGTCTGTGTCGGTCGCTGCGCCGTCAAGCGGCTTGACCGCCGGCTCGGCGACGCCCGGCGCATCGAGTTGGCCTTCCCAGCGCGCCACCACCGTGCTGGCGATGGCATTGCCGATGACGTTGGTCGCGGTGCGGCCCATGTCGAGGAAATGATCGACCGCGAGGATCAGCAGCACGCCGGCCTCGGGAATGTTGAAGTGGCTGAGCGTGCCGGTGATCACCACCAGGCTGGCGCGCGGCACGCCGGCGATGCCCTTGCTGGTGACCATCAGGATCAGCAGCATCTGGATCATCGTCATCCAGTCGAGATGGATGCCATAGGCCTGGGCGATGAAGATCGATGCGAACGTCATGTACATCATCGAGCCGTCGAGATTGAACGAATAGCCGAGCGGCAGCACGAAGCTGGCGATGCGCGGCGGCACGCCGAACCGGTCGAGCGCGTCGAGCGTACGCGGATAGGCGGCTTCGGAAGAAGCGGTGGAGAAGCCAAGCAGGATCGGATCGCGCAGATAGCGCAGCAGCGTGCCGGTGCGCGGGCCGACGATCAGGAAACAGGCGCCGAGCAGCACGGCCCATAGCAGGGCCAGGCCGAGATAGAAGCTGCCCATGAAGAAGGCGAGGTCGCCGACCACGCCGATGCCCTTGGTCGCCAGCACCTTGGCCACCGCGCAGAACACGGCGACGGGGGCGAACAGCATGACATAGCCGGTGACGGTGAGCATCACCTGGACCAGCGCTTCGAGCCCGCGGACGAGCGGAGCGCCCTTCTCGCCGACCGCGGCGAGGCCGACACCGAAGAAGAGCGAGAAGATGACGAGCTGGAGGATGTCGTTGCTCGCCATCGCATCGATGCCGCTGGTCGGCACGATGTGGATGAAGAACTTGGCGAGATCGAAGGTGGTCACATCGACCTTCTCGGTCGCTGCCGGCAGCGCCAGGTTGAGCCCGACGCCGGGCTGCAGCACGTTGACCAGGATCAGGCCGAGGGTGAGCGAGATCAGGCTGGCGCAGACGAACCAGAGAAAGGCCTTGCCGCCCACGCGCCCGATCGCGCCGCCTCCGCCCATGTGCGCGATTCCCACCACCAGGGTGGAGACGACCAGTGGGGCGATGATCATCTTGATCAGATGCAGGAACATCTGGGTGGGAATGTCGAGATAATAGGCCCAGCTATCGAGCGACTTGGTACCCTCCGGCGAGCCGGAATAGCTGATGTTCAGGGCATAGCCGAGCAAGCCGCCGAGCAGCAGTGCGGCAAGAATGAACCAGGTAAGTCGCTTGCCCAAGATCAGGCCCCCTCAAAAATCCGTGGTGCAGGCAAAGTGGATTGCGCGCGCCGGGTCAAGAACCCTGTGGCTCGATTTTGCCCAATTCTGTGGAGAGAGCCCTATGCCGGCAGCGCATATCACGCTGTGTGGGGCCCTATCTGCCAAGGCTGCGCCGATCACCGCGCCAGCCCGCCACTGCCTGCCGTCGATCGCGCCGCGACGCCGCGGCATTGCCGAGCTTGGCCTGGGCCAGGGCGCGGAGTTCCAGCGCCACCGGATCGAGCGGGCGATGCTTGAGCGAGGCGTCCGCCGCCGCCAGCGCGCCGGCGGTGTCGCCCTTGGCCAGCAGCGCGGCGGCGACGTCGCGTCGCACCGGATACCAGAAGAGCGGGGGATCGGAGAAATCTGCGAGCGGCTTGGCTTCCTCGATCGCGGCGGCCTGGCCGAACAGGCGGGCGGCATCGTCGTAGCGCTTGCGCAGCATCGCTACGCGCCCTTCTAGCACCAGGCGATTGACCGCGTACAGCTTGGACAGGACCGGGGCGAACGATCCCGTGGTCGCCTTGGCCGGCAGCGCCCTGGCTTCGGCGAGCACGCCCGCCGCATCGCCCTTGCGCGCCAGCGCCTCGCCCCGGGCATAATGCCACATCGCGCTCGCCACCGGATTCCCCGCCGCCGGCGCCGGGAGCCCGAGCATCTCTTCGACCGGGGCGAAACGGGCGACTGCGACATAGCCCATGCCGACCACCGCCTGACGGAAATCGTTCATCTTTTGCGTCTTGGCCGCGGCGGCGACCAGGGGGCGGGCGAGCGTGAGCCCGGTCGCGGCATCGCCTGACATCAGCGCCCCGCCGATCCCGAAATGGACGTTATGGGCGTGGTAGCCGAGCTTCCACACGCCGTCCGGACCGGGCAGCTTGAGCCGCTCGGCATTCGCCCGGTCGATCTCCACCGCCGCCAGATTGGCGCTTGCCGCATCGGCGTAGCGGCCGATCCAGTAATAGGTATGCGACGGCATGTGGACGAGATGGCTCGCCGCCGGCGCGACCGTCTTGAGCTTGTCCGCATAGGCTTCGGCGCGCTTCGGATAGCCGGCGCCCTCGGTCGCGTGGATGTAGAAGTGTATTGCCGGGGCATAGTCGGGATTGCGCTTGAGCACGGTCTCGAGCAGCGCGACCGGCCGAGCCATGTTCTCCGCCGTGGCCTCGTCCGTGGCGATCATCAGTGCGTCGGCGGTGATTGTCAGGATCTCGTCGTCACCGGGTGCCAGCGCCACCATCTGCTCCATCGCCGAGGCGAACGCCTGGTTGCCGCCCTTGCCGCTCGCCGGATAACGCTGCTTGAGCGCGCCGATCAGGTTGCGCTCGCGCATCGGGCCGTTAGCGGCGAGCTTCTCGGCCGTGACGACGATCGCGGCGAGCTTCTTCGCGTCGTCGTCCGAGACACCGTAGTTGATCGTCGGGCCGGAGGACCAGGCCTCTCCCCAGGCGCACATCGCGCAATCGGGATCGAGCTTGCGCGCCTGCTGGAACGCCGCGATCGCCGCCTTGTGGGCAAAGGCGTGGGCGAGCTGCATGCCATTGTCGAAGAAGGCCTGCGCTTCCGGGTTCTTCGTCGTGACCCGGAAACCGCCCTGGCCATAGCCCGGGAGCAGCACCGTCGCGGGGGCATCATCGGCGAGGAAAGCCGGCACGTCGCCGCCGCACCAGCGCGCGGGCGGCAGCTCCGGGGGGCGCGGGGGTGCAGCGGTGGCGCCCATCAGAAGCATCGTCGGCACGAGCATGATACGGCGCATCGTTTTCCCCTGTCGAACCCCTGCGGCGAAGTGAAGCTATTGCAGCGGAGAGGTCAAGGACCGTATCGCTGCGCGCGACCTGTTTCCGGAGACTGCCATGCGCCTCGATCGCCGAACCCTTGTCCGCGCCGCCGTCGCCGCGCCGCTGCTCACGTTGCCGGGCGTGCTGCGCGCCGCCGAGCCGGACCTTTCGGCGCTGCAGGACATCACCAAAGGCGCGGTGCCGATCGATAACGTCGAGCGCGCGGCGCGGTTCGCCCGTGCGCAGAAGCTGATGCAGGCCAACGGCATCGGCGCGGTGCTGATCGAGGGCGGATCGTCGCTGGTCTACTTCACCGGCCTGCGCTGGGGGCGTAGCGAGCGGCTGACCGCGGTGGTGCTGCCCGCCGAGGGCGAGCCCTGCATCGTCACTCCCTTCTTCGAGGAAGCACGCACCCGCGAAGGGTTGGCGATCCCGGCCGAAGTGCGGGTGTGGCAGGAGGACGAGGACCCGCTCAAGACCGTCGCCGGCTTCCTCAAGGACCGCAAGCTCGCCCATCTGCCTGTCGGCATCGAAGAGACGGTGCGCTATTTCGCCGTGGATGGCCTGCAAAAGGCCGGGCTCAAAGTGGTTTCGGCCAACCCGGTCGTGCGCGGCTGCCGGATGATCAAGACACCCGCCGAGATCGCGCTGATGCAGCTCGCCACCGATGTGACGATCGCCGCCTATCGCTGGGTCCATCCGCGCGTCGAGAAGGGGATGAGCCAGCGCGACGTGTCCGCCCTGATGGATGCGGCAACGAAGAAGCTGGGCGGCACGCCCGAGTTCAGCATGGTGCTGGTGGGCGAGGGCGCAGCCTATCCGCACGGAACCAAGGTGCCGTCGCCGGTGGCGGACGGGCGGATCGTGCTGATGGACTGCGGCTGCACGGTGCAGGGCTATCAGTCCGACGTGTCGCGCACCTGGGTGCATGGCACTGCCAATGCCGAACAGCGCAAGGTGTGGGACCAGGTGGCGCAGGGCCAGCAGGTCGCCTTCGCCGCGGCCAGGCTGGGCACGCCGACGGGCAAGGTCGACGATGCGGTGCGCCGTTACTATGCCTCGCTCGGCTGGGGGCCGGACTACAAGCTGCCCGGTCTCTCGCACCGCACCGGGCACGGCATCGGGCTGGACGGGCACGAGCCGGTCAACCTGGTGCGCGGCGAGGCGACCAAGCTGGCGCCGGGCATGTGCTTCTCGAACGAGCCAGGCATCTACATCCCGGGCCGCTTCGGGGTGCGGCTGGAGGACTGCTTCCACATGACTGAGAGCGGGCCGGCCTGGTTCAGCACGCCGCCCAAGTCGGTCGATGCGCCGATGGGGTGAGGCGCGGGGCATACCCGGGCTTCGGAAGTTTACGAAGTTGATGCTACGGGGCCCCGGGTTTCCACACCTCGAAATTCGAACCCGGCGCACAAAGCTGCGCGTGCCGCAGTGCGGGTAAACGGGTGTCGAGGCGCGTCGTGGCTGCATCGATGAGGATAGAACAAATCAAATCCTACATTGCAAGCCGGCAGTTCCGGTTCTAGCGGCGGGTCATCCTGAGGACGGCTTCGGGCAGCCGCTCGCCGGTGACGTCGAATGCCGCGGTGCCGGCGTCGATCTCGACGAGGTCTTCGGGCGTGAGCGCGACATTCATCGCGCCGAGATTCTCTTCCAGCCGCTCGATCTTGCTGGTGCCCGGGATCGGCACGATCCACGGCTGCTGCGCTAGGAGCCAGGCGAGCGCGACCTGTGCCGGCTTGGCGCCGCGCCGATCGGCGACGCGCTGCACCAGCTCGACCAGTGCCATATTGGCTTTGCGCGCCTCAATGGAGAAGCGCGGCACCAAGTTGCGGAAATCGCCGGGGGCGAAGACGGTGTTCTCGTCGATCTGCCCGGCGAGGAAACCGGCGCCCAGCGGGCTGAATGGCACGAAGCCGATGCCGAGCTCGGCGCAGAGCGGAAGCAATTCCTCCTCGGGCTCGCGCCAGAACAGCGAATATTCGCTCTGCAGCGCGGCGACCGGCTGCACGGCATGGGCGCGGCGGATCGTGTCGGGAGCCGCTTCCGACAGGCCGAAATGCGTGACCTTGCCGGCCTGGATCAGCTCAGCCACTGCGCCGGCGACTTCCTCGATCGGCACGGCCGGATCGACGCGGTGCTGGTAGAACAGGTCGATCCGGTCCGTGCGCAGGCGCTTGAGCGCAGCATCGGCGACTGCCTTGATGTGCTCGGGCCGGCTGTCGACGCCGGGCCGGCGCTCCCCTGTCGTAAGATCGATGTCGAAGCCGAACTTGGTGGCGATCACGACCTGGTCACGCACCGGCGCCAGCGCTTCGCCGACCAGTTCCTCGTTGGTGAACGGGCCGTAGGCCTCGGCGGTGTCGAAGAAGGTCACGCCGGCGTCGACCGCCTTGCGGATCAGCGCGATATTGTCGTGGCGATCGCCGCCCGGCCCATAGGCGCCGGCGAAGCTCATGCAGCCCAGGCCGAGGGCCGATACCTGCAGGCCGGAAGAACCAAGGCTGCGATGCTTCACGGGAATTCTCCTCGGCAACTCGTCTCCGCGAGATAGGGTGCCGATTGCACCCGCGCCACAGTCCCGCCGTCAATCACCCTGATCGAAGTGTTTCGCTTGAGGAAAGCGCGGCGCGCAACTAAGTCGCCGATATGACGTCCACCAACGATATCCGCCGTTCGTTCCTCGACTATTTCGAGAGCCAGGGTCACGCCCGTGTCGCCAGCGCGCCGCTGGTGCCGCACAATGATCCCACGCTGATGTTCGTGAACGCGGGCATGGTGCCGTTCAAGAACGTGTTCACGGGCCTTGAGAGCCGGCCCTATTCGACCGCGACCAGCTCGCAGAAGTGCGTCCGCGCCGGCGGCAAGCACAACGATCTGGACAATGTCGGCTACACGGCGCGTCACCACACCTTCTTCGAGATGCTCGGCAACTTCTCGTTCGGCGACTATTTCAAGGAACAGGCGATCACCCACGCCTGGACGCTGCTCACCAAGGTGTGGGGCATCCCCGCCGAGCGGCTGACCGCGACCGTCTATCATACCGACGACCAGGCCTTCGAGCTGTGGAAGAAGATCGCCGGCCTGCCCGAGAGCCGCATCATCCGCATCCCGACCAAGGACAATTTCTGGGCGATGGGATCGGATGGTCCGTGCGGGCCGTGCTCGGAGATCTTCTACGATCACGGCGACCATATCTGGGGCGGCCCGCCGGGATCGCCCGAGGAGGATGGCGACCGTTTCGTCGAGATCTGGAACCTCGTCTTCATGCAGTTCGTGCAGGAGAATGACGAGATCATCGGCGACCTGCCGCGCCCCTCGATCGACACGGGCATGGGCCTGGAGCGCGTCGCCGCGGTGCTGCAGGGTGTCCACGACAATTACGATACCGACACGTTCAAGGCGCTGATCGCCGAATCGGGCGCGCTGACCGGTGCCTCGACTACGGGCGAGAACCAGGCGAGCCACCGCGTGATCGCCGATCACCTGCGCTCGGCCGGCTTCCTGGTGGCCGATGGTGTGCTGCCGGCCAATGAAGGCCGCGGCTATGTGCTCCGCCGCATCATGCGCCGCGCGATGCGCCATGCCCACCTGCTCGGCGCCAAGGATCCGCTGATGCACCGCATGGTGCCGTCGCTGGTCGCCGAGATGGGCGCTGCGTTCCCCGAACTGGTGCGCGCGCAGCCGCTGATCGAGGCGACCTTGCTCCAGGAGGAGCGCCGCTTCCGGCAAACCCTGGCCAATGGGTTGCGTTTGCTCGACGAAGCGACGCAGGGCATGAGCGAGGGCGGCACGCTGCCCGGCGAGACCGCGTTCAAGCTCTATGATACCTTCGGCTTCCCGTACGATCTGACCGAGGATGCGCTGCGCGGCCAGGGCATGACCGTGGACCGCGCCGGCTTCGACACGGCGATGGCCGAGCAGAAGCGCGCGGCGCGGGCGGCCTGGAAGGGCTCGGGCGAAAAGGCTTCGGAAGAGCTGTGGTACGACCTGGCCGACGAGCTCGGCGGGACCGAGTTCACCGGCTATAACGGCACCCAGGGCGAGGGCCAGGTGGTCGCGATCGTCAAGGACGGCGCGCGGGTCGAGAAGGCTTCGGCCGGCGACAGCGTGACGGTCCTGACCAACCAGACCCCCTTCTATGCCGAGAGCGGCGGCCAGATGGGCGATGTCGGCGTGATCTCGAACGACAAGATGAGCGCGGCGGTGGACGACACCTCGAAGCCGCTCGGGCGTCTCCACGCGCATCATGCCAAGATCGAGACCGGCGAGATCGCGGTCGGCGACGCGGTGCATCTCGTGGTCGATGTCGATCACCGCGACCGGGTGCGCGCCAACCATTCGGCGACGCACCTGCTGCACGCGGCACTGCGCAAGCGGCTGGGCGGGCATATCTCCCAGAAGGGCAGCTTGGTGGCGCCCGACCGGCTGCGCTTCGACTTCTCGCATCCCTCTGCGCTCAGCGCCGACGAGATCGCCGATGTCGAGGCGGACGTGAATGCGCAGATCCGCCATAACGGTGCGGTCGAGACGCGGCTGATGACGCCCGACGACGCGATCGCAGCGGGCGCGATGGCGCTGTTCGGCGAGAAATACGGCGACGAGGTTCGCGTGCTCTCGATGGGGCTGGGCGCGGATGCGTCCTACTCGGTCGAGCTGTGCGGCGGCACCCATGTCAATGCGACGGGCGACATCGCGATCTTCAAGATCGTCTCCGAGAGCGCCGTTTCGAGCGGCGTGCGGCGCATCGAGGCGCTGACCGGCGAAGGCGCGCGGCTGTGGCTGAACGGCCGCGACGCGCAGCTGCGCGAGGCGGCGGCTGCGCTCAAGACGAGCCCCGACGATGTCGTGGCGCGCGTCGGGGCGCTGGTGGAGGAGCGGCGCAAGCTCGAGCGCGAACTGGCCGAGGCCAAGAAGGCGCTGGCGCTGGGCGGCAGCGGTGCCGCGCAGGCGGCAGGCCCGGAGCAGGTGGCGGGGATCACCTTCCTCGGCCAGGTGCTCGACGGGCTCGACCCCAAGGCGCTACGCGGCGCAGTCGACGAGGCCAAGGCGCGGATCGGCAGCGGCGTGGTCGCGCTGGTCGCGGTCAATGAGGGCCGGGCTTCGGTCGCGGTCGGCGTGAGCGAAGGCGTGGCGGCCAATGCCGTGGACCTGGTCAAGGTCGCGGTGGCGGTGCTGGGCGGGCAGGGCGGCGGTGGCCGACCCGACATGGCCCAGGGCGGCGGCCCGGACGGTGACAAGGGCGCGGACGCGCTCGAAGCGGTCAAGGCCGAGCTGGCAAAGGCGACCGCGGCCGCCTGAACCGCCGCGGTTCGCGGATTACATCCCCGGGCCCCAGCCGTCTTCCGGCGAAACCCAGATCGCGCGCTGGTTCATATCGGCGCGGACCTGGCCTTCGATGATGATGTCGGAGACGAGCCCGTCGCTATACGGGCGGTCGCGGTAGCAGCGCTTCTTGCCGGCGAGCGGCTGGAGCGCGAGCATCAGCCGCTGGCGGACCGAGGTCTCCACCGCAGGCGCGAGCGGCCCGCCATCCTTGGTCAGCTTGCCCGAAGTGAAGTCGATCGGGCGGATGGTCGAGCAGACCGCGCCATCCTCGACCTGGCCCGATGTCTGGTATTCCATCACGATGGTCGGCTCGGTGGAGACCACGCCGGTCACCACCGCATCGAAGCTGCCATCGGCATGCACCGAATAGCGCACCATCGTTGCACAGGTGCGCGCCTGGGTGTCGGGCGTGATGCAGCGGATCTTGCCGGCCCGCGCGGGATCGAGCGAATCGGGCGCGGGCAGCGGCGCAGCGGTGGCGAGCAGGAGCAGGGTGGCGATCATCGTCATCACATTCCCAGATTATAGCCGTCCTTCGGGCTCACCCAGATGAACTTCTGGCTGAAGTCGGGGCGGACGGTGTCATCGACGCTGACTTCGTTGAGCAGCATCTCGCTATTGGCCGGCTTGATCTCCGAGCAGGTTGTCTTGCCCTCGAGCGCACCGAGGACGGTGGCGAACTGCGTCTTCACGGCGTTCGAGGTGGCATCGTCGGCAGGCTTGCCCGCGAGATACACCGTACCGGCCTGAAAATCGGCGGTGCGCACGGTTTCGCACGCCTTGCCGCCCGCGATCTTGCCCTTGGTGTGGACTTCCATCGTGATCAGCGGCGTGGGGTTGAGGAACAGCCAGGTCGTCGCCTCATAGCTGCCGTCGGCCGCGATCTTGAGCGCGGTGGTGCCGACGCAGGTCTTCTTCTCCTTGTTGGGCACGACGCACTGGATCTTGCCCTCGCGTGCCGGCGCATAGGCGTCGCTCGCCTGGGCGAGCGGGGCGGCGAGGATCAAAAGGCTCAACAACATTACAATACTCCCTGGAACAGATGGCTAGAGATGCGCCGCGGCCATGGCCTGGGCAAGTGCAATCCGCGTCAGGCAGGCATGTCCGATTCCTCGTTGCCCCGCTCGACCCGCACGCGGCGGAAGCGCGGTTCGCGGTCCATGCCGGCGACTTCCTTGATCTTCTTGCGCATCTCGTCGCGCTTCGCGTGGATCGAGGCGATCACCGGCCCGACCGCGAGGCCGAGATCGACCAGCACCACTTCGGAGAGCTGGAGCGAGCTTTCCAGCGCCTCGGGCACTGCCTCGGTCGCGCCGGCGCGGTAGAGCTCGGCGGCATGCGCGGTATCGCGGGCGCGGGCGATGATCGGCAGGGCCGGCACCCAGCCGCGCACGCGCTTGGCGAGGCGCACGGTGAGCACCGGATCGTCCATCGTCAGCACCAGCGCCTTGGCGTGGCCCAGGTTGAGCTTGTCGACCAGCTCGGAGCGGGTGACGTCGCCGAACAGCACATTATAGCCGCCGCGGCGCGCCGCGTTGACGTTATCGATGTCGGCATCGACGCCGATATAGGGCAGGCCGTGACGGCGCAGCATGTCCGCCACGGTGCGGCCGACGCGGCCGAAGCCGATGATGACGGTGCCCGACTGGACGTCGACGAGCGAAGGATCGGGGCCTTCCGCAGTCTTCGAGCGCTCGATCAGCTGCGCGGCCGCACGGCCGGCCTTGGCGAGCAGGGGTGTGGACGTCAGGCCGATCGCCGTGACCGTGGTCCAGAAGGCCGCGGTGCTCGGGCTGATCAGTCCGGCCGCGCCCGCCACGCCGAGCACGATCAGCGTGGTCTCGGACGGGCTGGCCATCAGCACGCCGGTTTCCGCCGCGGTGCCGGTGCGCGCGCCCGAAAGCCTGAGCAGCCCCATCGTCACCGCCGCCTTGACCACCATGACGAGCAGCGAGGCGCCGAGCAGCGGCGCCCAGCTATGGACGATGAAGTTGAGGTCGAGGCGCATGCCGACGGTGATCAGGAACACCCCGAGCGCGAGGCCCTTGAACGGCGCGGTGATCGCTTCGACTTCGCCGTGATATTCGGTCTCGGCGATGAGCAGGCCCGCGATCAGCGCGCCGACGATCGGCGAGAGGCCGGCCGCGCTGGTGGCGAGGCTGGCGACGATCACCACGAGCAGGCTGGCGGCGAGGAACAGCTCGGGGCTCTTGGTGCGCGCGGCCTGGGCGAACATGCGTGGCAGCAACAGGCGCCCGCCGACGAACAGGATCGCGACGGTGAGGATGCCGAAGCCGAGCGTCGAGCCGAGCCGGATCCAGCCGGCCTCCGCGCCCGCAGCTGGTGCGAGCGCGCCGAGCAGGAAGATGATCGGGACGAGCGCCAGATCCTCGAACAGGAGCATCGCGAAGCTTGCCTTGCCGACCGCGCTGGTGGTGCCGGCGATCGGCAGCACGATCGCGGTGGAGGAGAGCGCCAGCGCCAGGCCGAGCCCGATCGCGCCGCCGGTGCTGAGGCCGGTGAGGTAGAGCAGCGCGCCGAGGATCAGCGCCGCGAGCAGCAGCTCGGCCGCGCCGACGCCGAAGACGAGCTTGCGCATCGACCACAGCCGCTTGAACGACAGCTCGAGCCCGATCGAGAACAGCAGCAGGATGATGCCGAACTCGGCGAACGGCTCGATCGCATGCCCGTCCGAGATGGTGAGGTAGTAGAGCCAGGGATGGGCAGGGACGAGGCTGCCCAGCCCGAATGGGCCGACCAGCGCGCCGACCAGGATGAAACCGATCACCGGGCTGATCCGGAAGCGCGCGAAGGCCGGAATGACGAGCCCGGCCGCGCCGAGGATCACCAGCGCATCGCTGAGGCCGCTATTGGCGAGGTTCAGCATGGAGCGGCGAACCTTTCGAACTTCACGAAGTTCGCGCTTGTACGGGAATGAATTTCGGAGCGGCGGGGTGCCGATTTCGCGGGAGTGCAGGGTTTGAAATGGATTCTGGCCATGGGGCCAAGGGCAGCATGGCAAGTCCTACATTGCAAGGTGCCGATACCGCTTTTTCGGAGATAGCGCGCATATTGGACCTGGAAGGGGCGCGTGATCCCGAACTCGGCGGCGATGCGGCGATATTCGTAGAGCGCCAGGCTCGACTGGTTGCGCTCATAGGCGCCGCGAACGAAGGGCGCGAAGCCATGGACCTGAAGGCCGCGCAGGGTGGCGCCGGCCCGGGCCGAGAACAGCCACTCGCGCCGGCGGTCGCCATGGAGGACCAGCGCGGCATCGCCTTCGGTGCGGCGGAGGCGAACCGCGTCGTCCGGCCCGCTTCGCGACAGCGGACCAGGGTAACGCCCCCTGCCGCAGTCGCATAACCGGGATCGCGCGCGGTCTGCCGCGTCGCCGAAGCTGCCAGGCTGATCCCGGTTCGCGCGGAAAGCGCTCGCTCGATCGTAAGGCCGGCGTCGTAGATCGTGCCGTCGTGCAGATCATTGGCCACATAGCGGGCGCGGCTCATGCTGGCGGTGGCGATCATCTGCGTCCGCCGGCCGAGGCCATGCAGCCAATCGATCGAAGCCGCGTCGGTATGGGCATAGGCCTTGCCGCCGAACCAGCGCCAGATGCGCCCGGGCGAGGCGCTGATCCGGCTGTGCGTGCGCTGCCATTCCACGCCCAGCAGCGCCGAGCCCGAGACATCGTCGAACATGCTCGCGCGATAGAAATTACCAGGGCCGGCAAGGCGCGGGACCAGTGCGACGCCGTCCGCGACGCCAAATCGCGCATAGGCCTGGCCGGCAAGATGCAGCGTGCGATTGCGCAAAGAAAAAGGGCGCGCAACCCGTGGTCGCGCGCCCCTTTGTGTCGGCGATGCCGGAGCTCAGCCCCAGGCGGCCATCTTCTTCTCGAGGTTCTCGCGGATCGCCTCGAAGAACTGCTCGGTGGTCATCCAGGGCTGGTCCGGGCCGATCAGGATCGCGAGATCCTTGGTCATCTTGCCGCTCTCGACGGTCTCGATGCAGACGGCCTCGAGCGTCTCGGCGAACTTGGTGACGTCCGGCGTGTTGTCGAACTTGCCGCGGAACGACAGGCCCTGGGTCCAGGCGAAGATCGACGCGATCGGGTTGGTCGACGTCGCCTTGCCCTGCTGGTGCATGCGGTAGTGGCGGGTGACGGTGCCGTGCGCGGCTTCCGCCTCGATCGTCTTGCCGTCCGGCGACATGAGGACCGAGGTCATCAGGCCGAGCGAGCCGAAGCCCTGGGCAACCGTGTCCGACTGGACGTCGCCGTCATAGTTCTTGCAGGCCCAGACGAACTTGCCCGACCACTTGAGCGCCGAGGCGACCATGTCGTCGATCAGGCGGTGCTCGTAGACGATGCCGGCAGCCTTGAACTTGTCGGCGAAGTCGGCGTCGAAGGTCTCCTGGAACAGGTCCTTGAAGCGGCCGTCATAGGCCTTGAGGATCGTGTTCTTGGTAGAGAGATACAGCGGCCAGCCGCGATCGAGCGCATAGTTCATGCTCGCCTTGGCGAAGTCGCGGATCGACTCGTCGAGGTTGTACATGCCCATGGCAACGCCGGCGCTCGGGAAGTCGAACACTTCATATTCGAGCTCGTCGCCATTGGTGCCGACCCACTTCATCGTGAGCTTGCCGGCGCTGGGCACCTTGAAATCGGTCGCGCGATACTGGTCGCCGAACGCATGGCGGCCGACGACGATCGGGTCGGTCCAGCCCGGAACCAGGCGGGGGACGTTCTTGATCACGATCGGCTCGCGGAAGACGACGCCGCCCAGGATGTTGCGGATCGTGCCGTTGGGCGACTTCCACATCTTCTTGAGCTTGAATTCCTCGACGCGCGCCTCGTCCGGCGTGATCGTGGCGCACTTCACGCCGACGCCGTAATGCTGGATCGCCTTGGCGGAATCGATCGTGACCTGGTCGTCGGTCGCGTCGCGATTCTCGACCGAGAGGTCGTAATATTTCAGGTCGATGTCGAGATAGGGCTTGATCAGGCGCTCGCGGATCCATTCCCAGATGATCCGCGTCATCTCGTCGCCGTCGATCTCCACGACGGGCGTTGCAACCTTGATCTTCGCCATGCTCGCTTGTCCTTATAAGGGGTTTGGCGAGCGTCTAGGAGGATGGGGCGGGGGGATCAAGCGCCCCCGATGCGCTTATCAGTCGTTCCAGGCCCACCAGAGCTGTGCGGGCGGGATGTTGATCCACTCCATCGCATGATCGATGTGCGACCAATGCGGGGTGAGGAAGTTCTTCACGCGCGGGTTGTACTGGTAGACCAGGAAGGCGCCGCCCTTGCGGATCACTTCGCGGGTCGCCTTGGCGATCGCGTCGCCCACGCCTGGCGGCAGGGTGGAGAAGGGCAGGCCCGAGGCGATGTAATCGGCATGCTCGAAGCCGTGGTCGGCGACGATCTGCTTCACGTCCGCGGCCGAGCCCTGGATCGCGATCAGGCGCGGATCGGGGATGCTCTGCTTCAGGTAGCGGATGAAATCGGGGTTGGTGTCGATCACGATCAGCTTGCCCTCGGGCGAGAGCTTGTCGAGAATCGGACGCGTGAAGGTGCCGACGCCGGGGCCGTATTCGACGAACAGCTTGGTGTTGTCCCAGTCGACCGGCGCGAGCATGCGGTTGATCGTGAAGCGCGACGAGGGCGCCACTGCGCCGACCATCACCGGGCGCTTGAGGAAGCCGCGGAAGAACATGCCCCAGGGCGAAGGCGTGCCGGGTGCGCGGCGGCTGGTACGGGCCTTGGCGGCAGTCGAAGCGGGCATGGGCGACCTTATCAGAAACTGGGAACAGTCGCGGCATTTGGGCAATTCGAACGAACATGCAAGCGTGTCAGTTTCATTTCACCGCATTGCATGTCGTGAAACGGGTCAAAGCCGGCGGTTGAAATAGACCACGCGCTCGGTCTCTGCAAAGCCTAAAGCGGCGTGGACGGCGTGGCTTTCGACATTGTCGAGCAGCGCGTCGGAGGCGAATTCCATGCAGCCAAAGGCGCGGCCCCATTGCGCGGCGTGATCGGCCAGGGCGCGGGCGATGCCGGCCCGGCGGTGGGCGGGGGCGACATAGAGACCTTCGAGGAACAGCACCGGCGACCTGTCGCAGCCATTGACATGATCATGGCGGATCGCGGCTTCGGCGAAGCCCAGCGGGGCCCCGGTGTCGTCGCGGGCGATCAGGGCGAGTTCTTCCGGCCGGGCGAGCATCGCCTCGGCCTCGCTGTCGTCGCAGTCGGGCCAGAGGGCGCGGCGCAGTTCGGCCCAGTCGGCCAGGTCGGCCTGGCTGCAGGGGGCGATCCGCATCAGCGTAGCTCGACGTGCATCGGCAGCCCGCCGCTCGGGCGGATGCTGGTGCTGGCCACCGGCCAGGGAATGGACAGCGGCGTGAACCGGGCGGCGCGGACAAGGGTGGCGAGGACGGTGAGCAGCTCGGTCATCGCGAAGGCGGCACCCAGGCAGATGCGCGGTCCGGCGCCGAAGGGCATGTAGAGATGCCGGTCGGGCACGGGCATGCCGGGGGCGAAGCGCTCGGGGTCGAAGAGATCGGGGTCGCGCCAATGTCTTCGGTGGCGGTGGAGCGCATAGACCGGGATCAGGATGCGCGTGCCGGCGCGTATCCGGCGGCCGTCGATCACGGTGTCGGCCACGCAGACGCGGGTGAGCTGATAGCCGGGGGGATAGAGGCGCAGCGTCTCCTGGATCAGCTGGCGGGTGAAGACGAGCCGTTCCAGATGTTCGGGACCGACGGGTGCGCCGCCGGTGACGGTCTCGACCTCGGCGCGCAGTCGCTCGCCGCTCGGCGGATGGGACGCGGCGAGCCACAGCGCCCAGCCTAGCGTGACTGCGCTGGTCTCGTGGCCGGCCAGGATGAAGCCGAGCAGGTTGTCGCGCAGCAGGCGGTCGTCCATCGGTCGGCCGGCCTCGGGATCGATGGCGCCGAGCAGCAGATCGACCAGGTCGCCGCGCGGCGGCGCGGTGCGCCTGCGGGCGATCATCCGGTCGACATCGGCGCGCAGCAGCGCGGCTTCGGGCGCGGGCCTGTTGCGCTTGCCGCGATGCGCGCGGTCGGGGAGGAAGAGATAGCTGAGGCGCCGATATTCGAGCTGGTCGAGAAAGGCGCGGACGCGTGCCTCGGTCTCCGCGCGCTCGAAATCCTCCCCGCCCGAGAGGATGGTGTCGAGGATCACGTCGAAGGCGATCCGGCCGGTTTCGGCGGCGATGTCGACCGGCTGGGCGGCGCTGCGCCAGCGCTCCAGGGCGGATTCGGCGGCGGTGCGCATGCGCGGGGCGAGCGCGGCCATCTGCGCGGCCCGGAACGCCGGGGCGGCGGCGCGGCGCTGCCAGCGCCAGTCCGCGCCGTCCACCGCAGCCAGCCCGTCGCCCCAGGCCGGGTGCATCACGCGGCGCCAGAGGTGCCCGTGCGGAAAATCCTCGGCATGATCGACCATTGCCAGGCGAACGCCGGCGGGATCGGTGAGGAATATCGGCGCGCCGGGGAAGGGCGGGCGCCAGCTCGTTCCCTCGAACAATATGCGCGGCCACGCCTCGATCGGATTGCGCATCGCGCGCGGCAGGATCTGCCAGGGCAGGGCGCGTTCGAGCGGTTCGGGAGCGGGCGGACGGAACCGGAGCGGCGGCCCGGCAGGCTCGCCGGCAAAGGCCCGGATCGCGTCGCTCGTCAGCATCGCCTTGCCCCCTTGTCGGTGGCCTTGCCCTACGCCTGTCCACGGCCTTGGAAAAGCCTTGGGTGAAAGAGACCTGGGGAAAGAGCCGCGCGGCGGTGCGTTGTGTTGGCCGCTACAGGCAGCTAGAGACTTTGCGATGGCATCTTTGGACACGCCCCCGCTCGGTACTCCCACGGTGAAGTGGCGTTTCCCCGACATTCATCCCGAGGGCCGCAAATATGTGGCCATCGCCGCCGCGATCGCGCTGGCCAGCTTGTTCCTGTGGGACTTCATCACCTGGCCCCTGGTGTTCCTCACCTTCGGCGTGGCGGCGTTCTTCCGCGATCCGGTGCGCGTGACGCCGCAGGGCGAAGGCATGCTGATCGCGCCGGCCGACGGGCTGGTGACGATGATCCAGCCCGTGGCGCTGCCGCCCGAGCTGCGTGGTCCGCAGGCGCTGGGCGACAAGCCGATGGTGCGCGTGTCGATCTTCATGAGCATGTTCGACGTGCATGTGAACCGTACGCCGATCACCGGCACGATCCGCCACGTGATCTATATCTCCGGCCGCTTCCTCAACGCCGACCTCGACAAGGCGAGCGAGGAGAATGAGCGCCAGCACTTCATCGTCGAGGACAAGCATGGGCTGCGCATCGGCTTCACGCAGATCGCCGGCCTCGTCGCGCGGCGCATCGTGAGCTTCACCAAGCCGGGCGACATGATCGTCGCCGGCCAGCGCATTGGCCTGATCCGCTTCGGCAGCCGCGTCGATGTGTTCCTGCCCCAGGACTATGCTGCCCAGGTCACGCTCGGCCAGCGCACGATCGCGGGCGAGACGGTCATCGCCCGGAAGGGGGCCGCAGCCGTCGGCGGCATTTCGCAGTGAACGGCCGTCGTGGCGACGATGCCGGTGCGCGCACCCTGCGGCCACGGCGCATGCGGCGGATGCGGCCGGTGCGCGGGATACCGCTGCGGGCGATTGCGCCCAACGCGATCACTGCGCTTGCACTCTGCTCGGGGTTGACCGCGATCCGCTTCGCGATCGACGCGAACTGGGAACTGGCGGTGCTGATGGTGCTGATCGCCGGCATGCTCGACGGCATCGACGGCAAGATCGCCCGGATGGTGCGCGGCGAGAGCAGGTTCGGTGCCGAGCTGGACAGCTTGTCGGACGCGATCTCGTTCGGCGTCGCTCCGGCGATGATCCTCTATCTCTGGTCGCTCCAGTCGGTCGGCCGGTTCGGCTGGATGATCGCGCTGGTCCATGCGCTGTTCTGCGCGCTGCGCCTCGCCCGGTTCAACGCCCAGATCGATGCCGAGGAGCAGCCGCACAAATCGGCGGGCTTCCTGACCGGCGTGCCTGCGCCCGCCGCCGCGGTGCTCACGCTGTTGCCGCTCTATCTGTGGCTGTTCACGGGCGAGCCGCATCTGCGCTCGGCCCTGGTGGTGGCACCCTGGACGGCGTTCGTCGCGGTGCTGATGATCTCGAGCATCGCCACCTTCGCGCCCCATATGCGCTTGAAGCAGCGCATCCGCTTCGAGGCGATCGCCGTGCTGGTGGTGCTCGTCGCGGCGCTGGTGGCGGCACCCTGGCCGACGCTGGCGCTGATCGCGGCGCTCTATATCGTCTCGATCCCGTTCAGTGTGCGCAGCTATCGCCGGATCAGGCAGCTGCGCGAAGCGGGAACGCCGCGGCCCGGCGCACCGGAGCCGAATAGCGAACCGTAACGCGGGTCGGCACCAGCTCGGGCAGCGGCCGGGCTACGCTCTGGCCGATCAGTTCACGCATGCGGGGAAGCGCGCCGACGATCGAACCGGCGATCGTCCAGGCGGCGACGGCGAAGGCGGTGCCGAACAGCAGAACGGTAAGCAGTGCAGTCATCACTATGGCTCCCAAACGCGCCGTACCTGGCGGGAATTCAAGGATTCCAACCACTTGGCGCCCGCTGACGTTCCCTGTCCGCGTTCTGAGCCGTTTATGTTCCGTTAACGTTCCCTTGTCAAGCGGATGTTCCTCGCTTGTTCCATATCCGCCTGACGGACGGTTGAATCAGGCCGGCCGGGCCCCCACTTGCACTCCATGGCGCTTTCGATTAGGGGCGCCGCTCTCAACCCGCATGGGAAGCATCATAAACCGGTGCCGAGGCCGCCCCCGCCATGTTTGGCGTGGGATCAACAAGGGCTTTGGTCACTCGCTTCCCAGAGGCACAACCGGAAGGATATATCCCTATGGCGGCTCCTGTCGTCTCCATGCAGGCATTGCTCGAATCGGGCGCGCACTTCGGCCACCAGACGCACCGCTGGAACCCGAAGATGAAGCCCTACATCTTCGGCGACCGCAACGGCGTCCACATCATCGACCTCTCGCAGACCGTGCCGCTCTTCGCGCGCGCGCTCGAGTTCGTGAACTCGACCGTCGCCAGCGGCGGCAAGGTCCTGTTCGTCGGCACCAAGCGCCAGGCGCAGGAGCCGATCGCCGAGGCCGCCCGCCGTTCGGGCCAGCATTTCGTCAACCACCGCTGGCTGGGCGGCATGCTCACCAACTGGAAGACCATCTCGGGCTCGATCAAGCGCATGAAGACGCTCGAAGAGCAGCTTTCGGGTGACACGCACGGCCTGACCAAGAAGGAAGTGCTTCAGCTCACCCGCGAGAAGGACAAGCTCGAGCTCTCGCTCGGCGGCATCCGCGACATGGGCGGCGTTCCCGACATCATGTTCGTGATCGACGCGAACAAGGAAGAGCTGGCGATCAAGGAAGCCAACACGCTCGGCATCCCCGTCGTCGCGATCCTCGATTCGAACGTGAGCCCGGACGGCATCGCCTTCCCGGTTCCGGCGAACGACGACGCCTCGCGCGCTATCCGCCTGTACTGCGAAGCGATCGCCATTGCGGCGACCCGCGGCAACCAGGACCGCCAGGCGAGCTTCGGCGTCGACCTGGGCGCGCAGGAAGTGGCTCCGATCGAGCCGGCCCTGACCGAAGCCGTTGCCGAGCCCGCAGCTCCTGCCGCAGAGCCGGAAGCCCCGGCCGCTGCGACCACCCCGGAGCAGGCTGCCGAGGGCGAGCGTCAGATCGACGCGTAAAGTTGAAAACGGATGTCTTCGAACTGACATAGGCCTGCATTAGGCGGCCGGTCAGTTCGAAGCGCCGACCCTATCCCCGTTCGTGCTGAGTTTGTCGAAGCACCGTCTTCCTTCCGGCGCGCGGCAAGAGAATGCGGTCCTCCGACGAGCTCAGGGCGAACGGGTTTTGATATTGATGGCCGGATTCGCTCCGGCCACCCAAGCTAGAGGAAAGAAACATGGCCGAGATCACTGCAGCAGCCGTGAAGGAACTCCGCGAGAAGAGCGGTGCCGGCATGATGGATTGCAAGAAGGCGCTGACCGAGACCAATGGCGACATCGAAGCGGCCAGCGACTGGCTGCGTTCGAAGGGCCTGGCCGCAGCTGCCAAGAAGTCGAGCCGCACCGCCGCTGAAGGCCTGGTCGGCGTCGCCGTCGCCGGCACCAAGGGCGTGGCCGTCGAAGTGAACTCGCAGACCGACTTCGTCGCCAAGAACGAGATCTTCCAGGGCTTCGTCCGCGACGTGACCGCAGTCGCGCTCGAGAAGGGCGACGACATCGAGGCGCTCAAGGCCGCGCAGCTGCCGGCCGGCGGCTCCGTCGAGGAAGTGCTGACCAACAACATCTCGACGATCGGCGAGAATCAGGTTCTGCGCCGCGCCAAGCAGGTGCAGGTGTCGCAGGGCGCGGTGATCCCGTACGTCCACAACGCGCAGGCTCCGGGTCTCGGCAAGATCGGCGTGCTGGTCGCGCTCGAGAGCGATGCCGGCGTCGACGTGCTCGAGCCGCTGGGCAAGCAGATCGCGATGCACGTCGCCGCTGCCTTCCCGCTGGCGCTGTCGATCGACGATCTCGATCCGGAAGTCGTCGAGCGCGAGGCTGCGATCCTGCGCGAGAAGAACGCCGAGAAGATCGTCGGCAAGTCGGCCGAAGTCGCCGAGAAGATCCTCAACGGCCCGATCGAGAAGTTCAAGAAGGAGAATGCTCTCCTCAGCCAGCTCTTCGTGATGGACGGCAAGACTCCGGTGCAGGACGTCATCGCCAAGGCGGCCAAGGACGCCGGCACCACGATCGTGCTCAAGGACTATGTCCGCTTCCAGCTCGGTGAAGGCATCGAGAAGGAAGAGAGCGACTTCGCCGCCGAAGTCGCCGCTGCTTCGGGCATCAGCCGCTAAGGTCTTCCCGGACCTGACGCGCGGGCGCTGTCACCCTCGGGTGGCGGCGCCCGTTTGCGTTTGGGGCTGGCGCTGTGGCAGCTTCGTGGGATGCGGGGGTTCGGGACCAAGATGCGGGTCGCGCTGGTCGGGGTGATCGGCCTGATCCTGCTCGGCTATGGCTGGTGGTTCCTGACGCCGGGCAAGGCGGCGATTCCCGATGCCGAGATCGACATTACGCTGACCACAGCCGTGCTTACCCCGGAGCACGAGGCGGAAGCGCTCGCGAGGCTGCCGCTATTCGATCCGTCGAGCGGCAACTGGATCGCCGGCAACAAGCTGCACCGGTCCGCCAGCGGCCTGATCCAGCCCCATGCCGGGCCCTGGGGGCCGGACGATATCGGCACGTTCCTCATGGCACGCTTGCCGGATGGGGCGCAGCGGGGCGACATGCAGGCGGCGATGCGTGCGCTGGCGGTGGATGGGATATGCGAGGTGGCGTTCTTCGCGGCGGGAACGCGCGAGCAGCCGGTTATCCGAATTCGGCGGGTAGCCGATGGCCATGGCGGCAGCATTGCCTGCCATGACCGGACCGACCCGCGAGCACATTGACCCTCCTCGACTCGCCCAGACGGACGTGCCAGTCTGCTTGGTGGGCATGGGGCAGGGGGAGCCTTTATGAGCGAACCGGAATCGCTGGATACGCATGAGCCGCTGGCGCGGCGGCTGGAACGGCACTGGTTCGACCGGCTGATCATGCTTTCCGACGGCGTCTTCGCCATCGCCATGACCCTGCTCGCGCTGGAGGTGCGGCCGCCGCACATTTGGTCGGGCGACATGCTCGACCTGCTCGCGCAGAGCTGGCGCGCGCTGTTCGGCTTTGCGCTGAGCTTCATGATCGTCGCGTTCTTCTGGGTGAGCAATCGCGGCATCGTTGCGCGGCTGACGCGCGTGGATGGGCCCTATACGGTGCTGACGCTCCTCTTCCTCTGCCTGATCTGCCTCACTCCGTTCGCGGCGGCGCTGGTCGCCGAGCATGGGCCGGCCCGTGCGATGAAATTCTACGGCATCCTCGTGGCGTCCACCGGCATCGCCCAGGCGCTGCTCTGGGGCTATGCGGCGCTGTGGCGCGACCTGGTCTATGCCGAGATCGGCCGGCAACAGCGCTGGTTCATGCTGGCCGCTTTCGTGCTGATCCCGGTGCTTTTCGGCGTGAGCGGATTCGTGCTCGGCTCGGGTGCCGGCGGCTGGGTGGTCGCGCCGATGGTGCTGGTTGCAGGCGTGATGGGTCGGCTGCGCCGCAGGCTGCTCGCGCGCGCGGCATGATGCGGCATCGCTCCGAGACCGCGCTGGCGATCCTCACCCTGTTCGCCGCGGCGACGCATTTCACGCTGGAGACCTGGTACCACCTGACCTGGGGCCAGCCGCTCCAGGCGCTGCTTGTCGATTATATCTGCAACGCGCTGATGCTGCTCGGCGGCATGCGCTCGCTGATCGTGCGGCCGGGTAGCGCGGCGGGTCTGCTCGCGGCGGGCTGGGCCTATGCACTCGGCTTCGGCTGGCGCAGCGTGTTCGGGCGGCTGGAAGCGATGTCCCATGGCATCCGCGCGTCCAATGGCGAGCCCACCGGAACGATCGTCGCCGTGCTGCTGGTGGCGCTGGGAATAGTGGCGGCCGTGCTGGTCTCGGCGCTCGCGCTGGCCTGGAGGCAGAGTGGCGCAAACGGGCGATAACGGGCATCTGCACGCTTGTTCCTGCGGGCGGCCTCCTCTAGGGTCCGCGCCGCTCCCCAGTATCGCTTGTAACCAAAGGCTCCGATGTCCGCTCCCCGATTCAAACGCATCCTCCTCAAACTCTCGGGCGAGGTCCTGATGGGGCAGGGGCAGTTCGGCATCGATCCGGATACTTGCGAGCGCGTGGCGCGCGAAGTGAAGGACGCCAAGGATGGCGGGCTCGAGATCTGCATGGTCGTGGGTGGCGGCAACATCTTCCGCGGGCTTGCCGGTGCCGCGCAGGGCTTCGACCGCGCTTCGGCGGATTACATGGGAATGCTCGCGACAGTGATGAACGCGCTGGCGATGCAGAACACGCTCGAGAAGATCGGCGTCGATACCCGCGTGCAATCGGCGATCCCGATGGCTTCGGTGTGCGAGCCCTATGTCCGCCGCCGCGCCGAGCGCCACATGGAGAAGGGCCGCGTGGTGATCTTCGCCGCGGGCACCGGCCTGCCGTTCTTCACCACCGACACCACGGCGGCGCTACGCGCGGCCGAGATGAACTGCGACGCGCTGTTCAAGGGCACCTCGGTCGATGGCGTCTATGATGCCGATCCCAAGAAGGTGAAGACCGCGAAGCGTTACGATACGCTGAGTTACGACCGCGTCCTCGCAGACAATCTGAAGGTGATGGACGCCTCTGCGGTGGCGCTGTGCCGCGACAACAATATCCCGATCGTGGTGTTCAACATCCGCGACGAAGGCAACCTCACCCGCGTGCTGCGCGGCGAGGGCACTTCGACGATCGTCCAGACCGAACCCCAATACGCATAAGAGGAGCCGAGAATGGCCGCATATGACAAGGCCGACATCGAGCGCCGCATGAACGGTGCCGTCGAGTCGCTCAAGCACGACCTGGTGGGCCTGCGGACGGGCCGCGCCAGCACCAGTCTGCTCGATCCCGTGACGGTCGAGGTGTATGGCGCACACATGCCGATCACCCAGGTGGCGACGGTCTCGGTCCCCGAACCGCGCCTGCTCTCGGTGCAGGTGTGGGACAAGTCCAATGTCGGCCCGGTCGAGAAGGCGATCCGTTCGGCGGGGCTGGGCCTCAACCCGATCACCGACGGCCAGACGCTGCGCCTGCCGATCCCGGATCTGACCGAGGAGCGCCGCAAGGAGCTCGCCAAGCTCGCCAGCCAGTACGCCGAGAAGGCGCGCATCGCCGTGCGCAACGTGCGCCGCGACGGCAATGACAGCCTGAAGACCGACGAGAAGAAGGGCGTCTATTCGGAAGACGAGCGCAAGCGCCACGAGACCGAGGTGCAGAAGCTGACCGACGCGACGATCGTCGAGATCGATGCGGCGTCGAGCGCCAAGGAAAAGGAAATCCTGGGCAAGTGAGCCTGGCGTGCGCCCTGTCTGTTTCCTGCCGGAATGACGTCAGCGGCGGGTATGATGGCTGCTAATCCCATCCACGCATCGAGCGGGGGCAGCGCGCCCCCGCGCCATGTCGCCATCATCATGGACGGCAATGGGCGCTGGGCGAAGAAGCGGCTGCTGCCGCGCATCGCCGGGCACAAGCAGGGCGTGGAAGCGGTGCGGCGGATCAGCCGGGCCGCGCGCAAGCTCGGCATCGAAGTCCTGACGCTCTACGCCTTCTCCTCGGAGAATTGGCGGCGGCCGGAGGAAGAGGTCCGCGACCTGATGGGCCTGCTGCGCCATTTCCTGGCGAGCGAGCTCGACGAGCTGGTTTCCGAGGGCGTGAAGCTGCGCATCATCGGCGCCTGGCGCAAGCTCTCGCCCGACCTGGTGGCGATGATCGAAGGCGCCGTCGCGCGCACGGCGAACAATCCCGGGCCGACGCTGGTGATCGCGCTCAACTATGGCGCGCAGGCCGAGCTGGCCGCTGCCGCGCGCGCGCTTGCCGAGAAGGCGAAGGCGGGCGAGATCGATCCCGCGGCGATCGACGAGAAGCTGTTCGAGACGGCACTCGACACCGGCGACCTGCCGCCGCTGGATCTGCTGATCCGCACCTCGGGCGAGCAGCGGCTGTCCAACTTCCTGCTCTGGCAGGCGGCCTATGCCGAATTCCTGTTTGTCGATACCTTGTGGCCGGATTTCGACGAGAAGGCGCTGGCAAGCGCGCTCGACGAGTTCGGCCGGCGCCAGCGCCGCTTCGGGGGCCTGTGAGCAAGAACGCCGATCTTCCCAAGCGCCTGATCGTTGCCGTCGCGCTGATCGGGCTGGCCTCCGCCGCGCTCTATGCCGGCGGGCTGGGCTTCTGGCTGGTGGTGAGCTTCGCCGCGGTGTTGATGATGGGCGAATGGGCGATGCTGGCCGGCGCCAATCCGGCCGGGCGACGGCTCGCCCAATATGCGATGAGCGTGCCGCTGGCGATCATGGCGCCGGGACTGGCGGCAGGGCCAGGCTTCCTGGCGCTGGGCTTCATCATCGGCGCGTTCTTCTTCCTCGCCATCATCACGCGCAACACCAAGCTGGCGCTCGGCGCCTTCTATGTCGGCCTGACCGTGCTGGCGCTGGTGCTGATCCGCGAGCAGCCGGTGCAGGGGCTGCTGCTTACCTTCTGGGCGATGGCGCTGGTATGGGCGTGCGACAGCGGGGCCTATTTCACCGGACGCGCGCTGGGCGGGCCCAAGCTCGCCCCGGCGATCAGCCCGAACAAGACCTGGTCGGGCCTGCTCGGCGGCGTTCTGGGCGCGACCTTGTTCGCCTTCCTGCTGGTCTGGCTGTTCGGCCTGCCGGTGGCACTGGCCTGGGCGACGCCCGTGCTGGCCGTGCTGGCGCAGATGGGTGACCTGCTCGAAAGTCATTTGAAGCGAGTCGCCGGCGTGAAGGATTCGGGCAATCTGCTGCCCGGTCATGGCGGGGTGATGGACCGGCTCGACGGGCTGGTGGCGGTCGCCCCGGTGGCGGCATTGCTGGTGCTCTGGCTGGTCCGATGAAGCGCAGCGTGACGATCCTGGGCGCCACCGGATCGGTGGGCAGCTCTACGCTCGACCTGATCGAACGCGAATCCGAACGATTCGAAGTGATTGCGCTCACCGCCAATTGCGATGTCGGGAAGCTTGCCGCCGCGGCGATCCGTACCGGCGCGCACCATGCCGTGGTCGCCGACGAGAGCTGCCTGCCGGCGCTTCGTGAGCGGCTGGCGGGGACGGAGATCACCTCTGCGGGTGGTGCGGAAGCGGTGTGCGATGCTGCGCGAATGGGCGCCGACTGGACGATGGCGGCGATCGTGGGCCTGGCCGGGCTCGGCTCGGCCATGGCGGCAATCGAGCAGGGCGGCACGGTGGTGCTCGCCAACAAGGAGCCGCTGGTTTCGGCCGGGGATCTGGTGATTGCGGCGGCACGACGCCACGGCGCCACGATTCTCCCCGCCGATTCGGAGCATAATGCGATTTTCCAATGCTTCGATTTCGAGCGTCCTGAAAGAGTGCGGCGGATCATCCTGACCGCAAGCGGGGGACCGTTCCGCGATTGGGACATCGAAGCGATGCGCGGCGTGACGCCGGCCCAGGCCTGCGCGCACCCGAACTGGTCGATGGGCGCCAAGATATCGGTCGATTCGGCGACACTGATGAACAAGGGCCTCGAGCTGATCGAGGCGGCGCGCCTGTTCCCCGTGGCGAATGACACACTTGAAATATTGGTGCATCGCCAGTCGGTTATCCACTCGATGGTGGAATATGTCGATGGATCGGTGCTGGCCCAGATGGGGCCTTCGGACATGCGCGTGCCGATCGCGCATACGCTGGCCTGGCCCGACCGGATGACGACGCCGATGCCGCCGCTCGACTTTGTGGCGCTGGCAAGGCTGGACTTCGAAGCACCCGATCCGATGCGCTTTCCGGCATTGCGGCTGGCGCGCGAGGCGCTGGAGGCGGGCGGGGCTCGTCCGGCCATCCTGAACGCGGCGAATGAAGTGGCCGTGGCGGCCTTCCTTGCGGGCCGTCTCAACTTTCTTGAAATTGCCGCAATCTCTGCCGATACGCTTGCCCGCTATGACCCGGCCGCACCGGACTGCCTCGAAGCCGTTTGGGCAATCGACGCCGAGGCAAGGCGGATCGCGGGTGAGCGTGTGAAGGATTGCGTCGCTTGATTCAAAACCCCGGCATCCTGGTCACCATACTCGCCTTTGTGCTGGTGCTGGGGCCGCTCGTCTTCCTGCACGAGCTGGGCCATTATTTTGCCGGGCGCTGGTTCGGCGTGAAGGCGGAGGAATTCTCGATCGGCTTCGGCCGCGAGATCGCCGGCGTCACCGACAAGCGCGGCACCCGCTGGAAGTTCGGCTGGCTGCCGCTGGGCGGCTATGTCCGCTTCGCCGGCGACATGAACCCGGCCAGCCAGCCTTCGCCCGAATGGCTCTCGCTGCCGGCCAAGGAGCGCGCGCAGACCTTCCAGGCGAAGCCGCTGTGGCAGCGCGCGATCATCGTCGCCGCTGGGCCGATCGCCAATTTTCTGGTCGCCATCGCGATCCTGGGCGCGTTCGCTTTCGCTTTTGGCCAGAACGTCACGCCGGCGCGGATCGGCGTTATCGAGCCGAACAGCGCGGCTGCGAAGGCGGGCCTCAAGATGGGCGACCTGATCACCGCGCTTGGCGACCGCAAGATCGACGAGTTCAACGACCTGCGCATGTTCACTGCGATGCGCGCGGGCGAAGCCGTGACCATCTCCTTCGAGCGCGGCGGCCAGGCGCAGCAGATGACGCTGACGATCGGCACGCTCGCCCTCAAGGATCGCTTCGGCAATGTCAGCCATCAGGGGCGCCTTGGCATCGGCCCGGGCGACGCGGTGATCGAGCCGGTGCCGTTCTGGAAGGCGCCGCTGGTCGGCGTATCGCGGACGGTGGAGATCGTCGGGCTGATGGCGGAAGGCCTCAAGCGGATCATCCTGGGCCAGATCCCGGTGACCGAGCTTGGCGGTCCGCTGAAAATCGCGCAGGTTTCCGGAGAGCGTCTCGCTATGGGACCGCTCGAATTGGTTAGCCTGATCGCGTTCATTTCGATTAATCTGGGATTCATCAACCTGTTGCCAATTCCGGTGCTGGATGGCGGCCATCTGTTGTTCTACGCAGCAGAAGCCGTCCGCCGCCGCCCGGTGGAGCCGCAGGTTGTGGAATGGGCTTATCGTGGCGGTTTGATCGCGATTCTCGCGTTTGCACTGTTCGTTACGCTCAACGACCTCGGCACGTTCGGCGTGTGGAGAAATCTGGCCGGGTTGATCGGCTGATGTGGTTCGTGCAGGGCGGTGCAAGCCGCGTGGCTGACGGCCGTGAATTTTTTGATTCCGACTGGGGTGGGATGGTGACTGCGATCAAGGCAACGAAAATCGGCGCGCGCGCCACTGCGACCCTCCTCGCGGGCACGATGCTCTCGGGTGCGGCGTTCGCTCAGGCCGCGCCCCAGACGGCCCCCGCGCCCGCTTCGGCGGCGCAGGCCGCCCCGCCTGCTGTTCCGGCTCCGGTGACGCGCACGATCAAGTCGATCCGCGTCCAGGGCTCGCAGCGCATCGAGCCGGAAACGGTGATGAGCTATACTCGCCTGCGCGTGGGCGATGCCTATACCAACGAGACGGTCGACCAGGCGATCAAGGACCTGCTCGCCTCCGAGCTGCTCGCCGACGTTTCGATCGAAGGCGTGGAGACCGGCGACCTGGTGATCCGCATCCGCGAGAACCCGGTGATCAACCGCGTGATCTACGAGGGCAACAAGCGGCTCAAGGAAGACAAGATCAAGAAGGAAGTGAAGCTGGCGCCGCGCCAGATCTTCACCCGCACCGCCGTGCGCGCCGACGTGGCGCGCATCGTCGAGCTCTATCGCCGCCAGGGCCGCTTCGCCGCCGTGGTGGAGCCCAAGATGGTCAGCCTCGACCAGAACCGCGTCGACGTGATCTTCGAGGTCCATGAGGGCCCCAAGTCCAAGGTCCGCCAGATCAACATCATCGGCAACGAGGTGTTCTCCGACGGCAAGCTGCGCGGCGAGATGGCGACCAAGACCGCCAGCCTGATGCACCTGATGAGCTCGAACACGAGCTACGACCAGGATCGCCTGGCCTATGACCAGCAGAAGCTGCGCCAGTTCTACCTGACCAACGGCTATGCCGATTTCCGCGTGATCTCGGCGGTGGCCGAGCTGACGCCGGACAAGAAGGACTTCATCATCACCTATGTGGTGGAGGAAGGCCCGCGCTACAAATTCGGTCCGGTCACCGTCGACAGCGCGATCCGCGACTTCGACGACAAGAAGCTCGCCGGCGCGCTGAGCATCAAGGAAGGCCAGTGGTATAACGCCAAGGCCGTCGAAGACACGGTCGAGCAGCTGAGCGAGACCGCCGGCATCGCGGGCTATGCCTTCGCCGACGTGCGCCCCGACTTCCAGCGGGACAAGGACTCGCTGACGATGGCGATGAACTTCCACATCGCGGAAGCCAATCGCACCTATATCGAGCGCATCGACATCACCGGCAACCGCCAGACCCAGGACAAGGTGATCCGCCGCGAGTTCCGCGTGGCCGAGGGCGACGCCTTCAACACCTTCCTGGTCAAGCGCTCGCAGGACCGCATCAACTCGCTGGGCTATTTCCAGGACAAGTTCGAGATCGAGCGTGTCGAGGGTTCGGCGCCGGATCGCATCGTGCTCAAGGCGAATGTCGAAGAGCGTGCGAACGGCGAGCTGACGCTGTCGGCCGGCTTCTCGAGCCTCGAGCAGTTCATCCTCCAGGCCTCGATCCGCCAGCGCAACTTCCGCGGCATGGGCCAGACGGTCTCGGCCTCGGTCGATTATTCGAGCTACTCCAAGTCGCTCGAACTGGGCTTCACCGAGCCGTATCTGTTCGACATGAACGTGGCGCTGGGCGGCACGCTCTTCCGCCGCGACTACAACGCCTTCAACTATATCGGTTCGGATCGCTCGACGACCTACAGCCAGGTCTCGACCGGCTTCCAGCTCGTCGCCGGCGTGCCGCTCACCGAATATTGGACGCTGTCGGGCCGCTATTACCTGGCGCAGGACAATGTGACGCTCGACAAGTCGAGCTTCTATTCCGACACCAACAACGACGGCATCCTCGATACCTGCGATCCGCTCAAGGCGGGCCGCTATTATTGCGAGGCGGTGGGCAACCGCCTGACCTCGCTGGTCGGAGTGACGCTTACCTATGACAGCCTGAACAGCCGCCTGCGCCCATCGCGCGGCTCGCGCCTGTCGGTAAGCGGCGACTTTGCCGGTGTCGGCGGCGACGTGCGTTACCTGCGTGCCCGCGTCGATGGCGACAAATATTGGAATGTCGGCAAGGGCTTCATCGCCTCGCTGTCGGTCGAGGGTGGCTATATCCACAGCCTCGAGAAGAGCAGCACGCCTGGCAGCGATCCGGTGCGCATCACCGACCGCTTCTACCTGGGCGAGCCGCAGTTCCGCGGCTTCGACATCCGCGGCGTGGGTCCGCGCGTGCAGCGCTACAGCTACACGGGCACGGTGGCCGGTGGCGACCAGCTGCTGGTGACCGACAAGGACCAGGTCACCGACGACGCGATCGGCGGCAAGGCCTATTACCTGACCAAGGCCGAGCTGGAGATCCCGCTGGGTGCCGGTGCGGCTGAAATGGGCCTGCGTCCGTCGATCTTCATCATGGCGGGCAGCCTGTTCAACATCACGAAGCCCGGCAAGACGATCGAGTTCGCGCAGGCCACGAACGCCGATGGCTCGCTGAAGTACAATACCGACGGTTCGCCTTCGCTGCTGCCCAAGGACAATTTCGTCAAGGATTCGGCGGGTAACCAATATTACATCGTCAGCGCCTCGGACGCGACGAACTCGGGTGCCCTCACCACCTGCGCCGTCGGCTATGCGGCCGCCGGACAGCCCTGCGTGGGCACCTCCGTCAACGCGATCTACAACAACCAGATCGCGCCGTTCTACGAGCGCTATGTCGGCGACTCGGCGATGCCGCGTGTCTCGATCGGCTTCGGCGTGAACTGGAATTCGCCCTTCGGACCGCTGCGCATCGACGTGGCCAAGACGTTGCTCCACGCCAAGGGCGACGACACCAAGCTTGTAACCTTCAATGTAGGGACTCAATTCTGATGATTATCAAGAAGCGCATTCTCGCCGCGCTGCTCGCTGCACCCGCAGCGCTTGCCTTCGCGGCTCCCGCGCAGGCGCAGGTCAATGGCATCGCCACCGCCAGCCCGGTGCGTGTCGTCGATTCGTCCAAGGCGTTCGCCGCCGCGCAGCAGCAGATCCAGGCGACCTTCAAGGCGGCCTTCGACCAGATCAACGCGCGCCGCCAGGCTGCCCAGAAGGAAGCCGAGCCGCTCCTCGCGCAGCTCGACACCAACAAGGACAAGAAGGTCGACGACGCCGAGATCAACGCTGCCAAGGCAGCGAAGAATCCCGTGCTCGACAAGATCGCCGCGCTGCAGACCGCCGCGAATACCGATGTCGGCAAGCTGAGCAACCCGGCCGCCCGCGCCGAGCTGTTCGCGATCGAATCGATCCTGCGCCAGTATGACGCGGCCCAGCTGCGCGTCGTCACTGCACGCAAGATCGGCGTCATCCTGACGCCGGAAGCCTTCATGTACGCGCCCGACTCGGCCGACATCAGCGACGCGATCACCGCCGAGCTCGACAAGGCCGTGCCGACCGTGAGCATCCAGCCGCCGGCCGAGTGGCAGCCCGCCCGCGAGACGCTGGCGCTGCAGCAGCAGCTCGCCCAGCTCGAGCAGATGCGCGCCTATCAGGCGGCTGCCCAGCAGCAGCGCCCGGCTGGCGCTGCTCCGGCTCCCGCAGCTGCCCCGGCCGCCGCTGGCGGCAAGAAGCCTGCTGAGCCGCGGTGAGCGAGGAAGCAACGGTAGCCGCCAACATCGGCCCGCTTGATATCAAGCGGGTGATGGCGGCGCTGCCGCATCGTTACCCGATGCTGCTCGTCGATCGTGTCGAGGAGCTGGTCCCGGACCAGCGAATCGTCGCGATCAAGGCGGTGTCGATGAACGAGGAATTCTTCCAGGGACATTTCCCCGGAAGGCCGATCATGCCCGGCGTCCTCCAGGTGGAGGCGCTGGCGCAGGCGGCGGGCGTGCTCGCGGTCGAGAGCCTCGGCCTCGCCGGCTCGGGCAAGCTCGTCTATTTCATGTCGATCGACGGGGTGAAGTTCCGCAAGCCGGTCGAACCAGGCGTGCTGCTCCGCCTCGAAGTCGAGTTCATCCAGAAGCGTTCGCGGGTCTGCAAGTTCGCCGGCCGCGCGATGCTGAACGGCGAAGTCGCCACCGAGTGCGAGTTCACCGCGATGATCGCGGATCCGCCCGCGGCGTGATTCGGCTGCTCCCCTGGCTGCTGGCGACCGGACTCCTCGTCCCCGCCGCCGCCAGGGGCCAGCAGGAAGTCGAAGTCGCCAATGGGGAGACGATCCCCAACCTGCGCCCCTGCATCGACTATGTCGGGCGGGGCGTTTTGCGTTCGGTCGGCGACCCGGAGCCCATCAACGATCCGGATGATCTGCTTGGCCACGGCCTCTATCGTTACCGCTTCGCCGAGCGTGCCGAGATACTGGGCCATGGCAAATGGTCCACGACTGGACTGGTCCAGGCCGGGCATGCGCTGAGCGCGGTGCGCGCGAACGATGCGCTGGTGTTCCTGGGCCGGGGCAACCGCTTCCTCGGCTGGCGGAGGGTGGAGAGGGACAAGAGGGGCCGGGCGTTCATGGCGATCCATGGCTGGCCGGATCCCGAAACGCGCAGGGATTGGATGCCGCTCTCCATCCGCCGCTTCGCGCGGCGGGTGTCCTATGATTCGCCCCAGCTCTGGGCCGAGGGCGAAAGCGACGGGACGGATGAACCCGATATCTATGTGAAGCGCAGCGGACGCTGGTTCGTGCGCTATGGCCTCTATCTGAGCGACATCCCGGCGATGTTCGAAGTCGCCAAGGCCGAAAGCTGCTGGCGATGATGGACATGCTGACGCTGTTCGGCCTGCTTGCGGTGACGGCGATGCTGGTTACCTATGCGCTGGAGAGCCGCGGGGCAGGGTGGATCCTGGCCTTTGCAGTGTCCTGCCTGCTGGGCTCGACCTATGGCTTCCTGCAGGGCGCCTGGCCGTTCGGGCTGGTCGAGGCGATCTGGGCCGGTGTCGCGGCGCGGCGCTGGTGGCTGGCACGGCGCTGAGGATTACGACGTTGCGCAGCGGCCTCGCCTCTGCTAGGCGCGCGCCCTCCTGCCGGTCGGAAACCGGCGGCTTTTTCAAGGAATTTGGTGTGAAGAAAGATACCCACCCCGACTACCACATGATCAAGATCCAGATGACCGACGGGACGACCTACGAGACCCGCTCGACCTGGGGCAAGGAAGGCGATCTCATGCAGCTCGAGATCGATCCGCTGGCGCACCCGGCCTGGACCGGCGGCCGCGGTCAGCTTCTCGATCAGGGCGGCCAGGTTGCGCGCTTCAACAAGCGCTTTGGCGGCCTGAACCTCGGCAAGAAGTAAGCCGGATGGGTGAAACGGCGCGTTCTCGTTAACGCGCCGTTAGCCACCCGCGGTTAGCTTGCTGTCATGGCAAGCGCAGCACGAGCATTCGCAGCGGAATTCGAACCAGCCGAGGAACTTGGCCGGCGGCGGTCCATGCGTGCGCCCGTGTCCCTCGATGCGAAGATCGGCCGGGGGGGCCTGGATCGCGCATTGTGCAAGGTCACCGACCTTTCGCTGCACGGCGCCCGCATCCAGACCTATTCGCTGGTCAAGGCCCAGTCGATGATCTGGCTGGCGCTGCCCAATATCGGCCATGTCGCCGCGCGAGTCGTATGGTCCAATGATTTCGAGGCCGGCCTCGAATTCCAGACATCGCTCACACCCGAAGCTTTCGAAGCACTTACGGCATAACGAGTAAGCCGCGCGCCAGAAGGATGCGCGGCCGATTGCGCTTGTCCGCGAGATAGGACATCCTCGACCTAATTCACCTGCTGGGGAAACTGGTGATGCTCAAGGGTCTGCTGCTTTGCGTGGCTGCGTGCGCTGCGCCTACGACTGTATTGGCTGGCGATCGCGATTTACCGATCGTTCCCAATGTGAAGGCGCTGCTGGCGGCCGGTAGCGCCGCGCGCAAGGCGCCGCCTGGCCGTGGCCTGGCACAGCGTCCCACCTTCCTGCCGATCGCCTATCATGGCGTGGAACGCCGTGAAGCCCCCGTGCTTCCGGCCGCCAGGCCGGTGCCGCATGAGGAGCCGGTACTGCTCCAGACTGGCTTTTCAATCGAGCAAGTGCGGGCGCTGCCCGCCTGGCACCTCGCCACGCTGGACGTCGGCAAGAACACGACCAGCGTGCGCGGGAGCAGCTGGGCGGTCCACGACATCCTTTCCGACTATCGCAAGCCACGCTTCCGCGGCTCGCCGCTCAGCACCATGCTGGTGCTGCGCATCGACGGGAAGGAAGAGAGCGCACCGGTCAGCCTGGGCGGCGGCGGCGTCGCGCAGGCGCTGTGGAAGGTGATGCCGGGAAACTAGGCGCTTCCCGGATCCGCGCTTCAACCGCGCCAGTCGATCCAGTTGCCATAGGCATGGCAGGTCGCCAGCCGCTTCGTCTCGCCGCTGGGCCAGGTGGTGAGCGAGAGGTGTACTTCGCTGCGCGTCGGCGTCCATTCGAAGCTTATCCAGGCGAGCGGGCGCTCCTCGGTTGCGCGGGCGCCGGCGGTGCGGATCGCGTAGAGTACCGACTGCCGGTCCTCGGCGGTGAGATATTGCAGCACCATCGAATGGAAGACGACGCGACACAGCCCGGCCTGCTGGGGCTCCTCGAGCCGCTGGGCAAGCCAGGAAGCGGCGTCGGAGCGGTCGATCCGCGGCGGATAGCGCAGCGCCATGGCGAGTGCGCGCTCGAGCCGGCGGGCGCGGCCGGGCTGATCGGCCCAGACATAGGACAGCAGCCGCTCGCGCGTCGCCAGGTCGCCGGCATCCAGCGGATTGAGATCGACACCGCGCGCCGCAGCCACTTCGATCGGCGCGGGCAGGGGTGCGGGGCCGGTCCACAGGGGCACGACCTGCACGGGGGAATGCTCCACGCCGGCGATCACGCCGCCCAGATCATAGCCGTAGCGGGCAAGGTTGAGGTTGAGGCCGCAGCTGGAGCCCAGCTCGAACAGTTCGAAGGGCAGGCCGAAGCGGTGGCGCGCGGCCATCAGCGCGGCGCCGATCGCGGCGGCGCGGCCGACTTCGTTGGTTTGCGGAGTATTCTCCATCCAGCCGGCGATGAATTCGTCCGAAGCGGCAAGCGCGGCGCCGATCGCGCCATCATAATCATCATGCTCGCGCGCATAGAGCGCGCGCAGTGCCTCGGGCTCGCCGCGACGTGCCAGCAAATGGAGCGCGGCGTTGAAGCGCATCGCGAGCGCGGAAGCGGAGGGATCGCGCTGCCAGCCCTGGATCAGCGCGGCGGTGCGCGGGGCACGATCGATCTGGCGGTGCCCGGCCTCGAGCACCGAGGCGACGAACGGCGAGCCGAGCCGGCGCGCGACTCGCGCCTGGCGGCGAAGCTCGTCCTCGATCGCGGGAACCATCATGTTCATCTTGTATTTTCCTTGCCGCCCGGAGGCGGTGATACGCGGACACGCACGAGCCGGCCCGGTAGCGTGCGCCACCGGGCCGGTCCGCATTCAGAAGGACTGCCAGTCGTCCATCGCCGTGTCGGCGCCGTTCTTGCGAACGAGTGCCGAGACTGCAGCCGCGGGCAGCGGCTTGACCGGCGAGGTATAGGCCCTGGCCGTCGTCATCGGCGCAGGCCTGCTGCGCCCGGGCTCGCCGACGTTGAAGCGACGCGCCTGTTCGGACAGCGTGGTCACTTCACCGGCGAGGTTGCGCGCCGCCGCCGAGGTTTCCTCGACCATCGCCGCGTTCTGCTGGGTCGACTGGTCCATCGCGCCGATCGCAGTGCTGACTTCGCTGATCGCCGTCGCCTGGGCCTGGTTGTCAGACGCCATCTCGCCGAGCAGGCCGTGGACTTCGCCGACGCCGGTGGAGATGTTGGCGAGCGCGCCATCGACGCGCTGCACCATCTCCACTGCCGCGGTGATGTCGGTCTGGGTAGCGGTCAGCTGGTCGCGAGCGCGGCCAGCCTCTTCCTCCGCCCGCATGGCAAGCGCGCTGACCAGGTCGGCGACGACCGCGAAGCCGCGGCCGGCCTCACCGGCACGACCGGCTTCGACGGCAGCGTTCATCGCGAGAACGCGCGTCTGGAAGGCGATCTTGTCGAGGCCTTCGATGACCGAGTCGATGCCCTTGGCGCTGTCCGCGACGCGAGTCATCGCCTGCACCGCTTCGTCGGCAGTCTCGCGGCCGTCGGTGACGGTGGCGATCGTGTCGTCGGCGCGGGCAACCGTGCGTTTGGCGGCATCGGCGGTCGCGCGCAGGCGGCCGTTCATCTGGGTGACCGCGGCAGCCGTCTCCTCGAGGCTGGCGGCATTGGCCTCGGTGCGCCGCGCCAGGTCTTCGGAGGCCTGGGCGATCTCGTTCGAGCCGGTATGGATCGACTGGGTCGATTCCATCACCGAGGCAATCAGGCTGCGCAATTCGGTGACGGCGGCGTTGAAGTTGGTCTTCACCGTCGCATAGTCGCCCGGGAACTCGCGGGTGATCTCGGCCGTCAGGTTGCCGCCCGCCAGTTCGGCGAGGTGCGCCGAGACGGTCTCGACGACCATCTTCTGCTCGGCCTCTGCCTTGGCGTTGGCTGCGTCCGAGGTCTGCTTGGCTACCGCGGCATCGCGGAACACCAGCACGGCGCGTGCCATGTCGCCCAGCTCGTCTCCACGATCCGTATCGGGTACGGCGATGTCGTTCCGGCCCGCGGCGAGATCCGCCATGGTACGGGTGAGACCCGACACCGGGGCCGCGATCAGGCGGGTGAGCATCCAGGCGAGCGCGATGGCGATGCCGATCAGCGCGATCGCGCCGATGACGAGCACGAACAGCGCAGTGCCGATCGCCGATTCCTGGCGTGCGCCATTCTTCTCGATCAGCGCGGTCTGCGCGTCCTTGATCTCGCGCAGCGGCAGCACGGCGTTGCTGGTGAGCACTGCCTTGCCGGCGGCGCGGACTTCGGCCTCGGCCGCGTCACGCTGGCCGGCCTTGACCTTGGCGATCAGGCGATCGCTCCAGTCCTTGCGCCACTTGAGCGTTTCCTCGCGCGACTTGAGCAAAGCGGCGTCGAGCTTGGGATCCTGGAGTACGGTTTCCAGCTCCGCCGACGTCTTGTCATAGTCGGCGCCGCCTTCATTGTACGACTTGAGATAAGTCTCGTCGCCGGTGACGAGGAAGCCGCGCATCTGGCTGTTCTGACGCAGCAGCGCAGTCTCCAGGCCGAGCGTCTTGGCATGGATCGACTGGCTGAGATTGTTCGCGTCGGTCGAGCCGCGAATCGACGAAATGCTGGAGTAGAACACCAGCATCACGATCGCCGCAGTCGCGCAGATCGTCAGGAACGAGAGACCCAGCTTCCTGGGGATCTTCATGGCCTTGAACATATTTCCTAGCCTTTATCGGGGTGGCGGTTCTTGCGACCGCATTTGCGCCACCCTCAAAGGGGGCCTTCCAAACGGGAAAGGACCCGGGCCGCGCTCCTCGCGCAGCCCGGGTCCCGTGCCCGATCAGAAGTCGAAGCGGACCGCAGCCGAGATGGTGCGGCCGTTGAGGACGTGCGCGCGAGCAACGCCAACCGCCGGGATCACTGCGTCGTCGATCGCGGTGATCGCGAGGACGTCGAAGAGATTGCTGGCGTTGAGCGACAGGGTCACGCGGTCGAGCGGACGGAACTGCACGAACGCGTTGGTCGTGGTGTAGCCCGGCACCTTGAGCGTGTTGGCCGCCGTGGCGTAGCTGCCCGTGGTGCCGACGATCACCGCACCGACGCTGAACTGGTCGGTCGTGATCTGCGGGGTGACCTGATAGATCAGCTTCGCCTGGTGCTGCGGCGTGTTGCCGCTGTTCGCCGGGGTCAGCACGTCGTTGGTGATTTCCGCGTCGGTATAGGTCGCGCCAGCGGTGATGCTGAAGATGCCCATGCGGTAGCTGCCCTCGAACTCGGCGCCGATCGCCTTGTAGTCGCGCAGCAGCGGCAGGCCGGTGGTCGAGTCGAGGTTGCTGTCCTCGGCCTTGGCCCAAAAGCCGGTCACGTTCAGCGTCAGGTTGTCGTTACGGAACTTCACGCCTGCTTCGGCCTGATGCACCACGTCCACTGCGGCGTCCTTGTTCGCCATCGCGCCGGTCAGCGAGTTGACCAGCGGGCTGAACTGGATGCGGTCGGCATTGGCGCGGCCGCCGCGGCTGTAACGGCCGAACACCGCGAGCTGCTCGGCGATGCGCCAGTTGATGCCGGCCGAATAGCTCAGATAGCCATAGGTGTAGTCGACCGGAGCCGGACGCGCCGGGGTGAAGGCCACCGCCATCTCGGGGACCGAGATCGTGCCGTCGCCGTTCATGTCATGCGGACCGACGCCGACACGACCGCCGCCCAGGTCCGAGCCGAACACCGTGCCTTCGGCCTTGCCGAAGTCATAGCGCAGCGAGCCACCGATCGAGACGCCACCAATCTTCAGATTAACCGAAGCGAAGGGCGCGTTGGTGGTGTAGCTCAGCTTGTAGCCGCGGCGGAACTGGCCTGGGGTCGGCGCGCCATAGCGCAGCGTGCCGTCCTGGGTGACCTTGATGTTGGTCGCGGTGACGACGTCGAGCAGCTGGGCGTTACCGTTAGAGGCGATGCCGCTGAGAACGCTGGCCCAGTTCCAGTCCGAGTCGATCGTCTGGTGCGAGCTGTACAGGCCGACCGTGGTGGTCAGGTCGTTACCGCCGAGGTTCCACACCTTGCTGGCGCGGACGTCGTTGGTGATGTTGCTCAGGTCGTTGAGGTCAGTATCAGCGAGCATCATCAGCGCGCCGATGCCGTTGCCGTTCAGCGTGGTCGGGCTGGTGACCGTCGCGCCGGCGTTCGGGCCGCTGGCGAAGCGCACCGTGCCCCCTGGGGCGCCGAACGCCGCCGGCATTGCTGCGACGGGCACGAACTGGGTGTAATAGATGCCCATATAGTGGTTGGACATGTTCGAGTAGCGGAACTTCTCGGTGATATCCCAGCCAGCGACTTCGAACTTGCTCTCGATGCCGACCGACTTCTGGATCGGGTGCTGGCCGGCGGTCACGTCGTCACGGACGACCTGGTTGTTGCCGTCGAGCGTCAGCTGGCTCTGATAGTATTTCGAGAACAGCGAGTCGTGACGCACGTCATAGCCGGCGATGTTCGCATACTTCGGATCGGTGTTGGTGCCGCTGACCGCGATCGGGGTGATGTCGTACGCAGGCGTACGATCGTCCAGATACTTGGCGTAGAAACGGATATAGCCGCCGTCGAATTCCTTGGTGACATTCAGCTTGATCTGGCCGCCGCGGGTCGAGGTGTAGCCGGTCTCGCGCGGGCCGGCGCCGTCGCGGTAGAAGCCGCCGACATGGAAGCGCAGCGTCGGGGTGATGTGCGCGCCATAGTCGAAGTCGACGCGGCGCATGCCATAGTCGAGGCCGGCCGAGAGCTGCACGGCGCCGCCATCGGTGTCGCCGGTCTTCGAGATGAAGTTGACGATGCCGCCCGGCGAGTTCGACGCGAAGGTCGAGGCCGAACCGCCACGGATCGCTTCCACCGCGGCCAGGTTCAGGTCGGCGCGCAGGAAGGTGTCGGCGGTCGCGAAGGCGATGTCGCCGAACTCGAGGATCGGCAGGCCGTCTTCCTGCAGCTGCAGGAACTTGGCGCCGGTCGAGGCGATCGGGAGGCCGCGGATCGTGATGTTGGCGCTGCCTTCACCGGTCGAGGCTTCCGAACGGATGCCGGGGATGTCGCGCAGGATCTCGGAGATCGAACGGGCGCCGATCTTGTCGATCTCGGCGGCGCGCAGCGCGCTGGTCGACGTGGCGCTGTCGAGACGGTCGCGGCCCTTGGCGACGCCGGTCGAGAAGACTTCTTCGGTGCCCTTCTTGACCGGGGCCTTCTGGGCCTCGCCCTCAGGCTTGGCGGTCTTGGCGTCGTTGGCGGCCGATGCGGCAGGCGCGGTCTCGGCCATTGCCGGGGCGATGAGCGCGAACGGCGCGACAGTGAACAACAGGAAATGCTTCGTCATGATTATCAGTACCCACCTTGAAAGATTGGTGACCCCGCTCGGGGTCGTCGTTGTTTCCCTGGAATTCTGCGATGCTCTCGTGCCTCGGCACTGGCCTGCGTGGCCCTGCTCAGGGGCCAGCCGATGCTCCGGTCGGTGCGGGACCTGCTGGGTGAGGAAGGATTCTCCGGCGGTCTGTCGGGTGCGTTGCGACGGCAAAAAGCGCGCGCCTCTCCACCCGGCGCGACAGGTCTCGCCGGAGAATGGGATAGCAGCGATGATTGTGTTCGCGCGGAGCCTCCCCTCCGGGGCTCCCACTTGGACAGGTCGGAACGGCCGAAAGGACGGCCGTGACCCGGTACTGGAGTGATCCTATGCCCGCCTGGGCAAGATGCTCGTAGAGCTCTGCTCCTTCCCCTCAGTTCCCGCGGCCGAAGTGCCACGCGGATAATATAGCCGGGTCGCCGGGGTGGCCGGTAAAAACGCCCAAAATAAATGCTATTCCCAGAAACGGGTCATGCTGCTGAGATACAACGAGTTCTTTGGATGTGAGCCGAGGGACCAGCGCAAAATGTCACATGGACTGTGGCCTGCTGGACACAGATACCTCAGGCACGCGCGGTCACAGGTCGGAAATGCGTGGAAAATTTTTGGAAAAGTTTTGGCGGAGAGGGTGGGATTCGAACCCACGGTGAGCTTGCACCCACGGCGGTTTTCAAGACCGCTGCCTTAAACCACTCGGCCACCTCTCCGCGCGCAGCCTCCGCTATCGCGATCGGCGACGATCCGCCACAATTTGTTGACGAATGCCCGCGGCAGGGGGTTCTGCATTGTGTCGCCCTGTGGCACAAAAAGCGCATGCGGGGACGGAGTAGTGTGATGCGTAGCCTGTTGGCACTTGGTGTAGCCGTGATCGCGGCGGCGCCGGTGAGCGCGCCCGCGATCGCCCAGGACGAGAGCGGCTTCCAGACATATCTGGGTGATCTCGCGCGCCAGGCGGCAGCCGAGGGAGTGAGCCGGCGGACGATCGACGCGGTGATCCCGACGCTTACCTATAATGCGCGCGTCGTGGCGCTCGACCGGCAGCAGCCCGAGACCGCGCCCAACGCACCGATCTCCAATTTCGAGCCGTATCGTCGCGCCCATGTCGATGCCGCGCGAATCAGCCAGGGGCGCGCCGCCTATCAGCGCCAGCGCTCGCGGCTGCAGCGGATCGAGGCGGAGACCGGTGTCCCCGAATCGATCATGGTCGCGATCTGGGGCCACGAAACCAATTACGGGCGGGTGATGGGCGGATTCGACCTGCCGCGCGCGCTCGCCAGCCTGGCCTATGAAGGCCGCCGGCGCGACCTGTTCGCCAGCGAGTTCATCGCCACGCTCAAGATGGTCGATCGCGGGGTGCCGCGCGAGAAGCTGGTCGGGAGCTGGGCAGGGGCGTTCGGCGGCCCGCAATTCCTGCCCTCGGTCTATCTCCGACTCGCCCGGGACGGCGACGGCGATGGCATGGCCGATATCTGGACGAGCGAAGCGGACACGCTCACGTCGATCGCCAACTACTTCGTCAATGCCGGCTGGCGCCCGGGCCAGCCCTGGGGCTTCGCGGTGACCGTGCCCGCGACGCTCAATCGCGCCGTGCTCGCGACCAGGACGACGGCGCCGCGCTGCCCACGCGTGTTCGATCGGCATAGCCGCTGGAAGACCATGGCGGAGTGGCGCGCGCTCGGAATCGTGCCGCAGACCCGCGCCTGGCCGGCCGATAATGTCCAGGCGACGCTGATCGAGCCCGACGGGCCGGGCAAGACCGGCTATCTGCTCACCGGAAATTATCGCGTGATCCTCGACTATAATTGCTCGAATTTTTACGCTTTGTCGGTAGGTCTCCTTGCCGATGAGGTCGAACGCTAGCATTTTCGCACTCCCGCTCCTGGCTGCCCTGTGTGGTGGAGCGCCGAGCCATGCCCATGTTTTCCAGCGGGGCTCCGTCGGGGCGCAGGCCTATGGCGGTCCCCAGTCCCAACCCGACGCGCAGGCGACGGAGACGTGGCGCGCCGCGGACGGCACGATCCGTTCGCGCCCCGCGCGCCAGCAGCCGCAAGCGCAGCCGGCGCCCGAGCCGGTGGTGCAGCAGCCCCAACCCCAATATGAGCCACAGCCGCAATGGGCCGATCCCGCGCCGGCGCCGCAGCAATCGAGTGCGCCGGGCGCTTCCTATGCGGTTCCCGGGATCGCTCCGGTGCGCCAGACCCGCCGGGCACCCGCGCCGGTCGTCCAGCAACAGGCGCCGCCGTCGCTGCCCCAGGACTATGGCGACCCCACCGCTGGCGTGGCCGGCCCGGCCGGTTCGTCGCAGCCGGCACCCGGCGAAACCCCGCGCTATGACGAGATCGGTTATGCCGGCGTCCGCCCGGTAAGCGGCGCGGCAGATCAGGCGGTGGTGGCGATGCACCGCTCGCTGCCGGCGAACTCCTATGTCGAAGTCACTTCACTGGATACCGGCAAGACGATCCTGGTGCTCGTCACCGGCACCGATCCGGGTGCCGACCATCCTATCGACCTTTCTGCCGGCGCCGCGCGGCTGCTCGGGGCGAGCGGCGATAGCGTCGGCGTCCGTATCCGCAGCGTGAACCCGCCCGCGATGGACAAGAACGCGCTGCAGGCGGGCCAGCCCGCCGGCGCGCGGGCCGATGCGCCGCAGGTGCTGCTCACCGCGCTGCGCAAGCGCCTGCCGAACCCGCCCAGCTATGCCAGCGCCGCGCCGCGTACGCCCAGCTACAGCCCGCCGCGGACCACCGCGCCGCGCCCGGCGCCGGTTCGTAGTGCCCCGCCAGCGGCTCGGCCGGCCGCAAACGGCAAGTATATCGTGCAGGTCGCCGCACTTTCTAACGCTGCCCGTGCACAAGCGCTTGCCCAAAGCCTAGGCGGGTTCGTAAAGCCGGGTGGCGGGCTCTATCGTGTTCAGCTCGGTCCTTTCGCTACGGCGGGTGAGGCCGATGCGGCACGGCGGCGTGCCGCGGGCGCGGGCTATGGAGATGCACGCGTCCAAGCCAACTGAAAGGCCGGACGGACCACATGAAGAAGCTTCTGCTCGCCGCATCGTTCCTTGCGCTTGCCGCCGCCCAGTCGACGAACGCGGCCGGCCCGCCCTTCGATACGCCGGCGCCGATCGCCTATATGGAGGATCTGTCCTCCGGCGCGGTGCTCTATGCCAAGGATGCCGATCGCCGCATCCCGCCGGCATCGATGGCGAAGATGATGACGGTCTATGTCGCATTCGACCTGATCAAGAAGGGCGACCTCAAGCTCGACAGGCAGATCGAGGTGCAGCCCGAGACCTGGAAGAAGTGGCATTCGCAGGGCTCGACCATGTTCCTGGCGGTGGGCGAGAAGCCGACCGTCTCCGACCTGCTCAAGGGCATCGTCACGCTTTCGGGCAATGATGCCTGCGTCGTGCTTGCCGAGGGCATCTCCGGCACCGAGGAAGCGTTCGTCCAGCGGATGAACGAAGCTGCCAAGAAGCTTGGCCTCAGCAACAGCCATTTCGGCACGTCGAACGGGTGGCCCGACGAAGGCCGCACCTATGTGACCGCGCGTGACCTGGCGCATCTCGCCAAGGCGACGATCCAGGACCATCCGGATCTCTACAAGCAATATTATGCGCTGCCGAGCTTCACCTGGGGCAAGACGCTGGGGGCCGGCAACGACATCAGCCAGTCGAACCGCGATCCGCTGCTCGGCAAGGTGCAGGGTGCCGATGGCCTCAAGACCGGCCATACCGATGAGGCCGGCTATGGCTTCACCGGGTCGGCCGAGCAGAATGGCCGTCGCCTGGTGATGGTGGTCGCCGGGCTCGACACCTATGGCGGCCGCGCCGAGGAATCGGTCAAGTTCATGAACTGGGGCTTCCGCGCCTGGCAGGCCCGCCCGCTGGTCAAGAAGGGCCGCAAGGTGGGTGAAGTGCAGGTGCAGGGCGGCACGTCGGGCAGCGTCGGCGTGGTCGCCCCGCGCGACCTGACCGCCACCGTACCGGCGGGCACAGCACCCGAGATGCAGGCACGCATCGTCTATAACGGCCCGGTCCCGGCCGGCTTCAAGGCGGGGGACCATATCGCCGACCTGGTCGTCGATTCGCCAGGCCTGCCGTCGCAGACCGTGCCGCTGGTCGCGGAGAAGGACATCGGCGAGGCGGGCTTCTTCGGGCGCGCCTGGCGCGGGTTCTGGTCGCTGTTCGGGGCGTAACGCTTGAAACTCCCCTCGCTTGAAGGGAGGGGTTGGGGGTGGATTGCGCGCGAAGCGAGCCGACTGCCCTCGCCATCGAAGCCGCCATCGAGGGATCGAGCCTCGCTCTCGGCAGACCTACCCCTTGCCCCTCCCTGGAAGGGAGGGAAACAAGAGACGCGATGCCCCTGATCGGCAATGAACATGCCCGCGAGGCACTTGCCGCTGCCATGGCGAGCGGAGCGCTGCACCATGCCTGGTTGATCGCCGGGCCCGAAGGGGTGGGGAAGGGCATGTTTGCCCGGGAGGTGGCATTGCGCCTTCTCGCGAAGAACAATTCCCAGCCGATCGAGAGCCATGAGCATCAGATCGCCGCCGGTGCGCATCCCCGGTATCGCGAGCTGGTTCGCCTGCCCAAGGATCCGGACAAGCCCGACGAAGCGCTGGCGCGCAGCATCACGATCAACCAGGTCCGTTCGCTGCAGCCATTCTACGCACGTCATCCCGAAGCGGGGGAACATCGCGTCGTGGTGATCGACGCGATCGACGATCTCGAGCGGGGGGGCGCCAACGCGCTGCTCAAGAACCTCGAGGAGCCGCCGGTAGGGACGGTCTTCCTGCTGGTGAGCCATGCGCCGGGTCGGCTGCTGCCGACGATCCGCTCGCGCTGCCGGCTGCTGCGCTTCGAGGCGCTGGCGGACGCGGATGTCACGGCGATCCTGCGCGAGCAGCTGCCCGACGCAACGAGCACCGAGATCGCGGCGCTGGTCAAGGCGGGGGAGGGTTCTCCCGGTCGCGCCCTGGGCTTCGCCGGGCTCGATATCGCCACGATCGAAGCGGAGATGGCGGCTCTGGCCGATACCGGCGATCCTTCCAACATGATCCGCTCGCGCCTCGCCAAGCTGCTCGGCAGCAAGGCCGCGCAGCCGCGCTACGAGGCGTTCCTCGAGCGCGCGCCGAGCTTCATCGCCGAACGCGCGCGGCCGCTTTCCGGCGATGCGCTGCGTACCGCGCTCGACGCCTATGGTGCGGCGCGCGAGCTGGGCGGGGCAGCGACGGGGCTGTCGCTCGACGCTTCGGCCACCGTCTTCGAGATGGGTGGCATCCTCGCCCGGCTGGGACGCGTTTAACGCGGCCTTAGGCAGAGCGGCTTATTCCGGACCCGAAACAGGGGATCGGACATGACCAGCATCACGGGTATCGTCGGCACCTCCAGCATCGGCGCCAGCGCTGGGGCGACGTCGCAGGCCAATGGCCCGAGCGACACAAGCTTCGATGCGATCCTGGAGGCCTTCAAGAAGGCGGCGAGCCAGACGCCCGAGGAACGCGCCCGCGACGCGGTGCTCAAGAAGCATGACCTCTCGGAAGAGGATTACCAGAAGCTGCCGCCCAAGGAGAAGGAAGCGATCGACAAGGAGGTCGCCGAGGCGGTGCGCAAGGTGCACGAGCAGAAGACAGGGGTGGCGATTCCGGACTCGCCCTTTGCCACCGAGCATATGCTGGGCTGAGCAGCGTGTTCGCCTAGCGAGGCCGGGGCCTAGTTTCGGAGGGCTTGTGAGGGTGGCCATACTCTCGAAGGGAAGAGCCGCGCGCGAACGCGCATATTGCGACGGGGGCGTTGCCGCTCGGGCATCCAGCCTCTAGATGCCCCGGATGGCCGACCCTTTCTACATCACCACCGCGATCCACTATCCCAATGGCCGCCCCCATATCGGGCACGCCTATGAGATGATCGCCGCCGACGCGATCGCGCGCTTCCAGCGCCAGCAGGGCCGCGACGTGTTCTTCCAGACCGGCACCGACGAGCATGGCCTCAAGATGGTCAAGACGGCGCGCGACCGCGACATGACCGCGCGTGAGCTGGCGGACGAGATGTCGTCTTATTTCAGCGAGATGGCCGAGAAGCTCGATATCTCGTGCGATCGCTTCATCCGCACCAGCGAGGCCGAGCATTACAAGGCTAGCCAGGCGATCTGGCAGGCGATGGCCGATGCCGGCGACCTGTATCTCGATCGCTACGAGGGCTGGTATTCGGTGCGCGACGAAGCATTTTACGAAGAGAAGGAGCTCGTCGAAGGGCCGGGGGGCGAGAAGCTCTCCCCCCAGGGTACGCCGGTGGAATGGACTGCGGAGGAGACCTGGTTCTTCAAGCTCTCCAAATACCAGCAGCCCCTGCTCGATCTCTATGCTTCCAACCCGGATTTCATCCGCCCGGAATCACGGCGAAATGAGGTCCTGCGCTTTGTCGAGGGCGGGCTCGTCGACCTTTCCGTGAGCCGCACCAGCTTCGACTGGGGCGTGCCGGTGCCCGGTTCGCCCGGGCATGTGATGTATGTCTGGGTCGACGCGCTGACCAATTACCTGACCGGCGCGGGCTACCCCGACGATCGGGAACGCCTGGCGCGCTACTGGCCGGCGGATATCCACCTGATCGGCAAGGACATCGTCCGCTTCCACGCGGTCTATTGGCCGGCCTTCCTGATGTCGGCGAAGATAGCGCTCCCCAAACAGGTGTTCGGGCACGGCTTCCTGCTCAATCGCGGGGAGAAGATGTCCAAGTCCGTCGGCAATGTCGTCGATCCGATGGCACTGGCGGACTATTACGGCGTCGATGCCCTGCGCTATTTCCTGCTGCGCGATGTGAGCTTCGGCAATGACGGCACGTTTAGCGACGAGGCGATCGTCATGCGCGCCAATGCCGATTTGTCGAACAGCTTCGGCAACCTGGCCCAGCGCACGCTCGCCTTCATCGCCAAGAATTGCGAGGGGCTGGTCGAGACGGGCCGGGCCGAGGATGCCGACGCGGTGCTGATCGCGGAGGTCGACAATGCCTGTGGCGGCTTCATCCGAGGGTTCGAGGATCTCGCGCTCAGCCAGGGTGTTGAGCTGTGGATGACCGGCGTGTTCGCCTGCAACCAGTATATCGACGCGCAGGCGCCCTGGGGGCTGCGCAAGACCGATCCCGAGCGGATGCATGCGGTGCTGCACACGCTTCTGCGTGCGATCCGACGTCTTGCCGTCACGATCGCGCCGGTGGTGCCCGGTTCGGCGCAAAAGCTGCTCGACCAGCTGGGGCGTGAGGGCGATGCGGACTTCCGGATCGCGCCGCCGACCCCCATCTTTCCCCGGCTGGAGCTGAAGGAAGACGCGTGAACCTCGCCGACAGTCACTGCCACCTGATCTACAAGGGCCTGGGCGAGCAGCAGCCCGAGGTGCTGGCGCGCGCCCGGGAAGCGGGCGTAGTCGCGATGCTCAACATCTCGACGCGCGAGCGCGAATGGGACGAAGTGATCGCCGTCGCCGAGCGTGAGGCGGACGTCTGGGCCTCGGTCGGCATCCACCCGCACGAGGCGGACGAGCATCCCGATATCGACGCATCCAAGCTTATCGAGAAGGCGCGGCATCCGCGCGTGGTCGGCATCGGCGAGACCGGGCTCGATTATTATTACGATCATAGCGACCGCGACCGCCAGCGTGCGAGCTTCCGCGCGCACATCGCCGCGTGCCGCGAGACCCAGCTGCCGCTGATCGTCCACACCCGCGACGCCGAGGCGGACACCGCCGAGATCCTGCGCGACGAGATGGGGAAGGGCGCTTTCCCCGGGGTGATCCACTGCTTCACCGCGAGCCGCGAATTCTCGGAGATCGCGCTGGAGCTTGGCTTCTACATCTCGATCTCGGGCATCGTGACGTTCAAGAACGCCAAGGACCTGCAGGATACTGCGGCGCAGCTGCCGCTCGATCGCCTGCTGATCGAGACCGATGCGCCCTTCCTCGCGCCGGTGCCGCACCGGGGGAAGACGGGCGAGCCGGCGTTCGTCGCCGACACCTGCCGCTTCCTTGCCCAGTTGCGCGGCGAGGCCCCCGACGCGCTGGCCGATGCCACCCGCGCGAACTTCCACCAGCTGTTCGCCAAGACCCTGGCATGAAGCTGCGCATCCTCGGCTCGGGGACTTCGTCCGGCGTGCCGCGGATCGGGAACGACTGGGGCGCTTGCGATCCCGCTGAGCCGAAGAACCGGCGCCTGCGTGCCTCGGTGATGGTGTGGACCGAGACAACCTGCATCCTCATCGACACCAGTCCCGATTTCCGTGAGCAGGCGCTGGCCGCCGGCATCGCCGATCTCGATGCAGTGATCTGGACGCACGACCATGCCGATCACTGCCATGGCATAGACGACTTGCGGCAGGTCATGCACGCGCGGGAAGGAGAGCCCGTGCGCGGCCTTGCGCGGCCCTTCACGCTAGAGCAGCTCACGCAGCGCTTCGGCTATGCGTTCAAGGGAAGCAAGCTCTACCGGCCGACGGTGGCGATCGAGCCGCTACCCGACACGATCACGATCGGCGATATCCGGGTGCAGGTGGTGGATCAGCCGCACGGCGGCATTACTTCAGCCGGGCTGCGCTTAGAAAGTAATGGAAAATCTATAGCTTATGCTATAGATTTCAATGAGATGACGCAGGATATGCGTAACTTGTATAAGGATGTGGATGTGTGGGTGGTCGACTGCCTGCGCCGCAAGCCGCATCCGACGCATGCGCATCTGGATGCCGTGCTGGAGTGGGTGAGGGACTTGGCGCCGCGTCGCGCCCTGCTCGCCCATATGGACAATTCGATGGACTATGCGACGCTGATGGCCACGCTTCCCGCCGGAGTCGAGCCAGGCTTCGACGGCATGGAGGTCGCGGCATGACCAACGATCGCCTGCTCCAGCTGCTGTTCCTGCTCGGCGCACTGATGCTCGCGCTGAAGGCACTGTCGGTGCAGCGTATCACGCTCCGGGGATTGGCCCAGACCCTGGTGCTCTGGGGCATTGTCGGTGTGGCGATGGTGATCGTGATGAACCACCGCCAGGAATTGGGCGGGCTGCTCGCGACGGCGTCCGAAAAGCTCGGTTACGAGCAGCAAAGCGTCCAGGGCGAGACGGTGCGCATCAAGATGAGCCCGGACGGGCATTTCTGGGCGCGTGTGAAGATCAACGGCGTCGAGCGGCGCATGCTGGTCGACAGCGGCGCGACGGTAACGGCGATCTCGGCCGACACCGCTGCTGCCGCCGGCGTGAAGCTATCGCTCGCGCCACCAGTGCTGATCGAGACCGCCAACGGCACGGTACAGGCCAAGCCGGCGCGAGCGGACGAGGTGGCGATCGGGCCGCTCGCGACGCAGGACCTGCCATTGGTCGTGGGCGACAGCTTCGGTGATCTCGACGTGCTCGGCATGAACTTCCTGTCGCGGCTCAAATCCTGGCGTGTCGAAGACCGTGTTTTGATCCTCGAACCGGCAAGACGCCGCGAAGAGAGGGTGCTGCTGCCAACCTCCGGCAACCAGGAATAGATTTTACATAATGTATATTATCGATCTTACGGATGTGTTCCGGAGAGGCCCCCTCGCATGACTCCCCCGACTTCTCCCGGCCCTTCGGCCAGCAATATCGAACGGCTGGTTGCGATCATGGCGCGGCTACGCGATCCGGTGAGCGGTTGCGAATGGGATACGGTGCAGACGTTTGCGACGATCGCCCCCTACACGATCGAGGAAGCTTACGAGGTGGCCGACGCGATCGAGCGTGGCGACATGGACGACCTCAAGGACGAACTGGGCGATCTGCTCCTCCAGGTGATCTTCCACAGCCGCATGGCCGAGGAAGCCGGCGACTTCGCCTTGGCCGATGTCGTGGGCGCGATCAGCGACAAGATGGAGCGCCGTCACCCGCATATCTTCCTGGGCGCTAGCAAGGGCGGCCATCACCTCTGGGAACAAATCAAGGCCGCGGAGCGGGGCGCCAAGGGGCATGAGAGCGCGCTGGACGGCGTGGCAGCCGGCCTCCCCGCCCTGCTCCGGGCCGAGAAACTCCAGAAGCGCGCCGCCCGCACCGGCTTCGACTGGCCCGACCCCAGCGGTGCCCGCGCCAAGATTGATGAGGAACTGGCGGAGGTAGACGCGGCCGCTACGCCGGCGGAGATCGAGGAGGAGGTTGGCGATCTGCTGTTTGCAATGGTCAACTGGGCGCGCAAGCTGGGTATCGATCCGGAGGCTGCGCTGCGAGTAGCTAACGCGAAATTTGAGAAGCGTTTCAAGGCCATGGAAGCCGAAGCTGGGGATATGTTCGAAGCGCTGGACCTCGAGGCCAAGGAAGAACTCTGGGTGAAGGCCAAGCTGGCGACGCGATGAAGAATGTCCTGTTCGTCTGCAGCCAGAACCGGCTGCGCAGCCCCACCGCGGAGCAGATCTTCGCCGACCGTCCGGGGATCGAGACGAGTTCGGCCGGCACGAACAACGATGCCGAGAACCCGCTCAGCGCCGAATTGATCGAATGGGCCGACCTGATCTTCGCGATGGAGCGGGAGCATCGCAGCAGGATCCAGAAGCGTTACCGCGCAGCGCTGAACGGCAAGAACATCGTCGTGCTCGGCATCCCCGACGAGTACGAGTTCATGGACCCGGCTTTGATCTCGCTGCTTCGGGCTCGAATGGAGCGGTACCTGCCGGCGCCTTGAGGGCTCAGCCCCGCGTCAGGAACCGCTCATAATCCCGCGGTGCGATCCGCACTTCGTACACTGCCTGCTCGCCGTCCATCCCCTGCTCGAGCACTTCGCCATGCTGGTGGAGCCAGGCCGCGGCGGCGCCGTCGGCAGGATCGAGGAGTATCGTGTAGCGGCGATGGCCCTCGGTGAGGCGGGCGGCGACGGCCTGGATCAGGGCATCCACCCCCTCCCCGGTCACAGCCGAGACCGGCATGACGTCGTCGCGGCGCGCGGCCTCCGCCAGTAGCGCATCGCGAAGCTCGCCTTCGAGCAGGTCGATCTTGTTCCAGGCCTCGAAGCGCGGCGTGGCTTCGGCGACGCCGATATCGGCCAGAACCTGCTCGACATCGTCCGCCTGCGCCTCCGTATCTGGATGGGCGATGTCGCGGACATGGATCAGCAGGTCGGCCGAGACGACCTCTTCCAGCGTCGCCTTGAAGGCGGCGACGAGCTGGGTCGGCAGTTCGGAGACGAAGCCTACCGTATCCGACAGGATCGCCTTGTCGATGCCGGGCAGCGAAATCTGACGGAGCGTCGGATCGAGCGTGGCGAAGAGGAGGTTCTCCGCCATGACGTCACTTCCGGTCAGGCGATTGAAAAGTGTGGATTTTCCGGCGTTGGTATAGCCGACCAGCGCGATGATCGGCCAGGGTGCCCGCTGACGGCGGTCGCGGTGGAGGCTGCGGGTGCGGCTGACCGAATCCAGCTCGCGGCGCAGCCGGGCCATGCGGTCGCGGATCAGCCGGCGATCGGCTTCGATCTGGGTCTCGCCCGGGCCGCCAAGGAAGCCGAAGCCGCCGCGCTGGCGCTCGAGGTGGGTCCAGCTGCGCACGAGGCGGCCGGCCTGGTAATCGAGATGGGCCAGTTCGACCTGGAGCCGGCCCTCGGCGGTGCGGGCGCGCTCGCCGAAGATCTCGAGGATCAGGCCGGTGCGGTCGATCACCTTGCAGCCCAGCCCCGTTTCGAGATTGCGCTGCTGGACAGGAGTGAGGCTGGCATCGAACACGGCGAGCGTCAGTTCCCTGTCGCGCACCGTCTCGGCCAGCGCCTCGACCTGGCCCGAGCCGATCAGCGTGCCCGGCTTGGGTGCGCGGATGCGCAAGGGCACCCGTTCGACCACGTCGACGCCGATCGCCGCGGCCAGGCCCGCCGTCTCTTCCAGGCGTGCTTCAGCATCGCGCGAGCTTCCACCGAGGTCCGGATAGACCACGACCGCTCGCGCGCCCCGGCTGAATTCATCGGGGTCGCGCTCGAAACCAGTACTCATGCTGTGCGAACCTTAGTCGTCGCTATTCTGTTCCTCGGCGAGGTTCAGCGGGTGGGCCGGCTGGATCGTCGAGACGGCATGCTTGTAGACCAGCTGGGCCATGCCCTCGCGCTGGAGCAGCATGCAGAACAGGTCGAAGGCGGCGATCTGGCCCTGGAGCATCACGCCGTTCACCAGGAACATGGTGACATTTTCCTGCTGGCGGCGGACCGCATTCAGGAAAATCTCCTGCAATACCGGATTCTTGGACTGGAATTCTCCCACCGCTTCGAGGAGCGGGGCGAGGTCTACCGGGCCCGAGGGCATGATCGTGGAAATGGCGTGCTTGTAGATGAGCTGCGACTGGCCGTCGCGGCGGAGCAGCACCGAAAAATTGTCGAACCAGGTGACGATGCCCTGGAGCTTGACGCCCTTGACGAGGAACATCGTGACCGGCGTCTTCGACCGGCGCAGCGAGTTGAGGAACAGATCCTGAAGCGAGGTCTGCTTTTCGGCCATCGTTCGTGACTCTCTTTGTTGGCGGGAGTTTCCCCGCTTTGGCGCCGTTCTCTGGCGTCGGAGTGCGCGCACCCGTCCGGCGCGCTGCGCCGCCCTTTTATGCTTTGGGCGGCAAATCGTCCAGCGGTGCTTGTTGCGGTCCTACAAACACCGCGCGACAACTCGGAGAAATGTTGATTCTCTTGGTAGTTCATCGCGCGGGTGGGCGGGGGAAAGGCCGCATGCCCGGCTTCAGGAGCCAAGCATGTGAAATCCTACATTGCAAGGCAATGAGTCGCGGGGATGAGCCCCCTACTCTTCCCGGCTGTCGGTGATTCCCAGCAGCTTGAGCTTCCGGTGCAGCGCCGAGCGCTCCATGCCGATGAAGCTGGCAGTGCGCGAGATGTTGCCCGAGAAGCGGCGGATCTGGACGCGGAGATATTCGCGTTCGAAGCTCTCGCGCGCTTCCTTGAGCGGCGCGCCCATGATCGCGCTGGCACCCATGTTGCCGCCGGTCTCGGCCGGGCGGCCGAGCACTTCGGGAGGCAGCAGGTCGAGGTCGATGCGGCCGATCCGATCGCCCGGCGCCAGGATTACGGTGCGTTCGACCACGTTGCGCAGCTGGCGGACATTGCCGGGCCATTCATAGCTCTGCAGCGCCACCATCGCGTCCGGCGCCACCTCCGGTGTCGGTACGCGGCGCTCGTTTGCGTAATGCGCGACGAAATGCTCGACCAGGACGGGAATATCCTCTCGGCGGTCGGTGAGCGGGGGGATGGTCACCGGGACCACGTTCAGCCGGTAATAGAGGTCCTCGCGGAAGCGGCCCTCGGCGATCTCGTTCATAAGGTCGCGTGCCGTGGCCGAGACGACGCGGACATCGACCTTGACCACGCGGGTGCCGCCGACACGGGTGAAGCTCTGGTCGGTGAGCACGCGCAGGATCCGTGCCTGGGTGGCGATCGGCATGTCGGCGATCTCGTCGAGGAACAAGGTGCCGCCATGCGCCTGTTCGAGCAGGCCGGTGCGGACCAGGTCCCCGCCCTCCTCCACGCCGAACAGCTCTTCCTCCACACGCTCGGGCTGCATGCGCGCGGCGCTGACGATCACGAAGGGCGCGGCGGTACGCTGGCTCCAGCCATGGAGCAACCGGGCGGCCACTTCCTTGCCGGTGCCGGCGCCGCCGCTGATCAGCACGCGGCTGCCGGTGGAGGCGACCCGCTTCAAGGTTGCGCGCACGGTGTTGATCGCGCCCGACTGGCCGGTGAGGTCCTCCTCTCGGCCGATCGAGGCGCGTAGCGAGGCGACTTCGCGCTTGAGGCGCTCGGTCTCGGTGGCGCGCTCGACCATGAGCAACAGGCGCTCGGCCTCGAACGGCTTCTCGATGAAATCGGAGGCGCCGCGACGGATCGCGGCGACGGCGGTGTCGAGATTGCCATGGCCGGAGATCACCAGCACCGGGATCGAGGGGTCTCGGCGCTTGATCTCGTCGAGGATCTCCATCCCGTCGAGCCGCGAACCGTGGAGCCATACGTCGAGCAGCACTAGGCTGGGCCGGCGTTCGGCGATGGCCTCGAGGCACTCGTCGCTGTTGGCGGCGCCGCGCGTGGCATAGCCTTCGTCCTCGAGGACGCCGGCTACCAACTCACGGATGTCGCGCTCATCGTCGACGACCAGGATATCGAGACTCATGACTTGGCACTTCCAGTACGGGTAAGCACGGCGGGGCGCGGTTCGTCGGCGCCTTCACCTTCAGGGGAACTCACCATTTCGGCGAGCTGGTCGGTATCGAAGCAGATCGTCACCAGCGTGCCGCCGCCGGGACGGTCCGAGAAGGCGATGGTGCCGAAATGCTCCTCGACGATCTTCTTAACGATCGCGAGGCCCAGGCCGGTGCCGCGGCTGCGGGTGGTCATATAGGGCTCGACGATCCGGTCACGCTCGACCGGCAGACCGATGCCATTGTCGGCCAGTGTCAGGGTGAGCTTGCCTTCGGCCGCGTCATGGATGGTCATGACGATCTCGCCCTGGGAAAGCGCCTCCCCTTCCCCGCGTGCTTCAATCGCCTCGACGGCGTTTTTCACAATATTTGTGAAGGCCTGGCCGATCTGGCGGCGATCGCAGATAAGGCTCGGCGCGGGATCGGGCACCTCCATCTCGAAACGCAGCGTGGGATGCGCGACTTCGTGGAGGAACATCGCCTGGCGCGCGATGTCGAGCAGGGATTCCTGGCGGAACATCGGCTTGGGCATGCGCGCGAAGGAGGAGAATTCGTCGACCATGCGGCGCAGGTCGCCGACCTGGCGGACGATCGTGTCGGTCAGCTGGGCGAAGATGCCGTCCTCGGGCTCGATCTTCTTGCCGTAGCGGCGCTTGAGGCGCTCGGCGGCGAGCTGGATCGGGGTGAGCGGGTTCTTGATCTCGTGTGCGATGCGGCGCGCGACATCGGACCAGGCGGCGCGGCGCTGGTCGTTGAGCTGCTGGGTGATGTCGTCGAAGGTGAGCACCTGGCCGGCCTCGTCGCTGGTGACCTTCACTGCGAGCGTCCGCGCGTCCGCGCCGGTGCCGAGCTTGATCACCGACTCGCGGTCGCCGGTGTCGAGCAGGTCGTTGAGCTCAGGGGCCAAGGTGCTGAGCGCACGGCCGACCAGCTCTTCCTCGCCCTGATGCAGCAATTCGATCGCCGATTCGTTGATCAGGCGGACATTGCGCTGCGCATCGATCGAGATGACGCCCGCCGAGACACCGGACATCACCGCTTCAATCAGCACGCGGCGGCTTTCGATCTGGGCATTGGCGGTGACCAACGCATTGGTCTGTGCCTGTAGCCGCTCGGTCATCGAGTTGAAGGCGTTGCTGAGCGTGCTGATCTCGTCACCGGTCTGCGGGATGTCGACACGAGCGGTGAGATCGCCGCCGGCGACACGCCGGGCAGCAGTGACGAGCTGCTCGACCGGCTTCACCAGCCGATCGGCGACGGCGAGCGCGATCCAGGTGGCCAGGCCGACGATCAGCAATGCGACGCCGAACAGCACCAGGTTGAATTGGACCTGGAGTGAGCGCGCGCGGGCCTGGAGCGCGCTGAATTCCGACATGATCCGGTCGGTTTCGTGATTCTGGCTGCTGAGGAAGTCAACATTGTTGGGTGTAGCGACATAAAGGAACAGGTTGCGCGACCGATCGACCGGGGTGACCACCCAGAGCATCTCGTTGTCGAAATTGGTGTAGCTGTCTTCGTCGCGCAGCAGATTGAGCACCTGGCCCGATACCCGGGCCGCGAACAGATCCGGCTTGGGCGCGTCGTAGGAATAGAGCGCCACCACATTCTTCTGGTCCACAATGTGGAAAAGGACGAACTGGTAGAGATTGCGGTTATAGGTCTGCCGCATCAGATAGTCCTGCACGGCAAGCGAGCGATCCGGGACGACCGGGTATTTGCCCGCGATATCGCCCGCCATGAAACGGGCTTCGCCGGTCCAGCGTTGGATGACCAGCCGCTTGCCCTGGTCCGCAAAGGACTTGGTGGAATTGAAGGCACTGCGCGCGCGCTCCGAGCCCCAGAGCTGCACACCCGACTGGAACATCACTGAGGCGGCCAACACGGTCAGCACGATCGGGATGCTCGCCATAAGCGAGAACACCGCGACCAGGCGCACGTGCAGCCTTCCCCCACCCTCCAGCGCCGATTTGGCGGCATGGTGGATGGCGATCCGCCGGCCGATCAGCACGATCAGCGCGACATAAGGCAGCAGGTTCGCCAGTAGCAGCGAGGCGGCGACGCCGGGGTTGAACACTTGGTGCGCGAAATTGCGGACGAAGAGGAAGGTCGCGACCGGGGTGGCTATGGCCAGCGCCACAACCACGATCTCCAGCGTCCCTATAGCCGTGAACCGTCGCTTACGCGGCGGCGCCTTGATCATAGGCTCGGCAGTGACGGCATCCATCCCGGACACGCTAGAGCGAGATTGTGGCAAAAAGAACACATAATATTGCTCGGTCTGTCGCTATTCGGCACCATCCGGGCGATTGGGACCGACATCGATGCCCAGTGTATCGAGGCGCTTGCGCAGGGTATTGCGGTTGATGCCAAGCGCGCGGGCGGCGCGCAGCTGGTTGCCGCCATGACGCCCCAGCATCGCTTCGATCAGCGGGCGCTCCACTTCGCCGATGATGCGATCGTAGAGCGTGCCGTCGTCGAGCGTGCGCGGCTCCTCGATCGCGATGCGCTCCAGCCGGGCGCGGACGGCGGCTTCGATGCCTTCGTCGCGAGTCGCTGGGGCCGGCATCGCGCTCGCCTCGCCCAGCGCCCGGCGCAGGGCGTCGCCATCGATCACTTCGTCGCGGCTGAGCGCCGCGATGCGGCGCATCAAATTCTCGAGCTGGCGGACATTGCCGGGCCAGTCATAGCCCTCGAGCACCGCGATCGCGTTGGCCGCCAGGCTCTTGCGCGGCAGGCCGTCCTCGGCGGCTCGGTCGAGGAAGAAGCGGGCCAGCAAGGGCACGTCGTCGCGGCGCTCGCGGAGCGACGGGAGCGCCACGGGGACGACGTTGAGGCGGTAGAACAAATCCTCGCGGAACTGGCCGGCCTGGACGAGCGCGGTCAGGTCCTTGTTGGTCGCGGCGACGATGCGGACATCGGCCTTGATCGCGCGGGCGCCGCCGACGGTGGTGAACTCGCCCTGCTGGAGCACGCGGAGCAGGCGAGTCTGCGCATCCATCGGCATGTCGCCGATCTCGTCGAGGAACAGGGTGCCGCCTGCTGCCTGCTCGAACTTGCCGGCGACGCGGGCCTGGGCGCCGGTGAAGGCGCCGCGTTCATGACCGAACAGCTCGGCCTCGATCAGCTCGCGCGGGATCGCGGCCATGTTGAGCGCGACGAACGGCGCGCGGCGGCGTGGCCCCATGTCGTGGATCGCCTTGGCGACCAGTTCCTTGCCGGTACCCGATTCGCCCGAGATCAGCACGGTGAGGTCGTTGGAGACGACACGGGCGATGACGCGGTAGACTTCCTGCATCGCCGGCGAGCGGCCGATCAGCGAGGAACCGCCGCTCAGCTCGTCGCCGGGCAGGTCTGCGGGGAGATGGCGGCCGCGGGCGATGGCGCTGCGCACCGCCTGGCCGAGCACATCCAAGTCGAAGGGCTTGGGGAGATAGTCGAACGCGCCGACTTCGGTGGCGCGCACGGCCGTCGCCAGCGTGTTCTGCGCGGAGAAGACGATCACCGGGAGCGCGGGATGCTCGGCGGTGAGCTTGGCGACTTCGTCCAGGCCATTGCCGTCGGGCAGGATCACGTCGGTGACCAGCACGTCGGGCAGCGCGGCGCCGATCGCCCGACGCAGCTCGGCCAGGCTGGCTGCCGTCGTGACGGCATGGCCTTCGCGGCGCAGCGCTGCGGCGACCACGGTGCGGATCGCGCTGTCGTCGTCGACGACCAGGACCGAGCCGGTCATGCCTTGGCTCGGGGGAGGAGAATGCGGAAGACAGTCATTTCGGGGGCGCGCTCGCGGGCGTACTGGACGATGCCGCCCATGTCGCGGACCAGCTTCTCGACGAGCGGGAGGCCGAGCCCCTTCCCCTCCGGCTTGCCCGAGACGAAGGGCTCGAAGAGATGCTCGGCAATGTCCTCGGGCGCGCCGGGGCCATTGTCCATCACGCAGATCTCGATCGGCAAAGGCTGGCGCGGGCGGCCGGCGCCGGTGCTGACCGACATGCCGTGGCGATAGGCAGTGGTGAGCACGATCCGCGGCTGGGCAAGCCCGCCAAGCGCCTCGGCGGCGTTCTTGACCAGGTTCATCATCACTTGCTGGAAGGCATCGGGATCGATCAGCACCGGGGGCAGCGAGGGATCGAAGCGCTCCTCGATCACCATGCCGCGGGCGAAGCCGGCCAGCGCCAGGCGGCGAGCATGGTCGAGCAGCGGGTAGACGTTGGTCGGCTCGAGCTTGAGCGGCCGCGTGTCGGTGAAGTCCTGCATCCGGTCGATCAGCGCGGCGATGCGGTCGACTTCGGTGGTGATCAGGCCGGTGAGCTCGCGATCCTCGCCCGAGCTGGCGAGCAGCTGGGCGGCGCCGCGGATGCCCGAGAGCGGGTTCTTGATCTCATGGGCGAGCATCGCGGCGGCACCGACGGCGGCACGGGCACCAGCGCTGCGGTCCGCACCCTGGGCGACGCGGCGGGACTGCGGCGCGTGGTGGAGCGTGACGATCCGCCAGCCGGGATGATCGGCGACATGGGTCTCGACGAAATCGACCCGGATGCGCGGGCCGCGCACGGCCTCGATCTCGGTGTCGAAGGCAGCGAAGCCGTGCCCGTCGCGGCGCTCGACATAGCCGTCGGGCGGGCTCAGCACCGCGTCATAGGGCTGGCCGATCATCGTGGTCTCGGCATGGTTGAGCAGCGCCTCGCATGCCGCATTGGCATGCGCGATGCGGCCATCGGGATCGATGACGAGGACAGCGACGGGCAGCGCGGCGAACGTCTCGGCAAAGCCGGGCCCGAGGGCCGGCGCCGGACGTCGCCTCAGGCCGCCGCGCGGGAACGCCACGGTGCGTAGAATTCGTCGAGCATCGCCAGGACGGTCTTGGCGTCCGGCACCTGATTGACCTTGTTGCGGAATTCGGCCGAGCCGTGGATGCCCTTGGTGTACCAGCCGAGATGCTTGCGCATCATATTGACGCCGGTCATCTCACCATAATGTTCGAGACTATCGATGTAATGCTCTAGAATTACACGATATTGTTCTTCGATACTCGGGTCGGCCTGCTCGCCCTTGCCCGTCAGCGCGTCCATCACCTGCTTGAGCACCCATGGCTTGCCGTACGCGCCGCGGCCGATCATCACGCCGTCCGCACCCGACTGGCGCAGCGCCTCGCGGGCATCCTCGACCGAGCAGATGTCGCCATTGACGATCACCGGGATCGAGACGGCGTCCTTGACCTTGCGGACGAAGCTCCAGTCGGCGCTGCCGCGGTACATCTGGTTGCGGGTGCGGCCATGGACGGTGACCAGCTTGCAGCCGAGGTCCTCGGCGATGCGCGCCAGCTCAGGCGCATTGAGGCTGTCCAGGTCCCAGCCCATGCGCATCTTGAGCGTGACCGGCACATCGACCGCCTTCACGCAGGCATCGACGATCGCCGCGGCATGCTTGAGGTCGCGCATCAGCGCCGAGCCGGCATCGCCATTGGTCACTTTGCGGACCGGGCAGCCCATGTTGATGTCGATGATCGCGGCGCCGCGATCGGCGTTGAGCTTGGCGGCCTCGGCCATTTCGGGGGGCGAGCAGCCGACGAGTTGCATCGACACCGGCTCCTCGATCGGATCCCAGGCGGCCTTCTGGATCGACTGGCGCGTATCCCGAATGGCAGCCGCGCTGGCGATCATCTCGGTGACGTTGAGCCCCGAGCCATAGCGGCGCACCGCGCGGCGGAACGGCAGGTCGGTAACGCCGGTCATCGGCGCCAGGATGACCGGCGCTTCGACCGTAACCGGGCCGATCTGGATGGGGGCGAGTTCGCTCATGACTGTGCCTGAAAAATAGGCAGTGGCGCCTACAGGTACAAGCGGAGATTGGCAAGCGGACGCTTGCGGAGGCGGATGTTCGCAGCGTTTGCGCAGGGGGCCGGGTTGGAAGTGGTCCGCTATCTGGCCGGGAATGGCCGGAACACGTGGGTTTCCGCGGAGTCGAAGGTTGCTTTTGCGATCCGTTCGGGCGCGGATGTTTGCGGTCCCTCCCTTTGGCGCGTGGATAACGCGTTGATTTTGCGCACGAAGAGGCGTGCGCGGTTCGGTGGCTGGACGGTTCAAAGAGCGGGCCGGTGTTTGCCGGCCGATGCTCGAGGCTGTCAGAGGATTTCCTACATTGGTAGCCCCTTCCCTTCGCACCTACCGTCATCCCCGCGAAGGCGGGGATCCAGGGTTACGAAGCGATGTCCTGTCTGGCCCTAGATCCCCGCCTTCGCGGGGATGACGAAGAAAGAAAGTTGCTCTAGGTCCGCCCCCATGAAGACAGCCGCGATCATCGTCGCCGCCGGCAACGGCATCCGCGCCGGCGGCACCGTGCCCAAGCAGTTCGCCCTCCTCGCTGGCAAGCCGATGCTGGCGCACAGCGTTGCCGCCATGACGTCACATTCCGCGATCGACGGGGTGCTGGTGGTGATCGGCGCGGGCCAGGAAGAGGCCTTGCGCGCGATTTCGGACGATCTGGCCTTCGTTGTTGGCGGGGCGACCCGGCGGGAGAGCGTGGCCAAGGGGCTGGCAGCGCTGGACGGTGCCGACCGGGTGCTGATCCATGATGCCGCCCGCCCCTTCCTGCCGCATGCGGTGATCGACCGGCTGCTGGCCGCGCTGGAGACGCATGACGGAGCAATTCCGGGGCTGCCGGTAGCGGACACGCTCGTCTCCGCGGCCGGAGCGTCCGTTCCACGCGACGGGCTGGTGCGGGTGCAGACGCCCCAGGCGTTCCGCTATGCCGCCATAGAGGCGGCGCACCGGGCCTGGCCGGAAGACCAGGAAGCGACCGACGATGCGCAGATGCTGCGCGCGCTGGGAATGGACGTTGCAGTCGTGGAAGGGTGCGCGATGCTCGAAAAGATCACCCATCCCGCCGATTTCGCCGCCGCCGAGGCGCGCTTCGGGGCGCAGATGCGGGTGCGCACTGCCCAGGGCTATGACGTCCACCGCTTCGCCGAGCGTGAGGAATTGTGGCTGGGTGGCGTGCTGGTGCCGCATGCCAAGGGGCTTGCGGGGCATAGCGACGCCGATGTGGCGCTGCATGCGATCACCGATGCGCTGCTCGGCACGATCGGCGCGGGCGATATCGGCATGCACTTCCCCCCGAGCGACCCGCAGTGGCGCGGCCAGCGCTCGGCCAGGTTCCTGGAACATGCCGCCTCGCTGGTGGCGGCCGAGGGCGGCGTGATCGACTATATCGACCTGACGATCATCTGCGAGGCGCCCAAGATCGGGCCGCACCGCGAGGCGATCCGGGCGAGCATCGCGGGGATTTTGGGGTTGCCGATATCGGCGGTGAGCGTGAAGGCGACAACCACCGAGCGGCTGGGGTTCACCGGGCGTGGCGAGGGTATGGCGGCGCAGGCTGTGGCTACGGTGCGGGTGCCTGGCTAGTTTTTGTTCACGCGGAGACGCGGAGGCGCGGAGATTTTTTGTTCGCGCAGAGGCGCTGAGAGCGCAGAGAGGCTGTGCTCGCGGTCAATTCCGGTGCCGCGTCAGCGGCGGGAATTGGGGTAGCTCCGAACTTGAGCGCACCGCTGGCGCGGTGCAGGACACCTCAGCGTTCTCTGCGCCTCCGCGTGAGAAATAAGCGTCCGAAGCTGGGCCCCGGCCTTCGCCGGGGAAGGTCGCCATTCGGGAGACGATCCTATGCCGCCTGAGATCCCGGCTTTCGCCGGGATGACGGTTTGCCGTCACCTCTTAACCACCCCGTGAATGAACTGACTCGCCTCGGCAACATTAGGGTGGCAAAGGCGCCCACCTATGGACACGATTCTTCCGCCGGAACTGGTCGCGGCCGCGCGCAAGGTGCTTGACGCCAATCGCGCCGCAGGCCGCCGTGTCGCCGTTGCAGAAAGCTGCACCGGCGGCCTGGTCTCCGCCGCGCTCACCGAGATCCCCGGCTCGTCCGACGTCTTCGACGCGGGCTTCGTCACCTATTCGAACGAAGCCAAGCACGACGTGCTCAAGGTGGGCAGCGACGTGCTGGAGACCTTCGGCTCGGTCTCGATCGCGGTCGCCTGGAGCATGGCGCAGGGCGCACTGGCCCGCACCCATGCCGATGTCGCGGTGGCGATCACCGGGATTGCCGGCCCCGATGGCGGCACCGAGAAGAAGCCGGTGGGCACGGTGGTGTTCGCCCAGGCCGTGCGCGGCGCCGATCCCGATCATATCGTGGCGGATGCGCGCCATTTCGAGAATAACGGCCGCGCCGGCGTGCGGCTTCAGGCGGCGTTGTGCGCGCTCGAGCTGCTGATGCCGGGTGCGGTGGGACTCGATGCCGAGGAAGCCGACGTCGAATCGCCGTAGAGGCGCGCGGCGCGTTCCTCGAACGCATTGATCATCTTGCGAAGCGCCCGGTCGAACATCTGGCCGGCGAGCATCTCGAACACGCGGTTCTTGAACGCGAAGTCGACGGTGAAGTCGACCAGGCAGCCGCCCTTCCCGTCGGTGCGGAACTTCCAGTCGTTGTTGAGGTGCTTCAGCGGCCCTTCGAGATACTCGATATGCAGTGCACCCGGCCGCGCCTTCTCCACCTTCGACGTGAAGGTCTCGCGCAGGCCCTTGAAGCCGACGATCATGTCCGCGACCATCTGGGTATCGCTGTTCGAGCGCACCCGGATCGCACTGACCCAGGGCAAGAACTCGGGATAGCGCGCGACGTCCGCCACCAGGTCGAACATCTGTTCGGGCGTGTAGGGCAGCGGGCGGGTTTCGGAATGCTTGGGCATCGGGTCTTCTTAATTCCTCCCCGGCACGGGGAGGGGGGCCATCGCGTAAGCGATGGTGGAGGGGGCCCCGCCCTCCACCGGCGACATCATTCGGGGCGCGCGGGCCCCCTCCACCACGCCGCTTCGCGTCGCGGTCCCCCTCCCCGTTCCGGGGAGGAATTTCATGCCTGCGCCTTTGCCAGCTTCGCCTCGCGCGCGGCCTTCATCTCGGCGAAATCCTCGCCGGCGTGATAGCTCGAACGCGTCAGCGGCGACGAGGCGACCTGGAGGAAGCCCTTGGCCCGGCCGATCGCTCCATAGGCCTGGAAGGCGGCGGGCGTGACGAATTCCTCGACCTTGGCGTGCCGCGGGGTCGGCTGGAGATACTGGCCCATCGTCAGGAAATCGATGTCGGCCGAGCGCATGTCGTCCATCACCTGGTGGACCTCGAGGCGCTGCTCGCCGAGGCCCAGCATGATGCCCGACTTGGTGAAGATGGTCGGATCGAGCCGCTTCACCGTCTCCAGCAGGCGCAGCGAGGCGTAGTAGCGCGCGCCCGGGCGGATCGTCGGGTAGAGCCTCGGCACCGTCTCGAGGTTGTGGTTGTAGACGTCGGGCCGCGCGGCGACGATCGCTTCGATCGCGGCCTCGTGCTTGTTGCGGAAATCGGGCGTGAGGATCTCGATCGTGGTGGTCGGGTTCGCCTTGCGGATCTCCTCGATCACCTTGACGAACTGCGACGCTCCGCCGTCGGGCAGGTCGTCCCGGTCGACCGAGGTGATGACGATATGCTCCAGGCCCATCTGCGCGGCCGCTTCGGCGACGTGCTGGGGCTCGAGCGGATCGACCTTGCGCGGCATGCCGGTCTTGACGTTGCAGAAGCGGCAGGCGCGGGTGCAGACGTCGCCCAGGATCATCACCGTGGCGTGCTTCTTGGTCCAGCATTCGCCGATGTTCGGGCAGGCCGCTTCCTCGCACACGGTGACGAGGTTCTTCGAGCGCATCAGCGCCCGCGTCTTGGCGAAGCCTTCCGAGGTCGGCGCCTTGACGCGGATCCAGTCGGGCTTGCGCTGACGCTCGGGACGAGGTGCCGGGGAAAGGTCGTTCATGACAGGCCAGATAGAGCGGGTGGGCCGGGGATTCCAGCCCCGGTTGCACTTTCGTCAATCATCGGGTCGAGCAACAGTTCGATACAAACCTTGGCAGTCTGGATGCCGGACGTTACGGCAGCGGCCATGACCGATTTCACCGACCTGCTCGACGGCTATCAGCGCTTCCGGACCAGTGAATATCGCCGCCACCGCGACCGATGGTCCGAGCTCACCGAGGGGCAGAGCCCGCGGGTGATGGTGATCGCCTGTTCGGACAGCCGAGTCGATCCGGCGCAGATCTTCGATACCGTGCCCGGCGAGATCTTCGTGGTGCGCAACGTCGCCAATTTGGTGCCGCCGTTCGAGGACGATGCGAGTCGCCACGGCGTCTCGGCGGCGCTGGAGTTCGCGGTGACGCAGCTGGAAGTGCCCGAGATCGTGGTGCTGGGGCACGGTGCGTGCGGCGGCGTGTCGGCGGCGCTGTCGCAGCGCTTCAAGGGCGCGGCCAATGGCGAAGGCGGGTTCATCGCGCACTGGGTCGACATGCTCGACGAGGCGCGCGAGCGGATCGTCGCCGAGCACGGCACCGGCCCCGAGGCGGTGCATGCGCTGGAGCTGGAGACGGTGCGGGTCTCGCTGGTCAACCTGCTGACCTTCCCCTTCGTCGCCGAGCGGGTGAAGGCGGGCACGCTCACCCTCCACGGCGCCTATTTCGCGATCGCCGACGGCGTGCTGCACGTCATGGGCGAGGATGGGGCGTTCGGAGAGGCTTGAGCCTTTTGGTTCGCCATCCATGGTTCGTCATCCCGGCGAAAGCCGGGACCCAGAGCCACAAGCGACACGGCAGAGAAACCCTGGGCCCCGGCTCTCGCCGGGGTGACGGTGGTGGTTAAAGCCCCAGCGCCTTGCGCGCGACCTTCTCGACCTCGGGATCGAGCTCCGGCGGCTCCATCGGGACATGCTTCTCCAGCGCGTCGGCAATGGCGGTGAGCGCCGCGATGCGGCCGGCCTTCTTGTCGTTGCCGTCGATCACGATCCAGGGCGCGACCTTGGTGTCGGTCTGCTTGAACATGTCGTGCATCGCGTCGAGATATTCCGGGCGTTTGGCGCGGTTGCGGTAATCGTCGAGGCCGGTCTTCCAGCGCTTCCAGGGATGCTCGAGCCGCGCGGTGAGGCGCTTGTCCTGCTCCTTCTGGGTGACGTGGACGAAGACCTTGACCAGCGTGGTGCCCGCGGCCACCTGCTGGGCCTCGAAATCGTTGATCTCGGCATAGCCGCGCTTCCAGTCCGCCTCGGGCGTGAAGCCCTCGACCCGCTCGACCAGGACACGGCCGTACCAGCTGCGGTCGAAGATCGCGATATTGTGCTGGGCGGGCAGCCGGCGCCAGAAACGCCAGAGGAAATGGTGGGCCAGCTCCTCCGGCGTGGGTGCCGAGATCGGCCAGACTTCGAAATAGCGCGGGTCCCATTCGGCGGTGAGGCGCTGGATGATCCCGCCCTTCCCCGCCGCGTCCCAACCCTCGAACGCGATGATCGCGCGGCGCTTGTGGACGATGTGCGCGTAATGGATGTGACTCAGGCGCTTCTGGATTTTCTCCAGCGCGTGCTTGTACTTGCCGTCGAACGCTTCGCCGTCTTCGTAATCGCCCAGATCGATCGCCATGCCGTTCCTTTCGTGCCTGGCGAAACGATAGAGACTGGAAGAGGATGCGCCAAATCGTCAGTTCGGCGTCGGGTTCCTGGCCTGGTCCATCATCGCCTTGACCTCTTCGCGCGACATCGTGGGTCCGGAGGAGGCGCCGCCGCATCTGTCCTGCAGCGCCTGGGAGGCAGTCGTCATGCGATCGCTGAGCGCGGTCTGGCGCGCCATCGCCTCCTCCATTGCCTTGGGCATGCCCATCCCGCCGCCCGCGGAAGCGGCGCGGGAGAGCAGCGAGCCGCCGAGCGAGGCCGCCATGCCGACGCCGGGGATCATGCCGGCGAGGCCGGTGAGCATGCCGGTGGTGCGGGCCGCCTTGGCGCGCGACATGGATTTCTTGCGCATGTCCTCGGCAGCCTTCGACATGGCGGTGCTTTCGGTGCGCATGTCGCGCTCGATCTGGGCGACTTCGGCGCGGAGCGCGGCGCAGCCGGCATCCTGGGCGGGTACAGGCACGTCCTGGGCGGCGGCGCCCTCCTGGGCGAGCAGGAGCGCGGCGGCGGCGAGGATCAGTATCGGGCGGTTCATGGGCGCGCGGGCTAGCGGCTGGAGGCTGGGCTCCGGAACCGGGATGCGACCAAGGCCGCCCTTCTCACTTCGAAGGCGCGATCCGGGCGGTATCGACGCGGTTTTCCAGCGCCCTGCCCGCTTCCGCATCGGCGATGCTCTGCAGCGTCGTGCCGGCGATGGCGCTCAGCGCCTCCTCGGTGAGGAAGGCTTGGTGGCCGGTGATCAGCACGTTCGGAAAGGTCAGCAGCCGCTGGAAGGCGTCGTCCGAGACGATCTCGCTGGAGAGGTCCTCGAAGAAGAGGTCCGCTTCCTGCTCGTAGACGTCGAGCGCTACGGCGCCGACCTTGCGGGACTTGAGGCCCTCGATCAGCGCCGCGGTGTCGATCAGCGCGCCGCGGCTGGTGTTGACGATCATCAGCCCGTCGCGGGCGGTTTCGATGGTCCTGGCGTCGATCAGGTGGCGGGTGTCGGGGGTGAGCGGGCAATGGAGGGTGACGATCTCCGCCTCGCGCAGCAGCTGGTCGCGGGGGACGTAGCGGATGCCGATGCTCTCCAGCTCCGGGTCGGGGAAGAGGTCGGCGGCGAGGACTTCGCAGCCAAAGCCGAGCTTCAGGGTGCGGGCGACAAGCGCGCCGATCTTGCCGGTGCCGATCACGCCGACGGTGCGGCCATGCAAATTGCGGCCGATCAGCCCATCGAGCGCGAAGTTGTTCTCGCGGACACGGGCCCAGGCGCGGGGGATCTTGCGGTCGACGGCGAGGAGCAGCCCGATGGTGAACTCGGCGACCGCATGGGGCGAATAGGCGGGCACGCGGACGACTTCCACGCCGAGGCGCGCGGCGGCGGCGAGATCGACATTGTTGAACCCGGCGCAGCGCAGCGCCACCAGCTTCGTCCCGCCGGCCGCGAGCGCTTCCAGCACTTCGGCGTCCACGATGTCGTTGACGAAGACGCAGACCGCGCCATGCCCGGCCGCCAGCGCGGCGGTGGCGGGTTCGAGGCGGGGCTCTAGGAAGTGGAGATCGTGCCCGAAGGCCGTGTTTGCCTCGCTCAGGAAGCGGCGGTCATAGGGCTTGGTGTTGAATACGGCGATACGCATGCCGCTCAGGCTAGCAGGCGACGACGTTCACCGCGAGGCCGCCCTGCGCCGTTTCCTTGTACTTCGACCGCATGTCCTCGCCGGTCTGGCGCATCGTCTCGATCACCGCGTCCAAACTGACGATGTGACTGCCGTCGCCGTGGAGCGCCAGATAGGCGGCGTTGATCGCCTTGATCGCGCCCATCGTGTTGCGCTCGATGCAGGGGATCTGGACCAGGCCGCCGATCGGGTCGCAGGTGAGGCCAAGGTTATGCTCCATGCCGATCTCGGCGGCATTCTCGATCTGGGAATTGGTGGCGCCCAGCGCGGCGGCGAGGCCGGCGGCGGCCATCGAGCAGGCGACGCCGACTTCGCCCTGGCAGCCCATCTCGGCGGCGGAGATCGAGGCGCGCTTCTTGTAGAGGAAGCCGATCGCCGCGGCCGTGAGCAGGAAGGTGCGCGAGCCGGCGGGCGTCGGGCTGGCGCAGAAGGTCTCGTAATAGCGCAGCACCGCGGGGATGACGCCGGCGGCGCCGTTGGTCGGCGCAGTGACGACGCGGCCGCCGGCGGCATTCTCCTCGTTCACCGCGAGCGCCCATAGGCTGACCCAGTCGAAGACGAGCGAGGGATCGCTGCGCGGGCCACGCGCGATCAGGCGCTGGTGGAGATCGCGGGCACGGCGCTTGACCTTGAGGCCGCCGGGCAGCTCCCCCTCCCCGCGCGTGCCGCGGTCGATACAGGCCGACATGGCGGCGCGCAGGCTGTCGAGGAACGCGTCGGTCTCGGCATCGTCGCGCCAGGCGGCTTCGTTGGCGCGGACGATATCGGCGATCGTGGCGCCCTGCTTCTCCGCCACCGCGAGCAGTTCGGCGCCCGAGGTGAAGGCGAAGGGCAGACGGACGTTGGACTGGGGCGGCTCGCACCCGCCCTCGACGATCGCACCGCCGCCGATCGAGTAGAAGAAGGTCTCCCAAGGCTCGCTCTCGGCATAATGCGCGACGAAGCGCATGCCATTGGGGTGCGAGGGCAGGAAACGGTCGTCGCGGAAGACCAGATGGCGGCCCTCGACGAAGGGCACCACGACATGGCCGCCGAGCGCGAGCTTCTCCTCGGCGCGGATCGTGGCGACGATCGTGCTGACCGCATCGGGATCGACGCTCTCCGGTCCATAGCCGGCGAGCCCCAGGATCACGGCGATATCGGTGGCATGGCCGCGGCCGGTGAGCGCGAGCGATCCGAACAACTCGCAGGAGACGGATGTCGGCGTGCCGCGATCGAGCGCGGCTTCGGCAAAGGCACAGCCAGCGCGCATCGGGCCGACCGTATGCGAGCTCGACGGGCCGATGCCGATCGTGAACAGATCGGCCAGTCCAATGGTCGCTTCCGCCCGGGCGCGGGCCCGGGAGGTGTTCTCGTCAGACATTTCTACTCCTGCGTCCCGGGCTCTGGCGGCCGGATTGCTGATCTTGGTTGTAGTTTTATGTCTGTATATTGAAGTTTTATAACTTCAAGCTGGCGGGCTTGGCCGGCAAATCCAAATTCGTCATCCCCGCGCAGGCGGGGATCCAGAGTGGCAGAGCGATATCCTTTGTGACCCTGGATCCCCGCCTGCGCGGGATGACGGGTAAAAGGGTTCCGGACACCCAATGTCGTCATCCCGGCGAAAGCCGGGACCCAGAGCCAGGAGCGATTCCGCTTATGACTCCTAGGCCCCGGCTTTCGCCGGGGTGACGAAGGAAGTTAGCCCGCCGAAGGATCGACCACGCCGTCGGTGCCCTTCTTGGCGAGGTCCGCCGCCACCTGCGGGGCCAGGCGGATGTTGAGCTCCTTGAGCTGCTTCTCGCTGACGAAGGACGGCGCCTGCATCATCAGGTCCTCCGCCTTCTGCGTCATCGGGAAGACGATCACTTCGCGGATGTTGGGCTCGTCGGCGAGCAGCATGACGATGCGGTCGACACCCGGGGCCGAGCCGCCGTGCGGCGGGGCGCCGAACTTGAAGGCGTTGATCATGCCCGCGAAGTTGGTGTCGACGTCTTCCTGCGTGTAGCCGGCGATCTCGAACGCCTTGTACATGATCTCCGGACGGTGGTTCCGGATCGCGCCGGACGACAGCTCGATGCCGTTGCAGACGATGTCGTACTGATAGGCCAGGATATCGAGCGGGTCCTTGGTCTCCAGCGCCTCCATCTCGCCCTGCGGCATGCTGAAGGGATTGTGGCTGAAGTCGACCTTCTTGGCGTCCTCGTCATATTCGAACATCGGGAAGTCGACGATCCAGCAGAATTCGAAGCGCTTCTTGTCGATCAGGTCGAGCTGCTCGGCGGCGCGGGTGCGGGCCAGACCGGCGAGCTTGGTCGCCTGGGCTTCCTTGCCGGCGGCGAAGAAGATGCCGTCGTTCGGGCCGAGGCCCATCGCGTCGGCGATCGCCTTCATGCCATCCTGGCCATGATTGTTGGCGATCGGCCCACCGAACACGCCATCCTTCTGGGTGGCATAGCCGAGGCCCGGGAAGCCTTCCGACTGGGCCCAGCTGTTCATGTCGTCGAAGAACTTGCGGCTCTTCTCGTGCGTGCCCGGCGCCGGGATGGCACGGACGACGTCGCCGCCCTCGACGATCGAGGCGAAGCGTCCGAAGCCCGAGCCCTTGAAGAAGTCCGACACGTCGGTGATCAGCAGCGGGTTGCGCAGGTCCGGCTTGTCGTTGCCATATTTGAGCATCGATTCCTTGTAGGGAATGCGCTTGAACGGCAGCGCCGAGACGCTGCGGCCCATGCCCTCCCAATCGGCGAATTCCTCGAACACGCCGTGCAGGACCGGTTCGATCGCGGCGAACACGTCGTCCTGCGTCACGTAGCTCATCTCGAAATCGAGCTGGTAGAACTCGCCCGGCGAACGATCGGCGCGGGCGTCCTCGTCGCGGAAGCAGGGAGCGATCTGGAAATACTTGTCGAAGCCGGCGACCATCAGCAGCTGCTTGAACATCTGCGGCGCCTGGGGGAGCGCGTAGAACTTGCCCGGATGGACGCGGCTGGGAACGAGATAGTCGCGGGCGCCTTCGGGCGACGACGCGGTGAGGATCGGCGTCTGGAACTCGGTGAAGCCCTGGTCGATCATCCGGCGGCGCAGCGAGGCGATCACGCTGGAGCGCAGCATGATGTTCTTGTGGACCTTCTCGCGGCGCAGATCGAGGAAGCGGTAACGGAGGCGGATGTCCTCCGGATACTCGTTGTCGCCGAACACCGGGAGCGGCAGCTCCTGCGCGTGGCTCTGGACCACGGCGTGGGTGACGCGGATCTCGACTTCGCCGGTCGGCAGGTTGGGGTTCACTGCTTCGGAAGCGCGGGCGACGACCTTGCCGGTCATCGTCACCACCGATTCGCTGCGCAGCGACTCGATCACCTGGAAGGCCGGGCCGTCCACTTCGGTGACGATCTGGGTGATGCCATAATGATCGCGCAGATCGATGAAGACCAGGTCGCCATGGTCGCGCTTGCGGTGGACCCAGCCCGACAGGCGGACTTCCTGGCCGACATCGGCGGCGCGGAGCTGAGCGCAATTGTGCGTGCGATAGGCGTGCATTTTCCGGTCTCTCAATGGTTCGCCACCCCGGCGGAAGCCGGGGCCCAGGGTCGCTAGCGACGCCGCTTGGGGCTCTGGGTCCCGGCTTTCGTCGGGATGACGATAAAATCAATGAGGCGGCGCATCTTCGTCCCACCCTCTTTTGTCAACCCGAAGTCCGGTCTATGGGCCTAGGATGCATATCCATGGTCTGATTGAAGACAGTGCGGCTCTCGCCAATCTCTGCGCCCGTTTCGCCAACAAGCCCTATATCTGTGTGGACACCGAGTTCATGCGGGAAAACAGCTATTGGCCTGAGCTCTGCCTCATCCAGATCGCCGACGACGAAGAGGCGGCGGCGATCGATCCGATGGGCGGAATCGACATGCAGCCGCTGCTCGACCTGATGGTGAACAACGAGGATGTGCTGAAGGTCTTCCATGCCGGCGGGCAGGACATCGAGATCGTCTACAACCTGACGGGCAAGACCCCGCACCCGCTGTTCGACACCCAGGTCGCCGCGATGGCGCTCGGGCTGGGCGAGCAGATCGGCTATTCCAACCTGGTCGACACCTATCTCGGCTTCACCATCGACAAGGGCGCGCGCTTCACCGACTGGAGCCGCCGTCCGCTCGACAAGCGCCAGATCGAATATGCGATCGGCGACGTGACGCACCTCTCCAACATCTTTCCGCGCATGCTGGAGAAGCTGAAGAAGACCGGCCGCGGCGCCTGGCTCGACCAGGAGATGGAGCGGCTCGCCGATCCGGAGAATTATCACAACGACCCCGACGAAGCCTGGCAGCGCGTGCGCGTGTCGAGCCGCAAGCCCGAAGTGCTCGGCCGCCTGAAGGCGCTGGCGCGGTGGCGCGAGCTGGAAGCGCAGGGCAAGGACCTGCCCCGCGGCCGCATCGTCAAGGACGAGACGCTGGCCGATATCGCCGGCAATCCGCCGCGCAAGCAGAGCGATCTCGGCAAGGTGCGCGGGCTCTCCGCGGCCTGGGCGGGTAATGATATCGGCGGCCGGCTGATGGCGGCGCTTGAGGGTGCCAACCCGATGTCGAGCGACGAGATGCCGCCGCGCGACGACCGCAAGCCTTCGCTCGGCAAGGACGGCGCGCTGGTGGCGGACCTGCTCAAGCTGCTGCTCAAGATCCGCGCCAAGGAGATCAACGTCGCGCCGCGCCTGCTCGCGCGCACCGACGATCTGGAGGCGCTGGCGGCCGGCGTGCGCGACGGACTCGCGATCCTGCAGGGCTGGCGCTACGAGCAGTTCGGCCGCGACGCGCTCAACCTGGTCGAGGGTCAGCTGGGGTTCACCGTCAAGAATGGTAAGCTCAAGATGACCCGTACCGAGGAACCCGCCGAATGATCCGCCTAGCCCTCCCCGCCGCTGCCCTGGTCCTTCTGGGCGCCTGCGCGCAGCAGGAGCCGCCCAAGCCGATTCCCGGCGTGGAGTGCAATGCGTCGAAGCTTGGCGGGCTGGTCGGCGAGACGCGCAGTCCCGAGGTCGAGGCCGAGGCCAAGCGACTGTCGGGCGCGAACGTGGTGCGCTGGCTGGAGCCGAACGCCATCGTGACGATGGAATTCCGGGCGGACCGGCTGAACCTGCATCTCGGAACCGACGGCAAGATCGGCTCCGCGCGCTGCGGGTGAGCTAGGGCCGCGGCGCCGGACCGAACAGGCTGTCGGCGAACAGGTCGATCGCCTTTTGCGAAATGCCGCTATTGTTGAGCAGCACCACCGCTTCGCGCGTGTCGTAGCGATGCGCGAGCAGCGTGCGAAAGCCGGCGGTGCGCCCGGTCTCCCATGCCGCCTCGACCGGCTTGCCGGCGATGGTCATCCTGCGGACGCGGCCGCCCAGTGCATAATCCTGGTCGGCGACGCGCACGGTGCGCAGCGCCTTTAGCGAAGCGGATGAGACGAAGCCCTTGTCGAACACTGCATGGCCGGCGCGGACCAGGTCGGGTGCTGTACTGAAATAGCCGCCCGAGGCAGCCATGACCGGCGCGCGCGGATTGGGCCATTCGACCGGCGGCTCGACGGTGCGATAGGACAGGGCCGTGCCCGGGGCGTTGTCGATCCCCGCCGCGGCGGTCGTGTGGCTCAAGCCCAGCGGATCGAGCGTGATCTCGCGCATCGCTTGCTGGAACGGCTTGCCCGTCGCCGCCTCGACGACCGCGACGACGATGAACCAGTTGGTCAGCGCATAGTCGAACTTGGCTCCGGGCTCGAAGGCGAGATCGCCCGAGGCGAAGCGGCGCACCGATTCGGCGGTGCCGAGGTCGCGCGTGACCAGGTCGGGCTCGGTCTTGAGGGTGGGGATGAAGTCGTTCGGAATGCCGCTGGTGTTCGACAGGAGGTGCGCGAGCTGGACCCTGGCACCGGTATCGGCGCGGTAGCCGGGCAGCAGCGTCGCGATCGGCGCGTCGAGGGCAAGCTTGCCAGCCTCTACCAGCTTGAGGACCGTCACGGTGGTGAGGAACTTGGAGATCGAGGCGATGCCATAGACCGTCTCGATCGTCGCCGGCTTGGCGGCGGCGATGTTCGCCAGTCCGAAGTTACGGGCGTAGAGGATTTTGCCGGCCTTGGCCCGGACGATCGTGCCACCAAAGCCGTTGGCCTTCACGAAGGCATCGATCCTGGCATCGTCGGCGCCCATCTTCGCGAAGGCCGGCACCGGCACCAGCGCAGTCATGCCCGTGACGAGACCGCCTTGCAGCACCATGCGTCGATCGATCATTGGGTCCCCCCTCAAGCCACAATATGCGGGTTCATTGCGGGAGCGACATGAACGCCTGATGACCGTCAGACCTCCAATACGGGCTGGCGACCGAAGGCTGCGGCGAGTGCCTTGTGGCGCTTCTCGACGGCCTCGCCGTACAGCACCTCGTCGGCGGGATCGAGGACGAGCGCGAGCGTGTCCGCGTCCATGTGCAGCTCGGAGCGCTTGATCGGCGCGGCGACTCCGCCCGACAGGCGCTGGCCCAGGCGGATGGCCAGGCCCCAGAGCTTGGCGCGCCACAGCGTATCGTCATCGGCAAGCTGGTTGAGCGGCGTCGGCGTGTCCAGCCCGCCGCCCAGCGCCGTGTACAGCGCCTGGCCGAGCGCGGCACGGCCCATCGAATCGATCGCCACCCAATTGCCGTGGAGCGCCGCATCGAGACCGCGTTCGGCGCGGAACTCCGGATTGGCGTGCCAGCCGACATCGACCAGCTGGCAGGCGGCGTGGCGCAGCCGGCCGAGCTCGGGCGGCTCGCCGGCAAAGAGCGGGGCGATCCAGGCATCGAGCAGGTCGCCATGTTCGGGGAAGCGGCCCATCCGCTCGCCCTCGTCGCGGGTGGCGGCGATCAGCGGGTCCTGTCGGCGGATTTCGGGCGAAAGCCGCTGATAGAGCAGTCCTTCGCGCAGGCCATAGGCGGAGACGATCGTACCGCTGCTGCCGAGCTGCTTGAGGACATGGCTCAGCAGGTTCGCGGCGTCTTCCAGCGAGGAGGCGCGGCCGCTGGACAGGTTGGGGATCGCCTTGAGATCGGACTTGGGCATCACCGCGATCGAGCTGGCCAGCTCGGCGATGCGCGCGACCGCCATCGGATATTGGTGCGCGATCGGCAGCGGATAATGCTTCAGGTGCATGTCGAGCCGGGCAAGGCTGCGCCACGATCCGCCGACCAGGTAGAAGGGCAGCCCCTTCCCCCGCCCCTTCCAGCCGGCCTCGTCGAGCAGCCTGGTCACCTTGCGTTCGAGCGATCCCTTGCCGCCGGCGCGGATCGCGCCGAGGCGCAGCACGCCCAGGGGGAAGGACACGCGGTCGGTCACCGTGCCGGCGACGACGCGGACCAGCTCGAGCGAGCCGCCGCCGAGGTCGCCGACGATGCCGTCCGCCTCCGGGATGCCCGAGAGCACGCCGAGGCCCGACGCGGTGGCCTCTTCCTCGCCCGACAGCGTCTCGACCTCCAGGCCGAGCGCGCGTGCCGCCGCGATCAGCTCACCGCCGTTCGACGCATCCCGGACAGCAGCCGTGGCGACGGTGCGCAGTTCGCATGCCTGCATCTCGCGGGCGAGCGTGGCGAAGCGGGCCAGCGCGGCCCGCGCGCTGGCGAGGCTCGCGGGATCGATCGCCCCGGTCTCGGCCAGGCCGCGGCCCAGCCCCGCCATCACCTTCTCGTTGAACAGGGTCGCCGGCAGGCGGGCCGAGCCGTGATAGACCACCAGGCGCACCGAATTGGAGCCGATGTCGATGATCGCGGTGCGGTCCTCGGCCGGCTGGGCCTTGGGGCGTCCCTTGCGGAACATCAAAGTGTTCATCCCTTGGCCTTGGCCCTGCCGCGGCGCTTCAGCTGGAGCTTGGGCACGGGCTTGCGCGCATCGAGCGCGGCGCCGCGACCGGAGAGCGAGGGGTTGGTCATGAAATAGCGGTGCAGGTTGAAGCTCCCGTCCTCGCCCGGCCCGATGCGGATATAGCTGCCGTCGGACTGGAGCACCCAGCTTTGCTCATTGTCGAGCAGGTTCGCTACCATCACCTGGTCGAGCACCTGGGCATGTACCGTTTTGTTGAGGATCGGCAGCATGAATTCGACGCGGCGATCGAAGTTGCGCTGCATCCAGTCGGCCGATGAGATGAACAGCCTCGCGCCGTCGTTCGGCAGCGCCTTGCCACCGCCAAAGGCCCAGATGCGGCTGTGCTCGAGAAAGCGGCCGACGATCGACTTGACCTTGATGTTCTCGCTCATCCCGGGAACGCCGGGACGCAGGCAGCAGATGCCGCGGATGATCAGCTCGATCTCGACCCCGGCATTGCTCGCCTCATAGAGCTTCTCGACCACCGCGGGATCGACCAGCGAGTTCATCTTCGCCCAGATCGCGCCGGGCCGCCCGGCGCGGACATGGGCGATCTCGTCGTCGATCAGGCCGACCAGGCGGTCGCGCAGGTCGCGCGGGGAGATGCCGAGCAGCTCCAAGCTCTGCGGCTCCACATAGCCGGTGACATAGTTGAAGATCTGCGCGGCATCGCGGCCGATGCGCGGATCGGCGGTGAAGAAGCTGATATCGGTGTAGATGCGCGCGGTGATCGGGTGGTAGTTGCCCGTGCCGAAGTGGCAATAGGTGCGATAGGCATTGCCCTCGCGCCGCACGACCATCGAGACCTTGGCGTGGGTCTTCCAGTCGATGAAGCCATAGACGACCTGGACGCCTGCCCGTTCCAGCGCAGTGGCCCAATAGAGGTTCTGCTCCTCGTCGAACCGTGCCTTCAGCTCGACCACGGCGGTGACCGACTTGCCGGCTTCGGCGGCGGCGATCAGGGCGTTGATCACGGCAGGCTGCTTGCCGGCGCGGTAGAGCGTCTGCTTGATCGCCACCACGTCAGGATCGGCCGCCGCCTGGCCCAGGAACGAGAGCACGACGTCGAAGCTCTCATAGGGGTGGTGGACGACGATGTCCTTGGCCTTGATCGCTGCGAAGCAATCGCCGCCATATTCGCGGATCCGCTCGGGGAAACGCGCCGAGAAGGGCGTGAACTTCAGGTCGGGCCGGTCCTCGTCAACCAGCATCGCCAGGTCGCCGATGCCGAGGAAGCCGCCGGTCTCGGTAAGCAGCGCCTCGCTGCCGCCCAGCTCCTCCTTGAGCACGGCTTCCAGCTCTGGAGAGATGCTCTCCTCCATCTCGAGGCGGATGACCCTGCCCCGCCGCCGGCGCTTGATCGCCGAGCGGAAGGTCATGACCAGATCCTCGGCCTCTTCCTCGATCTCGAGATCGCTGTCGCGCAGCACCCGGAAGGCCGCGGCACCGAGCGACGTGTAGCCGGGGAAGAGCAAATGCGAGAAATGCTTGAGCACCGTCTCGACCGCGACATAGCGCGCCGGCATGCCGGGCAGGCGGACGAAGCGCTTGATCGCGGTGGGCAGCAGGACGAGCTCGCGCACCGGCTCACGATCGGATTTGCGGACCAGATCGAAGATCACGCACGATCCCTGGTTGGGGATGAACGGGAACGGGTGCGCGGGATCGAGCGCCTGCGGCGTCAGGATCGGGAAGATCTGCTCGCGGAAATGCGCTTCGAGCCAGACTTCGGTCTCCCCTGCGATCTCGCTCGCGTCGAGCACGAAGATGCCGGTCTCGGTGAGGTCGCTGCGGATGTCGGTCCACACGCCCTGCTGGTTGTCGGCGAGCGCCTCGGCCTGGGCGGAAATGGCGGCGAGCTGCTGACTTGGCGTCAGTCCGTCTACCGAGCGTGCTTCCACATTCTGCAGCTGCTGGCCCATCAGGCCGGCGACGCGGACCATGAAGAACTCGTCGAAATTCGAGCCGGAGATCGACAGGAAGCGCAGCCGCTCGAGCAGCGGCTGGGCGGGGTTGCACGCCTCTTCCATCACCCGCCGGTTGAACGCGAGCCAGCTCAGTTCGCGATTGAAGTAACGTACGCCACTATCCGGCAATTCAGTCATCTCGGCCCCTTCGACGGCGCGGTTCTTCGCTGCCTTGACCACGCCGTTAATCGCCATCCGTTTCGGTTATGAGACCGGCTGCCGACAATGTGGCGCGCACCGAAGGTATCGACAAGCGCCTCCCCGCTTCCAGCTCCAATGCATCGGCAACGCGCAGGATCGCGATATGGCTGCGTTCCATCCGCTTGGCGATCCAGGCGATCACGTCGGGCTTGGCGTGGAGCAGGTGGCGCTCGAAGGCACGCTCCAACAGCTGCGGGATGAGCTCGTCGTCGGGCGGGCCGATCTCGAGCAGGGGCGAGGCGGCGAGGCGCGACTTCAGGTCGGGCAGCTTCACGGCCCAGGCGGGCGGTGCCGCCTGGGCGACGATCAGCAGCGGGCGGTGCTCGGCCTGGGCTTGGTTCCAGGCGTGGAAGACCTCCGCTTCCCTGCCCAGATCGGCATCGTCGAAGATGCGCGCGCCGGTCTTCGCCGCGAAGATGCGTGCGAGCAGGCTGCGGCCGGACTTGCGCGGGCCGACGAGCAAGGCCGACATCACCGGCCAGGTGCCCCAATGTTCGAGCTGGTGGATTGCGCGGGAATTGGAGTCGCTGACCAGGAATTCCGTCTCGCGCGCCTCTGGCAGTCCAAGCGGCAGGCGAAGCTGCGTCATCCGCCGTTCGGCGCTGCCGTGGCCGTGCCGGTCGGCGCCGGTATGGGTTGCTGCGCCCCGCCGCTTCCGCCCGGACGGCGGATGCGCAGCACCCCCGCCCCTTCCTGCACGCTCCATCCGCGTGCCTCGAGCTGGACGCGCAGCCCCGGGATCGCGCCGTCATACGTGACGCGCATCACCGAGACGCCGCCCAATGCGAGACTGGAGGTGATCGCGGTGCGCACGCCCGGAATGCCGCGCAGGGCCGCCTCTCCGGCATTGACCGAGCCGACATTGGGCGTGTCGAACTGGATATTGACCCCATTGCCGGTGGCCGCCGCGGTTGCTTCCGGCGTGGGCGTTGCCGCATCGGTCGCCTCGTCGGCAGGCTTTTCTTCCTCGGTCTTGGGCGTCGGCGGGCGCGTGGCGAGCAGCCGGTCGGTGTGGAGCTGGCCGAGCGCGAGCGCCTGCTGATAGGCCTTGTCGAGCCGCTGGACGCCGGCATCCATCAGCGTATCGAGCGAATCGCCATTGTCTACGCGCAGCGCAAAGCCGCCGATCTTCTGGCGATCGGGGCCGTGGGTGGCGGAGAAGATTCCGATGATCGGGCCGCCGGGATATTCGCGGCGCAGCTGGACCTCGGCGATGAGCACGTCGGCGGCGCCGTACTGGTCGAGCACGCTACGCCACCAGTTGCGCCCGCGACGCAGGATCTGGCCGCCATTGAGCAGCATCGAATCCGGGCCATTGCCCTGGACGCGGACATAATCGACGGTGCTGCCGCCGCTCTTGAAGCGGTTCCAGGCTTTGGCCCAGGCAGTCTCGCGCTCGAACACCAGGCCGGTGCCGCCCGAATATTCCAGCGGCACGATCAGCATCGGCGGCGACTGGTTTACCGCGACCGAGACACCCAGGATGCCGCCTGCCTTGTTGCGGTCGAACAACACGCTCAGCTTGGCGATATAGCGTTGCGGGCCGATCTGCTCCTGCTCGACGACGATGCCGGTGACCAGCGAATCGAGCGCCGAATCGGACAGGGTCGATGCCTTGCCGGTCAGCTTGCGCGACAGTTGCTCCCAGCCGCGCCGCTGCGCGAGCCGCCAGCCGCCATAGCGCGCGGCATCGGCGTCCTTGCCCTTCACATCGACTTCGACGCCCGAGACTTCGAAGCTGCCGGAGGCGTCGATCGGCACGGCGCTGCCGCCGCCCTTCTGCTCGCCTTCCGCCCACACGGCGCCGAGCCCCGCAAGCGCGAGCGCGGAGGCGATGCCGATGGTGAGGGATTTGCGGGCAAGGGTCATGCAGCGGCCCTTTTGGCGAAGCGGGCGGGGAAATCCAAGCGCAGATGTAACATGCGGCGTTACTCCCCTCCCCGTCATCCCCGCGAAGGCGGGGATCCAGAGCCACGCAGGGCGTCGCTTTGTTACCCTGGATCCCCGCCTTCGCGGGGATGACGGTTAGAGGGTGACGATCCCGGGGTACGGCGCTATGCGCGCCGCATGAGCGACCAGAAGAACTATACCTACGCCCAGGCGGGCGTCTCGATCGCGGCCGGCAATGCGCTGGTCCGCGCGATCGGCCCGCTCGCCAAGTCCACGCGCCGCCCCGGCGCCGATGCCGCGCTCGGCGGGTTCGGCGGGGTGTTCGACCTGAAGGCGGCCGGGTTCACCGATCCGCTGCTGGTCGCGGCGAATGACGGCGTGGGCACCAAGCTCAAGCTGGCGATCGATTACAACGCGCATGACGGCGTCGGCGTCGACCTGGTCGCGATGTGCGCCAACGACCTGATCGTCCAGGGCGCCGAGCCATTGTTCTTCCTCGACTATTATGCCAGCGGCAAGCTGGTGCCCGAGACCGCCGAGCGCGTGATCGCCAGCATCGCCGAGGGCTGCCGCCAGGCAGGCTGCGCGTTGATCGGCGGCGAGACCGCGGAGATGCCGGGCATGTATGCCGAGGGCGATTACGACCTGGCCGGCTTCTGCGTCGGCGCGGTCGAGCGCGACCAACTGCTAGACGGCAGCGCGATCCGTCCGGGCGACGTGCTGCTCGGCCTGGGCTCGACCGGCGTGCACTCGAACGGCTTCTCGCTGGTCCGCCGCCTTGCCGCCGACAGGGGCTGGAAGATGGACCGCCCGGCGGTGTTCGACCAGGACGTGATCCTGCTCGACGCGTTGATGGCGCCGACGCGCATCTATGTGCAGAGCTTGCTTCCGCAGCTTCGCAAGGGTGCGATCCACGGCCTGGCGCACATCACCGGAGGCGGGCTGCTCGAGAACGTGCCGCGCGTGCTGCCCGAGAGTTGCCATGCCCGGATCGACGCCAGCGCCTGGCCGCTGCCGCGGCTGATGGCGTTCCTGCAGGCGCAGGGCAATATCGAGCCCGAGGAAATGGCGCGGACCTTCAACTGCGGCATCGGCATGGTCGCCGTGGTGGCCGCGGACGTGGCGGCGGATGTGAAGGAAGCGCTCTATGCCGCGGGCGAAGAAGTGTTCGTGATCGGCGAAGTGGTCGAGGGGGCGCAGGGCTGCACGGTGTTCGGCCCGGCCGAGACCTGGAGCGCGCGCGCGGAGTGGTCCGCCACGCATAATGCGTAAGAAGCTCGGCATCCTGATTTCCGGGCGCGGTTCGAACATGGCCGCGCTCGTCGAGGCGGCACGTGCGGCCGACTGCCCCTATGAAGTCGCGCTGGTCGCGAGCGACAGGCCCGACGCGGAAGGGCTCGCCTGGGCCGCCGACCAGGGCATCTCGACCTTCGCGCAGAGTCCCAAGGGCATGCCCAAGCCCGAATATGAAGCGAAGATCGATGCGGCGCTGCGCAAGGCTGGCGTCGAGGCGGTCGCACTGGCCGGGTACATGCGCCTGCTCTCCGACGATTTCGTCCAGGCCTGGCGCGGGCGGATCGTCAACGTCCACCCTTCGCTGCTGCCCAAGTACCAGGGCCTCGACACCCACCAGCGCGCCATCGACGCGGGCGACACGCACGGCGGCGTTTCGGTGCACATCGTCACCGAGGAGCTGGATGCCGGAGAAGTGCTCGGCCAGGCCGAAGTCGCGATCCTGCCCGGCGATACGGCGGAAAGCCTTGCGCAGCGGGTGCTGAAGGAGGAACATCGGCTCTACCCAAGGGTAGTTGCCGAGTTCCTATGTCCCAAGAATCTGCACAGCTGAGCCCGGATCCAGGCCCTGCCCTCGCCCAGGTCCGGGCCATCGCGCTGGAGCTTCCCGAAGCCGAGGAGCGCCCCAGCCACGGCCAGGCGACCTTCTTCGTTGCCGGCAAGCAGTTCGCCCAGTTCCGTCACGATCACCATGGTGATGGCCGCACCATTGTCGCGGTGAAGACCGCGGACGACGAGGAAGGCCCGAACCTGATCGAGATCGCGCCGGAGACCTATTCCAAGGTCGCCTATTTCGGTGTGGGCTGGGTCGGCATCGCGCTGGGCGGGCCCGAAATCGACTGGGATTTCGTCGGCGACCGCATCGCGCGCAGCTGGGAGCTGGCCGCTCCGCGTCGCCTGCTCGAAGCGGGCGGCCGCTGAAAGCCCAAGGTTTTTGGGGATATTTTCCCGTTCATCTTTGTTGGGTCCCCATTCCCGTCTCACTGCCCGAGGCTGGCGAATGGAGAATATAAGATGGGACAAAAGATCTCCCACGCCGAACCGGAAGAATTGCCGGGTGTCGCCACCGCCGAACAGGGTGTGGTGCTGCTCGACGGACCCGATGGCGTCGCCATCGCGATGACGCCACAAGCTGCGGAAGAAACCGGCCGGCGCCTGGTGGCGGCAGCGCAAGAGGCTTCCAGCCAGACGCGCGCCGAGGCGCAACCGAGCTGAGGCCCTTGCACATGCTCCCCTGCTCCCTTGATAAGGAGCACCGATGATCAAGGTCGCCAGCTACAATATGCGCAAGTCGATCGGAACCGATCGCAGGCGCATGCCCGAGCGCACGTTGAAGGTGCTCTGCGAGATCGGCGCCGACGTCGTCGCGCTGCAGGAAGCCGATCGCCGCTTCGGCGAGCGTTCGGCGGTGCTTACCGGCCACTTGCTCGCCGAGCATAGCGACTACAAGGCGATCCCGTTCGGCACCAAGGCGCGCTCGATGGGCTGGCACGGCAATGCCCTGCTGGTGCGCAAGGGCGCGACGATCCTCGATTGCGAGGCGATTCACCTGCCCGCGCTGGAGCCGCGCGGCGCGGTGATGGCCGATGTCCGGCTGGCGAGCGGCACGGTGGTGCGCGTCGTCGGCATGCATCTGGATCTCTCGGGCCTGTGGCGGCGGCGCCAGGCGCATGCGATCATCACGCACCTGCAGGCCAGCACGAACCAGTATCCGACGATCCTGATGGGCGACCTCAACGAATGGAGCGCCCATTCCGGGTGTCTGCGCGACTTCTCCCACCATTTCGCCTTTGCGGCGACCGGCAAGAGCTTCCACGCCCGCCACCCGATGGCGAAGCTCGACCGGATCATGGCAAGCCACGAGTTGACCATAACGGGTGCCGGGGTGCACGACAGCCTGCAGGCGCGTACCGCCTCGGATCACCTGCCCATCTGGGCGACTCTTCAGAAGGCCTGATGCCCGAAACTCGTGACAAGGAACTGCGGCTGGCGCTCGTCTGCTATGGCGGCATCAGCCTGGCTGTCTACATGCACGGCATCACCAAGGAGATCTGGCGCCTCGCCCGGGCGAGCTGCGCCGAGCGCGACGGTGCCGATGCCAGCCCCGATGTCTATCGCGAGCTGATCGAGGAGATCCGCGAGACTTCGGGCGTCAATCTGCGCGTGCTGGTCGACATCCTCGCCGGCGCCAGCGCGGGCGGGATCAACACGGTGTTCCTCGCCCAGGCGATCGCCACCGGCCAGTCGCTCGATCCGCTGACCGACCTGTGGATGGACAATGCGGACGTGGAGGCGCTGCTCGCCCCGCGCCAGCGCGCCTCGCACCGCTTCGCCAAGCTCTGGGCCGTGCCGATCGCCTGGCTGGTCGCCAATCGCTCCAAGACGGTGGACGAAACGGTGGAAGCCGGCGCGCGCGAGGAAGTGCGCACCAAGCTCGAGCATTTCGTCCGCTCGCGCTGGTTCGAGCCGCCCTTCGGGGGCAAGAACCTGGCCAACACCATCCTCGATGCCTTTGCCGCCATGGCCAAGGGGCCGAAGGAGAAGCGCCTGCTGCCGGACGGCCAGCCGCTCGACCTGTTCGTCACCGTCACCGATTTCCGCGGCCATCCCGAGGCGTTGCGGCTCAATTCGCCGGCGCAGGTGATGGAGAACGAGCATCGCCTCGTCTTCTCCTTCACCGATCACGGCATTCCCGGCGAGGATTTCGCCGATGCGGCGAGCCTGACCTTCGCGGCGCGTGCGACTTCCAGCTTCCCCGGCGCCTTTCCGCCGATGACGGTGGAGGAGATGGACGAGCTGCTCACCGAGCGGAAACAGGATTGGCCCGAGCGCGACCAGTTCCTCGAGCGCGTGCTGCCGCGCCAATGGGAGGACAACAAGGCGGAGAAGGCGATCCTGATCGACGGATCGGTGCTCGCCAACGCGCCCTTCCGCCCGGCGATGGAGGCGCTGAAGGAGCGCCCTGCCCGCCGCCAGGTCGACCGGCGCTTCGTCTTCGTCGACCCCTTCCCCAATTTCCGCTTCGATTTCTACGGCGCGAGCGACGACAAGCCCGGCTTCTTCGCGACGATCATCGGCGCGCTGTCCGAGCTGCCGCGCGAGCAGCCGATCCGCGATAACCTGGATGAAATCGCCCGGCGCTCGCACCGGATCGAGCGCATGCTGGCGATCGTCACCGAGATCCGCGCCGAAGTGGAGACGCAGGTCGAGGCGCTGTTCGGCTACACGCTCTGGCTTGACTATCCGAACCCCAAGCGCCTCGCCGCCTGGCGCAAGCGCGCGCAAGTCGCCGCCGCCGCCAAGGCCGGGTATGGGCACACAGCCTATGGCCTGCTCAAGGTCGAGGGTGCGATCGATCGCACTGCGCGGCTGCTCTACACGGTCGGAGAGCGCCACGGCCCCGAGCGGCTGCACGAGATTCGCGAGGCGCTGGCGATGGCGGTCCAGTCGCGGGGCGCGGACAAGTTCGGGGCGACGCTGTCCAACGGCGCCTCGCCCGAGACGCTGGAGTTCCTGCGCACCCACGACCTTGGCTTCCGCATCCGGCGGCTGCGCCTGCTTGCCCGCCGCCTGACCGAGATCGACTTGCCGAGCAGTCATGGCGCGTTGAAGCCGATGCGCGAGGCGATCTATGATTCGCTCGCCACCTATCTGGAACTCAAGCGCGCCGGCACCTATGCGGACCTGCGCGACGAGATCCGCATGATGACCGACGATGCCGGCCCGATCCTCGACCGGCTGGCGGACCGGATGCAGCTCAAGCAGCTCGATGCGGAGACCGATGCGCGGCTCGCGGCCGGGCTGAGCACGCTATCGAAGGAGCTGCGGCGACCGCTGCTGCTCGCGCATCTCGGCTTTCCCTTTTTCGACATCGCGACGCTGCCGCTGCTCCAGGGCGAGGGCGTGGACGAGTTCGACCCGATCCGCGTCGACCGCATCGCCCCCGACGACGCCACCGCGATCCGCACAGGCGGGGCCGAGGCGACGCTGAAGGGCATCCAGTTCAACAGCTTCGGCGCCTTCTTCAGCCGCGCGTACCGCGAGAACGACTATCTCTGGGGTCGCCTCCACGGCGCAGACCGGCTGATCGACATCGTCCTTTCGACCCTGCTCGTGGAAGCGCGCCTGCCCGAGGAGCGGGTGGCGGCGATCAAGCGGCGGGCATTCCATGCGATCCTCGACGAGGAAGAGAAGCGGCTGACCAAGATTCCCGGCCTGTTCGCGGAGCTTCGCGCGGAGATCGGCTGAAGGTCCGATCTATTCTTTGGTTTTCTCGGCCGATATCGTATTCTGTTCCTTCGTATCGCACCGATCGTCCGCCGAGGTCACACATGCCGGGACGCGTCATCCAGGGGTTCTTCATTGGTGGTGGCATGCGCCAGCGCGGCGCCGCCCCACGGCGACCGGAGATGCGCGCGCCAGGCGGGGCATCGCGGCAGGGCGCCCCCGTTCGGCCGGGCCCTCCACCGCTCCTCGGCGACCGAGGCCCGGCGGCGACGCAGGCCGCGCCCATCCAGCCCTTTCGCCCGCATGCCAACATCACGCTCGACCCTGGCGAGATCCGTCTGGAGCGCGGTGGCGGCAATCCGTTGCCGAGGACGATCCTGGCGAAGATGGAGGCCGCGTTCGGCGCCGATTTCTCTGCCGTGCGGGTGCATGTGGGGCCCCAGCCGGCAAGGATCGGCGCGCTGGCGTTCACCACGGGCAACGACATCTATTTCGCCAATGGCCAGTTCCAGCCCGACACCGTGCGCGGGCAGCAGCTGATCGGGCATGAGCTCGCCCATGTCATCCAGCAGCGCCAGGGGCGCGTGCGCGGCGCGGCGCAGGGCGTGACAGTCGTGCAGGACCGGATGCTCGAGGCCGAGGCGGAGCGGATGGGCTGGCAGGCAATCCGCCACGCCGGGGCGATCCAGCGCGCGATCGGCCATCCCGCGGGCGCGCGGGCGGCGCCGGTCGTGGTGCAGCGCATGAAGCGCCGCGCCGGGGCCATGACTGCCGTCGCGGTTCCCGCCGCCGGACCCGCCCTGGCTCCGGCGCCGCGCCGCTTCGTTCGCGCTCGGCGCGCGCAGGAGCCGCGCCTCGGCACGAACGGGTATTTCACGCAGACCAGAGGCCCGGTCGGCGGCATGCGCTACGTGGCGCGCTTCACGCTGCATATCCCGGGTGGGGTCGAGGATGACGGCTTCATCCTCCAGGCGATCACCCGCACCTTCCAGGTCGAGCGCACCAATGCCGCGGGCAACATGGCGGCGACGGCGATCAATACCTATGTCGAACTCAATCCGGGCTCTGCAGCGCATGCCGGCGAGACGACCTATTGGGAGGTCTGGTCCGTCGCGGCCGGCGTCATCGGCCATGATGGCGACGACGAATTCACCATCTGCTCCTTCGTGGACGCCACGATCGCCCCCCATCTGGACACCACCAAGGGCAGCTACCGGATCAGCGGCAGTGCGACCTATTATGCCTGTGGCGCCGTGGCCCGCGACGCGTTCATTGCCGGGCTGGCGAACCCCGCCCAATGTGCGGGCATCCTCGGCTCCACGGTGGACGATCCAACCGCGAGATTGCCCGCCTGCACGACGAGCAACACCCTGGTCAGGACCGTGACCTCGACCTGGAACAGCACCGACAATGGCGCCGGCGCGGTCACGGCGGATACCGCTGTGGTAACCGCCTGACCGGGATGCCGCCCCGCTCTGGCCAAAACCGCCTCCCCGCCCTAAAGTCCGCCCGACCTCAATCGGGAAGGGAGACGGATGCGGTTTCTGAAGGTGCTGTTCTGGCTGTTGCTGGGCGGCCTTGTCGCGGGCTTCGTGATCTACAATGGCGACGAGCGCGTGAATGTGCACCTGTGGAGCGGTCTGATCGCCGATTTCAGCCTGCCGCTGCTTCTGATCCTCGTCTTCCTCGCCGGGCTGCTCCCGGCCCTGCTCGCCTATCACGCGCTGCGCTGGCGGATGCGCCAGCGGATCACCGGGCTAGAACGCGCGCTCGCCGATCTCCGCGCGATCAACACCATGCCCGAGCCGGTGGTGGTGACCGCCGAAGCGGTTCCCGCAACGCCCCAGGCCGCGCTGCCGCTGGGCGACGTGCAATGAGCCCGATCTACGTCGCGATCGACACGCCCGACCTGGAACGCGCCAAGGCCATCGCCACGCGCGTGAAGGCGCATGTCGGCGGCATCAAGCTCGGCCTCGAATTCTTCATGGCGAATGGCCGCCACGGCGTGCACGAGATGCACGATATCGGCCTGCCGATCTTCCTCGACCTAAAATTCCACGACATCCCCAACACCGTCGCCAAGGCGATCCAGGCGTTGCGCCCCTTGGAGCCGGCGATCCTGACCGTGCACGCCGCCGGCGGCCGCGCGATGCTGGAGGATGCCAAGGCCGCGGCACCGACCGGTACGAAGGTAGTCGCGGTGACGATGCTCACCAGCCTGGACGACAGCGACCTGGTCTCGATCGGCCTCAAGCCCGATCCGCACGAGCAGGTGATGCGCCTGACCGAACTCGCCAAGGCGGCGGGCGTCGACGGCATCGTCTGCTCGGGCAGCGAAGTCGCCGCGGCGAAGAAGCTCTGGCATGACGGCTTCTTCGTCGTGCCCGGCGTGCGCCCGGCCAACGGCTCGGCGGGCGACCAGAAGCGCGTGGTGACGCCGCGTGCCGCGCTCGACGCCGGCGCCTCGATCCTGGTGGTCGGCCGCCCGATCACGCAGGCGAGCGATCCCGACCTGGCGGCGCGCGAGATAGAGGCAACCTTATAGCAGGAGGCAGCAATGTTGCGATTGGCAGGCTTCGGACTCTTCGCCCTTTTCCTCGCCTTGTTCGGCCTTCACGCCGCAACGCTGCCTCCGCAATCCGCCAGCTTCGACTGCGCCAAGGCCAGCCATCCGCTCGAGAAGACGATCTGCGCGTATCCGAAGCTGCGCGCGCTCGATGGCGAGGTGGCGGCGCTCTACAAGGCCAAGCTTGCGATCCTGTTCGACAAGCAGGGCTTTCGCGGCCAGCAGCGCAACTGGCAGCAGGTCCTGCGCACCCGGTGCGCGAAACAGTGCGATCCCGCTTCGGTCGAGGCCGGCTACACCGCCCAGCGCAACTCGCTGCGCGGCTTTGGCGAGGAGACATATGAGGCGAGCTACAAGACCGCCGACGTCGCCCAGCTTTCCATCACACACCTCGACGCGAAGCAGTTCGACTTGGGGCTGACCCGCGACCTGGAGGAGAAGAACCTCTGCAAGCTGCCGGCGAATGACGGCGAAGCCGGCGCGATCGCCACCCTCGCCTCGCCCGCCAAGGCCAGCTGGAGCGCCGGCGCGTGCAGGATCGACTTCGCCCTGACCCGCGACGGTACCGGTCACGTCACTCGGATCGACACCACCGCATCGGCGGGCTGCAAGCGCTACTGCAAGGGCAATTACGGCCTGAGCGACGTCTTCCTGCCCGCCAACAACTGGGTCGCCGGCAATCAGTAGGGAACTTCGTCCTCCATCTCGTCATCCCCGCGAAGGCGGTGATCCAGAGTCACAAGCGGGACGGCAGAGAAACCCTGGATCCCCGCCTGCGCGGGGATGACGGGTTGGGTTTATCCGTTCAGGGCGGCGAACACCTTGGCATAGTCGCCCCGCGCCTCGGCGAAGCGGAGGAACTTGACCCGCTCGGTCAGGTTCTCGGCTGCGCCCGCCTCGAGCTGCGTCATGGTCTCCGCGATATAGTCGGCCAGGGGCATCGAATTGGGGTTCTCGGCATGGCCGGGCATCAGGTCGGTCGCCACCGCCGGCGGGGCGATCTCGATCACTTCGATGCTCGTGCCCTTGAGCTGGTGGCGCAGCGACTGGCTCCAGCTGTGGATCGCCGCCTTGGTCGCCGAATAGGTCGGCGTGGCGGTGAGCGGGACGAAGGCCAGGCCCGATGAGACGGTGGCGATCACCGCCTCGGGCCGGGTCAGCAGATGCGGCAGTAGCGCCGCATTGAGGCGGAGCGGCCCGAGCAGGTTGGTGGCGATCGTCGCCTCGGCAACGTCCAGGTCCGATCCCGGTGCGGTCAGCGCCTCGGGCTGCATGATCCCGGCATTGTGGATCACTGCGTTGAGGTTCGGATGGGTCGCCAGGATCTCGCGTGCGAAGCGGGCGATATCGGCGGGATCTGCGACGTCCAGGGTCGCGGTGGCGATACCGGGGTTCGCCGCGGCGACTTCTTCCAGCGCGCTGGCGCGGCGGCCCGAGACGATCACCTTGTTGCCGCTTGCATGCAGCGCTTCGGCGAGCGCGCGGCCGATGCCCGATCCGCCGCCGGTGATCAGGATGGTGTTGCCGGTCATGTCCATGTTCGAGGTCCCTTCGTGTGGCTGGACGCTGGATATCGTACCGTGGTACCTTTTGGGGAGTAGGCACCCAAAATATTCATACATACCTTTTGGAAACCATGGCTGATCACGATTATCCCGATCTCGACCCGCGGGTGGAAGCGCTCGTCACTGAGATCATCGGCCGCGTCGCCGATAAATGGACGATGATCGTGCTGGAGGCGCTCACCGAGCATGAAGAGTTGCGCTTCTCGAAGCTGCGGGCGGAGTGCGGCGGGATCAGCCAGAAGATGCTCACCCAGACCGTGCGCCAGATGGAGCGCGACGGGCTGCTGATCCGCACCGTCCATCCGGTGATCCCGCCGCGCGTCGAATATCGCCTCACCGATCTGGGTGGCAGCCTGGCCGAGGCGTTCTGTGGCGTCTGGGTGTGGGCCGCGCGCAACCTCGAGCGGATCGAGAGCTCGCGGGTTGCCTTTGATGCGCGGGGCGCGGACTGACACCCTTCTTGTCCCCGCTTCTTGTTCCGGGTGGCGGCCGGGGGACAGTTTTGATGGATAGCGGATACTTGCCAAAGGCGCCGTAGCATCCGACAGAGCGGGCCCATGCCTGACAGTGTAACGATCCGCGCCGCCACCAGCGGCGACCTGCCCGCAATCCACCCCGTGATCGAACGCGCCTATCGCGGCGAGACCGCCCGGGCGGGCTGGACGCATGAGGCGGACCTGATCATCGACAGTCCGCGCACCGATATCGCTACACTTACCGCTATCATCGACGATCCCAACCAGCGCCTGCTGATCGCGGATACCGGCAACGGCTTGCTCGGCTGCGTGCAAGTCACGTACCGGGGGGACGGCCTTGCCTATCTCGGCCTGCTCTGCGTCGATCCGACGCTGCAGTCGGCAGGGCTCGGCAAGCAGATGGTTACTGCCGCCGAAGATTGCGCGCGGGACGTGTTTGGCGCGTCGCAGATGGAGATGACGGTGATCGACCGCCGTGCCGAGCTGATCGCCTTTTACGAGCGCCGCGGCTATGCGGTGTCGGGCGAGAAGCGTGACTTTCCCGTGCTGCTCGACCCGCCCCTGTTCATGGACGTGCTGGTCAAGGACCTGTGATGCCCGTCACTGCCAAGATCTGCGGCCTGTCCACCCCTGAGACGCTCGATGCGGCGATCGCCGGCGGGGCGAGCCATGTCGGCTTCGTGTTCTTCCCGCCCTCCACGCGCAACCTGGATTTCGACCAGGCGCGCGCGCTGATCCAGCGGGTGCCGGCACATGTTGGCACGGTCGGGGTGTTCGTCGATCCCGACGAGGCCTTGCTCACCGCCGCGCTGGCCACCGGCATCCAGGCGGTGCAGCTCCACAAGACCGCGCCCGACCGCGCCGCTGCGATCCGCATGCGCGTGCCGGTCTGGGCGGCGGTGGCGGTGAAGACGCGGGCGGATGTCAGCCAGGCGCCCGCCTATCGCGGTGCGGCCGACCGCATCCTCTATGACGCCAAGACTCCTGACAGCGCCGCGCTGCCCGGCGGCATGGGCCTGCGCTTCGACTGGAAGCTGCTCGAGAATATTCCCCAGCCGCTCCCTTGGGCGCTGTCCGGCGGGCTGGATGCCGGCAATGTGCGTGAGGCGGTGCGCGTGACAGGCGCGCAACTGGTCGATGTCTCGTCGGGCGTGGAGAGCGCGCCGGGCGTCAAGGATGTTGCCAAGATCGCCGCATTCCTCCAAGCGGTGGCGCAATGTTGAGGCCGTTCGCCCCTGTCCGCATCGGATTTCGATGGCGTTGATCGCTAGCCGCTTGAGCCAGCACGCCAACCGAACCTGTGAGAGACGCAATGACCGACACTGCCACCCTGCCTAATTCTCTGCGCAACCTCCCCGACGAGCACGGGCATTTCGGCCAGTTCGGCGGCCGCTTCGTCGCCGAGACGCTGATGCCGCTGATCCTCGATCTCGAGCGCGAATATCGCGCGGCCAAGGCGGATCCCGCCTTCCAGGCGCAGTTCGACGACCTGATGGAGCATTATGTCGGCCGCCCGAGCCCGCTCTATTTCGCCGAGCGGCTGACCGAGCATTACCGCGAAGGCGTGCCCAAGGGCATGGGCGCGAAGATCTATTTCAAGCGCGAAGAGCTCAACCACACCGGCGCGCACAAGATCAACAACTGCATCGGCCAGATCCTGCTCGCGATCCGGATGGGCAAGACGCGGATCATCGCCGAGACCGGTGCCGGGCAGCACGGCGTCGCCACCGCGACGGTCGCGGCGCGCTTCGGCCTGCCCTGCACGATCTTCATGGGCGCCAAGGATGTCGAGCGGCAGAAGCCCAACGTCTTCCGGATGAAGCTGCTCGGTGCGGAGGTGACTCCGGTCACCAGCGGCGCCGAGACGCTCAAGGATGCGATGAACGAGGCGCTGCGCGACTGGGTCGCGAACGTCCACGACACTTTCTACATCATCGGCACCGCGGCGGGTCCGCATCCCTATCCGGAGCTGGTCCGCGACTTCCAGAGCGTGATCGGCACCGAGACGCGCGCGCAGATCCAGAAGGCTGAAGGCCGCCTGCCCGACCTGCTGATCGCGGCGGTGGGCGGCGGGTCGAATGCGATCGGGCTGTTCCATCCGTTCCTCGACGATCCGGATGTGGCGATGATCGGCGTCGAAGCGGCGGGCCATGGCATCGAGACCGGCCAGCATGCAGCGTCGCTCACCGGCGGCGCGCCGGGCATCCTCCACGGCAACCGCACCTACCTCCTCCAGGATGAGGACGGCCAGATCACCGAGGCGCACTCGATCTCGGCGGGCCTCGACTATCCGGGCATCGGCCCCGAGCATAGCTGGCTGCACGAAAGCGGCCGGGTGGAATATGTCCCCGTGACCGACCGCCAGGCGCTTGACGCGTTCCAGCTCTGCTGCAAGCTAGAGGGGATCATCCCGGCGCTGGAAAGCTCGCATGCGCTGGCGGCCTTGGAGAGCAAGGCCCGGGAAATGCGCGACGACCAGATCATCGTGGTCAATGTCTCCGGCCGAGGCGACAAGGACATCTTCACCGTGGCCGACGCGCTGGGGTTCGAGCTGTGAGCCGCCTTGCCAACGCCTTCCCGGCCGACCGCGCCGCTTTGGTCACTTTCATCACCGCCGGCGACGGCGACACTGCAGCGAACCTCGACGCGCTCGTCGCGGGCGGCGCCGATGTGATCGAGCTCGGCATGCCCTTCACCGATCCGATGGCCGATGGCCCCGCGATCCAGGCGGCGAACCTGCGTGCGCTCGGCAAGGGCACGCGCACCGCCGATGTGCTCGCCATCGCCAAGGGCTTTCGCGATCGTCATCCCGACGTCCCGCTGGTGCTGATGGGCTATGCCAACACGATGACCCGCCCGACGCCCGCGGCCTTCGCCGCCAGGGCGGCCGAGGCAGGCGCGGACGGCGTGATCATCGTCGATATCCCGCCCGAGGAAGCCGGCGAAGTCGCGCCCTTCACCGCGAACGGCATCGACGTCATCCGCCTCGCCACCCCGACCACCGATGCCGCGCGCCTGCCGGCGGTTCTGGAGGGCGCCTCGGGCTTCCTCTATTATGTCTCGGTCGCCGGCATCACCGGGCTGCAACAGGCCGCCCAGGGCTCGATCGAGGATGCCGTCGCCCGCCTCAAGGCCGCGACCGACCTGCCCGTCGTGGTCGGTTTCGGCGTCCGCACCCCCGAACAGGCCGAGGCGATCGCGCGCGTCGCCGACGGCGTCGTCGTCGGCTCGGCGATCGTCGAGCTGGCCGGCAAGCATGGAACCGATGCGCCGGAACACGTCCGCGCCTATATCCATTCCCTATCCGCGGCGATCAAAGCCGCCCGCAAGGAAGTCGCATGAGCTGGATCGATCGCGTCCGCAACGTCCTCTCCTTCACCCCCAAGAAGGAGACCCCCGACAATCTCTGGCACAAGTGCAAGGGATGCGGGCAGATGGTGTTCGTCGCCGAGCTGGAGGCGAACCAATATGTCTGCCCCCACTGCGACCATCATGAGCGGATCGGGCCGGCCAAGCGCTTCCAGTACCTGTTCGACGAAGGCAGCTTCACGCTGCTCGCCAGCCCCAAGGTGGCGGAGGATCCGCTCAAGTTCCGCGACCAGAAACCGTATCCGGTCCGACTGAAGGCCGCGCGCGCCGCCACCGGCGAGCCCGATGCATTCCTCAACGCGAGCGGGACGATCCTGGGCCGCAAGGCAGTGATCGGCGTGCAGGACTTCGCCTTCATGGGCGGATCGATGGGCCAGGCGGTGGGCGAGGCGTTCATCGCCGGCGTCGAGGCCGCGATTGCCGCGCGCGCACCTTATGTGGTGTTCACCGCCTCGGGCGGCGCGCGCATGCAGGAGGGCATTCTGAGCCTGATGCAGATGCCGCGCACCACGGTGGCGATCGAGATGCTCCACGATGCAGGCCTGCCCTATATTGTCGTGCTGACCGACCCGACTTCGGGCGGTGTGATGGCCGCCTATGCGATGCTGGGCGATGTCCAGATCGCCGAGCCGCGCGCCACCCTGGCCTTTACCGGCCGCCGCGTGATCGAGAACACGATCCGCGAAAAGCTGCCTGACGATTTCCAGACCTCGGAATATTATCTCCAGCACGGCCTGGTCGACATGGTCACCCACCGCAAGGAACTGCGCGAGACGCTGGGCCAGCTGATCGGGTTGCTCTGCGAGGGGAAGAAGGCGGCGTAAAGCCTGCGCAAACCCCTCCCCCTTGGCGGAGGGGTTTGAGGTGGGGCATGTGTCTCACCGAGACTTTCTCGTTCGCGGATAGCCCCCACCCCAACCCCTCCCCTAAAGGGGAGGGGCTAGAGCAAGAACATGGCCGATCACGCAACTTCCTCCGATCCCCACGTCCAGCGCCAGCTGGACCGGCTGACCGCGCTCTCGCCGGGTGCCGACATCCTCGGGCTCGAGCGGATCACCCAGCTGCTCCACCGGGTAGGCGATCCGCAGCTCGCGCTGCCGCCGGTACTCCATGTCGCCGGCACCAACGGCAAGGGTTCGACCTGCGCGTTCCTGCGTGCCGCGATCGAAGCCGCCGACATGCGCACCCATGTCTATTCGAGCCCCCACCTCGTTCGCTTCAACGAGCGCATCCGCCTGTCGGGCGAGCTGATCCAGGACGCGATCCTGGCGCCGCTGCTCGAGGAAGTGCTCGATGCCGGCGGCGATATCGGGGCGAGCTTTTTCGAAGTGACCACCGCTGCGGCGATGCTCGCCTTTGCGCGCGTGCCGGCGGATGCGCTGATCCTGGAGGTCGGCCTGGGCGGGCGGCTCGACGCGACCAATGTCGTGGCAGCGCCGGCGGTGACCGGAATCGCCCAGCTCGGCATCGACCACCAGTTCTTCCTAGGCGACACGCTCGAGCAGATCGCCGCCGAAAAGGCCGGCATCGCCAAGCCCGGCGTGCCGTTGGTGACGATGCGCTATGCGCCGCACATCGCCGAGATCGTCGCCCGCGCCGGCGCGCCGGTGTTCGCGCAAGGCATGGCCTGGGACTTTACGATGCGCGGCGACCGCCTCCACTACCGCGATGCCCGGGGCGAGGTGGAGACGCCCCTCCCCGTCCTTGCCGGGCCGCATCAGCCTTCAAACCTCGCGCTCGCCATCGCGATGCTGCGGCATCAGCACGCGCTCGCGATGCCCGACGAGGCGCTCGCTGCTGCGGCGGGCAATGCCCGCTGGCCCGCGCGCATGCAGAAGCTCGGCGACGGGCCGCTACTCCACCTGCTGCCCGCCGGCAGCGAGCTGTGGCTCGATGGCGGGCATAACGAAGCCGCCGCCGCTGCAGTGAGCGCCACGCTGGCACAGGTTGCGCAGGGGCGCCCGGTCAGGCTCGTCCTCGGCATGCTGGCCAACAAGGATGCGCAGGGCCTGCTCGCGCCGTTCGCGAAGCTCGCCTCTGGGCTGCACGCGGTGCCGGTGCCTGGGCACGAGCATTACGCGCCGTCGCAGCTCGCCGAAGTGGCACAGATGCTCGGCATCCCGCATGCATCTGTCGCGCCGGATGTGCCGCGTGCGCTGACTGCTATCGCCCGAGAGGGCGGCGCGCCGGTCGTGCTGGTGCTGGGGTCGCTATATCTTGCCGGCACCGTGCTCGAGGCGAACGGCGAGCTGCCGAGCTGATCTTTGGCCGTCACCCCGGCGAAAGCCGGGGCCCAAGGTCTCTATACCGTATCGCTTGTGACTCTGGGTCCCGGCTTTCGCCGGGATGACGGATAGTTTCGTGGCCGAGGAGCTGTGCCTGCCCTGCGACGAACCGCTTCCCAAACTGCTCGTTATTGCGATTGACTATTAATTGCACCTGCGCAAGATTTCCGGTCACAGCGATCGGAGTCCCCATGACCGTCAGTGCCACGCTTACTGCCCTGCCCGAACTTCAGCCGGAGGATCCCGGCGCGCGCCTGCTGATCTTCGGCATCCGCCAGATGGGTGCGCACGGCATCCATGACGCGTGCACCGCGCACGCCTTCGTCACGGCATTCGGCAAGGGCTTCCAGCGCCCGCTAGTACTGCTGCGCGCGCTGATGCAGGAGATGTCGGCGCTTTCTGCCGCGCCGATCCAGATCGCGCCCTGGTGCTGCGCGCGGATGACCGGGGCGGAAGCGGCCCTGCTCCAGGTGCTGAGCCGGGTGCGCATCCAGCCCCAGACCTCGGCGGTGCTGTTAGCAGACATGCTCGGCGTGCGCGACGCGACAGGCGTGCTGATCACTGCCCATGCGCTCGCCAACAGCTTCGCTGATATGGGGCTGGCGCTCGATCAGTGAAGCGCGTCGGGCGGCAGCGTGACGTCGACCAGCTTCCAGCTTGCGCCCTGGAGGCGAAACTCCAGCGCCGCCCCGTCGCCGCGCGTCAGGTGGAAGCGGTCGAACGCAGTGCGGCTATAGCGCATCTCGTTCGCCTTGAGCTTGATCGTGGCAGGGCGCTCGGTCTCGGCAAGCGGCGCCGCGGCGAAGATGAAGCGCATGCCCTCGGGGGAGATGGCGGCATCGATCGCGCTGTCGGCGACACCGGCGCGGACCAATGCACTCAATATGTTGCCGCCTTGCCCCAGAAAGCCACCGCCCGTGCCACGCAACTGATCCGAAACCTGCTTCTTCACGCCTGCGCGCACCGAGCCGAAATCGATATGGCGGGCCAGTGCGTCGGTATCGCGCGCCTCCGCCGCCCGCTTCATCTGCCATAGCGTGTAATAGGGCGAACCCCAGGCCCAGCCGCCGCCGGCGAGCAGCACGATCAGCACCAGCGCGATCAGCCAGCGCTTCATGCGGCCACGCCCTTTGCCCGGAGCGCCGCCAGCGCCTCGCCGGCCCAGCGATACATGTCCGCCTCCGCCGCGCGCTGCTGCCGGTCCATCCGCTTCATCCGGCTCTCCACCTCTTCGAGCACCAGCAGTGCCTTGCGGTCCCAGCCCTGCGCGATCAGCAGCGCGGCATAGCGGCAGCGCGCCTCCTCGCCGGGCATGCGCGTGACGACATCGCCGTAGAGCGCCAGCGCCTCGTCCGTGCGGCCGAGATGCTCGACCAGCTTGGCGCGCAGCAACTGCTGGCGGTCCTTCTCGCTCTGGCCGAGCGGCGCGGGGAGCGCATCGAGTAGTGCCAGCGCCTCGCTGCCCTGCCCGGTCTCGTAGAGCGCGGCGGCGAGCTTGCCCTGGGTGCGGACGTCGGGATCGCCAGCGGTCATCCGGATCGATTCGCGGTAGAACGGGATCGCCTCGGCGTGTCGGCCCAGCCCGGCCAGCGCATCGGCGACACGCAGCCGGCTCGCGGCGGTATCGGCCAGGTCGAGCGCATCGCGGGCCGCGCGCAGCTCCCGCTCGGGATCGATCGCCGCCACTGCCTTGGCCCGCACGGTGCGGACATGCCGGTTCTGGCCCATGCCGGGCAGTATCTCGACGAAGAAATAGGCGAGTGCGCTGACCACGGGCAGGAAGATTAACGCAGTCACCCATATCGGGTTTCCGCCCCGCCGCATCAGGTGGATGATGCACACCACTTGCAGGCCGATGATCAGGAGATAGGGCATCAGGCCGGGTCTTCCCCGGCGCCCTCCCGCGCCCTTCGCACGCTTTCGACGACGAAACCCTTCTTCCACAGGATCCAGAGCAGGATCATGCCGGGCAGCGCCACCACCGTGGTCATCACCCAGAAGCCCGGCCAGCCGAGATTCTCGGCGAGGATGCCGGCGGGCGTGGCGAGCCAGGTGCGTCCCACGCCGGCCAGCGAGGAGAGCAGCGCGAACTGGGTCGCGGTATAGGCCAGGCTCGACAGGCCCGAGAGATAGGTGACGAACACGGTGAGCCCCAGGCCCGAGGTGACCTGCTCGGTCGCCACCGCGATCGTCAGCCACAGTGGCGAATGGCCCTGCGTCGCCAGGATCGCGAAGGTCAGGTTGCTCAGCATCATCAGCATGCCGGTGACGAACAGCGCACGCCCCATGCCCAGCCAGGCGAGCAATGGCGCGGAGAGCGCGGTGCCGACGATCAGGCCCCAGAAGCCGATCAGCTTGTTGATCGCGATGAATTCGGTGTCGCTGAAGCCCAGCTCGACGATCATCGGGTTGAGCATCGCCTGCCCCATCGCGTCGCCCAGCTTGTAGACCAGCACGAACAGCAGGATCAGGATCGCGCCGCGGCGGCGCAGGAACTCCAGGAACGGACCGACCACGGTGGTCATCAGCCAGGCGCCGGCGGCCTGGCGCCCTTCCTTGGCGAGCACGCGGTCGTGCAGGCCGGGACCGGCCCAGAAGGCGGCGATGATGCCGGGGATGATGCAGAGCGCGGTAAGGCCATAGGCCATCGCCCAGCCCAGGTTGAATCCCTCCGGCGAAGCCAGTGCGATCGTGCCGACGCCGGCGGCGAAGGCGCCGAAGCGATAGCCGAACTGGTTGTTGGCGGTGCCGTGCGCCAGCTCGTCCTCGGGCAGGATCTCGATCCGGTAGGCGTCGATCACGATATCCTGCGTCGCGCCCAGGAAGGCAGTGACGATCGCCCAGAAGGCGAACAGGCCGAGATGCGTTTCGGGATGGCTGGCGCCGAGCATCCACACCGAGACGAACAGCAGTGCCTGGATGAGGAACAGCCAGGCGCGGCGCTGGCCGAACCACTGGGTGAGCAGCGGCAGCTTGATCCGGTCGACGAGCGGCGCCCACAGGAATTTGAGCGTGTAGGGCGTGGTTAGGCCGATCGCGAAGCCGATCGTCTTCTTGTCGATGCCGACCTTGGCGAGCCAGAAGGTCATCGTGCCGAGCAGCAGCGCCAGCGGGAAGCCGCTCGAGATGCCGAGCAGCAGCGCCGCCAGCGGCCTGGGTCGGAGATAGGGCGCCATGGTGGCCGCAAAGCCCCCGCGCGTGCCTTCTTCCAGAACCGCCTTGTCAGCCATGCACTCTTGCTCCCCCGGACTTTCGCGCAGAAACTAGCCGAAAATACCGGGAAGGCCAGAGGGAGGAATGGCATGAACGCGCCGACCGAGGGGCAATTAGCGCTGGCCGGAGCCCTGGCCCGGGGCGGATCGCCTGGGCGGGGCGCGATCACGTATGTGGAGGCTGCCGCCTATACCAGCCCGGAGCGCTTCGCCGCGGAGCGTGACCGCGTCTTCTCGTGCGTGCCGCTGGTGATCGCGCCCTCCGCGCTGCTCCCCGAACGCAACATGTCGGTGCCGCATGACGGCTTCGGCAAGCCGCTGCTGATCACCCGCGACAAGCAGGGCAAAGCGCATGTCTTCCTGAACGTCTGTCGGCATCGCGGCACCCGGCTGATCGAAGGCTGCGAGGCCGTAAAGGGCGGGCGCCTGGTCTGCCCCTATCACGCCTGGACCTACGGCCTGGACGGCAAGCTGATCGGCCTGCCCCGCCCCGATACCTTTCCTGGCCTCGACAAAAGCGAATATCGCCTCAAGCGCCTGCCCACCCATGAGGCCGGCGGGCTGATCTGGTTCTCCTTCGCCGAGGCCGCGGACTTCAGCGAGGCGGACACGCTGGCGCGCGATTTCGAGGCATTCGACCTAGCCGGCCAGCACCTGTTCCGCAGGCGCACGCACGACGTACAGGCGAACTGGAAGCTGATCATGGACGCGTTCCTGGAGGGCTATCACATCCAGCGCCTCCACGCCGGCACGATCGCCCACTTCTTCAAGGACGGCGTGTCGAGCGCCGACGCGATCGGGCCGCACCAGCGATCGGCGGTGGGGCGCGAGGCGGGACTTGCGGCGCTCTCGTCCAGCGACTGGACGGTGCTGCGCGGCGCGATCACCTACACCTACCAGATGTTTCCCGGTACGGTGCTGGTGGTCAGCCCCGACTATATCAACCTCATGGTCCTGATGCCCCAGTCGGAGGGCCGCGTGCTGGTCGAGGATTTCATGCTGATCCCGGAAGCCCCGGCGACGGAGAAGGCGCTCGCGCACTGGGAGCGGAGCTGGGAGCTGCTCGATGGCGGCGTGTTCGCTGCGGAAGATTTCCGGGCGTGCGAGCTGGGCCAGCAGGGGCTTGCTTCGGGCGCGCTCGACCGCGTGACGCTCGGCACGCTCGAACTGGGCATCCGCCACTTCCACGACGCAGTTAATAGTCGGCTCCGGTAGAACCCGAACCGGGATTCATCGCAATTTCGTCGGCACCGGCCACGGCCTAGCTAGGGTGAACCTCAAAAGGATCGTACCCCATGCCGCTGCCACTGCCGCCCCGCGAATTGATGAACCTCGATGACGAACCGCGCCTGCCGCGCGGCACCGGGCTCCTGATCGCATTCGGGATCGGCGCGGTCAGCTGGGCGATTGTCGTCGCCACGGCGCTGATCCTGCTGAAATACTAAGCCTGCTTCAGATCCGGGCTGAGGAACAGGCTGAAGCTGCCCGGCAAGCGCTTGGGCGCCTTGGCACCTTCCAGCACCGCCTCGATCGCACCGATCGCCGTCAACAGGTCGCGCTGCGGATAGGGCTTGGCCAGGCATCCTGCCGCCAGCCCGCGCGCTTCCTCCGGAAAGCTTCCCGTCACGAACAGCACCGGCAGGCCGCGTTCCTGTGCCGCACGGGCGACATCGACGCCGCTGCCATCCGCCAAGTTGATATCGGCCAGCACCAGGTCAAGCGCTTCATCTGCCCCGATCACGCGCAGCGCATCGGCCAGCGTGTCCACTGTCGCGGCGATCGCAAAGCCTTCGCTCGTCAGGAAATGCTCGGTATCGAACGCGACCAGGGGTTCGTCCTCCACCACCAGGAGCCGCTCAATCCGTCGCTTCTTTCGTCCGAACAACATCCCGCCTCACGCCCGCTAACCGCCTGATATTCACCGCGCTAACGCGCCAATCCCTTTCGAGGGCGCAATAATTTTTGAAGCGGCCGCGACAATCGCTATATCGCGCACGTGTCTCCATCCAATAACAAAGAAACGCAGCGCATTGCGAAGCTGCTGGCCCGTGCTGGAATCGCGTCACGTCGCGATATCGAGCGCATGATCACAGAGGGGCGAATCGCGCTCGACGGAGTCGTGCTCGACACGCCCGCGACGCTGCTCACGTCGCTGCGCGGGGTGACGGTCGACGGCTTGCCGGTCGCCGAAGCCGCGCCTGCCCGGCTGTTCCGCTATCACAAGCCCGCCGGGCTGCTCACCACCGAACGCGACCCCGCGGGGCGCCCGACCATCTATGATCGCCTGCCCGAGGGCCTGCCGCGCGTGATGCCGGTCGGCCGACTCGACCTCAGCACCGAGGGGCTGCTGCTCCTCACCACCGATGGCGAGCTCAAGCGCGAGCTGGAACTGCCCGCCACCGGCGTCGAGCGCAGCTACCGTGCCCGCGCCTATGGCAACGTCACCCAGGCGCAGCTCGAGGAACTGATGCTCGGCGTCGAGATCGAGGGCATCCGCTACGGCTCGATCAATGCCAATATCGAGCGGCGCACCGGCGCCAACGTCTGGATCGAGATGACCCTGACCGAGGGCAAGAACCGCGAAGTGCGCCGCGTGCTCGAGCATCTCGGCCTCGAAGTGAACCGTCTGATCCGCACCCGCTACGGCCCGTTCTGGCTGGGCGACATGCCGCCGGGCGATGTCGACGAGATCCGCCAGGCCGACCTGATCACCTTCCGCACCGTCCTGTCCAAGTCGGGCGGCGGCAAGGCGGCCTCGAACCTGCAGTTCGCGACTCGATCGCGCGCGGTCGAGCCGGCGCCGAAGCCCAAGCCGGTGTCGACGGACGGCAGGGAGCCCGAGGGCCGCCGCCGGATCGAGCGCCCCGCGCCCGCGCCGAAGAAGCCCACCTTCACTGCCCGCATCACGCCCCAGGCCAAGTCCGAAGCGGCCGAAGAGCGGCCGCGTGCGACCTTCTCTCTACGTGGCGAGCGCCCTGCCCGCGAAGAGCGGCCCCGTGGCCCCGGCAAGCCCGGCTTCGCCCCGCGTGGCGAGCGTCCGGCAAGGGACGGGCGCTCCGAGGAACGGCCCCGTGGCCTCGGCAAGCCCGGCTTCGCCCCGCGTGGCGAGCGTCCGGCAAGGGCCGAGCGCTCCGAGGAACGGCCCCGCGGTCCTGGAAAGCCCGGCTTCGCCGCGCGCGGCGAGCGTCCGGCCCGAGCCGAGCGCCCCGACGAGCGCCCCCGCGCGCCTGGGAAGCTTGCCCCGCGCAAGCCGCGTGAGGAAGGCCCCGACAAGCCCGCCCGCGCCGCGCGTGCACAAGCCCATCGCGAGACGCTGTCGCCGCGTGAGGGCGATTTCATCGATCGGCCAAAGCCTTCGCGCCGCCCGGACCGCGGCCCCTCCGGTGGCCGCGGCAAGCCCAGCAAGCCCGGTGGCGGCAAGCCCGCCCGGCCGCCAAGGACGCGCAAATGAGGATCATCGCCGGAGAATGGCGCGGCCGCCCGCTCGTCGCGCCCAAGGGGGATGCAACCCGCCCTACCGCCGATCGCTCGCGTGAAGCCTTGTTCTCGATGCTCACCAGCCGCCTCGGCAGCTTCGAGGAACTGGCGGTCGCCGACCTGTTCGCAGGCTCCGGCGCGCTGGGGCTCGAGGCGCTGTCGCGCGGCGCCGCCTCCTGTCTGTTCGTCGAGCAGGACAAGGCCGCGCTCGATGCCCTGCGCGCCAATATCGCCAAGCTGGGTGCCAAGGGCGCCGAAGTGCGTCCCGGTTCGGTGATGGCGCTGGGGCCCGCCCGCGCCCCGCTCGACTTGATCCTGATGGATCCGCCCTATGGCACCGGTGCCGGCAGCGTCGCGCTCGACAAGCTCGGCCGGCTCGGCTGGGCGAGCCCCGCGACCTGGATCAGCATCGAGACCGCGAAGGACGAGACGCCCGAGCTCGCCGGTTTCACCGTCGATGTCAGCCGCGTCCATGGCAAGGCGCGGCTCACGCTGCTACGGGCGGTCCCGGCCTAGAACCAGGGCTTCAGCGTGTAGCTGATGTCCTGCTGCACGCCGCTGCGCTCGGTCTTGAGCGCCACTTGCTTGCCCGGCCCGCCGTTGATCGTGCGGATCATCGCGCTCCTGTCGCCGCCGAGCAGCACGTCGCCCTTGCGCACGCCGGCAAGCGCCGCCGGGCTGCCATTGCCGACATCGGTCACGGTCACGCGGTCCTTCACGTCGTCGAGCCACAGGCCGGACAGCGGATAGCCCTGCTTCGGTGCCGGGCGCCCGTTGGGCGTGGCGTAGAGCGTGCGCGTCGAAACATCGGTGCTCAGGTGCAGCTGCTCGAGCAGCGCGAGGCCTAGCGTTCCTTCGTCGCCGCTGCCGCCGGTCAGCGCGCCGGGCTTGTTGAGCGTCACCAGCATGTTCGGAAAGGCGAAGGGACCGAGCTGGATGTTGCCGGCGCGGTAGATGCGCGACGGCGTGCCGCCGCCATCGCCGATGCCATAGGCCATCATCGGCGCATAGGGCTTGTCGCTGTCCCAAAGCCCGCTCTTCGCCGCGGCTCGGCCGTTCAGGCTCACACCCGGCGCCCCGGTATCGACCAGGAACTCGCCTTCGAAGCCATCGATCGTCGCGTCGGTACGAGGGCGCAGCGCGCCGCGCGCATCGGGCATGCGCGAGGCCAGCTTGGTGAGACCTTGGAAGTTCGGCCGCCCGTCCGGATAGGCGCGCCACTCGCCCTTCACAAAATCGAGGTCGCTGTCATAGGTGGTGAACATGCCGGCGCCGAAGCTGCCCACCGCATCCTTGTCCAGGCGCTTGCCGACGCCGGTGAACAGCATGTCGGCAAAGCGCGTGCCGCTGGCGAGCCGCACTTCCTTGGCGCTGTACCAGCTGTAATAGGCGACCTTGCCGCCCACGCCGACCATCGGCCGGCCCGTGACCTTCTCCAGGCCCATCTGCTTGGCGGTGGCGTCTTCGATGAAGCTCAGCTCGCCGCCGGTATCGACGATGAAGAAGAACGGCCCCTTGCCGTTGACCATCGCGGCGATCCACACGCGCCCGTTTTCCAGGACGATATGGTTGATCACCGGCCCGTCCGCCGCCAGCGCGCGCAATGGAAGTCCGGCCGCTGCCGCAAGTGCCACGCCGCCGCCAATCAGTCCGCGCCTGTCGATCATCTGAAATGGTCCTCCTGGTTCAGGCGAACTCTATTTGCTGCAAATGACCGAAGAAAGACGCTTATTTGCGCCGCACCAATATCAGCCCGACCAGGCTGAGCAGCCCCGCGCCGGCCAGATAATAGCCCACCCAGATCAGCCCGCCCTGCTTGACCAGCGCCTCGGCGATCAGCGGGGTGAGCCCGCCGCCCAGGATACCACCCAGGTTGAAGGTCACCGACACCCCGGTATAGCGCACCCGCGCGGGGAACAGGCTGGGCAGCCAGCCGCCCAGCGGCCCGTAGACGAAGCCCATCACGAACAGCGCAAAGGCCAGCCACACCGCGACGCTCACCAGCGATCCCGGCCCGAGCAGCAGCGTCATCGTCATGCCCATCGGCACGGTGAAGATGCAGCCCAGGATCAGCACGCTATTGGCGCTGCGCTTGTCGGCGCTGATCCCGGCGGTGACGATGCCCGCCGCCATGAACAGGATCGCGATCAGCTCGACGCCGAGGAACGTCTCGCGGTCATAGCCGAGCGTCTTGGTGCCGTAGCCGATGATGAACACGGTGGAGATGTAGAACAAGGCGAAGCAGGCGATCGTACCGACCGTGCCGGCGAAGGTGGCGAGCGCGCTGGTGCGGAACAGCTCGCCGATCGGCACCGCGGGGGGCGCTTCCTTCTCGGTCGCTTCGACGAACTCGGGCGTCTCACTGATCTTCAGGCGCACCCAAAGGCCGAGGAACACCAGCACCGAGCTGAGGATGAACGGCAGACGCCAGCCCCATTCGCGGAAGGTCGCCTCGTCCATCACTGCGCCGAGCACCAGGAAGAAGCCGTTGGCGAAGATGAAGCCGACCGGCGCGCCCATCGGCGGGAAGCTGCCATAGCGGTTGGCCCAGCCCGGCGGCGCATTCTCCACCGCGAGCAGGCTCGCACCGCCCCATTCGCCACCCAGCCCCAGCCCCTGGCCGAAGCGCAGCAGGCACAGCAGGATCGGCGCGGTGATGCCGATCATTATGTACCCGGGCAGGAAGCCGATCAGCACGGTCGAGATGCCCATCAGCATCAGCGAGGCGACGAGCGTGGACTTGCGCCCCAGCTTGTCGCCGAAATGGCCGAACAACACGCCGCCCAGCGGCCGCGCGAAAAAGGCGACGGAGAAGCTAGCATAGCTGGCGAGCTGGCGGATCCACGGCTCGCTCGCCGGAAAGAACAGGTCGGGGAAGACCAGCGCCGCCGCGGTCGCGTAGATGTAGAAATCATAGAATTCGACCGACGTGCCGACGAGGCTCGCGAACAGGATGCGACGGTGCGATGCGGCGGCTTTGGTCATGCCTCTCCCCTTTTCGGCTTCTCCTTGGATCGATCCGCCGCAAAGGGGAAGCCCGTTCATCGCGGCGACAGTTTCGGCTCCGTACCGAGGCGCCTTCACAGGCCATCCAGGGAGACGGGCGATGCGCGAATCGGCAGGCAGGCGGACGGCTTTCGCCGTGCTGTTCGCGGTGCTCGCGGGTCTGGTCGTGGCGTTCTGGAACCCGATCGACCATTTCAAGGCCGATCTGCGCGCCGACGAGCAGGGCTTCAAGTTCAGCATAGAACTGGCGACGCAGTTGCTCAAGGAAGGCGTTCGGAAGGTCTGACGTCCAATACAGCAGCCAAACCTGCCGTTACCGGTCCATTACCGTCACCCCGGCGAAAGCCGGGGCCCAGGGTTTCTCTACCCTATCGCTTTTGACTCTGGGTCCCGGCTTTCGCCGGGATGACGGATAGAGGCGAGTTCGGTACGCTCTCCGAAACAGGAGGGCATATGTACATCACCAAGCTCACGGCCCTCGCCCCGCTCCTACTCGCCACCACCCCGCATTACACCGTCGTCCATGGCTGGCCGGTTCTCCCCGACAACCGCGTCCTGGGGCCCTGCTCCGGCGTCGCGGTGACCTCCAGGGGCGAAGTCCTGGTCCTCCACCGCGGCAATCGCGGCACCGACGCAAAGGCGCTTACCCTGGTGAATGAGCCGGTGGTCGAAGTGTTTGACAGTCGCACCGGCAAGCTGCTGCGCGAATGGGGCGCCGGGCTGTTCGTCGTACCGCACGGGATCAGCGTGGGTCCGGGCGACCATGTCTGGATCACCGATACCGGCTCGAATCAAGTGTTCGAGTTCAGCCCCGACGGCACGCTGCTCCGCACCTTGGGTGAGCGTGGCGTGGCCGGTGCCGATGCCAGCCATTTCGACCGCCCCACCGATGTCGCCCCGCTCGCCGATGGCAGCTTCTATGTCGCAGACGGATACGGCAATTCACGCATCGCCGGGTTCGCCGCCGACGGGCATCTGCTGTTCCAATGGGGAACGCGCGGCACCGGTCCTGGCCAGTTCAACATCCCGCATGCGCTGGCGGTCGATGCGAAGGGCCGCGTCTATGTCGCCGATCGGGCCAACGACCGCGTCCAGGTCTTCGACACCAGGGGCCATTACATCACCGAATGGAAGTCTGCCACGATCGGTCGCCCCTTCGGCCTGGCGCTACTCCCCGGTGGGCATATCGCGATCCTCGACGGCGGCTCGAACCCGGACAAGGTGCCCGATCATGACGGCGTGACGATCGCGGGTCTCGATGGCCGCGTCACCGAGCATTTCGGCCGGATGGGCAACCAGGACGGCCAGTTCTGGATCGCCCACGACATTGCCGCGGACCGTGCCGGCAATCTCTATGTCGTCGATATCGCCGGCCAGCGCGTGCAGAAGTTCGCGCGGAAGTAAGGCGCCCCGCTCCCAATTCCGTCATCCCGGCGAAGGCGGGGATCCAGGATAACAGAGCGACGTCCTTGGTAACTCTGGATCCCCGCCTTCGCGGGGATGACGGGTAGGGCGTCGAGCCTTACAGCCCGAACACCTTCACCGCGTTCAGCATCACCCAGTACAGCCCGCCCGAAAGCAGCATCGCCGCCGGCAGGGTCAGCAGCCAGGCCAGTGCCAGGTTGCGCACCGTGCGCGCCTGCAGCCCCGCGCCGCTCGCCACCGAAGCGCCGGCCACGCCGGAGGAGAGGATGTGCGTGGTCGATACCGGCAGGCCGAAGCGATCGGCCGCCAGGATCGTGCCCGCCGCGACCAGCTCGGCCGAGGCGCCCATCGCATAGGTCATATGCTGCTTGCCGATCTTCTCGCCCACGGTGACGACGATCCGCTTCCAGCCGATCATCGTGCCGAGGCCGAGCGCCAGCGCCACCACGATCTTCACCCAGAGCGGGATGAAGCGGGTGCCGGCTTCCAGATTGCCCTGATAATCCTTGAGCGCCTTGAGCTCTGCGGGCTGGTAGCCGTCGGGCGCCTTGGTGACGAGCTTGGTGCTGTCCATCACAAGGTACATGTCGTTGCGGACATTGCCCGTGGCTTCCGCTGGCACCTTGCTCAGCGAGCCGAAGCTCTGGACGCGGGCGGTGAGGTCCTTCGACAGGCCCTCGAGCGCGGCGAACACTTGCGGGCTGTCGCCCTTGCGCTGCTGGAGCGCGGTGGTCAGCACGGTGCGCGCCTGTGCCGGCGCCATGTCGGGCAGGCCGCCGCTGCGCGCGCCGAACGCGGCCTCGGCGATGTTGGCGGTCTGCACATAGGCCGGGGTGGCGCTCGCCGGCAGCGTGCGGTTGAGCGCATAGGCGGTCGGTGCGCAGCCGATCAGAATCAGCATGATCAGCCCCATGCCCTTCTGGCCGTCGTTCGAGCCATGGCCGAACGAGACCGCGGTGCAGGTGAAGATCAGCGCGCTGCGGATGCCGATCGGCGGCGCGGTGTGCGGCATCGGCGACGTGTAGAGCTTGGGGTTGCGCAGCACGGCGCGCATCACGAGCAGCAGCGCCACCGCGGCGACGAAGCCGATCAGCGGCGCCATCCACAGGCCCGTCAGCACCTTCTGCGCCTGGCTCCAGTCGACGCCGGCAGTGCCGCCGCGCGATCCGGCCGAGATCAGCTGGTTTGCAAAGCCGACGCCCAGCACCGAACCGATCAGCGTGTGCGACGAGCTGTTGGGGAGGCCGACATACCAGGTGCCGAGGTTCCACAGCACTGCCGCCAGCAGCAACGCGAAGATCATCGCGAAGCCGGCCGAGGAGCCGACATTGAGGATCAGGTCCACCGGCAGCAGCGTGATGATCGAATAGGCGACCGCCCCGCTCGACACCATCACGCCCAGGAAATTCCAGAAGCCCGACCAGATCACGGCGAAATGTGCCGGCATCGAATTGGTGTAGATCACCGTGGCGACGGCGTTGGCGGTATCGTGGAAGCCGTTCACGAACTCGAAGCCGAGCGCGATCAGCAGCGCCAGCCCGAGGAAGAGGAATACGCCGGTGGCCAGCTCCTCCCCCACGCCGCGCGTGTCGGTCAGCACGCTCCACCCTGCAAAAGCCAGTCCGCCTACCAGGATCGCTGCGAACAGCAGCTTGGCCAGCGGATGGGTCTTGTAGTCGAATCGGGGTCCCGCTTCCGGTTGATCAACCGGCGGGGCTTGGTCCAGAGCGAGTGATGCCATGATGATCGCGCCTCTGGCCGGAGGGTGTGACAGGCGTGTGACAGCAGCGTTACAACGCGCGCAGTTCCGCCGATCGGTACGCAAAAGAAACGCCTCCTCCGTGCGGAGGAAGCGCCGGGAAACGCGGCCGAGACGGGAAGCGGGCCTTTTTAGAAGTGGACCTGCATATAGGCCTTGGGGCCCGGCTTGATCCCGCGATTGCTGCCCGGCGTGCTCATGAAGCCGCGTCCGCGCAGCCGCCGCAGCCAGGCGAAGCCCATCTCGACATGGCTAGAGGCCTCGAAGCTCAGCCGCGCCCCGGCATAGTGGCGCGTGTCGCGGATCACGCCGCGATCCGCGTCGAAGCGCGGCGCCTGGGTATAGCCGCTCAGCCCCAGCCAGGTGTGTCCGATCACTTCCTTCTGCAACGAGAAGCCATAGCCGGCGCTGGTCTCGTCCTGGCGCCATTGCTCGCTACGGCCGCGCACCGTCGCGGTGGTGCGCAACCAGAGCCCCTCGACATGTTCGTCTGTCTTCACGCGAACTTCCGGCCGCACCACCAGATAGGCGGTTTCCGCCGCCGCCACGATCTGGGCGTGCGCCGAACCCGCGGCAACCAGCGTCCCAACCGAAACCCCGGCCGCGACCGCTCGCTTCAACATCCCCATGCCCCCAGCCCCCCACAGGCAATCTTTTTATCGCCGAATCCCCCGGCATAGGCAGGTTATTGCTGAAATGTTTCCATGACTAGGGGCTATGATCAACTACGCGCCGGGGGCTGCGGATGCGTTGGCGACGAGCCAGGCGTGGGGCTTCGTCCGGGCTCCAGGTTGAACACGCGCTGGATGATCGATTCGAAAGCCTGGAAGACGCCTTCGACGCCGAATCCGGCGATGAAGCAGAGCGCCGACGCGGATAGCTGCGCGCTTGCCACCAGTCCGGGCTCGACCTTCGCGCTGCCATTGGGCGTGACGAACAGGCCGATACAGGCGCCGATCACTGCGCCCAGCACCAGCCGCATATAGGAAAGCATGACGTCGCGCGGCGACAGGATGCTGTCGCGCATCCTCGCCGAGAGGATGCGCACGATCGCCGCGCCGGCGCCCAGTACGCCGTAGAAGATCGGCAGGATCGTCGAAGTGAGCACGCCGAGCGCGACTGCCGCCCATTCGACATGGAGGTTGGTGCGCCGTGCCTCTTCCACCTGCGCCTTTGCCTCGGCAAGTGCGGCGGCGTCGGCGGGATCCTTGGACTTGGGATCGATCCTGGGCCTGGGCAGGTCCCAGTTCCCGCCCCCCATTAGGATGATGAGCCCCTTGCGCAGCCAGGAACCCGAATCGAGCCATTTGCGCAGGTTGATCTCGGCCGCGTCTTCCTGGTCGATCGCCTTGGCGAGCTGCGACTTGGTCGCCCGCTCTTCCGCCGAGCCGGGGTGTGGAATCGTTATGGGTGCCGGCGGCGTGGCCGATGTCCCGGTCGAACTTGGGGAGGGCGACGGAGAAGCCACCGGCGAAGGAGACGCCGACGCCGATGGCGAGACCGATGGCGATGGCGATGGCGATGCCAGGGCAGCCGACGCCCTCGATGGAGTCGCGGGTGCCGGTGTTCCGGTCGGCGATGCCAACGGAGCAGGCGGCGGCAGGACCGTGGATTGCTGGTCCGTCTGCTTCTTCAGCTGCGCGATCTCCGTCTCGAGGCTGTTGTAGCGATTGAGCAGCGACGAGCCGGTCGCAACATCCCAGGAGAGCAGGCACGTCACCAGCATCCAGATGCCCAGGAAGACGACCAGCGCCCGCACATGGAAGCGCGCCCTGTCTGCGCGCGGGGCAAGATCGGGAAAGGCGCGCGTTGCCAGCGTGGCCCGCGATGGCGCCGCCTGATAGCCGCTGTCCTGCGCCTCCGTCTCCGCCGTGTCTTCCGCGCTTGCCTTGTGCGTGCCGCGCAACAGGCTGAGCAATCCGCCGCTCCCTTCGCCCCGCTCGCCCGCCGCTTCGCCGGCGACCATAACGGTGAAGGCGACGGTCCTGCCGGTCGCCGGATAGGCCTTGTTGTTGAGCACGTCCTTGGCGCGGATCAGCATCGCGGCCTGCTTGCCCACGCCCGCATTGGTGAGCGGCGCGGCCGGGTCGGCGGGCGCCCCCTGCCCCGGCGCATCCGCCTTGAGGGGCGCGGCGCCATCGAGCTTGGGCGGCCAGGCGACCTCGCAGATCCGCTGGATCCAGCTGTACTTCTTCTGCTCTTCGACGGTGCCGAACAGCGGCTCGTCATCGATGAAGTCCGGAATGGTCTTGCTCTGGCTTGCCGAGAGATGGTCAAGCAGAAGATAGATCTCCGCGAGCTCCCGCTCGAAGATGAAGCTGCGGATATCCAGGATGCCGTTGGTTTTACCGTTCATAGCCGCCCCCACGACATGCCGGCGCTCGCGAATATCTTCGAGTCGCCTTCCCCATGGTCAAACCTATCATGACTCTTCTGTCGCATCGGCAGGCTGAAGCATCCGATACGGTGCGGCTTGCCTCGCCCGTCCGCGTTCCCTACCTGTTCACGCATGACCCTGCCCGTAGAGACCGACGCCAACGCTCCCTATCTGAGCGGCCTCAACCCGCCCCAGCGCGAAGCCGTGCTCACCGTGGACGGCCCGGTGCTCGTCCTGGCCGGCGCCGGCACGGGCAAGACCGCCGCGCTCACCGCCCGCCTCGCCCATCTCCTCTGGACCCGCCGCGCCTACCCGTCGGAGATCCTCGCCGTCACCTTCACCAACAAGGCGGCGCGCGAGATGAAGGAGCGCGTCGGCCGCCTCGTCGGCGATGCGGTGGAGGGCATGCCCTGGCTCGGCACCTTCCACGCGATCGGCGCCAAGATGCTGCGCCGCCACGCCGAGCTGGTCGGCCTGCAGAGCAACTTCACCATCCTCGACACCGACGACCAGATGCGCCTGATCAAGCAGCTCATCGTAGCCGCGGACCTCGACGAAAAGCGCTGGCCCGCCCGCCAGCTCGCCGGGCTGATCGACGAGTGGAAGAACAAGGGCCTCACGCCCGCGGAAGTCGGTGCCGGCGAGTCCGAGCGCTATGCGAACGGCCGCGGCGCCGCGCTCTACCATCTCTACCAGGAGCGGCTGAAGACGCTCAACGCCTGCGATTTCGGCGACCTGCTCCTCCACATGCTGGTGATCCTCAAGACCCACCGCGACGTGCTCGAGCTCTACCAGCAGCGCTTCCGCTACATCCTGGTCGACGAGTATCAGGACACCAACGCCGTCCAGTATCTCTGGCTGCGCCTGCTCGCCCAGGAGCGCAAGAACATCTGCTGCGTCGGCGACGACGACCAGTCGATCTATTCGTGGCGCGGCGCGCTGGTGGAGAACATCCTCAAGTTCGAGAAGGATTTTCCCGGCGCCAAGGTGATCAAGCTCGAGCAGAATTACCGTTCGACGCCGCACATCCTCGCCGCCGCCTCTGGCGTGATCGCCAATAATAGCGGCCGCCTCGGCAAGACGCTGTGGACCGACAAGGACCAGGGCGAGAAGGTCAAGGTGCTCGGCGTCTGGGACGGCCCCGAGGAAGCCCGCCGCGTCGGCGAGGAGATCGAGGGTGCCCAGCGCGGCGGCAAGAGCCTCGACGACATGGCGATCCTCGTCCGCGCCCAGCACCAGACCCGCGAGTTCGAAGACCGCTTCATCGCGATCGGCCTCAACTACCGCATCGTCGGCGGCTTCCGCTTCTACGAGCGCGCCGAGATCCGGGACGCCCTCGCCTATCTCCGCGTCGTCGCCCAGCCGGCGGACGACCTCGCCTTCGAGCGTATCGTCAACACCCCCAAGCGCGGCCTGGGCGACAAGGCCCTCGCCAAGGTCCACCAGCTCGCCCGCGCCCAAGGCGTGCCGCTCACCACTGCCGCCGCGCGCATCCTCGACACCGACGAGCTGACGCCCCAGGCCCGCCGTGCGCTCGGCAACCTCGTCGGCGACATGGCGCGCTGGCGCAGCATGGGCAACGACCTCCAGCACCCCGACCTCGCCCGCATCATCCTCGACGAGAGCGGCTACACCGCGATGTGGCAGGCCGATCGCACTGCCGAGGCCGCCGGCCGCCTCGAGAACCTCAATGAGCTCGTCCGCGCGATGGAGGAATATGAGAACCTAGGCGCCTTCCTCGAGCACGTTTCGCTCGTCATGGACAATGAGAACAACGCCGACGAGGCCAAGGTCACGATCATGACGATCCACGCCGCCAAGGGCCTGGAGTTCGACACCGTGTTCCTCGCCGGCTGGGAGGAAGGCATCTTCCCCTCGCAGCGCGCCCTCGACGAAGGCGGCCTCGCGTCATTGGAGGAGGAACGCCGCCTGGCCTATGTCGCGATCACCCGCGCCCGGCGGAAGGCGATCATCCTCCACGCCGCCAATCGCCGCATCTACGGCCAGTGGAACTCGTCCATCCCGAGCCGCTTCGTCGCCGAGCTGCCCGAGGCGCATATCGAGAGCGAAAGCACGATGACCGGCGGCGCGAGCCTGTGGCAGGCCAACTGGAGCGAACGCAGCGACCCCTTCGCGGACGTGGGCAGAGGCACCGGCCGAGGCCCGGGCTGGCAGCGCGCCGCGGGCGTCGACATGAAGAACCCCGGCGGCGGGTTTACGTCCAGGACCTTCACCCGCGAACCCGCCCGCGTGGTGGAGAGCCGCGCGAGCGCAGTAAGCTTCGGCGCCAAGCCCCGCGACGACCTGTCGCTCGGGCTGCGCGTGTTCCACCAGAAGTTCGGCTACGGCACGATCGCCGAGATCGAAGGCAACAAGCTCGAGATCGACTTCGAGCAGGCCGGGCGGAAGCGGGTTATGGATAGTTTTGTTACGGTGGGGTGAGCGATGGCTCAGGCGGTATTTTATTCATGGTAGAGCGATCTGAGTGCAAGGGAGACGCGGTCTATTATTCGGGAAGCAATGGTAGCGGCCATTGCTGAATTGGCGGCTCAATTTGAGGAAGCCGATCGACCGGAGATCGATCACGATACACGCGGCGTTGCTGGCTCTCCGGAGATCGTGGCCACTATCTTGGCAAAGATCGATGCGGCTGCTGTTTTTGTTGCGGATGTCACGCCGATAGCCGTGAGCGACGGTGGGAAGCATTTGCCGAACCCGAATGTGTCAATCGAGCTAGGCTATGCGAAGAAATCCCTGACACCCGATAGGGTTATTACCGTTTCGAACACTGCAATCGCCGGTTCGAAGGAAACTGATTTGCCTTTTCGATATGCGGCATAGAAGGGGTCCCATTAGTTTTGAGCTCCCAGTCGGGGCAAGTAAGACGGAGCTACGTGAACAGCGAGAAAATCTTACGCGGCAGCTCGTGGAAGCTAGTCGCGATGTGGATCTATTCACCGGCTGGCTTGCCGCCGGCGTCTCGTGAGGAATTCGACGCAGCGCGCCGTTGAAACTACGAGGCGCAGAACTCCGTTTCGACGCAAAGTATTCTAATCTCTGTATGGCTCGCGATATCCTTATATAGTCACGAACCTAGTCAGGAGCCCTCCACCGCCATGGAACGCATCAACCTGGCCGACGCCAAGGCGCGCCTCAGTGAGATCGTCGATCGGGTCGAGGCGGGCGAGAGCATCGAGATCGTCCGGCACGGCAAGCCCGCTGCGCGGCTCGTGCCCGCCGAGGTCGAGCGCGAGTGGAAGCCAGTTGACGTAGAAGCGCTGCGCAAGTTGCACGCGCAAATGCCCATTCAACAGGAATCCGCCGGGGAATTCGTCCGCCGTATGCGCGACGACGCGCGCTATTGAGCTGTTATCTCGACACGTCGGCGGTGGTCGCTGCTCTTGTCGCGGAACCGCATTCGCCAGCGGTGCTCGGCTGGTTCGAGACTGTGGAGCCGGGAACGGTTTTCGTCAGCGAGTGGAGCCATACGGAAGTTGCGAGTGCGTTGTCGCTCAAGGTTCGCACCGGCGCGCTGACGCCTGAGTTGCGTGCGGCCGCCGCCAGTGCCTGGCAAGCGATGCATAGCGGCAACTTCCCGACGCTGGCGGTGCTTCCGGATCATTTCGACGCGGCGGCCCGTTTCGCGAGCCAGCAAAGCCTTGGCCTTCGCGCCGGCGACGCGCTGCATCTGGCGATCGCGCTTGAAGGGCGGACACAGCCTCGTCACGCTCGACCAGCGCGTGGCCGATGCCGCACTCGAACTCGGCGTGCCGGTGAAGCGGATCTGATTTCGCTTTAAATGTAGGAAATCGTCTGTTCTACACTCGTAGATGGACGACTCTTCCACCCCCAATCCGCCCGAAGACGACGGCCCGAGCTCGCTCGACTTCACCCCCGTCCCGCTTGCCCGCGTCCACCATAATGGCTGGACCGAGCGGCGGCAGCGCGACTTCATCACCGCGCTCGCTGCGATGGGATCGGTGCGCCACGCCTGCCGTGCAGTCGGCAAGACGCGGCAGTCCGCCTACAAGCTGCGTGAACGCCCCGGTGCCGAAAGCTTCGCCTCTGCCTGGGATTTCGCGCTCAGCATCGGCTATTGCGACGCCTTCGACCGGGCACTGGAGCGCGCCACCCGCGGCGTCACCACGCCGCGCTTCTACAAGGGCAAGCAGGTCGGCACGCGCCACCGCATCGACTGGCGCCTCGCCATGGCGGCGCTCAATGGAGACCCGCCCGTCCCCTCGCAGCTGCGCAAGAATGTTGCGAGATGCGATGCGTTCGCGGGAACTGTGTCAACCTAAGGCCGCCTCGCACCACGATGTGTATTGCAAAACCAAAACACCCTTGACGCGCCCAGCGCTACAAATGTAGCCTCGTTCGCGAAGGGAAACTCTCCATGCAGCTTGCCACGACCGTCTTGAGCCTGAACCGCCGCCAGCTCCTCGCGCTGATGCCCGCCACCGCCGGCGTCGCGCTCCTGCCCGGCATCGCTCGCGCCGCAGCGGCGGCGGATCCGGTCCAGGCGCTGGTCGAGGATTTCGTGGCGAGCGGCAAGGCGCCGGGCCTCTCGGTCGCGGTGATCCAGGACGGCAAGACGCGCTTCTACAATGCCGGCATGCTCTCGCGCACGGGCAACGCCCCCACGACCGAGCACAGCGTCTTCGAGATCGGCTCGATCTCCAAGACCTTCACCTCGCTGATCCTCGCCCATGCCATCCGCGAGGGCCGCGCCAGCCTCGCCGACGATGTCCGCAAGCATTTGCCGCCGGGCTATGACAATCTCGCCAAGGACGGCCGCGCGATCACATTGCGCGACCTGGTCACCACCACCTCGGCCCTGCCCGACAACATCCCCGACTGGATGGCGACCATGGGCAAGCTGCCGATAAGCGAGCTCGCCGCGGCGGTGGCGAAGCTGCTCGCCGCCTATGACACGCCGACCTTCCTCGCCGACCTCAAGCGCGCGCAGCTGGTCGACGTCCCCGGCCATCTGCCGCGCCATTCCAATACCGCCTCGCAGCTTCAGGGCGTGCTGGTCGAGCGGCTCTATGGCCAGCCCTATGACGCGCTGCTCGCTCGCTTCATCGAGAAGCCGTTCGGCATGCGCGCCGGTGGCGGCTCGGTGCCGGCCGGGCTGTTCGCCACCGGCCATTCGTCGAACGGCGTGCCCGCGCCGCTCCTCGACATGCCGGTGATCCGCGCGGCGGGTGGCCTGCATTATTCGGCCACGGACATGGCGAGGTACCTCGCGGCCCAGATCGCCGCCAGCGATCCCGCCATCGCCCTCACCCACCAGCCGCTGTTCGGCTCGCCCCAGACCAGCGAGATCGGCTTCCACTGGGTGATCGGCAAGACCGCCGACAGCCAGGCCTATCTGCGCCATTCGGGCGGCACGCTCGGCTTCTCCAGCTATTGCGACTTCTATCCGGCCCAGCGCTACGGCGTCGTCGTCCTGGCCAACAGCGCGGGGGCGCAGAATACCGGCCAGGCGCTCGCCGATGCGATTCACGAGGCATTGTTCGGCCCGCCCAAGGGGCTGAAGGCGCTGGAAGCGGCACTCGAGGCGAGCGGCTATGCCGATGTCCCCGGCACGATCGCGGCGACCAGGGCGCGCTTCCCAGAGCTCAACCTGAACGAGGATTATGTGAACGCCTGGGGCTATCGCAAGCTAAAGGCCGCGCCGCTGGCCGCCCGCGGCCTGTTCGCCTGGAACGCCGCGCAGAATCCGGACAGCTGGAATGCGCATGACAGCCTGGCCGAGGCGCTCGCCGCCACCGGCGACACGGCCGGCGCGATCCGGGAGTACAAGCGCTCGCTCGAACTCAATCCGGGCAACAGCAATGGCGCGGAGGCGCTCGCGAAGCTCGAGAAGGGAGGCTAGACTTCGATCCCGTTCCATTCGGTGATCGTGTGGAAAGCCGGCATCGCCAACGCGCCCTCGGCGGTCTTGGCAACCAGGTTGTTGCCCTGGTGCTGCAGCCCCGCCTCGGTCAGCACCCGCGGCGAGACGCGGTGGCGGGTGGTGAGCACGCCTTGCGCGTCCTCGACCAGCGGCTGCTCGAACTCGATGCCCTGCTGGTGGTTCATCGCGCGGCGGACGATGGCGACGGCCATCTGCCCCTCGCCCAGGTCCACGACGAACTGCGTGCCCTCCGGCACATCGACGATCCCGTCGATCAGCGCGCCGGAAGCCGAGACGTTCTTGAGCACGGCCGAGTAATAATGGTTGTCGTGGATCACCCCGACCTTGCGGAAGGTGGTGTGGCGGATGTGGCGCTGGCGGGCGGGCCCCTGGGGCTGGATCACCCATTTGCCGCCCTGGAAATTGCCGGTCAGCTCGCCATTGGCCACGGCGCGGCTGTAGAGGAAGCCCTGGATATGGCTGACGTTGAGCCGGCGCATCGTCTCGAGCTGGTCGAAGCTCTCGATGCCCTCGGCCGTGGTCTCCATGCCCAGTGCATTGGCGAGCGCAACGATCGCGGCGATGATCGCCTGGTTGCGGGCGCCCTCTTCGGTGGTGCCGCGGACGAAGCTCTGGTCGATCTTGATCTTGTCGAACGGCGCAGTGCGCAGATAGCCCAGCGAGGAATAGCCGGTGCCGAAATCGTCCAGCGCCAGCCGCACGCCCAGCCGCTTCAATGCGGCGAAGCGCGCATCGGTCTCCACCGTGTCGCCCAGGAACACGCTCTCGGTGATCTCCAGCTCCAGCCGCTCGGGCTTTAGGCCGGAAGTGGCCAGCGCGCTCATCACGATGGCGGGCAGCGCGTCGCTGGCGAACTGGATCGGCGAGACGTTGACTGCGATGCGCAGCTCACCCGGCCAGCTCGCCGCATCGGCACAGGCCTGGCGCAGCGTCCATTCGCCGAGCTGCGGGATCAGGTTCGCATCCTCGGCGATCGGAATGAAGATCGATGGCGAGATCCGCCCGCGCTTGGGGTGGTTCCAGCGCAGAAGCGCCTCGAAACCGGTGACCTCTTCGCTCTTTGCGCCGACGATTGGCTGGTAGTGGACCGCCATCTCGCCCTTGGCCAGCGCATCGAGCAGGTCGTGCTCGAGCGCGCGGCGATCCTCGGCGGCCTGGAGCAGGTCGGAGGAGAAGAAGCGCGCCCGGCCCCTGCCCGCGCCCTTGGCGGCATAGAGCGCCAGGTCGGCGTTGCGCACCAGCTCGTCGCTGGTCGCGCCGTCATAGGGGCTCACCGCGATGCCGATCGAGGCGCCGATCAGGCAGCGGCTGCCGTTGATCGTATAGGGATGCGAAAGCGATTCGATGATCCGGTTGGCGAGATCGGAGAGGCCGACGCGGTTGTGCGCATCGGGCAGGATCACCTGGAACTCGTCGCCGCCCATCCGGGCGATCTGCTCGACATTGCCGACGATGGTCGAGAGCCGCTCGGCGACTTGCTTGAGCAGCGCGTCGCCCACCGGATGGCCCAGGCTGTCGTTGATCGCCTTGAAGCGGTCGAGGTCGATCAGCATCAGTGCGCAGGCGCGCTCCTGGCTGCGAAAGGCGGCGATCGTGCTGTCGAGCAGATTGCTCATCCGGCGGCGGTTGGGCAGCCCGGTGAGCGGATCGTACATGGCGAGCCGGTTGCTCTCATGCGTGGCCTGCTGTTCCCTGGTGACGTCGACGCCGTGGCCCAGAAAGCCGCTGAAATTGCCACGGGCATCGCGCGTCGGCTGGCCGGACAACGCCCACCAGCGCTCTTCGCCCACCATATCCACCATCAATGGGACCGCGTCGAACCGCGCCTGGCGTGCCATCTGGAAGGGCATGGTGCGCCGGCGTTCGGCATCGGCCTCGTCATTGGCGTTGCGGAACAGCGAGATCAGGTCGCGGCCGATTAACGCGTCGGGCTCTTGGCCGAGCGAACGCGCCGCGCCTTCGCTGATATAGGTGATCTGGCCCTCGGTATCGGTCGCCCAGAACCAGCCCAGGTCCATCGCTTCATAATTGCGGAAGAGGCGCAGATGCTCGGCCGCCGCCGGGTCGGCCCCGTTCCTGCGTACAAATGGCACGCTCACGCCGCCCATCCTGGCTGCCGCCCCGCTCCTGCCGGTCATTCCAATCCCGCCCGTATCAATCCCACACGGTTGGTACGTCCGGGACCCTTTAGGTTTTGTGAAGCCAGTGACGAGACGGCCGGGGAAACGCTCGTCGTACCGCGCGTTCCCCTGTGATAGCGACGTATCCTAAACAATTTCGAAGGACCCGAACATGCGCCTGACGCTGTCCATGACCCTGCTTGCTTCCGCGGTCCTTTCCGGCCCCGCCTTCGCCCAGTCAGTGCCGTCCGACGTCGCCGATCTGGTCGGCGCCCGTGCGGCCGGCGGCGAGACGCAGCTCCAGGCGCGTGGTTATGCCTTCGTCACGGTCAACACCGTGCGCGACACCAAATGGTCGTTGTGGTGGAGCGATCGCCAGCGCCAGTGCATCCAGGTCGCCACCAGCGAGGGCCGCTATTCGACGATCCAGCGCGTGCCCGAGGCGAATTGCAACCAGAGCAGCGGCGCGCCGCGTCCGGATTACGGCCCGGCACCGTCGCGCCCCGATTACGGCCCGCCCCCAGGGCGTCCGGGTGGCCCCGGCTATGGCGACGGGCCGGGCTCCGGCGATCGCTACGGCTCCTCGATCACGCTGATCTGCTTCGGCGGCGGCAGCACGCTCGCTACGCAATACCAGTCGGGCTATGTCTATAATTCGCGCAGCCATCGCTTCGAGCCGCAATATGGCACCACGCTGGGCCGTGAGGGCTTCGCCTCGGACCTGCAGATCGAGATCTGGCATGGCCGCGGCCGCATCCGGCCCGACGGCAAGCTGGTCTCGCCAATCCATTCGGGCGGGGACAATGGCTGGTGGGACATCCAGAACCTGGTGGTCACGCCCGATCGCATTACCGGCGAGTATCGGATGAACGGGCTGAACAAGCCGAAGTTCGAGATCGATCGCCGCACCGGCACGATCCGCATCCGCGCCGCGACCAACTTCACCGGCCGCTGCCAGGCAGGCGACTGGCGCGGCGGCGGCGGGTTCTAGGCGATCAGCGACGCGAGCAGCACAAAGGCAACCACGCAGGCGATCATCGCCAGCGTGGCGATGCCGAAGCCGTGCAATCGCGATACGCCCAGCATGCGCGCGAACCACAGGCTCTGCAGTCCGCCGTACCAAAGAAAGGCCCCGATCGTGATCGCCAGTCCAGCGATGGTCACGCCGGGCCCCGCATGCATCTGGGTGGCGAGCGAGCCGACGCCCAGCACCAGCGCGAACACGCCGGTGGGATAGCATTGCGAGTAGAAGGGCTGCTTCAGGCTGTCGCGGGTCAGCGGCTGCTTCTGTCGGTGCAGCAACGCAACCGCCATGATCAGCGGGAAGACCGCGAAGAAGATCAACCGCATCAGGAGCAGGCTGGTATCGTCGCTCACCAGCGCGGCCAGGCCCCGCTTGTTCGTGACGATCTCGCTTTGCCCCACCACCGCCAGCTCGATCGCGTGGCTCAGCAACAGCGTGAGCAGCAGGAAGATCGGCGGGCTGAGTACGTCCGGATATTGCTGCTCGGGCGCGTCCTGCAATTCGCTATCGGCATAGGCCATCATCGCGAAGGGCCGCCGGATCGTGCGCCACAGGGTCACCGGGTAGAAGACAAGCCAGGTGATGATCTCGTAGAGCAGGTCGTCGAGCGACTTGAGGAACTGCATGAAGATCATGGCTGTGGTTTGAGCACAATCCGATGGGGTCAGGCCACCGCCATCAGCGTTTCGCCCTGGTATTTTTCGAGGCTCGGATCGAACAGCTTGCTCGGCTCGAACGTCCGCTCAAGCACGGCCAGGTCCTTGAGCCCGTCCAGCTTGAACGTGCCGACCTTCTCCTCGCGCGGCGGCAGGCCGTCCTTGGAGACGACCACCGCATCGACGTGGAGGGCGCCGTGCTTGGTGTAAAGGATGTGCGGCGCGAGGATCATCGCCACCCGGTTATAGGTGGCCGACAGGCATTTCTGGCGCACGATCCCTTCCAGGACCATCGGCGTGGTCGCGGCGGGAGCAGGGTTCGGATCGGTTTCGTGATTCAAGAGCATCGCGCCTTATGGCAAATTATGCTGCGCCGCAGCAAGGCTTTGGCTTTCAATGTAGGATTCCGTCTGAAATAGAATGGTCGATGCACCGGACCTCTCCCTTTCTCGACCACGCAGCTGCCGGGTTCTCGTGTCGATTTCTCGGCCAACGATCCAGCGCGAGGCAGGTTGCGCGGCGCCTCGCGCATAGGTGTCGAGACTTTTGGCTTCCGTCCCCCGCACGCGTGTGGAGAGTCAAGGGATTCAACATTTTTGGCTTTGGCCGGCCTCGCTTCGCCACGCATCGTTGCGGGTTCGGCGCGCTGGTGCCGTCCGTTCAGCACGGCTTCACGCACGTTTCCGGAACGTTTCGGGGTCCCTGGCCGTATGCCTTTGGGAAGGAGAGACCATGATGAAGCATCTGATAACCCTCGCCGCTGCAGCCGCTGCAGCAACCATTGCGGTGGCTGCCCCGGCCTCGGCGCAGCGCGCGCCGGTCTATGGCGGCGCATCCGACGAAGAGGCGCGCTTCGATGTCGCCCAGCAGCGGTTCGAGCGCGAATATGACCAGTTCCAGCAGGCGCTCGAGCGCTACCGCGCTTACAAGTCGCGCCCGGTTGGCCCTCCGCCCCCGCCCCCGCCGCGCGGCGGCTATTCGGGGTATGATTCGCGAGATGAAGACTATTACGATCCGTCGCGTGACTATCGCGCGCCGCCCCCGGGCTATCAGGATCGGGTGCTGAGCCAGGACGACCGCGTCTATCGCGGCCAGGACGGCAAATATTATTGCAAGCGCTCGGACGGCACGACCGGCCTGATTGTCGGTGCCGCGGCGGGCGGCCTGTTCGGCAACATCATCGCCGGCGGCCGTTCGAAGACGCTAGGCACGGTGCTCGGTGCCGTCGCCGGCGGCGCGCTCGGCAATGCCGCGGACCGCGATTCGGTTCGCTGCCGCTGATATGGGGCACCCCGCCGCGATTTGCGGCGGGGACCTCCGTAGCTTTCCCGATGGGGGTAGCTCCGGAGCCGCGGTTTCACGGCAACGCAGGCATAATGGCGTCAAATCGGGGCATATGAGGAGTCGCGAAATGCCCGTGGAACGCGTGCTCAGGCAGCACGGCCACATTCTTGCCAATGCCGATACGCTCGAGACGCTGATCTCGGGTCCGCGGCCGGCCAATGACGATGGGCTGGCGTTCCGGCGCTGGCTGTTCACGCGTGACCTGTTGCTCCATTTCGCCAAGATGGAGGGCCAGGTCTATGGTCCGCTGATGGACGGTGCCAGCGGCGATGCCGCAGGCGTCGCGAGCCATGCAAGCGCCGAAACAGCGGCGCTGGTCGCCGACTTCCGCGAGCATGTCGCGCGCTGGCAGGGCATCCCCAGCGAAGTGCATTGGGAAACCTATGCCCGGTCGTGCCGCTGGCTTCTCAACCGCATCCGCGACCGGCTGGAAGGCGAAGCGGCGCAGATCGTGCCGCTGCTCGCCCGCCTGCCGAGCGCGGTGGACGGGGCCTGCCTGGGCAAGCCCGATCACCGCTATGTCGCCGATGCATGGGAAATACGCGCCATGATCCTCGGAGACGGCGCGAACGACGCCGGCCTGGGCAACCCCCAGGCGGCGTGATTTCGGATCAATGCCAGAAGATCAGAAGCAGCAGGATGATCGGAATCGGAATGCCCAGCAGCCACAACAAAATGCCCTTACCCATCTGACCTCTCCAAGTGGTTGGTTTCGATAGCGAAAGAACCCCTGTCGGCCGTGCTGGTTCCGGCGGAAAAATGGAACGGTGATTGGCGCGGGTGGTTCAGGAGGCTCCCCTAGCAAGGAACATCCCATGCCCAAGATCAAGACCCGTGACGGCACCGAACTCTATGTAAAGGATTGGGGCTCCGGCCGTCCCGTCGTGCTGATCCATGGCTGGCCGCTTTCGGCCGACAGCTGGGATCCGGTGGCGCTGAAGCTGGCGGATGCCGGCTACCGCGCCATCGCCTATGACCGCCGCGGCTTCGGCCGCTCGGATCAGCCCTGGGATGGCTACAGCTATGACGGCCTCGCGGACGATCTGGCCGATGTGCTGCAGGAAACCGGCGCTACCGACGACGTGTCGCTGGTCGGCTTCTCGATGGGCGGCGGCGAAGTCGCCCGCTACATGTCGCGCCACGGCGGCAGGGGCGTGCGCTCCGCGGCGCTGGTCAGCTCGGTGGTGCCCTATATGCCGCAGGGCGACGACAATCCGGACGGCGTGCCGGTCGAGCAGCTCCAGGCGATCGCCAAGTCGGTGGAGGAGGATCGGGCCAAATTCTTCGGGACCTTCTTCAAGCAGTTCTACGGCGTCGGGCTGATCGCCACCCCGGTCAGCGAGGAAACCCGCCAAGCCTCGTTCAACGTCGCGATGACCGCCAGCCTCAAGGCGACGCTCGCCTGTGCCGAGTCGTTCGGCTTCACCGATTTCCGCCCGGACCTGGCGGCGTTCCAGGTGCCGACGTTGGTGATCCACGGCAATGGCGACACGATCGTCCCGCACCAGATCGGCAAGCGCGCGGCGTCGGGTATCTCCAATGCGCAATATGTCGAATATGATGGCGAGCCGCACGGCCTGTTCGCCACCGCCACGGACAGGCTCATCAAGGATCTGCTGACGTTCCTCGGTGGGACGGTGTCTCGGGCCGAACCCAAGGCCGAAATCCTGGCCTGATAGGCCTGCTTGGCGCTTCCCGGCGCAATCGCTCGTTGCGGTCGCGTTGTGGAAGCGCTTAGAGGCATGGCCATGGCTGCCGCACATCACCCGTTCGCCGTTCCGAATTTCCGCTATTATTTCCTCGCCCGCCTCTCGACCACGCTCGGGCAGATGGCGATGGTCATCGTCATCGGTTGGCAGGTGTACGACATCGCCCGCCGAACGATGAGCGTGAAGGAAGCCGCGTTCCAGCTCGGCCTGATCGGCGTTGCGCAGTTCCTGCCCTTGCTGTTCCTCTCGCTCTTCGCCGGTTGGGTGGCCGATCGGCTCGACCGGCGATGGCTCGCCCGGGCCGCCGTGGCGCTCGAAGCATTCTGCGCGATCAGCCTGGGCGTGCTCACTTATACCGGCGCGATCAGCCTGCCCTGGCTGTTCGGCATCGCCGCCCTGCTCGGGGTGGCGCGTGCCTTTGCCAGCCCGGCGCTGAGCGCGCTTTCGCCGAACCTCGTGCCCAAGGCGATCCTTCCCACTGCGATCGCGCTCAGCTCGCTCTCCTGGCAGATCGGCACCGTGATCGGCCCGGCAATGGGCGGCTATCTCTATGCGGGTGCCGACTGGCTTCCCTATGCCGTGGCGGGCGGCTTGTTCGTGCTGTCCTTCATCCTGTTGATGTTGATCGGCCAGGTGCCGCGCAGCGCGGCCAAGTTCAGCGGCAGCCCCTGGGCGCAGATGATCGACGGACTCCATTATGTCCGCCGCAACCGGCTGGTACTCGGCGCCATCTCGCTCGACCTGTTCGCGGTGCTGCTCGGCGGCGCGACCGCGATGCTGCCGATCTATGCCCGCGACATCCTCCAGGTGGGCTCCGCGGGCCTGGGTCATCTGCGTGCGGCGCCGGCCGTGGGCGCCGTCGTTACCGCGGTCTATTTCTCTTGGCGGCCGCTGAAATATGATGTCGGCGTAAAGATGCTGGTGGCGGTGGGCCTGTTCGGCCTCGCCACCGTCGCCTTTGGCCTTTCCGCCCCCTTGCTGCTGCCACTGCTTGGTCCCTCCGCGATCGGCAGCGACCTGTCCCCCGCGGTGCTGCTCGCGCTTGGCGCTCTGTTCATCGTCGGCGCGGCCGACATGGTTTCGGTCTATGTCCGGCAGTCGCTGATCCAGCTTTACACGCCCGACGAGATGCGCGGCCGCGTAGGGGCGGTCTCCACCCTCTTCATTTCGGGTTCGAACGAGCTTGGCGAGGCCGAATCAGGCTTCCTCGCCGCGCTGATCGGTCCGGTCGCCGCAGTGGTGGGCGGCGGCATTGGCGCCGTGCTTGTCACGCTGGCATGGGCCAAGCTATTTCCGGAGCTCAGGCGGGCTCGTACCTTCGATCCCCCGGCCAATCTCGAGATTCCTCCCAAGGAGATGACGACATGAAGGCCAACACGATCCTCGAGACGATCGGCAACACGCCGCACATCCGGGTGAGCAAGCTGTTCCCGGATGCCGAGGTGTGGATCAAGTCCGAGCGGACCAACCCCGGCGGCTCGATCAAGGACCGCATCGCGCTCGCCATGATCGAGGCGGCGGAAAAGGACGGCAACCTGAAGCCCGGCGGCACGATCGTCGAGCCGACCAGCGGCAATACCGGCGTGGGCCTGGCGATGGTGGCCGCGGTGAAGGGCTACAAGCTCGTCCTGGTGATGCCCGAGAGCATGAGCGTCGAGCGGCGCCGGCTGATGCTGGCCTATGGCGCGACCTTCGACCTCACCCCGCGTGAAAAGGGCATGAAGGGTGCGATCGAGCGGGCCATGGAGATCGTCGAGACGACGCCCGGCGCCTGGATGCCGCAACAGTTCGAGAACCCGGCGAACATCGACGTGCATCACCGCACGACGGCGCAGGAGATCCTCAACGACTTCGCCGACACGCCGATCGACGTGGTCGTCACCGGCGTCGGCACCGGCGGGCACATCACCGGCGTAGCGGAGACGCTGAAAAAGGCCTGGCCCAACGTGAAGGTCTATGCCGTCGAGCCCGAACTCTCTCCGGTGATCTCGGGCGGCCAGCCCGGTCCGCACCCGATCCAGGGCATCGGCGCCGGCTTCGTACCGCGCAACCTCCACACCGACGCGATCGACGGCGTGATCAGGGTCGATGCCGGCGTCGCCAAGGACATGGCCCGCCGTGCTGCACGCGAGGAAGGCATGCTCGTGGGCATCTCTTCCGGGGCGACTCTGGCAGCTATTTTGCAGAAACTGCCCGACCTTCCCGAGGGCGTTCGGGTACTAGGGTTCAATTATGATACAGGTGAGCGCTATTTGAGCGTTCCTGACTTCCTTCCGGAGAGCTGAGGCACTGGAATTAACTCTGGATTAACGCTAGCTTTCCCGAGTCGGGGAAAACGTCGTTTCCGGGGGGAACTTCGTGCGTAATGCAATGATCCTGGTGAGCCTTTTGCTCGCCGTATATCTGGGGTGGCCGCTAGTTTCCGGGGGGAAGCAGCGCGGGCTGGAAACGCCAGCCGAGGCGCATGGCGTCTCGGCCGCCCCAGTTTCACCCAAACATGCCAAGCCGGCAGCGCTTGCTGCCGCGTCGGCGCCTGCCCGTCCGGAGAGCTGCTACAAGCGCTACCAGCGCGAAGTGAAGCTGTGCACCGGCGAGGCTACGTCCGCAGCGTGCAAGCTTGGCGCGGCGGACCATTGGGACATGTGCGAAGTGACCGGCTTCTGGCCCGACTGAGTCGGGTGCCAGGCTGAACGAACCGCACTGCGTTCCGGCGCCGCGTAGTTTGTGTGCGGCGTTCCGGCGGCGCAATGGTTCCCTGATCGCAACTTCTGCGTTATGGGCGGCGACCCCATGCCGACCCTTCCCTTCCTTCGCACCTCCACTGCCCCATCGCTGGGCGTGCCGCCGCTGCTCGCGGCACTGCTCGGCCTGGTCGTGCTCGTCGCGATCGCCGTGCCGCTCTGGCTCGTCGTCCACACGCCGCGCGTGACGGTGCACAAGCGCGGGCCGGTGGTGGTGTCGCACCGCGTGGTGCCCGCGACCGAGCTGCCGCCGGTCGAGCCGGTCGAGCTGCAGACCGTAGACCCCGACGATGCGCGTGCCTTCAACGCGACCATCCCCTTTTCCACCCTGCCCAACCCCGCGGCGCGGCCCTTCCGCATCTTCGGCGAGGAAATCAGCCGCGCCCGCGCCGTCGATTGCCTGGCCGCCGCCGTCTATTACGAGGCCGGCGACGATGCGGTGGGTGAGAAGGCGGTGGCGCAGGTGATCATCAACCGCATGCGCCACCCAGCCTTTCCCAAGACGATCTGCGGTGTCGTTTTCCAAGGCTCCGAGCGCTCGACCGGCTGCCAGTTCACCTTCAGCTGCGACGGCGCGATCCTGCGCTACACGCCGACGGCCGCGGCCTGGGAGCGTGCCCGCTACATCGCTCGCGTCGCGCTGAATGGCAGCGTGTACGACGCCGTCGGCCATGCGACGCATTACCATACCGACTGGGTGGTGCCCTATTGGAGCACCAGCCTCGAGAAGATCACCGAGGTCCACACCCACCTGTTCTTCCGCTGGGCCGGCTGGTGGGGTACGCCGCCCGCCTTCAACCGCGCTTATGCCGGCGTGGAGCCCAATATCGCGCTGATGTCGCGGCTGTCGCCCAACTTCCAGGGCGACCCGACGCTCGAGGCGCTGCTGCCAGGCGCGGTCGGCACCGATGGCGCGTTCATCGACCCCGCCTCGATCCCGCAAAGCGCGGTGCCCGCGCCGATGGCGGCCGAGGGAGGCGGCGAATCGAACAACTTCATGCTGACCCTGCCCAAGGGCATGAACCCTGACGCCTTCGCGGCGCTGGCGATCCGGACCTGCGGCGAGCGACCCTATTGCAAGTTCATGGCCTGGGCCGACCCGAAGCAGACCCCGGCCAAGCTGCCGCTGGCCAGCAGCCAGGTCGCGACCCTGTCGTTCAGCTATCTGCGCGACGAGACGCAGGGTTTTGCCAAGGCGCTATGGAACTGCGCCCAGTTCCGCCGCCCGAGCCCGGTGCAATGCATGCGCGCCCAGTTGCCTGAGCCGGTGGTGGCGGCGACGCCACTGCCTGGCGCCACGCCTGTTCCCGGTCCGACACCGCTAAGCGGCGTGCGGCGCAAGGGGGACGCGGTGGTGGCCCCGCCCGTCGCCGCGCCGACCAATGTGCCTGCGCAGGGCAAGGGGACGGTGAGCTTCACCCTGCCCGCTCCCAAGCCTTCGCCTACGCCGCGGCCTACGCCCGAGGCGACGCGCTGAGGGCAAAGTACACGAAGTGCACGCCTGGAGCGGGTTTCGTGCGGGGCTAATTTCCCTCTTTTCCCGGAAACGCCGCGCATCTCGCAATTTTGTTGCGTGGTGATGCGGCGCTGAATTGCTTGCTGCCCGACAAAGTCAAAGAGCGGCCGAGGTTTCCTCCGACCGTGCCGACGGCATCAGACGAAATCCAACATTGCAAGCGATGATGCATCAAGGACGGTTCATTGCGGCTGGGCCTCGGCTTCGCCGGGGAACAAGAATAAAGAAAATGTCGCTTCTTCACCGTTTCCCGGCGAAAGCCGGGCCCCAGTTGCAGTGGTGTCACGACGGCACGAGACAGTCGAAGAGATCTTCCCAGTCTGGGTTCATCCCTTCGATCTCGTACAGCTTCCAGGCGCGTTGCCACTTCTTCATTTGCAACTCGCGCAGGCGGTCCGCATCAAGGCTCTCAAACGCTTGATACCAGACGAGCAGTTTGCAGCCGTGCTTCTTCGTGAAGCTTTCGACTACGCCGGTGCGGTGTTCCCAAACGGGCCTCGGCAGATCGCTAGTGGCGCCCAAGTAGAGCGTGCCGTTGCGGCCGCTTGCCATGATGTAGACGAAGCCGTGCTTTTCCAGTGCCCGCTTCCCAACTGGGGGCATGGAACATATTGGGATTGCAACATTACAAGGGCGCCGCAGCTGGGTCGCCGCGACGCCCTTGGAAGGCTTACCCGCTATATCAGCAGGTCTGCAACTGGGCCCGGCTTCCGCCGGGGAACCGCTCTGGTATCAAGTTAGAACGGCCGGCCAGCCTCAACCCGCCCGGAACAGCTCCGGATCGAGCGCCATCACCGCTTCGCTGCCGGCCTCGATCTTGCGGCGCAGGCCGCTGGCGTCGGGGAGGAAGCGTTCGGCGTAGAAGCGCGCGGTGACCAGCTTGGCCTCGTAGAACCTGGTGTCGCCACCACCCGTGGCCAGGGCCTCGCCCGCCGCCTTGGCCATGCGCAGCCACATCAGGCCGAGCGCGACCGTGCCGGTGAGCTGCATGTAGGGATAGGCGCCGGCGCCGACGTCGTTGGGGTTCTTGAAGCCGTTCTGGGCGAGCCACATCGTCGCGCCCTGGAGATGGCCGAGCGCCTTTTCCAGGCCCTCCGCCAGTGCCGCGAGCTTCGCGTCGCCCTTGGCGGCGGCGGCTTCCTCGGCGACCAGCTTGAAGAAGGCCTGGACCGCGCGTCCGCCATTCATCGCGAGCTTGCGGCCGACCAGGTCCATCGCCTGGACGCCATTGGTGCCCTCATAGATCATCGAGATGCGGGCATCGCGGACATATTGCTCCATGCCCCATTCGGCGATGTAGCCATGGCCGCCATAGACCTGCTGGCTGTCGGTCGCGACCTTGTAGCCGATATCGGTGCCGACGCCCTTGATGACCGGCGTGAGCAGGCCGACCAGATCGGCGGCGAGCTGGCGCTCCTCCTCGCTGGCGGCGGCATGCTCGAGATCGACCTGGAGCGCGCCCCACAGGCACAGCGCGCGCATGCCTTCGGTCTGCGCCTTGGCTTCCATCAGCATGCGGCGGACGTCCGGGTGGACGAACAGCGTGTCTGCCTTTTCGTTCGGCTCCTGCGGACCCGTGAGCGCGCGGCCCTGGCGGCGGTCATGCGCATACTGGACAGCGTTCTGCAGCGCGACTTCGCCGATGCCGAGCCCCTGGAGGCCGACGCCGAGGCGGGCGGCGTTCATCATGATGAACATCGCGGCGAGTCCCTTCATCTCCTCGCCGACCAGCCAGCCCTTGGCGCCGTCATAGTTCATCACGCAGGTCGAATTGGCGTGGATACCCATCTTGTGCTCGATCGAGCCGCATGTGACCGGGTTACGCTCCCCCAGGCTGTCGTCGTCGTTGACCAGGAACTTAGGGACCACGAACAACGAGATGCCCTTGCTGCTCTCCGGCGCGCCGGGGGTCTTGGCGAGGACGAGGTGGATGATGTTGCTGGTCAGGTCATGCTCGCCCGACGAGATGAAGATCTTGGTGCCGGTGATGCTGTAGCTGCCATCGGCGTTCGGCTCGGCGCGGGTGCGGATCAGGCCGAGATCGGTGCCGCACTGCGGCTCGGTGAGGTTCATCGTGCCGCCCCACTCGCCCGACACCATCTTGGGGACGTACTTGGCCTGCTGCTCGGGCGAGCCCTTGACCAGCAACGACGCGATCGCGCCGTGGGTGAGGCCCGGGTACATGGCGAAGGCCATGTTGGCGGAGATCATGTACTCCTGGAATGCAGTCGAGACGACGTGCGGCATGCCCTGCCCGCCGAACTCGACAGGCGCGCTCAGCGTGCCCCAGCCGCTCTCGACGAACGCCTGATACGCTTCCTTGAAGCCGGCGGGCGTGGTGACGCTGCCGTCCTCGTGGCGCGTGCAGCCTTCCTGATCGCCCGAATGGTTGATCGGGAACAGCACTTCGGCGACGAACTGGCCGCCCTGTTCGAGCACGGCGTCGACCGTGTCCGGCGTGGCGTTCTCGAAGCCGGGCAGGTTCGCATAGCGATCGAGGCCGATCACCGACTCGAGGATGAAGCGGGTGTCGCGGACCGGCGGGGTATATTGGGGCATTTCAGGTTCCTCGGGACTTAGTCGCTGCTCTTGAGCAGATCGACGAATTGGTGGAGCTCGGCTATGTGCGCGTCGATGTCGCGCTTCTGGTTTTCGAGCAGGGCGATGCGATCGAGGCAGCGCTCGAGCGTGACCTGCTTCTGGGTGCTGCGGCCGTCGCCAACATCGTAGAGATCGATCATTTCCTTGATCTCGCCCAGGCTGAAGCCGACACGCTTGCCGCGCAGGATCCAGGCGAGCCTGGCACGATCGCGGTGCGAATAGACGCGCGATGTGCCGCGGCGCTCGGGCGCGATCAGCCCCTCGTCCTCGTAGAAGCGCAGCGCGCGCGGCGTGACCGAGAATTCGGCGCACAGGTCCGAGATGGTGAAGGCGTCGCGATCCGGGCGCGGCTCGATCGGCGCCAGGGCTTCGAGCGGAAAGGCGTGTGCGTTCATGGGCATGGAAAATACTTTCCCTTTACGTGAACGTCAATCGTTTGGTTGGCCTTTTTCTGGCGCCGTTCCTTCTCCCGTCATCCCCGCCTTCGCGGGAATGACGAACGAGAGGACGTGCCCTTAGTTACCCCCGCACAGTCTCTTTCCGTTGGCGTCGCGCATCGCCGCGGCTTCGGCGGCCGATTCGCTGAGGCGGGCGACTTCGAGGCCGGCATAGGAGGCCCGCCTGGCGCAGAACTTGTTGCAGCCATCGGGCAATGCGCCGGGGAAGGCGATCTTGTCGCCGTCATATTTGGCGTCGAACGAGCAGCTGCCGTCCTCGCCGAATTCGATATGGAGCGCCTCCCCTACCCGGCTCGCGCGGCCGGTGCCGCTGCAGGTGATGCGGTCGCCATAATCGACGAACGCGCCGATCTTGTAGCCGAGCTCAGCGTCGGGGACGATGCAGATGCGGTCGGTGTCGCGGGCGTAGAGGCCGGCGATGTCGGTGTCCGCGGGGTTGCGGACCAGGCCGCGCTCGATGGCGGCTTTCTCGAGGTCCTGGGGCTTTTCCGCCTTTTGTGCGGGCGCGTTGCCGCCGGAGCAGGCGGCGAGGAGCAACGCGAAGAGGACCCCGGCGCACTTCATCCGCTGACCAGCTTCCCATCCTCGATGATCCGGTAGAAGCAGCTGGGCGCGCCGGTGTGGCAGGCGGCCCCGTGGGGCTCGACCTTCAGCCAAATCGCATCCTGGTCGCAGTCGATCCGCGCTTCGACCAGCTTGAGGACGTGGCCTGAAGTCTCGCCCTTCTTCCAAAGCTTGCCGCGGCTGCGCGACCAGAAGGTCGCCTCGCCGGTCTCCAGCGTGGCGGCGAGCGCATCGGCGTTCATGTGGGCGACCATCAGCACCGTACCTTGCGGATCGGTGCAGACGGCAGTGATCAGGCCGGCGGCGTCGTATTTCGGGTCGAGCGTGCTGCCCGTTTCGCGATTGGTATCCACGGGCGTTGTCTAGCGTGGCCCGTGGCTACCGTCACGGGGTCAGTGATCCCGAATCGCGTGGATCAGTTCGTCCTTGTCCATTTCCGAGCGCTTATCGATGCCGATGTCCTTGGCCTCGTCGTAAAGTTCGTCCTTCGAACGGCTCTCGAGCGTGCCACCGCGATGGTCGATGCTGCCTTCCACCTCGGCATTGGCGATTCGCGCCGACTTCTCCTTCGAGTTCCCCTGGTCGCGGAGTTTCTCATAGAGTTCGGCGTTCTTGATCTGCGGTCCGTGGTCGTGTCCGGGCATGGATCGTCTCCTTTCGCCCTGAAAAACCAACGGAAAACCCTGTAAGTTCATTTCTTTGTGACAAGCGGGCGACAAACCGCGACGGACCGCCTATATGCCGGCCCGACAGTTCCCAACCCCTCGAGGGCTGATGCTTACCACGAACCCGTTCGATGACGACAAGCTGCGCGAAGAGTGTGGCATTTTCGGCGTATCCGGCATGGACGGGGCCGCGGCCGCGGTCGCGCTCGGCTTGCATGCGCTGCAGCACCGTGGCCAGGAGGCGGCGGGCATCACCAGCTTCGACGGCCACCAGTTCCACATCCACCGGGCGATGGGCCATGTCGCGGGCAATTTCGACCGCGACGAAGTGATCCGTTCGCTGCAGGGCGATACCGCCTGCGGCCATGTCCGCTATTCGACCACCGGCGAGACGTCGCTGCGCAACGTGCAGCCGCTCTATGCCGAGCTGGCGAGCGGCGGCTTCGCGATTGCGCATAACGGCAATATCTCGAACGCGATGCGCCTGCGTCGCGACTTGATCCGCCGCGGCGCGATCTTCCAGTCGACCAGCGATACCGAAGTGATCATCCACCTCGTCGCGACCTCGCAGTTCCGCACGCTGATCGACCGGTTCATCGATGCGCTCAAGCAGGTCGAAGGTGCCTATTCGCTGATCGTGATGACGCCCGAGGGCATGATCGCCTGCCGCGATCCGCTGGGCATCCGCCCGCTGGTGATGGGCAAGCTGGACGACACGATCGTCTTCGCCTCGGAGACGGTGGCGCTCGACGTGGTCGGCGCAGACTATGTCCGCGACGTCGAGCCGGGCGAGCTGGTGATCGTCAAGGGCAGCGAGATCAGTTCGCACAAGCCTTTTGCACCGGTGGGGCCGCGGCCCTGCATCTTCGAATATGTCTATTTCTCGCGTCCCGATTCGATCAGCAACGATCGCTCGGTCTATTCGGTGCGCAAGGCGATCGGCGCGCAGCTCGCGATCGAGTCGCCGGTCGAGGCCGACCTGGTCGTGCCCGTGCCCGATTCGGGCGTGCCGGCGGCGATCGGCTACGCCCAGCAGAGCGGCATTCCGTTCGAGCTCGGCATCATCCGCTCGCACTATGTCGGGCGCACCTTCATCCAGCCGGGCGACAAGGTCCGCCATCTGGGCGTTAAGCTGAAGCACAATGCCAACCGCGAGCTGATCAAGGGCAAGCGCGTGGTTCTGATCGACGATTCGATCGTGCGCGGCACCACCAGCCTCAAGATCGTGCAGATGATGCACGAGGCGGGCGCGGCCGAGGTGCATATGCGCATCGCGAGCCCGCCGACCCGGCACAGCTGCTTCTACGGCGTGGATACGCCCGAACGCGCCAAGCTGCTTGCTGCCAAGCTCGACGTGGGCGGTATGACCGACTTCATCCATGCCAACAGCCTGGCGTTCATCTCGATCGACGGCCTGTACAAGGCGTTGGGCGAGGCGCATCGCGCGGATATCCACCCGAAATATTGCGATGCTTGCTTCACCGGTGAGTATCCGACGACGCTGACCGACCAGGACGAGAACGGCCCGCCGACCGACCAGTTCGCGCTGCTCCACGAGCGCGTAGGCTGACATCGACATGAGCGAAGGGGCACTTTCGGGGCGCACGGCGCTCGTCACCGGCGCGAGCCGCGGGATCGGCGCGGCGACGGCGCTGGCGCTGGCCGCACAGGGCGCACATGTCATCCTCACCGCACGCACGGCGGGCGGGCTCGAGGAAGTCGAGGAAGCGATCTTCGCTGCCGGCGGTTCCGCGACGATCGCGCCGATGGACCTGACCGAGAATGACAGCATCGCCAGGCTGGCCGAAGCGATCTCGAGCCGCTGGACGGCGCTCGACGTGCTGGTGCTCAACGCCGCGACGCTGGGCACGCTGAGTGCGGTGCCGGCGTTCGACTTCAAGGAATACGCCAAGGTGCTGACGCTCAACGTCACTGCCCAGGCGGCGATCCTCGCGGCGTTCGACCCGATGCTCAAGGCATCGCATGGCGCGCGGGTGATCGGGGTGACCTCCAGCGTCGGCCGCACGGCGCGGGCCTATTGGGGCGTCTATGGTTCGTCCAAGGCGGCGTTCGAGAACCTGCTGCTCACCTATGGCGAGGAAGTCGCGCATATCAGCAAGGTGCGCGTCGGCATCGTCGATCCCGGCGCCACCCGCACCAAGATGCGCGCGCGGGCCTTTCCGGGCGAGGATCCGGCGACGGTGAAGGCGCCCGAGGTTGTGGCGGAGCGGATCGCGGCGCTGGCGGTTTCCGGCTTCGAAGCCGGGCATTTCGAGCGGGTTGGCTGAGAGCTATTTCGCCGCAGCCTCGAACAGCCGATTGAGGAACGCCGTGCGCACCTTGCCATAGGCGTCGTCGCTGGCCTTGGGCGCGGCCGCCGACACCGCGATCACCACTTTCGACTTCGGATCGACCCGGATCGTCTGGCCGAAAATGCCCTGGGCGCCGAAGCGGCCCTCGGGATAGGTCCACCATTGATAGCCATAGCCGCGGCCCGGCACGCCGATATCGGCATGGGCGCTGGTCGACTCGCGGAACCAGCCGGGGGAGACGGCGCCCTTGCCGCCTTCGAGCGCGAACTGGCCCATCCGGGCATAGTCGCGCAGCGACACCGACAGGCAGCAGCCGCTGACCTCATGTTCGGAAGGATCGACCATCCAGAAGGCGTCCTGCTCCATGCCATAGGGCTGCCAGATCTTCTCGCTGAGATAGGTGGCGAGCGGCTTGTTCGTTGCGCGCATCACCAGCACGCCGATCAGATTGGTCTCACCAGTCTTGTACACCCACTTCGTTCCCGGCGCGGTCTCGCGGGGGAGCTTCTTCATGTAGAAGACGGTGGGGTCCTCCCCTGCCGGCACCGCCTCCAGGAACATGCGTGCCACGTCCGACTTCGCGTCGGTATAATCCTCGTTCCACTTGACGCCCGACGTCATGGTGAGGAGCTGGGCGATCGTCACCCCGTCATAGCCGCTGCCGGCGAGCTCGGGGATGTATCTGGTCACCGGCTCATCGACCGACTTGATATAGCCGTCCTTGATCGCGGCGCCGACCAGCGAGGAGGTGAAGGACTTGGCGACCGAGAAGCTGGTCCAGCGCCCCTGCTGCGAATAGCCGCGGGCATAACGCTCGAGGATGATCTTGCCGTCCTTCAGCACGATCAGCCCGGAGACGTTCTGCGCGGCGATGAAGGCGTCAAGTTCGGCGTCGGGAAAGACCAGTGGCTTGCCGGCGGGCAGCGGATGGACCCTGGTGCCGGCCTTGACGACATGGCCGGGGAAGAGCCGCTCCATGTGCGGGAAATTGGCGTCGCGCTGGGCCTGGCTCCAGAACAGCACTTCGGCGCCGACCTTGCGCAGGCCCGAATTGTCGCCGGGCTGGATCTTCACTTCGGGCGAGGGGGCTGCCTGGGCCTGGGCACCCTGGCCCGACAATGCTCCGAGCGCGAGCGCGCCTGCCGCGAGCCAATTCCTCATTGCCCCTCCCCCTTGACCAAGGTGACCTGGACGACATCGATACCGCCGCCTCTGAATCCACCTTCGCAATACATCAGATAATAACGCCACAAGTCGATGAACTTACGGTCGAATTGTGCAGGTAGCGTGCCCGCTGCCACTGCCGCGTCGAAGCGCTCGCGCCACAGGCGAAGTGTCTCGGCATAGTCGAGGCCGAAGCCGGTGCGGTCCTGCCAGCTCAGGTGACGTGCCTTCGCCAGTGCGCGGAAGCGTGCCTCCGAAAGCAGCAATCCGCCGGGGAAGACATAGCCCTGGATGAAATCGACGTTTGCCGCATAACCTTCGAAGAACGCGTCGTCGAAAGTGATGACCTGCAGCGCCGCGCGACCGCCCGGTTTGAGCGCGGCCGCGATCGTGTCGAGATAGGCGGGCCAATAGGCTTCGCCCACCGCCTCGGCCATCTCGATGCTCGCGACGGCGTCATAGCTACCGGTAATGTCGCGATAGTCGGTGAGCGTGAAGCGGGCGCCTTCGGGCACGCGTGCCTGGGCCCAGGCTTGCTGTTCGGACGACAGCGTGATGCCGTGGACGCGGCGCCCCTGCTCCACCGCCAATTGCGCGAAGCTACCCCAGCCGCAGCCGATCTCGAGGATCTCGTCGCCGGGCTTGGTGGCGGTGCGCGCGAGGATCGCGGCGAGCTTTTCGTGCTGGGCCTGCTCGAGCGATTGGCCGGGCGCTGTGAACAGAGCGCTCGAATAGGTCATGCCAGGATCGAGCCAGAGCCGGTAGAAGTCGTTGCCCAGGTCGTAGTGGAACTGGATGTTACGCCGCGAGCCGCCGCGATGGTTGCGGTTGCGCCAGTGGAGCAGGCGCTTGAGATAGCGTGACGGGCCGCTGGCGCGGGCCTGGCGGGCGAGCTCGGCGCGGTTGAGGCCGAACAGCGCGAAGAGCTGGACCGGATCGGGGCTCGCCCATTCGTCGCCCGCCCATGCCTGGTACCAGCCGATAGAGCCGCCGATAGCCAGCCGCAGCAATGCGCGCCAACTGCGCAGATCGACGACCGCAGCGGGCCCTTCCGCGCGGCCGCCGAGCAGGCGGGCACTACCGCCGGGCAGGCTGAGTGACAGGCTGCCCTGGGCGATGCCGGCATCGATCCTGTCGAGCTGGCGGCGGAAGAGTGGGGCGAGCGCGCGCGAGAACCAGCCGGCGCGGCGCGATTTGGTCGGACGGGACTGGCTGAGCGGTGCGTGCATTTCGCGGGCACAATGCACGCGCCGATGACGCAAGCAAGCTTAGGTTTTGAGGCGCTTCTTCTTCCGCTCTCCGTTGAAGATGTAGCGCAGCGCCGGGCTCAGCTTGATGAGCTTCCAGATGCCATAGGAGCCGAAGAAGGCGGTGAGGCAGAGCAGGATGAACTTGGGCCAGACGGGGAGCGGCAACAGGTCGAGCCAGGGCGTCACCAGTACGATCAACGGCTCGTGGAACAGATAGATGACGAAGGACGCGGAGACGAGCGCCTTCACCCAGCGGCGCTCGCCATGGATGAAGTGCGCCAGCGCGCCGAGCGAGGCCTGGGTGAGGCAGATCGCCGCGACGCCGGTGAGCACCGGGCGCCAGAGGAACGGCACTGAGCGGGTGTAGAACACCACCGCGATGCTGGCGGCCAGGCCGATCAGGAACAGGATCCAGGAGAAGCGTGCGAAGCGACTGTCGAGCGCAGGGATGCGCTGGAGGACGGCGCCGAGGAGGAACCAGGGTAGGTAATCGAGCGCGTAACGGGCCGAGAGGAAGTTGACCGCGAAATTGTCGAGATAGCGATAGCGCTCGAGCTGGAGCGAGCCCAGGCCACACAGTCCGAGGACCAGGCCAGTGACGATCGTTAGTGGGATGAACCAGCGGACCAGCGTGCGCTGCTCGCCGCCCAGCTCGGCGCGGGCGAGGCCGGGGAAGAGCCAGACCAGGCCGGCGAGGCCGGCGGTGTAGTAGAGCAACACCTGGACGAACCAGAGATGCTCGAACGGGTTGCGCTCCGCCCAGGTCATGATCTCCCACCAGCGGCCCAGCGGGTCCGGATGACCGGTCTCGAGCAGCAGCAGGAAATGCATCGCCGGCACGAGCAGCAAGGTGCCTGCCAGGAAGGGCGGCACCAGCCGGTGGAGGCGCGAGGGCAGATAGCTCGCCACCGGGCGGCGCTGGAGCAGCATCGCGGCGAAATAGCCGGCGATCATGTAGAAGCCCGGCATGCGGAAGAGATGGAGATAGTCGGCGAGCTGGATGAAGTCGGTCGACCGATCGCGGAAATTGGAGATCCACGGCCCCGGCCGGACGGTGAGCGAAGCGTGGTACGGGATGCCGAACAGCAGGAACACTGCACGCAGCGCATCGAGATCGTGCCGCCGGGCGCGCGCTTCGGGTGCGCGGAAGGTGTTGGATTGGTCAGCGCCCGCGGTCATTGCGGATAGACGCTTCGCGGCGGCGCAAGTTCACGCGTATCGAAACCGTTACTGGCGCGGATCAACATGAACGGCGCGATAGGCAAGTCCGCCGCCAATGCAAGCCGTTAGCGACGGGCCTCAGATCTTGTGCGGTTCCTTGTCGACCATCCAGGTTTGGCCCTTGGCGACGAGCTTCTGCAGATCGGCGGCCTTGCCTTCGCTCGCGGCCCGGTTCTGCGCGACCACTGCGCTTTCGAAGGTCGGCGCGGGATCGTCGTAGAGCACCCCCAGCGCCATCGGGAACGGTCCGAAGGGCATCTCGACGAGCATATGGGCGATGGCGCGGTTGGTGACGTTGTGGACGATCACCCCTGCCCCCTGCCAGTCGCCCTCGGTGACATCGACGACCTTGAGGGTGAGCGTGTCGATGTCGAGCGTCAGCCCCTTGGTACCGCCCGCGAAGAGCAAGGGCTGGCCGTGCTCGACCCAGAGCTGGCCCTGGGCGGCATTGGGCTTGGCGGTGAAGGGCTCGAAGACGTCGTCGTTATAGACGATGCAGTTCTGGAAGATCTCGACGAACGCGGCGCCCTGATGGGCATGGGCCGCCTTGAGCACCGAGGGCAGATTCTTGTGGACGTCGATCCCGCGGGCGACGAAGCGCCCACCTGCCCCAAGCGCAAAGGCGCAGGGCTTGGCGGGGTGGTCGACCGAGCCGAAGGGCGTGGACGGCGAGCGCGTGCCCTCGCGGCTCGTCGGCGAATATTGGCCCTTGGTCAGGCCATAGATCTCGTTGTTGAACAGGAGGAACTGACAGTTCAAATTGCGCCGGAGGAGGTGCATCGTGTGGTTGCCGCCGATCGACAGCGCGTCGCCGTCGCCGGTGATGATCCACACGTCGAGCTCCGGATTGGCGAGCTTGACCCCTGTCGCCACCGCCGGCGCGCGGCCATGGATGGTGTGGAAGCCATAGGTCTCCATGTAATAGGGGAAGCGCGACGAGCAGCCGATGCCGCTGATGAACACGGTGTTCTCCGGCGTGGCGCCGATCTCGGGCATGGTGCGCTGCACCGCCTTGAGGATCGCATAGTCTCCGCAGCCCGGGCACCAGCGGACTTCCTGGTCGGTCTCCCAGTCCTTGGGCGTGCTGGGCTTGATCGGGGTGATCTCGTTCATGCGATCTCTCTCAATTCGCTTCCGCGGTGGAGATTTTCTCCATGGTGATGCCGCCGAGCAGGTCGCGGCGGATGGCGTCGAACACCTTGCGGCGGTCCTCGGCGCGGTAGATCGTCGCCAGCACGGTGACGCGGACGCCGTCCATATCGGCGATCCAGCTCTGCTTGATGCCCTGTCGCGTCAGATAGTCGCCGAAGAAGTTGCGGCTAGGCGGATGCCCGTCGAGGCTGAACTTGCCTTCGAACAGCGTGTCGATCAGCCCGGCCTGGCGGGCGCCGGCGCGGCCGTTCTCGGCCATGTCGGGCCAGGGCGTCCGGCGGGCGTCGGCCAGGACGACGGTGATCACGGGATCCTGGGCGTTGCGGCTGTGATAGGCGACCATCGGCGCGGGGTGGCCGCTTTCGTCATTGCCGTCGTCGCGCATCAGCCCTGCGAGCGTGTCCGGCAGGGCAGCGATCCGTGCGGCGAGCAGTGGTGACATCCGTGCCGCCGGCGTGACTGTCTGCGCCACAGCGCCGGGGGCAAGCAGCGGCAGCGGTAACGCCAGCAGCATGGGAACAGCGCGGTTCAAGGGTTCACGGCCTCCGGGCTCGGAAGCTGGGTGTCGTCGGGGCCCAACTCCTCGGGCTTGTCGCCGGTGAGGTGGCGGCCGATCGCGGCTTCGATCTCGCCGATGGTGAACGGCTGGCCGCTGACCTTGTTTAGGGGCACAGCATTGACGAGGAACTGGTCCCGCAGCACCGTCTTGAGCTGGCCGGTGTTCATTTCCGGTACGAGGATATGCTCGTAACTCTTTAGCAATGCGCCGAGATTATTCGGGAGCGGCCAGATGTGGCGGATATGGACATGGCTGACGTCATGCCCGCTGCCCCGTGCCCGGCGGACGGCCTGGGCGATCGGGCCATAGGTCGAGCCCCAGCCGACCACGACGAGCTTGCCGCCTTCCTGGCCCTGCTCGATCGCCTGGTCGGGGATGTCGATCCCTAGCACCTTGTCGCGGCGGATATCGGTCATCGCCTGGTGGTTGGATGGGGAATAGTCGATGTTGCCCGAGCCTTGCGCCTTTTCGATGCCGCCGATGCGGTGGAGCAGGCCCGGCGTGCCCGGCTTGACCCAAGGGCGCTTGAGCTTGGCGTCGCGGCCATAGGGCTGGAACTTCTCACCCTCCGGCGGCACCTCGGTGTGGAATTTGACCGGGAACGGCGCGTAGCTGCTCATGTCCGGCACCTTCCACGGCTCGGCGGCATTGGCGATATAGCCATCGGTCAGCAGCATCACCGGCGTCATGTACTGGGTGGCGATGCGCACCGCCTCGATCGCGACATCGAAGCAATCGGCGGCCGAGCGCGCGGCAAGCACCGGCATTGGGGCGTCGCCATTTCTACCGTATACTGCCTGGTATAGGTCCGATTGTTCAGTTTTCGTGGGAAGCCCTGTCGAAGGGCCGCCGCGTTGCGAGTTGATGATCACCAGCGGCAGCTCGGTCATGATCGCCAGGCCCATCGCCTCGCCCTTGAGCGCGATGCCGGGCCCCGAGGAGGACGTGACGCCCACGCTGCCGGCATAGGCGGCACCCAGCGCCGAGGCGATTGCGGCGATCTCGTCCTCGGCCTGGAAGGTGGTGACGCCGTACTCCTTGTAGCGCGAGAGCGCGTGCAGGATCGCCGAGGCGGGCGTGATGGGGTAGCCGCCGAAGAACATCGGCAACCCGGCGAGCTGCGCGCCGGCGACGAGGCCCATCGAGATCGAGTCCGCCCCGGTGACGGTGCGGTAGAGCCCGGGCTCGGCGGGTGCGGCGGGGACTTGGCGCTGGGAAATGCCCATCGCGCCCAGCTCCGCAGTCTCGCCATAGGCGTGGCCGGCGTTGAGGGCGGCGATATTGGCCTCGGCCAGCTCCGGCTCCTTGGCGAACTTGGCCTTGAGCCAGTCGACCAGCGGCTGGCGGTCGCGATCGAACATCCAGAGCGCCAGCCCCAGCGTCCACATGTTCTTGCAGCGCAGCGCTTCCTTGTTGCCGAGGCCGAAGGGCTTCACCGCATCGAGGGTGAGCTGCGAGATGTTGAGCTTGAGCAGCTGCCACTTGGCGAGGCTACCGTCCTCGAGCGGGTTGGCAGGGTATTTCGCCTTGTCGAGGTTGCGCTGGCCGAACTCGCCCTCGTCGGCGATGATCAGGCCGCCGGGCTTGAGCGCCTCGACATTTGTCTTGAGCGCCGCCGGGTTCATCGCGACGAGCACGTCGGGCTGGTCGCCCGCGGTATCGATCTGGGCCGAGCCGAAATTGATCTGGAAGGCCGACACGCCGAACAACGTGCCCTGGGGCGCGCGGATCTCGGCGGGGAAATCGGGGAAGGTGGCGAGATCATTGCCGGCGAGCGCAGTAGAGAGCGTGAACTGGCCGCCGGTGAGCTGCATGCCGTCGCCGGAATCGCCGGCGAAGCGCACCACGATCGCTTCAGGTGCGGGATGCGCCGACGCCTCCTCGGGCGTGAGCGTATGCGCGGCAGTCGCCACAGCCGGTCTCCTGCAATTTTATATCGTTGCGCAGATGTCTACGCCCCTATTTCAATACTGCAAAGCCCGGCCCGCAACTGCCTGTCCCAGCGCGAGGATCGAGGCGACGTGGCGGCGCGAGACTTCGAGCGCGTCCTCTCCGTAACCGCCGCCAAGGGCACTGGCGAAGGGGATGGCGTGTGAAGTCATGAGGCCGGCAATCCAGCGATCGCGGGTGATCAATCCCTCATAGCTGAGCGCGAGGCGGCCGAGCCGGTCGCCCGCCAACGGATCGACCCCGGCCTGATAGAGGACGAGATCGGGCGCGAAGCCTTCGAGCAAGGGGATCAGCGTGCGCTCGAGGGTTTCCATATATTCGTCGTCGCCCACCCCGTCGGGCAGCGGCACGTCGAGCGTCGAGCGTGCCTTGCGGACGGGGAAGTTCTTCTCGGCATGGATCGAATAGGTGGCGATCTCGGGCCGGCCCGCGGTGAGCGCGGCGGTTCCGTCGCCCTGATGGACGTCGCAATCGACGACCAGGATACGGTTTCCCTCTTCGGCGAGCCGGAAAGCGGCGAGTGCGAGGTCGTTGAACACGCAAAAGCCGGCGCCGGTGTTGGCCAGCGCGTGGTGACTGCCGCCGGCGGTGTTTGCCGCGAAGCCATGCTCGAGCGCCAGCTTCGCGGCGAGATAGGTGCCGCCGGGCACAGCCTGGGCGCGGCGGGCGACTTCGAGGGTGACCGGGAACCGATGCGGCGCTCCTTCTCGGGCGGGACCGCGGCGCTCATCACCTCCTCGACATAGTCGGGGTCGTGGACCGCCTCGAGCCAGGCGCGGGGCATCGGCTCGGGCTCGTGCCAGGTGAAGATGTCGCCCTCCGCGCGCAGCAGGTCGCGGACCAGGCCGTTCTTGTTCCACTGATACTGGCTGCGCGCCGGGGCCGGGGCGACGTAATCGGGGTGGTGGACGAGGTGGATCACTGCGCCAACGTAGGTATCTCGTCATCCCGGCGAAAGCCGGGACCCAGAGCCAGGTGCGACAAGGCAGAGAAACTCTGGGCCCCGGCTTTCGCCGGGGTGACGAACTTTGTAGGGGAAACCCATGACCGATATCGCCTCCCTTCCCTATCGCCCCTGCGCCGGCGTGATGCTGCTCAATCGCCATGGCCAGGTCTTTGTCGGCCAGCGGCTCGATTCGGTGGTCGAGGCCTGGCAGATGCCCCAGGGCGGGATCGACCCGGGCGAGGACGCGATCGAGGCGGCCTGGCGCGAGCTGTGGGAAGAAACCGGGGTGAAGCGCGAACTGGCCGAACTGGTCGCCGAGGCACCGGACGAGCTGTTCTACGACCTGCCCGAGGACCTGGTCGGCCGGCTCTGGAAGGGCAAGTGGCGCGGGCAGCGGCAGCGCTGGTTCCTGTTCCGCTTCCTGGGGGAGGACAGCGATGTGAACATCGAGACCGCCGAGCCCGAATTCCGCGCCTGGCGCTGGGCGGAGCCCAAGGATCTCCCCGACATCATCGTGCCGTTCAAGCGGGCGCTCTATAAGGAGGTGTTGACCGTCTTTGGACAACATCTCGTCTGATCCTGCCCTAGTTTCGCTCCCCTGAAGGCGATACGGACCTGCTCATGCGCGCCCTGCTCCTTGCCCTGCCGCTGTTCCTTGCCGCTGCGCCTGCCGCTGCCGCGCCGATGGACGACGATGACGACAGCGCCGCGGCGCTGGCCGCCATGGATGTGCCGCCGGCACTCAAGCTCATGCTCGAAGCTGCGATGGAATCGGGCAATGAGAATGACGTTGCGGTCATCATCAAATATGCCCGCAACGCCGCCCCCGACAGCGCCGACAAGCTGGTCAAGATCGCCGCCGACTGGCGCGCCGGGCGGCTGAAAAAGGCGCAGGCCAAGATCCGCAGCGCCGATTTCTTCGCGCTCGTGAAGGGCCATGCCGAACTGGGGGGCTATGTCACCACCGGCAATACCGAGAATGTCGGCATCGCCGCGGCAATGGAGTTGAAGCGCGAAGGGCTGGAATGGCGCCACAAGCTGCGCCTGCAGGGCGATTACCAGGAGAGCCTGGGGATCACCACGCGCGAACGCTATCTCGCCGCGTACGAGCCCAACTGGAAGTTCGACGACCGCGCCTATCTCTACGGCGCCGCGCAATATGAGAGCGACCGCTTCTCGGGCTTTTCCGATCGCGTCTCGCTGTCGAGCGGGGTCGGCTACAGCGCGATCAAGTCGCCAGCGGTGAAGCTCGACCTCGAAGTCGGTCCGGCCTTCCGCTACACGCGCTTCATCGCCCAGCCGGCCGAGAGCAATGCCGCGGCGCGCGGCAGCCTGGATTTCGGCTGGAAGGTTACCAAGGGCATCTCGGTGACGCAGAACGCCTCGGCCTATGTGCAGGATGCGAACAGCACGGTCTCGTCCAAGTCGGCCCTGCTCACCCGGCTGTTCGGGCCGCTCTCGGCGCAGTTCAGCTATTCGATGCAGTATGAAAGCACGCCGGCGTTGGGGCGCAAGAGCACCGATACGACGAGCCGCGCGGCGCTGGTCGTCGATTTCTGACAACCCATTCCCAGATTGCATGCGCCTCCCGGCGTTCGCTGGGGTGACCGCAATAATATTTCGCGCTACGCCCTCTGGATGACCGAGCTTTCCAAGACAGAGTGCGCGGCAGTGGAGAGGGCCGCGGCCTCGCCGATGCTGGCGCGGACCGAGGCCTGGACGGCGATCAACAGCGGGACCCGCAACCTCGTCGGGCTTGCTCGCATGGCCGATACGCTGGCCGATGCCTTCTCTTCCCTGCCCGGCCAGCCAAGGCTGGTGGAACCCGAGGCTGCCGAGAGCGTGACCGCCGCCGGAGAGGTGCTGCCGCTGGCGCATGGCCGGCATCTCCATCTCGCGGTGCGGCCCGAGGCGCCCGTCCAGATCCTGCTGACCGGGCACATGGACACCGTGTTCGGTGCCGATCATCCGTTCCAGGCGAACACGTGGCTCGACAATGGCCATCTCAATGCGCCAGGCGCCGCCGACATGAAGGGTGGCCTGGCGCTGATGCTCGCCGCGCTGGAAGCGGTGGAGAAAAGCCCGCTCGCCGCGTTGCTCGGCTATGAGGTGCTGATCAATTCGGACGAGGAGACCGGCTCCTTCTCCTCCGCAACGCTGATCGCCGCAGCGGCGAAGGACAAGGTTGCGGCGCTCACTTATGAGCCTGCCCTGCCGGACGGTACGCTGGCCGGCGCGCGCGGGGGCACGGGCAATTTCTCGATCGTGGTGCACGGCAAGTCCGCGCATGCCGGACGCAATCCGGACGAAGGGCGCAACGCGCTGGTCGCCGCGGCGGACCTTGCGATTCGGCTGAATGACGCCAAGGCTCCCGGTCTGGCGGTGAACCCGGCCAGGATCGACGGGGGCGGGCCGAACAACGTCGTGCCCGACCTCGCCATCCTGCGCGTGAACTTTCGACCCAAGGATGCGGAGGCAATCACCAAGGCGCGCATCGCGATCGACCAGGCAGTCGCGATCGTCAGCGTGAAGCATGACGTGCGCGTCCACGTCCATGGCAGTTTCAACCGCCCGCCCAAGCCGCTCGATCCTGGTGCCGAGAAATTGTTCGAGCTGGTGAAGGCTGCCGGCGCGGACCTGGGCATTCCGGTCGCCTGGAAATTCTCCGGCGGGGTGTGCGACGGCAACAATATCGCCGCATGCGGGGTGCCGGTGGTCGATACGATGGGCGCGCGCGGCGGCCTGATCCACAGCGCCGATGAGTTCCTGATCCCGGAGAGCCTGGCCGAACGCGCCGCGCTCTCCGCTGTCACCATGTTGCGTATCGCCGAGAAGGGGAAGTTATGAGTTTCGTGATCCGTGCCGCCCGCGACGAGGATCTGCAGGCGCTCTACGAGATGGCGAAGCTCACCGGGGGTGGCTTCACCAACCTCCAGCCCGAAAAGGACGTGCTCCGCGCCAAGCTCGCGCGCAGCCACACTGCCTTCGAGCGGGCCGAGGGCGAGAATGGCGACGATGTCTTCGTGCTGGTGCTTGAGAACAAGGACACCGGCGAGGTACGCGGCACCTGCCAGATATTCACGGCGGTGGGGCAACGCTGGCCCTTCTATTCCTATCGCCTCGCCACCGAGACCAAGCATAGCGAGGAACTGGGCCGCACTTTCCGCGGCGAGACGCTGAGCCTGGTCAACGACCTGGAGGGCGCGAGCGAAGTCGGCGGCCTGTTCCTCCACCCAGGCGAGCGCGCAGGCGGGCTGGGCATGCTGCTCGCACGCAGCCGCTATCTGTTCATCGCGCGCCACCGGGCGCGTTTCGCCGAGAAGATCCTCGCGGAGCTGCGCGGCGTGATCGACGAGGCAGGCGGATCGCCCTTCTGGGACGGCGTGGCCGGGCGCTTCTTCGGGATGAACTTCCAGGAAGCGGACAGCTTCAATGCGGTGCACGGCAACCAGTTCATCGCCGACCTGATGCCCAAGCACCCGATCTACACTGCGATGCTCCAGGAGAGCGCGCGCAGCGTGATCGGCCTCCCCCACCCTTCGGGCCGCGCCGCGATGCGGATGCTGGAGGGCGAGGGCTTTGCCTGGGAGCGCTATGTCGACATCTTCGACGGCGGGCCGACGATGACCGCGCGGACCGACCAGGTGAACACGGTGCGTGACGCCAAGGTGGCGAAGGTGGCGGCGGTGCAGGCCGGCGGCGAGGCGGCGCTGATCGCCACCGGCTCGCTCAAGGAATTCCGGGTGACGCAAGGTCGCGTGGCGGCGCTGGACGACGGCGTGGCGATCGATCCGCGGGCGGCTGAGCTGCTCGGCGTCGGCATGGGGGATGAGGTGCTTCATGTGGGGCGCTGAAATTCCTCCCCCAGCAAGCTGGGGAGGAATTGCATGCTGACCGAGATCAACTTCGACGGGATCATCGGCCCGAGCCATAATTATGCGGGGCTGAGCCACGGCAACCTCGCGGCGGCGCGTAACCGGGGCGGGACCTCGGACCCGCGTGCAGCGGCGCTGCAGGGAATCGCCAAGATCCGCGCGAACCTGGCGCTGGGGCTGACCCAGGGTATCCTGTTGCCGCATGCCCGCCCCGACCATCGCTGGCTCGCCAGCCTGGGCACGCGTTTCGAGGATGCACCGCTCCACACCCAGGCGCAGGCACTCTCCGCTTCGCCGATGTGGGCGGCGAATGCGGCGACCGTCTCGCCGGCGCCCGATACCGCCGATGGCAAATGCCATCTCAGCGTCGCCAATCTGGTGACGATGCCGCATCGCAGCCATGAATGGCCCGAGACGCTGGCGCAGCTCCGCCTCGCCTTTGCCCACCCCGCCTTCACCGTGCACGGCCCGGTGCCGGCGCCGTTCGGGGACGAAGGCGCAGCCAATCACATGCGGCTCGCCGCCAGCCATGATGCGCCGGGCGTCGAGGTGTTCGTCTATGGCATCTCGGGCGGCCCCTTCCCTGCCCGCCAGCATCCCGACGCGAGCGCCGCGGTGGCGCGCAAGCACCGGCTCGAACGGGTGGTCTTCGTCCAGCAATCCGAGCAAGCGATCGCCGCGGGTGCGTTCCACAATGACGTGGTCGCGGTGGCGAACGGGCGGGTGCTGTTCGCACACGAACACGCCTTTGCCGACAAGGATCGTTTCTACGCCGATCTGCGCGCGATGCTGCCCGAAGTGGAGATCGTCGAAGTGCCGGCGGCCCAGGTCAGCCTTGGCGATGCGATCAAGTCCTATCTGTTCAACGCCCAGCTTGTGACGCTGCCCTCGGGTGAGATGGCCCTGGTGCTGCCCGGCGAGGCGCGCGAGACGCCGAGCGTGTGGAACTGGCTCCAGGAGCATGTCGCGGGCAATGGCCCGATCCGGCGGCTCGAAGTGGTCGATGTCCGCCAATCCATGGCCAATGGCGGCGGTCCCGCCTGCCTTAGGCTGCGCGTGGTCTGCGATCCGGCGACGGTCGATCCGCGTTTCCTGGTCGACGACGCCAAGCTCGACCGCATCGGCGCGGTGATCGAAGCGCATTGGCCGGAGGCGATACCGTTCGATACGATCGGCGACCCGGCACTGGTCGCGCAGTTCGAGGCCGCGCGCCGTGCGCTGTTCGAAGCATTGGGAACTGTCGAATTAATTGACAGGTAACCAAGTCCGTTTCCCCGAAACCGCGGATTTCCGCGGTTGGCCCGGCGCTTGCTTAATCTCCTTCATGCTTCACCGCCTCGGCCGACTGTTCGTGATCAAGACCAAATTCGAGGCCTTCCTCGTGATTTACGGCCTCGCCTGCGGCGCCACCGAGCGCGGGGTACACTATCTCGGGCAGTTTCCCGGCTATGGCGGATGGCTGCTGTTCGCAGCCTGCCCGATCGCGGTGTTCATGGCCGGCGGCAAGATACTCGACAGCTTCGACGTTCCGGAATGAGCGAGGATTTGCGTCTGTAACAGGCGGGGGCTACGCCGGACGGAATCTGGGGAGATTGTAAGCGCGTGCGTTTGTTTCCGGGTATATTTTCCACCCTTGCGGCGCAGGCGCTGCTCGCCGCCATCGTTCCGGGCGGGCTGATGGTGTTCGTGATGCACGAGGGCCAGCAGGCGCAACTCGCGCAACGCGAGGATGAGCGGCTCGATGCCTATGTCCAGACGGTCGCCGAGGCCGCCCGCGCGGGCCGCCCGCTCGATCAGGTCGCGCAGCAATCCGGTCCACTCGCGGGGCGCGTGCTGCTGATCGATGCGCAGGGTCAGGCAATCTCCGGCCCCACCTCCAGCGTCACGCCGCGCGCCGAGCGCCCCGTGGTGGTCGACGGCCGCACCGTGGCGACGGCGAAGATCGTGCGTCCGCCCGAGCTTTCCGATCGGGACCGGCGCGTGCTCGCTACCCAATATATCGGCGTGGCGGCGATCGTGGTGGTGCTGTTCGTGCTGCTGCTGGTGACGGCTTATGTCTTCGCGCGGCGCTGGTCCCGCCCGCAGCTGCAGCTCTACGGGCTGAGCCGCGACGTGGTGAACGGTGACCTCGAGCTGTACTTCGAAGAGGAGGGCCCCGCCGAGATCGTCGCGACGATGCGCAATCTGCGCCGGATCGCCAGCCAGTTCAGCCGGCTCGAGACGGCGCGGCGGACCTGGCTCGTCTCGATCTCGGGGGAGCTCAAGAACCCCACCGAGAATATGGGCGAGCATTTCATCAAGCTCTGCCAGGTCGAGCCGCCGCTCCCGCCCGAGCTGATCGGCGCGATCGAGGAGGATACTCGCAGGCTGATCCACATGGCCGAGGATCTGAACGCCGTGGCGCTGGCCGATCTCGGCCGCCTGCCGGTCACCTTCGCCTCGGTCGATCCGCGCGCGCTGATCCACAATGCCATCTATGCCGACAGAAAGCGTGCCGAGGCGCAGGGCGTGCGGCTCGAGACGAGCACGCTGCCCGAATATACCGTGATCGTGAAATGGGACGGCGCCCGGATCGAGCAGCTGTTCAGCGCGCTGATCGACAATTCGCTGCGCTATACGCCGAAGAACGGCCGCATCGTGCTGGGGCTGGAAAGCTCGCGCGATGCCTGGCGCCTGATCATCGACGACAATGCCCCCGGCGTGGACGTGATGCTGGCCCAGCGGCTGTTCGAGCCGTTCTACCGCAGCTCCGACCGTGCGGACGAATCAGCGGCATCGGGCCTCGGCCTGGCGACGGCCCGGGCGATCGTCGAGGCGCATCATGGGCGGATCGAAGCGAGCCGCTCGCCGATCGGCGGCCTGCGCGTGACAGTGATCCTGCCCGGCAATCCGCCGACTGCCTGATTCGGCTTCGCTGAGGCCCAAAACATAAAAACCCCGCTAAGCCGTTGGCCTAGCGGGGTTTTTAATGGCGCGCCCGGAACGATTCGAACGTCCGACCCTCAGATTCGTAGTCTGATGCTCTATCCAGCTGAGCTACGGGCGCGCATTGGAGGGGTGCCTTTAGAAGCGGTTTTTGGATCGCGCAAGCCGTTGCGTGCAGTTTTCCACAGGCATAAGGCACTTCCATGCGATTTATTCTGCTGCTCAGCCTCACTGCTCTCGCCGGCTGCACCCAGCCTTCGGGGCGTTACCCCTCGTTGCTGCCCCGCCCGATCGAGCAAACACCCCTTGCCGAGCCCGATCGGCCCGTGCCGGTGGCGTCTCCCGATGCGGCGCTCGACAAGCAGATCGCCGATATCCGCGCGAGCCTGGATGCAGGGGCCAAGGCCTTCACGGCAGGCGCGCAGGATGCCGAAGCCAAGATCGCAGTGTCGCGCGGCACGCCAGCGGGCTCCGAGCCCTGGCTGCAGGCGCAAGTGGCGATGGGCGGGCTTGCCGACCTGCGCCGGCCCGCCGTGGCGGCACTGGCGGACCTGGAAGAGCTGGCGACACAGCGCGGCGTCAACGGGCTGCCGCCCTATCCTGCCCTGAATGCCGCGGTCGCCGATGCGGACAAGGCCGCCGATTCGCAGCAGGCCAAGATCGATTCGCTCGAAGCCGCGCTGGGCGGCACCGGCGGCTAGTCCTCCGCCAGCTCCGGGTGAAGCAGGCGCAGCACGGGGATCACCGAGGCATAATCGTCGGTCCAGGGCTGAAAGCCCGGCCAGCTGCCCAGCTGCCGCCAGCCACCGCCACGCCCGGCGAGGCGGTGCAGCACCGCGTCGTCATGGCTGAGAGCGATCCATTCGGAGGCTGATTCGGCTTCGAACTCGATCTGGTCGACCTGCGTGCCGCCGCCGGGGCGCATTCCGGCGACGAAATGCGGCTCAGGCTCGTAGGACAGGCGGATCGCGTGCCATCCGCCGTCGCGCGCCGCCGCCGAGACTACCGGGGCCAGTGCCATGAAGCGGTTGGAGATATGGACGAGGAGCAGGCCGTTGGGGGCGAGCACCCTGCCATAGGTGGCGAAGGCCTGGCGGGTGAGCAGGTGCATCGGCACCGTGTCCGACGAGAAGGCATCGAGCGCGAGCAGGTCCAGGCTGGCGCTCGGCGATTCGGTGAGGCGGACGCGGGCGTCGCCGATCGAGATCCGCGTCTGGGGTGCGCATTGGCTGAGGAAGCTGAACTTGCCCGAATCACGGGCCAGCCTGACGATCGCAGGGTCGATCTCGAAGAAACGCCAGCTCTGGCCGGACCTGGCATAGCAAGCGAGCGTGCCGGTGCCGAGGCCGACCACGCCGACGCGCGCGGCGGTTCCGTAGAGATCCGGCAGCGCCTGCATCGCCTGCCCTACGCCCGAACCAGGGACGTAATAGGTAGTCGGGTGCGTCGACAATGCGCCCTTGAGCTGGACGCCGTGGAGTGTCGTGCCATGGGCAAGCTGGCGCTCATTGGCATAGTCGGTGACGGTATAGACGCCGAAATAGCTGCGCGTGCGGGCATCGGTGAGCGAGAGCTGGATCGCACGGTACCCGCCGAACAGGATCAGCCCACCGGCGAGCGCGGCGAGAAAGGCCGGACGGCGGCCAATGGCGACGAGCCCGAGCGCGGCGACGAGCACAAAGGCGATCTGCTCGTGCATCTCGCCCAGCCAGCCGCCGGGATTGGCGATTCCCACCCAGACGATGCCCGCCACCGCCAGCGCCAGGATCAGCGTCTTGAGATTGGCGTTCTGACGCCATAGCGCCCCGATGGCCGGGATCAGGAAGATCTGCGGGCAAAGCGCGCCGGCGGCGAAGACCAGCAGCGGATATTCATAGGTCCAGTCGAACAGGATCGGTGCGATCAGGCCGGCGAACACCCCGCCAAGCGCACCGCCGACCGACATGGCGAGATAGAAGCCGGTGAGCCTGTCCGGCGCCGGGCGCAGCGCGTACATGCGGGCGTGCAGCGTCACCGAGACGGTGAACAACAGAAGCAGGCCGATGATCGCGTTCAGATAGGCGAGCTTCTGGTGCCCGGCGATCAGCGTGGCGCCGAACATCAGGATGATCACCGGCGCGAACTTGGTGAGGATCTCGGGCAGCACCGCATCGTCGCGGAAGGCCACCGAGAAGCTGAGCAGGTAGAGGCCGAGCGGCAGCACCCACAGCATCGGCACGGCGACGATATCGGTGGTGAGGAAGGTCGTGGTCGCCAGCATCAGTCCCGAGGGGACCAGCGCGAGCGCGATCCAGTGGAGCACGAGGCGCCAGGGCGGCGCCGGCGTATGGTGCGCGACATGGGGCTCGTCATCGGCCCGGCGCGGCAGGCGGGAGGCGCAGCCGGCGATGAGCAGCAGGACGAGCACATAGCCGGCGGTCCACAGCCAGCTCTGCCCCTTGAGGGCCAGATTGGGCTCGACGATCAGCGGGTAGGCGATCAGCCCGCCAAAGCTGCCGATATTGGAGGCGGCATAAAGCGCATAGGGATCGCGGCCATGGCTGGCGATGCTGTACCAGCGCTGGAGCAAGGGCGCCTGGGCCGAGATCGCGAAGAAGAGCGGCCCGATCGAGGCGACGAGCAGCCACGGCACCCAAAGCGCAGGCTCGGCACTGCCGGGCAGCTCCATCGCGATCACGCCGATCGGCAGCCACAGCGCTGCGCCGACCAGCACGGCGAGATGGATCGTCGCCTGCATCCGTGGCGGCACGCGGCCGAGCCAATGGGCATAGGCGTAGCCGCCAAGCAGCAGCGCCTGATAGACCAGCATCGCGCTGTTCCACACCGCCGGCGCGCCGCCCAATTGGGGCAGCGCCATGCGCGCGACCATCGGCTGGACGAGGAAGAGCAGGAAGGAACCAGCAAGGATCGCGGCGACGAACAGCCAGCGGAGTCGGTCGCCCGGCGGCGTCACTTCGTCGATCGCACCCTCCACCCCTTCAGACTCCCCAACCGCTGTGAGGCGACTCGCCTTGCCGGTGGCTGAACCGCGGGCGGAAGTTTACGAAGTTGAGGCTACGGGGCTCCCGATTTCCCCTCCCCGCCTGACGCGAATGGGCAGTCGAAAGGCGCATGAAGTGGGGCGACGCGATCATGCCGCGGACGCAAGCAGAGGAAATCCTACTAGTAAAGGGCTTGCGGCGTGCATTCTTCCGGGCGCGCGCATGATTGGTCGCCCTCAGGCAGGCCGCGCGATCCGATAGGTGATGTGCGGGTTCAGCCATTCGGGTGCCTGAGGATGGATGAAGTCGTCCTCGGGAACGCGCGTCATGCCCAAGCGCGCCATCAGGCCCCAGCTGCGCGTGTTGCCGAGCACGGTCATCGCGGCGACTGTCGGGACGTCGAGACTGGACCAGGCCCAGTCGAGGCTGGCTTGCGCGGCTTCCCGCGCAAAGCCCTTGCCCCAGTAAGCAGGCGCGAACCGCCAGCCGATCTCGGTCTCGCCATGAAGCGGGGTGCCTTCGGGGCCGGGCTTGAGGCCGCAAAAGCCGAGGAACGCGCCGTCTTCCTTGCGCTCGACTGCCCAGAAGCAATGGCCGTGCGCGTCGAGGATCGCGTTCTGGCGCTCCATGGCGGCATCGGCATCCGCCTCGCGCATCGGCGGCAGGAATTCCATGACCATGGGCTCCAGGCGCATTGCCTGCCAGGCGGGGCGATCGCTGTCCTGCCAGCGACGCAGGATCAGCCGGTCGGTCTCGATCATTGGGGGCGCTCCAGCCAGTATACGATCATCGCGCCCACCGGGTCTTCGGGTGGAAAGCCAAGCAGGCGGAAGTCGAGATCGGGGCGTCTGACCATGCCGAGCCGCTCCATCAGACCCCAGCTGGCGCGGTTTTCGATCGTCGTCCAGCCGCCGATCGCCGGTGCGTCTAGGTTCGCCCAGCCCCAGGCGATACTCGCTTCGGCGGCTTCGCGGGCATAGCCCGTGCCCCAATGCGCTTCGCCGATCCGCCAGCCGATCTCGGGCATGTTGGCAATGGCGAGATCCTCGCCATAATTGCTGGCGATGCGGATGCCGCAGCTGCCGATCAGTTCGCCGGTGTCGCGCAGCTCGGTCGCCCAATAGGTACAGCCATGGGCGGCCTGATCATTGATGCGCTTGTCAAACATCGCGTCGATCCCTGCGGAGGACTTGAGGCCGCCGAGATGCGCCATCATCGCAGGCGTGTTGACCAGGGCCTCGAACGCCGCGCGATCCCCGCGCACCCAGGGCCGCAGCCGCAGGCGTGCGGTGCCGATCATGCCGGGCGGTCGATCGCGTAGACGATCATGGCACCGAAGGGATCTTCGGGGGCATAGTCGGGGTGGATGAAGTCGAGATCGGCGCGGCGGCGCATGCCGAGGCGCTCCATCAGGCCCCAGCTACGGGTGTTGCCGATCATCGTCCAGGCGGCGATGCGCGCCCGGTCGGTATTGGCCCAGCTCCAGGCGATGCTCGCCTCCGCGGCCTCGCGAGCAATGCCCTGCCCCCAGAACTTCTCGCCGATACGCCAGCCGATCTCGAGTTCCTCGGGCACCGGCGTGTCCGGGTGGCCGCCAATGCGCACGCCGCAGACCCCGGCCATCTCGCCGGTCTCGCGCATCTCGACAGCCCACATGCAATGGCCGAAGCGCCTCTGCTGGTCGATCATCTTGTCGATGATGGCATCATGCTTCGCCTGAGGCACCGGGCCGCCGAAATGCGCCATCATCGCCGGGGTGTTGGCGAGCGCGTGGAACACAGGCTTGTCCGCCTCGCGCCAAGGGCGGAGGAGGAGGCGTTCGGTGGCGATCATCCTGTTTCGCCGTCATCCCGGCGAAAGCCGGGACCCAGAGCCCCAAGCGTCAACGCGGAGAAAGCCTGGGCCCCGGCCTTCGCCGGGGTGACGATAAAAAAAGCGATCCCAGCAGCTTCGCCGCCAGTGGCGCGTGATAGGTCAGCACGCCCGAGCAGCCGGCGCGGCGGAAGGCCATCAGGGTTTCAAGCACCAGCGCCTCGCGCTCTCCTGCCCCGGCAGCCGCGGCGGCCTCGATCATCGCGTATTCGCCGCTCACCTGATAGGCGAAGACCGGCACCTGGAACTCGCTCTTCACGCGCAGGATGATGTCGAGATAGGGCAACCCCGGCTTGACCATCACGCTGTCCGCGCCCTCGGCGATGTCGAGCGCGACTTCGCGCAGCGCTTCCTCGGCATTGGCCGGATCCATCTGATAGGTCTTCTTGTCGCCCTTCAGCAGCCCGCGCGAGCCGACCGCGTCGCGGAACGGGCCGTAGAAGGCCGAAGCGTATTTCGCGGCATAGGCCATGATCTGGACGTTGACATGGCCGTTCGCTTCCAACGCGGCGCGGATCGCACCGACGCGGCCGTCCATCATGTCCGAAGGGGCGACGATGTCCGCCCCCGCCTCGGCCTGGACCAAGGCCTGATCGACCAGCACCGCACTGGTCTCGTCGTTGAGTACATAGCCCTGCGCGTCGACGATGCCGTCATGGCCGTGCGCGGTATAGGGATCGAGCGCGACGTCGGTGAGGATGCCGATATCAGGCACCGCATCCTTGATCGCCCGGATCGCGCGGCACATCAGATTGTCGGGATTGAGCGCCTCTCGGCCGTCATCGGTGCGCAGCGCGTGTGGGGTATTGGGGAACAGCGCCAGGCAGGGGATGCCGAGGTCGCGGGCTTCGCGGGCGCGCTCGACGATACCCTTCAGGCCCCAGCGCGAGACGCCGGGGAGCGAGGCGATCGGCTCCTCCGCATCGCCTTCGGTGACGAACAGCGGCCAGATCAGGTTCGCCGGGGTGAGCACGGTCTCGGCGTGCATCCGGCGGCTCCACTCGGAAGCACGGGTGCGGCGGAGGCGGAGCGCGGGATAGTGACTCATGCGGCGCTGATGCGCCGTCAGCCATTGGGTTGCAAGCGTCCGGCGGGCTCGCCGGTACCATGCGCATGCTCCTCGGCCTCTTCCGGCTCGGGCGGCACGGCGAGGATTTCGCTGCGCCAGCCGCCATAGCGGAAATAGAGCGCGGCGAGGACCAGCGAGCAGGCCGAACCGAGCGGAAAGGCCAGCCACAGCGCATCGGGGCCGAACCAGCGCTGACCCAGGATCGCGAAGCCGAAGCGGATCGGGAAAAGCGTGATCGCCAGGATCACCAGCGGCGGAATGGTCGCGCCGTTGGCACGGACGGTGGAGAACAGCACCATGGTCGCGCCGAACATCACGAAGGTCCAGCTGGCGAGCAGCTGGATATGGCGGGCGATCGGGATCGCGGGCGAGTCGCTGCCGACGAACAGCGCCATCACCGGCCGGTCGAACAGGATGATCGCGCCGATCACGACCAGGGTGATCGCAGTGTTGTAGACCAGGCCCGAACGGGTGATCGCATTCACCCGCTCCCATTTGCCCGCACCGATATTCTGCGCAGCCATGCTCGATACCGCGACACCGATCGCCATCGCGGGCATCTGGATATAGGTCCAGAGCTGCTGCGAGACTGCATAGGCCGCCGCGGTGTCGACCCCCAGCCGGTTGACCAGCCCGATCATCGACAGGCCGGCGGTGGACATCACCAGCATCTGCGCGCCCATCGGCAGCCCCTTGGCGACGATCGTGCGGATCAGCGCCTTTTCGGGGAGCAGATAGCGCAGCTCCGCGCCGCGCAGGCGGATCGGCAGGTCGCGCGCATAGACATAGACCAGCAGGCCCAGCGAGGAGACCAGGCCGGCGATCAGCGTGGCGGTGGCCGAGCCGGCAATGCCCATGCGCGGGAACGGGCCGATGCCTTCGATCAGCAGCGGGTTGAGGCTGGCGTCGATCAGCACGCTGAGCAGCATGAACCAGAGCGGGGTGATCGAATCGCCGGTGCCGCGCAGGCTCATCTGGATGAGCACGCCGAGCATCGCGAAGGGCAGGCCGAGGAAGATGACGCGCAGATAGGCGAGCGCCATCGCCTGCGCCTCGCCGGGCGTCGCCAGCAGATGGAGGATCTGCGGGGCGAAGATCCAGCCCAGGATCGCGATCAGCACCGCGCCGCCCATGACCAGGCCGATCGCCGATCCGAAGGCGCGCCGCGCCGCCTCGACGTCGCGCCGGCCCATCGACTGGCCGATCAGGATTGTCGCCGCCATGCCGAAGCCGAACACGGCCGAGAACATCAGGAACATGATGATGTTGGCGTTCGACGTCGCCGCCAGCGCCTGCTCGCCCAGGAAGCGGCCGACCCAGATCGAGTTGATCGAGCCGTTGAGCGATTGGAGGACGTTCGAGCCGAGGGTTGGCAGCGCGAAGAGAAGCAGGGTGCGGCTGATCGGCCCCTGGGTAAGGTCGTGACGCGGTGCAGGCATGGCGACTTAGACCCCTCCCCCTTCGGGTTTGTTCCCGTCTTCTGTTCGTCATCCCGGCGGAAGCCGGGACCCAGGGTTACAGGCGATGTCCTGCTTGGCTCTGGGCCCCGGCTTTCGCCGGGATGACGGTTATGGATTCATCCCAGCCGCGCCAGCGCCGCCGAGAGCCGCTCGGCTTCGGCGGCCTTTTCGGCATGGTCGGCGCGGGCCTTTTCGACGGCTTCGGGCTTGGCGCGCTCGACGAAGCTGGGGTTGTTGAGACGCCCGGCGAGGCCATCGCGCTCCTTCTCGGCTGCGGTGATCGCCTTGGTCAGGCGAGCCTTCTCGGCTTCAATGTCGATAACTTCGCCAAGCGGCAGTACATACGTCGCTTCGTCGACGACGATCTGCAGTGCACCGCCTGCTGGCACCTTGTCGCTGGGTTGGTCGACTCGGGCGAGACGCGCAAGGGCGGCTTCATTCCGTTTCAATCGAGCCCAAGTCTCCTCAGAAGCAGAGAAAACGCTGATCGGAAGGCGAGCACCTGGCGGCACATTGAGCTCGGTGCGTGCGGCACGGATCTCGCTCACCAGCCGGATCAGCCAGTCGATTTCCTGCGCGGCCGAAGGATCGAGCGAACGCGCATCGGCCATCGGCCACTGCGCCACGATCAGCTCATGCTCGCGCGGGCCCATCTTCGACCAGAGCTCTTCGGTGATGAAGGGCATGAACGGGTGGAGCATGACCAGGATCTGGTCGAGTGCCCAGCCAGCGACCGCGCGGGTCTCTTCGGCACCTTCCGCGCCTTCGCCCTGGAGCACCGGCTTGATCAGCTCGAGATACCAGTCGCAGAAACGGCTCCAGACGAACTGGTAGATCGTGTTCGCCGCCTCGTCGAAGCGCAGGTCGGCGAGCGCGAGGTCGAGCGCCTGCACGGTGGCGACCGTCTCGGCGATGATCCAGCGGTTGACCGCCAGCTCGGCTGCGGGCGGCTCGAGCGTGGTGCTCGCGCCAATGCCGTTCGACTGGGCGAAGCGCGCGGCGTTCCACAGCTTGGTCGCGAAGTTGCGATAGCCCTCGATCCGGCGCTCATCCATCTTGATGTCGCGGCCCTGGCTTTCCATCGCCGCCATGAAGAAGCGCAGCGCGTCGGCGCCGTAATTGTCGATCAGCCCGAGCGGATTGACGACATTGCCCTTGGACTTGGACATCTTCTGCCCATCCGCCGCACGGACCAGTCCGTGCAGGTACAGCGTCTTGAAGGGCACCGCCTTCATGAACTGCAGGCCCTGCATCATCATCCGGGCATCCCAGAAGAACAGGATGTCGAAGCCCGAGATCAGCACATCGTTGGGATAACGCCCGCCGAGCGTGGGATCGGGATTCTCCGGCCAACCCATCGTCGCGAAGGGCCAGAGCGCGGAGGAGAACCAAGTATCGAGGACGTCATTGTCCTGAACGAGCTTCACACCCTCCCCGGCTTGCGCCTGGGCTTCCGCTTCGGTCTCGGCGACATAGATGCCGCCATCCTCGGCGAACCAAGCCGGGATCCGGTGCCCCCACCAGAGCTGGCGCGAGACGCACCAGGGCTGGATGTTCTCCATCCAGTTGAAATAGGTCTTTTCCCAGCTCTTCGGGACGATCTTCGTCGCGCCGGAGCGGACCGCCTCGATCGCCGGCTTGGCGAGCGTCGCGGCATCGACATACCATTGGTCGGTCAGCCAGGGCTCGATCACGTCGCCCGAGCGATCGCCGAACGGCGTCGCGATCGTGCGCGGCTCGGCGTCATGCTCCTCGCCGTCCTTGTCGACGTGCGGGATCAGGAAGCCTTCTTCCTTGAGCCGCGCTACGACCAGTTTGCGCGCCTCGAACCGGTCTAGGCCCAGCAGGTCGTCGGGGATCAGCCCGTCGCTGGTCTGCGTGATCCGCGCCTTGGCGTCGAGCATGTTGAGCATGTCGCGCGCCTCGATCCCGGCGCGGCGGCCGACTTCGAAGTCGTTGAAGTCATGCCCCGGGGTGATCTTCACGGCGCCCGAACCGAGCTCGGGATCGGCGTGCTCGTCGGTGACGATCGGGATCAGGCGGCCAGTGATCGGCAGCTTGACCATCTTGCCGACCAAGGCGGTGTAGCGCGTATCCTCGGCGTTCACCGCCACCGCCATATCGGCGAGCATCGTCTCGGGGCGCGTGGTCGCGACCTCGATATGGCCCGATCCGTCGGCGAGCGGGTATTTCAGGTGCCAGAAGCTCCCCTTGACGTCCTTGGTCTCAACCTCGAGGTCGCTGATCGCGGTGCCGAGGCCCGGATCCCAGTTCACCAGGCGCTTGTCGCGGTAGAGCAGACCCTGCCTGTGCAGCTCGACGAACACCTTGAGCACGGCCTTGGAGAAGCCCTCGTCCATGGTGAAGCGCTCTTCGGACCAGTCCATCGAGCAGCCGAGGCGGCGGAGCTGCTGCGTGATCTCGCCGCCGCTCTCTTCCTTCCACTCCCAGACCTTCGCGACGAACTCCTCGCGCGTGAAGTCGGTGCGCTTCTGTTGCTTGGCGTTGAGCTGGCGCTCGACGACCATCTGGGTGGCGATGCCGGCGTGATCGGTGCCGACCACCCAGCGCGCGTCCTTGCCCTTCAGCCGCGCATGGCGGACCAGGATGTCCTGCAGCGTATTGTCGAGCGCATGGCCGATATGCAGGCTGCCGGTCACGTTGGGCGGCGGGTTGACCAGCGTCCACGGGTCGGCGCCGTCGCGTGTCGGTCGGAACAGGCCATTTGCTTCCCAGTGGGCGTACCAGCGGGATTCCAGCTCGGCGGGGTCGAAGGTCTTGGGGAGTTCGGACATGCGGGCGCTTTAGCCACCCAAACGGGCGATTGGCAAACCTATCGGTTGCGTGGCCGCAGATCGACTTTCGATTGCAACAGCACCATCTCAAGATCGAAGGGAAGTGCCCTGAATTGCAGGAGCGCACTCCCGGTCCCCTTCACCGCCATGAGATCAGGTTCGCCCGACGAATTGTCGAAGATCCAGCACCGATCGACGTGCTGCGCAAACCAGGCAAGTTGCTCGAAAGAGCGCGTCCGTCGCGTCGCTACCTTGTCGGCGGGTACGTCATGCCCGCCGTCCGCCACGCGGCGACGTATTCGGGACAACTGCAGATCGAGCGACGCAAGCACGATATAGATCATGCGGACTTCGAAGCCGCGATCGTGCGCGCGTTCAACCAAGCGACGATATTTGCCTGACGACAGCACCGTCTCGACGCCAATCGTCTGATAGGCGTCGATCGAGGTTTCAAGCCAGCGCTCGATTCGCTGCACAGCGACGAGATTTGCAGCTTCGAGGTCGGTCCGCTCGCGCTCGACGATCTTGGCGGTCAGCAGGTCCGGATTGATGATCCAGACCGAGCCTCCCCAGCCTTCGATGTCGGTGCGATTGTAGAAGGTGCTCTTGCCGCAGCCATTTGGCCCGGCGACAATCCAGAAAATCGGCCGTTCGGGCCTACGCGGCGTTGTCAGCGGCACGCTGCTTCCGCTGTTCCGCCGTCACTCGGCGCACATTGGAGCGGAAAGCGGCGAGCAGATCCTCTGCCAAAGTCTCGCTTTCGGACTGCACGACCTTCATCTGCACGACCTTGCCGTCAGGCGCGCGTACGCGCTTGGTCGGCAAATCGCTCGGGCGAACTTTCTTCAACGCTTCGGTCATCATCGCCTCCACCATCAAGATAGTACGCCCGAGCAATTTAGCAAAGCCTCAGCGTGCGTTCGCCGTCCCCGCATCCTGCTTGCCGGTATACTGGTTCAGCCACCCGAGCACCGTCCCATACCATTGCATCGAGTTCTTCGGCTTGAGCACCCAGTGGTTCTCGTCCGGGAACACCAGCAGCTTGGACGGGATCTCGCGGCGCTGGAGCGCGGTGAAGGCGGCCAACCCCTGCGTGTAGGGAATGCGGAAGTCCTTCTCGCTGGTGATCACCAGCTGCGGGGTCTTCCACTTGTCGACATGGTTGACCGGGTTCCACTTCTCGAAGGCGGCGGGATCCTCGAAATAGGCCTTGCCGCCATGTTCCCACTCGTCGAACCACAGCTCCTCGGTCTCGTACGCCATGGCGCGGGCGTCGAACACGCCGTCATGCTGGACGATGCACTTGAACCGGTCGGGCCACTGCCCCTCGATCCAGTTCATCATGTAGCCGCCGTACGAGGCGCCGAGCGCACAGGCATTGTCGGCGTCGAGATAGGCGAACTTGTCCGTCGCGACCTTGAGGCCCTTTTGCAGGTCCTCGAGCGGCCAGCCGCCCCAATTGTTACCGATCGCGTCGGTGAAGGCCTGGCCATAGCCGGTGGAGCCATGGAAATCGACCGCGACCACCGCATAGCCGGCGCCGGCGAACACGGCCGGGTTCCAGCGCCAGGACCAGCTGTTGTTGCTCGAACCCTGCGGGCCGCCATGAACGATGAAGGCGATCGGCGCCTTCCTGCCCTCCGGCAGCGCGGCCGGCTTCACGGCATAGCCCCAGACAGCGTCGTTGTTGGCGCCGGCGAAGCTGAAGCGCTCGACCTTGGGCATCGGGATGCCCGCCAGCTTCTCGGCGTTCACCGACGTGAGCTGGGTGCTGGCCTTGCCCTTGAGCAGGTAGAAGTCGTCGGGCGCGGTCAGGCTGTTCATCGAATAGACGATACCGCCCTTGGTGGGCACCACTGCGCTGACATTGCCGAGCTGGGTGAGCCGCGCGACCTTGCCGGTCCTGGGGTCGACCGACCAGATCGGGTTTTCCTGGGTATCCTCGGCCGTGACGTAGATCGTCTTCGAATCGGGCGACCAGGCGATCGAGCCGACCGAGCGGTCCCAGGCCTGGGTGAGCGCCTTGGTCTCGCCGGTCGCGAGGTTGCGCAGCTGGAGCACTTGCCGGTCGGCCTCATAGGTTGCGCGGGCCATCGCGAAATAGGCGAGCCACTTGCCGTCGGGCGAGACGGTGGGGAGATTGTCCATCCCCTCGTTCGCCTTGGTGAGGTTCACTGGCGCCGAGGAACCGTCGGCGGGTGCCGCGAAGATATCGAGATTGGTCGACTTGGATTCGATCCGGCCCGCCTCTCGCAGCGCGAAATAGACGGTCTTGCTGTCGGCGCTCCACGACACTTCCTCGCCGCCGCCGAATGGCTTGGAGGGCGCGTCGCCGATCAGCCCGCCTTCGATCGGGGTGCCGTTGCCGGTCGCGCCCTGCGGGCCGAAGGGCAGCACGAACAGCTGCGAGCGATCACCATTGGACCAGGTGTCCCAGTGGCGGATGAAGAGCTGGTCATAGGTGCGGCCCGAGCCGGCGTTCGGGTCTTTCTTGACCATGGCGGGCTCGAGGCTGGGGGCACCCGGCTTGCGATCGGCCCAGACGAGCAGCTTGGTGCCGTCCGGCGAGACCTTGAAGCCGCTGAAGCCGCCCGGGATATGCGTGAGCTGGGTGGCGGTGCCGCCGGTGACGGCGATGCCCCACACGGCATCGTCGCCGCCCTTGTCCGACTGGAACCAGATTGTCTTGCCGTCGGCGGAGAATTGCGGGGCGGTTTCGTTGACGTCTGCTTCCGCGACCAGCTTCTCGGGCTTGGCGCCCTTTTGCGTAAGGTCGAGGCGCCACAGGTCGTAGCGGCCCTTGTTGGCGGCGAGGTCGGTCTCGCGCTGCTGCCAGACGAGCCAATGGCCGTCCGGCGACACCGCGGGGCTGCCGACTCGCGACAGGGTGGCGACGTCCTGAATGGTGAGATCACGCGCCAGCGCGGGCGCAGCGGCGGAAGCGAGCGCGACGCCCGCGAGCAGGATGTGCTTCATGGGGTGCAGGATGCCGGAAGGTTGCGGGCGTTACAATCGTTCGCGAGCGCACCCAGCTACAAAGACCACACCAAAGAAAAGGCCGGGGCAACGCGCCCGGCCTCATCTGCCTTCTCCTGCAGGGAGAGAAATTTCGTTACTGCCGCCCGGTGATCCGCGAGATTTCCTTCGCGACCATGTCTTCGACGAGGCGCGGCAGGTTGGCATCGAGCCATTCACTGAGCATCGGCTTGAGCATCGCGCGGACCAAGCCTTCGATCGTGTCCGATCCGTGAACCTCGGGAGTCTCGGCCGGTTTCACCATCCGCGACAAGGCTTCGAGCGGCCCACGAGTCGCCTCGGTGGCGCGATCGGAAAGAATCGGATCAGCAGCCGGTACTTCGGCTGCGGGCGCTGCGCGCGCCGGCTTTTCGGCGACAACGGGCTTGGGCGGCGTGGGGGAACCCATCGACATCGGGGTCGGCGTCTCCAGTATGTCCTCATCGTCATCATCGACGACCGGCTGGCTCAGCTCAAGTATCTCATCGATGGCGGCGGGTTTCTCCGCCACCGTCGTCGTTGCCCGCCCGCCGCGACGCGCACGCGTCGCAACGGCACTATCGCCTTCCTCGGCGATGATGCGCTTGATGGAGGAAAGAATCTCCTCCATCGACGGCTCGCTACTGATGTCCCCCATCAACCGGCTACTCCAAAAAGCCCCGGAGGCGCGTAATCAGGGCTTTTTACGGTTAATGTCAACAGGCCGTGTTGCATCATTGCGCTGAAGCACCGGATCCAGCGCTGCCGCGGACACGTCCGGAGTCTGTGCCGGGGTCTGGTTGGTGCGCGTGCCGACGGCCTGCGGATCGGGATCGCCGCCCCAGTCCGACCAGCGATTCTTGACCCGCTTGTAGTTGACGCCCGGATCGTAGAGCGGGCCGCCATCAAGGTTAAGATCATTGGCTTCGGCCCGGCCCATCGCCGCGAGCAGCTGGAAGCCGGCAACATAGGCGTCGCGCTCGGCGGTGACGTAATTGACCTGGCTGTTGAGCAGTTCCTGCTCGGCATTCAGGATATCGAGGATCGTGCGGGTGCCGACGCTGTTCTCGGCACGGACGCCTTCGAGGCTGAGCTTGTTGGCGTCCACCGCGACGCGAGTCGATTCGATCACGCGCAGCGCCGAGGAATAATTCGCATAGGCCGAACGCACCTGGGCGATCACGCCGCGCTCGGTGAGCGTGACGGTCTCGATCGACGAGGCTTCGCGCGCTTGCGCCTGGCGAATCTGCGCGGCAGGGCGGCCGCCCTGGAAGAGCGGCAGGTTCACCTGCGCGCCGAGCGTGGTCGACACGCCGTCCGGGCTGAGTCCGGTGACTGAGCGCGCCTGGCTCGAGAGCGAGCCGAGATAATTGTAATAGTTGCTGCCAACGCCAACGCTGACCGTCGGCAGGCGCGATGCCTTGGCGGCATTCACGTCGAAGCGAGTCGCGTCGCGCTGCTTCTGCGCGGCTTCGAGGTTCGGATTGTTGGCGAGCGCGGCCTGCTCGGCATCCTGCACATCGACCGGGATGCCCGGCAGCGCCGGCGGCTGGGCGAGCACGCCCGGAGGGGCGCCGACGACGCGGATGTAATTCTCGCGTGCGCCGATCAGCGCCGCCTCGGCGGTGCGCAGCTGGCTCTGGGCGAGCGCAAGGCGCGCTTCCGACTGGGCAACGTCGGTGCGGGTCAGGTCGCCCACTTCGAAGCGGTCGCGAGTCGCCTGGAGGTTGACGTCGAGGACGTGCGCGTTCTGCTGGTTGAGGCGGACGATCGCCTCGAAGCGCAGCACATCGACATACGCCGTCACTGCATCGGTGAAGAGTTGCGCCTCGGCGCCGCGCAGGCTGGCAAGGCCGGCGTCGACGCGCGTCTCGGCACCGCGCACCGAATTGCGGACGGCGCCGCCTGTGTAGATCGGCACGGACAAGTTCAGGCCGACAGTGCCGGTGCGGGTCGGGCTTAGACCCGAGGAGTCGCTGTCATAGGGGCTGGTGCTGGCCGAAGCCGTGCTGCTCAGGCCCGGACGGCCCGCCGCCTTGGCGATCGGCACATTCTCGTCATTGGCGCGCTGGTTGGCACGCTCCGACTGGAGGCCGGGATTGGTGTTGTAGGCCAGGACCAGCGCGTCCCGCAGCGTCGTCGTCGGCTGCGCGTTCTGGGCGGGCGCGGCGGTGCCGACCTCGACTCGAACCGGCGTTTGGGTGCCGGCGCGCGTCGTGGTGGTCTGCGCGGCCGCCGGTGTGGCGAGCGCAACAAGGCTGGCGCCCAGGAACAGAGAGGAAATTCGCATGAGCCTCATCTTCAGATCAGAATTGAAAGGTTCGTAGGCGCTCGAAACCGGGAAGCACTGCACATTCGATGTCGGTGAAATCGGCAAGGCCGAAGCCGCCTTCCGTACGGCGGCCCGTCGCGAGACGGGTGACGCCGCGATCCAGCACGCCGGTCACCACGCGGGCACCGGGAGCGAGCTGATCGAGCAGCGTCGCGGGGACTTCCTCCACCGCGCCATCGACGATGAGCAGATCATAGGGGCCTTCGACGGCATGGCCGGCAGCGAGCGGCCCCTCGATCGGCTCGACATTGGCATAGGCGGCGAGCGCGGTGCGGGCGAGCGCGGCGAGCGCCGGATCCTCTTCCACGGCCACTACCGAATTGACCAGGCCTGCGAGCAGCGCGGCGGTGTAGCCGCCGGCGGCACCGATCAGCAGCACCTTGTCGGTCGCCCGCAGATCGGCGGCGGTGAGCAACCGGCCGGTGGCGAGCGGCGAATTATGCTGGCGGCCGCCGGCGAGCGGCAGCAGCGTGTCGCGATAGGCGATCGCACGATGCGCGTCGGGCAGGAAGTCCTCGCGCGGCAGCACGGCCATCGCCTCGACGACGCGAACGTCGTTCACTGCGTTGGTGCGCAACTGGCTGGCCACCATCGCGTGGCGCATCGCCTCAAAATCGACCGTAAGAGCCATCATCACTCCGGCTATCTGTCACAACCGTATTAGTTGTGCAATACACTGTTTATGTAGGGCGGCTTGTATCTCTTCCGCAACCCCTCGCCAAGCAACGCGGACAGCTATTTTTGCACTGCAATGTTGACAGCCGGCGAAGCACCTGCGCATTGCCGCCCCTCGCTCCGAGGCCCGATGGCGGAGTGGTGACGCAGAGGACTGCAAATCCTTGCACGCCGGTTCGATTCCGGCTCGGGCCTCCAGCTTTCATCCCCGTCACCAAATTCCAGCCTTTAGGCGGTATTGTGTGGCTTTCGCGCAACTCATCTACGGATTTGCACGGACTGCCGGGGGCGGATCGACCCGATACCGGAACAAACCACGATTCGTTACCGTTGAGCTTCCGACTATCGGGAGACGAGACATGTACGATTTCGGCATCCGACACGCACTTATGGGCTACCGCGTTGCATATCGCAGTGACCAGACCAACTATTGCCCTGGCTGTGGTGGGTCGCACTGGGTGGTGGGACGGCTGACTGCCGAATGCGCCTTTTGCGCGACGGCATTGCCGCTCGTCGCGGGCGGTGCCAGCGGCAACGGGCTGATCCGGCAGGGTGGCGCAGCGGCACTCGCCGCCTGAACCTTACCGCCTTGACGCGCGTTTCGCGGGGGGAATCCGCAGGAGCGCTTATGACAGATGTTTCCGTGACCTCGCCGATCGAGCGCATCGCGCGCGTCATCGCGGCCGAGATGGTGAGCCCCAATGGCGAGGCGGCCGAAGGGCCGGACGAGCCGGTGAGCGTCATCGTCGAGCGCATCTGGCGCGCCGAGGTCGAACGGGCTGTCGCGATCCTGCACACGCTGCGCGAGCCGACTCGCGAGATGGTGGAGGCCGGGCGTGCGGCGGGTGACGATCCCGCGCTGATCTGGAACGCGATGGTCCGTGCGGCACTGGAGCATGCAACCGAGAAAGTCGCCGAACCCGCCTGAGGCTTGCAGCCGGCACGCGAGCCGCTAATGCCGCTGGCATGACCGGCGCATCCCTCACGCTCTACAATTCGCTGACCCGCAGCCTGGAAGCCTTCCAGCCGCTCGATCCTGAAAAGGGCGTGCGCGTCTATTCGTGCGGGCCGACGGTCTACAATTACGCCCATCTCGGCAATCTGCGCGCGTACGTGTTCACCGACACGCTGAGCCGGGTGCTGACGTGGAAGGGTTTTCCCCTAACGCACGTCATCAACATCACCGATGTCGGCCACCTGACCAGCGACGCCGATGCGGGCGACGACAAGATGGAAGCCGCGGCAAAGGCCCAGTCGAAGAGCATCTGGGACATCGCCGCGCACTATACCGCGGCGTTCAAGCAGAACATCGCCGATCTCAACATCCGTCAGCCCACGCGCTGGTCCGTCGCGACCGATCATATCGCCGAGATGATCGACTTTGCCGAGAAGATCGCACCCGAGCATTGCTACGAGCTCGACAGCGGCCTGTATTTCGACAGCACCACGGTGCCCGATTACGGCAAGCTCGCCGGATCGCAGGATGATGCCCGCGAGGGCCGGATCGAGGCGGTGGAGGGCAAGCGCCATCCGCAGGACTTCGCGATCTGGCGCAAGTCGCCGCAGGGCGAGCAGCGCCAGATGGAATGGGACAGCCCCTGGGGCATGGGTGCGCCGGGCTGGCATCTGGAATGCTCGGTGATGAGCATCAAATATCTGGGTGCGCCGTTCGACATCCATACCGGCGGCATCGATCACCGCGAGATCCATCACCCCAACGAGATCGCCCAGAACCAGGCGTTTTGCGGCTGCTCGGACACGGGTTCGCATTTCTGGATGCACAACAACTTCCTGGTCGATCGCCAGGGGAAGATGTCGAAGTCCAAGGGCGGCTTCACCACGCTCCAGTCGCTGATCGATGCGGGCGTGCATCCCCTCGCCTATCGCCTGCTCTGCCTGCAGGCCCAGTATCGCAGCGAGCTCGAATTCTCGGCCGAGAACCTCGCCGCTGCGCTTACCCGGCTGAAGCGGCTTGTGATGACCGTGACGGCGCTCAAAGCGCGCGCCGAGGGCGAAGGTACGGCCCCGGCCGCATGGCTGGTGCGGCTCGATGAAGCGGTGTCGGACGATCTCAACACGCCCAAGGCGTTGCCGGCGCTCGACGAGATGCTCGCCGAGAAGAAGCTGTCGCCGGCCGATCGCCTGGCGGGGCTTGCCGCGTTCGACGCGGTGCTCGGCCTCAGGCTGCTCGAGCTGACTCGCGAGGACCTGCGCCTGCGCCCCGCCGGCGCGACGATCAATGCCGAGGCGATCGAGGACCAGCTCGTCGAGCGCAAGGAAGCGCGGCTGGTGAAGGATTTCCAGCGATCCGACACGATCCGCGACGCACTTGCCGCCGCCGGCGTCGAAGTGATGGACGGCGATCCGCTGGGCTGGGACTGGAAACCCGCGCTGGGCGGATAAATAGGAGACGCGTGCGCGTTGCACTCCGTGCTGCGCCCACCGGGAGGGTGGGCGGCAACGGAGTAGGATGCGTATGTTGAAGTCCCTTCCCCTCACCGCCTTGGCCGCCGCACTGGCGCTGGGCGCGTGCAATCAGGCACCCAAGACCACGGACAATGCCGCGGTCGACGTCGATAACGCCATCGCGCCCGACGACGCGACGCTCAACGACACGCCGGTGGTCGAGGATGCCGACGATGCCGCAGCAGTGACCGTCGCCGCCGTCCCCAAGGCCGCCGCCGGCATTGCCGCGGCCGATGCGGCGCCGCTCCACGATGCCGGCACGATCGAGGACGAGATCCGCGACGGCAAGAACGTCCAGCGCGTCCGCTATGGCGACGGCTGGGCGTGGACGCGCGGCGGCAAGATCGTCCGCACCTCGGACCGGGACGGCAAGGAAGTCGCCTATTTCCGCGGCGGCGAGAGCAAGCCCTTCTTCGTCCAGAAGGGCGATCGCAGCTACGCCTTCCAGGGCGGCAAGCCGGTCCGCGAGTTCGACGACGGCGGCAAGGCGCGCGCGCCCGATGCCGATCGCACGAAGGAAGCGGACGAAGTGGCGAACAAGGCGCATGACCGCCGCAACCAGGCCGAGCAGGCGCGCGACCATGCCCGCGACAACCCGCGCGGCAATTCCGGCGGCGACAAGAGTGACCGCGGCGATCGTCGCGGCCCGGGCGCAACGCCCTCGCCCACCCCGACCGCCAGCGCCACGCCCGATGATCACGGCCGCGGCGACCGCGGCCGTGATCGCGACCGCAGCAACTAAGCGCTTTGAACCACGGCCGGAGGCGCGCTAGCCTCCGGCCCATGAAGGCCGTGCTCCCTGCCCTCGCCCGCCCGCTCGTGGAGCCGCAGCTCCCTGCCGGGCTCGATGTCCACTGGTTCGCCTCTACCGACGAGGCGATCGCACTTGCCGCAGACGCCGACATCGCCTGGCTCGACAACAACAGCCCGCGCGAATGGGCGCGCGCCGTTGCCGCGGCCGGCAAGCTGAAATGGCTCTCGACCATCTATGCCGGGCTCGATGTGCTCGACACCCGCCTGCTGCGCGAGCGGGGCACGCGGGTAACCAATGGCAGCGGGGTCAATTCGCACACCGTCGCCGAATATGCAGTGATGGGGGCGTTGGTGGCGGCCAAGCGCTTCGACCAGGTGGTCCGCGCTGCCGATCGTCATGAATGGCCGGCCGATGCGCCGGGCAAGATCGAGCTGTTCGAGAGCAAGGCGCTGGTGATCGGCTATGGCACGATCGGCAGGCTGATCGGCGCGCGGCTGAAGGCTTTCGGTGTCGAGGTGACCGGCGTGACCCGCTCCGGTGCCGAGGGTACAATAGGCCCCGATGCGTGGCGCGCGCTACTGCCCGAAGCCGATTGGGTGTTCCTCGCCGCGCCCTCGACCGGCGAGAGCCGGGCGATGATCGGGGCCGAGGAGTTGGCCGCAATGAAGCCGTCCGCCTGGATCGTGAATGTCGGCCGCGGCGAACTGATCGATCAGGACGCACTGATCGAGGCCTGCACCAGGCGACGGATCGCCGGCGCCTTCCTCGACACCGTCACCCCCGAGCCGTTGCCGCCGGGGCATCCGCTCTGGACCACGCCCAACGTGATCCACTCGATGCACCTTTCCGGCCGCAGCCAGACGCGCATGTTCCTGCGCGCCGCGGCTCTGTTCGTGGAGAATATCCAGGCGTTCATGGAAGGGCGGCCGCTGAAGAATGAAGTGGATCTGGAAGCCGGCTACTAAACTTATGCGGTACCCTAAGTTTCCCTTGCGCGGGAAGGCGCGCAGGCTTTAGTTAGGCGCATGCCTAACCAAATTGACGCTGCCTTTGCCGCCTTGGCCGACCCTACTCGCCGCGCGGTGGTCGAGCGGCTGGGCGACGGCCCGGCCAGCGTGAGCGACCTCGCCGGCGGCTTCACCATGGCGATGCCGAGCTTCCTCCAGCATATCCGCCTGCTCGAAGCCGCCGGGCTGGTAAGCACCCAGAAGCACGGTCGCGTGCGCACCTGCACGCTCGAGCCGCTGGCGCTGGCGGCGGTGGAGCAATGGATCATCGAGCGCCGACGCGCGACCGAGGCGCTATGATCGCCTCGCCAAATTCCTCGACGCCCAGGAGAATGAAAATGGCTGAAGCCGTCCACGACAAGTTCGTCATCGAGCGCCGCTTCAGGCAGGCTCCGGCCAAGGTCTTCGCGGCCTTCGCCAGCGAGAAAGGCAAGGCACGCTGGTTCTCCGGGCCGAACGAACAATGGGACGCGACCGACCGCCATTTCGATTTCCGGATAGGCGGAACGGAGCATCTGGAGGGCAAATGGAAAAGCGGTACGGTGACGCGCTTCGACTGCTCCTATCACGACATCGTGCCGGACACCCGTATCGTCTACGCCTATCGCATGAAGCTCAACGGCGTGCCGATCTCGGTGAGCTTGTGCTCGATCGAGCTGCTTCCGGACGGAGACGGCACGCGGCTGCTCCATACCGAGCATGGCATCTACCTCGACGGCTATGAGGACAACGGCTCTCGTTTCCATGGCATCAGCCTGCAGTATGACAAGCTCGGTGAGACTCTCCCGAATTGATTTACCCCCGCTGGGAAATTTTTTGCTTGCGTGATTTTACCCAGCGGGGGTAAGCACCCTTGTATCATGACGACATTGGCAGGCACCAAAATCCGCCGCTTCCGCGAGGAACGCTCCCTGACCCGCGCCGCTTTCGGCACGTGGTTCGATATCCCGGGCTCGACGGTCCAGGGTTGGGAGAAGGACGGCAAGCGCGCAAATGCCAAGGTGATGAACCTGATCGCCGCGCATGGCATCGCCGATCATGCCGATTGGAACGTCACGGTGCGCGATGCGGAGAATGACATGCATGCCAGCTGGAGCCCGTCGAGCTGGAAGGCAGCCGAGGCGCGCCAGCTGCCCAAATATCCCGATCAGGGTGCCCTCGATGCAGCGACCAATCAGCTGACGTCCTACCCGCCCCTCGTCTTCGCCGGCGAGGCCCGCGAACTTACGACCGAGCTGGGCAAGGTGGCGCGCGGCGAGGCATTCCTGCTCCAGGGCGGCGACTGCGCCGAGAGCTTCGCCGAATTCCACCCGAACAACATCCGCGATACCTTCCGCGTGCTCCTGCAGATGGCAGTGGTGCTCACCTTCGCCTCGAAGTTGCCGACGGTGAAGCTGGGGCGCATGGCGGGCCAGTTCGCCAAGCCGCGCTCGGCCGATACCGAGACGATCGATGGTGTCGAGCTGCCGAGCTACCGCGGCGACAACGTCAACGACATCGCCTTCACGCCTGAGGCGCGGATTCCCGATCCGCAACGGATGCTGCAGGGCTATTCGCAGTCGGCGGCGACGCTCAACCTGCTGCGCGCCTTTGCGCAGGGCGGCTATGCGAACCTGCACCAGGTCCATAGATGGACCCACGATTTCATGGGCCGCAGCCCCTGGGCGAAGAAGTACGCGGATGTCGCCGACCGGATCGGCGAAGCGCTCGATTTCATGGCGGCCTGCGGCATCGATGCGGACAGCGTGCCCCAGCTCAAGGCGACCAGCTTCTACACCAGCCATGAGGCGCTGCTGCTTCCCTATGAGCAGGCGATGACCCGGCAGGATTCGCTGACCGGCGACTGGTACGACACCAGCGCGCACATGCTGTGGATCGGCGACCGCACGCGCTTCGAGGGATCCGCGCATGTCGAGTTCCTGCGCGGCATCGGCAATCCGATCGGGATGAAGTGCGGGCCGAGCCTCGAGCCCGATGCGCTGCTTCGCCTGCTCGACACGCTCAATCCGGGCCGCACGCCCGGGCGGATGACGCTGATCACCCGTTATGGCCACGACAAGATCGAAGCCGGCCTGCCCAAGCTCGTCCGCGCCGTGAAGCGCGAGGGGCATTCGGTGGTATGGAGCTGCGATCCGATGCACGGCAACGTGGTCAAGGCGGCGAATGGCTACAAGACCCGCCCCTTCGAACGAATCCTGGCCGAAGTGCGCGGCTTCTTCGCAGTGCACCGCGCGGAGGGCACCTTCGCGGGCGGCATCCATGCCGAGATGACCGGGCAGAACGTCACCGAATGCACCGGCGGCGCGATCGACATCACCGAACAGGGATTGGCCGATCGCTATCACACGCATTGCGACCCGCGCCTGAACGCGGGGCAGAGCCTGGAACTCGCTTTCCTCCTGGCTGAAATGCTCAACGATGAAATGGCGGAACGCCGCAAGGCTGCTGCTTGATAAATTGTTGCTTCAGAATTCCGTAAATTAGCGGATTTACATCTTCGCCGTCTTCCACGAAGGACTTTACGCTTTACGCGGAGTTAACGGTGGCGACGGTGGAGGAACGTTGGCCAGTGAGGCGATTTGCGTCGGTGCGTCCGGCGCTGCTCGTCTTTCTGGCCGCCTTTGCCGGCTGCGCGAGCTGGGCGATCTGGTACCGTACCACCGGCTCCAATCCACCGCTCGGCATCGCGATCGGCCTGTCGGTGGGCGGGCTCATCCTGTACGGCACGCGCCTGTGGCCGATGCTCGCGCTCGCCGTCATCGTCAATTACTGGCTGTTCGGGATTAGTTATTCCTGGGTCGGGCAATGGGCGAGCGCCGTAGGGTTGGCGGCGGGCGCGCTGCTCACCGCCACGATGATCCGGCGCCGCGGCATTCGTCCCTCCGAGCTGCTCAGCCCGAGCTCGCTGCTATGGGTATTCGCGGCCGCGATTGCCGGATCGGCATTGGCGGCGGGGGTCGTCGCCTTGGGCGTGATGGCGATGGGCCGGCCCTTTGCTTTCGTCGACAAGTTCGCGCAGCAGGGATTGGGCATGATCCTCGCCGCACCGCTCGTGCTGGTCTGGGCGACGCCGCCGCGCCAGCGCTGGTCGGCGCTGCGCTGGGCCGGCTTTGCCGCGACGGTGCTGCTATGCGGCGCGACCGCGACGATCGTCTTCTTCAAGGAAGCCACCGGTCCCACCGGCTGGGCAATCTTCCCACCGCTGGTGCTCGCTGCGCTCGGCTGGCACCTGCGCGGCGCGACCACCGCGATGGCCGTCTGCGCCGTGATCGTCTTGTGGAGCACGGACACCGGCATCGGGCCATTCGCGGCTGCCGATCCCATACACAGCGTGCTGATTGCGCAGATGTTCGTGGCGGTGACAGCGGCGACGATCTTCCTGCTCGCCACTTATGCGGATGAGCGCCACGCCGAAGACAAGCTGCGCCTCGCCGCCAAACGGCTCGAGGTATCACGCCGCAACCTGACCAACATGGCGCGTCACGCCACGACCGCGGTTGCGATCCTCGATCACGACATGCGCTACATCGCCGCCTCGCCGCGCTACATCAGCGACTACCGCCTGCCGGAGGATGTTCCGCTCGAAGGGCGCAGCCATTTCGAGGTGTTCCCGATCCCGCCCGAGCGGAACGCGATGTATCAGCGCGTGCTGGCGGGCGAACAGCTTTCGGGCGACAGCGACCCGATACATCATGCCGACGGCACGGTGGACTATGTGCGCTGGAGCCAGCGGCCTTGGTATGACGAGGACGACCAGATCGCAGGCATCGTCCTGTCCAGCGAAATCATCACCGCCGAGCTGGAAGCACGTCGCAAGCTGGAAGACGCCGAGCGCCGTTATCGCGCCGTGTTCGAGCAGGCCGGTGTAGGTGTCGGCCGGATGTCGCTGAATGGCGTCTTCCTAGAGGTCAACGACCGGATCTGCGCACTGACCGGATACGCGCGGGAAGAGCTGATCGGCCATAACTGCCGGATGGTAAGCACCGCGGAGGAGTGGGAATCGACCGAGGAAGGGATCAAGGCGCTCGCCCGCGGCGATCACCCGTTCTACTCGGACGACCGCACCATCGTGACACGGGACGGCGAGCATTGTCCGGTCCATTGCACCGCCAATCTGGTGCGCAGCGGTGACGGCACCGACGATTATCTCGCCATCGTGCTGCAGGATATCTCCCCGCGCGTCGCCACCCAGCGCGCGCTGGAGGAGAGCGAAAAGCTGCTCCGCATGGCGCAGGAAGCTGCGGGCGTGGGCGTGTGGGAAATTGACCTGATCGACGGCGGCGCACGGCAATCGCCCGAGACCGCGCGCATGTTCGGCCTGGAATGGCACGAGGGCGAATATCGCATGGCCGATTTCGCCGCCCTGCTGGGCGAGGCTCAGGTGCAGGAGCTCCGCGAGGCGATCGGCACGGCCCGGAAATATGAAGGGCCGCTCGACATGACGCTCGAGCTCGGCATGCCCGATGGCGAGGCGCGCTGGGTGATGCTGCAGGGCCGCTACGACCCGCATGACGGCCATCCGCGGCTGCTCGGCCTGGCGATCGACATCACGCGCGACATGGAGGCCGATACGCAGCTGCGCGAGGTGCACGAGAAGCTGCTGCGCCTCGCCCGGCTCAACGCAATGGGCGCGATGGCGTCGACGCTGGCGCACGAGCTCAACCAGCCGCTCGCGGCGATCACCAATTATCTAGAGGCCTGCCGCTACCTCACCCGATCACGCGGCGATCCCGATCACTCGATCCTCGACGCACTCGATCGGGCCCGGGTGCAGGCGCTGCGCGCCGGCGACATCATCCGCAAGATCCGCTCCTTCACCGTGACCGGGGAGATCGCCAAGGCGCGGCTCGACCTGGACGGCGTGATCCGTTCGGCCTGCACTGCAGTCCGCCAGCTCAAGGTGGCCGTCGGCGCGAAGATCGAGTGCAGCTTCGATCCCAGCCCGGTCAGCCTGATCGGCGATGCGCTCCAGGTCGAGCAAGTGGTGAGCAACCTGATTCGCAACGGCGTGGAGGCAACTGAAGGCTGCGATCGGCGCGAAGTGACCGTGCGTAGCCGGGTCTATGCCGAGGAAGTGTGCATCGAGGTAGCCGATACCGGCCCCGGATTGAGCGAGGCGATGCTCGACAATCTGTTCGAACCGTTTCGCACCACCAAGGAGAGCGGCACCGGGCTCGGTCTGCCGATCTGCCGCACGATCGTGGAAGCGCATGGCGGGCGGCTATGGGCGGAGAATGGCAAGGATGGCGGCGCGGTGTTCAGCTTCACGCTGCCCATCGTTTCCGCCGAGGCAGAGGCCGAAGCCGAGATTGCCTGACCCACGGCGCAACAAACTGAAATACCACCGCAAGGCCAGACCCCCAGAGCAATTCGGGTCGGCGTCTGCCCCTCTGTACGCCGGCACCCCTGAACTACCGGGGCGACCGAATTCCCCTACTATTACGGTCGCCCCGGCCTTTCGTGTTCGGGTCTCAAGGAAACAGATCGACCACTTCGGCGCCCTCTCCTTCCGCGGCGAGCAGCAGGGTGCGGTGACAATGTTCGGGATTGCGCTCGAAGCATAGCAGGGCGCTCGGCCTTTCCTCGGCCAGCGCGCGCATCATCGCGGCTTCGGCCTGGGCCTCGGGCAGATGCAGCTGACCCTCATACACCGCACGCAGCGTGGTCACGTCGCCCTTCTTCGCGGCATCGCGCCCGAGCTTGGGCGTACCGAGGTTCTTGAGCAGCACATAATCGATCCCCGCGTCCTTCAGGCTCGCGGCGAGGATATTCTTGGAAAAGCCCGGGCGCCGGGAGAGCGGCACGGCGCGCACGTCGATCACCCGCTCCACCCCGGCCCTGCGCAATGCCGCGATGAACTCGTCCATCGTCGTCGCTTCATAGCCGATGGTGAAGATCTTCATGCTATGGCTTTCTCTCCGCGAAACGCGTGGACCGCGCCCCAGGCGATCAACGCCTGGCCGGCGAAATAGGTCGGCCAGACCAGCAATTGCGCGATCTCGGGAGCGATCAGGCGGCCTTCGACGAGGAAGATCAGCCAGTCGGACACGAAGAACAGGAGCGCACCCGCTGCGACCAGCGCGCCAAGCCGGCTAAGCATTGCAGAGGCGGTCATCAACGACAGGCCGAACACATAGAAGGCGAGCAACGCCGCCTGCGCGTCGGCCTTGAACACCCACCAGGCGAAAAGCGCCAGCCCGGCAGCGACCGGCGGCGCGATCCAGTTGGCGGCGGCGACGCGGGAGTGACGCAGATAGAGATAGGCGGCGAGGAAATGCCCGGCGAGGAACGCTACCGCGCCGGCGACCATGCCCTGCGCTTCGAGCAACACGTCTCCCAGCGCGCCAAGCGCCAACACCGCGCCGATGATCCGCCCGTCCGAATTCATGGCCTTGCCGCGCGCCCATAAGGCGAGCAGGCCGACGCCCGCGCCTTTCCAGACGAGCAGCGGCGTGCCCGTCACGCCGACCCAGTTGTGAGCGAAATAGCTGGCGCCCGCGATAAGCGCGGCGGCGAAGAGCGGGTCGATACGGCTACGGTCCATCGCCCCTAGATGCCCGGTGGCTGGCGCTCTGCCAAGCTTGGCTCTATCGGAGCCGGATGCACGACATTCATATCATTGGCGGCGGCCTGGCCGGATCCGAAGCCGCGTGGCAGCTCGCAAGCAAGGGCTTCAAGGTCCGTCTCTCCGAAATGCGCGGTAGCGGCTCCATGACCCCGGCGCACCAAACGGAGGGGCTGGCCGAGCTGGTCTGCTCGAACAGCTTCCGTTCGGACGATGCGCAGAGCAACGCCGTCGGCCTGCTCCACCAGGAGATGCGCGACCTCGGCTCGCTGATCATGGCGCAGGGCGATATCCACAAGGTGCCCGCCGGATCGGCGCTGGCGGTGGACCGCGACAATTTCTCCGAGGGCGTGACCGCGGCGCTTGCCAGTCATCCGAACATCGAGATCGTGCGGGAACGCGTGGACACGCTGCCCGAGAGCGGCCTGACGATCGTCGCCACCGGCCCGCTGACCGCCCCGGGCCTCGCCGAAAGCATCGGCGCCGCCACGGGCAAGGACCAGCTCGCCTTCTTCGATGCGATCGCGCCCATCGTGCACCGCGATTCGATCGACACCGAAGTGGCCTGGTTCCAGTCGCGCTGGAACAAGGTCGGGCCCGGCGGCAACGGCAAGGATTACATCAACTGCCCGATGACCAAGGAGCAGTATCTCGCCTTCCACGCCGGCCTGCTGGCGGGGGAGAAGACCGAGTTCCGCGAGTGGGAGAATGTCCCCTATTTCGAAGGCTGCATGCCGATCGAGGTTATGGCCGAGCGCGGGGTGGATACGCTGCGCTTCGGACCGATGAAGGGCGTGGGGCTCGATGATCCCAAGACTGGGCGCTGGCCCTATGCCGTGGTCCAGCTGCGACAGGACAACGCCTCGGCCACGCTGTGGAACATGGTCGGCTTCCAGACCAAGCTCAAATATGCCGACCAGGTCGCGCTGTTCCGCACGATCCCCGGCCTGGAGAATGCCGAGTTCGCGCGCCTGGGCGGGCTCCACCGCAACACCTTCATCAAGTCGCCCGAGCTGCTCGACGGTGAGCTGCGCCTGAAGAACGCGCCGCATATCCGCTTCGCCGGGCAGATCACCGGCTGCGAAGGCTATGTCGAAAGTTCGGCGATCGGACTGCTGGCGGGCCGCTTCGCCGCAGCCGAACTGGCCGGCGAGACGCTCAGCGCACCGCCACGCGAAATGGCGCTGGGCGCGCTGCTGTCGCACATCACCGGCGAGGCGGAGGCCGAGACCTACCAGCCGATGAACGTCAATTTCGGGCTGTTCCCGCCGATCCCGGGCCGCACCAAGAAGGCCGATCGCAAGCTGATGTACACCGGCCGGGCCCGCGATGCGATGCAGGGCTGGATGGCTCAGTCGTCGCTGTCGTCCGCGGAGTCCTGAGCTGGCGCCGCCTTGGCGGCCGGTTTGGCAGGCGCGCAGGCGCAGCGCGGCTTGGGCTTGCGGACGACTGCGGTGGTGGCGAATTCGGCGCGCGTGAGAACGCCTGACTTGTCCTTGTCGGCGGTGGTGAAGCGATCGACGGCCTTGACCGACCATTCCTCGAAGCTCAACTTGCCGTCGTGATCGGTATCCAGCCGGGCGAAGAACTTGCGGCGCAAGGCGAAATACTCGTCCTTGGTGATCGCGTCGTTCTTGTCCTTGTCGATCCGGTCGAAGCGCTTCTGTTCGCGGGTCTTCGCGGCGGCGCTGGGCGGCTCGGCAGGAAAATCCTGCTCCGCTTCGGATGCAACTCCGGCGGCGGGTGCGGGCGGGAGCTTGGTTTCGGTGCTCGCGCTGCCGCGAAACAGGAAAAGCCCCGCCGCGACGAGCAGCAGCGCACCGCCTGCACCAACCAGATAGCGCCACATCGCCTCTCTCCTCTGAGCCGAAGCGAGGCTAACCCGACCAGCGGGTCAGCGTCCAGTCAGGCGGTGCCAGAGCAGCCGCCCTACCCGGCTCGGCGCTCCCGCGGGCTTGGGCGTTTCGGCCAGATCGAGCCGCGCGCGGTGCGCGAGCGCGCCGAGGGCGCGGCCGCCGCGGCTCCAGTGGGCGTTGGCGGCGGCATCGAGCAGCGGGCGGGCCAGGTCGCGGGCGATCGCCCTCTCCTCCTCCGCCTGCAGGTTGCCCGCGAGATCGGCCAGCGCCCAGCCCTGGCCCGCCGCCGCCAGCGCATCGTCCTTGCTGCCGAGCAGGGTTCCCGCGGCAATGAACAACTGCCCACGCCCTTCGCCGAAGCGGCGCATGGCATCGGGGCTCAGCTCTTCCTCTTCGATCAGCACCTCCCAGCCATGGACGATCGGCACCAGCGACGCACCGGTGACGCCATGACGCAGTACTTCGGTTTCCAGCGCCTTTAGCACTGGCTCGGCGGGTGCCGGTGCTTGATCGAGCTTCTGCAGCGCCTCGCGCCACCAGGCCAGGCGCATCTGGCCGAGCGCCGGCTCACGCGTGGTACGCAGCAGCTTGGCGAGCGCATCATCTAGCGCGAACAGCGCGGCGAGCCCTGCCCTACCCGATGTCGCAGCATAGGTAAGTATCAGATTTCGTTCCGGATCCTCCACGATGCCGGTCACGCCGCGCGTCCAATGCATAAGGCCGGCGTTAACCACCAGGATTTATACGTACTTAGCGACAATCGGTCCAAGGTGCCTCGTTCGTCGGGGATGAGGGGGCCTTCTATGCGTGAAGGACGGGAAACAGTGGCAGCTGCGCGTGCCTTTTTGAGCAAGCTCGCGCGGGATACGCGCGCCAACACCCTCGCCATCATGGGCATGGCGCTGATCCCGCTCGCGGGCATGGTCGGTGGCGGCATCGACATCAGCCGCATGTACATCGTCAAGACGCGTCTGCAACATGCCTGCGACGCCGGCGCGCTTGCCGGGCGCAAGTCGATGGGCGGCGGCACCTGGATCCAGACGATTGCCGGTGAAGCCGAATATCCCCGGAAGAACGCCGAGAGGTTCTTTAACTCCAACTACAACAGCGCCGCCTATGGCGCGACCAACGTGAGCAAGAGCTTCACGGAGAGCGCGGGCAAGGTGACCGGCACCGCTTCGGCAACCCTGCCGATGACTCTGATGCGCATCTTCGGCAAGACCACCGAGACGCTAACCGTCACCTGCGACGCCGAAATGCGCCTTCCGAACACCGACGTCATGTTCGTGCTCGATAACACCGGATCGATGGATTACTGCCCGAACGGCAACACCACGGCCTGCGCCGGCCAATCCACTTCGCGAATGGGCCAGCTGCGCATTGCGGTGAAGTGCTTCTATCAGATCGTGGCGCGGCTCGACATTGCCGATGTCGATTGCGACGGCGACGAGCCGAGCGGCGGCACCGGCGACCAGGTGCAGATACGCTTCGGGTTCGTGCCCTATTCGGTGAACGTCAATGTCGGCCGCCTGCTGCCGGCGGAATATTTCCCGAGCACCTGGCATTACCAGACGCGTACGCTGGTCTCGGTCGCCTATCCGACCAATGGCACCGCGACCCAGACGTCGACGAACACGTCCGACAATGCCGGCAACTGGATTTCAAAGAACTACACGATCACCCGCAGCGGCGGCAGCAATGCGAGCGACAGCTGGTGCAAGAGCAACATGCCAGGCAGCAGCACGACCAACAACGGCACCACGACGACGCAGCTGGGCACGACCGAATATCCGGGATACCGCAACGTCACGTACAAGACCGATGCCGTATCGACGAAGCGCGAGTACCGGTACAACAGCTTCAGCGGGAAGGTCTGCTACTACGACACGCGCGACACCGTCACCACGACGACCAAGAACTACAGCCGCAACGATACCGCGCAGGCGACCTGGAACTATGACAAGACGGACGTCGACATCTCGGCGTTCAAGACCGGTGCAAGCTCGATCCAGATGCGCATCGGCAACAATGGCGCCATGAAGACGGTGACGTGGAACGGCTGTATAGAAGAGCGGCGCACGATCGACGGCACCAGCTTCGATCCGATCCCATCGGGTGCGACCGACCTCGATATCGCCAGCAAGCCTAGCAGCGACGTCGAGTCGCAGTGGAAGCCGGCGCTGGGCGATCTCGAATATATGCGTCGCAACAGCAGCAACAGCTATTCGCGCGATCCCAACTCGTCCTCGACGAGCAACTACAGTCAGCCGGACGCTTATTGCCCGGCCGAAGCGCACAAGATGGAGGCCTGGACCCCGCAGGCATTCGACGATTATGTCGATGGCCTGACGCCGGTGGGCAATACCTATCACGACATCGGCCTGCTCTGGGGCGCGCGCCTGATGTGGCCGACGGGCATCTTCCGCTCGGAGAATGAATATACGCCCAAGGGTGGCGAGATCGAGCGCCACATCATCTTCATGACGGACGGCGATACGCAGACGAGCACGTCGAACTATGCCGCCTATGGCCTGCCCTGGTACGACACGCGCAACATCGCTGCCGGTGACGTGGGCAATTCGCCGGGCGCCAGCGACATGAACGACGAGATCAATGCGCGCTTCCTGGCGCTGTGCAAGACGATCACGAACAACAACATCACCCTGTGGGTGATCGCCTTCGGCACCAGCACGTCCACGACCACGAAGGACCGGCTGAAGAAATGTGCCAGCTCCGGCCGCTACTTCACCGCGGACGACGGCCCGACGCTGCAGCAGACGTTCAAGTCGATCGCCGACCAGATCTCGCAGTTGAGGCTCACCAAATGATCCGGCGCTGCTTCCCGGCCTTTTCCCGCGACGCGCGCGGTGCGACGGTCGTCGAATTCGCGATGATCGCGCCGGTGATGGGCATCCTGCTGCTCGGGGCCTTCGACGTCGCGCATACGCTCTACATGCGCGCGGTACTGCAGGGCATCGTCCAGAAGGTCGGCCGCGATTCAACGCTGGAGAGCGGGCTGGTCGAGGCAACCCAGGCTACTCTGGACGCGAAGGTGACGGCACAGGCCAAGGCGCTGTCCAACAATGCCACGGTGACGATCACCCGCAAATGGTATCGCACCTTCAGCGACGCCGCGGCCACCAGGTTCGAGCCTTTCACCGATACCAATGGCAACGGCACCTGCGACGGGCCGCAGGGACTCACTCCCGGCGAGCCCTATCAGGACAATAACGGCAACGGCAAATGGGACGCGACCGGCGGCAACGAGAGCCAGGGCGGAGCCAAGGACGCGGTGGTCTATACGGTGAGCGTCAGCTATCCGCGCATGTTCCCCGTCTATCGGATCATCGGCGGCTCGACGACGACGACCGTCAAGGCTTCCACCGTGCTACGCAACCAGCCCTATGGCGACCAGGGTGTCGCAGCCGTGAGGAACTGCCCGTGATGCGGATCGCTCCCCTCCCCGCCCGCCCCCTGCGCCGTTTCGGGCGCGACCAGAGCGGCCTGGCGATGCTCGAATTCGCGATGATGCTGCCGGTCTTCGCGACGATGTGCCTGGGCGGCGCCGAGCTGACCAACTTCATCATCACCAAGATGCGTGTCAGCCAGATCGCGCTTCATCTGGCGGACAATGCCGCGCGCATCGGCTCGGGCACGCAGCTCCAGGCCAAGACCATCTCCGAGGCCGATATCAACGACCTGCTGACCGGCGCGGATCTACAGTCGGGCGAGCTGGGATTGTTCACCAATGGCCGCGTGATCATCTCGAGCATCGAGCCCGATACTGCAACCGGCCATGAGGGCAAGTCGATGATCCGCTGGCAGCGCTGCAGGGGTGACAAGACCGGTCTCAAATCGACGAAGGGCTCGACGGGCGACAACAACCTCGATGGCGTCGGCCCGCCGAACCGCCAAGTGGCTGCGGCCCCTAACGGTGTAACCATGTTCGTCGAGGTGCGTTTCCAGTACAAGCCGCTGATCAAGACGGCGCTTTCGCCCGACACCGAGTTCGACGAGATCGCATCGATGATGGTGCGCGACCGGCGCGACACCAGCGACGACTCCAAGCTGGCCAACGGCAATAACAATCCGGCTTCGATCCACCCAAACGGGGTTTACCAGGTCGCGGGGGTAACCCCCGCCCAATCCAGCGGCTGCTGAGAATTCTCCTTCGATCGGGCAGCAAAAAAGGCCGGGGTCACCCCCGGCCTTTTCGTGTTCAGCGATATCGCCGAAGATCAGCCCCAGGGATCAACCCTTGTAGGTGACCTTCTTCACCGCCGCGACGACCTTGTCCGCGGTGATCAGCGCCAGCTTCTCCAGGTTCGCGGCATAGGGCAGCGGCACGTCCTCGTTGGTGACGCGCAGCATCGGGGCGTCGAGATCGTCGAAGCCCTGCTCCATGACGACCGCGGCGATTTCCGATGCGATCGAGCAGGCCGGCCAGCCTTCCTCGACCACGACCATGCGGTTGGTCTTCTTCAGGCTCTCCAGCACCGTACCGGTGTCGAGCGGGCGCAGCGTGCGCAGATCGACGATCTCGGCTTCGATGCCCTCTGCAGCCAGCTTCTCGGCCGCTTCCAGCGCGACGCCGACGCCGATCGAATAGCTGACGATCGTCACGTCCTTGCCTTCGCGGACGATGCGCGCCTTGCCGATCGGCAGGACGTAATCGTCGAGCTTCGGCACTTCGAAGCTGCGACCGTACATCAGCTCGTTCTCGAGGAACACGACCGGATCCTGGCTGCGGATCGCGGCCTTGAGCAGGCCCTTGGCATCGGCCGCATCGTAAGGCGCGATCACGATCAGGCCGGGGACGCTGGCGTACCAGGGGCCATAGTTCTGCGAGTGCTGCGCGCCGACGCGGCTCGCGGCGCCGTTGGGCCCGCGGAACACGATCGGGCAACGCATCTGGCCGCCGGACATATAGTTGGTCTTGGCCGCCGAGTTCACGATGTGGTCGATCGCCTGCATCGCGAAGTTGAAGGTCATGAACTCGATGACCGGCTTGAGGCCGCCCATCGCCGCGCCCGAGCCGAGGCCGGCAAAGCCGTACTCGGTGATCGGCGTATCGATCACGCGCTTGGCGCCGAATTCCTCGAGCAGGCCCTGGGTGACCTTGTAGGCGCCCTGATATTCGGCGACTTCCTCGCCCATCACGAACACGCGCGGATCGGCGCGCATTTCCTCGGCCATCGCGTCGCGCAGCGCCTCGCGGACGGTCGTCTTGACCATCTCGGTGCCCTCGGGGATCGCAGGATCCTTGACGGTGGCGGCCTTGTCGCTGGCGAGCTGCTTGGTGCCGCTATCTGCCTTTTTCGGACCGCCATCCTCGCCGGCGGCGGGTTCGGCGTCCTTCTTCGGCGCTTCCGCTGCGGGAGCCGGAGCCGGTGTGGGCGCAGGCGCCGACGCGTCTTCGTCCTCGCCCGCGATCGTCGCGATCACAGTGCCGACCTTCACGTTATCGGTGCCCTCGGCAATCAGGATCTTGGAGATCGTGCCTTCATCGACGGCTTCGAATTCCATCGTCGCCTTGTCGGTCTCGATCTCGGCCAGGATGTCACCCGACTTGACCGTGTCGCCTTCCTTGACGAGCCACTTGGCAAGCGTGCCCTCTTCCATGGTGGGCGACAGCGCCGGCATCTTCAGTTCGATCGCCATCTCAGTAGGACTCCACCAGCACGTCGGTATATAGTTCAGCAGGATCGGGCTCGGGCGTCTGCTCGGCGAAGTCGGCGGCTTCGCTGACGAGCTTGCGGATTTCCTGCTCGATCGTCTTCAGCTCGGCCTCGGTGACCTTCAGCTCCTCAAGCTCGCGCTTCACCTGCTCGATCGGATCCGACTTGTCGCGAACCGACTGGACTTCCTCGCGGCTGCGATACTTGGCCGGATCGGACATCGAGTGGCCGCGGTAGCGATAGGTCTTCATCTCGAGGATGATCGGACCCTTGCCCGCACGGACCCAGGCCAGCGCTTCCTCGGCGGCGCCGCGGCAGGCCAGCACGTCCATGCCGTCCACCTGGATGCCGGGGATGCGGAAGCTCTCGCCGCGGCGATAGAGCTGGTCCTCGGACGACGAGCGATTGACGCTGGTGCCCATGGCGTACTGGTTGTTCTCGATCACATAGATGATCGGGAGCTTCCACAGCTCGGCCATGTTGAAGCTCTCGTACACCTGGCCCTGGTTCGACGCGCCATCGCCGAAATAGGCCATCGCGACGCCGCCGTCCTCATTGTACTTGTGCGCGAACGCCAGGCCGGTGCCGAGCGACACCTGCGCGCCGACGATGCCGTGGCCGCCGTAGAACTTCTTCTCGGTCGAGAACATGTGCATCGAGCCGCCCTTGCCGCGCGAGATGCCCGCGCCGCGTCCGGTGAGCTCGGCCATGATGACCTTGGGATCGATGCCGTAGGCGAGCATGTGGCCGTGATCGCGGTAGCCCGTGATCACCGAGTCCTTCTCGCCGTCGAGCGCGGATTGCAGGCCGACCGCAACGGCTTCCTGGCCGATATAGAGATGGCAGAAGCCGCCGATGAAGCCGAGGCCATAGAGCTGGCCGGCCTTCTCCTCGAAGCGGCGGATCAGGAGCATCTGCTTGTAGAATTCAAGCAGCTCCTCCTTGGAAGCGTTGTAGCGCTCCGGCTCCTCCGGCCGTTCACGATTGGGTTTTGCGGGTTCAGTCGACTTGCGAGCCGGTGCTTTGGCCACGATCAGGAAATCCTCGTCCGGGGAGGGGGAAAGGCGGGTGCCTATAAGCGCGTTTTTGCCCGCCACGCAACTAACGCGCGGATAGCGCGTGCCGTTCACGTGCCGCTACGGCAATTGCACTCTATGCAACCAGAAATGCGGTTTTTACACGTTGCATTGCAACAAACGCAATCAGCGATCGGTGGTGGGCACCGCGTGCTTGTCGAGGGGGATCACCACTTCGTCAGGGCGAACGACATTGAGCTGCTTGCGCGCGAGCTCATCGGCAAGGTCAGGATCGACGCCGCGCTTCTGGTCGAGCAGTTCGACGCGGTTCTTGAGCGCGGCGCGCTTCTTGTCGAGCGCGGCATATTCGGCGCTCTTCTGGTCGTAATCCGCCTTGATCTGCTTGGTCGCCATCACCCCGGTGGGGCCGAGCACCGCATTATAGGCGAAGAAGCCCATGGCGATCAGCACCGCGGCGGGCAGGCCCGCACGGCGAAACAGGGTCTGGATCGGAGAGGCGTTACGCGATCGCATGCGGTGATTCTCGCTTAACCATGCGCCCTGCGCAAGGCCCGTATTGACCCGGAAAGGGGCTCCCCTGCTCCTTGGCAAGGGAGCCGCCTTTGTCCGACTTACCTCTTCAACACCGAGCGGCCGGCATAGACCGCGACGTCGCCCAGTTCTTCCTCGATGCGAATCAGCTGGTTGTACTTGGCGAGCCGGTCCGAGCGCGCGAGCGAGCCCGTCTTGATCTGTCCGCAATTGGTGGCGACCGCGAGATCGGCGATCGTCGCGTCCTCGGTCTCGCCCGAGCGGTGCGACATGACCGCGGTGTAGGACGAGCGTTGCGCCAGGCTGACGGCCTCGAGCGTCTCGGTGAGCGTGCCGATCTGGTTGACCTTCACCAGCAGCGAGTTGGCATAGCCGCCTTCGATGCCGCGCTGCAGGCGCTTGGGGTTGGTGACGAACAGGTCGTCGCCGACCAGCTGCACCTTGGCGCCGAGCTTCTCGGTCAGCGCCTTCCAGCCCTCCCAATCGTCCTCGGCCATGCCGTCCTCGATCGAGAAGATCGGATACCTGGCGGCCAGATCGGCAAGGAAGTCGGCGTTCTCGGCGGAAGAGAGCGTCTTGCCCTCGCCCACCATCTTGTAGAGGCCGTCCTTGTAATATTCGGTGGCGGCGCAATCGAGCGCGAGCATCACGTCGTCGCCAGGCTTGTAGCCAGCGGCCTCGATCGAGCCCATGATGAAGTCGAGCGCCTCGGTGGTGCTGGCGATGTTCGGCGCGAAGCCGCCCTCGTCGCCCACGCCGGTCGCCAGGCCCTTCTCGTGCAGCTTCTTCTTGAGCGTGTGGAAGATCTCCGAGCCGCAGCGCACCGCCTCGACGATGTTCTCCGCGCCCACCGGCACGATCATGAACTCCTGGAAGTCGATCGGATTGTCGGCATGCTCGCCGCCATTGATGATGTTCATCATCGGCACCGGCAGGACATGCGCGTTGACGCCGCCGACATAGCGGTAGAGCGGCAGGCCACGTGCGTCCGCTGCTGCCTTGGCGGCGGCCAGGCTCACGCCCAGGATCGCATTGGCGCCCAGGCGGCCCTTGTTCTCGGTGCCGTCGAGTTCGATCATCGCATAGTCGAGATCGGCCTGGTCCTCGGCCTCCATGCCGACGACTTCCTCGAAGATGTCGCTGTTGACGGCCTCGACCGCCTTGTCGACGCCCTTGCCAAGCCAGCGCGACTTGTCGCCGTCGCGCATTTCGACGGCTTCATGCGCGCCGGTCGAGGCGCCCGAAGGCACCGCCGCGCGGCCGAAGCTGCCGTCCTCGAGCATCACGTCGACCTCAACGGTGGGGTTACCACGGCTGTCGAGAATTTGGCGAGCATGGACGTCGATGATTGCGGTCACGAAACGGTCTCCCTAGGTATGGGGTATTGAGGGCGCGACGCGGCCTCTAACGGCAACCGATGGAACTCGCAAACGTGGCCGTGGTTGTTTCGCAAAAGGCATGGAGGGTTTTTAGCATGGCTGACGAAACGACAGGCGAAACGATCGACGCAACGGCGGAAACCACCGCCGAGAGCACCACGCGCAATGCGACCGATACGATCCGCGAAAAGGCGAACGAACTGGGCAGCCAGGCGGCGGAGCGCGCACGCGCCTTTGCCGGCGAAGGCAAGGACAAGGCCACTGGTGCGCTCGATGAAGTCGCCAAGATGATGCAGTCCGCGGCGCTCGACGTCGATGCCCGGCTGGGCGAGCAATATGGCAAATATGCCCGTTCGGCAGCGGACGGCATCGCCAATTTCTCGGAGAGCCTGCGCGGCAAGGAAGTCGACGACCTGGTCCAAGACGTCACGGCCTTCGTTCGCAAGAGCCCCGCGATTGCGGTCGGCGTGGCGGCGGGCCTGGGCTTCGTACTGGCCCGACTGATCAAGTCCGGCGTCGATGCGGCATCCGACGCAGCTGAAACCGACACGAAGTCATAGGAGTAACAAGGGGGGTGGACGCGCCGCAGCCTGACGAAAAGAGCGTCGGCGAGTTGCTTCAGCAACTGGTCGAGGACGGCAAGGGCTATGCCGAGGCCGAGATCGGCTATTATCGCACCCTGGTGCGGTCGAAACTGCGCGACGCGCGGGCGATGCTGTGGATGGGCGCGGTCGCGCTCGTCCTGGCCCAGGCCGCGGCGGTCGCCCTCGTCGTCGGGCTGGTGCTCACCCTCTCCCCGCTAGTGGGCCCGGGCTTTGCCACCCTTATCGTGGTATTCGCGTTCCTGTCGGTTGCAGGACTGATGGGCTGGCTCGCCTGGACGCACGTAAAGCGTATCTACAAGGAAAAGCCGTGACCGAGAATCCGCACGACATCGACGCCGCCAGGGCGGAGATCGAAGCGGCTAAGGCGCGGCTGTTCGGCACGCTGGGCCGGGTGCAGGAGCGGCTCAGCCCCTCCAATCTGGCACAGGATGCGGTGGAGAGTGCTGCCCACGGCGTTGCCACCGTCGCGCGCAAGGGCGCCGAGGCGGTGCGCAGCCGCCCGCTCGCCGCCGCCGGCATCGTCGCTACGGTCGGCCTCGTAATGGCACGAGGGTGGATCGGCGACATTCTCGGCAAACGGCATGAAACTCGCGACCCGGCCACGGGTTTGAAGAGCAAAGACAAGAAAGGATCCTCGAGATGAGCACCAATCCCGCAAACAGCCAGAAGACCGGGCAAAGCGAGAGCTTGACCGAGAACCCCTATGTGCTGGTCGGCGGCGGCATCGCGCTGGGCGTGCTGATCGGCATGCTGATCCCGCGCAGCCAGAAGGAACGCGAACTGCTCCAGGGAACCGGCAAGCAGCTCGCCGACAAGGTGACCGGCACCGTCCAGGCCGTGAAGGATGCGGGCAAGGCGGAGATCGACGCACTGCTCCCGAGCAAGGCGGCGGCACAGGACCGGGTCGGCGCACTGTTCGGCAATCTCGTCGAAGCGGCGAAGGGTGCGACGCAAAAGGCTTGAGGCAGGCCGCCTGCCCTGTCTAAGGCCTCTATAAACAAGAAAACGTTTTCGGAGGCCCAATGAGCAAGCTGCACCTCGTCTTCGGCGGTCGCGTGACCGACCCGATGACGCTCGATTTCGTCGATCCGACCAAGCTCGACGTCGTCGGTATCTATCCCGATTATGCCAGTGCCGAGAATGCCTGGCGCGGCGCTGCCCAGCGCACCGTGGACGATGCCGAGATGCGTTACGTGGTGGTGCACCTGCACCGGCTGCTCGAGCCCGATCTGGAGGCCTGAGGCCTCGGGCCTCAAGCCTTGCGCCAGTTCCATGCGAATAATGGCCGGGCCAAAGCGAGCCCGGCCAGGAAGCCGCCGATATGCGCGGCCGCGGCGATGCCGATATTCTGCGCCTGGAATGCCAGTCCGGTCAGCAGGTTGATTGCCACCCACGCGGCGGCAAGCCAGGCGACGTGCACCACGCGCGCCGGGATCGGCCCGATCGCCTTGGCGCGCGACTTGCCATAGAGCAACGAATAGGCGCCGACGATCGCGGATGCCGCTCCGCTCGCACCGATCATCGGCGTCAGCGATTGCGGGCCCGCCAGCCACTGCGCGCCCGCGGCGGCATAGGCGCCGACCAGATAGAGGATCAGCACGCCCCAGGGACCGATCGCCTTCTCGGTCTCGCGCCCGGTATAGACGAGCATGATCAGGTTCATGCCGAGATGGAACAGGCCGGCATGAAGCAAGGCGGCGCTGAGCGGCGTCAGCAGCGCCGGGACCATGGTCAACCCCTCGGTATCGACCATGCCGGTCAACCGTGCCGGAATGAAGCCCCCGAGCACGGCGGCTTCGAACTCACGGTGCGTGAACAGCACGAACAGGCTGACCAGCGTGGTGACCAGCGCGATCCAGCCGGTCGCCGAAACCCGGCGCAAATCCATCAGATGAATTCGATTTTGGACACCAGATAGTAGCGGTCGCCGGCGGGCACCGAGACCTCGACCTCTTCGTCCACCTTGCGGCCGATCAGCGCGCGGCCGATCGGCGAGTTGTACGAGATGCGGCCCTTGCTGGCATCGGCCTCGGTTTCGCCGACGATCTGGTACTTGAGCGGCTTGTCGTCCTCGTCGAGCAACGTCACCGTTGCGCCGAACACGACCTTGTCGCCCGAAAGCTCGCGCGGATCGATGATCTGGGCGCGGCTGAGCTTGCCCTCGATATCAGCGATCGTCGCCTCGTTCTGGCCCTGCTGCTCCTTGGCGGCGTGATATTCGGCATTTTCCGAAAGATCGCCGTGCGCACGGGCTTCCTCGATGGCGTCCACGATCAGGGGCCGCTCGATTTTGAGGCGCTTCAGCTCCGCGGTCAGCTTCTCATAGCCTTCCTGCAGCATCGGCATCTTGTCGACCGTCGCCATCCACCAAGTCCTTCAAAAACGCCCCGTCCCACAAGCGGCCCCGGGGGGACGCCCGCACATGGATACTGATAAGGGAAGATCAATTGTGCGAATGCGAATAATAGGACTCTCGCCCGCGCTCCGCAAGGCTAGGAAAGCTTTGCAGAGCGCGTAGACGTAATATTAGTCCCCAATCCGGCGCTTGCAGGGAAATGACGGCATCAACCGCGCGAGGCGTAGAAGTCCTGCAGAGGCCGCACCTCCAGGCCGTGCTTCGACAGCGCCTCGATCGCCCGTGCCGCCGCGACGCTTGCCTGCGCCGTGGTGAAATAGGGGATCTTGAGGTTGAGTGCCGAGCGGCGGATGTCCGACGAGTCCTTGAGCGACTGCCAGCCTTCGGTGGTGTTGAAGATCAGCGCGATATCGCCGTCCAGGATGCGATCGACGATGTGCGGACGTCCCTGCGCCACCTTGTTGACGCGCTCCACCTTGATGCCTTCGTCAGAAAGGTAATCGGCAGTGCCGCCGGTCGCGACGATGGTGAAGCCCAGCTCGGCAAGCAGGCGGACGCCCGGCAGCACCACCGGCTTGTCGGTATCCTTGACGCTGACGAACATACGGCCCGTGCTGGGCAGCACCGTCCCTGCCCCCAGCTGCGCCTTGGCGAAGCTGGTCGCGAAGTCCATGTCGATGCCCATCACTTCGCCGGTCGACTTCATCTCGGGGCTAAGCACCGGATCGACGCCGGGGAACTTGTTGAACGGGAACACCGCTTCCTTGACCGCGATATAATCGATGTTGCGATCGATCTTGGGCAGGTTGGCCAGCTTCTCGCCCGCCATCACCCGGCTCGCGATCTTGGCGACGGGGATGCCGATCGCCTTGGCGACGAAGGGCACGGTGCGCGAGGCGCGCGGATTGACCTCGATCAGGTAGACCTCGCCGTCCTTCACCGCGAACTGGATGTTCATCAGGCCCTTGACCGTCAGGGCACGCGCCAGCGCCTCGGTCTGGCGCTCGATCTCGGCGATGATCCCGGGCGCCAGGCTGTAGGGCGGGATCGAGCAGGCGCTGTCGCCCGAATGGACGCCGGCTTCCTCGATATGCTGGAGCACGCCGGCGACGACCACATCGGTGCCGTCGGCGATCGCGTCCACGTCCACTTCGACGGCGTCGCGCAGATACTGGTCGATCAGCACCGGCGAGTCGCCAGAGACCTGCACCGCGGTTTGGATGTAGTCGTCGAGCTGCTGGGTCGAGTCGACGATCTCCATCGCGCGGCCGCCCAGCACATAGCTGGGGCGCATCAGCACGGGATAGCCGATCCGCTCGGCGATCTTCACGGCCTCGTCGCGGGTGCGGGCCAGGCCGTTGGCCGGCTGCTTGAGGCCCAGCTTCTCGACCAGGTCGGCGAAGCGTTCGCGGTCCTCGGCCAGGTCGATGGCATCGGGGCTGGTGCCGAGGATCGGGATACCGGCATCTTCCAGCGCCTTGGCGAGGTTGAGCGGGGTCTGGCCGCCGAACTGGACGATCACGCCGACCAGCTCGCCCTTCTGCTGCTCGACGTGCAGGATCTCCAGTACATCCTCGGCGGTCAGCGGCTCGAAATAGAGGCGGTCCGAGGTGTCATAGTCGGTGCTCACCGTCTCCGGGTTGCAGTTGACCATGATCGTCTCATAGCCCGCGTCCGCCAGCGCGAAGCAGGCGTGGCAGCAGCAATAGTCGAACTCGATGCCCTGCCCGATGCGGTTCGGCCCGCCGCCTAAGATCACGATCTTGCGGCGATCGCTTGGCATCGCTTCGTTCTCGGGCTCGCCGAAGCTAGGCGCTTCATAGGACGAGTACATGTAGGGCGTCCTGGCGTCGAACTCGGCCGCGCAGGTGTCGATGCGCTTGAACACCGGGCGCACGCCCAGCTTGTGGCGATGCGCGCGCACGTCATTCTCGGTCACGCCGCCGGTCATCGCCTTGACGACTTCGCCGATCAGCCCGGAGCTGCGCGCCATTGCATCGGTGCCTTCGCGCAGGTTCATCGACTTGAGCGCCAGGAAGGCGAGCCGCTTGTCGCTGAAGCCCATCGCCTTCAGGCGGCGCATGCCCTGCGCGTCCTGCGGCAAGCCCTGCTCCATCACCTGCGTTTCCGCCGCGATGATCTCGGCGATGCGCTCGATGAACCAGGGATCGTACTGGGCGACCGCGCAGACCTCGGCGACAGTGAAGCCCTCGCGAAGCGCCTGGGCCGCGATCAGCAGCCGGTCGGGCGAACGGATGGCCAGTGCCGCCTCGATCTCGTCGCGCCGCGCGCCGGCGAGCTTGTCGACATTGTTGAAGCCGCTGAGGCCCGTCTCCAGGCCGCGTAGCGCCTTCTGCATCGATTCGTGGATGTTGCGGCCGATCGCCATGACCTCGCCGACCGACTTCATCGCGGTGCCGAGCGTAGCCTCGGCGCCCTTGAATTTCTCGAAGGCGAAGCGGGGGATCTTGGTGACGACGTAGTCGATCGTCGGCTCGAAGCTCGCCGGCGTCGCGCCGGTAATGTCGTTGGTGATCTCGTCGAGCGTATAGCCCACCGCCAGCTTGGCCGCGACCTTTGCGATCGGGAAGCCGGTTGCCTTGGATGCCAGCGCCGAGGAACGCGAGACGCGCGGGTTCATCTCGATGACGATCAGGCGGCCGTCCTTCGGATTCACTGCGAACTGCACGTTCGAACCGCCGGTTTCCACGCCGATTTCCCGGAGTACCGCGATCGATGCATTGCGCATGATCTGGTATTCCTTGTCGGTCAGCGTCAGCGCCGGCGCGACGGTGATCGAGTCGCCGGTATGCGTGCCCATCGCATCGACATTCTCGATCGAGCAGACGATGATGGCGTTGTCGGCGCGGTCGCGCACGACTTCCATCTCATATTCCTTCCAGCCGAGGAGCGATTCCTCGATCAGCACCTCGGTCGTCGGCGACAGGTCGAGGCCCGAGCGCACGATCGCCAGGAATTCCTCGCGATTGTACGCGATGCCGCCACCCGATCCGCCCATGGTGAAGCTGGGGCGGATGATCGCCGGCAGCCCGACATGCTCCAGGCCCGCCAACGCCTCGGCTTCGCTATGCGCGATGTGGCTTCGAGCGCTTTCGAGCCCGATCTTGGTCATCGCGTCCTTGAACTTCAGCCGGTCCTCGGCCTTGTCGATCGCCTCGGCGTCCGCGCCGATCATGATGCAGCCGAACTTCTCCAGCGTGCCGTCGTTCGCCAGCGCCAGCGCGGTGTTGAGCGCGGTCTGCCCACCCATCGTCGGCAGCACCGCGTCGGGGCGCTCCTTCTCGATGATCTTGGCGACGATCGCCGGCGTGATCGGCTCGACATAGGTCGCATCGGCCAGCTCGGGATCGGTCATGATCGTCGCCGGGTTCGAATTGACCAGGACGATGCGATAGCCCTCTTCCTTGAGCGCCTTGATCGCCTGCGTGCCCGAATAGTCGAACTCGCAGGCCTGGCCGATCACGATCGGGCCAGCGCCGATGACGAGGATGGAGGAGATGTCGGTGCGTTTGGGCATCTTCTACTCAGCTAAAAATGATGGTGGCGATACCGATTAGAACCGCTGCAATGACGGCCCACATCTGCCAATTCAGAGAATTTATGAAGTTGCGGATTGGCCGCGACTTCAATCGTCGTATCTCGGTTGCACGGGCTATGCCCTTGCCAGTTATCCTGACCGCCATTCCGTCGTGAGTAGACCAATCATCAGCAAGACCGCTCTCCTGCAAATCTTGCGGCAGGATCATGATCCACGTTTCTTGGAACGCAATGTTGTGACGCTCACACAGCGGTATCAGACGCACAGCACCGAAACCGGGAGGCTCCACCTCATCAGCCAACGCAACGATGACTGCGTCGCGAAAGCTGATGTAGTCGTGGTCCTTAGCCACGCATCATCCCCACGAACCGCTCGAACAGATACAGGCTGTCCTGCGGACCCGGGCTAGCCTCGGGGTGATACTGTACGCTGAATGCCGGCCGATCGGTCAGCTCGATGCCCGCGTTGGAGCCGTCGAACAGCGACACATGCGTCTCGCGGGCGTTGTCGGGCAGCGTCTCGCGCTCCACCGCAAAGCCGTGGTTCATGCTGGTGATCTCCACCGCGCCGTCTTCCAGCCGCTTGACCGGGTGATTGGCGCCGCGATGGCCCTGGAACATCTTGGTCGTCTCGGCGCCCACCGCCAGGCCGAGCAGCTGGTGGCCCAGGCAGATGCCGAACAGCGGCTTGCCGGTCTCGAGCAGCTGGCGGATCACCGGCACGGCATATTCGCCGGTCGCGGCGGGGTCGCCCGGGCCGTTCGACAGGAAGAAGCCGTCCGGATTGAACGCCATGATCTGCTCGAAAGTCGCCGCCGCCGGCAGCACGGTCACCTTGGCGCCGGCCTGGACCAGGTTGCGGAAGATGTTGCGCTTCGAGCCATAGTCGAGCGCCACGACATGCGGGCGACGATCCTCGGCGCCTTCCTGCCCGTAGCCGAAGCCGAGCCGCCACACGCCGCCTTCCCAGCCGAAATGCGTCTCGGTGGTCACCGTGATCGCCAGGTCCATGCCCTCCAGGCCCGGCCAGCCGCGCGCCATCTCGAGCAGCAGTGGAATGTCGAACTTGCCCTCGGCCGAATGCGCGATCACGCCGTTGGGCGCGCCGCCCTGGCGGATGCGGCGGGTCAGCGCGCGGGTGTCGATGCCCGACAGGCCGATCCGGGCATGCTTCTTCATCCAGGCATCGAGATGCTCGGTCGAACGGAAGTTGCTCGGCTCGGTCACGTCCTCGCGCACGATCATGCCCAGCGCATGGGGATCGTCCGCCTCGATATCGTCGGGGTTGGCGCCGACATTGCCGATGTGCGGGAAAGTGAAGTTGATGATCTGACCGGCGAAGCTCGGGTCGGTCATGATCTCCTGATAGCCGGTCATCGCGGTGTGGAAGCACACTTCGCCGACGGCCTGGCCCTCTGCGCCGAAGCCGCGGCCCCAGATTACATCCCCTGACGCTAACACCAATACGCCCGTGGCTCCGGAAGGCATGGGCATGGAATTGGCTTCGGCCATTTAGGGGTGGCTCTCCATCGAGGGTGCAGCAATGTCGCTAAGTGCCGCCCGCTAGACCCCTACCCCCCTCGCGTCAACCGGTTCCCGGGTCTATTGCGGGCAATTCCCGATTCACGAGAGATGAAATGATCAGAGACGATATCAAGGCCGCCCAGATCACCGCGATGAAAGCCGGCGACAAGGAAACCCGCGGCGCGATCAGCCTGATCCAGAGCGCGATCAAGAACCGCGACATCGAGGAGCGCGTGAAGGCGCAGCCGATGGAGGACGACGCGATGGTGATCGAAGTCCTCCAGAAGATGGTCAAGCAGCGCCGCGAATCGATCGAGATGTTCGAAAAGGGCGGCCGCCAGGAGCTCGCGGACAACGAGAAGGCCGAAGTCGCCGTGATCGAGCGCTTCCTCCCCGCCCAGATGAGCGACGCCGAGACGACCGAGGCGATCGAGGCGATCAAGACCGAGCTGGGTGCCTCGGGCATGAAGGACATGGGCAAGGTCATGGCCGAGCTGAAGGCGCGCCACGCGACCACGCTCGACATGAGCAAGGCGAGCGGGCTGGTGAAGGCGGCGCTTTCGTGACTCCTCTCTTCTTCTTGCCTCCCCTCCCGCTTGCGGGAGGGGACTGAGGGGGTGGGCGCCCGCCCTCCTCAAGGGGATCCGGCGAGGAAGAACCCCAGGAATTTCCGACTGGATCGGCCGACGGAGCGCGCGCGTGAACTTCGCAATAATTCCACGGCAGCGGAAGATCTGCTGTGGTCGAAGCTGCGCAGATCGCAGCTCGGCGGGCTAAGGTTCACTCGCCAGCTTCCGGTCGCAGGTTATTTTGGCGACATCGGCTGCCGCCGCGTGAAGCTGATCGTCGAATTGGATGGCAGCCAGCATCTGGATTCGGCCCATGACATCGAGCGCGCTGGGCGCATCGAAGCGGAAGGCTATCGCATCCTCCGTTTCTGGAACAATGATCTGACTACGAACATGGACGGCGTTTTGCAGGCGATCCTCAGTGCCGCATTCCCTGGCGGAGAGCGGGCGCCCACCCCCCAGCCCCCTCCCGCAGGCGGGAGGGGGAGCAGATTGCGCAAGCCGGAGGGGGAGCTTTGAGTCTCACCCCCGCCTTCCTCGACGAACTCCGCGCCCGGACCCTGCTGTCCGGGCTGATCGCCAAGACGGTGAAGCTCCAGAAGGCGGGGCGGGAATTTCGTGCCTGCTGTCCGTTCCACAACGAGAAGACGCCGAGCTTCTACGTCAACGACGACAAGGGCTTCTATCATTGCTTCGGCTGCGGCGCGCATGGCGATGCGATCCGCTGGATGACCGACCAGCGCGGCCTGCCCTTCATCGATGCGGTGAAGGAGCTGGTCCAGGCTGCCGGGCTGGAGATGCCCGAGCAGGATCGCCGCAGCGCCGAGAAGGCCGAGCGCGCCAAGGGCCTGCACGAAGCGATGGAGGACGCGGCGAAGTTCTTCGTCGAGCGGCTCCACGGCATCGAGGGTGCCGAGGCGCGCGCGGTGCTCAAGAAGCGTGGGATCAGCGACGAGACCGCCAGGACCTTCGGCCTGGGCTTCTCCCCCGATTCGCGCGGCAAGCTCAAGGAAGCGCTCAAGAGCTACGGCGACCCGATGCTGGTCGAGGCCGGCATGCTGATCTCCGTCGAGGGCAAGGACCCCTACGACCGCTTCCGCGGCCGGCTGATGATCCCGATCCGCGACGTGCGCGGCCGGACGATTGCGTTCGGCGGCCGCATCATCGGCGACGGCGAGCCGAAATATCTCAACTCCCCCGAGACGCCGCTCTTCGACAAGGGCCGCACGCTCTACAATCTCGACCGCGCCCAAGCCGTGGCGCGCAAGTCCGGCCGGATCATCGCGGTCGAAGGCTATATGGACGTGATCGCGCTCGCCCAAGCCGGGTTCGGCGAGGCGGTGGCGCCGCTCGGCACTGCGATGACCGAGCATCAGTTGGAGCGGCTGTGGCGGATCGCCGAGGTTCCCCTGCTCTGCTTCGACGGCGATTCGGCGGGGCAGAAGGCGGCACTCAGGGCCGCGCACCGCGCGCTGCCGATGCTCCAGCCGGGGCGCAGCCTGGCCTTCGTGACGCTGACCGACGGTCTCGACCCTGACGACCTCGTCCGCACCAAGGGTTCCCAGGCGTTCGAGGCGCTGCTCAGGGCGCCCCAGCCGCTGGTCGACCTGCTTTGGCAGAGCGAAGTCGCTGCAGAGCCGCTCGACACGCCCGAGCAGCGTGCGGGGCTCAAGCGGCGCCTGATGGAGCTGGCCGACGGGATCGGCGATCCCAATGTGAAGCACGAATACATCGCGGAATTCCGCGAGCGCATCGATACGCATTTCGGCCGCGGCCCGCGCGCCTTCGAAGCCCGCACCCAGCGCGGTTCAAACGCGCCGGCGCGCGGCAAGCGCGACAAGCGTGGCAATTGGCAGCCTCCCGAGGCGATGCCGGGCGCCACGATGCGCGGCGTCCATACCAGCGGGCTCGACCCGATCCTCGCCCGCGCCGTGCTCGCCGGGCTGATCCGTCACCCGGCCGAGATCGCCCGCCATATGGAGGTGCTGGGCTCGCTGCGCGGCGCCTCCGGGGCGCTCGGCAAGCTGTTCGAAGCGGTGGTCGATGTCGCGCTCGAGGATCGGCAGCTTGATCGCGCCAAAGTGCTCACCATATTGGCGCGGTCCGGATTTGATCAGATGGCGAGCGAGTTGCTCCGGGCCGATACCCTGCCCTTCTCCTTTACCCGGCCCGAGGCCGAGGAAAAGAAGGCGCGCGAAGACCTGAACGAGGCGATCGCGGTGATGGTGGCGCGCCCTGCGGTGGACGCGGCGCTGGCAGAGGCAACGGCCGTGATGCTCGAGCGTTTCGACGATGCTGCGTTTGCTCGGCAAACGGCGTTGCTCAGGCAGCGTCAGGAGCTGGAAACGCGGCTCGCGAATCTGATGCTTGCGGACGACGAGAATTTCGAGGATTAGGGCGGCGTATAATTGCCGCCATCCAAGTTTCGAGGGTAATTGATGGCGAAGGCTAATGGCGCGGGCAGCGGCGAGGACACCACCATTGACGTGGGTGACGCACCGCTGATCGATCTGAACGAAGGTTCGATCAAGAAGCTCGTCGCGCGTGCGAAAAAGCGCGGATACATCACCGTCGATCAGCTCAACGAGATGCTGCCGCAGGACCAGATGTCCTCGGAGCAGATCGAGGACGTGATGGCGGCGCTCAACGATATGGGCGTCAACGTCGTCGAGAACGAGGAAGCCGGCGAGGACGCCGAGCCCGAGGACGACAGCCAGGACGAAGCCGAGTCGAGCGACGGCAACGACGATTCGGCCCCTGCCTTCGAGACCAAGAAGAAGGAAACCGTCGATCGTACCGACGATCCGGTGCGCATGTACCTGCGCGAGATGGGAGCCGTGGAGCTCCTGTCGCGCGAAGGCGAGATCGCGATCGCGAAGCGCATCGAGGCCGGCCGCGACACGATGATCCTCGGCCTGTGCGAATCGCCGATCACCTTCAACGCGATCATCGGCTGGTCGAACGCCCTCAACGAAGGCACGATGCAGCTGCGCGAGATCCTCGATCTCGACGCGATGCTCTCCAAGGGCCCGTCGGCCGAGCAGGTCGAGGGCGCCGAGGAAGACGATAACGGCGAGATCAGCGAGAAGACCGCCGGCACGTCCTTCAAGGAAGAGGAAGAGCCCGAGGAAGTCGCCGAGGACGAAGACGAAGATTCGATGACCGAACGCCGCACGCCGCGGCCGTCGGACGACGAGGAAGAGGACAACACGCTCAGCCTCGCGCAGATGGAGGAGACGCTCAAGCCGCAGGCGCTTGAGAAGTTCGCCAACATCACGTCGATCTACAAGAAATTCTCGAAGATGCAGCTTTCGCGCCTCGATGCGATGGCTGCCGGCGGCGAGCTCTCGGCATCGGACGAGAAGAAGTACCAGAAGCTGCGCGAGGAGCTGACGGCCGAAGTCGAATCGGTCCAGTTCCACCAGCAGAAGATCGAATATCTCGTCGACCAGCTCTACAGCTTCAACCGGCGCCTGACCGCGCTGGGCGGCCAGATGCTGCGCCTTGCCGAGCGCCACAAGGTGAGCCGCAAGGACTTCCTCGATCGCTATGTCGATCACGAGCTTGACGAGGGCTTCATCGCTTCGATCGAGAAGATCGACAAGAAGTGGGCGGCTTTCGCCGCGAACGAGGCGCCTGCGGTCGATCGTATCCGCATCGAGATCTCCGAGATCTCGCAATCGACCGGCATGGCGCTCGCCGAGTTCCGCCGCATCGTCAACATGGTGCAGAAGGGCGAGCGCGAGGCGCGTATCGCGAAGAAGGAGATGGTCGAGGCCAATCTCCGCCTCGTGATCTCGATCGCCAAGAAGTACACCAATCGCGGCCTGCAGTTCCTGGATCTCATCCAGGAGGGCAATATCGGCCTGATGAAGGCGGTCGATAAGTTCGAATATCGCCGCGGCTACAAGTTCTCGACCTACGCGACTTGGTGGATCCGCCAGGCGATCACCCGTTCGATCGCCGACCAGGCCCGCACGATCCGTATCCCGGTCCACATGATCGAGACGATCAACAAGCTGGTCCGCACCAGCCGCCAGTTCCTCCATGAGCAGGGCCGCGAGCCCACGCCCGAGGAAATGGCCGAGCGCCTGAGCATGCCGCTCGAGAAGGTGCGCAAGGTGATGAAGATCGCCAAGGAGCCGATCTCCCTCGAAACGCCGATCGGCGACGAGGAGGATTCGCACCTGGGCGACTTCATCGAGGACAAGAACGCGGTCATCCCGGTCGATGCCGCGATCCAGGCTAATCTCAAGGAAACGGTCACCCGCGTCCTTGCATCGCTCACCCCGCGTGAAGAGCGCGTGCTGCGCATGCGCTTCGGCATCGGCATGAACACCGACCACACGCTTGAGGAAGTCGGCCAGCAGTTCAGCGTCACGCGCGAGCGTATCCGCCAGATCGAAGCCAAGGCGCTGCGCAAGCTCAAGCACCCGAGTCGCTCGCGGAAGATGCGGTCGTTCCTCGACCAGTGACCTGTCGCTGACCACGGCGCATATCGAATTCGGAATGGGGAAGGCACTGCCTTCCCCATTTTCGTTTCGGGCCAGAAACAGATGCCACCGATCCGGATGAATTGATTGTCTAGTTTATACAGTATCTTACACTGCATATCTCGTGACACGTCCGAGGTTGCGGGCGCCACCGCCGCGATCCGATCTCGACCCGCCCGCACCGCACCTATAGCCTTTCCGCATATTCCATCAGCGCGAGGTTCGGCATGTCTACATTGTCTGTGCAGGTTGCCCCCTCCAATCCCGGCGAAGTCCAGGTGCGCGTCTGGGTTTGCACCGTGCCGGGGCCGAGCTTTGAATGGAGCGGCACCGCCACTTCAGGCAGCCCGATCGACGAAAGCTGGGATGATCTCGAACCTGGGCATTACGCAGTCACGATTTCCTGGAGCGAGGGCTATCAGAACATCGCCTGGGGCATTGCCGGCAACCAGATCGTCTATAACGGCAACTATCTCTATTATCAGGTCCTCGGAAACCCCGCGGACGGCAATGGCGTGTCCGCCGTCTTCGGGGTGGTGATCTGAACCGCCGCAGCTGGAGTTCGTGAACGGATCGACTGCGCCTTTCGCCTGCCGAACCGGCAATCGGACCGCAGCGAAGACCGGCCTTCGCACATCAGGAACTATCCGGGTATTTGCGGATACTATCGCGAGGCTATCGGTCTTGCTTGCCGCGCTTCCGCGTATTTCGATCGGAACGTTGCAGAAACAGCGCGCTTATCCACAGTAAATTCGCGATTTACCTTGTCTTTACGTGCTTCGGTATATCCCCGGGTTGCAAGACCTACCCGTCGGCATGGGGCCGGCAGGAGATGCGGGGGCTTATGCCGTTTGATTCCGTACAAGTTGCGCGATTGGGCGGAGCCTGGGGCTCGATGGGGCAACTCATCGCGTCCGATGGCAGTGGCAATCACCCCTATCTCCAGCGCCTCGCCCGCAATGAAGAGCCGCTGCGCGACCTCTCGGATGCGGCTCATCACATCTGCCTGCTCCACGGCCGCCATCCCGGCGTGATCGATCATGCGCTGGGCCATGCCCGGCTCGGCATCGAGCGCGACTGGCTTGAAGCCGCCGCGGACGCCTTCGTGATCGAGCGCGCCTTCCTGGTCCGCATCGTCGCCGCTGCCGGGCCGCTGCCCAGCACGCCGGGCCATGCCGAGACCGAAGCCGCCACCGCGGCGCAGCGCCACGCCATCGACATGCTCGCCCAATCGGACCGCGCCGGCTGCGCGACCGGCGCGGCGATCGCCATGGCGATGGACTGGGCCGTGATTCGCGAAACGCTCGACGCCGCCGCCGAGCGCCTGAACCTCGCCGCCCCACCCTCGCAGCTCCCGCTCGCCGAGGAGACGGTAACCGTGGTCGACACGCTGGTCCGCGAAGGCCAGCTCGAACGCGCCATGCTGTTCGGCGCGCAGCAGCTCTTCGCCCAGCATCGCGGCCTGTGGGACCTGCTCGAGGCCCGCGCCTCTGCCCGCGACAAGCTGTAGGCTTGCATCGGACCGCCACGGCCCTCTAAGCCGTGGCCATGCGTTTCGAAGGCACCCAAAGCTATGTCGCGACCGAAGACCTGAAGGTCGCGGTCAATGCCGCCGTCACTCTGCGGCGCCCCCTGCTCATCAAGGGCGAACCCGGCACCGGCAAGACCGTGCTGGCCTACGAGATCGCCAAGGCGGTGAATGCCCCGCTGATCGAGTGGAACGTCAAATCGACCACCAAGGCGCACCAGGGCCTGTACGAATATGACGCCGTCGCTCGCCTGCGCGACGGCCAACTCGGCGACGAACGCGTCCACGACATCGCCAACTATATCCGCAAGGGCAAGCTATGGGAGGCGTTCACCGCGCCGCAGCTGCCCGTTCTGCTGATCGACGAGATCGACAAGGCGGACATCGAGTTCCCCAACGACCTCCTGCAGGAGCTCGATCGCATGGAATTCCATGTCTACGAGACCCAGGAGACCGTCCGCGCCGCCGAGCGGCCGATCGTGGTTATCACCTCGAACAACGAGAAGGACCTGCCCGACGCGTTCCTGCGGCGCTGCTTCTTCCACTATATCAAGTTCCCGGACCGCGAGACGATGCAGGCGATCGTCGATGTCCACTTCCCGGACATCCAGAAGATCCTGGTCAGCAAGGCGATGGATATCTTCTACGAGATCCGCGAGGTTCCCGGCCTGAAGAAGAAGCCCAGCACCAGCGAACTGCTCGACTGGCTCAAGTTGCTCCTTCACGAAGAGATGCCGCTCGACGTGCTGCAGAACAAGGATCCGACCAAGGCGATCCCGCCACTCCACGGCGCGCTGCTCAAGAACGAGCAAGACGTGATGCTGTTCGAGCGGCTCGCCTTCATGGCCCGACGCCAGCAGGGCAAATGATGCCCTATACCGGAAGTTGCGCCTGCGGGGCGGTCACGGCCGAGATACGCGGCGAGCCGGTCGCGGTGCGCCAATGCTGGTGCCGCCAGTGCCAGCGCATCGCCGCCGGTTCCGCCACCACCAATGCGATGTTCGCCACCGACGCGCTGCTGATCACCGGCGCGCTTTCGAGCAGCAGCTATGTCGCCGAGAGCGGCAGCACGCTGACCCAGAGCTTCTGCGGCGCATGCGGCACGCCGGTGATGGGCCAGTCCTCCGCCCGGCCACAATTCCGCACCTTGCGCCTCGGCTTCCTCGCCGATGCGGGTCACCTCAAACCGCAGGTGGCAATCTGGACCGACGAGGCGCCAGCCTGGGCCCAGATCGATCCCGCGATCGAGACCTTCCCGCGCCAGCCTCCGGTCGCGCCCGGCCGCTAGGTGACGGCGCCGGCGCACTCAATCTCGCCACGCTCGGCCTCGAGGCGTCCGCAGCCGATGCGCGCCGGCCATGCCGAATATTGCCGGCTGCGTATTCTGGGTCTGCGCGCCGAAGCACTGGCCACGCTTGATGCCTTCATCCTAGAAGCGACCGTCTGGCCGCTGGCCGACAGGGTCGCGTTCGCCAGATGGCTCATCGACGCGACGAATTACAGCAGCGGGGGGCCGGACATACCCGAGCCGTTGGCCGCAACATACCCGAGCCGTTGGCCGCATTGGCCATCGATCCGGGCAACGCGTTGGCCGGAAGACTGTTCGTGCAAACCGTGCTGACGGATTATCCTATGCGCAGCACGAGCTGCCTGGGGCTATCTCGGCAACCCGATGCAAGAGATACGGATGCTTGAACTCGCTTTTGCGAGTGACGATGCCACGCGCATCGCGCTTGGCGAGATGCGCGAACTGGCGTGCCGCGCTCTGGCCGATGGCTCCGCGCGGCCGCCGAAACGCAGTTAACCAGTCTTAAACCACTCCGGGTTACGGTGTGCTTGGGGGGAACTCAGTACGAGTACCCGAGTATGCGTTTGCGTATCGCACTCCCAGTCCTGCTTGCCGCTGCGACGATTTCCGTCGCGGCGCCCGCCAGCGCGCGTTCCCTTCTCGAATATGTCGGCGAATGCGTGCCCTTTGCCCGCGCGGCTTCCGGTATCCAGATCTATGGCGATGCCTGGACCTGGTGGGGCCAGGCCGCCGGCCGCTACCAGCGTGGCCAGACGCCCAAGGTCGGTGCGGTCCTCGCCTTCTCCAAAAGCTCGAAACTTCGGCTCGGCCATGTCGCAGTGGTCAGCCGGATCGTCGAGAAGCGCGTGCTGATGATCACCCATGCCAACTGGTCCCGCCAGAATGGCGAGCGCGGCCATGCCGAGCAGGACGTGACCCTGTTCGATGTCTCGGCGCGCGGTGACTGGACGCTGGTCAAGGTCTGGTACCGTGACCGCAATGGCCTGGGCAGTTCGATCTACCCGGCGCACGGCTTCATCTACGGCACGCCGGACCGCGATGCGCCTCCGACGGTGCGCAAGGCCCGCCCTGCCCCCGAGCTCACTTCCCGCCAGCCCGACTATGTCGGCTCGCTGATCGACGCCTATGCGTCGCGTTGAGCTTGCCGCCGACTGAGCGGCAAGGCACTAACGGCACATGTCTGGGGAGGATCAGGGCGCGAATCGGCGCTGGTGGTGGGCGGTCTATGCGATCGCCCTTGCGGGCCTAGTGCTGCGCTTCGTCTGTTCGCTGGGCGATCTGTGGTTCGATGAGGCCTGGTCGGCGGCGCAGGCGCGCGATGCGCTGACCCCGATCGGCGTGTTCACCGGCATCAACCACGACAATAACCACCATATCAATTCGCTGTGGATGCAGTTCGTCGGCTTCGGCGCCTGGCCGCCGCTCGTCCGCCTGCTCTCGATCCTGAGCGGCACCGCCGCGATCCTGGTGGCCGCAAAGATCGCCGAGCCGCGCGGGCGGATCACCATGGTGGTCACCGCCCTGCTCTTCGCCGTCTCGCCGATGCTGGTGACGATGGGTTCGGAAGCACGCGGCTATGCCAGCATGTCGCTGGCGATGCTGGTCGCGATCCTGTTCATCGATCGCTGGCTTGCCGGTGACCTCGCCTATCGCCGGCCGACCACCTTTGCGCTGTGCTTCTTCCTGGGGGCCTTCTCGCAGCTTACCATGATCTTCGCCGCCATCGCCCTGGTCGGCTGGCCGTTCTTCGTGCTGTGGAAGCGAAACGGCTTCCAGGCTGCGGTGATCGAGACCTTCAAGACGTTCTTCGTGCCGGTGCTGGTGCTGATCGGCGTACTCGCCTTCGTGCTGCTCGCCGGCAAGCTCGCCGGGACCGGCTTCCGCTTCGGCCGCTACGATCCGTTCGACCTGATGATGTTCCTGAACGGCACCACGACCGCGATCGGCTACACGATCGGGATCCCGTGGAAGGACATCTGGCCGATCGTCCTGGTGCTGGTGCTGCTGGTCCTGGCGCCGCGCGCGGGCGCCTCGCGTATCGCGCTGTACCGGCTCGCGATATTCGGCTTCCCCTTCATGCTCGCGGTGCTGCACGCCGGCAATGTCGGCCATGCCCGCTATTACATGCCCGCGCTGGTGCCGATGCTGCTGATGCTGGGCGAGATGATCGGATATGGGCTCAGCCAGACCGACTGGAAGCGAATCGTCGTCGGCATCGGCCTGGCGGTGATACTCGCCGGAAGCCTGTGGTGCGGTTATGTGCTCGCCACCGACCAGCGCGGCGATCCGGGCGGCCCGGTACGCGAGATGATGGCGCGGGCACCGCAGCGCACCAAGATGCTGCTCGACCGCGACACCGGCCAGGCGGCAACCGACGTCGCCGCCGCGCGCCGCCGCTACAAGCTCGAGGTCATATTGGGCCGCTGCGATCCACAGGCGCGCTTCCTGCTGGTCGACCGTTTCCTGGGCGAGCCCTTCCCGCAGAATGTCGATCGCTGCGGCATGCATTTCGTGCCCATTGCCGAGCATCGGATGCACAGCCTGTCGGGAACCAACTGGAACCTGTACGAACGGCGGCCCCAGCCCTAGGACGAGCGCATGTTCCTGTCCTTCCTCGACGAGCTGCGCGCCGCGGGCATTCCCGCGAGCCTGAAGGAGCATCTGATCCTGCTCGAGGCGCTCGACCGCGACGTGATCGAGCACACGCCCGAGGCCTTCTACTATCTCGCCCGCGCAACCTTCGTGAAGGACGAGGGGCTGCTCGACAAATTCGACCAGGTCTTCGCCAAGGTCTTCAAGGGCATCGCCACCAGCTATGGCGTTGCGCCTGCCGACATCCCCGAGGAATGGCTGCGCGCGATCGCGGAGAAGTATCTCAGCGCCGAGGAGATGGCGAAGATCGAGTCGCTGGGCAGCTGGGACGAGATCATGGAGACGCTCAAGAAGCGGCTCGAGGAACAGCATGAGCGCCACCAGGGCGGCAGCAAGTGGATAGGCACTGGCGGCACCTCCCCCTTCGGCAATGGCGGCTACAACCCCGAAGGCGTTCGCATCGGCGGCGAGAGCAGGCACAAGCGCGCGCTGAAGGTGTGGGAGGGCCGCGAGTTCCGCAACCTCGACAGCACCAGGGAGCTCGGCACTCGCAACATCAAGGTGGCACTACGCCGCCTGCGCCGTTTCGCCCGCGAAGGCGCCGCCGACGAACTCGACATCGATGCGACGATCGACGGCACCGCCAGGCAGGGCTGGCTGGACGTGCGGATGCGACCCGAGCGGCACAACGCGGTGAAGCTGCTGCTCTTCCTCGACGTGGGCGGATCGATGGACCCGTTCATCAAGCTGTGCGAGGAGCTGTTCTCGGCCGCTACAGCCGAGTTCAAGAACCTGGAGTTCTTCTATTTCCACAACTGCCTGTACGAAGGCGTGTGGAAGGACAATCGGCGACGCTTCCAGGAGCGCACCCCGACCTGGGACATCCTCCACAAATACGGCCACGACTATAAGCTGATCTTCATCGGCGATGCCTCGATGAGCGCATACGAGATCACGCATCCCGGCGGATCGGTCGAGCATTTCAACGAGGAGCCCGGTGCGGTGTGGATGCAGCGCGCGCTGGGTACCTATCCCGCGTCGGTGTGGATCAACCCGATCCCGCGCGAGCAATGGGGCTATACCCAGTCGGTGCGGATCATCCGCGAGCTGATGAACGACCGGATGTACCCGCTCAGCCTGGCCGGGCTCGACGAGGCGATGCGCGAGCTCAGCCGCAAGCGTTAGTTGGCGCCTGCCCGCTCCCGGGAATCCCTCACGATCTCGCGCGAGATCGTGTTCGCCTGCGACATCGCCTTGCCCATCGGCCGCGCCTTGTAGAGCCCTTCGAGGAAGCTCCTGTCGAGGCTGGTCATCTCGGGCGGCGGGGTGCCGTCCGGATCGAACAGCGTGAGGATCGTGTCAGCCGGGGTGCCTTCGCGCGGCGGGCGGGCGCCGGCCATGGTGCGCATCGCGATATAGTCGGCGAACTGGTTGAGCGACTTGCCGAGCATCGCCTTGGCATCGACGACCATGGTCGATTGATAGACGACCTGCTGCGTCTGATATTCTATCATCGAGGCGCCGCGGACCTGGAGCATCGGCGCGCTCGATCCCTCCAGACCGCCGGTATGCGCGACGTTGCCGTCCTCGTTGCGGACCTCGACGGCGTTCCACACATGCACGGGGCCCTCGCGCATCGCCCGGCGCACGTCGCCGGCGCTCAGCCCGTGGAAGAGCCCGCTGACGTCCTTGCGCATCTGCCTGACCAGCGCATCGGCATCGGCCGCGACGATCACCAACAGGTTGACCTGGCATTTGCCCTCGGTGCCGGTCTCGATACCCGCCTGTCCTGCGGCGGCACGAATACGGCGCTCGACGATGCCGGCATAGGGTTGCGGCAGGCCCATCACCGCGGGGCAGACCGGATCGGCGAAGCGGGCGAGCTGTCCCTCGACGCCGGTCATCACTTGGGCAACGAAATGGCGGGCCTGTTTCGGCGGGACGCCCTTCTGCCCCTCGACGACGATGTTCGACTCGTCCTGCACCTTCTGGGCAAAAGCGGCCTGCGTGAGACCAACCGACGCCAGGGCGAGGCCGATCAGGACGGCCTTAGTGCTTGTCATCCGGATTACCTTTGGAATTCTTGACGATCCGCCGCGCGATCTCGCCCGACTGCTTGATCGAATTGACGTCGTTGCGGCTGGCATAGAGGCCCTGCAGGAAGCCCTGGTCGAGCGCGGTCAGCTCAGGATCGGTGAAGGTCGAATCCTTGTCGAACAGCGTGATGATCGAATCGACATTGGCCCCGTCCCTGGGCGGGCGGGCACCGGCGAGGGTGCGCATCGCGACATAGTCGGCGATCTGCACCACCGACTTGCCGACCACCGCCTTGTCGTCGATCACCACGATCGACTTCACCGTCACCTGCGTCGTGGGCATGGTGATGCGCGAGGCGCTGATCACGTTGATATATTTGGTGCCGTCATCGTCGCTGTCCGCCTGGTTGCCGACCTCGTCGCGCACCTCGATCGTGCTCCAGGCATGCACCGGACCTTCCCGAAGTGCCTTGCGGAGTTTTATCATATCGAGGTTGCCGAAAAAGCCCGGGAAGCGCTTGCGCAATACCACGACGAACTCGTCCGCGTCATGCGCGACCATCAGAGCGATATTGGGCCGGCAGCCCGCCTCGCCGACCTTCGCGCCGGCATCGAGCGCCACTGCGCGCAGCCGGGCCTCGATCGCCTTGGCGGCATCGGGACCCAGGCCGGCTACGATCGGGCAGATCGGTTCGGCGAAGCGGGCCAGCTGGCCGTCCACGCTCGAACCGATCTGGCGGACGAAGCGCTTCGCCGTCTTGGGCGGCACTTCCTTGGCGCCGACCACGACGATGTCGGCGTCGCTCTGCGCCGGCTTGTCCTGCGGCTTCTTGTCCTGGGCGAAAGCCGGGGTGGCGATCAGGACCAGTGCGAGGATCAGCGCGGTGCGCATGTCAGCGCTGCTTGCCCGAGGTCATCACGCGCGAGATGCGATAGGCCTGGTCGGAGCCCTGCTCGCTTGGGTCCCGCAGCCGGTACAAGCCGGCGAGCAGCCCCAGGTCCATGTCACTAATCTCGGCCGGCGGCGGCGCGACGGCGGGATCGAACAGCGAAAGGATCGAGGCGGCCTTGATCGAGCCCCTTTCGGGCGGCTTGGCGCCGACCAGTGTGCGCATCGCGATATAGTCGGCGAGCTGCTTCACCGACTTGCCCAGAACGGCCTGCCGGTCGATCACGATCACCGAATTGATCGTCACCGCCTGGGTCTCGCCCTCCATCGCCGGTGGGTAATCGGGATCGTCATTGGCGGTGGAGACATGGCCAACTTCGTCGCGCGTCGCGACCAGACGCCAGGCATGGATCGGCCCGGACTTGAAGGCATCGCGCAACGCGCCGTCGTCGAGGTTGTCGAAGGCCGGGTTGCGCCGCTTGCGCATCGTCTCGATCAGCGCATCGCCATTATCGACGAACACGACCAGCAAGTTGGTCTCGCATTTCGGCTTGGCCATGCGCACCGATGCGGCGGTGGCGACGATGCGCACGCGGTCCTCGATCGGCCCCTTGAAGCGGGCCGGCATGCCGATGACTTCAAGGCAGACGGGATCGACGAAGCGCGCGAGCTGCCCGCCGTTCACATCGAGCACCTGCCCGATATAGCGCTGGGCCTTCTTGATCGGGCTGGGCGCCTTGCCGGTGACGACGATGCCCCCGTCCTGCGCGGGTCTGGATGCGTCCTGCGCGTGCGCGATCGGCACGGCGGCGAAGGAAAGCAGAAACGGTGAAGCCAGGCGGCAGCGTATGCGCATATGGATCGATCCCTCTCGTTCGTCGGGAGCTCCACATGCGCCGGCTTCTTCAGAGTCGGTCGACTGCCCGATGGAGACGACGAAGTATCGCGCCATCATGCGCCTGTCCATTGGCAGCTTCGGTTGCCAGCGCCATCAGGCGGACCGCGCCGAAACTGGCCGCCAGGCCCTTCAGCCGGAGCGCGGCCGATGCCCAGGCATCGGGGCTGTCGGCGGACTTCATCGTCTCGAGGCAACGCTGCACCCCGTCGAGGAAAGCTTCACGCAGCTCCGCGATCAGCGCGGGTTCGTCACCCACCGCTGCCGCAAGCGTCGCATCGATTGCACCGGGATCATACGCCATGGTCGAACCCTGGCACGGATACCGTTAACGCCGCGTTTCCAAGGTCTCTGGCGCTGCAGTGTTGGTACGGCGGCGAAATGTGGTAAATGCACGACATGATTGGGGGAAAACCTGCTGAGCCGCCGGCCGCGAACAATGACGCGGATGAGCTGGTCCTGTCCGAAGCCGTGGCGGTAACGCCCGTCGCGGCGGAGCCCATCGTCCATGACGAGGAAGCGTACGAGGAAGAAGAGGCTCCGCACCGCAGCTTCGGCTGGATCTTCCCTACCTTCGCGATGCTTCTGATCCTCGGCTGGTTCGGCGGCATGGGCTGGCTGCTGCGCGGCAGCTTTACAGGGCCGGTCGATCCGGCACGCCTCGTTCAGCTGATCGCGGCGCTCTGCGTCCCCCCTGCCTTGGTCGGGATTCTCTACCTCCTCACGCTGCGGACGAGCCGGGCCGAGGCCCAGCGCTTCGGCGCTACTGCCCGGGCGATGCGCGCCGAAGCGGCAAGCTTGGAGCGCGTCGTCGCCACGCTGTCGCGCAAGATCGAGGAAAACCGCGGGGCGCTGGCCGAGCAGACCAACATCCTCATCGCGATGGGCGAGCGCGCGAGCGAGAAGCTGGAAAGCGCGTCGAACAGCGCTGCCGCTCAGGCCCGCTCGATCGACGCCAGCACCCGCCATTTCGGCGAATCCGCCGCCGATGCCGAACGCCGGGTCGAAGTCATCCTCTCCTCGCTGCCCAAGGCGCATGAAGAGATGCGCGGGCTTTCCGACCGCGTCGACGCCGCCGGGCTACTCGCCAGCGAGCGCGCCGCCGCGCTCGACACCCAGCTTTCCGCATTGTCCGAACGCGGCCGCGAAGCCGACCAGATCGCCGGCGGTGCCGCCGACCGGCTCGCCGCGCACATCGCCCGCATGGAAGCGACCAGCGAGACCGCCAGCGCGCGGCTCGAACAGGTCACCGGTGAGATGTCGACCCAGGTCGATGCGGTGCTCGATCGCGCCGCCAACGCCGTGGATGAAGCGCGCAAGGGCATCGCCACCCAGGGAGAGGCGATCCTGGCGATGCTTTCGGCCAACCAGGCCGCGCTCGATCGCGCCGGGCGCGACAGCGCCGAGGCGCTGGGCCAGCGGATGGCGACCATCGAAGAGGCGATCGGCCGCATCGGTACCCGCCTGGGCGAGGAACAGGGCCGCGGCGACGCGTTGTTCGAGAGCCTGGCGATCGGCATCGACCGGCTCGATCGGACGATGGACGATTTCGATGTCGCCGGCACCGAGCGCACCCAGCGCCTGGCCGCCTCGATCAGCGCGCTGCACGGCTCGGTCGATGCGATGACCGTGGCGCTCAACACCGGCGACGAGACTGCGCGCAAGGTGATCGGCACGTCCGAGGACCTGCTGACCGCACTCGACGCCTCGGCCCGCGAGATCGACGAGACGCTGCCCGAGGCGCTCGAACGGCTCGATGCGCGGATCAATGCGAGCCGCCAGGTCGTCGCCGCCTCCAAGCCCGAGCTGCTGGCGCTGGTCACCGCCGCCGAGAGCACGCACGACGCGATCGAGGCGATCGCCGATGTGGTCAGCCAGCAGCGCGACACGCTCGCCAAGACCCAGGCCTCGTTGCTCGAGACGCTTTCCACCGGCGGCGAGCAGGCCGAGCAGCTGAGCGCGATCGTCGACGAGACCATCGCCACCACCCGCCGCTTCGCCGAAAGTGCTGCCCCGCAGCTGGTCGAGGCGTTGCTCAGCGTCCGCGAGACTTCCAGCGCAGCCGCCAATCATGCCCGCGAGACTTTGGCGGCGATTGTGCCGCATGCCGAGCGGGCGATCGAGGAAGCCGCGGGCGATGCGCTGCGCCGCGCGGTCGATGCCTCGATCCGCCGCCAGCTCACCGATCTTGCCGAGACGACCGAGGCGGCGGTCAACGCCGCGACCCGCGCCTCCGAGCGCCTCACCCAGCAGATGGTCTCGCTGGCCGACACCACGGCACAGGTCGAGACCCGGATCGCCGAAGGCCGCAAGGAGCGCGAGGAGTCGGACAGCGACAATTTCGCCCGCCGTGTATCGCTGCTGATCGAAGCGCTCAACTCGGCCTCGATCGAGATCAGCAAGGCTTTCTCGGCCGAAGTGACTGACAGCGCCTGGTCGGCCTATCTGAAGGGCGATCGCGGCGTCTTCACCCGGCGTGCCGTGCGGCTGCTTGATCCTTCGGAGACGCGTGAAATCCACCGGCTCTATGAGGACGACGAGGGTTTCCGGGACAACGTCAACCGCTACATCCACGATTTCGAAGCGATGCTCCGCCAGATCCTGGCGCTGCGCGACGGCTCGCCGATGGGCGTGACCCTGCTCTCGTCGGACATGGGCAAGCTCTACGTGGCGCTGGCCCAGGCGATCGAGCGGCTGCGGACTTAAGCCAATATCGTCATCCCGGCGAAGGCCGGGATCTCGGGCAGTCTATTCGCCCCTTCGCCACCCCGGCCTTGTGCCGGGGTCCACTGCGCGTCTCGCGCTGCGCCTTCCGCTCGCCTCCCGGTGGAACCCAGCACGATCCCCGGGGTGGCGAGACAGACAGACGTCCTCCAAGCCTTGCGAAATAGGATTTCGCCTGCTTGCCTCTCGCAGCCTGGCGCCTGTCCGGCCGCTCTTTGATAGGTAGGAAATATAGGGTCGCAGGCTCGCAAGGATGTTGCGAGATGCGGCGCGTTCGCGGGAAGAGTGTCAACCCAAGCGCCGCCAAAACACGCTTTGGGCATGAACTTCGTGGACTTTGCCGAGTCGCAGCAAAGGCCCTTGTAGGAAGCGTTACGACCCGTTCGCCGGGTGCATATGCGCCCACCAGTCGAGCATCTCGGTAGTCACCCAGCCAAAGTGATAGTTCAGGTAGAAGATCGCGAACAGCACCGTCGCGACGACGGTCGTGCGCTTTGCGATCTTCTTCGCGTCGAACTCATGCGGCGCGCTCGGCGCCTGGCCGGGGACCAGCGCCACGCCCGCCTCCTCGCTCGTCTTCACGCCGAAGGGAAGGACGAGGAAGACCGAGAAGGCCCAGAACAGGAAATAGATGGCGAGCGCGGACTTCCAGGGCATGGCGCGGTGATAGGGCCGCGAATTGCGAAGCGGAAGCCCTTCATCGTCATCCCGGCGAAAGCCGGGATCTCAGGCGAAGATGCAGGGAAGCAGGCCCACGAGATCCCGGCTTTCGCCGGGATGACGGTTACCGCCTATTGCTCAATGATCAGCACATCCACGACAGGCTTCTTTCCCGTGTAGCGTACTGCGGCACGGCGCACGGCGAGGCGGATCGACTCGCGCAGCCGCTCGAGGTCGCCCTTGCCGTCCTTCTTCACCGCTTCGCGAGCGGCGTCGCAGGCTTCGGCGATGAAGTCCTCGCGGTCCTCTTCCACCGGCACGCCCTGGATGCGGATCTGCGGGTTACCAGCGAGCTTGCCACCTCGGATCGCTACAGCAGCGCTGATCTGGCCGTAAAGGGCGACGCGGCGCCGCTCGTTGATCGTGGTACCGTCCGCCGGCAGGATGATGTCACCGTCGAGCACGAGGCGGCCAACCGGCGCGTCGCCGATCTTGTGCGGCTTGCCCGGCGCGAGGCGGATGATGTCGCCATTCACCTGGCGGACCGAGCGAGGCACGCCCTGCTCGAGCGCGAAGCGAGCCTGCTCGTACATGTGGCGGACCTCGCCATGCACCGGCACGACGATCTCGGGACGGATCCACTTGTACATCTCGGCCAGTTCGGGGCGGCCGGGATGCCCGGAGACGTGGATGAAGGCCTGGCGATCGGTGATCAGCTCGACGCCCTTGCTGGCAAGCGTGTTCATGATCCGGCCGATCGCGATCTCGTTGCCCGGAATCTGGCGCGAGGAGAAGACGACGGTGTCGCCCTCATTCACCTTGAGGACGTGGCTACCCTCGGCAATGCGGTTGAGCGCCGCGCGGGGCTCGCCCTGCCCACCCGTGGCGACGATGAGCACCTTGTTGGCCGGCATCGACATGGCCATGTCGAAGTCAATCGTCTCGGGGAAATCGCGCAGGTAACCGGTCTGCTTGGCAACGCGGATGATCCGGTCGAGCGAGCGTCCGGCGACGCATAGCTCGCGCCCGGTATCGCGTGCGACTTCGCCCAGCGTCTGCAGGCGCGCGGCATTGGAGGCGAAGGTAGTGACCAGCACGCGGCCCTTGGCGGCGCCGATCACCTGGTCGAGGCCCTCACGCACTGCGCCTTCCGAGCCCGAAGCCTCCGGATTGAACACGTTGGTACTGTCGCAGACCAGCGCGAGCACGCCCTTGTCGCCGATCGCGGTCAGTTCCGCCGCGGTCGAGGCACCGCCCAGCGCGGGGGTCTCGTCCAGCTTCCAGTCGCCGGTGTGGAAGATGTTGCCGTACGGCGTCTCGATGAGGACGGCATTGCCCTCCGGGATCGAGTGGGCGAGCGGCGTGTAGGTGATGCGGAACGGCCCGAGGTTGAACGGCCCTTCCTCGTCGACGATGTTGAGCTCGACCTTCTCCTCGATGCCCTCTTCCTCGAGCTTGCCGCGGATCAGCCCCGCGGTGAAAGGCGTCGCGTAGAGCGGCACGCCAAGCTCGGCGGCGAAATAGGGCAGCGCGCCGATATGGTCTTCATGGCCGTGCGTGAGGACAATGCCGATCAGGTCGTCGATCCGCTCCTCGATGAACTGCAGGTCGGGCAGGATCACGTCGATGCCCGGATAGTTCGCATCGCCAAAGGTGATGCCGCAATCGACCATCAGCCACTTGCCCTGGGTGCCATAGAGATTGACGTTCATGCCGATCTCGCCCGAGCCGCCAAGCGCGAGGAAGAGGAGTTCTTTTTCTGGTTTCACTTGGTTTCCTCGGTCAACGGCTGCGTTCCCACAGCATCGCCAACCCTTGAATGGTCAGATCGGGTTCAATGACGTCGAATACGTCGGTTTGCTTCTCGAACAGCACGGCGAGGCCGCCGGTGGCGATGACTTTGACGGGCCGGCCGATCTCGGCCTTCATCCGCGCGACGAGCCCCTCGATCATCGCGATATAGCCCCAATAGATGCCGATGTGCATCTGGTCGACCGTGTTGCGGCCGATCACGCTTGTGGTGGCCGGCGCGGTAATCGCGATGCGCGGCAGCTTGGCGGCGGCGGTGACGAGCGCGTCGAGCGAGAGATTGATGCCAGGGGCGATGATCCCGCCCTTGTAGGCGCCGCGATAATCGACCAGCTCGAAAGTGGTCGCGGTGCCGAAGTCGATGATGATCAGGTCGCCGCCGTGCAGGGCATGGCCGGCAATCATGTTGAGCGCGCGGTCGGCACCCAGGCCCTGCGGCTCCTCGACGTCGAGCGGAAAGCTCCACGCGGCCTTGCCTTGTCCGGCGATCACGGCCTCGGTCTTGAAATACTTGGTGCTCAGCACCTGGAGGTTGTGGAGCGCGCGCGGGACCACCGTGCCGATGATCACGCCGGTTACGACGGAGCGATCATAGCCTTCGAGGCTTAGCAGCTGGCTGAGCCACACCGCATATTCGTCCGCGGTGCGCCGCGGATCGGTGGCGATGCGCCAGCGCGCGCGAATCTCGCCTTCTTCGAGCAGGGCGGCGACTACATTGGTGTTGCCGGCATCGATCGCGAGCAGCATTTCGGGCCTCTCAGAGCAGGAACACGTCGGCGGCGTGAATGACATGGCTGGTGCCATCGGCCAAGCGAAGGATGAGCGCACCTTCTCCGTCCAATCCGCCGAACAGCCCGTCCAGGCTGGTGCCGTCGGCGAGGCGGGCGGTGAGCGCAGTGCCGATCGGGTGCGCGCGGGCGAGCCAGCGTTCGCGGACCGGGGCGATGCTGTCCCGCCAGCGGGAGACCCAGCGGGCGAAGCTTTCGGCCAGGGTTTCGGCGAAGAGCTGCGGATCGGGTGCAGGCCCGTGCGCGGCAAAGCTGGTCGCGAGGCGATCGATATCCTGCGGATGGTGCGCGAGGTTCACGCCGAAGCCGAGGATCACGGCGTCCCCCACCCGCTCGAGCAGGATGCCGGAAAGCTTGGCACCGTCGACCAGCAGGTCGTTGGGCCATTTGAGCATCGGCTCGAGGCCGAAGACCCGCGCCGTCTCTTCCAACGCGACTGCGGCGACCAGCGCCAGCGTGGCGGGTGCGGGCTCCCCTGCCCGCGTCCGCACCAGCGTGGAGGCGTAGAGATTGCCCGCCGGCGACTGCCAAGCGCGGCCCTGCCGGCCCTTGCCGGCGGTCTGCCGCTCGGCCCGCAGCCACAGGCCTTCGCTCGCGCCGTTGCGCGCGAGCTCGGCCATGTCGGCATTGGTCGATCCCGTCTCGGCGACGGTCCGGACTATGGCGGTCAGAACAGCGCCTTCGCAGCTGCGCCGGTCCAGACTTCGAGGAAGCCCAGCAGCGGCCAGCCCAGCGGCGAGATCACCACTGCGGCGATCACCAGCAGCGCGCCCTCGACCGGGTCGGTACGGCCGCCAAAGGCGGGCGCCGGCTCGTCGAAATACATCACCTTGACGATGCGCAGGTAATAGTAAGCACCGATCGTCGAGGCGGCGGCAGCCACCGCAGCGAAGACGTACAGGCCCGCATGCACCGCCGCGAGGAACACCTGCAGCTTCGAGAAGAAGCCGAGTAGCGGCGGGATGCCGGCGAGGCTGAACATGAAGATCGCCAGCGCCACGGCGAGACCCGGGCGCGTGCGCGACATGCCGGCCAGGCTCGCGATCGTCTCGACCGGGCGGCCCTCATCATCGCGCATCTGGAGCACGACCAGGAAGCTGCCCAGCGTCATCACGACATAGATCGCCATATAGTAGAGCACGCTCGACACGCCCGCCTCGCCGCCGGCGGCGAGACCGACCAGCGCGAAACCGACATTGGCGATCGAGGAGTAAGCGAGCAGTCGCTTGATGTCGCTCTGGCGGATCGCTGCGACCGAACCGAACACGATCGAGGCCAGCGAGGCGAAGATCACGATCTGGCGCCAATCGGCGATCGCCGGACCCATCGCGTCGATCGCGACGCGGGTAGCAAGCGCGATCGCGGCGACCTTGGGTGCCGAGGCGAAGAAAGCGGTCACCGGGGTCGGCGCGCCCTCGTACACGTCCGGGGTCCACATGTGGAACGGCACGGCCGACATCTTGAAGGCCAGGCCCGAGAAGACGAACACCAGGCCGAACAATAGTCCAGTCTTCTGGTCGCCCGAGGCATAGGCGTCGGCGATGCCCGAGAAGAGCGTCGTGCCCGAGAAGCCGTACACCAGGCTGATGCCGTAGAGCAGGATACCCGAAGCGAGCGCACCGAGGACGAAATACTTCAGGCCCGCTTCGGCCGAGCGCGTGTCACGGCGCATGAAGCTGGCGAGGATATAGGCCGAGAGGCTCTGCAGCTCGAGGCCGACGTACAGCGACATCAGATCGCCCGCCGAGACCATCATGCCCATGCCGATCGCGGAAAGCAGTATCAGCACCGGGTATTCCGGGCGCAGATCGTCGCCCGAAGTCTCCGCGAAGAAACGTGGCGCGATCAGGATCGAGACGCCGGCTGCCAGGTAGATCAGCGCCTTGGAGAAAGCGGCGAACATGTCCGGGCGGTAAAGCCCGCCATAGGCCTCACCGCCTGCCGAAGCAGGGCCGGCAAGCGCGATGCCGGCGCCGATCAGCACGGCGATCGCGGTCCAGCTGACCAGCTTGGTCGACTTGGGGCCGCCCCATGCGGCGACGAGCATCAGGAGGATGGCGCCGATGGCGAGGACGACCTCGGGCAGCGACATCATCAATTGGAGCGAATAGTTCATCAGTGCGCCTCCCCGTGCGCAACAGGGGCAGCGTTGTGTTCACCGTGCGCAGCAGGCGCGGGCTTGCCAGCGGTCGGCAGCGAGTCACCGGCGGGCGCGGCACGCTCGAGGCGGGCGACCAGCTTCTCCACGTCGCCGCGCATCGGCTTCATGAAGCTCTCCGGATAGACACCCATCCACAGCGTGACCGCGGCCAGCGCGCCGAGCATGACGAACTCGCGCACGTCGAGGTCCGGCATCGCCTTCACATCATCCTTGGTCAGGTCGCCAAAGGCGACGCGACGGTAGAGGTACAGCATGTAGGCAGCGCCCAGGATGATGCCGGTGGTGCCGATCAGCGCGTAGAGCGTCGAGACCTTGTACAGGCCGGCAAGGCTCAGGAACTCGCCGATGAAGTTGCTGGTGCCGGGCAGGCCGACCGAGGCCATGGTGAACAGCAGGAACAGCACGGCATAGCGCGGCATGTTGATCGCAAGGCCGCCGTAACGGTCGATCTCGCGGGTGTGGAGGCGGTCATAGATCACGCCGACGCAGAGGAAGAGCGCGCCCGAGACCACGCCGTGGCCGAGCATCACCATCATCGCGCCCTCAATACCCTGCGCGTTGAACGCGAACAGGCCGAAGGTGACGATCGCCATGTGCGCGACCGACGAATAGGCAATCAGCTTCTTCATGTCGCTCTGCACCAGGGCGACGAGCGAGGTGTAGACCACCGCGATGCCCGACAGCGCGAACACCAGCCACAGGAACTGGGCCGAGGCCTCCGGGAACATCGGCAGCGAGAAGCGCAAGAAGCCATAGCCGCCGAGCTTCAGCAGCACGCCTGCCAGGATCACCGAACCGGCGGTCGGCGCCTGCACGTGCGCGTCGGGAAGCCAGGTGTGGACCGGCCACATCGGCATCTTCACCGCGAACGAGGCGAAGAAGGCCAGCCATAGCCATGTTTGTATCTGTGGCGGGAAGTCGTGCGCCATCAGCGCCGGGATCGACGTCGTGCCGGTGGTCAGGATCATGTAGATGATCGCGATCAGCATCAGCAGCGAGCCGAGCAGCGTGTACAGGAAGAACTTGTACGACGCGTAGATGCGGTTGGCGCCGCCCCAGATGCCGATGATCAGGAACATCGGGATCAGGCCGCCTTCGAAGAAGACGTAGAACAGCATCAGGTCCTGCGCCGCGAAGGTGCCGATCATCAGCACTTCGGTGGCCAGGAACGCGGCCATGTACTCGGGCACGCGCTTCTCGATCGAGAGCCAGCTCGCCCCGATGCAGATCGGCATCAGGAAGACCGACAGCACGATCAGCAGCAGCGCGAAGCCGTCGATGCCCAGCGCCCAGGCAAACTCGGCGCCGCCGATGCCGAACAGGCGGACATGCTCGACGAACTGCCACTGGGCAGCGCCGTCGCCGGTCTGGAAGTTCATCCAGAGCAGAATGCCGAGCGCCAGGTCCACGAAGGTGGCGGCGAGCGCCAGCCAGCGGGCGCTCTGCGCGTTGACGAAGAGGCAGGCGATCGCGGCAAGCGCCGGGACCGCCAGCATGACGGTGAGGATCGGGAAGCCGCTCATCGCGCGATCACCCAGGTCAGCGCGGCAGTGAGGCCGATCAGCATGATGAAGGCATAGGCGTAGACATATCCGGATTGCAGCTTGGCAGTGACACCACCGCCGAGCTGGACGACCTTCGCGACCCCATTCGGGCCGAACCGGTCGATCGTGGCTTCGTCACCCTGCTTCCAGAACAGGCGGCCGATCGCGAAGGCGGGGCGCACGAACAGGAAGTTGTAGAGCTCGTCAAAATACCACTTGTTGAGAGAGAAGAGGTACAGCGGGCGGAACGCCTCGGCGAACTTCGCGGGGAAGTCCGGCGCCTTGATATAGGCACCCCAGGCGATGGCCAGACCGCTCAGCATCGCGATCGTCGCGCTGAGCTTCACCCACACCGGTACCTCGTGCATCGCGTGCATCAGATGCTCGTTGAAGGCGACCGCGCCGTGCCAATAGGTCTCACCTGCGGTCGGCTCGATGAACGCGCCGTGGAAGACGAAGCCGGCGAAGATCGCGCCGAGCGTCAGCACCACCAGCGGGATCAGCATCACGATCGGGCTTTCGTGCGGGTGATAGCCCGCCGTGCCCTCATGGCCATGATCGTGCAGGATCTCGTCCGCGCTCGGCGTGTGGCCGGCATCCTCAGCGGCGGGTGCATCGTCATGCGCATGACCGTGGCCGTGCGCGTGATCGTCATGGCCATGGCCATGCGCATCGTGAACGGCGTGCTGGATATGCTCCGAGCCTGCCCAGCGCGGCTTGCCGTAGAAGGTCAGGAACACCAGGCGCCAGCTGTAGAAGCTGGTGAGCAGCGCGACGAACACGCCGACCCAGAACGCACTGGTCTGGCCCGCGGCATAGCTCGCCTCGATGATCGCGTCCTTCGAGTGGAAGCCGGCGAAGCCGAAGGCCACCGGATTGCCGAACAGTGCAGGGATACCCACGCCGGTGATGGCGAGCGTGCCGAACATCATCGTCCAGAAGGTGACCGGGATGTGCTTACGCAGGCCGCCATAGAAGCGCATGTCCTGCTCGTGGTGCATCGAATGGATGACCGAGCCGGCACCGAGGAACAGCAGCGCCTTGAAGAAGGCGTGCGTGAACAGGTGGAACATCGCCGCGCCGTACGCGCCGACGCCGGCGGCGAAGAACATGTAGCCGAGCTGCGAACAGGTCGAATAGGCGATCACGCGCTTGATGTCGGTCTGCGTCGTGCCGACAGTGGCGGCGAAGAAGCAGGTCGCGGTGCCGACGAAGGTCACCACGCCGAGCGCAACTGCGCTCTGCTCGAACATCGGCGACATGCGGCAGACCATGAACACGCCGGCGGTCACCATGGTCGCGGCGTGGATCAGCGCCGACACCGGGGTCGGGCCTTCCATCGCGTCCGGAAGCCAGGTGTGCAGGCCGAGCTGCGCCGACTTGCCCATCGCGCCGACGAACAGCAGCAGGCAGAGCACCGTCATTGTGTCGAAGCGGTGGCCGAGGAAGCCGATCGTCGAGCCATGCATGTTCGGCGCGGCGGCGAGGATCGTCGGGATGTCGATCGTGCCGAACACCAGAAAGGTGCCGAAGATGCCGAGCATGAAGCCAAGGTCGCCGACGCGGTTGACCACGAAGGCCTTGATCGCGGCGGCGTTGGCCGAGGGCTTGCGGAACCAGAAGCCGATCAGGAGGTAGGACGCGAGGCCCACGCCTTCCCAGCCGAAGAACATCTGGACCAGGTTGTTGGCCGTCACGAGCATCAGCATCGCAAAGGTGAAGAGCGACAGGTAGGCGAAGAAGCGCGGCTGATCCGGCTCCTCCGACATGTAGCCCCAGCTATAGAGGTGGACGAGCGCCGAGACGCTGGTCACCACCACGAGCATCACCGCGGTCAGGCTGTCGACGCGCAGCGCCCAGTCCACCTGCATCGTGCCGCTCAGCATCCAGGTGAAGATCGGCGAGATCGTCGGTTCGGCATTGCCGCCCAGATAGCTGATGAAGATCGGCCAGCTCAGCGCACAGGCGATGAACAGCGACCCCGTGGTGATCACCTTGGGGAAGACCTTGCCGAAAGACTTGTTGGAAAGCCCGGCTACGGCTGCCGCGAGCAGCGGCAGGAATACGATAAAATAGATCGCCGACATCAGCCCTTCATCCGATTGACGTCTTCGACCGAGATCGTGCCGCGGCCGCGGAAGTAGATAACGAGAATGGCGAGGCCGATCGCTGCCTCACCGGCAGCGACGGTCAGCACGAACATCGCGAAGACCTGGCCGACCAGGTCGTGCAACGCGTTGGCGAACGCCACGAGGTTCAGGTTCACCCCCAGCAGGATCAGCTCGATCGCCATCAGGATGACGATCAGGTTCTTGCGGTTCATGAAGATGCCGAGCACGCCAAGCGTGAACAGGATCGCGCTGACGACGAGATAGTGCGTAAGGGTGATCACAGCTCGACCCCCTGCCCGACCGGATGGTTCACGTTGCGGGTAGCGTCCTTGGCGCGGCGTTGGACCTGGCGGCTGATGTTCTGCGGCTTGACGTCGCCGCGCGGACGCAGCGTCAGCACGATCGCGCCGATCATCGCGACGAGCAACACCAGGCCGGCACCTTCGAACACGAACAGGTAGCGGGAATAGAGCAGCTGGCCGATCGCCTCGATATTGGGCACCTTGGTGTCGACCGGCGCGATGCGGCGGCCGAGCTGGAGCGTGCCGGCGCTATAGGCGCCCACGGCGACCAGGATCTCGGCGACCAACGCGATGGCGAGCGCGACGCCCACCGCCGCATATTTCATCACGCCGGCGCGCAGCTCGGTGAAATCGATGTTGAGCATCATCACCACGAAAAGGAACAGCACGGCGACTGCGCCCACATAGACGATGACGAGCAGCATCGCGATGAACTCGGCATTGGCGAGCACCATCAGCCCGGCGGCGTTGAAGAACGCCAGGATGAGCCACAGGACGGAATGTACCGGGTTGCGCGACAGGATCGTCATGGCGCCAGAGGCGATGACGACCAGCGCGAACAGGTAAAAGGCTAGAAGCTGGATCACGGAATCAGGTGGCCCCTGTAGATTGGCGTGCGCTTAACGATACGGTGCATCGGCGGCAAGGTTCGCGGCGATGGCGCGCTCCCAGCGGTCGCCGTTCTCGAGCAGCTTCTCCTTCTGGTAGATCAGCTCCTCGCGGGTCTCGGTGGCGAACTCGAAGTTCGGGCCCTCGACGATGGCATCGACCGGGCAGGCTTCCTGGCACAGGCCGCAATAGATGCACTTGGTCATGTCGATGTCGTAGCGCGTGGTGCGGCGGCTGCCGTCCTCGCGCGGCTCGGCCTCGATCGTGATCGCCAGCGCGGGGCACACCGCTTCGCACAGCTTGCACGCGATGCAGCGCTCTTCGCCATTGGGATAGCGGCGCAGCGCGTGCTCGCCGCGGAAGCGGGGCGAGATCGGGTTCTTCTCGTACGGATAGTTGATCGTCGCCTTGGGCTTGAAGAAATACCTCAAGGTCAGCGCGTGCGCCTTGACGAACTCCCAGAGGGTCCAGGTGCGGATGAAATGGGCGACGTTCATACGATACCTTCCACGCGGTGGAGCATCAGCCAGCCCGACACCAGGAACACGAAGAGCAGCGACAGCGGCAGGAAGATCTTCCAGCCCAGGCGCATCAGCTGGTCGTAGCGGTACCTGGGCACCGTGGCCTTCACCCAGCTGAAGCAGAAGAAGAAGAAGCACATCTTGAGCAGCAGCCAGACGATGCCCGGGATCAGGTAGAGGATCGGGATGTCGAGCGGCGGCAGATAGCCACCCCAGAACAGCGTGGCGTTCAGCGCGCACATCAGGATGACGTTGGCGTATTCGCCCAGCCAGTAGAGCGCGAAGGCCATCGACGAATATTCGGTCTGATAGCCCGCGACGAGCTCGCTCTCCGCCTCGGTCAGGTCGAACGGTGCGCGCTGCGTCTCGGCCAGCGACGAGATGAAGAACACCACTGCCATCGGGAAGAGCAGCGGGTTGGCGAAGAAGCCGTTGATGATGCCGAAGACATGGCCCTTCTGCGCCTCGACGATACCGCCCAGGTTGAAGGTGCCGGCCCACAGCACGACCGCGATCAGCACGAAGCCGATCGACACTTCATAGCTCACCATCTGCGCCGCGGCGCGGATGGCCGAGTAGAACGGGTATTTCGAGTTCGAGGCCCAGCCCGCCAGGATGATACCGTAGACGCCGAGCGACGAGGCGGCCAGCACGTAGAGCAGGCCGACATCCATGTTCGACAGGACGACATTCATCTGGCCCAGCGTGCCGAATGGCACCACCGCCCACACGATCAGCGCCACCGTGAAGGTGATGATCGGTGCGAGCAGGAACAGCGTCTTGTTGGCGCCCGACGGGATGATCGTTTCCTGCAGGAAGACCTTCAGGCCGTCCGCGAAGCTCTGCAGCAGCCCGAGCGGGCCGACCACGTTCGGGCCGCGGCGCAATGCCATCGCAGCCCAGATCTTGCGATCGACATAGATGATCATCGCCACGGCCAGCATCAGCGGCAGCGCGATCAGCAGGATGCCGATGATCGTCGAGATCAGCCAGGACCACTCATAAGGCAGGCCCAGCGAATGGAAGAGCGCGGTCATTCTGCGGCCTCTGCGAAGTCTTCGCCGTGGATCAGTTCGGCCGAGCAGCGCTGCATGGTCGGCGACGCACGGCAGATGGCGTTGGTGAGATAGAAGTCGGCGATCGGGTAGCCGATCCCACCGCTGGCCGAAGCCGGAAGCGAGGGCGGTGCCCAGTCATAGCCGGCCAGGCCTTCACGACCCAGCGCCGGAACGGCGTTCGCCATCTCGGCACGCAGCTGCTCGAAATTGTCGAACGGCAGCGTGTGTCCGAGGCGATCGGAAAGCGCGCGCAGGATCGTCCAGTCCTCGCGGGCGTCGCCGGGCGCGAATACCGCGCGGTCGGCGCGCTGCACGCGGCCTTCCAGGTTCACATAGGTGCCTGGCTTCTCGGCATAGGTCGCGCCCGGCAGGATCACGTCCGCATGGTGTGCGCCCATGTCGCCGTGGTGGCCGACATAGACCTTGAAGCTGTCCGCGAAGTCATCGAACGCGACTTCATCGGCGCCGAGGAAGAAGGCGAGCTTGGGCTTGGCCGTGACGATGTCCGCGATGCCGCCCTTCTGGGCGTAGCCGAGCATCAGCCCGCCCATGCGCGCAGCGGCAGTGTGGACCACGTTGAAGCCGTTCCAGGCCGCGTCGGTCTCGGTCGCGGGGCGCTGGAAGGCCGAAGCCATCGCCAGCGTAGCGCCCTGCCCTGCCTTGAGCGCACCCGGTCCGACGATCAGAACCGGCTTCTTCGCCGCGTCGATCGCCTCGGCCGCAAGGTCGGGCATCTTGCCGAGGATCGACAGGTCGTTGCCCAGCCACTCGACCTTGTAGGTCAGGTCGGTTTCTTCACCGATCGCGAAGACCTTGGCACCCTTCTTGATCGCCTTGCGCACGCGGGTGTTGATCAGCGGTGCTTCGAAGCGGAGGTTCGAGCCTACGAGGAGGATCGCGTCCGCATCCTCGATTCCGGCGATCGTGGTGTTGAACGCGACCGAACCGAGGTTCGACACGTCATAGGACAGGCCGGTCTGGCGCCCTTCGAGCAGGGTCGAGCCGAGCGCGTTCACCAGCGCCTTGGCGGCGTACATCGTCTCGCAATCGACCAGGTCGCCGGCGATCGCTGCAACGCTCGAACCGGCGGCCTTGGCAACGGCGGCGATCGCGTCGAACGCTTCGTCCCAGCTCGCTTCGACCAGCTTGCCGCCCTTGCGGACATAGGGCTTATCGAGACGGCGGCGTACCAGCGCGTCGACATGGTAGCGGGTCTTGTCGTGCGCCCACTCTTCGTTGACGTCCTCGTTGATCCGCGGAAGCACGCGCATCACCTGACGGCCACGGCTGTCGAGGCGGATATTGGTGCCGACCGCGTCCATCACGTCGATCGACAGGTTCTTCTTCAGCTCCCACGAGCGGTACTCGAAAGCCACCGGCTTGTGGGTCAGCGCCCCCACTGGGCAAAGGTCCACGGCGTTGCCCGAAAGCTCGCTCTTGAACGCCTTTTCCAGATAGGTCGTGATCTGCATGTTCTCGCCGCGATAGATCGCGCCGATATCCTCCACACCCGCGACCTCTTCGCCGAAGCGGACGCAGCGCGTGCACTGGATGCAGCGGGTCATGATCGTCTTGATGATCGGCCCCATGTACTTCTCGGTCACCGCGCGCTTGTTCTCGGTGTAGCGCGAGTGGCCACGGCCATAGGCGACCGACTGGTCCTGCAGGTCGCACTCGCCACCCTGATCGCAGATCGGGCAGTCGAGCGGGTGGTTGATCAGCAGGAATTCCATCACGCCTTCGCGCGCGGCCTTCACCATTGCCGAGTCCGTGCGGATCTCCTGGTTGTCGGCGGCGGGCAGCGCGCACGAGGCCTGGGGCTTGGGCGGTCCGGGCTTCACTTCGACCAGGCACATGCGGCAATTACCGGCGATCGACAGCCGCTCATGATAGCAGAAGCGCGGAATTTCCTTGCCTGCGGCTTCGCAGGCCTGGAGCACGGTGGCACCCGCAGGCACCTCCACTTCAATTCCGTCTACCTTTAGCTTGGGCATTCTAGTTCTTTCCCTGCACGGCCGAGCCGCGCATCCTGTAAAGTCCCTCGGCGAGCACGCCGTGCATCTCGGCGCCGCTCAAGTTCAGCTGCTTCTTGCCCGCACAGGCGTTGATCGCCGGCACGACGCGCTTGAAGGCCGCGGCTTCCGCGGGCGAACGGCGTGCGGAGCGTACGAACGCGTCGCTAGCCGCCGGATCGCGCCCCGCCACGCAGGTGCCAAGCGCACTGCTGCTGGTCGCGGCATTCTCCACGGCATTTACCGGCGTCGGCACCGCATCGCTCTTGACGTAGAGCTCCTCGATCAGTGCCCAGCGCACGAAACGGCCACCGGCAGTGACTTCCTCGACGCGTCCGGCACAGCCGGTCTCGCCGAACAGGCCGAGCACGGCCGCATTCGGACGTCCATTGGTAAAGCCCAGGTCGATCACCTTGCGTGCCTCGCGCGGATCCTTCTTCACGGCGCATACAGCGAGCGCGTGCAGCCGCGCCTCACCCGCCGTGCTGGCGGCCCAGGCCGTATCCTCGGCGCCTGACTCGAGGCGCATCGTGCCCTCGGAGGACATCTTGCCCATGTCCATGCCCCAAGACGTCTGGGCGTGCGCACCGGCGCCTGCAAAGACGCTCAGGGTCGCAGCAAGGGCGACGACGCGCTTCATTGCGCAGCGGTGCCCTTGCGATAGATCCACAGGCCCTCGGCCACACCGGCGCGCAGCTGCACCTTGGTGAAGCCGATCTTGGCGCCACCGGGTGTGCAGCGGCCGACCGCATCGACCACCGCGCCGAACGTCGCGCGCTCCTCGGCCGAACCCGCGGTGGTGCGGATCAGCGCATCGGCGGCAACCGGATCGCGGGTCACGGCGCAGCGAGCGAGATCGACCTGGACCAGACTCGGGTCGCCGCTGCCCTGGAAGGGTGCCAGCGGACCGACGGGCGCCGCTGGAGCCGCCGCATAGGTCTCGGTGTAGAGCTGCTGCGCGATCGCGCCGCGAATCACGTCCTCGCCGCGATCGCGGCCGAGCACTGCGCCACAGGCGCTCTTCTTGTCGGCCAGCTTCTTCGCCGCGCTCTTCGACTCACCGCTGCCGATGGTGCTGGCAAGCAACGCGGTGGCACCGGCGCGATCGGCGGCGATCGTGCAGTTGGCGAAGGCTGCGGGGCCTTCGGCAGTCTGGGCATTGGCGGCGGGCGCCAGTGCCAGCATAGCCGGCACCGCAAGCATCATAACAGCCTTCATTCCGCAGCCTCCTGCATGCCGTTGCCGGCCTGACGTTCGTTGATCCGGCGCTCGAGCTCCGGACGGAAATGACGGATCAGGCCCTGGATCGGCCACGCCGCGGCATCGCCGAGCGCGCAGATCGTGTGGCCTTCAACCTGCTTGGTGACCTGTTGAAGCGTATCGATCTCACTGATGTCGGCGTCGCCGGTGCGCAGCCGCTCCATCACGCGCCACATCCAGCCGGTGCCTTCGCGGCACGGCGTGCACTGGCCGCAGCTCTCATGCTTGTAAAAGTAGGAGAGCCGGCTGATCGCGCGGACGACGTCGGTCGACTTGTCCATCACGATCACGGCGGCGGTACCCAGGCCTGAACCCAGCGCACGCAGACCGTCAAAGTCCATCGGGCAGTCCATGATCTGCGCCGCCGGAACCAGCGGCACCGAGGATCCGCCCGGAATCACTGCGAGGAGATTGTCCCACCCCCCGCGGATGCCGCCGCAATGCTTTTCGATCAGCTCGCGGAACGGGATCGACATGGCCTCTTCGACCACGCACGGCTTGTTAACATGGCCGGAGATCTGGAAGAGCTTGGTGCCCTTGTTGTTCTCGGCACCGAAGCCGGAGAACCATTCCGGGCCACGCCGCAGGATCGTCGGGACGACCGCGATCGACTCGACGTTGTTCACCGTGGTCGGGCAGCCATAGAGGCCTGCACCCGCCGGGAATGGCGGCTTCAGGCGCGGCTGGCCCTTCTTGCCCTCGAGGCTCTCGAGCATCGCGGTCTCTTCGCCGCAGATATAGGCACCCGCGCCGCGGTGGACGAACACGTCGAAATCATAGCCCGAGTTGCAGGCGTTCTTGCCGAGCAAGCCGGCGTCATACGCCTCCTGGACGGCCGCGCGAAGCGTCTCGGTCTCGCGGATATATTCGCCGCGGACATAGATGTACGCCGCACGCGCCCGCATCGCGAAGCCGGCGACAAGCGCGCCTTCGATCAGCTTGTGCGGATCGTGGCGGATGATCTCGCGATCCTTGCACGAGCCGGGCTCGGACTCATCGGCGTTGATCACCAGGAAATTCGGCCGATCCGGGCGCGGTTCCTTGGGCATGAAGCTCCACTTCATGCCGGTCGGGAAGCCGGCGCCGCCGCGGCCGCGCAGGCCAGACGCCTTGATCCGATCGATGATGACGTCCTGTCCGAGCGTCATCAGATCCTTGGTCTTGTCCCAATCGCCGCGCTTCTGGGCAGCCGGCAGGTTCCACGGCTGGAAGCCGTAGACATTGGTGAAGATGCGGTCCTTGTCCGCGAGCATCAGCGGCCCTTCCCGACCATGTTCTGAATCAGAATATACCCGAGCACGCAAATGCCGAGTACGATGGCGATACCGATCAGCTTGAACGCGACCTTCAGCACCCAGCCGAGCACGACGATGCCGCCGATGATCGCGAGGATGACGAAGACGAGGTTCTTGGTCTCAGCCTTCATCACCACTCCCCCCGATAGTCGTGGTTCTCGATTTCCATCGCAGCCAGGTTGGTCGGCTCGCCGACCGGCTCGACCGTGCGGCGGCCAGGTTCCTGCGTGCCGGGCTTGGGGCTCTCGCCCTTGGCCAGCGCGTCGAGGATCGCCAGCGTGCGATCGAAGTCGAGGTCTTCGAAATTGTCGTCGTTGATCTGCACCATCGGCGCCGACGAGCAATTGCCCATGCACTCGACCTCGGTGAGCGTGAACAGCCCGTCCTCGGTGGTGTGGCCCTTCTTCATGCCGCGGCTCTTGCAGGCCGCGAAGACATCGTCGGAACCGCGCAGCATGCACGGCGTCGTGCCGCAGACCTGCACATGATAGCGGCCCACCGGCACTAGGTTGAACATGGTGTAGAAGGTCGCGACCTCGAAGATGCGGATGTAGGGCACGCCGATCTCGCGCGCTACGAACTCGATCACCGGGATCGGCAGCCAGCCCTGCGTGTTCGTCTCCGCACCGACCTGGCGCTGGGCGAGATCGAGGAACGGAAGGCTACAGGAAAGCTGCCGGCCCGCCGGATAGCGGCCCATGATTTCCTGTGCCTTGACGGCGTTCTCCGGCGACCAGGCGAAATTGCCCCAGCGCGCGCGGGTCTCCGCTTCATCCGGGAGTTGAGGTGCGTCAGCCATTAACGAATAAACTCCACGCGATCGACCTTGTCGTCGGCGAAAGAATAGATGGACATAACTTCGAAAGGCTCGGCCTCGGGCGAGCGCGCGACCTTCTCGTGCAGCACAACGGTCTCGCCCAGCGCGTAGCTCGAAAGGATATCGGCGCGGTTCTGCGGGAATTCGGCGAACATCGCCTTCAGCCCGGAGCGCACGCCTTCCCTGCCCTCTCGCAGCACCGCGCCGCGATAGCCTGCCTCGCAGGCACCATCGGTCATCAGCGCCACATAGGCGTCGGCGTCCTGCGCATTGTAATGCGCGATCATCTCGTGCGCGATCGCGATGCGGTCTGCGCTCACCGGTCGCACTCCCCGAACACGATATCGAGCGCGCCCAGGATGGCGGTGATGTCGGCGAGCATGTGCCCCTTCGACATGAAATCCATCGCCTGGAGGTGGCTGAAAGCGGTGGGGCGGATTTTGCAACGATACGGTTTGTTGCTGCCGTCCGAAACCAGATAGACGCCAAACTCGCCCTTCGGGCTCTCCGTCGCGACATACACGTCGCCCGCCGGCACGTGATAGCCTTCGGTGAAGAGCTTGAAGTGGTGGATGAGCGCTTCCATCGACTGCTTCATCTCGCCGCGGCGCGGCGGCGCGACCTTGCGGTCGAGCGTGAGCACCGGGCCCTCGGGCATTTCCTGAAGGCACTGCTTCATGATGCGCGCGGACTGATAGACTTCCTCGACGCGGACCATGAACCGGTCATAGCAGTCGCCGCGGGTGCCGACGGGGATGTCGAACTCCATGCGGTCGTACACGTCATAGGGTTGCGAGCGGCGGATGTCCCAGGGGATGCCGGCGCCGCGGATCATCGGGCCCGAGAAGCCCCAGCGCACGGCATCATCGCGGCTCACCACCGCGATATCGACATTGCGCTGCTTGAAGATGCGGTTCTCGGCGACCAGGCTGATCGCGTCGCCGAACAAGCGCGGCAGGCGCGTGTCGAGCCATTCCGCGATGTCGGTCAGCAGCTTCAGCGGCACATCCTGGCGGACGCCGCCGACGCGGTAATAGTTCGAGTGCATGCGCGCGCCGGAAGCACGCTCGAAGAAGTTCAGGCAGTCCTCGCGCAGCTCGAACATCCACAGGTTCGGCGTCATCGCGCCGACGTCCATCACGTGCGAGCCGAGGTTCAGCATGTGATTGCAGATGCGGGTCAGCTCGGCGAAGAACACGCGGAGATACTGGCCACGGATCGGAACCTCGAGGTCGAGCAGCTTCTCGACCGCCAGCACGAAGCTGTATTCCATGCCCAAAGGCGAGCAGTAATCGAGCCGATCGAAATAGGGCAGCGCCTGGGTGTAGGTCTTGTACTCGATCAGCTTCTCGGTGCCGCGGTGAAGCAGGCCGATATGCGGATCGATGCGCTCGATGATCTCGCCATCGAGCTCGGTCACCAAGCGCAGCACGCCGTGCGCGGCCGGATGCTGCGGGCCGAAGTTGATCGTGTAGTTGGCGATCTCGGTGTCGCCCTTTTCCGGCTTGCCGGAATCGGTGACGCCTTCGATCTCGTCGAGATAATCAGCCATTACGCTTCACCCCCGGGCTCTTTTTCGGCCGCCGCCTTGTTGACGCGCGGCTTGCGGGGTTTCTTGATCACGTCCGGATCCGCCGGAGCAGGGCCATCGTCCGGGCCAGCCTTGCCGGCGCCGGTTTCGGCGGTGCTGTCGCTGGTCTTGGGCTTGGTCACCTTGGCCCGGGTCGGCTTGGAAGCCGGCGCCGACTTGGAGATCTCGTCCGCGGTCAGCGGCGTCGGCGCACCCTTGGCCTGGGGCTGCGGTGCGACTGCCGGCGCTGGAGCCGGTGCGGCGGGCTTGGCAGCCGGCGCGGGCGGAGGTGCCGGCGGCGTCGGCGCGACGTACTTTTCGTCGCCGGGGAGGATGTACTCCGCCCCTTCCCACGGGCTCATGAAGTCGAAGTTGCGGAAGTCCTGGGCCAGCGTCACCGGCTCATAGACCACGCGCTTCGCTTCTTCCGAGTAGCGCAGCTCGACGAACCCGGTCAGCGGGAAGTCCTTGCGCTGCGGATGGCCGACGAAACCATAGTCGGTCAGGATGCGGCGCAGGTCCGTATTGCCCTCGAACAGCACGCCGTACATGTCGTACACTTCGCGCTCGAGCCAGCCGGCGACCGGCCAGATGCCGGTGACGGACGGAACCGGCTTTTCCTCGTCGGTGACTGCCTTCACCTTGATGCGGTGGTTCCGCGTCAGGCTGAGCAGGCAATAGACCACTTCGAACCGCTCCTCGCGATCCGGATAGTCGACGCCGGCGATTTCCATGAGCTGCTGGAATTCCAGGCCCGGAGTGTCGCGGAGCAGGATCATGCCCTCGACGACGCGGGCGCGGTCCAGGACCAGGTTCACTTCGCCGACGCTGTCCTCGGCGAACACCAGAATATCGCCGAGCGCGGCCTTGGCCGTGTCGATCACGCCTTCGTTCGAGGCGTAGCGGGGGGCGGAAGTCTTCACGACGCTCACCGTTCGATCGTCCCGACGCGGCGGATCTTCCGCTGGAGCTGCATCACGCCGTACAGCAGCGCCTCCGCGGTCGGCGGGCAGCCGGGGACATAGATGTCCACCGGCACGATCCGGTCGCAACCGCGCACGACGCTGTAGCTGTAGTGATAATAGCCGCCGCCGTTCGCGCAGCTGCCCATCGAGATGACGTATTTCGGCTCCGACATCTGGTCATAGACCTTGCGGAGGGCCGGAGCCATCTTGTTGCACAGCGTGCCGGCGACGATCATCACGTCCGACTGGCGCGGCGATGCGCGCGGGGCGGCGCCGAAGCGCTCCATGTCGTAGCGCGGCATGTTGACGTGGATCATCTCGACCGCGCAGCATGCCAGGCCGAAGGTCATCCACCACAGGGAGCCCGTGCGGGCCCACTGGAACAGCTCCTCGGTCGAAGTGACCAGGAAACCCTTGTCGCCGATCTCGGCATTGATGTCGTTCAGGAAGCCGACGTCCGGCAGCGTGCCGGGAGGCGGCGCGCCGATCAGGCTGGCGCCCGGCAGGGGCGACGACGACGGGCTGAGTTCTACTCCCATTCGAGCGCTCCCTTCTTCCAGGCATAGACGAGGCCGAGCAGCAGCTCGGCGATGAAGACCATCATCGAGATCCAGGCGGTCCAGCTGGCGGCAGCGGTGCCCATTTTGAACAGGGAGACGGCCCAAGGGTAGAGGAATGCCGCTTCGAGATCGAAGACGATGAACAGGATCGCGACCAGGTAGAAGCGCACGTCGAACTGGCTGCGCGAATCCTCGAATGCGGGGAAGCCGCACTCATATTCGCTGAGCTTCGCCTCGGTAGGCTGGTGCGAGCCCGTAAGCCGGCTCACCAGCATGGGCAGAAAGACGAACGCGCTGGAGAGCGCGAGGGCGACCCCGAGGAACAACAGGATCGGCAGATATTGTGACAGATCGACCAAGCGACTTCTCTTCTCGCGGATGCGGAATCTGACGGGGGCTTTAGGACGATGGAGGGAGTGCGGCAAGGGTTCTAACCCCTGAGAATCACTCGCAATAACGTCGCGCAGGCCGCACGAAGCCATCCCCGACAAAGCGGGGACGGAAGCCGTTGGAAAACCGTCGTTTTTAGTACGCGCCGCTTAACGCAGCGAGTTGGCTACCAGCTTGTGCAGCTTGGAGTGGAGCACGTCGTTCGCGGCGAGATACTGGTTGCGCTCGCGCGACATGTCCTGCCCGCGATAATCGGTGATGAAGCCACCGGCTTCCTTCACCAGCAGCATGCCGGCTGCGACGTCCCAGGGCTTCAGGTCCGATTCCCAGAAACCATCGAAGCGGCCCGCGGCGACCCAGGCGAGGTCGAGCGCGGCCGAGCCGAGGCGGCGGATGCCGGCGACTTCCGGTGCCACTGCACCGAAGATGCGACTCCACTCGGCGAAATTGCCATGACCCATGAACGGAATGCCCGTCGCGATCAGCGCCTCGTCGAGGTTGCGGCGTGCCGACACGCGCAGGCGCTGGTCCTGCAGCCAGGCACCCCGGCCCTTTTCGGACCAGAAGCTCTCGTCGGTGAGCGGCTGATAGATATAGCCGTGCGTCACCTCGGGCTTGCCCTGGCTACCGTGCGGATCCTCGACGGCGATCGAGATGCAGAAATGCGGGATGCCGTGCAGGAAGTTGCTGGTGCCGTCGAGCGGATCGATGATCCAGCGCGGCTTGTTCGGATCGCCGGCGATCTCGCCGCGCTCCTCGACCAGGAAGCCCCAGTCGGGACGCGCTTTCTGAAGCTCCTCGATCAGCGTGTCCTCGGCGCGCTTGTCGGCGATGCTGACGAAGTCCGCCGGGCCCTTGCGGCTGACCTGCAGCTGCGAGACTTCGTTGAAGTCGCGGCGCAGGCCCGGGCCGGCCTTGCGGGCGGCGCGCTCCATGACGGTAATGAGGCCGGAATGGCTGACCAATTTAAACTCCATATTCTCCCCCTCCCGCTTGCGGGAGAGGGTCGGGGTGAGGGTGTGTCAGAGCCGCAAACGCAGCGCCTGATGCCCGTACTCACCCTCCCCTAGCCCCTCCCGCAAGCGGGAGGGGAAAAGACGTCAGTCAGCCCTACGGACGTAGGTCTGCTCGTACACGTCGACCACGATGCGGGTTCCGCTCGCGATATGCGGCGGCACCAGGATGCGCACGCCATTGTCGAGCACGGCCGGCTTGTACGAGGACGAGGCCGTCTGGCCCTTCACCACCGCATCGGCCTCGACGATCGTCGCTTCGATCGTGTCGGGCAGCTGCACGCTGATGGGGTCCTCGTCGTAAAGCTCCATCACCACGTCCATGCCGTCCTGCAGGAAGGCGGCGGCGTCGCCGAGCAGGTCGCGCGGCAGCGTGGTCTGGTCATAGGTTTCCTTGTCCATGAAGGTGAGCGTGTCACCCTCGGCGAACAGGAACTGGAAATCCTTGGTGTCCAGGCGCACGCGCTCCACGGTCTCCGCCGAGCGGAAGCGGACATTGTTCTTGCGGCCATCGCGCAGGTTCTTGAGCTCGACCTGCATGTACGCACCGCCCTTGCCGGGCTGGGTGTGCTGGATCTTCACCGCACGCCAGATGCCGCCTTCATATTCGATGATGTTGCCGGGACGGATGTCCACGCCGCTGATCTTCATGATCGAGACCTTAGAACTTGAGAAAGAGCCGAGCGGGCGCCTTTAGCCGCGCAGGGCCTGTTGGGCAAGTCATCCGGCGCAGGAGTGGAAGCCGGGGTCTCGTGCCACATGCTGTCCGGGTTGCGGCGCGAGATCCCGGCTTCCAGGCGCATGACGGACACGAAGCTAGCGTTCCGTACCTTTGAGCAGAGGATAGGGGTTGATGTTCTGTCCCTGCCACCAGCCTTCGCCGGGCTGCATCAGCTTGATTTCGAAATGCAGGTGTGGCGCTCCGCCCGCAGCACTGCCGGTATTGCCGACCGTCGCGATCCGCTCGCCTTGGCGCACCGTCTGCTTCTCGGCGACGAGATAGGTGTCGAGATGCGCGTAGTAGTGGATCGAGGCGCCGTCGGTCGTGCGGACATAGATCGTATGCCCGCCATTCACGCTTTCGAAGATCTTCTCGACCCTGCCCGAAGCCGCGGCGAGCACGGGCGTGCCCTTGGCGGCCATGATATCGATCGCATGATGCTCGCGCTGTCCGCCGCCGCGGCTCTGGCCCCAGGTATCGCTGAGCTGGCGGACTGCCACGCCCTCGACCGGGATGACCAGCGCCCCCGCATCGCCGGCGCCGGCGGGCGGCGCGGCCTGGGGTTCGGTCGGCACCGGCTCGGCAATCGTCGCGGCGGGTTGAACCGAGATCCGAACCAGCGACAGGAACCCCACCGCAAGCAGCAGCAGCAGTGCGCCCATCCCCCAGCCAAGCCGTTTCGCCCAGAGGATCATCGCGCTATTCCTGGAAGACCGCTTCGGTGCCCGGCTTCACCATCAGCGCGAGGCGTGCCGCGTCCCAATTGGTCAGGCGAATGCAGCCATGGCTTTCGGTACGGCCGATCGTCTGCGGCTCGGGCGTGCCATGGATGCCGTAATGCTGCTTGGAGAGATCCAGCCACACCACGCCCACCGGACCGTTCGGCCCCGGCGGCAGCATCGCCGGGTCACTGTCCTTCTTCGCGTCCCAGAACAACTTGGGGTTGTAGTGGAACTTCGGGTTGGTGTCCGCGCCGTTGATCTTCCAGGTGCCGAGCGGCAGCGGATCATGCTCGCTGCCCATCGTCGCGCTGAACTGGGCGATGAGCTGGCCATATTTGTCGAACACCTTGAGCACCTTCTCGCTCTTGTCGACGACGATGTGATCGGCCTCAGGCACCTTGGCCTCGACATTCAGGTCGTTGAGCGTCTGGCGCCACTCGGGCTTGATGGTCGCGGGATAATCGCGTGACGCGGGCAATGCATTGGGGAAGACGAAGTCCGCCCCGGGCCTGATCGCCCGCCCGCCTGGGTTCAGCTCCACCAGCACTTCGGGCGTGGTATGGAACATCTCGGCCAGCTTCTCGAGCGGGCGAGTATAGGCTAGCGAGGCCAGCTTGGCCTGCTGCTCCGGATCCTTGGGCATCGGATTGACGTAGGGGCCCTTGAGCGCGTCGGCATCGAGCGTCAGCCGTTTGACCGGACGCAGCGAGGCGTATGGGGCCAGCGCCCGCAACGTCGCGCGGTCGAGAGTGCCGCTCGTCTGGATGCCTTGCGAAGTCTGAAAACCCTTGAGTGCAGCGGTAAGCGATTGCCCCTCGCGCCCGTCGAGAATTCCCGGCGAGAAGCCGAGATGATCGAGGATAACCTGCGCATGGAGGATTGTGTAGTCGATCGGCGGCCGCGCGGAAGTTCCCGGCTGGCCCACCGCAGCGGGACCGAACGAGGCACAAGCGAGACAAGTTGCAAGTCCAAGGAATTTCCGCACCAAATCAAGCTCCTGCCATGATGTTCCGGAAGAACAACGGCTGGAACCGGTGGGAGTTTCCTCCGCTATCTGTCACCCCGGCGAAAACCGGGCCCAGGGTGTCTGTCGTGTCGCATATGGCTATGCGTTCCGGCTTTCGCCGGGATGACGGCCTGGAGGATCACGCGAACAACGCGCCGAATGCCCGCACCGCAGCTTCCTCGTCCCCGCCCCAGACGGCACTGGACGCCGCGAGGAAGTCCGCGCCCGCCTTGACCAGCGGCGCGGCGTTCGCCGGGGTGATCCCGCCGATCGCGACCGAAGGCAGCTCGAACATCGTCGACCACCAGCTCAGGATCGACGGATCGGGATGGTGGCGGGTTTCCTTGGTCGTCGTTGGATAGAAGGCGCCGAACGCGACATAGTCCGCGCCCGCCTCGCCCGCTTCCATCGCGAGATGCCGGCTGTCATGGCACGTCACGCCGATCTGCACCTCAGGACCCAGCACCGCACGTGCCTCCCGGGGATCGCCATCGCCCTGCCCTAGATGCACGCCATCCGCGTTGAGGCGCTTGGCCAGGCTGACATCGTCGTTGACGATGAAGGCGACGTCGGCATCCGCGCAGATCTGCCGGAGCGGTTCGCCCAGGCGCGCCGCCTCATGCTGGTCGACGCCCTTCACGCGCAGCTGGAACGCTGCCACCGGCCCGGCGCCGAGCGCGCGCTTCAGCCGCTCGGGGAAGGCACCCGCCACGTCGAGCGGGGAGATCAGGTAGAGCTGGCACTTCGGCCGGCGCGTGTCGCGCACGAACTGATCGGCGAAATTCGGGTCGAGCGGCGGCAGGCCGTCTTCGTCTAGGTCGGTCATCATGCCGCCATCTCCCCGCACGGCGCTGCGGTCAAGCGTTCAGCTGCCGGCCATCGCCGCATTCTCCTGCGCGCTCACCTCGTTGATGAGGTTGCGGATCTGGCCAAAGGCATTGGTGGTGGTCCGGATATCGCCCACCGCCAGCTGACCGGCGCGTGCCTTTGCGGCCGTGGCGCGCAGTGCCGCGCTATAGGTGCCGGTCGCATCGAAAAGCCGGAGATCGACGCGCAGCACCGCGCCGGTCTGGCGCAGCACCCGCGTGGCGCTGCTGTCGCCGCCGGCCTTGATCAACGCATCCCACTTGGCAAGCTTGGCGATCATCACGCGCCTGCCCTCCAGCGAGATGGCGTCGATATCGTCGGCGAAGCGCGCCAGATCCCTGGCAAGTGCCGGGTCCTGCTTGCCGCGCATCGCCAGCTTGGCAGCGGTCAGTACCCGGCTGGCCGACTGGAAGATGCGCGTCTGGAGCAGGATCACCTGATAGGCGCCCATCTCGCGATCGGCGGTGGCCAGGCTGGCATTGGAGAGGATCGCCTGGGTATCGAGGAGCAGTTGCGCGGCGTCGAGCATCTGCCCGGCGGCGGCGATCGTGGCCTTCTCGTCGCGCCGCGCCATCGCGGCCAGCATCGGGCCGAAACTGTCGAGCAGCGAGTCGATCCGGTCGTAGAGCTTGAGCACCTCCACGACCAGCGCGCCGGTCTTGGCATCGGCATCCAGTTCCAGCGCAGGAAAGGCCGGGGTGTCCAGCGCCCGCACCCGGCCCCGCGCTTCCGCCACTTTTCCCTTGGCGCGTGTGACTACCTGGCGAAAGCGTGCCGTGGCGTCGCCTGACGCACGTGCCGCCGCCTGCCATTCGCCCTGGAGGTTCTGCAACTCGGCGGTCGCTTCCTGGTTCGCTTCATCAAGTCGGAGCAGCCAGGTGCCATAGGCCGACATTTCCGTCTGCAGCGCCTTCATGTCCGCGTCGTCTGAGGTCGGCTGCGCCGTGGAGTGCCTGTCCTTCGGCGTGGTCTGGGCCTGCGCCGGCAGCGCCAGGACGCATGGCAGCAATGACGCCAGGATGATGCGTTTCATTGGAAGTCCCCCTTTTTCGCGCATCCTGCGCGCGACAGGAGGCAAAACTCAAGCGCCGACGATGGCCAGCAGGAACCCGTCCCAGCCCTTGTTGCCCACGGTCTGGATCGCTGTGGCGTCGAGGCGGGGCTCCGCCGCGATTGCGCCGTACAACGCACGCGTGCCGGCCACGCTAGGATCGATGCTGGCAGAGTCCAGCACCGCGCCGTTCCGCACGACATTGTCGAAGACGATCACGCTGCCCGGGCGGGTTAGCTTCAGCGCGGCGTCGAGATATGCGACATTGCTCGGCTTGTCGGCATCGACGAACACCAGGTCGAACGCTGCTTCGCCCGCATCGATCATCGCGGCCAGACTATCCGCCGCCGGCCCGGTGCGCACGTCGCAGCGTTCCGCCAGCCCGGCCTGCGCCAGATTGGCCCGCGCTACCTCGGCATGGTGCGGATCGAGTTCGAGCGTTACCAGTTGCCCGTCCGCCGGCAACGCGCGGGCGAGCCAGATCGTCGAATAGCCGCCCAGCGTCCCCACTTCGAGAATGCGCTTGGCGCCCGCCATCCGCGCGAACAGCTGGAGCATCTTGCCCTGCGCCGCCGAGACATCGATGGCCGGCAATCCGCCCGCTTCATTGGCCGCCAGCGCCGCGCCGAGCGCCGGATCGGGATCGAGCAGATGCTCGCCGATATATCCGTCCACCGCGGCCCAGCGATCCGCCATCAACCCGGCATGCCCACGGGCCGCGTCTCGACGTGCGTCTCGAACCCGGCGATCATCGGCCGGCCCTTCGCGATCGCCGCCTGCACTGCAGGCAGCTTGAGAGAATCGGTGTGGAATTGCTGGTTCTTCCACACCTCGGTGATCCAGATGCCGTCGGCATCCTTCACATCCTCCGCGATCAGATAGGCCAGGCATCCCGGCATGTCCGCGGTGCCCGCGCTCAGCAAGGCGACCAGCGCGGCGCGCTTGCCGGGCTGCGCCTTGATCTTGCCGATCATGCCGTAAAGGCCGTCTTCCATCGCCATTCCCCTCGCAAGCGCCGGCCCGCCCGCCACAGCGAGCGCGAGCCCTGCCAGGAGGGGACGGCGACCGATCATTCCTCGTTCTTGTAGATGCGGACGAGCTTGTCGAGCATCGACAGCGCTTCGTCGCGCGGGCGCTGGAAGGTGTTGCGGCCGATGATCGATCCGTTGCCGCCCCCGTCACGAATGTCGCGCGCGTCCTGATAGACTGCATCGGCGCCCTTGGCCGCGCCGCCCGAGAAGACGACGACGCGGCGGCCGTTGAAGCAGCTCTTCACGACATGCCCGACGCGAGTCGACTGGGCCGACCAGTCGGTGCCTTCATAGGCCTTCTTGGCGTCTTCCTGCTCGATATGGTCGCTGGGCAGCTTCACCTTGATGATGTGCGCGCCGAGCAGCGCCGCCATGTGCGCAGCATAGGCGCCGACGTCGAGCGCCAGCTCGCCCGACTTGGGCAGCTTGCCGCCGCGCGGATAGGACCAGAGCACCGTGGGGATGCCGACCGACTTGGCCTCGGCCGAGAGCTCCTTGATCTCTTCCATCATCTCGAACACGTCGTCCGAGCCAGGATAGATGGTGAAGCCGATCGCGGCGCAGCCCAGGCGCAGCGCATCGTCCACGCCCGCGGTCACCGCCTGGTTGGCGGCGGTCGCCCAGCTGTTCGAGCTGTTGCACTTGAGGATCGTCGGGATCTGGCCGGCGAAGGTGTCGGCGCCCGCCTCGAGCATGCCGAGCGGCGCGGCATAGGCGCTCAGGCCCGCGTCGATCGCAAGCTGATAATGATAATGGGGATCATAGGCGTCGGGGTTCACCGCGAAGCTGCGCGCCGGGCCGTGCTCGAAGCCCTGGTCCACGGGGAGGATGATCAGCTTGCCGGTGCCGCCCAGCTTGCCCTGCATCAGGATGCGGGCGAGGTTCGCCTTCACGCCGGGATTGTCGGACTCATAGTTCGCGAGAATGGATTTGATCGCGGGCGTGATCGACATTTTTGTCCCCTGATTCGTGTAGTGCTGTATGGCCCCTATCGACCTGTTTCGCAGGCGAAAAGGCTGACAACGCTGCCACGGCTACCCATTTGAGGGTTGCCATTGCTGCGGTGCAGCGCTTGAGGGGCCAGATGAGCAGTTCCGACACGCACGACCTCGGCCCCGGCCTCACCCTGCTGATGGCTGCGGCCTGCGGGCTGATGGTGGCCAATCTCTATTATGCCCAGACGCTGATCGATGGAATCGGGCCCGATATCGGGCTGTCGCCCTGGATCGCCGGTGCGATCGTCACGCTCACCCAACTCGGATATGGAATCGGCCTGGCGTTGATCGTGCCGCTGTCGGACCTGTACGAGAACAAGCGGCTGATCCTGCTCGCCACCGGCGGCGCGATCCTGGGCTGTATCGGCATCGCCTTCGCGCGCGGACCGGAGATCTTCCTGGCGGCATCGTTGCTCACCGGCGTGTGTTCGGTCGGCGCGCAGATCCTGGTGCCCATGGCCGCACATCTCAGCAGCGAGCAGCGCCAGGGCCGCACCATTGGCCTGGTGATGAGCGGCCTGCTCACCGGCATCATGCTCGCCCGCCCCTTTGCCAGCTTCATCGCCGAGATCGCCGGGTGGCGGGCGGTGTTCCTGCTGTCGGCCGGGATCATGGCCGCGACCGGCGCGGCGCTCCTGCTCTGGCTGCCCCGGCGCCAGCCCAAGGCGGGCCTCCATTATGGCACGATACTCGCCTCGCTTTTCGCGTTGCTGCGAGACCATGGCCAACTCCGCCTGCGCGCCTTCTACCAGGCGCTGCTGTTCCTCGCCTTCAACCTGTTCTGGACCGTGGCGCCGCTGGTGCTTATCCATCGCTTCCATCTCGGCCATGGCGGCGTTGCCCTGTTCGCGCTGGCCGGCGCCGGCGGCGCGCTGGCGGCACCGATCGCCGGGCATCTGGCCGACAAGGGCAAGGCGCGGCTGACCACCGCCTGCGCGCTGGCGCTGCTGGCGATCTCGTTTCTCGCAGCCGACTGGGTGGTGGCACTCGGCAGCGTGATCGCCTTCGCGGTTACCGCCATGCTGATCGATGCCGCCGTGCAGCTCAACCAGATCTCGGGCCAGCGCATCATCTTCGGCCTCGACCCGCACGCGCGCGGCCGGATCAACGCGATCTACATGACGATTGTCTTCGTCGTCGGCGCACTCGGCTCGCTGGTCGGCACCGCCAGCTATGAAGCTGGCGGTTGGCCGTTCACCGCACTGATCGGCGCCGGGATCGGTGCGCTGTGCCTCGCCGCCTTTGCGCTGCTGGACCGCAACCCAGCTTAGTGGACGGTCGCCAGCACGGCGGCGCGAGAGCCGCACATCGCGTTGGCGGCATCCACCTTGAACCGCGCTGCCTGGACGGCAAGCTGGGTGACTTCGTTCGACAGCGAGCGCGACGCCGCCGAGGTTTCCTCGACCATCGCGGCATTCTGCTGCGTGGTGCGGTCCATCGATCCGATCGCGCCGTTGATCTCGGCGATCGCGCTTGCCTGCACGGCATTGTCCGCCGCCATGCCGCCGACCAGCGCATGGACTTCGCCCACGCCGTCGCAAATTCCTGCAAGAGCACCGTCGACGCGCTCCACGGCGGCGACCGCGGCGTGAATGTCGGTCTGCGTGACGGTGAGTTGATCGCGTGCCCGCTTCGCCTCTTCCTCGGCACGCATGGCGAGCGCCGAGACGAGGTCCGCGACCACCGCAAAGCCCCTGCCCGCCTCGCCGGCGCGGCCGGCCTCGACCGCGGCGTTCATCGCCAGCACGCGCGTCTGGAACGCGATCTTGTCGAGCCCCTCGATGACCGAGTCGATGCCCTTGGCACTCTCGCTCACCCGGCTCATCGCCTGCACCGCCTCGTCGGTGACCTCACGGCCGCCATTGACCGCGCCGATCGCTTCGCTGGCCCGGGCGACGGTCCGCGCCGCAGCATCGGTGCTCACGCGCAGCCGCGCGTCGACCTGGTTGATCGCGGCGTTGGTCTCCTCGAGGCTCGCGGCATTGCTCTGGGTGCGCTCTGCAAGGTTCTCCGAGGCGTCGGCGATCTCGCCCGCGCCGGAGCGGATCGCCTCGGCACTGTCGCGCACCGCGCCGATCAGCCCGCTCAAATTCTCCAGCGCGCCGTTGAAATTGGCCTTCACCGCCGCATAGCTCTTGGGAAAATCGCCGCCGATATGCGCGGTAAGGTCGCCTTCGGAGAGCTTGCCGAGCCCGTCGGACAGCGTCTCGACCACATGGCGCTGTTCGGCGTCCGCAACGGCCTTTGCGGCATCCGCGGCTTCCTTGGCGATGGCAGCGTCGCGGAACACCAGCAGCGCGCGGGCCATGTCGCCGATCTCGTCGCGGCGCTCGGCATCGGGCACATCGACGCGGTTATCGCCACCGGCGAGCCGCTTCATGATCCCGGTCATCGAGACGATCGGGCTGCCTAGCAGCTTGCGCAGGAGCAGCCACAGCGCGCCCGCCGCGACGACCAGCGCCAGTCCGCCGAGGATGATCGAACGCTCTTCCTCGCGGCTCGCGCTATCGATCGCGGCCAGGCTCTTCTGGACGTCCTCATATTTCTCTTCGCGGAGCGCCTCGGCACCCTGGGCCAGCGTGCGTACCCCGGCCGAGGCGCGCTCGTCCTGCAGCAGTTCGCGCGCCCTTGCCGCCTCGGAGGCCGACATATGGGCAAGCAGCGGCGCGACCGTCTCGGTGCGCCACTTGCCGACGCCCTGCACGGTGGAGTCGAGCAGGGCCTGGTCCTTGCCATCCTTGAGCAGCGGACGCAGCGCTCCAGCCGCCTTGTCGAATTGCGCGATGCTGCGCTGGAAGGCGGCGGCATCGGCCGGATCGTTGCTCATCGTATAGCCGCGCAGATTGGCGACGGCGGCAAGCAGCGAATTCTCGATCTCGGAGGCGAGCGCCTGCTCCTGGTCGATCTTGCCGTTCGCCTCGGTAAGGCTGCCGACCTCGGCCGACGTCACATAGACGAAGGTCATGATCGCGGCGGCGATCAGGATCACCAGCGCGAAGGCGCTGGCGAGCTTGTGCGAAATCGGCAGGGACTTGGTCATCGAGGCTCCGGCGGGGCGACGGACGCCGGACGCGCCTGTCCCCGCAGAGCAATTATAGTAGGACCACGCGCCGGTGGTTTCCCGGCGCCACATTAAACAATGCTAACGCGCGAGCGCCGCAACGCCGGGAAGCTCCTTGCCTTCCATCCACTCCAGGAAGGCGCCCCCCGCGGTCGAGACGAAGGTGAACTCGTCCGCCACCCCGGCCTGGTTGAGCGCCGCCACTGTGTCGCCGCCGCCGGCGACCGAGACCAGCTGGCCTTCCTTGGTGAGCGCCGCCGCGGTCTTGGCGAGGCTGATCGTCGCCGTGTCGAAGGGCGGGGTTTCGAACGCACCGAGCGGGCCGTTCCAGACGAGCGTGCGACAGGTCTTGAGCACGTCCGCGAGCGCCTCTGTCGCCGCCGGGCCGACATCGAGGATCATCTCGTCGGCCGCGACTTCATGGACGTTGATCGTGCGCAGGCTCGGCGGATTGGCCGCGAACTCCTTCGCCACCACCACGTCATAGGGCAGGTGCACGGTGCAGTTCGCCTTGTCCGCCGCGTCGAGGATCTCCTCGGCGGTGCCGGTCAGGTCGTGCTCACACAGCGACTTGCCCACATCCACGCCGCGCGCGGCCAGGAAGGTGTTGGCCATGCCGCCGCCGATGATCAGGTGATCGACCTTCTCGACCAGGTGGCGCAGCACGTCGAGCTTGGACGAGACCTTGGCACCACCGACCACGGCCGCGACCGGATGCTCGGGATTGCCCAGCGCCTTGTCGAGCGCATCGAGTTCGGCTTCCATCTGGCGGCCGGCGAATGCGGGCAGCTCGTGGGCGAGGCCCTCGGTCGAGGCGTGGGCGCGGTGCGCTGCCGAGAAGGCGTCGTTGACGTAGATATCACCCAGCGCCGCGAGGGCGGAGACGGTCTCCGGCGCGTTCTTCTCCTCGCCGGCATCGAAGCGGGTATTCTCGAGCAGGGCGATGTCGCCGTCGCCCATCGCGTCGATCGCTTCGGCCGCACCGTCGGTATCGATGAAGCGCACTTCGCGACCCAGCACATGGCTGAACGGCTGGGTGACGAGCGAAAGGCTCATCTCCGGATTGCGCTGCCCCTTCGGACGGCCGAAATGCGCGAGCACGATGACCTTGGCGCCCCTGTCCGCCAGCTCGGCAACGGTCTGCACCGCGGCGCGCAGCCGGGTGTCGTCGGTCACTTGGCCATCGGCCATCGGCACGTTCAGGTCCTCACGGACCAGCACGCGCTTGCCGGCGATCTCGCCCATATCGTCGAGCGTCTTGAAGGGGCGGGTCATGTGCTTCCTCGCATTTGATCGTTGTTGCGGGGGCCTACATGGCCTCCCCTCCCACCGTCACCCTGAACTTGTTTCAGGGTCCAACCTCTACGGGCAATGCCGCTTGAGGCGCGTTGGATGCTGAAACAAGTTCAGCATGACGGCAGGTTTTGAGGGCAGTTCTTAGCCCAGCTTCGCCATCGCGCCGGCGGTATCCACCATGCGATTCGAGAAGCCCCACTCGTTATCGTACCAGCTCACCACACGGACAAGCTTGCCGTCGATCACCGCGGTTTCCAGGCTGTCGACGGTCGACGAGGCCGGGGTGTGGACGATGTCGATCGAGACCAAAGGCTCGTCCGAATACCAGAGGATGCCCTTGAGCGGGCCGCTCTCGGACGCCGCCTTGAGCACCGCGTTCACTTCCTCGACGGTCGTGTCGCGGCTTGGCGTGAAGGTGAGATCGACAAGGCTGCCGTCCGGAACCGGAACGCGGATCGCCGAGCCGTCCAGCTTGCCCTTCAGCTCTGGCAGCACTTCGGCCACGGCGCGGGCGGCGCCCGTCGTGGTCGGGATGATGCTCATCGCGGCGGCGCGGGCGCGACGCAGGTCCGGATGGATCTGGTCCAGGATCTTCTGGTCGTTGGTATAGGCGTGGACCGTGGTCATCAGGCCGCGCTCGATGCCGATCTTGTCGTTCAGCACCTTGGCGATCGGTGCCAGGCAGTTGGTCGTGCACGACGCGTTGGAAACGATCGTGTGGCCGGCCTCGAGCTTGTCGTTGTTCACGCCGAACACGACCGTCAGGTCGACATTCTTGCCCGGGGCCGAGATCAGCACCTTCTTCGCGCCGGCATCGATGTGCTTCTGGGCCGAAGCACGGTCGGTGAAGAAGCCGGTGCACTCGAGCACCAGCTCCACGCCGTTCTCGGCATGCGGCAGGTTGGCGGGATCGCGCTCGGCGGTCACCTTGATGCGCTTGCCGTCGATGACGAGGTCGTTGCCATCGGCCGAGACGGTGCCCGGATACTTGCCGTGGACGCTGTCGCGCGAGAACAGCCAGGCGTTCGACTTGGCGTCCGCGAGATCGTTGATCGTGACCAGTTCGAGCCCGCTATCCGGACGCTCCAGGATCGCGCGCGCCACCAGTCGACCGATGCGCCCGAACCCGTTGATCGCAACCTTCGTCATGCCTGTTCTCCGTTCAACTTTTCGACGATCTGCGGAACGATGGCTCCCGCAGTGAGCCCGAAATGCTCGTACAGCTTCAGATAGGGACCCGAGGCACCGAATCCATCCACGCCAAAGTTTAGCCCATCCAAGCCCGTGTATCGCTCCCAGCCATGCGTCACGCCCGCCTCGATCGAGACCTTGAGGGCATGCGCCGGCAGTAGGTCGCGCTTGTACTGCGCGTCCTGCGCATCGAAGCGCTCCCAGCACGGCATCGAGACGACGTCGGCACCGATGCCCTGGGCCTCCAGCGCGTCGCGCACATCGACCGCGATCTCGACTTCGGAGCCGCTAGCGAGCAGCACCACCTGGCGCGGCGCCTCGGCCTCGCGGATCGCATAGCCGCCGCGCGCCGAACGATTCTCGGCAGCCTCGGTGCGCAACTGCGGCAGGTTCTGGCGGCTAAGCGCGAGCAGGCCGGGGCCGTCCTGCTTCTGCAGCGCGAGCTCCCAGCATTCCGCCGTTTCGATCGTGTCGCACGGACGATAGACGTCGAGATTGGGGATCACGCGCAGGCTGGCGAGATGCTCGACCGGCTGGTGGGTCGGGCCGTCCTCGCCCAGGCCGATCGAGTCGTGCGTCATCACATAGACGACGCGCGCCTGCTGGAGCGCAGAGAGGCGGATCGCGGCGCGGCAATAGTCGGCGAAGACCAGGAAGGTGCCGCCATAGGGGATCACGCCGCCATGCAGCGCCATGCCGTTCATCGCGGCCGACATGCCGAACTCGCGGATACCGTAATAGACGTAGCGGCTGCCGTAATTCTCGGCGTTGAACGCACCCAGGCCCTTGGTCAGGGTGTTGTTCGAGCCGGTGAGATCGGCCGATCCGCCGACCGTGTCGGGCAGCTGGGCGTTGATCGCCTCGAGCGCGATCTCGCTCGCCTTGCGGGTCGCGATCTTCTGCGGCGCGTCGAGCAACCCTTGGATATGATCCTGCATCGAGAACCAGGCCGGCAACTCGCCGCGCATCCGGCGCTCGAACTCGGCACGGTCCTCATGCGCTTCCAGGCGCTGCTTCCATTCGGCATGCGGCACCGCGCCGCGCTTGCCGGCGGCCAGCCAGGTCTCGCGGATATCGGCCGGGATCTCGAACGGACCGCAGGTCCAGCCGAGCCTCGCGCGCGCGGCGGCTACTTCGTCCTTGCCGAGCGGCGAGCCGTGGACCTTGGACGAGCCCTGCTTGTTGGGCGCGCCAAAGCCGATGATCGTGCGGCACTTGACCAGCGACGGCAGGTCGCTCGCAATCGCCTCGTCAAGGGCGCGGGCGATGTCGGCGGCGTCATGGCCATCGCACTCGACGACCTGCCAGCCGGAGGCACGGTAGCGCGCGGGGATGTCCTCGCTCGAAGAGAGCGACACCGCGCCGTCGATCGTGATCTTGTTGTCGTCCCACAGCACGATCAGCTTGCCGAGCTTCAGATGCCCGGCCAGGCCGACCGCCTCATGGTTGATGCCTTCCATCAGGCAGCCGTCGCCGGCGATCACCCAGGTGCGGTGATCGACCAGCTCGTCGCCATAGGTCGCGTTGAGGTGACGCTCGGCAGCGGCCATGCCGACCGCCATCGCGAAGCCTTGGCCAAGCGGGCCGGTGGTGCACTCCACGCCCGGCAGCTCGAAATTCTCGGGGTGGCCGGCGCAGGGGCTGCCGATCTGGCGGAAGTCCTGGATGTCCTTCAGCGTCGGGCGCGCATAGCCGGTGAGGTACAGCGTCGAATAGAGCAGCATCGACCCATGGCCGGCCGACAGCACGAAGCGATCGCGGTCCGCCCATTTGGGATCGGCCGGATCGAACTTCAGATAATCCTGGAACAGCACCGTGGCGACGTCCGCCATGCCCATCGGCATGCCCGGGTGCCCCGAATTGGCCGCCTCCACGGCGTCCATCGACAATGCTCGGATCGCATTGGCGCAGTCGGTGAAGCTTGCGGTCACTTGGAGTCCCCTGATGCTGGCGCGCACGCCTTTGGTGCCCTTGGGAGCCCACGTCAACCGCGGACTCGGGCCGGCGCTGCTCCGGTTCGCCTCACCGACGCGAGGATGAAACCGATGCCAATCGGGGGTTGCTAGCTTCGGATAGCGTGCGTAACGCTTGATCCATGGCAAGTACGCCCGCCGATCGTATCGAAATGGCCCTCGTCCGCATCGAGAAAGCCGCAGCAGCGCGGGCATATGCCTGTGAACGCATCACCCAGCGCCACGCCAAGCTGCGTTCGCGCATCGAGGATGCGGTGTCGTCGCTCGACGCGCTGATCGCGCGCGAAGCCCGGGGCGAGGAAGACTGATGGCCGATATCGATCTCACCGTAGCCGGCCGCAGCTATTCAGTTGCCGCGCGCGAGGGCGACGAGCCGCATCTTCGCCATCTCGAATCGATCCTGCAGAAGCATTCCGACACCGCACTGCGCGCCTCGGGCGGCCTCAATGCCGAGCGCACCCTGGTCTATCTCGCGCTGATCCTCGCCGACATGCTCGACGAGACCGAGCGCAACCCGCCGGAGGGGGTCTCCCCGGTATTGCTGGAGCGTATCGCCGATCGGCTGGAGGCTGTGGCCGCGGCGCTCGAAGAGGATGCCTCGGAGGCCTGACCTCTTTGATCGTCATCCCCGCGAAGGCGGGAATCCCGAGTCACGAAGGACGCTGCTCTGCCACCCTGATCCCCATCTTCGTGGGGATAACGAATTTGGGTGAAGCCGTTGCGGTTATGCGCTTAACCCCCTATATCCATTCATGGCGGGCACTGCCCGGTACGAGCCTTTGCAATTATCCCTGAGGCTATTCATCTTCCAATGGGGGCTGTCCCTGTGCAGATCTTGGTCTGCTGCATATGGTCCCCACCTGACGTAACAGGCGTCGGAGGATATTCTGGCAAACGGCCATGGCGGTCCCGCCACCGCTCCCCTAAAGACGTTGCATGATCGACAAGCTTGCCCTGCGGGCCCAGCTCCGTGCCGAGCGTGACGCCTTCGCCGCCGAAGCGAGCGAGGCGATCCTCGCCCCCGATCATTTCCTCGAAAAGCTCGCGCCCGGCCTGATCGTGGCGACCTATTGCGCGATCGGCAGCGAAGCCGACCCGACCCAGCTCGCCGCCGCTGCCGCCGAGCGCGGCTGCATACTTGCCCTGCCCTTCGTCATCGGCCGCCCCGAGCCGATCCGCTTCCTCGCCTGGCAGCTGGGCCAGCCGCTGGTCGATGGCCCTTTCGGCCTGCGCCAGCCGCATGCCGGCAGCCCCGAAGTCGCACCGGACATCATCCTCACGCCGCTTGTCGGGTTCGACGCGCGCCTGAACCGCCTCGGCCAGGGTGCCGCGCATTATGACCGCGCCTTCGCCCGTTACCCCGACGCGACCCGGATCGGCGTCGCCTGGTCGATCCAGGAAGTGCCGGCGATCCCGTCGGACATCTGGGACGTTCCGCTCCACGCAGTGATCACCGAGAAAGGCATGACATGGCACCAGGGAGCGTGAAGCCGAGCTGGCGCAAGCCCGCCGGTGCCTTGGGCATCATCGCCTGGATATTCCTCTGGGTGATCCTGGTCGCGAGCTTCTCGCACTGGATCGGCCAATTGCACGTGCTCGCCCAGCTGCCGGTCTACATCGTCACCGGCGTGGTCTGGGTGCTGCCGCTGGGCGGCGTGCTGCGCTGGATGGAAACGGGGCGCTGGCGCACGGCCTAACCGCCCCCGCTCTCGCTTCCGTCCTTATCCTCTTTCGCGGGATCCTTGCCGCCGCGCAGCTTCTTCAGTGCCAGCCAGATCGCGCCGAGCGCACCGATCACCGCCGCGAGCCCGAGCAGCGCGCCCTTCAGGCTGGTGAAGAATTTCGCCATATCGTCGAAGAATTCCGGCCAGTTCCGCGGGCGCGCCTGGACGTCGATCTCGAAGGTCTTGGGCTCCAGCACGGGCTGCCAGACCTCGCCGGAACCGCCGATGATCGGCACGCCCACCGTCAGCGTCAGCTTGTGCTTGCCGAGAACCAGCGCTTCCACGCTCCATTGCCACACCTGTTGCCCCCTGGCGGGCATCGGCTTCACCACCGGCCCCGTCGGCGCGATCTTGAACATGCTGCCCGGCGAGGTCAGTTCGGCCGAGACATTCTCGCCGATCGACACCTTCTCCGTTCGGACCATGTTCGTATTGCCCGGCTCGCCTGCCACGGCGTTCACCACCGCCTCCGCATCGGCAGCCTGGCCGATCACCAAAATTATCGTCTCCGGCGCTCCCATCCGCATCTTTCGGGGCGGATCGAATGCGGCGACGCCCTCGGTCAGGGCGCTGGCCTGGCGAGTATATTCGTCGCATTGCGCGGGCGCGGCCTGCCTGCCGCCGATCGCCGGGCAGGCGACGGGCGCATTATCCATGGCCACATTGGCGATATCGCCTCCAACCGACATATTGTCGGTAACGCTCGTGTCGATCGCCACCATATTAGTCGTTTCGGTCCGGTTATTGCACCCCGAGACGACGAACAGCGCAAGGACGATCGGCAGCACAGGACGGCGCATTGCTTCCTCCATGGGAGCACGGGGAGAGATGCGCGACCGCTCGTTGATTTAAAGCTGTTGGGATAAGGCTAGGCCCCGCTGGCATCAAGTGCAAGCGCGTGGCGCGAGTGACGGGGCTCGAACCCGCGACCTCCGGCGTGACAGGCCGGCGCTCTAACCAACTGAGCTACACCCGCA